>DATMOP010000077.1:0-128713 GCA_035568115.1 Candidatus Acidiferrum sp.
AAAGCCATAGCCCTTGGCGTCGTTAAACCACTTCACTGTTCCTTGTTCTGCCATTGTTGGTAGTCCTATTCTTGTTTCTTTGGATTGTGCTGAGAAGATTCGCTGCTAGTGAGGGGGTGACGCTGGTTGGCGATACCGACCATCAATTGCTCGTGAGTCAAACTTAGCTGGTTCTAATTGTACACGAAAAGTCAAGATTTTCGACAGAAAATGTTGCAGCCGCCGTTTTCTGAACCCTCGAAGGCTGTTTGGTGGCACAATACTGAGCCATGTTCAAGCTTCGTTTCCTCGCATCTGCTTTCTTCCTGTCGGTGTTCTGTACCGCTGACGCGCATGCCTTGCAAACGCTTCGATACTCCATCGTCAGCAACAGTAGGAGTGCCGGAAGCGAAGTGGATACCTACGCCGCCGATGGACACATCGACTCCACATTCGAGTTTAATGACCGTGGCCGCGGTCCTAAGATCGAGGCGCATTACTTCGTTGGCGCGGACGGATCGCCACGACGCACCGACATTACCGGTAACGACTATCTGAAGGCTCCCGTGGACGAGCACTTCTCGGTCGAAGCAGGTACGGGCCGCTGGAAGAGCACGTCCGAGAACGGGCAGGCTCCTGCCCCCGGTTTTTATGTCAGCAACAATGGACCGGCCAGCGAATTGGCTCTGCTAGTGACCGTGCTCTTAAAAGCCAAGGGCGCTCCGGTCAAACTGTTTCCAGCGGGCGAGGCCAGACTGGAAAAAATGACGGACGTGACGGTCGAAAGTCACGGCCGGAAAATGCATGTGACTGAGTATGGAATCACAGGCCTCTCCTTCGACCCGCAAATTGTCTGGCTGGATGATGAACTGCATTTTTTCGGCTCTCCGGGCAAATGGTTCGCATTCCTGAGAGAAGGCTGGGAAGATACGAACGATCAGCTTTACGCCCTCGACCGCAAAGCATTAGATGCACGCAACGCCCGCCTGGCAACTGATTTGGCCTCCCACCCAAAACGTCCCGTCGCTATCGAGCATGTACGGGTGTTTGATTCGGAACAGGCCGCGGTTCGAGAAGACCAGACGGTCGTCATCCAAGGCGAACGCATCATGGCGGCAGGTCCCGCTACCACGGTCGCTATCCCCAAGGATGCTGAGATCGTCGATGGAGCAGGCAAGACTCTCCTCCCCGGCATGTTCGATATGCACGCTCACGCCCAGGCCGGGGACGGGATTTTGAACATAGCCAGCGGCGTTACCACCGTCCGCGACATGGGCAATGATATGGACGAGCTCAAGCACCTGCAAGACCAGTGGGACAGCGGCGCAACCATCGGTCCTCATGTGTGGAAGTCTGGGTTTATCGATGGGCACGGGCCGTTTCAAGCCCCGACTGGTCTCTACGCAGATACCCTGGACGAAGCACAGGCTGCTGTGAATCGCTACGCCGATCTGGGCTATGTTCAGATCAAGCTGTACAGCTCGCTCAAGCCTGAGTTTGTGCCCGGCATTGTAAAGACCGCCCACGCCCGCGGACTGCGCGTGAGCGGGCACATTCCGAACGGCATCACCGCAAGCCAGTTTGTGGAAGACGGCGCCGACGAGATACAACACATCAACTTCATTTTCCTCAATTTCCTGGCCGGGAAGGTAAAGGACACTCGCACTCCGGAACGCTTCACTGCGGTCGGCGACTATGCCGCGACGCTCGACCTGCAGTCGAAGGAGGTGAATGATTTCATTGCGCTGTTGCTTCAACATCACACCACCGTCGATGTTACGCTGGCCACCTTTGAGGGGATGTTCACGGGACGGCCGGGGAAAGTTTCTCCAGATTTTGCTCCAATTCTGAATCGACTTCCGGCGCAAGTTCAGCGCGGAGCTTATTCGGGAGGACTTCCGGTAACCCAGGAGAACGATCAACTCTATAAGGATTCTTACGGGGCGATGTTGCGGATGACCAAGCGAATGTACGATGCCGGCATTCCGATTCTCGCCGGAACTGATGCCATCGCCGGAATCATGTTGCATCGCGAACTGGAACTCGAGCTGGAAGCGGGAATCCCGCCGATGAAGGCTTTGCAGATTGCGACCTTCAATGCCGCGAAGGTTCTTCAGCAAGATAAAGATGTGGGCTCGATCGCGGCCGGAAAGCGTGCCGATCTTGTGCTTGTGGAAGGGAATCCCGCAGAACATATCAGCGACATTCGCCGCTGCCGTCTGGTAATGAAGAACGGAGTGCTTTACAAGAGCGCGGACCTCTATAGGGCCGTTGGCATTAAGCCAGCGGATTAGGCTCCTTCACTCGGAGTATCCGTCAGAGTTGCCGTCGTTGTCGTCTTCCTCGCGGTCTTCGTCTTCGTCTTCGTCATCTTCTTCTTCTGGCTCCTGTCGAGCCAGTAAATCGCCTCCGGTGGATCGATCAGCGGGGTCGGGATCGATGAATTCAGGAAGCATCCTTGTCATCCGGTAATGGTGCGCTCCGCACGCGAGACGCATTAACCACAGGTACGGGGGAGGGGACGCGCCGAGAGTTCGTAGGACCGAACGTTGGGGTTTATCCGGCGCGTCCGCCACGAGCCGCTGCCTCTCAGCGGCGGCCCTTTTACAAATTTGCCACCCATATTACCGTGCCGGAGAATCCCGTGTCTGTTCAACTTTATACACTCTTACCGCTTTTTCACCCAGTAACCCGCACTGGCCTGCGCCCCAGTAGGAGACAGACGTAACCAAGTCTTCCGCGGCAGTGTCCGGCGTTCCGCTTCTCGACGATGATTCTGCGGGGTTCTCGCGCATGAATTACTATGTTCGGTTGCGATTGTCCATACTCCCGGCCACGAGGACCCGATCATGCCGCGAATAGAAAAAGATACGAGGCTTTCCGCCAATCGCCGGGCATTTCTCAAAACAGCTCTGATCGGCAGCGCCGCCGCGACCATCACCCCCCTCTATCCCGCGCTGGGTGCGGCGCGCGAAATCAACCCGACGGTCCCGTCTCCTGACATCAAACCCTTCGAGCTCGATGAAATTACCGTCGCAGACCTGCAAGAGGGAATGAAGTCCGGCAAGTTCACAGCACGGTCCCTTGTGGAAAAGTACTCTGCCCGCATTCAGGAGATTGACAAGCACGGTCCCGCGATCAACAGCGTCCTCGAACTCAATCCCGATGCTCTCTCCATCGCAGACGCCCTCGACCAGGAGCGCAAGGTCAAAGGCCCGCGCGGCCCTCTGCACGGTGTCCCGGTGCTGATCAAAGACAACATCGATACCGCGGACAAAATGATGACCACTGCCGGTTCGCTTGCTCTGGCCGGCTCGAAGCCGGCGCAAGACTCATTCGTCGCACAAAAGCTGCGTGGTGCTGGCGCCGTGATCCTGGGTAAAACCAATCTCAGCGAATGGGCGAATATTCGCTCCAGCCACTCCACCAGCGGATGGAGCGGGCGTGGTGGTCTCACCAGGAATCCTTACGCTCTTGACCGCAATCCTTGCGGATCCAGCTCCGGTACTGGCGCCGGTATCTCGGCCAATCTGTGCGCGGTGGGGATCGGTACGGAAACCGACGGTTCCATCGTCTGCCCATCGTCCTCAAACGGACTCGCAGGCATCAAGCCCACCGTCGGCCTGGTGAGCCGCAGTGGAATCATACCGATCTCTCACACGCAAGACGGCGCTGGGCCGATGTGCCGGACGGTCCGCGACGCCGCGAGCTTGCTGGGCGCACTCACCGGCGTCGATCCTGGAGACCCCGCGACCTCAGCGAGCGCGGGCAAGTCCTATACCGACTACACTCAGTTCTGCGATCCCAACGGCCTCAAAGGCGCGCGCATCGGCGTGGCCAGGAAGTACTTTGGCTTCAGCGATCCCGTCGATGCACTAATGGAGCAGGCTCTCGACGCTATGAAGAAACAGGGAGCCACGGTGGTTGATCCCGCCGACATTGAAACGTTCGGTAAATTCGACGACACCGAACTGCTGGTCTTCATGTATGAACTTAAAGCGGACCTCAACGCCTATCTCGCGCGCCTCGGCCCCAACGCTCCCGTCCGTACCTTGAAGGACATCATCGACTTCAACGACCGCAACCGCCAGAAAGAAATGCCCTACTTCGGCCAGGACTTATTTGTGAAGGCCGAAGCCAAAGGGCCGCTGACGGAGAAGGCATACCTCGACGCGTTGGAAAAGAACCGCCAACTCGCCCGTACCGAGGGCATTGACGCCACCATGGATAAGTTCCACCTCGACGCCATCGTCGCCCCCACTGGCGGCCCGGCATGGCTCACTGATTTAGTCACTGGCGACCACTTCGGCGGTGGAAGCTCGAACGCCGCCGCCGTCGCGGGCTATCCTAATATCAACGTAACCGCCGGATTCACTTCTGGCTTGCCCGTCGGAATCTCGTTCTTCGGACGTGCATGGAGCGAGCCGGTTCTCATCCGCCTGGCATTCGCTTTCGAACAAGCCACAAAGGCTCGTCAGGCTCCGCGCTTCCTATCTACTATCGGCAACGGGTAACTAAGTCCTCCTTTACCTATGTCTCCCATTGTGCCGGGTCTTCCCGGATCGGCTCCGGGACGGTCGTGCTGACTTATAGTCAGCCTCTAAGAAATCCCAATCAAACGTCATCTCGTGTTAGCCTTGCCTGCAAGGGGGTATTAATGATGATGAACAAAGTGGTTGCTTCCCTGCGAAAAGAGTATTCCCGTCTTGAAAAAGAGATGGGAAAAGTAGGGAAAGCGCTGGACGCTCTTGGCCATGCCGGCGGGAAGAAGCTCAAGTCTACAGGCCGTACCTTGAGCAAGGATGCCCGCAGGCGCATTGCCGATGCGCAAAGACTACGCTGGGCGAAGGTCCGAAAGGCAGCCGCCAAGCTGGTCAAGACGTAAGTAAAGAGTAGTTGCTTTCGCAAGCACCGCAGCCGGCCTCGTTCGTAACTTCTCCCAAGACTTGCGGGCGAGGCCCAAGCTTCGGAAACTTATACTCTGCCTAAGTCCATCGAAACCATCTCAGCGCCAGCACGAACGAAACTCCTCCCCACGCTCCCATGATCAAGAGCCGCGGCCATTGATGAATCAGCGGGGTGCCTTCCAGAATGCTCGCCCGCAGCGCATCGTTCAGAGCCGTCAATGGGAGCACCTTGATCAGCGGCTGAATCACGGCGGGAAAGCGCTCGTAGGAAAAGAACACACCGGAAAAAATCCACATGGGCATCATCACGAGATTCATCAGCCCGCTCACGCTTTCGATCTTCTGCGCCCGGCTCGCCGTCAGCAATCCGACTCCGCCAAAACACATGGCACCTGCTGAACCTAGCAGCAGAATGGCGAACACCGACCCCAACACTTTCATGTGGAAGACGATGACCCCTAGCGTCAACAACAATCCGATCTCGATTATCATCAGCACCAGGCGGCTCGACAGCAGCGCCAGCAGAAAATCTCCCCGCCGCATTGGAGTGCCGACGAAACGCTTAAGCAGTTTGCGTTGCCGCATATCCACCAGCGCAAACCCGATGCCCCACATGCCGGAGTTCATCAGGTTCATGCCCAGCAATCCGGGGATGAGAAAATCGATGTACCGGGAACCCGGCTCGGAGGAAGTCACCACACTGGTCGTCACAACATCTCTGCGGCCGGCTGCGGCCTGTAGCGCGTCGTCCACTTCGGCGCGGGCCAGCACGCTCTCCGGCCGCGCCGGATCGTAGCGATACTGAAGTCCTCCGGCGCCGTCCGGCTCAATCACCAGATCGTATTTCCCCAGACGAAAACCCTTCCGCGCCACATCACCATTTTGTACCTCGACTTTAAACGATGTATGCCGTGGAGAACCTTGCAGTAGCGCCTCGGCTTGCTGCGCTCCGGCTCCTGACACGATCGCTACCGACGATGCGTCGGCTGGCTTGTTGCGGAAAGCGATTCCGAGTCCGGTCGCCAGCAATAGCGGAAATACGAATACCCAGAACACAACCTCCGGCTCGCGCTTCAGCTCGAGCATGCGAGCGCCTAGCAGATGAAGATACCCGGCCCAACGCCCGTTCCGCCGCGGCTGCTGTTCCCGCGGACGCTTTTCTTCCACGACCGGTGTCTGTTCTGCAACGCTCATAAGAACCCGCCTACCTCGCCGCCGGCTTCCATTTATTCAAGAACTCAAGCAATGCCTCCGGCGTCATCGAGCGCGCGTCTTCGAATTCACCGTTCTTCTGGCTGACCACCAGTTTGCCGTCGGCTTCGGCTACTGCCAGCGCCGGAATGCCTTTATTCAACGGCACATCGAACTGCTTTACCAGGTCGGCATTCTTCTTCTCATCTTCCCCAAGGTCGATATGCACCACTTCATAACCCGCCATCACCGCCGCGAAATCAGGACGATGAAAGGCCAGGTCCAGCACGTGGCAGTCGTAACACCAGTTCGCGCCAAAGACCAGGAGCACGCGCTTGCGCCCGCCTGCGGCCTTCTCCTCAGCCTTTTTGATCTCCACGCGTGCGTCAGCATCCGCCGGATAAATATTCTTGTTCATGTCAGACGGCTGTTTGAGGTGAGGAGCATCCGCCCGCTCCACGCTGGTCAGTTTCCACTGCTCTCCCTGCTTTCGCCACCCTTGGCCATCGGTTATGCTCAGAGTCTGGCCATTCGGCGACTGAACTTCGGCTTTGAAGATAACGCTCATGCCCCATGGCCGTTCGATCACTGCAACGATTTCCCATTGGATGCTTCGCGCCTTCAGGCCCAGCCAGAAACTGACATCCGCATCCGTGCTGGTCACGACGCCGTTCGTCTGAACGTGTGCCGCCGGGTCGGTGCTGTAGAGCGCCTTCAACGCCGCCGGGTCGCCCGCGATAACCGCACTCTTCCACACTTCCAGGGGAGGAAAGCCTGCTGTAGAGTCAGGCGCCGGAGCCTCTGCCGTGAGATATTGCCCGCCAAGCATGGTGGCCGCCATTCCAACCAGAACAGCTATGGAGAGAAAACGTCCAGTCGTAGTCCTGTTCATTTTTTCACCTTCACATCACTCTTCCCGCAAATGCCGCCCGGTCAAGCGCACAAACACATCCTCCAGGCTTGCCTGCCTTGTAGTCAGATGCTGCAACTCGCTTCCCTGCTTCCCCACCGCGTCTAACAGCGCCGGAATCGTCAAGTGCGGCTCCTTCACACTTAGAGCCACCATGCCGTCATCCTCGCGCACCGACTCCACGCTCGGCAGCGCGCGCCAGGCCGCAAGCGCCGCTCCGTCAGAGTTTCCGCCGACCGCAAACTCCACCACGTGATGCCCGCCCAGGCGCTCAATCAAGTCCGCGGGCGAACCCTCGGCAATGATCTGCCCGTGATCCACGATCGCCAGCCGGTCACACAGCCGCTCGGCTTCATCCATGTAATGGGTGGTCAGCAACACGGTCCCGCCGGCGCGCTGGAATTCGCGGACAATATCCCACAACTGCCGCCGGCTCTGCGGATCGAGTCCCGTCGTCGGCTCATCCAGAAAGAGAATCTTCGGATTGCACACCAGCGCTGTCGCCACCGCCAGCCGCTGCCTCTGCCCTCCGGACAGTTTCCCCACCCACGCGTCGGCCTTCTCCGTAAGCTGCAACTGCTCGAGCACTTCTTCGGACGATCGCGGCTCTCGATAGAAGCTGGCAAACAATTCGACCGTTTCCCGTACGGAGAGCTTTTCGGAAAGCCGCGTCTCCTGTAGCGAGATCCCCAGCCACTCCCGCATCTCACGTGCATTCTCACGCCAGGAGTGGCCGAGAATCCACACTTCTCCTGAAGTAGGTTCCAGCAAGCCCTCCAGGATTTCAATGGTCGTGGTCTTCCCTGCCCCGTTGGGCCCGAGGAGTCCGAAGCATTCACCAGTTTGGATCTCGAGGTTCAGCCCGCGCACAGCTTCGACCTTGCCGTCGTAAGTCTTGCGAAGGTCGCGGCATTGGATAGCAATAGGCACGCAGAGATTCTATCGTAGCCGCCGATCTGGACAGGCCCTAACTGGTGGGTTCTTGATAACCGTAGCGTCAGCGTATGTGTTTGTTGATGGGGCGAAGCCCATCAGCCTCGGGCTACGCTTCCTTCGTTCTCGACCCACGTCTAATGGCGCGTCCCGACCATCTCCCCTGGCCCCGAATTCCCCGGAGGCTGCGGGACATCCGGCGGCGCAGCGGGCCGGACGGGTGAAGGTCCGTTTGCCGGCTTCGGAGCGTCGCCGGCATCTTCCCCGGGACGCCGCAGGCTCGGCGCGTTCGGCGGACGCTCTCCGGGCTCTTTCTTTGCTTCTCTATCTTTGTCCTGACGCGGCAAAACGACTTCTTTCTCGGTGCGCACGATTTTTCCGCCGCCCACCTTCATGGTCTCCACGCGGATAACTTCATCGCCCACGATGCGCACGAAATCCACGTCCGCGGGAGGATCGCCGTAAATCCATTCTTCGTATTCCGTCTCACCGTCCCGCTCGCGCACCTTCTTTGGCGGCTTGCCTTTGGCATGCAGCACCATTTCCTGATTCATCCCCACTAGCACATGGTGAGCCTGAATTGCTTCCTTGACCTTGGGCGGCACCGTGTCCAGATAAGCTTGCTCCTTATTCCGCGCATTGAAGTCGAGTACTGGATAAAGCAACTCCCGCAACTGCTGCGCCGTCATCTCGGGAATATACTTGTCGAAATAAAGGTCCAGGAACGAACCGTGCGCGTTGGATTGAGGATTGTCTGCGTCCGGTGCGCCGGTTGGCACCGGCCGTCCGCCAGAGCCTGAAACCTCAATGTGTTGATACCACTTCTTCCGACGGACCGGGCCGCCATTGATCTCAAAATGAATGTGGTTATCCTTGATTTGAACTAACGAGATGTGGGCGGGATCGCCGGGTTTAATAGCCGGACCCCAAAGATTAAGCGCCTGTTGCAAATCGTCGCCACTCGGCGTGACTACTCCTTCTCTCAACTGCAGTCCTTTTGTGCCCATTGGGAAGGCCGTGCGCGCATACACCAACTGGGTCTCAAAGTCGCGAATGATTTCATAGCGAGTCTGCTTGGCCATACGTTGCGCGTTGGCAGGAATCTGACCCGCAGCCGGAGCGGGGGTCTGACCGGTTTGCGAGGAGCGCGATGCTGCCGATGATCCGGAGATAACTTGCGTTTGTCCGGAGTCGCTCGCTTGACCGTGAGCGAGAAATGGGGGCAACCAGAATGCAGGGAATAAGAAAGGCAATACTAGAAGAGTGGTACTCCGCAAGCGCAGCATGCAACACCCCAGGGCGCGAGATCCATTATATGCGATGGAGCGAAAGGGCGCAGGGTTGCTGCCAAATCACGTGCTACCAATTCAATCGTGGGGCGGCTCAGACGCTCTCCGGCCCACGCTTCCTGTGCTGTTGGCACTTGGTCATGATGGCGGAACGGAGGCGGGTGCGGAGGTCTTCGGGCAGTTCGTACAACTGGGAGTCGCGATAAATCTCGATGGTCTTCTTCGTGGTGTCACAAACTACATAGCAGTTGTGGCACCAGGAAAGATGATTCTCCAACTCGACTTTCGTAGTCTCGTCGAGGACGCCGTCCAAATAGTTGGTCAGCTCGTGCAAAAATTCAGAGCATTTCACTGTTTGCCATCTCCACTGCCGTTCTCACGTTTCTGGAAGTACCGTCCCAACCGGTCGCGAAGCTGCAGGCGCGCCCGCAACAACCGCGACTTTACCGCGGGTACGCTCAATTCCAGCGCCGCTGCGGTTTCCTCGGTCGAAAGTCCTTCCACATCTCTCAGCACAAACACGGTCCGGAAGCCTGGGGGAAGGCCCTGGATCGTCTTGCTCAAAATCTCACGCAACTCAGCCTGCGTGTACTGCTGCTCGGGATTGGGGCTCCAATCCGCAATCTCACGGGGAAGAGAATCATCTTCCGTCTTGATGTCTTCGTCGAGTGAGACCGTACGTTCCGGCTTCTTGCGGCGCAGCTTCATCAACGCTTCGTTGACGGCGATGCGCACCAGCCAGGTATAAAACTTCGACTGCTCCTGAAACTTCGCCAGGTTGCTGTACGCCTTCAGGAACGCTTCCTGCACCACATCTTCCGCATCCTCGCGGTTTTGCGTGATGTGTTGCGCGATCCGAAAGACATTGCGGTCATAGCGGCGGACCAACTCTTCAAAAGCCGAGTCGTCGCCCTTCTTGGCCGCCTGTACCAGGGTCAGCTCATCAGTAACAGGCCCTTCTAGTTTGTTTTGGATTGCTCCCATTGTCTCGACGATGCAGTATTTTGCTTACGATTCACAAACTGCGGAAAACGATGGTAATGAACATTCTACTTGGAAGGCGGGGATTTAGGCCAATCGGCAAGCCTAATGTGGGGACAACCTATGCCTCATGTGGGGACGGACGCATTCGTGAGCCTGCCCTGAGCGAAGCCGAAGGGTCCAGGCGGCCCAGGTGTATCGGGCCGCAGCGCAGCGCCCAAATGCGGATGTCCATAGCAGCGTCCTTTGACTCTTGATTCTGGTCTCGAATCGTGTGGGTCGGACACTCCTGTCCGACGCCTTCGACCTTGTTTTTGACGTTGGTTCGGATTGTCATCCTGAGGAAGCGGAGTCGCACGCGAAGCGGGCGACTCCCGACGAAGGACCTATGCAACTTGCTGGGAGTGGCCCGCCCTTGATTTTCTTGGCGTCTAGGCATGACCACGTATCCGATCACGGCAAAACGATAGCGAACGCGAATCGACTCGAGGGCGGTAAGTACCAGGTCGCGGCGCGCGGGACTACCAAATAGAGGCTTGCGTTTATAGCAGCTCCATGTGATGAAATGGAGGCTTCCCGTGCCGTAATGACGCCTCAGGCCCCAGGGCATGAAGAAACTCTACCCACAAACGCGAAGTGTGGCCGCCCGCCGAAGAAAGGGGAACGTTCCTTCTGCCCCGGTTTCCCTTACGCCTTCGCGGGCGACAGTTTGCTCTTAACGACTTCGAAAGAGGTCATAAGATCTCGAAGCTCCCTGTGTTCCGCCGCAAGCCTTTCGAGGAGCTTCTTCGCGCCCGGACCGCCAAGCTCAATGGCGTCGGCAACTCGGGCGTCATCGGCGCCCCCGGCACCGGTTCGGAGGAGCATCGCAGCGAGCAACTCGAGATTCCGCGCGCGCGATCGGGCCAACACTTCCGTCCACGGCAGAATCTTCATCCCCTCGTACTTCACCGTCATTTTGTTCGGCTTGCGCCCGATCAAATAGCCTGAGATCTTAGCGTCGGGGTAGTGCGTTTCAAACCATGTCATATAGTCTTCGAGCTGCTTCCGATTCTCGATCGTCAGATCTTCCTGCGGGTTCTTGAGCTCAACAATGAGGATTTGCTGATCCTCAGGGCTAGACAAGAATACAAAGTCGGGTTTGTTTCCCTCTGGGATGCCGGCTACCTTGGCACGTCGGCCGCTCGGCACTTGCCCGAGCGCCACCGCCTTTACGATCGCTGTCTTAAGCTGCTGGTTCGCCGTCAACACCGCTAGGTCCGGTTCAACGATCCAAGGGAATTTCTCAATAAGCCGCTGCAGGTCAACTTCGTCGCCGTGATGTACGTAATCGTGCAAGCGAGTGAGCGCAAAGGCTCGCTGTGCGAAGACAACCGCAAGGTTGAGCGATTCGGGGACGGAGTGTGCCGATAGCTTCTCAACTACCTGCGTAAACGCCTCAGGCGGCATGCCTCCGCCCTTTCCGACCGAGGACCACAAGTCGCGAACCAGTTTCCGCATGGGGGCCTGGACCCATGCTTCAGAGACGGCTTTGACAAGGCGTTTCTTTTGCTCGGCGTCCTTGCCGAACGAGGGCGTAATTGAAGAGACGAGCCGAACGATCTCCTCTTCCTCTGGTTCAGTGACTTTCGGCGCCTCACCTGTTCGGATGACCGTTTGAACAAGTTCGCGGTTTTCGTTCTCTTCCAGCGTGCTTCGCCATTCTTCGAACTTGGTAACCCAGCTGCTGACTTTTTTCTGGCCCCACTCGTATAACAGCTTCGTCTCAGGCAGTTCCCAATTGACGCTGGTGCGATCGGTCGAAATGACATCCTGCTCAAGCTCGTCGAGCCATTCCGCCTCAACGACGCCAAACATGTACCGAGTGAAGATCTCCTTGCCTTTGACGCCGAACGTGAACGGGCGGTCCTGTGCAATTTTTCCGTGTGTATAAACGCCAACGCCTGCTTGATCGGCCGGCCAATCAGCTTTTTTTACAAAACCGACCCAGCACTTTACTTCTCGGCCAGCGACTGGTTCCACAGACTGTCCCTTCTCCGGGATCCGGAAGTCGAAGTCTGGCAGCATGTTTTCCGCCGTCGCGGTCGTGCCGTTTACGCTAACCGTAAAGTCATGGCCAACGGCGATCGTAAAGCGGTGACCGAGAGAGTCGATCAACTGGTCATCGTTCAGGGCGCGGCCCAGAGAAAGATTTGTCATTAAGATTAGCGTGCCCGTGGTCTTGCGTTTTATGAATTGCCGCCACTTCTCGACCTGCCCAGCGGTCGGGTCTTTGTCGAGCGGGAGATCTTCCAGCTTGCCATCGCTCACGATAGCGACGGGTGGATACTCCCCGGAAGTGTGCTTTAGCAACTCGCCGAGGTTAAACCGGAGCCAATAGACCCTCGGCTGCTTGTTGGAGACTGCGCAGGTTAGCACGTCCATCTGGCGTGCAATACCGAAGGGAGCGAGTTTTCCGATGCCCTTTCTCCCCATCAAACGTCTCAGGCCAGCAGACTTCTGGTCCGCATTGGCGCGACGCGCCCCGCCGATTATCAAGTATGAAGACGCAAGGTCGGACCGCGTCATTCCATGGCCATCATCGTGGACAGCAACCCATCGGTTCGTCGCCGCCATCAACGTGTTCACTTCAACCCGGGTCGCATCTGCATCCCAAGAATTGGACACAACTTCCGCGATTACATTGGTCGGTTTGTTCTGGTAAAGCTTCAGCCCAAGATGCTCGACGACGTTGTGACTGAAGCGAAGTACCAGATTTTCCATAGTTGCCGCAGTCATCCTTCCTCCTTATATTCCGTCACGCCTTGCCGCTCGAAAGACGACGAGCGATTCGCCCGATGCAGCCGTCTGGCCTCATACGCAGCTCGCATTCCCAGATTGTGATCACGGACCAGCCCAACCGCCTTAGCAACCTAGTCGCCCGATTGTCGCGTACTCGGTTGCGAGCGATCTTTGCATGCCATGCAGTGCTGTTTGATTTTGGTCGAAGATTTCTGCCGCAGTCGTGTCCGTGCCAAAAGCATCCATGTACAAACAGGGCTGTTCGTTGTCGCGGCCAGCTGAAATCGGGGCTACCGGGAAGCGCGAGGTGTCTCCGCCAGCCAATCAATCGGGCGTCACGAAGTAGGCGCAACATTCGAAGCTCGGTCGTGGCATTTCCGCGGCTGCGGATTCGCGACATCAATTCCGAACGCGATAACCCGCCAAAAGTCGTCCGCTGTGCTTTATTTATTGAGTTTGACACGGTATTTCAAAATGGCAGCGCGTAGGTGCGCCGCGAGGCGCTCCGCAAATAACGGTGGAACGGCGTTCCCGATCATCCCGCAGGCGACATCGAGACTCTCAGTCTCGAAGCGAAACGACTTAGGGAATGTCTGAAGGGTCGCCGCTTCTCGAACTGAAATAGTTGTTCGACGTCGGTCCGGATGTCCAAAACGACCCTTCGCTGGTGTCGTGCAGCCGGCGGTAATGGTCGGCGAAGGGGAATCCCAACCCATCCTCATGTAGACATTGCGGAAGCCACCGTAGCCGTCTTGGTGGCACTCGGGCAACAGATGCTCAGGGAGCTCGATCCGCATGCCGCCTGGAACTGCGGCGTGAAGTCGGGCCCGCGTCTCAGGACGCAGGTCCCGCACTACATGCCAAGTGTTGCTGCGAGACCGGGCCACCGATAAACGCTTCGGGGCTTTTTCGCCGTTGATCGCATGGCGAACGGATCGCCACAGCTTTAGGCCAGTGTCGGAGTCTCTTGCGTGTGAAGCAGTAGGTAGGTCGACATCGAATCCGCGGCCTGCAAGAAGCACGAGCCTGCGACGGTACTGGGGGACGCCGTAGTCCGCCATCTGGACGTGCCACCATCCAACCCTGTAGCCCGAGTTCCTTAGGCGGCTCACGAACGCTGAGAGCAAGCGCCGACCACGATGCGCAAGACCGGGCACGTTCTCCATGAAAACGGCGCTGGGAAGCGTCTCTTCTATAATCCGTGACATTTCCTTAAGCAGTTGGTTCCGAGGGTCCCGGCGTTTGTTCTTTGCCGTAAGCGAGCAAAAGCCCTGGCAGGGTGCGCATCCCATTAACAGATCGATCTTCCCGGTTGGGGTATTTCTCAAGAGATCAATGCCGGTCACGTCGCGGATATCCTTCTCGAGGACTATCGAGCGCGGATGATTTCTCCTGTATGTTGGGGTTACGCCGGCGTCAATCTCAACCGCAACGGAGACATCGAATCCTGCACGTCGCGCGCCCAGGCTCAGCCCACCGGCTCCAGCAAAAAGTTCGACGGCTACTAGTTGGTGTTGGCGTGGCATTTAGTCAATGTTGTGACGCGCCCAGTATAACCGTTCGGTTCCACGATAGGGGAGTCGGCTCCCATCAAGCAGGCGAACGTGGGTGTCCCTAGTCGTCGCGCACGGGGAAATGCGGGGGGGAAATGCGGGGACAGGGTAATGCGGGGACCAGACGGGTCTGGCAGCATTCTGAAATAGGTGCACTCACACGCAGGCAAGTTCTCCACAGCCCCCTGTGACATCTGACCTTGCGCTCGTTTTCGATTTCTCCCATAATTGTCCCAGCAGTAGCAGCGCCATCTAGATGGAAAAACTCGGAGGAGTCGGGCGAGAAGTCGCCCGCAACTCCTTTCCTTTCTAGATTTTGACCTGTAAGTTCTTTGACATCTAGATTTTGCGGGCCAAACCGTGCCCAATCCCATCATTCTAAAGATTGGGAGGGGAGGGGGGGTACCCTGTAATCAAGTAGTAAACCCCACTCACCAGCCTAAAACTCCTCCTGCTGCAAATTTATTTTCACGTGGACCGATAGCCTGTTCCGCTGGACGGTCCTCACCACAAGAGAACCGGCGCGCGGTAAAAACGAAGAAGCACCCGTGCATGCATCCACATTCTTCCCGGCGCAAGCGCATAGGAACAATCCTCGGCACCTCAATCGAGCTTTGATCCCTCCGCAATTTGCGATACAGTCGAAGGCAAGACGCCGACGCAGTCGAACACGTCCTTGCGTACTCTGGGGCGTTCCTACAAGTGCCGTATAATCAGTACTTAGGGCTCAGTCCGGCTGCGTGTTACCGGACCGGTTACGATTCGCGGGGACGATGGTTCTCTCAGCATGTCAGCACAGCACGACAAACAGAACGAGATTCGGCAAAGCCTGGTTCGCCAAAACATCGAACAGGCTGTAGCAAAGGCTTTGAACGAGCAGTTGCCGCAACTGCAATCGCAGATTGTGCAGCAGGTGCTCGATGCGCTGCCAGCTCAATCAAGTGAAGCTCCCGCCGCATCCCAACGTGATTCCAGTGCGTTAGTGGAGGCCGTCTCCAGCATCCACGCGGGCTCAACTCAAAAAGAAATTTTGCGCGCGCTCCTCGACGCCGGCAGCGGATACTGCTCACGCATCGCCCTCTTCGTGGTAAAAGCGGGCGCCGCGTCAGGATGGCAATCCCGCGGCTTCGGCGATGACGAAGCGGTCAAGGATTTTGCCCTCGATCTCACGGCGGGCCCGGTGGCGCACACCTATCAGAATCGAGTTGCGACCCCGGGCAACATCACAGAAATGGGCGGAGCATTCGCGGACCACTTCGGCCGCCCGGCCAACGAGCAGATGCTGATATTGCCGCTCGCTCTCAAAGAGAAACTGGCAGCTCTGGTTTATGCTGACGGAGGCGACGCCGGCAATCTGGATCCGGCAGCTCTCGAATTGCTGGTGATCGCAACCAGCGCTTGGCTTGAAGTCACTTCGCTCCGCAAGCAGGTGCAAGCCAAAGACGATGGCGCTGCCATGGGCCGCATTGAAAGCGCACCCGCGCCCGTGCAGACTGTTTCGTCGTTTTCCGATCCCTTCGCGTCCCACGCGCCCAAGCACGTCCCCGCCAGCGTTCCGGCGGAACCCGAACCTGCGGCGGAGGTCGTGGAAGTGGCAGCCCACGCGAGCGCAGCAGCAGCTCCGGCTGCGGCAACTGATCCCTTGGCCGGTCTGTCGCCGGAAGATGCCGATGTCCATCGCAAGGCGCAACGCTTCGCCCGCCTGTTAGTAGATGAAATCAAGCTCTACAATCAAGCTAAAGTCGCGGAGGGACGACGCAACAAAGATTTGTACGACCGCCTCAAGGAAGATATCGACAAAAGCCGCGGCACTTTTCAGAAGCGCTACGGCAACACAGCAGCCGCCAGCGCGGATTATTTCAACCAGGAACTGCTGCGCAGTCTGGCCGAGGATGACGTTTCCATCATGGGTTCGAATTTTCACCGCTAAATTGAGCGGAAAGAAGTTGAGCGGCAGGGTCTCTGGCAGTAGCGTGTCTTCGCGAAAAGCAAACGTAGTGCGATCAGGTTCAATACGAATAAAGTGGTGGGTGCTGGCGGCCGCGGCTCTCTGCGGCTTCGGCATTCTGCTTCCAGAGGCAGAAGCATGGCCGCAATCTGCGCCCGGCTCCCTGCAAACTCAGCCCGCCACAGCTCCGCCAAAACCGGCCGCTCAAACTACACCCGACAGCGGTAAAACCAGCGACACAAGCAAGACTCCCGCCAAGAGGACTACCTCTGCCAGAAAGCCGGCAGCCAGCCCAGCCAAACATCAGCTCGTCAACCGCAAGCGTCGCACAGTCTCGCCGCGAGTCCAGCGCATGCGTCAGGCTTTCGTGGCGTCCACCAGCCTGCGACCCATGGCGCAGCAGCTTTTGCAGGATCGCTCCCAACCCGCCTACGCCGGAGTTGATGCCTTCGCACGGGCCCATGCCAAAGACGACGCCGGAGCCCTCGCCTGGCTGGTGCTGGGCTACGCCCACGTGCTCGATCGAGACTTCGCCAAGGCCATCGATCCCCTGAATCGCGCCAAGGCTCATGCCGGAGACCTGGGTGATTACGTCGCCTACTATCTCGGCAATTCCTACCTCCAGACCGGCCGCACTGCCGAAGCACTCGTAACTCTGGCCGATTTTGCCAAGACGCATCCGGATTCCCTGCTGGTGCGCGACGCACAAGTTCACGATGCCGACGCGCTGCTACTCGAAGGCCAGCCAGCCGAGGCTGTAACTTTGCTGGAACAAATTCGCACACCTGTGCGTTCGGATGTTGAGTTCGCTCTGGGACGCGCCTACGCCGCGTCAGGTCAGAACCCCAAGGCCGCTGAAACCCTGGCAAATATTTATTACACAATGCCCACCAGCGTCGAAGCCGATGCCGCCTATGCAGAGTTGAAAAAGCTGCCATCCGTCCCGCAGCCAACGGTTACCCAGCTCAAGACTCGCGCAGACGCTTTAATGGCCAAGCACCGCTATGCCGAGGCGGCGGACGAATATCGCAGCCTGGCCAACGCAGCCAGCCCCACTGATAAGCCGTCGATGCAACTTGCTTACGCCGATGCCCTGCACCGCAGCGGCAAGAACCGCGACGCCAAGTTAGTCCTGGCATTGCTTGGCAATGGGAGCGGCGAACCGAATGCGCACCGCCTGTACCTGCTGGGACAGGTCGCCTGGGCCGCGAATGACAACGATACTTTTTACCGGACGGTCAATGAGCTGCGCCAAGCCGACCCGGCAAGTCCATGGCTGGAGCAGGCGCTGCTCTCCGCGGCCAATCTGCATCTCGTTCATCACGAATACGATCAGGCGCTCGATGCCTTCCGCGAAGCCCAGCAGCGCTTCCCCACTGGCGCGCGTGCTTCGTACGTGCACTGGAAGGCCGCCTGGCTCACCTTGCGCCAGGGACGCAACGACGATGCCAAGAAGGCGTTCGAAGAACAGATTGCGCTGTATCCATCAGGCGCGGAAACTCCGGCAGCTTTATATTGGCGCGCCCGTCTGGCCGAGGAAGACAACCAGGCCGCGATGGCTCGGGCTTTTTACCAGAAGCTTTCGGATCGCTATCGCAATTACTATTACGCGGAGTTGGGACGGCAGAGGCTGAAGCACCTCCCCGCAACAAGCGATGCGGCGGGACAGTACCCTTTGCTCGACCGTGTGCCGCCACTCGACAACAGTGGCAAAGTAGCGGACTCGGAGCCGCCGACAGATGAGTTGCACGTGCAGAAAGCGCAGCTTCTTGGAAATGGCGGGCTTGTCGACTTTGCCGTGCGCGAATTGCAGGCCGCCGCCGCGACCGATGGCGGCAGCTGGGGACCGGCAGAAACCGCGCAGCTCTACGATGAAACCGGGCACTACGACCAGGCTATCGAGGTGATGAAGCGTTCCGCGCCAAATTACTTCGCCCTCGACATTCCTGATCTGCCACGCAAATACTGGGAAGCGCTCTTCCCCAAAGCTTTTTGGACGGACTTAAAGCGCTCTGCCGCCGCCAATGGTCTGGATCCCTATCTCGTCGCGTCACTAATCCGACAGGAGTCGGAGTTCAATCCCAACGCAGTTTCGCGGGCCAATGCCGTCGGACTGATGCAGTTGCTGCCGAAAACCGGCAAGCTCGTGGCTAAGGAAGTAAAGTTGAAGCGCTACACGGCCAGCCAGTTGTATACGCCCGCGGTGAACCTCCAATTGGGCACGCGCTATTTCCGCAGCATGGTGGACAAGTTCGGCGGATTCGAATATGCCCTCGCCGCCTACAACGCCGGCTCGGACCGCGTCGAGGAGTGGTTAGGCCAGGGCAAGTATCGCGATCCGCAGGAGTTCGTCGAATCAATTCCCTTCACCGAAACGCGCGAGTACGTGCAGGCCATCCTGCGCAACGCCAGCGTGTATAAACAGCTTTACGGAACACCGTAAACCCTGCTCCGCGCTCACTTCACACTACTTTGTTAGCCGCCTCTCTCGCCAGCAGCCTCCGCGCCTGAGCGTCCCCACTGGCGGCTTCCTTCGCCGTCTGCACCGGATTCTCGATAGCTTCCTTTAATGCCAGTGCGGCGGCACTGATCTGCACCGAGTCGGTGTGAGCTGGCTGCGGCTTCGATAGAGCGGGTTGCTGGGGCGCTGCTTTAGTTTGAGTCACAGCTTGAGCATGGGTTGCGCTGCTTACTGAGTTGATCATGTGGAGCCTCCATTTTGTCCTATCGGTCCAAATAGTGCAGAACTTTAGCCGGACGGCGGGTGAGAGTTGCGCACCACAAATGGGCGAGGCCCCGAGTACTCCACGAAACAGCGTAGGGAGAGAACGCCAGGGAACCTAAAAGCTAGCCATTCTTGTTCGGGTCTCTTCATATTGTCTGGTTCCCCTTTGCATTTCCCGATCTAGAGACTAGACTTCCTGCGTGAATTGTGCGCCCATCCTAGCGTTGCTGCTGTTTCTTGCCTGGGCGCCGATCCACGCCCACCAGCCCGTCAATGGTCAATCCGATCCGCCGAGGTTCGACAAGGGCACCATCGAAAACGGAACTTACACGAATGAGTGTCTCGGCTTTTCAATCGCTATACCCGCGGGCTGGGAAGTAAGTACTCACAGCGGTGGCGCGGGTGCAGACGGGAGCGCTGTCCATATTTCAGATAGAGGGCTTGGTCTGCTCCTGCTGCGGAAGCACACGGAGCACCCTTTCGGAAATCGGATCGTGATTACCGCTATTGACGCCGGCGACTCCCGCATGACAGCTAAAGATGCGGCGGCCAACTCAGTTCGGGTACAAGTCAGCGACGATCCCCAAAACCGGCAACTGGTTCGGGATGCATTTCCTGTTGACTACGCGGGGAAGACATTCTTTAGGTCGGACTACAAACAAACATTACGCAGCGGCGATACGTTATATCTGGCCTTCGTCTTGACGAGGTTCCGCGGATACTTCGTCGGCGAGACCCTCATGACTGGATCGCCAGAGGAACTGGATCATTCTGCCGACTCTTTGCAGCGGATTTCGTTCCACGAGGACCAGTCGAACCCCAAGTGTGTGATGGGTAAAGAAAACAGCCCGATGTTAGGGGGCATCATTGGCGGAGTAATCAGCTCTACGCCTGTTTCGCCGCAGTCCGACTCAGGGCGCCCGATGCGCGTCCGCGTGTCGCAGGGAATCTCTCAGGGCTTATTGGTCAAGAAAGTCGATCCACGATATCCCGAGGCTGCGCGCCGCGACCGCATTCAGGGCATGGTAGTACTCCAAGCAGTTATCGACACAAACGGCGATGTCCAAAATCTCACTCTCGTTTCCGGACATCCGGCGCTCGTACCATCCGCTGTCGACGCGGCCAAACAGTGGAAATACAAACCGTATCGATTGAACGGACAGCCCATGGAAGTTGAAACGCAGATCACGGTGTCGTTTCAATTGCAAGAGAACTGATTTTTCGCAAGTAGCGGACTATCCCAGCAAGGGTCAAAGTTTAGGCAAAGAGCCTTCGTGCCCGCCCGACTTGTGAAACAGAATCTCCAGCACCAGCAATCCCGCCCCAATCACAATCGCGCTGTCCGCCAGATTGAAGACCGGCCACTGATATCGCTTGTAGTAGAACAGCAGGAAGTCGACGACGCGCCCGCGCGCCAGGCGATCCCACAAATTCCCCAAAGCTCCGCCCATGATCAGCGACAGGCCAATGCCAGTGGCCAGGTGAGCGTGGTGGTTTTTCCAAAGCAAGACCGAGACGACCACCAGCGCAATCCCGGAAAACGCGATCAGCAAGGCAGTTTTCCAAGGCGCGGGCGAATCGGCGAATAAGCTGAAAGCCGCTCCCGTGTTCTCGGTATGGGTGAGGCGAAAAAAGCCGGGAATGATCTGGATATGAGAATAAAGCGCGATACGCTGCGCCACGATGTGCTTGGTCCAGCGATCAAGCAAAACTACGACGAGAGCAATCGCAACGTAGATGGCGCGAGCGGAGTTCTTGGTCATCCGAGATTTATGCCCGCAAGTCTGGGCCTCGAAACATCTTAAACTGCCCGGGCGCTCTCTTGCCTGAGGTGTCCGATTTCTCGCGAAACGAGTTCTCCGACGCCCTCCGCCGCAGCAAGGTCGGAGACGTCGTGGAGGTAAAAGTCTTGCGAAACGGTCACCGCGTCGGTCAAACTGGAGCAGCGGAAATAGGCACACCATTCCTAGTCCCCCGCGATTCAAGTTGACTGCCGGTCACCCTGAGGTATAAGCTGCGCGCGAAATGGCGGACTCCAATGGCAGCGTGAGCAGTTGGCCCGGCTTTGTCGACCAACTCAACAAGACCTTCATGCTGGTGCGGGACGCTTTTGGCTATGCGCTTCCGGGAGCTGCCTTTCTCGCGGTCGGAATCGTTTCTCACAGCTTTTCCCTCTGCGAAGTCTATTGTCTGCTTTTGCCTTACCACATGCCGCCGTGGATGGCCTTTCTTGCCGTCGTCGCTGTGTCTTACGCCGTGGGCGGAGTTATGGCGGCCGCGGCCTACATGCCCTTCATGCTGGCGAAGACCGCCGTCTGGTGGCTCTATCGGCGTCCGCCTGAGACCATTAGCAGCCCTCCTACACCTGCCGAGATTAGGCGGGCAACGCGAACCGCGTGGCTAGTCAAGCATCCCACTGAAGTAACAAAGGAGATTCTCGATATCCGCATCAATTATCCCAAGCTTATTGACACGCTGGACCGCCGCGAGACGCTGTGCCTGCTGGCGGCATCAATGAGTAGCGCTCTGCTATATGGATGGCTGGTTTTTTATTACCTGAAATTGCATTTCGGCACGATCATTCTGTGCGGCGGAGTGGTTACCTACATTCAGTTCCTGACCGGGCTACCCCACTTGAGGCGTGTCGCAGAGGCCACGCGCCAGGTGGAGCTTGAAGACCCGCCAAAGAAGGACCCCGATTTCAGGCAGTTATTGGCAGATCTCATTACGGCAGGAACGGCCGCACTGAGGAAGATAGCCCCCTAGCGTCAGCTTCTCTCCCATTTATCTGATTTCCCAGTACTTTTCCTTTGTCCCACTCCCTTAAGTACGTTTATTCTGGTGCGGCTTGTCATCCCGCCTTTGCCAGAATGCAACGGGGGGACACTCATATCTTTAGCAATATGTTTGTGAAATGCGCCCATGAGACTTCTGAAACGCTGGAAAGGCCGGACCCTGCTGTTCCTGGCGGTAGTGGGACCGGGGGTCATCACCGCCAACGTCGACAACGACGCCGGCGGCATCCTCACCTATTCGCAGGCGGGGGCGCAGTACGGACTTCTTCTGTTATGGACCATGATCCCGATCACGCTGGCGCTGATCGTGGTGCAAGAAATGAGCGCCCGCATGGGCGCCGTTACCGGCAAGGGCCTGAGCGACCTGATCCGCGAAGAGTTCGGCCTGCGCATTACGTTTCTGATGATGTTGGGCATTCTGATCACCAACTTCGGCAACGTCGTGACGGAGTTCATCGGCATCGCTACCAGCCTGGAACTGTTCGGGCTCCCGCGGCTCTACACTGTGCCGGTTTGCGGTGTGATCGTCTGGCTGATCGTAGTGAAGGGTCAGTACAAGAGCGTGGAGAAGGTGTTTCTGGCAGCATCGTTCTTTTATGTCACCTATATCTTTGCGGGTGCGCTCGCACATCCGGTATGGAAAGATGCGGCATTCGCCACGATCAAGCCGCCTGCCCTGCATGCGTTTCGTGAACAAGCCTATCTGTTTATGGTGATTGGAGTGGTGGGGACGACGATCGCGCCCTGGATGCAGTTCTACCTTCAGTCCTCGATCGTGGAGAAAGGCGTAACCGTCCGGGGGATCAAGGCTTCACGCTGGGATGTGATTGCGGGTTGCATTTTCACAGACGTGGTCGCCTGGTTCATCATCGTAGCCTGCGCCGCAACCTTATTCGTACACGGCTATCGCGACATCAAGTACGCTGCGGATGCTGCACAGGCTCTGAAACCGCTGGCGGGGCAATATGCTTACATCTTGTTTGCCGTGGGGCTGTTTAACGCTTCACTGTTCGCCGCGTCAATTCTGCCGCTTTCCACCGCTTACACAGTCTGCGAAGGACTGGGCTTTGAATCCGGCGTGGACAAGAAGTTCAGCGAGGCTCCGTTCTTCTACTGGCTGTACACGCTGCTGATTGTGGCCGGCGGTGCAGTCCTTCTTATTCCCCGCCTGCCGCTGGTCAAGATCGCAGTCCTCTCGCAGGTGGTGAATGGTGTCGTGCTGCCCTTCGTGCTGATCTTCATGCTGTTGCTGATCAACAAGAAAGAACTCATGGGAAAGTACGTGAACACGCGCTTGTTTAATACCGTGGCCTGGGTGACGACGGTCGTTATGATTGGGTTGACGATCGCGTGGTTCTGGACGCTAAAGGGCGGCGGCTAGAACGAACTAAAGCTCATATAAGTCTTCCCGCCACCAAGTCCTTCACTAGCGACGCGTCCGCTTCCAAAAAATCATACGAGGCCAAGTCCTTGGGAACCGACCACTGCAAATCCCGAAAGATGCGGTTCTCGATTTCGCCGCGGTATTCGCGGACGATGAAGAACCGCAACTCAACCATGACGCCATTCGGATACTTGTGCTGGACGCGGGCGATCTCGTCCCCGATGGTCGCGTCGATTCCTAATTCTTCGTCAAGTTCCCGGCGCAAAGCATCCCGTGGCTGTTCGCCTTCTTCAATTTTTCCGCCGGGAAACTCCCACTTAAGCGGCATGGTCTGATGTCGCGTGCGCTGGCACACCAGCAGCTTGCCATCCTTTTCGATCACGGCCGCGACGACCCGTTTCATAAAGTGGCAGCAGTGGTGGCGTGCAGGGCGCTGGCGACCGGATCCACACAGCCTGTAAAAGTAAACGCGAACGCTGCGACTCCCGGCGAACACAAGAGCTCAAGCTTGTGCTCACCGAATTCATGGTTGTCCACCAGAGCATACATGCGAGCGGAATCCACCATGACATAGCTTTCCTCGCCGGCTCCGGACCCGCGGAAGCGGCTATCTTTCGCTCCCTGGTTGCGTGCGATTGGCTTGCCGTCCTGCACCAGCCGAACTTCGGCCGGCACGCCCCGAGGTGAGGCCATTACCAGATTCACCGCCGAGGCTTCGTATTTCAACGTCAATGAGTGTGGACCGTCTCCCGCCGCTTCGAAATACTCGGCGGTCGAAGCCCAGCTCCCATTTGCATAGAAGAAATTCTCTTCCGCCTTCCCGGCAAATTCATAGTCGGCAATCTGGTCCTCCTTGAATCCGCCTTCATTACCGACCCGCCCTCGCTGATGCCCCAGGTAGAGTTCGCCCGAAGGCCGGTAACACACCGCTCCAGGATGATCTTCTTGGCGCAACGGTTCCATGATTTCAGGAAGCTCCAGCTTCGGATCGATTTCGTGGATCAGTTCCTGAATGGCCTGCTCACACTCGTCATAGCCACCTTCCCCAAAGTGCCCGTAGCGCAGGTAGCCGTCCTTGTCGAGAAGATACTTCGTGGGCCAGTAGCGATTGGCAAACGACTTCCAAATTTCGCGATTGCTGTCCACCACAATCGGATAGGCCAAGCCAAACTCGCGAATGCCCCGCTCCACATTGGATTCATACTGCGCGAAGGTGAATTCCGGCGTGTGAACTCCAATCACAGTCAAGCCTTTGTCCTGGTAGCGCTCGTGCCAGGCCTGCACGTAAGGCAGCGTGCGAATGCAGTTGACGCAGGTGTAGTCCCAGAAATCCACGAGCACGACACGTCCTCGCAACTGGCGGAAGCTGAGCGGCGTGGAATTGAGCCACAAACGACCGATCTCGGGCGCCCGCACCGTGCCCTTTTCGACTCTCACGATGTCTCCAGCTTTTTCCCCACGGCTTCGGCACAATATTGAACGAGTGCCTGGTCCTCGACGCCGAACGCGGCGGGAAAATGGCTATCGATATCGAGTTCTCCGGAGACTTGCTGCTTCACGAAAATCGGCACGACGATTTCCGATTTGGTCTCCAGCGAACAGGCAAGATAGCGAGGATCTTTGCTTACATCGTCGACCACGATCGTCTTCCCACTGGATGCTGCCGCTCCGCAAATGCCCTGATTGAGCGGAATCCGCGTGTGCGGAGTCATGGCTCCGACAAAAGCTTCCAGCACCAGCACCGGCGGCTTGGCGCCGGGCTCTAACATGTAGAAGCCAACCCAGTTGTACTTCAGCATGCGCTCGTGCAAAAGCCTGCAAACACCTTGCATCAATTCCTTGGCCGTCGGCGCTGCCTGGGCAAGCACCGTGATCTCGTTGCGAACCTCTTCGATTCTCGTGGTGACGGGCATGACAGAATCTTAACTCAGAGTGGCAGATTCACGGCTGTGGAAGAGAAGCAGAGGTAATCTGCCGGATTCCCTCCGTTTCATCAAACAGTTCGGGATGGATCGCAAAAGCTAGCGCATGGAGACCCTTGAGAAGTGTAGGAGCGGGCGTATTGAGGTGCTCGTCGCGGATGCAATAGACCCGAGATGCGAAAGCCGCGCGCGTTCCCTGCCAATGGCGGTCGACGACGATCTTCTCCAGCGGCACCCGGTCACCCGCTCCGCACCAGGCGGCGACCAAGACATCGGGATCCATCCGGGCCACTTCTTCGGGGGAAATCTGACGGCCCGGCGCGCCCAGGAACTCGCCACCGGCCGCCTCGACCAACTCCGCAACCCAGGCTTGTGATGCGATCAGCGGCTTGCCCCATTCTTCGCAGAAGACTCTGGGGCGAGGCGATCCCGCGGTGCGAGCGCGCATTTGTTCGATCCGCTGTTGCATGGTGGAGATAACTTCTTCGCCGCGAGCGCCCGCCCCCACGGTGCCAGCGATGAGGGCGATATCGGTATAGATATCAGCGAGGGTCTTCGGGGCCAGTCCGAGAAAACGTACGCCGGATTTGAGTATTTCAACGACCGCTTTCTCCTGGTAAGGCACGGCAGCGATTACGAGGTCGGGCCGGGCCGCCATGATCTGTTCGGCGTTGGCAGTCCAAGAGTCAGCGAGGATAATTCGTGGCTTGGACCTGACTTCGGGAACCACATCGGCACAATGTTTCGTGCAAGCGATCACGCGATCGAGTTCTCCGATGGCGGCGAGGACAACCGTCGCGCTGGGTTGCAGGCTGGCAATGCGTCGCGGAGTGTGGGAGGAAGGCATGAAAATTCAAACTAGGGCTGCACATGCCTCAGAGCTTGCGAGAGCGCGTCCAAGACCAATTGTGCAGCGTGAGTTGACGCCTGGGGAAGGCCACCGACGGCAGTACCAACCTCCTCGCGCCGCAAGTTAAGAGCTTCGTGTGGAGTCTTCCCCGCCACTAATTCCGTCAATGCCGAGCCGCAGGCAATCGCCGCCACACAACCTTTGGCCTTGAACCGGACTTGAGTAATTCTGCCAGCGTCAAATTTTAGGGATAAGCGCAACACATCCCCGCAGACCGGGTTCTCAATTTCTGCCGTAGCGTCAGCGTCGGAGATTTCCCCAACGTTACGCGGATTCTGAAAATGATCGAGTAGCTGCGCGGAATACATGAAGCCCTCATTCTAGATCACAACAGAACGCCGCAATCTCAGCGTCGGGCACTAGTGCCCTCGGGGAAATAAATCCGCCAGCCGCGTTCCCGGGCAGTCGATTCAAGATCAGGATTCGGATTCACCGCAAAAGCATGTTTGGCCATGGCCAGCATTTCCGCGTCCCACAGCGAATTACCAAAGGCGGCCTCGATCTCCTTCTTCACGACCTCGCGCAGCGCCGCTGGTTTGCCCGAGCCGGAGGGCACGCGGATCAGCCGATCTGTGACGATACCGGCATCGACTTCCACTTTGGCCGCAAGAATGCGGCTCTCGGGTATGCCGAAATGCTTCATTCCAGCGCGGATCACCCATTCGTTCGATGAAGAGACCGCCCACACTTCGCAGCCGTCTTCCTGCAAGCGCCGGATCAGTTCCCGCATCTCGGGAAATATCTGCGCGACGAAGAATTGGTCGAAAAAACGCACCGCGGCGTCCAACATCTTCAACTCCGAAATGCCCTGGTGCATGGTCACCATTTCGCCGCACATCGTGGTTTCATCGACCCCACCGCGCTTGTAGGTGGCGTACCGCTCTCGCATGGAAGCAACCGGCACGTCCGGAACAATACTGCCCTCTCTCAGTTCCCAATCGAAGAAGCGTTCTCCGGCGTCGCCCGCCCACAGCGTGCCGTCGCAGTCGAATGCCGCGACGCGCAGATCAAGGCGCAGGATCGAGTCGAGAAATTCGTCGGTCACTGGAAGGAATGCTTCAGCATCGGCGGCGTTCATCTATCGACGATAACGTGCTTCGGGGGAATCGCGCAATGGCGCGATCGGTCAGGAGGAACGTGCCAGTAGACCCGCGTAGTCCTCGGGCGTATTGATGTTCTGGGCAACCAGAGGGTCATCAACTGGGACGTATTGAATGTGCTCCTGATGTTGGTGTTCGATGTCGCGGGCGATCAATGTGGCCGGAACGCGGAGAAATGCTTCTATCATTTCGCGGCTTATGAGATAGGGATGCCCATGCTTTCCCGAAAATTCTGGCACAACTGCCCAGATGCTCTGATCGGCAGCCTCGAAAGTATCCCGTAGTTTTTGTAAGGTCGTGGGTGTGGCCGGTGGCCGATCGACCAACGTGACCATCGCCGCATCCCGGCCATGATTGAGAACTTCATGCAAACCGACCTGAAGCGAACTGAACTGGCCGCGACTGGGATCCGGATTTACCATCAGAGACGCCCCGTGCGCATAAATAATCGGCGCGAGCGCTGCTTCATTTTTTCCCACCACCACTAGGACAAACTCAGTGGCAGGCGAAAGCGATCGAATTGCCGCCGAGAGGAACGTTTCATTCGAAAGCGCCGCCCCACTCGCGGGCGGCGGCCACGGCAGCAACGCTTTGTCCCGGCCCATGCGCGAGGAGTCTCCGGCGGCGAGGATCAGGCCGGCGAAGCTGGAGGCACGGGTCATGTAGCGAAGATAGCAGGGAATGGTGGGGAATGGCTGATTTTTGGTTGTTGGTTGAAGGCAGCCCGGAATCAGCCATCAGCAATTCACTCGTGTTCATTGAGTGTGGCGTCAGGCGACTCGTGCGCTTCCGGTTGAGTGTTCTGCGACCGGAACCAACTCATGTGCGGCAGTCCGGCCTTGGCGTGCCGCCGAATCGCAATCAACTCTGCCGTGATCGCAACCGCTATTTCTTCAGGCGTGATGGCGCCGATGTCGAGGCCGATGGGAGCATGCACGCTTTCGAACAGGTGCGCGGGCACGCCTTCCCGCTGAAGGGTCTTGAAAATCTCGATCACCTTACGCCTGGAGCCGATCATGCCGACGTAGCGGGCGCGGGTCTGCACCGCCCAGCGCAGGATTCGCATGTCGTCGCGATGGCCGCGCGTAACGATGACGATGTAAGAAGCCTCGTTGGGATCGAGTTTCTGGATGGCCTCGTCGAAATCGAGAGCATGCACTTCGCGAGCGTCTGGGAAACGTTCTTTCGTGGCGTAGGAGGTGCGGTCGTCGGTGACGATCAAGTCAAAACCAGCGTTATTCGCAACTTTGCAAAGGTTTACTGCGACGTGACCTGCACCGAAAACATAGAGTAACGCTGGAGGTAATATGGGCTCAACAAAAACCTCGAGCGTGCCGCCGCACACCAGGCCAGTATCGTACTTCGGATCCTGATTCAGGTCGAAGGTGAGGGTGCGGGGCTTCTCCGATTCCATGACTTCTCGCGCCGCCTGCCACACATCGGCCTCGACGCACCCGCCGCCGATCGTGCCCACGATTGAGCCGTCATCGCGTACCAACATCTTCGCAGTCTTAAATGAAGGGATGGAGCCGCGCACGTTGACGATAGTCGCCACGGCGCCACGGCGTCCTTCGCGGCGGAACTGGACGATTTGCTCGTAGATGTCCATGAGGCCTGCTTGCAGTCTTGATTATCAGTCGGTTAACAGTGGGAGTCAAACTCGAGCTATTTGTGTTAGCTTCAGCATTTTGGGAGAGCGCTTTTATGAAAGCTGTCCGCATTCATCAATTCGGTGGCCCGGAAGTCTTGACTTACGAAGATGTCCCCGATCCACAGCCGCGCAAGGATCAAGTGCTGGTGCGGGTGCGGGCGTGCTCGCTGAACCATCTGGATGTGTGGGTGCGCAAAGGACTGCCCGGAGTAAAGCTGCCCCACATTCTCGGCAGCGACGTTGCAGGCGAAGTGGTCGAGGTCGGCGAGTATGTTGGCGGATTCAAAGCCGGGCAGCGGGTCCTGCTCGCTCCAATGCATTACTGCGGGCGTTGCGAGAAATGCGTTGCGGGCATCCAGAACCAATGTCGGGAATTTACGGTGTTGGGGAATGGCGTGGACGGAGGAAATTGCGAATTGATCGCGGCGCCGGCCGCGAACGTGATTCCCATTCCCGACTTGCTCGATTTCAATCAGGCAGCCAGCGTGCCACTGGTGTTCCTCACGGCATGGCACATGCTGGTTGGACGAGCCGGCATTCGTCCGGGGCAGACGGTGCTGGTGCTCGGGGCCAGTTCCGGCGTAGGCATTGCAGCGATTCAGATTGCCAAGTTCTTCCACTCCCGCGTGATCACCACTGCGGGCGACGAAACCAAGCTGACCAAGGGCCGCGAACTGGGTGCGGACTATGGCATCAACCACTACCAGCAGAAGATTTCCGAGGAAGTCCGAAAGATTACGAATAAAGAAGGCGTCGACATCGTGGTCGAGCATGTGGGCGCGGCTACATGGGATGAGAGTGTGAAGTCTCTCAAAGCAGGTGGCACGCTGGTGACTTGCGGCGCCACGACGGGGCCGAATGTAGGAATCGATCTGCGGCATTTATTTGCACGGCAGTTGACGCTGCTGGGCTCTTACATGGGGACTATGGGCGAGTTGCACGAAGTGTTAAAGCACGTGTTTGCCGGACGCTTGAAGCCGGTAGTGGACCGTCTATTCCCGCTCAGTGAATTACGCACTGCGCATGAGTATTTCGAGAAGAGCCAGATGTTTGGGAAGATTGTGGTGAATCCGTAGGAATCCTTTCACCGCCGTACCGTGTGTGCCTCTATGTCCTCCGTGGTTTAGAATACTTGCATGGCTCCCGAGTTGAATTTCGGACCCTACATCGACAATGAGAACGGTAAGAGGGTCGTCAAGGATCTAACCTTCGGCAATCCCACGCCGGAGGGGGTGGTCCTTTCCACGCTGGATTCGGCTGTGAACTGGATGCGCAAAGGCTCCATCTGGCCTATGACGTTTGGGCTGGCCTGCTGCGCGATTGAGATGATGTCGATGGGAGCGTCGCGCTTCGATATTGCACGCTTTGGCGCGGAAGTATTTCGCCCATCACCGCGGCAGAGCGATCTCATGATCATTGCCGGGCGCGTCTCGAACAAGATGGCGCCGGTCATCCGCCAGTTGTGGGAGCAGATGCCGGAACCGAAGTGGGTGATTTCCATGGGCGCGTGTGCCACCTCCGGCGGCGTGTTCCAAAACTATGCGCTGGTGCAGAGCGTCAACCAGGTGATCCCCGTCGACGTTTATGTCCCTGGATGCCCGCCACGTCCCGAGCAACTTATCTACGCCATCACGCTTCTTCAAGAGAAGATCCAGAATGAGCGCGGGACCATTCGGAGGGCTTTGAACCTCTCCTAGCGCGTCAGGAGGCGATCGATGGACAGAACTCGCGGCCTGTTATTCCTTCTCCTTTTTGCACTTTCGCCCCTCTCACTGTGGTCTCAAGATCTGCCGGTTCGCCCCAAGCCGGGTGCCACGGTTTGCGTCGCCACCGTCTCCAACTCGAGTGCTCGTAGTGCACTTCTCGACCGCTTGACCGAGCGCCTGGCGAAGGATCTGAGAGATGGCAAAATCAAAGCCCTAGCCATGGATTCCAGCACCACTTCGGAACCCAAACTTCATCCCACTCGCGAAAATGGTGAAGAGGCAAAGAGCAGGGACTGTGATTACATGTTGCTGACCCAAATTGTGGATCCGAAGACACATCCGTTCGATCCGCAGAGTCCCCAGATTTCCATCGGCGGAAGGGTTCCAAGCGTAGACGCGAGCGATCCTATGGGCGGCTCGTCGGGGCCGGTTCACAGAGATAACCTGCAAATCAGCTTCGCCCTTTTTCCGATGGACCGGATCAAACCTGTACTCGATACCGTGATCTTGGCACAGCCATCTGGAAACGCGTCCGACAGCCTATTGTCCGCCATGGATCGCGAGTCCAACCGCGTCGCGAGCGAAATGAAGAAAAAATAGAAAGAGGTCTTTCCGCACCTGCTGGAGCTCTTCGCTGTGTGTCCCCTGCATTTTGTGCGTTCCTTGCATTTTCATTCAAGCTCGTCTGTGCAAACTGTTGCTCATCTGCTCATAACTGGCCCCGATAGAATCACTTGCCGGGAGAACCCGGATGTCGTATGTCACCGCGAAGAAACGAAACCATTCTCTGCTCAGATGAATCTAAGGTGTTGAGTGTATTTGCAGGAGCAGTACAGGAGGGGGCCCGCACACTCAGACCCAGCCCAGGGAAAACCGACCCGGGTGTGGAAGGTGCTCCAAATGTTTGCAAAAATGATTGACGTGTTTTTCAGTTGGATGACAAAACTGATTGACGTGACTTTCGGCTGCCGGCACTCCCGGTACAGCTTCCCAGTGACCATTCGCGGAAAGGCGCGCCGCCCGCAGGCGGGCGCATTGACCGGCACCTACGTAGCTTGCCTGGATTGCGGAAGAGAATTTCCCTACGACTGGCAGGAGATGAGAGTCATCACCTCATCGTCGGAACGCCGCGAGTACGTGGCCTCACTCGCTACGAAGCAGGCCGCCTAAGCGCAGGCGCGTCACAGCGACGTGCTTGACTAGCGAGCGGGCACGGCCGCCGCGGTCCGCTTCCCTATTAGTACAAACTCTCGCTCCCCATGCCCTGTGTAGATCTGCCGCGGCCGCGCGATCTTCTGTTCCGGGTCGTTGACCAACTCCTGCCACTGGGCCAGCCACCCCACCGTGCGTGCGATGGCAAACAACACCGTGAACATCTCCGGCGGGAAGCCCATGGCCTGGTACATGATCCCGGAATAGAAGTCGACGTTAGGATAAAGTTTGCGCTTCACGAAATAGTCGTCTTCGAGAGCGATGCGCTCCAACTCCAGCGCGATATCCAGCTTCGGATTGCGTCCTGTAACCTCAAAAACCTGCTCCGACGACCATTTGATGATCTTCGCCCGCGGATCATAGTTCTTGTAAATGCGGTGACCGAATCCCATCAGCTTGACTTGCCCGTCCTTCACCCTTTTGATGAAAGCTGCCACGTGGTCTTTGGAGCCAATCTCATCCAACATCTTCAGGACTTCTTCATTGGCTCCGCCGTGCAGCGGCCCCGCCAGCGCCGAAGCCGCTGAAGCCGTCGACAAATAAGGGTCAGTTTGAGCGCTGCCCACGGAGCGCATGGCGTTGGTGCCGCAGTTCTGCTCGTGATCCGCGTGCAGAATAAACAGGATGTCGAGCGCTCTCGAAAGTACCGGATTCGCCACGTACTTCGGCTCCACCATCTTCCACAACATGTTCATGAAATTCTCGGTATAGCTCAAATCATTGTCCGGATACACGTACGGAAATCCCACGTTGTGCCGGTACGACAGAGCAGCAATTGAAGGAACCTTCCCGATCAGACGAACGATCTGATGCATGCGGTTCTTGGGGTCGTGAATTTCCCGGGCCTCCGGATAAACGCTCGACAGCGCGGCCACCGTGCTGACAAACATGCCCATGGGATGAGAATCGTAGCGAAATCCCTCCATAAACTTCTTTGTGGTTTCGTGCAGCATGGTATGGTGCGTGATGTCGTGCACCCAGTTCTTGAGTTCGGCCTCGGCGGGCAATTCTCCAAACAAAAGCAGGTAAGCGACTTCCAGGAAGGTGCAGCGCTCGGCCAGCACTTCGATGGGATATCCGCGATAGCGCAGAATGCCACGGTCGCCATCGATAAAAGTGATGCTGCTGCGGCACGATGCCGTATTCATGAATGCCGGATCGTATGTCATCAGGCCAAAGTCTTCCGGACCCGTCTTCATCTGCCGCAGGGCCATCGCCCGGATCGTGCCATCTTCGATGGGGACGATATAGCTTTGACCGGTGCGATTGTCGGTGATGGTGAGTGTGTTCTCTGGCATGGAAGACTCTCCTCCCCTTACGATGTAAGCCTAGCCTACCCTGGCTCGGTTCGACAAACCGCCGCCGCGACCGTGGTCACCGAGTCTTATGACGGCTTAATCATTTGATGGCGGAGCCTTCCCTACGCTTTCGCCAAACAAAACCGGCGGCTGCGGGCCGCCGGTTCGTTGTCTATTGAGTCGCTCCACCTTAATTCGACGAATCATCCCGCCGCTTCAAGGTCGGACGATCATCATCCTTGCTGTCGCCCGTCTTGTCATCGCTGCTCGTCGAAGTCCGCCGCAAGCTGGGCTTGTTGGCGTCTTTTTGATCGAGCACCTTGTGGCGATTTTCGATCGATGCCAGCCGAGCCTTTACTTCGTCGAATTCCGAAGTGGTCACAACGTATTGTGCCTTCGAAGGCAGTATCTTTCGAATTTCCGCTTGCGACCTTTCAATGCGATCCGCATTCTGCGGGTGCGTTTCAAAGGCCTTGGAAAGCGTCCCTGGCTTCTTCTTCTCCAACGCCTGAATCTTCTCAAAGAAAGAAACAAACGCCGACGGGTCATATCCTGCGCGATACATGTACTCCACACCCAGATAGTCAGCCTCGGCCTCAAAGCCGCGGGAGAACTTCAGGATGCCAAACATCCCCGCCAGCCCGGAGGCTTCGTACCCAGCGTAGCCGATGCCGCCTCCCATGAAAATGAACGGGATGGATGCCATTTGCATCAACGTAGCGCGAGTTTGACCGCGGGCCGCATGACACGCCGACACGTGCGCAATCTCATGCGCCATAACGCCGGCCATCTCGGCCTCCTCATCCGCCGCCAGGATTAAACCTGAGTTCACGTAGAAAAATCCGCCCGGCAGTGCCATGGCATTGATCACGTCAGAATCGATCACTTTGATGGTGAATGGGACCTGTGCGTCGGAGTTGCGCACCAGATTCTGCCCGACCCGGTTCACATACTCCGTGACCACCGGATCATTCACCAGTTTGACCTGCGACTCGACCTGCTGGGCGAAGCGCCGTCCCATAGCCACCTGGCCTTCCACGCTGTACCAGTTGCCGACGCCACGTCCGCAGCCCACGTTACGGTTCCCGACCGCGTCGACGTCGGTCTTGCCCCCGTCGTGCTTGATCTGGCTGTCATCCTGCGTTGGCAGAACGGCGGGCGGCTTGGCCGGTGTATCCGGGGTATTCTGAATGTCCGTGGACTTGGGCTGGTCCTTGTCCGGATCGGAAGCCTGCGCCTGCGTCCAAGGCACTGCGCTGAACGCGGCTAATGCCACCGTGATTGCCAACCAACGGAACTTCATGGGGAACTCCTTTACGGCTACTCTTGTAAACATTATACGCCCGGAGAGAACAGACCAATCCTGGACTTCTGCCTCTAATTAGACGCGCCCTTCCGCGTCCGGGTTATCCGGGAACACGAACTACATAAGGCGACGCCTCGCCAGTTCCGGATCCCGATCACCGTCCCCTTGAGGATTCCTCCTCCCAGTCGTACCATAGCGCCTTCCATCATTCGTACAGACCGGAGGGCCTAATGCTCGACCGACGTCGTTTCCTCACAACCGCCACCGCTGGACTTGCCGCTTCCTTCGCCGTGCGCGGGAACCTGTTCGGACAGCTCGAAAGAACCCCGCCGCTTCCTGACCATTCACTGCTCGACAAGAACGAAGACGCTTACTGGGCCGAGATGCGGAAGCAGTTCCTCATCCCGGCTGACGAGATCTATCTGAATAACGGCACCGTCGGCTCCAGCCCTGCGCCCGTGCTGCGCGCTATCTTTGACGGCTACTCGACCACCGAGAAAATGGACGCGCAGGATCCCGAAGACTATCCCATCTGGGGATACGCCTCGTGGAACGAGTTTCGTGATCCCCTCGCCGCATTCGTCGGGTGCCATCGCGATGAGCTTGCGCTGCTCCGTAATGCCACGGAGGCGAACAGCTACATCGCCAACGGCATCGACATGAAGCCGGGCGACGAAGTGCTCATGACGGACCAGGAGCATCCCGGCGGCGAACATCCCTGGAACCTGAAAGCCAAGCGCTACGGCATCGTGGTGAAGCGAGTCACGCTGCCCCGCCCAGTGAAAGATGCCGTCCAGGTCCTCAATCTCTTCAACGACGCCATCACTCCCCGCACCCGCGTCATCTTCTTCAGCCACATAACCACGTTCTCCGGAGTCGTGCTGCCTGCGAAAGAACTGTGCGCGCTCGCCCGGTCGAAGGGAATTCTGTCTGCAGTCGACGGCGCTCACGTCGTCGGCATGATGCGGCTCAATATTCAAGACCTCGGCTGTGACATGTACTCGTCCAGCCCGCACAAGTGGTTGATGGCGCCCAAAGGCTCGGGCTTCTTGTATATCCGCGACGAAGTGATCGACCGCCTGTGGAACACCATCGCCACCGAAGGCTGGAATGACACCAAGATTCGCGCCGAACGCTTTCAGCGCATCGGCAGCTCGAATGTACCTGCGCTGTGGGGATTGCGCGCTTCGATCAAGCTCGCCAACGACATCGGCCTCGACCGCATCGAAAGCCGCCACCGCAAGCTCGCCGACTACATCCTTGATGAAATGAAAAAGCGCGGCGCGGAATCGTGGACTTCGCCCGATCCCGCCCTGCGCTGCGCGATTGTGAGTGTCAACGTCCCGCCCGTCCCGCGCATGGATTTGGAAACTTGGCTATGGAAGACGCACAAAATTCGAATCCGCGGTGGCGACCCCAACAAGCTGCGGCTCTCGACTCCGTATTATTTGCAGAGGAAGGACATTGACCGCTTTTTGGAGAAGTTTGACGAGTACAAGAGGGAGAAGAAACTTGCATAAGTTTCAGCTGGAGGATGCCGATAGAGACTAAGTGAGCACAAGCCGGATACCAACACAGAATTCTCGGTGCCTTTATGAGGACAATCTCAGCGAACGAGTTCAGAGCGCGTTGCCTCGCGGTTGTTAATGAGGTGAACTCGACGAGAGAACCGATACTCATCACCAAACGCGGCAAGCCAGTGGCTCGACTCATACCCGCCGGGAAGCCCGCTAAATTCATCGGCCGACTGAAAGGCAAGTTCAAAATCGTCGGCGACATCTTATCGCCGATCGTGCCGCCTGAGGACTGGACATACGACTTGGACAACTTGAGTGGAAAGCGTCGAACCTAGAGCGCCTAGTCGTAATACTCCAGCCCCAGATGCGTAATCAGTTCCTCGCCCTTCAAATGCCGCAGCGTGTTCTTCAGCTTCATCAACTGAATGAACAGATCATGCTCGGGATAAAGCCCCGGCGCCGTCATCGGAGATTTGAAGTAGAAGCTTAACCACTCCTGAATTCCCAGCCCACGAAGCTCGGAGCAACGTTTCGCCAGATCCATCAGCAGCACCAGATCGAGCACGATCGGCGCCGCCAGAATCGAGTCGCGGCACAGGAAATCGACCTTAATCTGCATGGGATAGCCCAGCCATCCGAAGATGTCGATATTGTCCCAACCTTCTTTGTTATCGCCGCGCGGCGGGTAATAGTTGATACGAACCTTGTGGTACATGTCGCCGTAGAGTTCAGGATAGAGTTCGGGCTGAAGAATGTGCTCTAGGACCGAAAGTTTAGACTCTTCCTTGGTTTTGAACGAACCCGGATCGTCCAGCACTTCGCCGTCGCGGTTGCCCAGAATGTTAGTGGAGAACCATCCGTTCAGACCCAGCATGCGAGCCTTGAAGCCGGGGGCGAGGATCGTCTTCATCAGCGTTTGGCCGGTCTTGAAATCCTTGCCGCAGATTGGCGCTTCATTCTGCCGCGAGAGTTCGAGCATCACCGGCAAATCGACGGTAAGGTTCGGTGCGCCGTTGGCGAAAGGAACGCCCTCCATCAGCGACGCATAGGCGTAGACCATCGAGGGCGCGATCATCTCGTCGTTGTCGCGCAGGGCTTTCTCGAACGACTTGACCGTTTGATGCGCTTCGCCCGCTGCTATATACGATTCCGTCGATCCGCACCACATAGTGATTAGCCGGCTCGCGCCGCTGGTCTTCTTGAAATCGCGAATGTCGTCGCGCAACTGCTCGGCGAGATCCATCTTCGTCTTGCCCTTCTTCACGTTCGGGCCGTCGATCTTCTTCACGTAGTTGTGATCGAAGACAGCCGCGCGCGGCGTCACCGACGAGAGAAACGGCTTCAACTGGTCGAGCAGCCTCTGATCGAGGACTCCAGCATGCGAGGCAGCGTCGTACATGTTGTCTTCGAAGATGTCCCAGCCGGTGAAGACGAGGTCGTCGAGCCCGGCCAGCGGCACGAACTCCTTGATCTTTGGCGAACGTCCGTCGGTGCGCTTGCCCAGCCGCACTGTGCCCATCTGCGTGAGTGACCCGATCGGCTTCGCCAGCCCTTTGCGAATCGCCTCGACCCCTGCGACAAATGTTGTCGCGACGGCGCCCATACCCGGGATCATCACCCCCAACTTCCCTTTCGCGGGCTGGATCGAGCCGTTGTGCTTCGAGCTGCCACGCCTGCTTGCGGACTGCGCGGCATTCTTCACTTCAATCCGCGGCATTCTCGCCGCAGCTTTTACAGACTTGTTGCGTGTCGCCATCTTTTGGCCGCTTCCTCAGTAAGAATCTTATGGATGTGCAAACCTTGTATGTTCTCGTATCAGGCAGGGGTTTTGCAAACGACAGCGGCTGAACGTACAGAAAATCGGTTCAACGGCGTGGCTCCATCATCAAGCGGAGAATCTCAATCTCGAGCGGGACGGCCGAGAGCTGTCCTGAGCGAACTCGGAGAGCGGCTGTCGCTACATCTGTTCACTGATGAGTGCAATGAATAATTTGCGTTGGACTCTGGAGCCGTCTTCCTTCATAGTGGAAGCACTTCGCCGCCAGCTGTGCAGCTGGCGCCGCGAAGCTGATGTTTGCAGGCCAGCCTTGCCGCGGCATTGCAATTCCTTTTGACCCTGTTGATCTCCACCTCAATCTGAGCCCACGCCCTTCGGCTTCGCGCCGATAGTGTGCTCTTCGGACCATGCTCTACGGAGCAGAGAACAGGAGATACCCATGAAAACGATTCGCCGATTCGCCTACGCCGCCGTCTTAACCTTGAGTGCTTTGAACTTCGCACCCAGCCTGGCCTCCGCCCAGGATGCGTCCGGAACCTTCACGCTGACTCACGAGGTCCACTGGCAAAAAGCCATCGTGCCGGCGGGAAAGTACCGGTTCACCCTGGTAACCAATGGGCCCTCGGAACTGCTCACGCTACGCAAGACTAGCGGCGGCAGAGCAAGCTTCATTTTGCTGGTCACCGACACGGATGCTTCCGAGCCTTCGGACCTGAGCCGGCTCGTCGTGGTTTCCAGGCCGAGTGGAAGCTTTGTCAGCACGATGCAGCTTCCGGAGTTCGGACTGACGCTGCACTTCGCAGTGCCCTCCGAAACTCGCGAAGTGGCGCGATCCATCGCGACGTCGAGCGCAACGTCGGGCGCAACCTCGGCCGCATCCGCCGCCCGCTAGCTCGTCCGCTGCCAACCCCGAGAGCAGATAGCCCAGATCTGCTCTCGGATCCTTCCGTTTCCTCAGATTAGTTTCTGCGATGGCGAGTTCCCTCTTACTTCGTCACTCAGCACAATCGCTTCGGCAATTTCCTTCATCGCCTTGCGCTTCTGCCGGCTCTGCCGCTGCAACGTCAGGTAGGCATGTTCCTCGGTCAGTCCCAGATCGCGTTGCAGGATTCCTTTGGCGCGCTCCACAACCTTGCGCGTCTGCAACTGTTCCGACAAGCTGGAGTTCGCATCCTCCAGACGCGCCAGTTCGATCTCGGCGCCAACAAGAAATCCGATGGTCGAGATCAAACGGATTTCCCGCCTCCGGTAAACATGATGCTGGCGATGCTGCAGGTTGATCACGCCCACAACGCGTCCCCGGCACATCAGCGGCACCGACAAGAACGCTTCGTAACTGTCCTCGGGCAGTTCGTGAAAGAATTGAAAGCGCGGATCGAGCGCCGCCTTTTCGGCTACCGCCACCGGCTCCTGATGTTCCGCCACCCATCCCGTAATGCCCTGTCCCACGCGCAGTTTCAGCCGGTCCACAACTTCTGGATGGGGATTTTTGGACGCTCGCAGGACAAGGTCGTCGCCTTCGAGCACATAAATCAGGCAGGAGTCGCACTTCACCAGCGCGGAAGCAAACTCGACTACACGGGTCAGTACTTCGTGAAAGCCGTCCGCGTTCGCCAGCCGGATGCCGATCTCGTGCAACAAATCAACATGAGAGTCGTCAACTGATAGTAAGGGGTCCATGGTCAAGCGTAGGGGCCCCTGGAGGCTCTGTCTAATTCCAAATTTCGATGACTGCGATAAAGGATTTCCCGCACGATTATTACGGACGTTTTAGATCGTTTGTGAAACTGCTGCATCGCTCGGTTCGCCTCTGCGAGATAGCCGAACAGGCGGCCCCCTAGGTGAACCGAAATGGCTTTCTCAGCTATATTACCGAGCGTACTCACATGCCAGAAAAAATTGCTGTCGTCACCGGTTCCTCCAGCGGCTTCGGACTGCTCACATCCATCGAACTGGCGAAGGCCGGATTCCGCGTCATCGCCACCATGCGCGACCTTGGCCGCCGCGAGCGCCTCGATCAGGCTGCGTCCGCCGCAGGCGTCATCGCCCAACTCGATGTCCGCGCGCTCGACGTCGTCAACTTCAGCGCCCTTCCCGCACTCGTAGACGGCATTGTCCGCGATTACGGCCGGCTCGACGTCCTCGTCAACAACGCGGGATTCGCTGTCGCCGGATTCGCGGAAGACATCAAGCTGGAAGAGCTCCGCTACCAGTTTGAGACCAACTTCTTTGGCGCCGTCGCCATGACCAAAGCTGCGCTGCCCACCATGCGCCGCCAGCGCTCCGGACACATCATCATGGTCTCGTCCATCGGCGGACTACTCGGCTCGGTCACGGTCAGCAGCTATTCGGCATCCAAACACGCGCTTGAAGGCTGGAGCGAATCGCTGCGGCTCGAGATCAACTCGCTCGGTATCAAAGTGGTGCTGGTCGAGCCCGGAGCCTTTCAAACCGACATCTGGACGCGCGGCGCTGTCATGGGCGAGCAGGCCACGAAGGAGAGTTCTCCAAACATCCAGCGCAGCCTGCGCATGCGCGAGCGTATCCAGGCCCTGCCCAAGCGAGATCCCATCGAAGTAGCGCGCCTTATCGCGAAGATCGCGCAGAATCCCAACCCGAAATTGCGCTACCTGGTGGGCCGCGATGCGAAAATACAACTCGCCATGAAACGCATCCTGCCTTGGAAGTGGCACGAGAAGATCGTGGCGAATTTTCTGAAGATCGACTAGCTGCCAGTACCTAGTACCCAGTACCTAGTTAACCCAACGGTTGCCGTTGCCCACGTCTCAGCCCTGATTTTCTAGGTACTAGGTACTGGGTACTATTTTTCTAGATCCACCGTCTTCACCGGCAAATCCCAGTGCGCGTCGAGAATCTCGAATCGCCACTGCTCCTCGCGCTGAAACGTCTCCTGATCGGGATACATCTGCTTCTGCAGCGCCGCCTCGTCGAAAGCTTCGTTGGCCACCGTTGCGTTCTTGAAAACGATGGTCACGCGAAAATCCCAGCGCCCGTCTTCAGCAACGTGATAGCGCGGCTGATCCATCCAGACCTTCGCGATCCGCCCCATCTCCATTTCTTTCTTCAGCACGGGAAGGTGGTTCTTCTTGAACAGCTTCAGAAACTCGTCGGCATGCCCCCACTTTGTTTTGTAATAGTACTCGACCATGAATGGCTTGTCGGAAGCTGATGGCGCAGCCTGACCCCGAGAGAGAATTGGTAGGGCCATGGCGAAGAACAGAAGCGACGCGCAAAGGCGGAACATTCGAATCACGGAACCCTCCTCGTAACACCAGCTAGTACACTACCAAAAAGCGTCGTAGAGACGTTGCAGGCAACGTCTCTACGGATAGGTCGGTTGAGGAACGCACAATGCAGTTGCGAAGTGACGAACAGGAGATCCTGAAGCTCTTCGAAGACGGCGACCGAGCGCTTGTGGCCGCCGACGTTGCCGAACTCTCGCGTATTTTCGCCGACGACTACATCCAATACGACGAGACCGGCGACTCCTTCACGAAGCAGGACGTGATCAACAATCTTAAGACCGGCACGATCCGCTATCTCGCGATGACCTCAACCGGCTGCCGAATCCGCCTGCTGAACGAGGATGTAGCCATCGTCCACGGCTCGGAAGAAGATGACGTTGAGCAAGGCGGGCGACGCTTCCCCGTCAGCTATGTCTACATGGATGTGGTGGCGAAGCGCGAAGGCAGATGGCAGATTGTGGGATCGCAACTCGCGAAGCGGCTCGACTGAAGTCAAGGCATGAAACGTCGAATGAAATACCAAACTGTTCCTGCAGCCCAGCCTAAGACGAGAACCCCTATCAAGACTTCGATCACTCCGCGCCAGACGAGGCGACCCCGACAGCTCCAGGTGAGCGCAGTAGGGCCAGAAGAGCGAACACGAGGGAGCGGAGAACCGCTGCCACGAAGCACAGGCCAATCGCAACCGCGACCGTCTTGGTACAGGACACGGCTCGTTGGTCCTCCCCATGGGTTCTTTACTGACGCCCGACCGCCGACGCCTGAGAGCTGATTCGATTCTGCCAGTGACTCCAAACAAACCACGCCGCGCCCACTACCAGCGCCACGCCAATCACCGCGTCAAACTTATGGAAGTACTTCCCCAGCTCCCGCCAGTTCTCACCCAGCTTCATGCCGAGATAGGCCAATCCCAGGCACCAGGGCCACGATCCTAGAAACGTGTACAGATGAAAGCGTCCGCGCGGCATGCGAGCCACTCCCGCGGGCAGCGCGATGAAGGTGCGAATCACCGGCAGGAGGCGGCCAACAAATACTGCCAGGTATCCCCAGCGCGCGAAAAACCTCTCCGCCCAGTCGAGTTCACGCTTGCCCATTAGAATCCAACGCCCGTAGCGCTCGACCAGAGGACGTCCGCCATAGCATCCGATCTCATAGGCCACGAGCGAGCCCAGATTGCATCCGATCGCGCCCGCCGTAGCAAGCCACAGCAGCTTGAACTTGCCCGTGAAAGCCAGATAGCCGGCGAACGGCATGATCAGTTCCGACGGCAGCGGGACGCACGCCGATTCAATCGCCATCAGCAGAACGACGCCGCCGTACCCGGTCGTGGTGATCACGGAACTAATGAAAACAAAGATGACAGCTAGAAGTTTTTCAGTCATTGGAAAGCAGTTCTCGGTTCTCAGTTCTCAGTAAAATCCCTTGGGCGCTCAGACTGAGAACTGAGAACTGGGAACTAGACTCAGTGTATCGGAAATTAGCGCTGGGAACGCCGCGGCTAGAACGAGCCTTCTTGAGTAAACGTATAGCCAGGCAGCGCCGCACCCTCGGGGCTCTTGGTCACTTTGATGCGCACGGTTGGAGCGTCAGGCGCCGTGATGCCCGCCGGACGCAGCATGGCATACTGACTAAATACTTCGTTGTAAACCTTGGTGACCAGATAATCCTGGCCGTCGGCGTCGCTGCGCCAGACTTGCCCGAGTTGGATGGAACTTACGGCCACGGTAATTTTCCTGAACGCTGTGAGATTGATTCCAGACTACCGGGGTGCATGGTGGGAGTCAATTGCCCGCGAAGTTACCGAGGTCTCTGCTAAGATGTGGCCTTCATGCCCCGCGGACGCACTCCTCGTCAGCCCGCTCGCACCGGCCGCCAAGACCGGGTAGCGCGAGCGCCCATTCGGCAGGCTCAGGGCAAGCTCCTGCGAGCGAGAGTCCCGACGGGACGAGAGAAATCGGCGCCCGCATCAAAAGCCACCTCGAAACTGCGTGGTTATAATCCTCTCGCTCGCGAACGTATTTCCGAAATCCTGAAGCGCCTCGACCTACTCTATCCCGACGTTACGTGTGCGCTGACTCATACCAGCGCTTGGGAGCTGCTGGTCGCGACCATCCTCTCAGCTCAATCCACTGACATGAACGTCAACCGGGTCACGCCCGAACTATTCCGCAAATATCCCACTGTCGAAGCTTTCGCCGCACTCACCCCCGAGCAACTCGAACCTGATGTTCGCTCGACCGGCTTCTTCCGCAACAAATCGAAATCCGTTGTGGGCGCAGCCAGGAAAGTGGTATCCGATTTCGGTGGCCAGGTTCCACCAAACATGGATGATCTCCTCACCCTGCCCGGCGTGGCTCGAAAGACCGCGAACGTCGTGCTCGGCTCGTGGTTCAAAATAGCTGAAGGAGTAGTCGTCGATACGCATGTGCACCGCATCTCGCGCCGCCTCGAACTCACCACCAACACCGATCCGCAGAAAATCGAGCAGGACTTGATGCGCGTCATTCCGCGCGAGAAGTGGATTCTCTTCGCTCACCAGATCATCTGGCACGGACGGCGGCTCTGCATCGCGCGCAAACCAAAGTGCGTCGACTGCCCGCTCGAAAATATCTGCCACGCCGCCGACAAGACCTGGAGCACGGTGGAGATGCACAAGAACGCGAAGGCGTAGCGCCTCTGCTAAACTTTTCCTTCGAACCGTGTTCCGAGGTTTCTGTCCATGCGCACTGTTGCACTCTTTGCTATTGTCATACTCATGAGTACTGTGGTCGCTGAAACTACCGTCGCCCAAACTCTGCCCGCACCCCAGGCCGTTACCGATCCCAAGCGGATCGCTTCCAAGCCCAACGCTCAGGTCGAGCCGCGTGGTTTGACGATCGAAAAGCTCTACATGACACGCCAGGTCGGCCGACCCACGTGGTCACCCGATGGCAAGAGCATCGCTTTTATTTCGAACATGAGCGGACGAAATAACTTGTGGCTCGTCCCCGCCGAAGGAGGATGGCCGGTACAGCTCACGGTCAGCGACCAGCGCCAGTCCGCGCCCGCATGGTCGCCTGACGGAAAGTGGATCGCGTATCAATCTGACTACGATGGCGATGAGCAGTGGGATATTTTTCTGGTCTCGCCCAAGACGGGAAAAGTCGTGAATCTCACCAGCACGCACGAGATTGCGGAAACGGATCCGACATGGTCGCCTGACGGACGCTATCTTGCGTACCTAATTAAACCCAAGACATCAGCGGCTCACGAGATTGATGTCTACGACACGGTGATGCGCGAGGTGAAGCACATCACCACCGGTACGCCGCAGGATAAGGGGAACTCTAATCCCATTTGGTCGAAAGACGGGAAATACATCGTCTACACGCAGGAGCAAGCCAAGGGTACGGATTCGAATATCTTCATCGCCGACGTTGCCACGGAAAAGAGCACCCTGCTGACGCCGCATGAGGGCGAGCAGCGCTACTCCAACAACGACACGTCACCCGCCGGCAAACATGTCCTCGTAACCGCGAACGCCGCCAATGGCTATGAAAATGTCGGCCTGTTGGAAATCTCGACGAAGAAGATTTCATGGCTGACCCGCGACAAGTGGGAAATCCGCGGCGGCGAGTTCTCGCCTGACGGCAAGCACATCACGTTTACCGCGAACGTCGATGGAAATGAAGACATCTACCTGCACGATCTTGCGGCCGGCAAGTCAACGATGCTGCCTATCCCAAAAGGCTTGAACGAGCCTGCCGGCGGACACTCCGCCTTCGCCAAAGACGGTTCGCGGCTGCTCTACTATCACAACGGTCCCACTGCTCCCGGCGATCTTTGGGTATACACGCTGGCGACTGGCAAGTCGCATCAAGTCACGCATTCGCTCGTCGCCGGTGTGCGCTCGGAAGACATGGTCGAGCCCTACCTCGTGCACTATCCCAGCCGCGACGGCAAGTGGACCATCTCCGCGTTTCTGTACGTGCCCTTCAACATGACGCGCAACGGACAGAACGCCGCTATCGTTTACATCCACGGCGGGCCCACAGCGCAGACCATGAATTCGTTCAACCGCTTCGTGCAGTACGCCGCCAATCAGGGATACATGGTGCTCACGCCCAACTATCGCGGCTCGACCGGCTACGGCAAAGAATTTCAGCAGGCGAATCTTTTCGACATGGGCGGCGGCGATTTGCAGGACGTGCTCGCCGGCGTCGACTGGATCAAGCAGACCGGACATCTCGATCCCAAAAAAATCGCCGTCATGGGCGGAAGCTACGGCGGCTATCTCAGCATGATGTCGGTAACGAAAGCGCCCGACATCTGGGCCGCGGGCGTGCCCATCGTGCCCTTTGTGAACTGGTTCACCGAAATCGAGAATGAAGATCCGGTGCTGCAACAGTCCGATCTGGCGACCATGGGCGATGTCGTCAAAAACAAAGCGCTATACGAAGAGCGCTCGCCCATCAACTTCATCGATCAGATAAAGGCACCGTTGCTGTTGCTTGCCGGAGGACATGATCCGCGCTGTCCGAAGTCAGAGACGCAGCAGGTGGTGGATGCCATCAAAAAGCGCGGCGGGACCGTTGACTACAAGATCTACGAAAATGAAGGCCACGGCTTCGCGCGAGTAGAGAACCAGATCGATGCGTACAAGCGCGTCGCCGATTTCCTACTGGCGCATGTTCCGCCCGCCGATTGCAGTTGCTCGGTCACAGAGTAGGGCTTAAGGCTTGACCTCCTCCAGCCTTGATTCCCGCAGGTAGAGAAACATTGGCAAGCCAAGGGATACTCCGACCGTAAGCAACGCCAGAACCGGAAGCCACCGTCGACGAATGTTCAGACGAGCACTTTCGATTCGCATGAACACGATCAGGACCACGGCTGAGACCAGGACATCCATCCCGAAGAAGGCGCTGATCCGGTTGGCAAACAGTTCGCGAATGAAGAGCGGAGGATTCATTCCATGTTGCATCACCCACGGAACGAATTGCCAGTAAGGAACCGCCGCACCGACCAAACAGAGCGCGAGATAAATCGTCTTCGGTTTCATCCCGGCAATCTAGCAGAATCGGCAGTTGGGCGTGTCAAACGCGCGCAGCTGATGCTGGGTTTTCAGCGAGCGGGTGCGGCGAAGGATCGCACGATGGCTTCGACCAATCCGGGGATAGTGAATTCTGTGGCGGCGATGTCCGCGCGTAAACCCAGTTCGCGCAAGGTCGAAGAGGTAACGGGTCCGATGGAAGCGAGCCGTATTCCCTCGAGGCTTGCGCTGCGCGAGCCCAGCAGCGCCACAAAATTGCGCACGGTCGATGAACTCGTAAAGGTAACTACGTGCGGACGTTCTTTAGTGCTATTGAGAGCAGTCCGGAGCCGTTTGCGCGACGACTGTGGAATTACGGTCTCGTAGGCTTCCACCACGTCCACACCCGCTTCGGCCTTGCGTAACTCGCTCGGGATCACGTCGCGAGCAACTTTAGCGCGCACCAGGAGCACCCGCTTCCCCTTCACGCGCCGACGCAGGCTGCGCACCACAGACTCTGCCACGTACTCCTTGGGCACGACATCCACTTTCTTCCCGCGCTGCTCGATGGCCTTCTGGGTCGCCGGGCCGATCGCCGCGACGCGCAAGTGTTTGAGATTGTTTTCCTCCAGGCGCAGCCTGGCCAGTCGCTCCCACATGGCGTCGACTCCGTTCGCGCTGGTGAGGATGAGCCAGTCGTAACCGCCAAGGTTCTTCAAGGCCGAATCCAGTGGCTTGAAACTGCGCGGCCGGCGGATTTCGATGAACGGAATCTCCAGCACGGTCGCACCCAGATTGCGGAGTTGGCTGGAGAGAGCTCCGGCCTGATGGCGCGCGCGGCCAACGAGAACACGAACACCGTTTAGTGGACTCTTTGAGGACTTCGTTTTCTTGCGCATGGTTAAAGTCGGCTCAGGAGTGCCCGCATCACTCGGGCTTATTTGTTCTCCCTTACACCGAGGCCCTGCTCCCGCATCAGCCGCGACACGCCGGACACGACGGTGTCCTCGGATTTCTCCAGAGATGCGATCACGTTCGCCTGATCCTCGCGGGTGCGGTTCTGGCTAAGCTTGAACTTGCCCTCGATCTTCGTGGCGGTGATCTCGAAACCAACAATGTGCCCTAACATACGCTGACGATAAGCCTCATCCAGACTTGCCCATTGCTCGGCATACGCGGGTTCAAAGGTGCCCATAAGTTCGTGCAGCATGCCCAGCAAATCCTCCTTCGACGAAAAGACTCGCGCTTTTCCATGGACATGCACGGCGGCATAATTCCAGGTGGGGACGCTTTCGCGCGCCGCGTAGTTGCTGGGCGAGATGTAGGAATGAGCCCCATGAAAGATGGTCAAACACTCTGAACGCCGTTCCAGATAACGCCAGTGTGGATTGGCCTTCGCCACATGGCCGCGCAGGACCACCTTCTCATCATCCATATCCATGCGCACAAAGAGCGGAAGGTGCGTGGCGAAAGGGCCGGCATCGGCCGTCGAGATCAGGATGGCAAAGGGATTCGCACGCATGAATGCAATGGATTCTTCTTGATTGCGTATACGAAAATGTTCAGGGACGTACACAGGTGACACTCCTACCCTCTCGCCGGATCCGGTGTTTGCTTCTTTCGCACGTACAACAGCTTCTCGACCTCGGCGATGACTACTCCAGCTTCATCTTTCACTTCCACCGAAAAGACGGGCTCGTACTTCGGCAGCGTCTTCAGTTTCTCGCGAATGTCTTCGATCTGGTTATCGGACAGGCGAAACTCTGCGCGAACCGTTCCCCGCCCCGGCTTTTTGTAGCGGATGGTCGCGGCTTTGTCCCACACGATGTAATCAGGGCCCAGGTTCGCCATCAGCATGAGCATATAGAAAGCGTCGGTCATGGCAAAGAGCGATCCGCCGAAATGGGTGCCGACGTAGTTCGCGTTCCAGAAGCGCAGCTTCATCTCGACGTCTACCGCTTTCATGTCCGGCGCGATTCGCTTGATACGAATGCCCGCACCTAGAAACGGAGGCCAGAGATTGATCCAGCGGCGCAGAGCATGTGAACTCTCTGTGCCGCCGAGAAGTTGCAGGAGAACGCTGCCACTCTTCATTATCGGTCACGGTTGCGGTGGGACGGCCAGGCCGTGGCCATAAACTGCTTCGAGGATTTCGTCGCCACCGCGGCGGAGCAGCGTTTCGCCAACGTCATTACCCAGCTTCTTGGGATCGTTCACATTGCCTTCGCGCGATTCGCGAAGAACCTTTGAGCCGTCGGGGGCGGCGACGATTGCTTCGAGATGCAGCTTGCCGTTTCGCATCTCCGCAAATGCGCCGATGGGGACCTGGCAGCCTCCGCCGAGGCGGCTAAGCAGGGCGCGCTCACAGGTGGTAGCGGCGAGGGCCGCGGCATCGTTCAGAAATTCGAGGTGCTGGCGCGTGGCCGAATCATCTTCGCGGATTTCGATGCCGAGCGCGCCCTGTCCGGCCGCGGGGCACATGAGTTCCGCGGGGATAGTCTGTTTGACCAGTTCCGTCTTGCCCAGGCGCTTCAGTCCAGCCGAGGCCAGAATAATCGCATCGTATTCGCCCTGTTCGAGTTTGCGCAGACGCGTGTCGACGTTGCCGCGCAGAGGATGAATGTCGAGATCAGGGCGCATGGCTTTGAGTTGCGCCTGGCGGCGCAGGCTGGACGTGCCCACCCGTGCGCACTGCGGAAGGTCTTCGACTTTCAAATACAACCGCGAGCAGAAGGCATCACGAGCATCTTCCCTTGCTGTGATGGCGGCTATTTCAAATCCGGGAGGAAGTTCAGTAGGCAGGTCCTTCAACGAATGCACGGCGAGATCGACGCGTCCGGCGGCGAGGGCTTCTTCGATCTCCTTCGTGAAAATTCCTTTGCCAAGTCCGCCTTTGGTGCCAACCTGCGCCAAGGGGACGTCGGTGATCTTGTCGCCGGTAGTGTGGATGATTTCGATTTCCACTTCGTGTCCACGCGCGCACAGAAGCGAGGAGATGTGATTAGCCTGCCAGAGTGCGAGTTGCGAGCCGCGGGAACCGATACGCAAGCGAGGCATCAGTGGTCCGGCCCCACTTCTTCCTCATCCAACACTTGTTCGCTCCCATCCCGCAAGGCTGGTCCCTTTCCCTTGTCTCGCAGATTAAACAGCCGCCGCACCACATCAATCACCGTGGTCGCCTCGGCCTCGCGTGCCGCATCCTTCAAAGTGGTGATCGGAGTGTGCATGACTTTGTTGATGATGCCGCGGGTCAGGGCTTCAACCGCCATTTCCTGGTCCGGAGTTAACGGGCCCATGCGGCCCCGCACGCGGTCGATTTCCGCTTGACGGATGGTTTCCAGATGATCCTGTAACGACACAATCGTAGGCACTACATCGAGCGTGCTCACGCGAGCTTCAAAGCGCTCAACTTCGCTGGTGATGATGGCTTCGGCGAGTTCGGCTTCCTTGCGACGGTCGGCGACGTGGCTCGATACAGCCTGTTGCAAGTCGTCGATGTCGTAGGCGAAGATGCCGTCGAGTTTGGCCATTTCCGGCGAAACGTCGCGGGGCACAGCGATGTCGATGAAAAACATCGGCTTGTTCTTGCGGCGGGAGAGGAATTGCTCGCCGTGTTCTCGCCGGAAAATAGCGTGCGGCGCGCCTGTCGATGTGATGACGATATCGGCGCGGTCGCAGGAGTCGTAGAGATCGTCGAATTTGATGGCCTGGCCGTTGAATTTTTGCGCCAGTCCGATGGCGCGGTCGTAGGTGCGGTTGGACACAAAGATCGACCCGCAGCCATGAGCCATCAGGTGGCGGGCAGCAAGTTCGCTCATTTTCCCAGCGCCGACGATGAAAACGGTCTTGCCCTGGAGCGCGCCGAAAATCTTTTTCGCCAACTCCACCGCTACCGAGGCGATGGAAACCGACGACGACCCCACAGCGGTCTCACTGCGCACGCGTTTGGCGACCGCGAAGGCGCGGGTGAATAACTGATCGAGTTGTCCGCGGACCGAGCCTACGGCCCGGGCAGTGGCATAAGCTTCTTTCACTTGTCCGAGAATTTGAGCTTCGCCGACCACCATCGAATCCAGACTCGAAGCCACACGGAACAGGTGCCGCACCGCATCTCGCTCGCGGAACTCGTACAAATGTGTGTCAAGCTCGTCGGCCGTGAGATGAAAGTGCTCGTGCAGAAAGCCGCGCAGATCGGCGGAGCCGTTCGTGGTATGGGTCACCAATTCCACGCGATTGCATGTGGAGATGATCATGCCCTCTTCAATTCCCGGATGAGCCGTAAGATCGCGGCAAGCGTCCGGCAAGCCCGACTCCGGGATGGCCAGGCGCTCGCGTACTTCGAGCGGTGCGCTCCTGTGATTCACGCCGATGAGCTGATATCTCATGAGGCGGCGAACCTGTGGATGGTCGAGAAATAGTTTGCGGCCCAGGCCACGATGGCAGCCACAAAAGCGAACGTAGCCAACACCGCGGCGCGGCGCCCGCGCCATCCCGAGTTCCAACGGGTGAAGACCATGATCATGTAGACGAACCACATCAGTATCGACAACAGAATCTTGGGATCGAGAAAATCCATACTCCCGTAGGTGGACACTGCGACAAACGAACCAATCAACAGGCCCAGCGTCATGAAGGGAAAACCAAGCATCAGTGAGCGGTAGCCGATCTGATCAATCACCTCCAGCGCGGGGAGGAAGGGTATCAAGCTGCTCGCTTTCTTGGCCTTCAGGCGCCGCTCCTGCAGAAGATACAGCAGGCTGGCCACGAAACTGAAAAGCAGGGCGGCGTATCCGGTGAATATCAAAGCGATGTGCACAGGAATCAGCCATCCCTTGCTGACAGAAGAAGTGAACACAAACGGTTGTTGCCCGACAGCAGCCACAAAAGTCAGGAAGAATACGATGGGGAACACAACCACGCCGGGGGAAGTGGTTTTGTAGACTGCATAGATGATCATGAAAAACGTCATGGAAATGAAGGCCAGCAGCGACTCCGCATTATGCACCGAAGCCCACACTACGTGGCCGGAGAGGAATAGTTCGACCAGCGAAACGAAGTGGAAGACCATCCCCAGGCTGGCGGCGTGCAGCGCAATGCGGCCGAAAAGATCGCTGGTGCGGCGAAGGGCAAAGAAGGCGTAGATCAGCCCGATGAAGTAGCAACCCAGTGCGAAGCGCAACCAAAGCAATGCCATAGGCTAGGTAAGTATCAGACTCCAGCGGGTTACATGCAAGTTCGTACAATAGCTCGGAATGCCGGAACTCTGTCCCTTTCTACGCATTATAGTCTGCACATTAATTGGGGCGGGTGCGATTTAGGTGACAGGTTCTATTCGACTCCCAAGCTGGCCAGCGCTTCTTCGAGCAGCGCCGCATCGATGACTAGCCGTCGGCCTCGAGCTTTTACGTCTTCCAGTTCATCAAAAGCCCGGAAAAGACGGAGTTTCGCCGCGGCGTATTGCTCCGCTTCAGTGAGTGGACGGCCGTGAGCCTTTACCCACGCGGCCACGGACTTTTCGGGGAGGAACACGCTAACGGCGTAGGTCACCTTGCGGTCGGAGGTTACGTCAAAGACAAACTCTGTGGCCGGAGCTTCAGGATCATTGGCGAGGGCGGCGCGCTGGCCCACGAAGTAGTACTGATAGACATATCCCTGAGTACCGGCATAGGTCTTCAGGCGGCGCACAGTCTTATCGTGGGACATGCGGACATTATGAACTGTCGTTAGTCGTTTGTCGTTGGCCACGCGGCTGCACCTCCGACTGGCGCATTCAGCAAGCCAGGCTGTCGGCGAGAAAGAGCGGCCCGCGCGGTTTCCCTTCCGCGGCAGCTTTGAGGCGGAACATCAACTCGCCCCAGGTAGTCGTGCAGTTCACAAAGTATTCCGTTTCAGAGCGCCAGTCCGCGTGCGTAAAGCGCAAATTAGTTCCGCTCGTTATCGCGTCAAGGTGAAAAATTAATCGCGTTCCGCTCCATTCCGCTCCCGTCTCGACCAGCCACTCGCTGTGAGTGGGAGATTCGTTGAGCAGCGGCTTAAGACGGTAGAGCGTCGTGCGCTTGAAGAAGCCGAGTTCGATGGCGCCCGCGGCCTCGCTAACGTCCGCTGCCCACCATTGGGACCAGCCGTGTGCCGTGGAAACCAGCGGAAAAATGCTCGCCGGAGGCGCCGCAATCTGAATGGCGTGTCGAATATCAGCCATAAAACGAAGGCCATCTTACTCGCTCTGCACATCCGGGAGCAACCGGTTGACTTACAACGATTAGGACGAACTGCACGAAGGTACGGACCGGCGAGAGATAAACTCCGTTCCCAGAATTGCCGATATCTTCCTTGAGGATGAGCCCTAGCACCCGATGATACCGCAATCGAACTGGATCGCTCTCGGTGCACTCGCCATCCTTCTTGTCTGCCAGCAGATCCGCATCTACTGGATTCAGCGCGAAGCAAGGAAACGCGAAGAGTTGTTTCAGATCGTCACGGAAAACGCCGCCGACATGATTGCGCTGGTCGACGTGAAGGGACGTCGGCTATACAACAGTCCGGCATACAAGAGAATTCTGGGTTATTCGGCGGCGGAGTTGGGGGCAACATCTTCGTTTGATCAGATCCACCCCGATGATCGCTTTAAGGTGCTCGAGGCGGCACGCGAGGCGCGCAGCACTGGAATCGGCAAGAAGCTGGACTACCGCATCCGGCACAAAGACGGTACGTGGCGCGTTGTAGAATCGCTCGCCCGCACGATCCGCGATGAGAAGGGCGAGGTCGTCAAGCTGGTCATTGTGAATCGCGACATCACCGAGCGCAAACGGGCGGAAGAGCAACTTGAGCACAGTTCGTTTCACGATGATCTAACGGGATTGCCAAATCGGCGTCTCTTCCTGGATCGCCTGCAACGATTGTTTGCCCGGGCGCAACGGAATCCGGAGCGGCAGTACGCCGTCTTATTCGTGGATCTCGACGGCTTCAAGGTATTTAACGAAACCATGGGGCACGCGGCCGGCGATCAGGTGATCGTAGAGATGTCTCGGCGCCTCGGGACCCGCTTGCGGCACGACGATACAGTCTGCCGCCCGCAAGACGAGTCCATGGAAGATACCGTTCTGTCTAGAATGGGCGGCGATGAGTTCACCATCCTGCTCGAAGAAGTGACCGATCCCAGTCACGCGATGCGCGCTGCCGAGCGAATTCTATCCACCGTAGCAGAGCCCTTTCTCGTGGAGGGACGCGAGGTACGTACGTCGGCGAGTGTGGGAATCGCTTTGAGCACACCAACCCATGAGCGGCCAGAGGACTTGCTACAGGATGCCGACGTCGCGATGCGCCGGGCGAAGGCGATGGGAGGATCGCGCTGTGAGGTATTTGACGAGGCTATGCACACCCGCGCCGTCAATCGGCTGAAACTGGAGGCCGATTTGCGCGAGGCGCTGGAGAAACGCCAGTTCCGCGTGTATTACCAGCCCATCGTGGAACTGGAGACGAAACAGATCACAGGGTTTGAAGCGCTGCTGCGGTGGCAGCATCCAGAGCAAGGCTTGATCTCGCCGGACAAGTTCATGCCAACGGTCGAGAACCGGGGCCTGGCAGTCTCCACGGGCCAGTGGGTAATGCTGGAAGCTTGCACGCAGTTGCAGGCCTGGGACTCCGAAGCTCCCACGGGTGAGCCCGTGGGCATCAGCGTGAACGTCTCTGCCAGTCAGTTAGCCGACCCCGCGTTCGTGACCAGCGTGGAAGCGATTCTGAAGTCCACCGGAGTTGACGCGGCGCGGCTGCACCTGGAAATTACTGAGAGCGTTGCGGCCGCCGACGCCAAGCTGACCGCGACCGTTCTCTCACACCTTAAGCGCCTGGGGGTGGGCGTGGTCCTCGATGATTTTGGCACTGGGATTTCGTCCCTAAGCGGGTTGCGGCAATTTCCCGTGGAAGCATTGAAGATTGACCGCGCTCTGATTGGCGGAATGCTGCTCGACCGAGGCATCTTTGAGACGGTGGATTTGATCATCCTGCTGGCGCACAAGTTGAAGCTCAAAGTGATTGCGGAAGGAATTGAATCCGTCAAGCAGCTGGATCACCTCCGCCAGTTGAATTGCGCAGTAGGGCAGGGATTTTTCTTCTCCGCGCCGGTGGACGCGAAGGCCGCGGAAGAGCTCCTGCGCCAGCGGACGCCGGCCTCGCACGCAAAGGTGGCGGGAGCGCAATAAGCAATTGAGGTCCTTCTGTCGATACTTAGTTCCCTCCTTGATTCCCCCTCGCCCGCACAGTGTCTATACTCTTCTTGCCGGTAGAGATCGATGCCCAATCCAGCGCTCAGTCCAATTGCAAGCCACAAGCGTCGCACGCGATGGGCCATCATTGGCCTGGAAGCAGGTGCTCTACTGTTTATCGCCGGCCTGGCCACCCTCTACTTCAACCCGTTCTGGCATTTTGATGAGAGCGGGTTTCTCGATCACCGCGTTTACTGGTGGAACGCTGCCGGCGAGACACTAACCGCTGCGGGACTCCTGCTTGAGGCTCTAGCCTTGGCTGGATCGTTGGCGGTAATTGTATCTCGTTGCTTTGGCCGTCGAGCCTGGCCCTACGTGGTAGCGGCTTTGCTCGTGTTCTGCGCTGTGGTGTGGGTCAGCCCTGCCGGCTTCACTCGTACCCTGAATGCGCATTTCGAATGGAACGCAGCCGACGGTTTCAGCGCGTTCCGTTTGCAGGTTTGGGACGAGTCTGGAGCGGCGTGGCGCGTGGATGGGAATCCGGTATGGCAGTCGATCATTGAGACCCAGATTCAGCCGTTGTTGAAAAACTATTTCAAGCTGAACGACTGGCAGAAGATGAATGGGGACGTCCCTATCAAGGTTGTACGAATCATTCCGATCGCATGGCCGATTGACTTGGGCAGCGGCGGCGAAACCCTTGAGGATCCGGATGAAACCGACTTGATGCGCGCCGCGTCGCAGGAAGACTTAAAGGCGGTGCAGCGGTTGCTGTCCGGAACCGCGGTTGGAAATGTGAATGCGCTGGACCAGACCGGGCAAACGGCTCTGATCCTGGCCTGCCAAAATCCAAAAACAAGCCCGGACGTGGTCAAGGCACTGCTCGCGGCAGGTGCGGATGTGAACCTGCGCAGCCGGAACGGCTATACCGCTCTGACGTGGGCCCTTGCCCGGAACAACGCCGAAGTCAGCCGCTTGTTGCGCCGCGCCGGAGCAAGAAGGTAGTCAGACATTTTTGTGGCTCGGATTCCATTGCCGATTGCACTAGGCTCAAGGAAAAGAGGCCGCATCGCTGCGGCCTCAATCTCGTTACGCGCGCGGTCCTATTTTTTGGCCGGACTCTCTGCGCCGCCTTTCAACTCAATCACGATGGCCTGTCAAATCCGCTGCGCTGACGGGACTTATCGGCTGCCGTTGCCCGGGGAGACGACACGGCCGTATTCCGAGGCGCGGCTGAAGCGGTCGAACATGCGCCAGGCCGCGAGTGAAACTTTGCTGATGGCCTGTTCGCCATCGCGTTCGTTGGTCAAAAACGCGGTCATCACGCAAATCACATAGGGACGGCCTTCGACGAACACGATTCCGGAATCGTTCCGCACGCCTTCGAGTGCGCCCGGCTTATTGGCGCTCTTGACATCCGCAGGAAGGTCGCGGGGAATCCACGAATTTTTATTTGTGCTTAGAACCTTGAAGAAGTCGGCGATCGATTCCTTGTTCAGCACCTTGCCCTTGTGGATGTCTTCGAGCAGCGTCATCATTTCGCGCGGGGTGGAAATATTCTCTCGGCCCTGCTTGGCCGCTTCGAGGTCCATCATCTTGCGGCGCAGGCGGGTATGCGCGAGTTCGAGGGAATCGAGCATCGCGTTGACATTCTCCATGCCCACGCGGTCGATCAGGACGTTGGTGGCGGAGTTGTCGCTGACCGCGACCATCATGGTGGCAAGATCGCGCAGGGTGATGCGGGTTACGCCGGGCGTGAGTCCACCCATGATGTCGCTGTCAGGGACGAGGTCGGAAGCCTGCACGGTGTAGACGTCGGTGAGTTTGAGCTTACCTTGTTGCGCCTGGAGATAAAGATTGGCAAGGACCGTGATCTTGATCGAACTTGCCTGCGCGAACACTTCATTTTCGTGGAGGAAGAATTGGTCCCCGGTCTTGAGATCTTCGATGGCTACGCCCATCACGCCGTCGAGATGCTGGTCGACATCGTGAATGGCGGATTCGAGCTTTTGCCAGAGGGCTTTTTGTTTTTCAGTCGAGGGAGTGTTGGCCGGCGGATTGGCGGTCTGGGCTATGGACGCGGCTGCAAGCAGCACGACGCAGAGTGTGTGTCTCATCTTCGTCTCCCGCTCTGGGGTGTCATTGCGAGCCACACTTTGTGGGTTGAAACGACAAGTAAATAACTGTCTTCGTCCCAGGCTCCAACCCCTCTCTTTCTTCATCCTGCTTGTCTCCAGTGGATACTGAAATTACGAACTTCTCGGACTCCACGCGCCAGAGCATTACCGGGCCAGTCTTGAACTCAGGCATAGCCCATTTTCCATATCGCTCATCGATAGCAGCTTTCAAGACATCTATCGATACGGACTTGTCGTAGTGTGCCATCACTCCGGCTGGACAGTAATCATTCTTGAGAAGGTCAACGACCACTTGCTTGGGATAGATGTCATTTCTGTCTGGAGGCTTGTCTTCCCAAATCCGAGAACAATCAGACGAAACACATTTCAGCAATTTAGAACTCGGCAAGATTACATTTTTGCCAGTCTCCTGCTTGACTTGTGCGTAAGATGTCAGGCTCATCGTCAACATCATTGCCAACAGAATTTTGTTCATTTAGCCTCTTTCAAATGCGGACTGCTCTCAGGAGGGCACTTGATCATCCAGCCTGCCCGATGAGCAGCACGTAACCGTCCAGATCCTCGACGCGAACTTCGCCCTTCGGCATGTATTCGGGATATGTGATGGATGAAACCCCGACTCCCGCTGCGATCAGGTGTTCCCGCAGAGCGACGAGATTCGGCGAGTACAGATAGAACAATACGGCCTGCTGGCTGGGGACGACCGGTTCACTCGCGCGCGTGACCATCAAGTCTGCTTGCTCGCAAGAAATGTGCGCCCACTGCAGAACGCCGCCTTTGGCCTTCAAGCTGCCGCGCAGTTCCATCCCCAGCAGTTTGTAGAAATCAACCGCACGCTGCACGTCGGCGACGTGCGCCATGGGGATGAGACCTGTGACACGAGCCTGAGTCGCGCTTTCAGCCATCAATCTTCGCCTCCCTTAATTGCTTGACTGCGGTCTCGGAACTCACCGGAGAATAATAAACTTCCTTGAACGTGTAGGAGCGCGCCTTCGCCGCGAGGACCGGCATGATCTCGATGTGCCAGTGGTAGTCGTCGTCGATCGTCTTCCAATAGCCGAGCGTCTTCGAGGGATGCAGGCTGTTGGGCGAGGTGTGCAGCACCAGATGGAAACCTTCCGTGACCGTGCGAATCCGCTGCAATGTACGGCGCAGTAGCGCGGCAAGATTGGTCCGCAGTCCAGGCTTCGACAAACCCGTGCGCTCGAACGAGGCTTCGTGGTTGCGCGGAATGATCCAGGTTTCGTAGGGGACGCGCGGGGCGTAGGGACCGAGCGCGACATAATCACCGCGGGCCTCGATCACGCGCGAAGCCTGACGCTCTTCCTGCGCGAGAATGTCGCAGAAGACGCAGCGTTCTTTGGCTTGGAAGTATTCTCGTCCCGCGCGCAACTCGTAGAGCACGCGGCGCGGCACGAACATTGTCGCTGTAACCTGCGAGGTGGGATGGCTGAATTCCTGGCCGGCGCTAGGCCCGTAGTCCTTATAGAGACTCACGTACTTGATGCGCGGGTCGCGCTTGAGGTCGAGGATACGTTCTGCGGCGAGCCGCAGGAACTGGCCGATCTCGTCGTCGCTGGCTTGCCAGAGCTGGCGATCGTGCCGGGGATTCTCGACCAACACTTCATGCGCGCCTACCGAGCTCATGCGGTCGTAGATGCCATCGCCGCGGCGGCCGGGCTCGCCTTCAATGTGATAGAGAGGGTTGGGATGCACCATGGAGCGCGCCGACCAACCCGAAGCACTGGGCAGGGCTGAGATGACCTGCGTAGCCTCTGGGGAATCCGGGCAGAATCGGCAGGCGCTTTCAGGACGCGGCGCGCTTTCGGCCGGGTCATCTCCGGTCATGACCCAGGAGCGAGTGATGGGATCTTTGCGCAGTTCCATATATCAGGTAAACACTGTGGAAGAAGCTGCGTCAACTGCCATCTCTTCGTCGCGCTGTGACATCGCGCACAGAAAGCGGAACGAAGCTTTGTTATAATCCGCGCCAAGTCCGCTTTTAATGACTGAGCCGTCCACTCCGCTGATGCGGCAGTATGCCGCCGTCAAGAAAGAACATCCGACTGCGCTGCTGTTTTTTCGCCTGGGCGATTTCTACGAGCTCTTCTTTGACGATGCGATTGTGGCCTCCAAAGAACTGCAAATCACGCTGACTTCGCGTAACAAAGAAAAGGGCATCGCAGTGCCGATGTGCGGAGTGCCGCACCACGCGGCGGAAGGCTACATCGGGAAGCTCATCCGCAAGGGCTTCAAGGTGGCAATCTGCGAGCAAATGGAAGATGCCCGGCTCGCGAAGAAGCTGGTGCGACGCGAGGTGACGCGCGTAGTCACGCCGGGGACGGCGGCGGATTCGCTGCTTGGCTCCGAAGAAAATAACTTTCTCGCGGCTCTGGCGCAGGTAGGGGAGCGCGTAGGATTTGCCGCGCTGGATCTTTCCACCGGAGAGTTTCGCGCTACGGAATTCTCGGGAGAGAGCGCTCTGCGCCGGGTGCAGGAGGAACTGGAGCAACTGCGGCCGAAGGAACTGTTGTATGGGTCGGCGGCGCCGCTGTTTGACGCCAATACCAGGCCTGGTCAAGGATCGCAACCTCGGGCACCGGGCGCCACGTGTACAGAGACTCCCCTCGACGACTGGATCTTCGCGCCCGACCACGCCATTCCGCTGCTGGAGAATCATTTTGGCGTGTTGTCGCTGGAGGGATTCGGCCTGGCTGGGCGCGCAGCCGCAGCCGCGGCAGCGGGCGCGATTCTCTACTATGTGCGCTCGACGCAACGCGGATCGCTCGACCACGTTGACCGCATCGGCTGGTACGAGCGGCAGAATTGCCTGGTGCTGGACGCAGTCACGGTCCGCAATCTGGAGCTGATTGAGCCGCTGTTTGCTGGGGCGGATGCGGGAGTTACGTTGTTTCGCTCGATCGACGCCGCGATCACGCCCATGGGCAAGCGACTGTTGCGAGCGTGGTTGCTGCGTCCGTCGCTCGATTTGGCGGAGATCAATGCACGCCTCGATGCGGTGGAGGTGGGCGTAAAGGAAACCATCGCGCGCGAGGAACTGCGCCGCGCACTCGACGGCGTATTCGACCTGGAGCGGCTTCTGAGCCGCGTGACACTCGAGACGGCGAACCCACGCGATGTCCTGACTCTGGCGGCGTCGCTCTCGAAGATTCCGGGAATCAAAGCTGCGGTGGGCCGGCTATCCGCAGAGCGCCTCAATACTCTGCATGGATTGCTCGACGAACTGGGTGATCTGCGCGACCGCATCGAAAAGACAATTGTGCCCGAGCCGCCGCTGAGCTTTGCCGACGGCGGCGTGATTGCTGCGGGCTTGGATCGCGATCTTGACGAACTGCGTGAGCTCTCCCGCAATAGCAAGCAGGTGCTGGCGCAAATCGAGCAGCGGGAGCGCGGGCGGACGGGGATCGGCTCGCTCAAGGTTAAGTTCAACTCTATCTTCGGCTATTACATCGAGGTTTCGAAGCCGAATCTGCATCTGGTGCCACAAGACTATGAACGCAAACAAACTCTGGTGGGTGCAGAGCGCTTCACCACCCCTGAGTTGAAAGAGTACGAGGCGAAGATCCTCGACGCGCAGGAAAAGATTGTCGAGATCGAACGGCGGCTGTTTACCGAGTTGCGCACCGCGGTTGCGTCTGAGGCGAAGCGCATTCGCCAGACCGCGCTCGCGGTGGCTGAGGTGGACGTACTGGCCTCGATGGCTCACGTCGCGGCGCTGCGGAATTACTGCAGACCACGACTCATCGCTTCGGAAAATGCTGCTTCGCCCGAGGGGAGGGCGGGCGAATTGGAGATTGTCGAAGGCCGCCACCCCGTGATCGAGCAGCAGGAAATGGCCGGAGGCAGCGAGCGCTTCGTCCCCAACGATCTTTACCTGAATACCTCCACGCACACCATTCTGCTGCTGACCGGGCCGAACATGGGTGGCAAGTCTACTTATCTGCGGCAGACGGCGCTGATCGTGATCCTGGCGCAGATGGGCTCGTTTGTTCCGGCGCGCTCGGCGCGGCTCAGTATGGTGGACCGCGTCTTCACCCGCATTGGCGCCAGCGACAACCTGGCCCGCGGACGCTCCACTTTCATGGTCGAGATGACCGAGACGGCCGCCATTCTGCACACTGCGACGGCGCGCTCACTCATCTTGCTGGACGAAGTTGGCCGCGGCACTTCGACTTACGACGGACTCGCGATTGCCTGGGCGGCAATCGAGTATCTGCACGCGCGCGTGCGCGCCAAGACTTTATTTGCCACTCACTATTTCGAGTTGACGGAGTTGGCCGAGCAGCTTGCGGGAGTGAAGAACTATCACGTCTCGGTGAAGGAAACCGGCGTCGGCATCGTCTTCTTGCGCAAGGTTGAGCCCGGAGCAGCCGACCGCAGCTATGGCATCGAAGTCGCCAAGCTGGCTGGCCTGCCGAATGAAGTAATCGTTCGAGCACGCGAGGTGCTGGCCGAGCACGAGTCGGCTGAACGTCAATTAACGGAGCATCTCTCGCCCGGGTCCGCACCTCCGCCCACGCAGTTGACCATCTTCACGCCAATCTCGCAGCCCGTCTTGGAAAGGCTGCGAGAAGTGGATTTGAATCGGCTCACACCTCTCGATGCATTGAATTTGCTGGCGGAATTGAAGAAAGAGATTTAACACAGAGGGCACCCTCGACTGCGCTCAGGGCAGGCAGGGGAACATAGGGTAGAACAGATCTTATCGGATGACTGCTCAACGCAAGGCACGCCAGACACCCGACATCGGCCAACTTCTGATCGTCGGCTTCGACGGCGCGGAGATGACGCCGCGCCTGACTTCCCTGCTCAAGCGGCTGCAACCCGCCGGTGTGATTCTATTTGCGCGCAATATAAAGACTGCCCAGCAGAGCTGGCGGCTGCTGCGCGATTGCCAGAAGTGCATTTCCACGCCGCTGTTTACCTGCGTCGACCTCGAAGGCGGGCGCGTGGACCGCTTTCGCGATGTGCTTGGACCGTCACCCTCGGCAGCGGACGTATTCGCCACCGGCGATCGCAAACTCTTCCGCAAGCAGGGGCGGGTCATCGGCGAGAATTGCCGTGCTCTGGGATTTAATGTTGACTTTGCTCCCGCGCTCGACCTGGCGTTCGAAGCCTCGCGTAGCGTGATGAGTTCGCGAGTGGTCTCGGCGAACCCGCGAGAAACGGTTGCCTATGCCCGCGAGTTCCTCGCCGGGCTGCGGACAGCGGGCGTGCTCGGATGCGGCAAGCACTTTCCTGGCCTGGGCGAAGGCAAACTCGACAGCCATCACGAACTGCCGGTGATCAAGAAGCCGCTAAACAAGCTGTGGGCCGAGGACCTGGTTCCTTACCGCAGGTTACGCGCCCGGCTGCCGATGGTGATGATTTCGCACGCGGCGTATCCGCGAGTGACGAAGACTCCAACTCCGGCATCACTCTCTAAACTTTGGATCACTGACATCCTGCGCAAGCGCATCGGCTACCGCAATCTGATCGTGTCGGACGACCTGGAGATGGGCGGAGTTTTGTCGGCGGCTCCGGTGGGAGAAGCTGCGGTCGAGTTCATTCGAGCGGGCGGAGATCTGTGCCTGGTCTGCCATCGCGAGGATTACATCGAGCAAGCTCACGAAGAGTTGGTGAAAGCGGCAGAGCGCGACCCGAAGTTCGCCAATCGCGCCGCAGAATCATCACAACGCGTACTGGCGTTCAAGAAGAAGTCGACGACAGTCTTGCGCAAAAAGGCGGCGCCTTCTTCCGCAACAGTGGAGCGGCTTTCGCGCAAACTGTGGGAGTTCGGGGAACAAGTGCGGCTGGAAGCGATGGAACGCGCGGAGAATGATCGTGAGCAAAACGATCGCAGTAAGAATGCGCGGCGGGCGCGGACGTGAACCAGAAAGACATGATCGTGGCTGGGGTGATGAGCGGGACCTCCGCGGACGGCATCAACGTGGCCTTCGTGCGGATGACTGGCCGCTCCCGCACCAGCTTCGAATTGCTCGGGCACTCCGAATACCCTTACCCAAGGAGAGTCCGCGCAGCGGTGTTGGCAGCGATGAATTCTCCGCAAGCCGCCGTGGCCGATCTGGCGCGGCTGAATTTCCTGTTGGGTGAACTTTATGCCGATGCCGTGCTGGCGGCCCAGCGCAAGCTTCGCGCGCAAGTGGATCTCGTCGGCTGCCACGGACAGACTCTCTACCACCAAAGCGAGCCGCAACTCTTTCTTGGACGCAAGATTGCCACAACGTGGCAGACGGGCGAGGCGGCGATCATCGCAGCCAGAGTGAACGTGCCGGTAGTCTCGGATTTTCGCCCGGCGGATATGGCCGCTGGAGGCAAAGGGGCGCCTCTGGTTCCCTTTCTCGACTACATGTTGTTTCGCGACCCGCGCATGGGAAGAATTGTGCAAAATGTCGGGGGGATCGCCAACCTTACAGCAATCGCCGCAGGCGCGGCTGCAGGCGATCTGATCGCCTTCGACACCGGGCCGGGCAACATGGTGATCGACGCCGTCACCGAGAAACTATTCAGCCAACCGTTTGATCGGGGCGGAAAGATCGCGGCATCCGGGAAGGTACTGGACAAAGTCATCCACGAAATATTGCGCCGCGACTTTTTCCGGAAAGTGCCCCCTAAAACCGCTGGACGCGAAGAGTTCGGCCGCGAGTTCGTGCACGAATTCCTGCGTAGCTGCGGACGCTGCCGGAAGCAAGACGTTGTGGCAACGGCGACGGCGCTGACTGCGAAGTCAATCTCAGATGCAGTGCGGCGGTTTGTCCTAAGAGACTCGAAAGCCACACGGAAGCATGCGTTTCATGAAATCATTCTCTCCGGGGGAGGCGTAAGAAACTCCACGCTCGTTGCCATGTTAACCGGCGAAATTACAGCGTTGGGACTGCGACTGCGATTGTCTGACGAACTTGGCCTTCCCTCGACGGCGAAAGAGGCTGTGGCGTTTGCGCTTCTGGCGTACGAAACCTGGTATCGGCGGGCGTCCAACGTTCCTTCCGCGACTGGGGCGAAGCACCCCGCGGTGCTTGGTAAGATTTCGTATCCTCAGTTCGCAGGCGAAGAAGACTCGTAAACGAGGTCTTGTTGACCTATGCCCATCTGCATTGCGATGCTTCGCGGAATCAATGTTGGCGGCCACAAGCGGATCAAGATGGACCAGCTTCGAGCGTCGTTCGAAGCGCTGGGTTTCGAGCAGGTCAAGACTTACATCCAAAGCGGCAACGTGGTTTTCAAAGCCGGGAAGTCTTCTACTTCAAAATTGTCGAAGAGAATCGAGGAAAGAATCCTCCAGGACTTCGGCCTTTCGGTCTCGGTCATTTCAAGAACTGCCGACGAAATGAACAAGACGATCGCAGGCAATCCGTTTCTGAAGGAGCGCGGAATCGAGCCTGCAAAGCTCCACGTAATGTTCTTGTCCGAGGCCCCAACACCGGCCGCTCTGAAGAAGTTGGCCGAACTAACCGCGCCCCCAGATCAGTGCCGCTGTTCTGACCGCGAGATTTATTTCTACCTCCCAAACGGAGTTTCCCAAAGTGTTCTGTGGAAGAGTCCGGTCGACCGCATACTGGCGGTCACGACCACACTGCGCAACTGGAAAACCGTTAACAACGTGCATCGGATGTGCCAGGACTGCCTGTGATGCGGTCTTCGTCAGCTCTCGCCACTCTTGCGTTGACGCTTTCCATGCTCTCCTGCTCCAGCAAGCCTGATCCAAACACGCTGGTGATGGTGATTGAATCGAGCCCCACGAATCTGGATCCTAGAGTCGGGGTCGACGCACAATCGGAGCGCATTGACAGTCTGATTTTCGACTACCTCGTCGTGCGCGGTACTGACCTGAATGCCGCGCCCGGACTGGCCGAGCGCTGGGAGGTTCCCGATCCACTGACCTACATCTTTCACCTTCATCGCGGCGTGAGGTTCCATGACGGGGATCCACTTACCTCGCGCGACGTGAAGTGGACTTTCGATTCCCTGCTCGGCGGAAAGATTCGCAGTACCAGGGCAGCAGCGTATCGTTTTGTCGATCACATCGATGCGCCGGACGATTTCACCGTCATATTTCACATGAAGGAACCAGATGCCGCGCTGTTGTGGAACCTGACCGACGGGGCGGTTGGCATCGTCCCCTTCGGCAGTGGGGATGAACCTTCGCGGCATCCGATAGGCTCCGGGCCATTCAAGTTCGTCAGCGCCGAAACCGACAAGGAAGTGGTCATCGAGCGCAACGACGACTACTGGGGCGAGAAGGTGAAGCTGTCGCGGGTACGCTTCGCCGTCGTGCCCGACGCAACGACTGAGGCCCTTGAACTGCGCAAAGGTACCGGCGATATCGCCAGCAACTCGATCACGCCGGACACTGTGCTCACGCTCGAGCGCGAACCTTTCCTTGCCGTCGAACGTGCCCCGGGAACCGAAGTTCAGTATCTGGGTTTCAATCTGCGCGATCCGATTCTGAAAGATGTGCGAGTCCGCCAGGCCATCGCCTACGCCCTCGACCGCCGCCCAATGATCGCGTATCTGTGGCGCGGCGAGGCGAAACCGGCGCGCAGTGTTCTTCCCCCGCAGAGTTGGGCCTACAACGGCAACGTGCCTGCCTACGATCACGATCCCGAGAAAGCACGCAGCTTGTTGGATGCCGCGGGCTATCCGGCGGTGAATGGTGTGCGTTTTCACATCACCATGAAGACTTCCACCACCGAGAGCACACGATTAATGGCCGCGGTCATGCAGCAGCAGCTGCGCGAGGTTGAGATTGTGCTCGATATTCGCAGCTTCGAGCCTGCGACTTTTTTTGCCGACGTTACTCACGGAGCATTTCAGCTCTACGGGCTTCGTTGGGTCGGAGGCAACCAGGATCCAGACATTTTCTACGTGTTTCATTCCTCGAGGTTCCCGCCGAACGGTGCCAACCGCGGCTTTTACTCGAATCCGAAAGTGGACGCGCTGATCGACCAGGCCCGCCGCGAAGTCGATCCGAAAGTGCGCAAGCCGATCTATGCCGAGCTGCAGCGCATCCTGGCGGAGGAATTGCCTTACATCGAATTGTGGTATCTGGATAATGTTCTGGTGCACAACAAGCGCGTGGTGAATCTGAAACTGAATCCCGCAGGAAACTACGATTTCCTGCGCACGGCGGAGCTGTCGAAATGATGGCCATTGATGAATGGCTGCCGCGGTATCAAGTCAGCGCCAGTTATTCGCTTCTAGTCCATGCTTCGGAGGAGAAAACATACGCCGCTCTGAAGCGCGCCAATTTCTCGGACCTCGCCATTGTTCGTGGTCTGACGCGGCTTCGCGGCTATCGTATCGGCGGCGGCAAGATTCCGTCGTCGAACGTCCGGCACGACGGACGCGACCCCTTTCTCGAACTCGCAGCGATCCCGCCGCGCGAATTGGTCCTGGGCATTACCGGCCGCTTCTGGAGGCCGGATGGCGGCATCGTTCGCGGCCTCACTCCAGAGGAGTTTGCGGACTTTCACCGCGAGGGCTATGCCAAGGCGGTTTGGAACTTCTCACTTGCACACTCAGATGGCGGCACGCGGCTTAGCACCGAAACGCGGGTGCACACGTTTGGCCGTTTCGCAACGCTCATTTTTCGAGCATACTGGACCCTCGTCAGCCCTTTTTCCGGATTGATCCGCAAGGCCATGCTGCGCGAGGTTAAGCGAATAGCTGAGCGAGCTACTGTCTGAATTCGCGTGTTACCATCGAGCTTTGCCTCGTATCATGCGGATTCTCTTCATTGGCGACATTTTCGGACGGCCGGGACGGACCATCGTCAAGGACCGGCTGCCGGGCATTGTCCGCGATCATGCCATCGACCTCGTCATTGCCAACGGAGAGAACTCGGCAGCGGGTTTCGGCATCACGCCCGCGCTCGCCGAGGAACTGTTTGAACTGAACATTGACGTCATCACCACCGGCAACCACGTGTGGGACAAACGCGAGATCATCGACTTCTTTCAGATGGCTGAAGGCAACGGCCACGGCCCACAACGCCGGGTGCTTCGTCCCGCAAATTATCCTGCGGACATGCCGGGGTGGGGCTTATATCAAGGTTACAAGGCAAAGGTTCCCTACGCCGTGATCAACCTGCAAGGGCGCGTGTTCATGGCTTCGAACGACGATCCCTTTCGCATCGCGGATCAGCTCCTGCAAAAGATTGAGGCCAAGATAATCTTCGTGGACTTCCACGCTGAAGCGACCTCAGAGAAGATTTCACTAGGCTGGTATCTGGACGGCCGCGTCACGGCGGTCGCCGGTACTCACACCCACGTGCCCACCGCCGATGAGCGCGTTCTGCCCAAAGGAACCGCCTACGTTACCGACGTGGGCATGACCGGTCCGTATGATGGCGTGATCGGCGTGAAGAAAGAGCTGGTGGTTGGCAAGTTCCTCAACGGCATGCCTGTTCGCTTTGAGCCCGCCACGGGCGACGTCCGGCTGTGCGCCGTGGTCGTTGATTGCGACGAAAAGACCGGCAAGGCTCGGGACATTGAACGCCTGATGCTGAGCTAGCTTGTAGCGCGAACAATCTAGTGCCGAATAATCTCCGTCAGAACGTGGGCGTCGCAGTGAACCCATGTTGCTGCCCCGATGAATCCACGTAAGTTCCCGCCAGATTCCGAGAATCGTTCATGCCAAATGGAGTAGTCGATTGCGAGTTGGGATAATTGACGACCTTGAAGCTAATCGTGCCCTCGCGGTCGCCACTGCCCTCGTTAGCTTCGATCTTTTGAGCGAACCAGCCACCTGCTACTGACGAATAGCCCGCCACATCAGCGTTCTGGTCCACCGCTTCCGCGAAGCTGTCACCGCTCTGGTATTTCCAGAAGTCCTGGTCGGTTCCTTGAGAGAACCAAGCTTGCCAGAAATCAGTAAGAAAAACCTGCCCAACCGTACTGCCGTTGTTGCTGATCCCATTCACCGACTGGCAGCAGGTGCCGTTTCCCGTACCTCCGGGATTCATGCTGCTGAACGTACCGTTTACCCATTCCCAGCCACTCGAGGAAAACGTCCCAGTCGCGCTGATTGACCAAATTCCACCAACGGCAGTGCCAACCTTATTGATACCCATCGGAACCGTGAAGTAGGGGGAGCTCAGACCGGGATAGTCAATGACCTTAAATGTACCTTGGTGATACAAAATGAAGCCGTGGCGCGTACCATCCGTTTTCATGTAAAACCCGACACGATCACCGAGATCGTTGACTCCCATAATCGCTGTCGAGGTACTCTTCGCCACCATAAACTTTGTGTAGACGCCGTTCACCAGTTTGAATGCTTCAGTCGCGCAGTTGGGAACGTTGCGGTCATAATTTGAGCAGGCGACGGTTTGGTAGAATCCCACGACCTCGCCCGAATTGTTGATGCCGCGCGCTACAGTAGCCACCGCTCCGGGCACGTTTATCGGTGTAAAGGTGAATTGTCCATGGCAGGTCGAAACGAAGGCTAATAGCAGTGCGAACACTAGTGTACGGCCCATGTTGCCCATCTCCCCGGGCGTTTGGGATGCCGTTGTTGCCGCGCAAGGTTGCCGCTGATAGGGGTTGGGGGCGGCGGCAGTGCCAGTAAGGCTCCGATTGAGAATTGCCGAATTTGGGAGAGTGGCAAATTAACATCGCAAAAAGCCCTTGAAATTGACGTCCGGGCAAGAAAGCGCCTGTTCCCCGTTCTCACTTGCTGCCTGCTCCGTCCTTGTCACCATTAAGCCCGAAGGTACGGGGACTATTAGCTTTCGGCGAGGAGCGCGCGGCGGGTTAAAATCAAAGCGCATGCGCAGTGTGCGGATCATTCTCGCCGTTGGTCTTCTGACAGTGCTGGCCAACGTTCCCTCGTTTGCCGGGAACGATCCAGCCGTCACGATGCCGGTGGTCTCCTGCGGCAACGGCGTGCCGGGCGGCGTTACGTGCATCCCCTCCAGGAAGGATCACAAGGAAGCTCTCAACGCGTATAATCGCGGCCTGAAATTGAACGGTCTCGATCGTCTGGAAGAAGCCTTCGCGCAGTTTGACCAGGCTTCGCGGCTGGTTCCTCAAGACGCAAAGTTCCTCTCAGCGCGGGAAATGATGAAGGCGCAGTTGGTATTTCAACACACCGAGCGCGGCGACGCCTTCCTCGCTGACGCCCAGCGCGAGCAAGCCGCTGCCGAGTATCGCGCCGCCCTCAATCTCGACCCCGATAATGCCTATACGCAAGAGCGGCTGGCCGAAGCGGTACGTGACCCTTCACGTCCGGCGTTGAGCGGGATGGCGGCGATGGTGGCCGATTCCAGCGAAATCCATCTCCAACCAAAAGAAGCGCGAGCAACATTTCACTATCGCGGCGATGTGCGCGGCATGTTTGCCGAGTTGGCCTCTGCCTACGGCGTGAACCCTGAGTTTGACGATTCGGTACAAACCAAGACGGTGCGTTTCTATGTGGACGATGTCGACTTCTTCACCGCCCTCAGTTTGGCATGTCGGGTCAGCAAGACTATGTGGACCACCCTGGATGCGCACCAGATGCTGATTGCCGCGGATACCACGGATAATCACAAGCAGTTTGACCGCATGTCGCTCGCGACTTTCACGGTGCCCGGAGCGACCACGCCACAACAGTCAACCGAAATGGTCACGTCGCTGCGCAACATCTGCGACTTCCAGAAAATAAGCTCTGGACAAATTGGGACAGTCGAGGTGCGCGCGCCACAGGCGACACTGGCCGCATGCACCAGGCTCTTACGACAGTTAACCAGCGATCGTCCGCAGGTAGCGATCGAAGTTGAGGTCTATAACATCAGCCACAACTTCACGCGCGACATCGGCATGCACATTCCGGATACCTTCAACATGTTCAACATCCCTTTGGCCGCGCTGGCGGGGTTGGGTGGACAAAGCATCCAGTCGCTGATCAACCAGTTGATTTCTTCGGGCGGCATTAATGCCGCCGGGAGTACGGCTCTATCCGGGCTGCTGGCGCAACTGCAAGGGCAACAGAATTCCATCTTCAGCCAGCCCTTAGCCACTTTCGGCGGTGGCCTTACCTTCTCAGGAGTGAGCCTGGATCACCTCACTACGGCTCTTTCCCTCAATGAGTCGTGGGCCCGCAGCCTGAGTCATGTCACGCTGCGCGCAGGGCAAGGCAACGAAGCGACATTCCACCTCGGCCAGCGCTATCCCATCCTGAATGCAACCTACGCGCCCATCTACAACTCACCACAGATTTCAGCAGTGCTGGGGAATCAAAGCTACGTCCCGCCGTTTCCGTCGGTTAGTTACGAAGACCTGGGCTTGAGCTTCAAAGCCAAGCCTGTCATCCACGGAGACCGGGAAGTGAGCCTGACGCTTGAGCTGCAAGTACGCTCGCTGACGGGACAAAGTTCGAATGGTGCGCCGGTGATTTCCAATCAGGAATACAAGGGCAGCATACGGCTGCGCGATGGTGAGCCGGCGGTGGTGGCGGGTGAAATCACAACGAACGATCAGCGATCCATGAGCGGAATCCCCGCGGTTGCAGCCATACCCGGCCTCAACTGGGTCGCATCTGACAACACGCGGATGAAAGAGAACGACGAATTGCTCATCGTGATCACACCGCACGTCGTGGTGAGCCGCGACTACTCCACGGATGAAATCTGGGTGAGCGAGAAGTAGCGCTACTTCCCTTCCTTCGCCGCAAAATCCACCAGACTCTTCAGCGTGGCGGCAGGAACGTTACTCACATTTCCGAGACTGCGTCCGTTGATGAAAAGAGTCGGCGTGCCGGTCACGTTCACTGCCTTGCCCAGGGCAAGAGAAGCGTCCACATGCGCCTTGGTCGCAGGGGTGGAGGCACAGGCTGCAATGTCCGCGCCCTTCACACCCGCACCGTCTGCGATCGCAATCAGCTTTTCGTCGGCATTTGCCGACGTGATGTCGGATTGAGTCTCGTACGTCTTGGCAACAAATTTCCAGAACGCGTCGTTCGACGCCTGCCCAACGCAGTCGGCGTAAGCGGCTCCTTTCGCCGCCCAGTTGTGCATCTCGAGGGGAAAGTTCTGAAACACAAAACGCGCGTTCGGTTCAGCCGCGATCAGCCCTTCGATCGCCGGCTGCGCGGCTTTGCATGCGGGACACTGCAAGTCACCGAACTCGACAATTGTGACCGGTGCGTCTTTCGGTCCGCGCGATGGACCGGTGATGCCCTTCTCCAACGTCTTCTTCGCCGGTTCGAAAGGTTTGGCGCCGAACGGAATAATTTCGCCAATCACAGCATGTTGGCCATCCGCCGTGACGAAGAACCGGCTGCCTTGCTGGCCCTGCGGGCTGGCAAGGATAACGTCGACTTGAGCGAGTCCTGGCACGGGGGCAGGCTTGATGCTGGAAATTTTCCAACTCATGTCCGACTCATATCCGAAGGTTTGTTGCAGGAAGGCGTCCACAGTAGCTTCCGAGGGAAGAGTCACGGCCGCGACGGCGGCGGGCTTCTCCGGTGGCTTCGCGATCGAGGTTTGCGCTGCGGCCAGGCTGCACGTTAGGGTGAGAATGAGAATCAGATTGATAGAACTGCGCATGGTTTCCTTTCAATTTAAGAATTCGTGTGGAGCAGAAGACTTTGGGATCGCCTTACGTGCTGACTCTTTTTGCGAATCCCTCAAACCTCGCTTTTCGCGGCGATGGGAAAACGGCGGCCGTAGCCGAATGCCTTGGGAGAAATCTTGATGCCTGGGGCCGCCTGCTGACGCTTGTATTCAGCACGGTCGACCATCCGGACTACACGGCGCACCACCGCAATGTCGAAAGCATGATCGGCAGCGATCTGCTCGGCGGAGTGCGCATCTTCCACGTAGTCCTCGAGCACTGCGTCCAGAATCTCATAGGGCGGCAGCGAGTCGCTGTCTTTCTGGTTGGGCCGCAATTCGGCGGACGGCGGCTTCTCCAGCGTGGCCTCGGGAATCACCGGACGCTGCGAATTCACGTAATGACTCAGCCGATACACCAGCGTTTTCGGGACGTCCGAAATGACCGCGAGGCCGCCAACCATGTCTCCATAAAGTGTACAGTAGCCCACGCCGAGTTCGCTCTTGTTGCCCGTCGACAGCACGATGGCACCGAACTTATTAGATAGCGCCATCAGCAGCGTGCCGCGGGCGCGCGACTGAATGTTCTCTTCCGTCACGTCTTCCTTCCGTCCCGCGAAAACGTTGTGCAAAGTTAGCCGATACGCTTCTACGATGTCGTTGATCGCGAGCAACTCGAAGCGGATGCCGAGATTGGCCGCGAGGGTGCGAGCATCATCGATCGATCCCTTTGAAGAGTACGGGCCTGGCATACTCACGCCGATGACATTCTCGGGCCCGATCGCGTCGGCGGCGATCACGGCGGTGAGCGCCGAATCAATACCTCCGCTCAGGCCGATGATGGCTTTTTGGAATCCGCACTTGCGCATGTAGTCGCGTGTGCCCAGCACCAGTGCGGCGTATACGCTGGCTTCCTCGCCTGCGATCTGTTCGTGAAGATCGCCAGTTAAGGTCTTCGAATCGAAGTAGATCAGGTCTTCTTCGAACGAGCGACCTTGTGCGATGACCTCGCCCTCTGGATTGAGCACGATGCTGGAGCCGTCGAAGATCAGGCTGTCATTGCCTCCGACTTGATTGACCAGCGCAACCGGGACTTTGTGGTGGCGCGCGATGGAGGCCAGCATGTCGCGGCGGAGTTCGCGCTTTCCGATCCAGAAGGGCGACGACGAAATGTTGAGCACAAAGTTGCCGCCGGCGCGAATGAGCGTCTCGATGGGATCGACCGTGTACAGGCGCTTGGGCCAGAACAGCTTGTCGTTCCAGGCGTCTTCGCAGATGGTGAGCGCCATGCGGTTGCCGCAGAAGGAGAACAGGTCCTGACTCTTGGCGGGCGCGAAGTTGCGCATCTCGTCGAAGACGTCGTAGGTGGGCAAGAGCATCTTCGATTGCAGGAAGGCGATCTTGCCATCCTGCAACAAAGCGGCGGAGTTCATGACCGACTTGCCGGTCTCGGAGTGCGCGGGAGTCACTAGGCCACAGATGACAGCCATGCCTTGTGTCTGCTTTGCGATAAGCTCGGCGGTTTCTCGATTGCGCGCGACGAAGGATGGACGCTCCACCAGATCGCGGGGCGGGTATCCGCAGACCGACAATTCGGGGAAGAGGATCAGCCCGGCGCCGCTCGCTTGCGCGCGTCTCGCAAACTCGATGTGCTTGGCGGCGTTGCCGGAGAAATCTCCGACCGTGGGATTGATTTGGCCGAGCGCAATCTTCACAGGATTAGTGTAAAGCCGAGGGGAACGGAGGCGCTAGCCGCCGGCCAGCGCGGCACGCTTGCGTTTCGCCCGCGCTCGATAGTGGAGTTCAACCCCGACCGCCTCAAGAATGCTCTCCAGAGTCGTGAACGTTGGATTCCCGCGTGCGGAAAGCGTCCGGTAGAGCGTCTCCCGGTTGACGCCCGCCGCTACCGCGACTCTGCTGATCTTGTGTGCCTCTGCCACATCCCGCAGAGCCAACATGAATACGTCCTGGGATTCCTTCGCCGCAGCATTCAGATAAGCGGCAACGTGCTCCGGATCTCTTAGCCGTTCACTCAGTCCGATTTTGTATGGCCGTGATCGTGGCATCGCTACCCCCTCGCCTTGTAGTCGTTCCAGTATCGCTTGGCGGCCTTGATGTCCTGCTTCTGCGTGTTCTTCCTTCCGGCGAGCAAAATGAGCGAGTTCCTTCCGTCGTCGGCGATGTAGACCCGGTAGCCCGGTCCCACGTTTACCTTCAGCTCGATCAAACCGTCTCCGACATCGCGATGGTTCCCCAGCGATCCCCGGCGTAGCAGAGCTACTTTGGCATCAATGGCAGCCTTCCCAACTGGGTCCTTGAGATCGCGCATCCAGTCATCAAAAGGAGCTGCCTCCGATGCTGACTCATAGACCTCTACGTTTCTCGGGCGCGCCTGCACGAAGCTTTACCTCGACATTCGGTGAGGCATGTAGCCTACAAGCTACATGGAGTCTAACAGGTTGCAGGGCGCGGTTCAAGACTCTCACCGGAGTGCGTTGGCGTTCCATCGCGAGGGGCTCAGATCGGGCCGAGATTCAGATCAAAAAAAATGCGGATCGATCTGGTTAAAATATCTGGAATCAACGAGTTACGAGTGTCGGATATGAGTCTAATCTGGCTAAAATATTGGAAACAAAGAACTTGCTCGTAAAATATTCCATTCAAAGGACTTAGGCGATTTCGCTTCGGCTAAGCGCTTGGAATCAACGAGCCGCCTGCAAAATATTGCATTTGCAGGAGTTATCTCATTGCTATTCTGATTTCAAAGAACCAATGCCTACAGAGATATGGTGTCAGGTTTGAGAATTGGAGTCAAGGGAATTGTGCGTAATAATATATCGGACCTAGTATAGGCCATCAGTCAACTAGGGAGGGATTGTGTCCGATCAAAACGCGATAACACCGCCAACTGGCCCTCCATCTGAACCTGCCCAGAGGCAGCCGCCGCCGATCATCGAAATGATTAACGTCCTTGCGGACAGGGTTGATCCTGTGGTCAAGCTGATCCAAGCGGCGGTAACAAGCTACCAGAACGGCCAAGAACGCGAAATCAGATTTCAAAAGCAGATGTCACTGATTGCCGTTCTGCTGATTGGATTCATCGTCTCAGTGGCCGCAGTGCTTACATGGAAGGGCAAGATTGACGGGTCAACATTCACATTCCTACTCGGGTTAATCGTGGGCTATGTGCTAACTTTCGTCCGCGATCAGATCACAGGGCCGAAGTAACGAGTATGGAGACAAAGCAAAACAGGGAACGAAGAAACCGAGCACTCCCGGCCCAAAGCCCGACGTGTTAAAGATCAAGGGCAACTGGCGGGCCGCTATCAAGAAGTCATTCCAAAACAAGAAACCAGCGGAAGGCGAAATAGAAAGGCGGTAGGATTATGGCAACTCTCAAATCATTTTCGCCGGAACACCTGGTGCAAGAGGCCGAGCAGAGTGGGTTCTTTCAGTGTAAAACATGCGGCCTAATCTGGTTCGGAAGGAATGACACCGCACAATGTCCGGAGGGAAAGCACGGCAAACCTGTTCACGTTGTGGTCTTATGCAGGACATGCGATGAAGTCATCCCGGTCAGCGAGTTTGCAGCGCACCTTGCTCGTCAAGAACATGCGAACTTAATAGAAGTTGCGTAAGGTGCATAGTTCCGTAATGTATTTGAACTGACCAAGAGCGTTAGGAAAGTGCTTCGATCACTCACGTTCCCTTTTGTCGGTCGCTGCACGGAGGAATATGGTCTGTCCGACCGCCAGTCGACCGATGCGAGTGACCGTGCCGTAGATTCCCGCGGTATTCTGGTGCGCACGAACGACCGCCTTCAGCACTTCTGGCGCAGGAGTTGCGGAGTCGGGATCAAGGTTCACCATTGAGCAGCGAACGTCGCGCATGGTGACGGCGATGGCGGGGGCGTCGTCGTCGTCGCTCTTGCCGAATGAGAGCACACCGCCCAACCACTCGTCCTCCTGGAAGGGACCCGATCGCAGCAAACAAACCACAACATTCGGGCGAAATCGCCGCACGTCCAGGCTCCGCCCTGCGAGTCGTCCGATCTCGCGCATCGTCTCCACGGCGATCACGGAGATGCTCGCTTCGTCGAAGATGCCTTGCTTCAACTGCATCATCTGCACGGGAGCCCCGTACCGGCGTCCGACCTCCGTGGCCAATTCCTCCCCGAAGACAGGCAGGTCTTCTCCATCCGGCGTGCGAACATGCGTGGGAAGGTGAAGGTCTCCCTGAGCACTGTCTTCCCGGCGGTGTGGAGTAAACCGGAGCAGGTCGGGAAGCTTGCTTGCTGATAGCCACGGGAACCCGCTGCGGTCGTCCATCCGCCGGAATGCCAGGCGTCTGTCACCATCGAGGCCGTGCCAGCCCAGGTTGGCGACCTCGAGTCGTTCGCCGGCCATGGACTTCACGGGATACCGGAAGATCGCCTCCACATGTCCGATTTCTATGAGCATGCTCGATCCGAGTCCGCCCCGGTCCTAATCTCCTCCTGCCGGAAAGACAGAGTGTTTGGGCACGGGCACGGGCGCGTCGCCTTTCTGGTCGTGCCAGAGAACTTTATTCAGCTTTGCGGCTGCGGCGGCGTCGGGGCGGGAGAAATCCATCTTCGCCGAATCGCTTGCGCCTCTGGCATCGCGCTTGTTGGTTTCGTAAATCAGGCCGTTCTTCAGGTTGCGGTAGTCCGCCTCGAATGCAGGCTGCGTGCCTGTACCAGAGAAGATTGGACCCATTACTGGCGCATAGGCGTCGTTGTGGTTCATGGGAGGCAGGCCTAATAGCATTTCCATGGTGTGAACCATGTTGACCGTCGTGTAGAAGTGGTGCTCGACGTAGGGCTCGGCGGACGTTCCGGGCGAATACTTGCTAATGACGAAGGCGATGGAGCGGTGGGCGTCGACGTGGTCGCCGCCGTCCTGCGCGTCGTCTTCGAGGACGAAGATGGCGGTGTCATCCCAGTAGGGGCTGTGCGAGACGGCATCGACTACGCGGCCTAGGGCGAGGTCGTTGTCGGCCACCGAGGCCGCCGGACGCGGGCGCTCGGGGCGCGTGCCTCCGGTATGATCGTCGGGAAGGTAGAGCAGGACGAAGGCGGGGAGTTGGAACTCCGGGTCCTCGTTCAGCTCGCGGGCGCGCGTGTAGGCGGCGAACTCGTTGAGGAATTCGTCGGCGCGGAGCTGGTCAGGATAGTCGGTGTTGAAATCGGGATAGAGCGGGTCGAAGTGATCGCGCAGCACGGCTTTCGTGGGCTTGACCTGCTTGAATAGCGGAACGGCCCAAGGCCAAGGACTCGGCGCGGCGTGCGGATCTCCGACATTTGGCGGGAGTGAATCTCTTTTGTGAACTTCGGTGCGCGGGCAAACGGCTTCTTGGGCGGAAGGAGTGCCCTGTTTGGGCGATTCGGCTTTGCGGGGCTTGTTGCACCATTCGGCGTTAACGAATTCTCCGTAGTCGCGATAACTCAGGCCGTGGTGAGCGAGGTTGTCCCAGAGAAAGCCGGTGCCGGGATCATCGACATCCGGCTGATTGTGATCGAGCGGTACTTCGTCGGCGACGCTGCCGCCAAAGTCGTATGTGCGTTCCTTGCCGCGGTAGGCGATCTGCCAGGTTTTTTCGTTGTAGTCGCTGGTGATGGCGGCGGTGGACCAGAGATGGCCGTCGCCGGAGACTTCTCCGCTGTCGTAGAAGTTGTCGAGCACGCCGAACTGAAGGGCCAGCTTGTGCTCGTTGGGCGTGATGTCGGCGCCATAGAGCGTGAGGGAGGGATCGCCGTCGCCAACCTTTAGATCGCCGAGCACTTGATCGTAGGTGCGGTTTTCTTTGATTACATAGATGACGTGCTTGATGGGATTCTTGCCGCTGGCGAACTGAATCGTCCCCGGAGGGTTGTGCAGCAAGTTGTCGTGCTCGACGACCCGAGTTAGTTCTTCGAGCTTGCCGAGAGTGGATGGAATATTCAGCCGCGCAATGGATCCGCGCATCAGCGTTGGAATGTAGGGATGCTCGTGGTGACGGATCTCATAGGGAGTCTTCCCTGGGCCATTGTTCGGGCGCGTGCCCTGGCCTTTGGCTGTGGCGATCACGAGGTCGTCGCCTTGCACGGCGAGGGCGCTGGGGTACCAGTCTGTTGGAATGAAGCCAAGCACCGAGGGCGAGCCCCCTCTGGAGATGTCCTTCCACAGCTCGGGCTGCGAAGAGGTGTCAAGGACGGCAATCGCATTGAGCGAGGAATCCGCCACAAACAGGCGCCTGCCGTCCCTGGAAACGGCAAGTGCTGTCGGATGACTCCCGTGTTGTCCTGAGGGATCGGTGTTAAAGCTCACCTCGGGCGGAGTATCGGTGGTTGAGAACGCATCCACGGTGTCAGCATTCGACAAGGCCACATACAAAGTCTTCTCGTCAGGACTCAGGAGAAGCGCAGTCGGGTGTGAGCCCGGAGCGAGCGGGTCCGGCGGTTGCTGAAACTTGATCCAGTGGACGACTTTGCCGCTGATCAAGTCAAGCTCCGCCACTTGCGACGCATTCCACAGACTGCACCAAGCCCGGCGGGCGTCGCGCGTGACTACGCAGGTGTAGGGGAAAGAAGAGGGCACGAGATCGTTGGTGCTCAGATCGAAGTGTTGCAGCACTTTGCCGGTCGTCACATCGAGCAGTACGACGTTATCGGAAAGATTGTTCGCCACGAGGAGACGGTCGTGGCCTCCCGCTGAAACCAGCGCGAGTCCTGCGGGATAAGGGATCGCCGTCCCTGGCGGCGTTGTGCGCAGAGCGATCGCGACTTTTTTCCCGGCGGCGAGTGCCTGGGGTTCGATGGCGATGAACCGCTCGGGTGCGACCTTGCCTTCTGTAAAGCTATAGACCGCGATCCCGTCGCCGGTGTCTCCTGGCTTCTGTCCTGTGGGATCGGTGATGGAACCAACCGAAGCGTAGAGATGCTTGCCGTCGGAGCTGAAGACCAGTCCGAGGAAGTAGCTCTGGTGGACGCGCTCTTCCTCGCTGAAACGTTTGTCGGGATAGTCGGAGATTTGATTTGTTTTCAGGTCGAGAATCGCGATCGACTGCATGGCCATGGATTCCTGGGTTCCGTAGCCATCGTTCAAGAGAGCGGCGTAGCGGGCATCGGGGCTCACCGCGATGGTGGCGGGAAAGCTGTTGGTGGGGCCGATCCGGCCGGGCGAAGGGATCGTCAAGGTCTTGCTGGTTGGTAGCGAGATGGAAGAGGTGTCGGGCTTGGCTTCTTGTGCCGGGAGCGCAATGTGTGAGGCGAGGAGTGCGGTCAGGAGAATCAAGCGGGAGAATCGGATCACGGGGCCTCCGCGGAAATTATTCTGCAAAGAGAGATGAGCGTAATTCAGTCCGCAGCCTACGGTCAAAGCAGTTACCAGAAAGAAACGCGGCGCCGTGGCAGAAACGCCTTGCGGAGCCGACGGCAGCGATAAGGCGCAAGAGATCCCTTCGACTTCGCTCAGGGCAAGCCTTCGACTCCGCGAACCGATTCAAAAAGCGAATCGGTTCTCTCCGCTCAGGATGACATTGGCGCTAACCAAATCGCTGATGGAGATTCTCTAGGCTCCGGAGGCGCGGGTTGAGCCTTCGTGCGTTGGCGAGTGCTCGGGATGCTCTTCGTTACCCACGTTGTGGCGGACGTCGGCGCCCTGCACCCAGAAGATGACATCTTCGGCAATGTTGGTGGCGTGGTCGGCTACGCGCTCCAGATTGCGGGCTACGAGCAGAGCGTCGAGCGCCTGCCGCACAACTTCCGGACGCTGGTTCATGGTCTTCACCAGCTGGATGAAGGCATCGTCCTTCATGCGGTCGACGACGTTGTCCATTTCGAGCACAGCTTGAGCGAGTTCGACTTTGCCTTCGATGAATGACTCGAGGGCGCGGCGGACCATTGCGCTGACGGCGGCCCCCATGCGTGCGATGTCCACCGGCAGGTCGACGGTGGGAAGGTCCATCATGTCCATGACGCGCTCGGCGATGTTGACGGCCTGATCGCCGACGCGTTCGAGATCAGAATTAATTTTGGTGACAGCGAGGATGAAGCGCAGATCGACAGCCATGGGCTGCTGCATGGCGAGCAGATCGAAGGCGGCCTCGTCGATCTCGCGCTCTGAGTTGTTGATCAGGCTCTCGCCCTCAAGAACCATCTGGCAACGGGTGAGATCGCGTTCGACGTAGGCCTGACGGGCGCGATCCACCGCCTGTTCCGCCAGTCCACCCATGCGGAGCAATTTCTGGCGAAGATCGTCGAGCCCCTGCTGAAAGCGCGTGCGCATTTCGTAAAACCTTTCTTATATCTTGCTTATCGCAAATACCTCAGCGGCTAAAGCCGTTCTGAAAAGAGCGTCTTACATGCAGCGCTGGAAGCGCTGCGCCACCCAAAAGCGCGCCTTATCCAAATCTGCCGGTGATGTAGTCTTCCGTCTTTTTATCCGATGGTTTGGTGAAGATTTTCTCCGTCTTGCCGAACTCAATCATCTTGCCCAGCAGGAAAAATCCAGTGAATTCAGCAACGCGCGCCGCCTGCTGCATGTTGTGCGTGACAATTACTATCGTATACCGTTCTTTAAGCTGAAAGATCAACTCTTCGATCTTGCCGGTGGAGATGGGATCGAGCGCGGAGCAGGGCTCGTCCATGAGAAGGACCTCAGGCTCAACGGCGAGAGCGCGGGCGATACAGAGCCGTTGCTGCTGGCCGCCGGAGAGACTTGCGCCGGACTTCTTGTGAATGTGGTCTTTCACTTCGTCCCACAGCGCGGCGGAGTCGAGTGATCGATGCACGATCTCGTCCAGCTTATGGCGGTCGCGAAAACCGTTCAGCTTCAGACCCGATGCGACATTGTCGTAGATCGACATGGTGGGGAAGGGATTCGCTTTCTGGAACACCATGCCCACGCGGCGGCGAAGCTGGGTGGCGGAGGTGCCGTTGTAGGCGTTGATGTCGCCGATGCGGACACTGCCCGTCACTCGCGCCTCTGGGATGGTTTCATGCATGCGGTTCAGGCAGCGGATGAAGGTAGACTTGCCGCAGCCCGAGGGCCCAATCAGGGCAGTGGCGTGGTTGGCCGCCACTGTCAATTGGATGTCGAACAGCGCCTGGTTCTTGCCGTACCAGGCATTCAGGTTTTCGACTTGGATTCCAACGCCCATGGTTATGCCGCTCCGAAGGTACCACGGCGCACGGCGACGCGCACGGCGGCAACCGAGGTAACAATGAGAACGATGAGGACGAGCGCTCCCGCCCACGCCTGCCGGTGCCAGTCGTCGTAAGGAGAGAGGGCGTAGGTGTATATCTGCAGCGGCAGGGCGGCTGTCGGCTGGCCGATCTTCAGATTCCAGAATTGATTCCCCAGCGCGGTGAACAGTAACGGCGCAGTCTCGCCTGCCACCCGGGCAAACGCCAGCATGATTCCTGTTATCACTCCGGAAGTTGCGGTACGCAGCGTGATGGATAGAGTAGTGCGCCAGCGCGGAACACCCAGACCATATGCAGCCTCGCGCAAAGCCTGAGGGACCAGCAGAAGCATCTCTTCGGTGGTGCGCGTGATGGTGGGGATCATCATGATTGCCAAAGCCACTCCGCCCGCCAGTGCGGAGAAGTGCCTCTGGGTGAGAACGACGATGGAGTAGGCCACGATGCCGATCACGATGGAAGGCACACCGTTGAGCACATCAGCGGTGAAGCGAATGGCATCGCCCAAGCGGTTGCGGCCATATTCTGCGAGGTAGATGCCGGCGCCTACTCCCAAGGGAACTCCGATAACGCTGGCCAAGGCGAGCATGAGTACCGAGCCCACGATGGCATTCGCCATGCCACCGCCCGCTTCGCCCACCGGTTTTGGGGTTTGCGTAAGAAAGGCCCAATTGATTGAGCCGACACCGCGATACACAAGATAGGCAAAGACCGCAAACAATGGCACCAACACCAGTATGACCGTAAGCACGGCGGCACCAGTCATGGCGTGGTCGGTGATGCGGCGGCGCAAGGAAATAGGCGGCACGGTTTGCAGCGCGGAAGTCCTGGTGGTCTCAGGCATTCGCCCTCGAAGGCTGGCCCCGCGTAACAGTCCAGACCAGCACCCGTGCCAGGGCATTGACGACGATGGTAACCAGGAACAGAGCCAGACCAATCTCGACGAGCGCCGAGAGGTAGAGGTTGCCGGTGGCTTCGCTGAATTCGTTGGCCAGCACGCTGGCCATGGTATATCCCGGGGCGAACAGGGATTTCATGATTTGAGGGTTGTTTCCGATGACCATGGTTACAGCCATGGTTTCTCCCAAGGCGCGGCCGAGGCCGAGGATGACGCCTCCCATAATGCCGGCGCGCGCGTTGCGCAGCACGCCGACACGAATCATTTCCCAGCGCGTTGCGCCCAGCGCGAGTGCGGCTTCCCGCTGGTGCTGGGGTACCACCATTAGAACCTCGCGGGTGATTGAAGAGATGATCGGGATGATCATGATGGCCAGGATGATTCCGGCAGCGAGCATGCTAACGCCGTAGAACGGCCCTGTAAACAGGCCGGTCCAGCCCATTGTGCGGGCCAGGAAGGGTCCGACATAGTTGGTCAAAATAGGTATCAGAATAAAAATCGCCCAAAGCCCATAGACTACGCTGGGAATCGCGGCCAGCAATTCCACGAAGAACGAGAGCGGCCCGCGCAATGCCACAGGACACATCTCCGTTGTAAAAACGGCAACGCCAATCGAGAGCGGCACGGCGATGAGCAGAGCGAGGAGCGAGGAGACCAAAGTTCCGTAAACGAAGGGCATAGCGCCGAATTGTTCGTTCACTGGATCCCAATCATGGCCGGCAAAGAACTTGAATCCAAAGGAGTGCCAAGAGGGGCCGGAGCGCAGCATGAGTTCGTAGACGATCAGTGCCAGTATGGCAAGCACAGTCAAGCCGCACACCAACATGGCGAATCTGAAGACGTGATCGCCGGTTTCGCCGTTGGTGGCGCGAAGCAGTGGCGCGGCCTGTCCTCCCGCTGGAGGGAGGCTGCTAACCTTCGTCACTTCAACAGGTTGCGGAGAAGGCATATCAGGCCGAGGTAGTGCGGAAAAGGCCATTCGTGCTTCACCGTACCAGAATCCTGTTAACAGGATGTTAAAATAACAAAGCTTTTCAGGGTTGCCTTTTCCCGGCTAACGCTGTATTTTCATCTCCCGATCCGATTCTTTTCTTTTATGTCGATCGCGCCAAAGCGCAGCCGCGTGGTTTTTCAGAAGCTTGAGCAGGACCTGGTCAAGCTTTCCTCGAAACCGCGGGCGGAGAGTGTGCACCGCTTCCGCACGGGAACGCGCCGCCTGCAAATATTGCTGGGCGAGCTTTCGCCCAAGTTAGATCGCAGCCAGAAAAAATTGCTGAAGCTGCTGGGACGGATCCGCAAGCGTGCCGGCAAGGTGCGCGACCTGGACGTGCAACTGGCAGCTTTGCGCAGCTTGAAGATTCCGCGGGAGCCGCGGCGCAAGACACAATTGGTGAACCATCTGATCGAACTTCGCGGCCAGCAGGAAAAGAAGCTGCGGAAGGCGGTCGAGGAAGGAACCGTCCGCGAGATTCGCAGGCGGCTGAAACGCGCCGGAAAGGACTTCGACCCGGAGGTGAGTCCGGACCCTTTAGCAGTCGCCCGAGGGATGTTGGAAGCGATCAACCGGACGGACGCGCCAGTCACTGAGGCACTGTTGCACCAATACCGCATCCTGAGCAAGCGCGCACGTTATGCAGCGGAGTTCGCGGAGCCGTCCGCGGAAGCTGAACGCTTCGTCGCGGGGATTAAGCGCATCCAGGACGCGCTGGGCGATTGGCATGACTGGCTTACGCTAACGCAAACCTCCAGCGAGCATCTGGGCGAGGTGCGAGAGTCATCGCTGGTGGCGGAACTGCACAACGTTACCGGAGCAAAATTTCGTCATGCGGTGGCGGTGCTCTCGCAGATGCGGGCCAAACCGGTTCCGGCTCACGAGTCCAGCCCGCAGGCTCCAGCGCGATCCCCTGGAAAAACAGCTCGCTCAGTGGCCTCGGCAGCGTGATCGGCCGGACTCTCTCTGGAAACTCCTTATTCCAACCACTAGCTCTACTGTGATCCTGGTCATAGACATCTGTGCGCCATATCACAGCACTCGCTCCCCGTCCGCTCTAGCCTAATAAAAGGGGGCTTTGTGCATGACTCGATGACCTTCCGGGCGCACCGCGGGCAAACTCTATGCGAACTGTGCTCAGCGCACCCTGCCCGGCTCGAGTTTGACATCCAATGCGATCCAGAAAGCTCGCGGCAGCAAGGGTCCTGTTGCTTGACTTGCGCACGCCACCTGCTGGATGCACTTGCGCAGATCAAACCACGGCCGCTTAAACGGAATTCCCCACAAGACGGTCCGCCATTGCCGTCTTCGACGACCTGATGACCGGGCAACATCTGGCATGTAAACTGTTGGCCTTGCCTCATGCCTACTTTTGCCGCGGTTGATATCGGTTCGAATTCCGTGCGGTTGAAGATTGCGCGCCTCACGCGTGGCCGCCTGCGTTCCATCCACGAAGATCGCGAGGTCACACGCCTGGGTGAAGGCGTGTTCCGTTCCGGCTTTCTGACGCCGGAGTCGATGGCCGAGACCGTCAAGGTGTTGCGGCGCTTTCACCGGGCCACACAGCAGGTGGTCACGGACCCAGTCCGGGTCGTAGCCACCAGCGCTTTGCGAGATGCTCGCAATTCGCAAGCTTTTCTGGAGTGGGTAGGCTCCGCAACGGGCTGGAAGGTCGAAATTATTTCCGGATTGGAAGAGGCGCGCCTGATTCATCTGGGGCTGGTCTCCAATCTCCGGGTCGATAGTGCGCCCGCGTTGATGATGGATTTGGGGGGCGGAAGCTGCGAGTTGACGGTCTCCGGGAGGGGACATATTCGAGACATGGTGAGTTTGCCGCTGGGCGCCGTGCGCCTCACCAATGAGTTTCTCAGCCACGATCCGCCGCGCAAGGGCGAACTCAAACGTCTCCAAGGATTCGTCGCCCGGGAAGTGAATCGCATTGCGCCGCGCATCGTGGCGACAAAAATCAAAAGCGTGATCGCGACCTCGGGAACCGCCGCCGCGCTGGCGGCTGCGGCCAGCCGCCTGCGAAAAAACGGGAGCGGCCAGCGCGCAATCGTCTCCCGCACCGAGATGACGCGAATCGCGAAGCAACTGGCGCGCCTGCCGGTGGAGGAACGGCGCCAGATTGAAGGCATTGGCCCGCGACGCGCGGAAATTATTGTCGCGGGGGCGATCGTTTACCACGAACTTCTCGAGCGCTGCCATCTCAAAGGCTTTCGCTATTCCGCGCTCGGCTTGCGCGACGGATTGCTGGCCCAGATGGCGGCGGAACGCGACCATAGCACGCGCTCGGGAAAGCAGATTGAATCGGAGCGCTGGGAATCGATCACCCGTGCAGTCGCTCACTATCGCGTGGACATGAAGCACGCTCTCAATGTGCGGGAGTCCGCGATGTTCTTGTTCTCGGCGCTGCGTTCGGTACACGGGCTGGCGCCGGAATTTCGCGAATGGCTGTCGGCTGCCGCCATGCTGTACGAAGTGGGAGACTACGTCAACCGCAACGCCCATCACCGCCACACCTATTACATCATTTCGAACTCGGAGATTCTTGGCTACACGCCGCAGCAGCGCCGGATCATCGCGGCCATCGCGCGCTATCTGGGAAAGTCGCGCCCGGCGTTGGAAGAAGCTCCCATGAAAGCGATCGACCCCGCGGATCGTCCCGGAGTGCAGAAGGCGATCATGCTGCTGCGTCTGGCCCGCGCTCTCAACCTGGGGCGGAGCCGCGCCGTGGAAAGGGTGCGCGTGAGCCAGCGAGCCGCCGAAGTGCGGCTCACGCTGGTACCCCGCCGCCGCATGGGAGTGGACCTGGAACTCTGGGCGATCGAGAGGGACGCCGCTTATTTTCGGGAAGTGTTTGGACGCGAACTCTCCACCGCGGCGGTGTAGAGAGTGCGCAGCGCTTTCGGCGTCAGACACCACTGGAGCGTACCGGAACTGCGGCGCATGTCGACCCGGGCCACGGCTCCCTTTTTCAACTCGACCGATGCTTCACAGCCGGACTCGCTGATCACGGCGCCGAGGAACTGGCTGAGGTTGGGATTGTGTCCGACAACCATGATGGATTCCTGGCGAGCGTACTTTTCGAGCAGGCGGCGGAAGTCAGCCAGGGTGGCTTCAGGGCGCAGAGTGGTTTCGATCTGCAGCTTGCCCTCGTAACCCATTTCATTTCCGACCAGCGAAGCGGTCTGGGTGGCGCGTTTGAGGGGACTGGAGATAATACAGTCCACCTGCGCCTCGATTGCGGCCAGTGCGCGGCCCACGTAGCCGCACTGCTCAATGCCTTCCTTGTCGAGGGCGCGCTTCTCGTCTTTCCTGGGATTGACGAAGTGTTCACCGGCGCTGGCGTGACGCAGAAAATAAATAATCATGAGGAACTATCGTACTCTTCCGGCGGGGGCCCTGCGCTTTCTGGCAGGGATCTGGGGTAGAGCAAAGCCCGCCGCCTGCTTGCCTTCGGCCACGCTGATGAGATAGTCCTGCGCACTGAAGGCGGCTGCGCCAGTGGGCGGTTTGCGATTGCGTTTGCCCTGCATGGGCTGCCAGGCGCGGATGTAGGTAGCATCGCGCAGGAGAATGCGAGCCTTGCGATTGTCGGCGAGGTAGGCGTCGAGAATCTCTCGACGCACGCGCTCGCGCAGGAATTCATCGCGCAGCGGGACGAGCACTTCCACGCGCTCGTAGAGGTTGCGGGGCATCCAGTCAGCGCTGCCGATGTAGATTTCTTCCTCCCCGCCATTGCCGAAGTAGTAGATGCGGCTGTGCTCCAGAAATCGTCCCACGATGCTGCGTACGCGGATGCGGTCACTCAAGCCGCGCACACCGGGACGCAGGGCGCAAATGCCGCGCACGATGAGATCAATCTCAACGCCGGCCTGAGAAGCGCGATACAAAGCCTGCACCATGTTCTTGTCGAGAAGCGCGTTCATTTTGGCGATGATGCGGCCGGTACGTCCCTGGCGCGCGTGGTCGGCCTCACGGTCGATTAAAGCAATCGTTTTTTCCGCGAGATCGAGCGGGGCCACCAGCAACGGGTCGTAACTCGGGTTCTCGGCATAGGCGGTGAGAAAACTGAAGACGTCGTGCACGGCGCGAGTAATTTCCTGATTCGCCGTGAACAGGCTGAGATCGGTATAGATACGCGCCGTGGTGGCGTTGTAATTTCCGGTTCCGATGTGCGCGTAGCTGCGCACGCCATCGGGATCGCGGCGCACCAGCAAGGAAAGTTTGCAATGCGTCTTCAGGCCGACCAGTCCGTGAAACACCTGGACGCCGGCATCTTCCAGATCGCGTGCCCAGCGGATGTTGTGGGCTTCGTCGAAACGCGCTTTTAGCTCGACCACTGCTGTGACTTCCTTGCGTGAAGCCGCGTCCATGAGCGAAGGGATGATGGCGGAGTGCTCGCTGGTGCGATAGAGGGTCTGCTTAATGGAAAGCACGTGTTCATCTTCTGCCGCCGACTCGATGAACGACACCACCGCGTCATAGGAGTCAAAGGGATGATGGAGCAGCACGTCATGCCGCCTCAGTTCCTCGAACAGATTCTGGGACTTGGCGGTGAGGCGCAATTCGCGCGGGGAAAACGGCCGGTACTTGAGATCGGGGCGCTGGGTCTGCTCGTAGACGTTAAACAGCCGCGATAGGTTGACCGGGCCGTTCACGGGAAAAACCTGCCAGGGATCGAGCTCGAAGACAGTGCGCAGGCGCTCGATGATCTCGGGATCGGCATCGGCTTCGATTTCCATGCGGACTGCGTCGCCTTTGCGGCGGTTGTGCAATTCGGCGCGCACGGATTCGAGAAGATTGCGGGCTTCCTCTTCCTGGAGATAAAGATTGCTGTTGCGGGTGACGCGGAATGGCGCAGACGAAACGATGTCGTAGCCGTGATACATGTTCTGGGCGTGGTGGGCGACCAGGTCGGCGAGGAAGATGAAGTCGGCCGTAGTGTCCGAGGGCAACCGCACCAAACGAGGCAAGGCGCGGGGGACGGAGATTACACCGGTGTAGGTGAGCGCGGAGCGGCGGCGCCGGCGCAGAAGCAGACCGAGGCAAAGGGCCTTGTTGATCACGCGGGGGAAGGGGTGTGTGGGATCCACGGTCACTGGGGTGAGCAGAGGATCCAATTCTTTCTCGCAATATTCATCCACAAAGCGGCGGGCTTCCGCGTCCAATTCGTGCAAGGCGAGCACTCGAATTCCGTGCTCCGCCAGGGCGGGCCGCAAAGCGTTCCAACATTCGTACTGTTCATCCACGAACTTGTGAGTGAGGCGGGCCAGAATTTCGCGCTTCTCGGCCAGCGTCAATCCGTCGGGGCCAGCTTCGTTGTAGCCGTCTTCGATCTGCTGCATCATGGCGGCCACGCGAATTTCGAAAAACTCGTCCAGATTGTTGGCGGAGATAGCCAGGAACTTCAGCCGCTCCAGAAGCGGGTTGCCTTCATCCTCGGCCTCCTCGAGCACACGGCCGTTGAACGCGAGCCAGGAAGTATCACGGTTGAGATAATACTGTGGATTTTCCAGCGAAATGCGAGCCATCTGCGAGGGTCTTACGCCTTCATCCTGCCACTGCCTTTGCTCTTTGCAGACGGGACATCTGCAAACACCTAGTATAAAACATCCCAGCAGACGGCGCAGAACGGTGAATCAAGGCAGACAAGTGGCAAAGAGGATATGTCGGGGCATCCCGAGCCTCTCGATGTTCTTGGTTCACCCCAAATCGGCGCCGCGCGTCAGCGTTCACACGCTCACGGATACACCATGTGAACCACCGAATCATCCATTGCGACATAGTTGAAATTATGAGTAACGTTCGGCCGCGGGTCCGTCTGGCCAGGGTTCGCACCAAACTCCATCTGGGGCAGCCATCCTAGACGGTTCGGCTTGGGTGGTTGTGCCGCGAACCTTGCGGGCCACACAACGAACACGGGATTTATCCCAACCCTGTATCGAAGTGTCTTGTACCCTCCGATTGAGAAGTTCGGCAGGGCTCCCACTGTGTCGTCGATGTTCAGTTCGTTGTGCAGGAGAATCCATTCCGGTACATTTCGCGCTTGCACATTGGCGGCCAGGTGCACATCAACAACGGAGAGGCGGTTGGGCGGGTGGTCCCCATGCCACATACCGAAATCGCGAACCAGCTCTAAATCCCTCAAAAATTCGGTGTGTTGCAGGAACCCATACACCTTCGTTTTGCCCAGCATCACGGTTAATGCAAGGTCCAGGTCCTGAGGAATCTCGCGGTCATCGGCACGGAACCACTGACGCGCCGACGCAGCCGTCAGTGTCCGAAGGCGACCCCTTTCAAAAAGTCCTTCCTGTATCTGGATTGCCACTTTAATCACCCCTTTTCGGATGATCTGTCCGCTGGTACGTCAGTCTAACACCAAGAATGATCCGGCCAATCGCGAGCGATGTCTCCCGAATTGTTCAGCCCCATTTAAGAGCGGCAGCCCTGCGGCCTACCGGACCAGCTTGATTGCCTCTTTCTCTTTTTCGACGACGCCCTCGGGCAAGGGCGCATAGGAGAGCGCGGCCGTCATCTTCTGTCCATCGCTAACCATCCAGTTGAGAAAGTCGGCGAGAATCTTGCCTTTCGCCGCATCTTTCGACTGCTGAGGAATAAGCAGCCAGGTAAAACTGGAAATGGGATATGCGTCCTTGCCAGGTGCGTTGGTGATGGAGACGCGAAAGTCCGGTGGCATTTTCGGAGATGACGCGGCTGCGGCGGTAACGCTTTCCAGAGAAGCCTTGATAAAGTTTCCCGCGGAGTTCTTGACGCTGCCGTAGGAAATATTGTTTTGCACGGCATAGATCAGTTCGACGTAGCCGAGCGAGCCCGGCAACTGCCGGATCATTCCGGAGACACCTTCGTTCCCCTTCGCGCCGAGTCCGATGGGCCATTTCACCGACGCGCCCTTACCCACCTGGCTCTGCCACTCCGGACTAATCTTGGACAGGTAGTCGGTCCAGATGTAGGTGGTCCCGCTGCCTTCAGAGCGGTGAACCACAACGATGTCCCGATCGGGAAGATTCACGCCGGGATTGGCGCTAGTGATGGCTTTGTCATTCCACTTCGCAATCTTTCCCAGGAAAATTCCAGCTAAAGCCTCGGGAGTGAACTTCAATTCTGCGGTGACACCCGGGATATTGTAGGCCGGGACATCCGCTCCCAGCACGGTCGGGAAATGAAGAATCTTTGTCTTGGCTTCTTTCAGCTGATCGTCAGTCATGGGACCATCGCTGGCGCCGAAATCGACTGTAGCGGCAATGACCTGGCGTATGCCGCCGCCGCTTCCAATCGATTGGTAGTTCACCTCAATATCGGGGTGGAGCTTGTGATATTCGCTGAACCATTTTGAGTAAATGGGATAGGGGAACGTAGCCCCAGCCCCGTTCAGCGTGGTCTGAGCTATCACGGGCAGGGCAACAAGAGAGCACAACAACAGCAGGGTGAGTTTGCGCATCGCTCGATGATTCCTCCTGAGAATGGATATCTTCAAGTCTCTAGGCGCAGTGTTACAGGACGGTTACAAACGGGTGAATTTCTGATGAATGACCTGGCTACCTGGTGAGCGACGGCTGCAAACGGGCAATCTCCCGCGGAAACAGGGTATTGCCGGGAAATTGGGTGCGTAGCGCGGTCAGGAGTTCGAGGGCGCGGGGCTTGTTCTTATCGCGCACGTAGGCAATCGCCAGCAGGATGCGGGCAAATGGAGCCAAATAGTGGCCGTGTTGAGCCGTCTTTTGCAAGTCAGCAATGCCGGCCTGCTTGTCGCCGGGCAATCCGCCCATGCGCAGGAGCCAGCGCACCGGTGCGTTCATGCTGCCGACAATGTATTTGCTGAATCCCGTGGCTACCAGAGCGTCGGAGCAGTCGCTGCAAATCGCGAGCAACTGTTGCGCCCAGGCGGAAGCTTCTTTCGCGAAGTGCAGCGAAGCCAGGTTCTTCTTTTCAATCAGCGCTGCATAGTCTGCCTGCAGTCCTGAGGCGAGGGTTAGCGCAAACAACGCGTCGCGGTCTTTCGAATCCTTGGCCAGGCGGTTGTGAGCGAGCTGTTGAGCGTGTTCCAGCGCGGCCTGGAAATTTCTGTGCAACACTGGATCCGGGCTGAGTTTTGAGCGTGACAGGAACGACTCGTCATTCTCATAGAACTGGCCTTCCAACACGCCGAGGCGGTTGAATTCCGAGAAGAGAAATCCCGCAGCTTCGCTGACTGGCCCGACGGGATCGTCGGGATGCTGGACTTGCCAGGCGGAGAAATCCCTCTGCGCGCCCGTGAAATCCAGGTTATAGAGGCCTGCGAATCCGTGGTCCAGAGCCGTACTTACGCTAGGATCGGGTGGAGCAGCCGCGCCGGCCGCAGGGCGCAACCCCAAGCCCAGCCACAGGGCTGCTACCATACCGAAGATCAAAGCCTTACGAAATTGAATGGAGCGTAGCATCCCATGAATTCTCGTTGCCCGACTATCATTATCCTGCGTTTTCGCGGCAGCGCAACATTACTTTCAGCACACCTTGCTTCGATGCAACTATTCCGGGTTCCGTTTGTCACATTCTTGTCATTTGGTATCGCAGAGGCCTTCTTTCCCGCTATGGATCCCAATCTGGTTGTACGCCTTAGGACGAAAACTTCATGAGCGATTCTATACACCATGCTCCGGGCTGGCCGGGCATTCCTCCGCGCTGGACCTCAAGCGCCAAGACCGGCGCGGGCACAGCGTTGAATCAACACAGCAAGGTCTGGTTCACATTGAGTCACGGCATTCTGAACGAAGTGTATTTTCCGCGGGTCGACCAGGCATGCACCCGCGATCTCGGCTTTATCGTCACCGATGGCAAGGCTTTCTTTTCGGAGGAGAAGCGGCATTGCTCTTTTGAGAACCGCCCTTTCGAGCCCGGCGTTCCCGCTTTTGAATTGACCAACACCGACAACAGCGGACGCTACCGAATCCACAAGGAGGTTCTCACCGATCCGTACCGGAACGTTGTCTTGCAGAAAATCCACTTCGAGCCAGTGCGGGGACAACTCTCCGACTATCACCTCTACGCGTTGCTCTCGCCGCACCTGGCCAACTGCGGTTACGGCAACACCGGTTGGGTTGGCGATTACAAAGGTCTGCCCATGTTTCTGGCCGAGCATGATGGCACAGCTCTGGCTCTGGGGTCCTCGGCGCCATGGAAAAAAATGTCCGTCGGGTTCGTGGGGACTTCCGACGGCTGGCAGGATATCTCCGAACATTTCCAGATGGAGTGGGAATACCAGCGCGCGGAGAATGGCAACCTTGCCTGCACGGGAGAGATCGACCTGGCCGCCTGCAATGGAGAGTTTACGCTGGCCCTCGGTTTCGGAGCGATGTGGAGCGAAGCCGGGCAGCAAGTGCGCTCCAGCCTGCTGGAGGACTATGCCGAACTGCGCCAGCACTACGTCTTCCACTGGAAGAACTGGCAGAACACGCTGATCAAACTCGATGAGCCGAAGCGTCCGTACGATCTTTACCGCGCTTCGACGGCAGTCTTGCGCACGCATGAGTCCAAGGATTTTCTGGGCGGCATCATTGCCAGTTTGTCTATTCCGTGGGGCTTCAACAAGGGCGACGAAGACCTCGGCGGCTATCACCTCATCTGGCCCCGCGATCTGGTTGAGACCGCTGGGGCTCTACTGGCTGCGGGCGCCGCTACTGACGCAGTCAGAGTGCTTCGCTACCTCGAGTCCACACAGGAAGCCGCGGGGAATTGGGCGCAGAATCTCTGGATCGATGGGCGGCCCTACTGGAGCGGCGTTCAGATGGACGAAACCGCCTTCCCCATCCTGCTGCTCGATCTGCTGCGCCGTGAAGCCGCGCCCGGTCTGGGCAAGCTTGAGCGCTGGTGGCCCCTGGTGCGCAACGCTGCGAGCTTTATTTTGCGCAATGGTCCGGTCACGCAGCAGGATCGCTGGGAAGAAGACGCGGGATATTCTCCCTTCACCATGGCGGCGGAAATTTCCGCGTTGCTGGCCGCAGCGGACATTGCCGAACTCACTGGACACAGCGACGTTGTTTCTACCCTTCGCGATGCAGCCGATGCGTGGAACGACAATATCGAACGGTGGATCTACGCCACGGGCGGTGACCTCGCCCAGCAAATTGGAGTGGAAGGGTATTACGTACGCATCGCCCCGGCGGATACTGATGTTGCGGCCTCCCCGACGCAAGGCTACGTTCCCATCAAGAACCGGCCAATGGGCAGAAATCCCGAGCAAGCGTTTCATATCGTCAGTCCCGACGCACTGGCGCTGGTGCGGTTCGGGTTGCGCGCGCCGGATGATCCCCGCATTCTGAACACGGTTCGCGTTATCGACGCTCTGTTGCGCGTGCAACTGCCGCAAGGCCCATGCTGGTATCGCTACAACGGAGACGGCTACGGCGAGCACAAAGACGGCTCGGCTTTCGACGGCACCGGGATTGGCCGCCCCTGGCCGCTGCTGGCCGGGGAACGTGGCCACTACGAACTTGCCGCCGGGCATGCCAAAGAAGCGGACGCCTTGCTGACGATGATGGAGAACTGCACCGCCGGCGACAGCCGGCTACTCCCGGAGCAAGTCTGGGACGCCGACGATATCCCTGCCTTAGAGCTTTTCCGAGGTAAGCCTTCCGGCTCTGCCTGCCCCTTGGTGTGGGCACATTCCGAATATGTGAAATTGCGCCGCTCGCTGCGCGACGGTAAGATTTTCGACCAGCCTCCGCAAACGGTACAGCGCTATCTGGTCGAGAAACCTGTGCGGCAGGTCTTTGGCTGGAGGTTTAACAACAAGACCCGGTCCGTGCCGCGCAACAAGAAGCTGCGCATCGTATTGCTCACTCCCGCGCTGGTGCACTGGAGTATCGATGGCTGGAAGACTTCCATGGATACGAACACTCGCGACACAGGCCTGGGCATCTATACGCTAGACTTGCCGACGGCTTCGCTGCCCGTGGGAAGCCAGGTTGTGTTCACTTTTTATTGGCCGCAGGAGAGTCGTTGGGAGGGCCAGGACTACAGCGTGGTTGTGGAGTAGAAACAAACCGAATTCAATGCGAATTGGGACACGCGGGCGATTATTGCCGCGCAACCTTCAGCATCAGCAGGCCTGGCACCTTGCCCCAATCGTCGGTTTGCCGATCGAAGGTAACTTCACGGCGCTTGTCGGAAAATCGAGTATCCACCAGCAAGAACTGCTGGATGGTGTCCATGGTTGGGCCATTGTTTTGCATGATGGTCCGGTTGAATGTTACTCCGTAAACAACGTATAAGTGAGAATCCCACTCCATGAGTGCCGGGTGCTTCTCCGTGAGTGCGTAGATCAGCAAACCGGAATTGACGGCTGCCGCCGGCACAAATTGCGCCGTGACCATGACTGGGCGGCCATCGCTCAACAGATGCCTGCCCTGCAGCTTTTTGGCCACGTCGTCGAGGGACGCGGGATCCGCTGATTGGAGGCTGTCTTCGAGGGCGGAGTTTTTGCCGCAGCAAACTTCCTTGTCGCGGAGAATAATCTCGACCGAGGTCGCCAGCACGTCGGAGAGGTTTCCGGACGATGCCGTCAGCGAGGGCAAATCGTGAATGCGGATCTCCTGGTTGGGGTAATAGATTTGCCCGTACGCAACGCAACAAACCGCAAGGCAGGAAGCCACGCTGCACCGGCCCAGGACAAGGCCGAACAAACGAAGCTTAGTCATGCATCACCTCTTTTTTTTGCAGCGTTCTCGCGAATGGAGCCCTACGCCTCCGCCCCGGGGTTCGAGTACAGCAGTTCCACCACGGTGCAGTCGTCGCTGAGAGGGTTTCCGGCGCAGAACTCCGTGACCGCGGAGAAAATACCCTCGAGCGTCGGAGTCTTGGCGGCGGCGGCCTCGAGCCGCGAGTCTTCGAAGAAGTCGCCCATCGCATTCTCCGCTTCGGTCACGCCATCGGTCACTAATATGAAGCGGTCGCCTGAGTTGAGCTGGCAGCGAGCGCTCTCAAAAGTGGCATCGCCCAGCAATCCTACAGGCACATTGCCGTGCGGCGGGCGCATCACTTCTCCGCCACAGATGAGCAGCGGCTGCACGTGACCGCAGTTGACGTATTCCAGATCTCCGTCGCGGCGAAGGCGCGCCAGTAGAACGGTGGCATATTTTTCGCCCACCAGCTTCTCGGTGAAGAAGTGGTTCACCGCAGCGACCACATCCAGCAGCGGCATGCCCGAACTCAGATGCGAATAAATCATTCCCTGCAAGGTGGAAGCCAGCAGCGCAGCGGAGACTCCCTTGCCACTTACATCTGCGAGGACGACGGCGAGACCCTCTTTAGTGTTAACCGCATCGAAGAAGTCTCCGCCAATTTCTTTGCAGGAAAGATTCTTGCCACGTAATTTGGCGTAAGGGACGTCGGGAATCTTCACCTGCATCAGACGCTGCTGGATGCTGGCGGCGATGGTGAGTTCCTGCTGGTAGCGACGGGATTCTTCCTCGGCCTGCACCAGCCGGGCGTTCTCGATGAGCGATCCGGCTTCTGTGGCGATGGCCCGCAGAATATCGTGGCCCACGCCGGAAAATTCTCGCGAGGCGAAGCGCGAATCGACGTATAGAACCCCTGCCACTTCGGAGGGAGCGTTGGCAGCGGGCGTGTTCTGGTCACGCGAGGACTGCACCTGGCGCTTGCGCAACGGGATGCAAATCACGGTACGGAGGTCGTAGGCCACAATGCTCTGCCGCGCGGCGAGGTCCATCGAACTGCCGGTATCGGTGAGCAAGAATTCAGAATTCGAGCGCAATGATTCGTCGAGGGCGGAGTGCGAAATGGTTTTGTCGTCCAGCAACGGCTCGCCTTTGCTGTTGCGCCCCGCGGCCAGCCGCAGCTTGCCTTCGTCGTCCTTGAGGAAAACGTAGCCGCGTTCGGCGCGCGTCAACCGCAGCGTGACCTCGAGCATGGTCATCAGGATTTCGTCGAGCACGCCGGCGGTATTCAATTTGCGCGCCGCTTCCAGGAACAGAGTTAATTTTTCGAGATCGGTGGCTTCCTGCGAGATCCGGATCTCGGAAATCTGGCTCAGGAAGTCGCGCGCCGTGTTCGAGCTGCCTTGCGCGGGATTGAAGATGGCGTAAGCGGAATCGCGCGCGCCAAACTCAAGGCGGTCGTTGCGCTCCAGTTTTTGGCGCTGAATGCGCTCCCCGTTAACGAACGTGCCGTGCTTGCTGCCCTGATCGACTAGAAAGAATCCCTCGGCTTCGAGAATGATCTGCGCGTGATCGCGCGACACGCGGGGATCGGCGATCACCAGATCCTTGTCGACCTTGCGGCCGACGCTGAACGGCGTCCGGTTGAGAACGATGTTCTTCTGTTCGTTGCCCTGCACCAGCACCAGCGCAGGAAAGACTCCCGAACCAGAGCTCGCCGGCGTTCTTATGGAATTCAGGACCATGGCATGTGGCGCGACCTAGTGCTAAATCCTGTCTGGGAATCGCGTCATAAGGAATAATGACAGGAATCATGCCTCGGCGGGAAGAGGCTTGGTTGGGACCGGCTGTGGCGCTTATTCCGCGCCTTCGATAGACTGCGGCGGCATGCTCCCCCCGCACCCAACCAGCAAGCTGGCAATGGCCCCCCGGGTTAAGAGATTCGTTCTCGTTGTTTTCGTGTTCGTCCTGGCCATTTTCCTCGGTGCACGATTCTCGGACTCTCTGCAAGGGACCGATTTTCCTGACTTTTATTGCGCGGCGCGCATGCTGGCCGAGGGCCACGGACACCAACTCTATGATGCCGACGTTCAGCGCCAGTATCAGGCTCGCTACACCGGAAGGGTCGGGACACTATACATTCACCCGCCTTTCGAGGCTGTGCTCTATCTTGCTGTAGCCTGGCTGCCACTGGAACGCGCCTATCTAGTGTGGTCTTTGCTGAGTTTGGCATTTCTCGCCGCCGGCCTGCGCCTATTGACGAAGGACGCATTGCAGTCGTGGGATTGGAGCGTGTTGCTGGCGGCTTCGCTCACTTTTGTTCCTGTATTGCTTTGTCTTCTACAGGGTCAGGACTCGCTGCTGTTGTTGCTGCTCATCGCGCTTGGATTTAGGGACCTGCGGCGCGGTAAACCTTTTGCAGCCGGCTGCTGGCTTGGTCTCGGACTATTCAAGTTCCAAATCGTGCTGCCGCTGGTGCTGGTGCTGCTTTTGACTCAAAGCAGAAGCGCCAGAAGCGAGGTTGCGAAGGGCTTCAGCCTGGTTGCGCTGACGCTGGCGGGACTATCGGCGACCATCTCGGGATGGTCCGTTTTCACAGCCTATCCAGAATTTCTGCTGCATCTTCAGGCACAGCCCTTCGCCGGGATTATCCCTCAAGCCATGGCGAACTTTCGCGGCCTGACTTACTTCTTCTTCGGCAGTGGCCAAACTTCGTGGGCTGTCGCCGCGGTGGCGATCCTCTGCACGGCCGCATTGATCAGGACGCTGACGGGCTGGAACCACGCCCACGCCGCCTCCCATCCAAGCTCAGCCGACGCCAGCCGGGAGGAGTTCGATCTTGCTTTCGCGAACACGGTGTTGTTTGCACTGCTGGTTAGCTATCACCTCAACCCGCACGACCTCACTCTTCTGCTGCTGCCGATTGCTGTGCTGCTGCATCGCATGTTGGCGCGAACGCCAGTCTCGCCCGTAGGCAAATGGATAATTGCAGGGTTGCTAGCGATCCTGTTTCTGCCTCCGCTGCATCTGTGGACGCTGAGGACGGGCGACTATGGGCTTGTTGGTCTTCCGGTACTTGGGATGTTCTTAACCAGCGCATCCCTCCTGCGGCACCGTCACGTCCGAGAGTGAAGTCTGCACGTCCAGAAACATCAGCGCGAAGACGAACACCGGAAATATAAATGTCGTCAAATCCACCCACCACCAAACACTGAAGGCAAATTCCTGAAAACCGGCCAGGCAGATAACATCCGTGGCCAGGCTGGCGATCCAGGGCCATACGAGAGCGTAGGCTCCTGCTACATATCCGAAGCGACGCAGGCGCGACCGCGGGAGAAAGAGCGTTCGATCACGCGCCAACACCAGAATCGCAGGCAGCAAGAGGACCTGGTTATAGGGCGCGGACATGGGCACAATCAGCACCGTAAGCGCCATCACCAGCGCGGTCGCCCGACCGAACTGCACTGCGTCGGCTGGTTCCTGGCGCAACTTGTTCAGGAGAAAAGCGGAAGCGAGCAGGGAACTCACTGCCAGGATCGTCCCCGAGAAACCCCACGGAACCAGTACCTCGATCACCGACTGATTCTGAGTGTAGCGATGATATTGCTGAATCGCCTCGGCAAACATTCTCCACCAGCCGGGCAGAAGCACTTCTGCCCCAGCCAGCAGTGGCACCATTATCGAGGCAAACCCAAAGACCAACCTGCGCCGAACCCGCCAATCGGCTGCCGCCCACACTACCAGCCAGAGCACCGCGGGCCAGGCCAGTTGGGGTTTGATCGTGGTCAGTGCCAGCAACGCTCCGCCACAGAGCAAGAAGCCCCTGGCGACACAGGCTACAGCTGCCGCCAACAGGGCCGCCACCAGCAGACTCAGCTGCCACAACTTGATTCCCTGCACCACGGGAAAGCACCCAAGCGTGAGGATAACGGTGGCCGAAACTTCCACAAGCGGCAGTCGCCAGCGCAGGGTGCGCAGCCACATCCAGACGCTCGCCGCCGTGAGAACCACCAACAAAATGCGGAATACTATTTGCACGTCATGGAAGGGAAGACGGATCAGCGGCGCCAACAGGAAAACAACATAGACAGGGTAGGCAAATCTTTCCTCGTCCAGAGGATCATTCGGCCGCCGATGGTCCAGAGCTCGTCCGTAGTAGCCCTGCTGGATTTCGATCGAGATGTCCTCGCCGTAGGGATTGCGATGGTGCAGCAGCAATTCACGCGCACCCAGCCACCGCGGATAAAGATCCGACAGGTTGCCGCGCGGACGTTGACGTTCGGCAGCATCCTTCTCCTCCTGGGGGATGAGCACACGCTGCACATAAAACCACATACTGGCGGTGGCAAGCACAGCCGCGAACAAGAGGATGACGGATGACTTGCGGGATGTGTAGAGGTCGACCAACATTCTCGTCAGGTTTCTGTTACGCACAGAATTAGGACGCATCCACGGCATCGGCGTGCGACAACTCGTTGCCGATCTTGATAGTCCACCACAGCAGCGGAATCGCCATCAGATTCACCCTGGTGGTCACCAGCCACAGCGTCATCCACAGCGGGCTGACCAGAAGCGGCATCGTTGGTATCAACAAGTTGATGCGCTGCCGCCGGGGTAGCGCACGCAAACCGTGATCCACAAGAAAGACGAACGGGAGAGTGAGCAAACTAAGATCGTGCGAATTCGTCTGCCACGCGATCAGCACCGAGACCAAAATGGCCAGGGAGAATTGCAACTCTAATTTTCCGGGCCGGGTGGATGCCCACCCTTTCCACGCTGCGAAAAGAAATACCAGCACAGAGCTGAGACCAGCCAATGCGCTCCCGAACCTCCCGGAAAACGGAGCACGCCAACCCATCGCCAATCCGTGCAGATTCGGCAGAAATTGCGGAGGCACCCCGCCTAAACCCGGATTGTTGGCAATTTGCAGCACGTATCCGGGATATTGCAGCAACGACTTTACCCCCACCAGCCCGGCCGAAAGCACCCCGAGAACCAGGACAACGGCTCCGAACCCAAGAGCCACTCGTCTTCGATTCCAGATGACGAGGAGCAGAACCAGCGGGACCATGAATTGAAACTTGAACGCCGCCAGGCCCAGCCAACAACCGCCGAGCACATCGGCCTCCCTTTTCAAAGCATGGTACGCCAGCGTGCAAAGCAGCAGCATCAGGATAGAATCCTGGCCCTGCAGCACGCAGACGAAAACTGGAAAGAAAGCAAGCGACCCCAGCACAAACTTCCAGGGCGGAAGCGAGCGAACAGCGCCGACGGACCTTCGCAACAGCAGGGCGACACCCAAGAGCGCACCGACATTCAACAAATCCCACGCGACAAATGCTTGCTGATAAGACAGCAGGGTCAGCGGCACGAAAATCAAAGCTTCAAAGGGCGGATGGTTATACGGCAAAGGACCCAACCGGAAAGCAATGTGGCCCGTAATGCTTTCCTCCACGGCGTATTGGACTTTTCTGTCGTAGAGCTGATGTCCAAGTCCCTGGCGCAAGATCTTGCCGGCGGTGTAGAAGATCGTAAAGTCCTGATATCCGAGTTTTATGCCTTGCCAAACGTCGAGGAAAAACAGCAGGTTCAGCCATAGCATGGCCACGACAAAGAATTGCACCAGACGCCGCCGCGATTTCGGCCAGGTCCCCGGCACGGATTGTGTGTCGTTCGAAGACAACGGTGGATCGCAATTGTACCCTGTGCGCCAGTCCTCCGCTATGATTGACCGCGATGAATAGGATGTTTCGCACAGAGCGCGTTTTCCTGGCAGTGTTGTTTCTCGGACTGTTTGCCATGGCCGCCCGTAATGTCACCGATCCTGACGTATGGTGGCATCTCAAGACCGGGCAGTACATCACCGGGCACAAGAGCGTTCCGCACATGGATCCATTTTCCTACACTCGTTCCGGACAACCCTGGGTCGCACATGAGTGGCTCACCGATGTCCTTCTATACCAGCTTGAGCGCACCACAGGATGGGGCGGATTGATCGTCGTCTTCGCCGCAATCCTCTGTGCCACGTTCTTTTTCCTGTATCTGCGATGCGGCCCTCGTCCCTACGTAGCGGGCGTGCTCACGCTGTCCGCGGCTTGCGCAACCCTGCCGGTCTGGGGAGTGCGGCCGCAGGTTCTTTCGCTCTTACTGACCAGTCTGTGGCTGCTGATCCTCGATCGTTCCGAGTGCCACGCAAGACTGCTATGGTGGACTCTGCCCCTCACTTTGCTCTGGGTGAATCTGCACGCGGAATTTGCGCTGGGTCTGGCGCTCTCAGCCTTGTTCCTCACAGGAGAATGGATCGAGAGCGCGCTGGAACGTTCGAAACAAAGGGCACAGCGCCTGCGGACAGCAACGCTCATTCTGCTGCTTGACCTGGCAATTGTGCCCTTGAACCCAAACGGCCTTCGAATGTTCTCCTACCCGATCGAAACTCTCCGGTCGGCAGCCATGCAACACTACATCGCCGAATGGGCCTCGCCCAATTTCCACCACGGGGAGTACTGGCCATTCCTTCTGCTGGTGCTGATCACGTTCGCGGTTCTTAGCTGGTCTCGGCTCCAGGTCAGCTGGCGAGATCTGCTTCTGTTGGTGGTTAGTCTGTATGCAGGTCTTTGCTCGATCCGGATGATGCCGCTGTTTGTTTTGATCGCAGTCCCGCTCATCTCCCGAAGGCTCGGGGACCGGCCCATGAAACGTTCCCAGCGGTTGCGCTCGGAGCCCGCATCTGGCACCTTGCTCAACGCCGTGATCGTTCTGGCCATGGCCGTCTTTGCAGGTGTCCAAATCTCCCAAGTGATCCAACGCCAGACCCAGGCTGAAACTCATCTATTCCCTGCCAGCGCGGTTGCATATCTCCAGACTCATTCCCCGTCGGGCCGAATCTTCAACCACTACGATTGGGGCGGCTATCTGATCTGGCGGCTTTATCCTTCCACTCCCGTCTTCATCGACGGCCGAGCCGATCTTTACGGACAACCATTACTTGATCAGTTCGCTGAGACTTATCAGTTCAGGGGCGCATGGCAACAAACCCTGCGGAGTTGGAACGTCGACACCGTGCTTGTTCCAGCGGATTCTGCCCTGGCTACCGGGTTGCGGAGCTGTCCAGGCTGGACGGTCTCCTACGAAGACGCTCAGGCCATTGTGCTGACTGCACCTCGTCACGCCATCCGAGCAAAGGCAGCCTGCCTATTACCATTGGCACCCAAGAAAGTACACCTGCGAGAGCAATTTGCAGGTTATTATGAGTGATATCAAATCCACAAAGCAGTGGAAAATGAGGGGACGCAAGTGCCTGAGCAGCTAAGAGGCCTTGAGCTGCTTTGAGGACTGTTTCAAAAGCTCGAGGTCCCGGGAGGGGCGAACAATGCATTATCTCCGGAGATTGTGGCGCGAGGATGAAGGACAGGATATTGCGGAATATGCCGTGATGCTGGCGGTGATCCTTGTGATCGTTGTAGGCACCATTCGGCTGATCGGTTCGAACGCAAACAATGCATTCTCGAACGTCGCCAGTGCGATCTCGCAGTAGAGAATCTGCAGGCAGCAGCACAAGAACAGGCAATCTTCGCCGGTTGACGGCGAGTCGTGTTTGCTCGCTCTGACGGAGAACCATGAACCGCACTCGTTTGTTAATGATCGGAGTTCTGGCTTTGGCCCTCGGCGCCTTTGTCAGTCTGTTTGTTTACAAGAACGTGCAAGGCAACGGCCCGCGGGTGGAGGCGGGCGCAGACGTGATCGTGGCGGCCGAAGACATTCAGGTTGGAGCCAGGGTCGACGACCACAATGCGCGGATCGCCAAGTTCCCTGCGTCTGGCCTGCCGGCAGGAGTGTACAGCAAGAAATCTCAGGTCCTGGGCCGTGGTGTAATCATTCCCATCACCAAGGGTGAGTTCATTTTGCCCAACAAGCTGGCGCCTGAAAATGCCGGATCCGGCTTGCCTTCGCTGATTCCACCGGGAATGCGCGCCGTGTCCGTGCGCGTGAATGAGGTGGTCTCGGTCGCAGGTTTCGTCGGTCCCGGCACCCGCGTCGATGTACTCCTGACGGGAACTCCCAACGGCAGTTCCGAGCCTCAAACCACCACGGTCTTGCAGAATGTAGCTGTGATTGCATCCGGCCACACACTGGAGCGCAATGCCTCTGGTGAAGCCCAGAACACTCCGGTGATTACTCTGTTGGCTTCGCCCGAAGACGCCGAACGTTTGACCCTGGCCAGTTCCGAAGGCAAGATCCAACTGTCGCTGCGCAACCCGCTCGACACCCATTCCGACCCTGTCGACGCAGCCAATGCCAAGGGACTGTACAAGGGTGGCACTGTGCCCGCGGCTCCGCCCCGGACGACTGTTCATCCCATTAAGCAGCAGAAGACTGAGAAACCGCCTCCCTCTCCTTCGGTGCTCAGTATTGAGGTCTATCAAGGTGACAAGAAGAAGGATGTCGTCACGTTTCCGGAACAGAGCAGTGAAGAGCCCAAGTAGTCGGAGAGCGTTTCGGCCTGCGAGTTCTACAGGCTGCAGAACAGGTTTCCTCATGTGGAGAGGAATCACAAGATGAAGCATTGCAGGACGGTCTTCGCAACGGTCGCAGCGGCGTTTCTACTCCCGCTGTTGGTTCTGCCAGAGTCCATGCTGGCGGAAGCGGAGTCTCAACAGGCGGCGACTCAAGCGCCACAGGAACCGGTCTCGCCCGCCACTCCCCAGACCACTCTTCCGGCGCAATCGGCCCAGCCGCAAGGTGCAGCTCCGCTGCGCGTCATGGTCGGCAAGTCTCTGCTCATCAATACGACGGAGCCGATCAAGCGCATTTCGGTGACCGATCCCGCCGTAGCCTACGCCACCCCAATTACCCCCACCCAGATCCTGGTCCATGGGCGGGCCTCGGGTGAGGTCTCCCTTCTTATCTGGGACGAACTGGAACGCTCGCGCAGCTTTGATCTTCGCGTTGATGTCGATGTGAGCGCCGCCGCCGAGGAAGAACGTCGCGTATTCCCCGAAGAACAGATTTCAGTCACGCCGTCGCGGGCCGCCATTGTTCTTTCCGGCCACGTCACGACGGAGGACGTCGCCAAGCGTGCCGGCGAACTGGCTTCCGCTTATTCGAAGAACGTTATCAACGTGCTTACCTTCGGTCCGGTAGGGGCTCAGGAAGTCATGCTGGAAGTGAAGTTCGCCGAGGTCGACCGCTCCGCACTCACTCAGCTGGGATCCAACTTCTTCTCCACTGGCGCCGGCAACTTTGTCGGAACTACCACTACCGGCCAATACGGTGGCTTCTCTTCCCAGTCGATCAGCCAAACTCAAGGACAAAGCCCGCCTTTTAGCGCCACCCAGACTGTCGGTAATGTTTTGAACATGTTCTTGTTCCGTCCTGACATTCACCTCGGCGTAGTGATTGAGGCGTTGCAGAACAAGAGCCTTCTGCAAATTCTGGCGGAGCCCACTCTGATCGCGGTCAATGGCAAGAAAGCCAGCTTCCTCGCCGGCGGCCAGTTTCCTTTTCCCATCGTGCAGCCGGGCGCGGGATTCACCGCCGTTACCATCTCCTTCAAGGAGTTTGGCGTGAGGCTCGAGTTCACCCCCGTGATCATGCCCAACGGCAACATTCATCTTACCGTCGCTCCTGAGGTGAGCACTCTGGATTTCGCCGACGCGCTCACCATTTCCGGCTTTACCATTCCAGCCTTGAGCACGCGCAAGGCTGAAACCGAATTCGAGTTGCGCGACGGGCAAAGTTTCGTCATCGCTGGCTTGATCGACAATCGCGTCACCGATATATGGAACAAGGTTCCAGGCCTGGGTGACATTCCAATCCTGGGCAACTTTTTCAAGAGCAAGAGCGCGCAGAAGAGCAATTCGGAATTGATGGTCCTGTGCACTGTACACCGGGTCTCGCCCAATACCGAGACGCCGCCCGGGCCCAAGAATCCGCAGCCTTTCATTGACAATGAGAAGTTCGATGGGAAAAAGCCCTCGGGGAAGTAGAACCTTCGAGCCGGGCGGTGTATGGAAGTTCGGTGCGAGAATAGTAGGGAACAGCTGGCCGGCGGCCGGTCCTAAGTCATTAATGAACCGACTGGCAACTCACAACTGGACACTGGCAACTAGTTTTAAGGAGTGATAGATAGGCGTAGGGTATGCCCGAGCTTTCAGTCGTTATCGTAGCCACTGACAATGAGCAGCGCACCGTGCTCCAGGTGTTGGTGGACGGCACCAGCGTGGCTCGGACGGTCCATACCTGCGCCAGTTTTCCGGTTGCGGCCACGGATCCAGTCACGCGGCGTGTGCAAGCCGCCAACCCCGACGTCCTGCTGATCGATATTCCGGCCGATAATCCAGGCATGGCGATGCGCGCAGTTGAACTTCTGCACCAGGAGTTGCCCGACTCAGCCGTGTTCGCCATCGGAAATCTCAACCAGCCCCAAGTCATCGTGAGTGCGATGCGCGCCGGAGCCCGCGAATTCATCGAGCGCCCCACCACAACCACCGACCTGCTGGAGGCTTTTGTTCGCCTGACTACAGCCCAGCGCCGGGTACAGAAGGAAGGTCCGCGCGGCAAGGTATTCTCCGTCGTCAATGCCAAAGGCGGCAGCGGAGCAACCACGGTGGCGGTCAATCTCGCGCTCGCGCTACAGTCGGCACATGGCAACACAGCGCTCATTGACCTCGCTCCCTTGGGGCACACATCTTTACATCTGAATCTGAAACCCTTGTTTACGCTGTCCGACGCCACACGCAATCTGCACCGCATGGACAGTTCCCTGCTGGAGAGTTTCATGACCCGGCACAGCGGCGGCTTGCAGTTGCTGGCCGGAACCAATGCGCCCGCCGCCATTGAACCCTCGACGGCCGAGTTTGTCAGGCTGTTCGACATGTTGGTCACGCACTACCGCTACGTGGTTGTCGACAACTCCTCACGCCTCGATGTCGCCAGCCGCCTGGTCGCCAATCTCTCGGAGTGCGTACTGCTGGTGGCCTGCACCGACGTGGCAAGTTTGTGGAGCGCCGCCCGCGTACAACAATATCTGGGAGAGACTGGCAACCGCGAGCGTCTGCGGTTGATTCTTAACCGCTTCCGCAAAGTGCCCGGCTTCAGCGAAGCGGATGCGGAAAACGCCGCCGGGGTCAAATTGTTGTGGCGCGTTCCCAATCAATATTTCGCGATCTCCTCGGCGATTGATCGGGGTACACCTGTGATGGAGCAGAGTCACACCGAGATTGCCCGTTGTTTTTCCGGACTGGCAAGTGAACTGACCCGCAACGATGTCGACGTGAAACGCGCTGCCTGGTCGCTGTTTAAGAGCGTATAAGACTTTATGGCCAATCTGCAGACCTTCGAGCACAGCGAGTACCAGCAGGTAAAGGCAGACCTGCACCGCAAGATCCTCGATCGTCTGGATCTGGAAAAGCTTGGCCGCTCCACCGGAGACTCGGCCCGCGAAGAAGTCCTGGTCCTCATCCGCAACGCGGTCAACAGCGAGGTCATCCCCCTCAGCTTCGCGGAGCGCGAGCGGTTGTCGCGCGAAATCCTCGACGAGATCTTCGGTCTTGGTCCGCTCGAGCCCCTGCTCAAAGACCACACCATCTCCGACATTCTGGTCAACCGCTTCGACAAGGTTTACATCGAGCGCGCGGGCAAGCTGGAATTGACGGGCTTGTCTTTTAAAGACAACGGGCACCTCATGCAGATCATCGAGCGCATCGTTTCCCGCGTGGGCCGGCGGGTCGATGAATCTTCTCCCATGGTGGATGCGCGGCTGCCCGATGGCTCCCGCGTGAACGCAATTATCCCTCCTCTTGCCCTGGATGGCGCTTGCCTCTCCATCCGCCGCTTCGGGCGCGACCCAGTCACAGCCCGCAACATGATCGAGAACCACACTCTGACCGAGGCCATGCTGGAACTTCTTTCCATCATGGTGAAAGGGAAGTTGAACCTGCTGATTTCCGGCGGCACCGGCGCTGGCAAGACTACATTGCTCAACGTGCTTTCCGGCTACATTCCCAACGTGGAGCGCATCGTCACCATCGAGGATGCCGCCGAACTGCAGCTAAAGCAGGAGCATGTGGTCCGCCTGGAGACGCGCGCGCCCAACATTGAAGGCAAAGGCGCAGTGCGCCAGCGCCAGTTGGTCATTAACAGCCTTCGTATGCGTCCCGACCGCATTGTGGTCGGCGAGGTCCGCGGCGAAGAAGCCTTCGACATGTTGCAGGCCATGAATACGGGCCATGAGGGTTCGCTGACCACAGTGCACGCCAATTCCGTGCGTGACGCTCTGGCCCGCGTGGAAAACATGGTGTCGATGGCCAATCTCAACATTCCCGAGCGTGCCGTGCGCCACCAGATTGCCTCCGCCATTCATGCCGTGGTCCAGGTCGCTCGCCTGTCGGACGGAACGCGCAAGGTCGTCTCCGTTTCCGAGGTCACCGGCATGGACGCCGAATCCATCACCATGCAGGACATTTTCGTGTTTGAACGCCGTGGCATTGACGAAAGCGGAAAAGTGCGTGGAACCTTCCGCGCCACCGGGATCCGCCCTGTGTTTGCCGACCGGCTGGCCACTGCGGGAGCGCGATTGCGTCCGGCGCTGTTTGAGTCGAAGACTGAAATTTGAGGGAGGATGTTGCAAAGATCGTGCCGTTAGAGATGCACTGGTTATGTCCGCACTCCTGATTGCTTTTATCGTGTTCGTCGTGGTTGCGCTGGCAACCTTCGCCGTCGCGACTCTATTCGACGAGCGCCGCGCCCAGGCTCGCCTCATCAAAGATCGTCTCGCCACCGTGCAGAAAGCGGCGGAACGCGAGCCGGACGCGGAACTCGCCCTGCTGCGCGACGAACAACTCAGCAAGATTCCCGCTTTCGACACTTTGCTGCGCCGCTCGGCGCGGGTCTCAGCCATCCAGGAATCGCTGCTGCAGGCGGGCATGAAATATCGCGCCGGCAACTTTCTGGTGCTGTGCCTGGTCTGCGGCGGTATTGCCGGATTCGCAACTTTGGTATGGAGCAGAAATCCTGCCATCGCCTGGGCAGGAATCATTATCGGCGCATTCATTCCTTATTCATTTGTGTCCTACCGGCGCCAGAAGCGGTTTGAAAAAATCGAGGAGCTTTTCCCCGAGGCCATCGACACTCTGGCCCGGGCGGTCCGCGCCGGACACGCCTTCACCACTGCCCTGGAAATGATTTCCAACGAAACCTCCGAGCCTTTGGCCGGGGAGTTCCGCCAACTCTTTGAAGAGCAAAAGTTCGGCATGCCGGTACGCGATGCCCTCATGAACCTCACCGAACGCGTCCCTTTGGTAGACGTGAAGTTCTTCGTCACTGCCGTAATGCTGCAACGCGAAACCGGCGGCAATCTCGCCGAAATCCTCGATAACCTTTCTTACGTGATCCGCGAGCGTTTCAAAATCCAGCGCCAGGTGCGGGTTCACACCGCGCAGGGCCGCCTTACCATGGCCTTGCTGATGGGCATGCCTCCGGCGGTAGTGGCGATTCTTGAGATATTCAGTCCGGAGTTTGTCTACCCCCTTTTTCATGATCCCATCGGCCATGCTCTGTTGGTGGTGAGTCTTTCGTTGCAAACGATCGGCTATTTCGTAATCCGGAAGATTATCAAGATCCAGGTTTAGTAAGACAGGTTAGTAAAAATGCCACTGATGATTCTGACCATCGTCGTGTTCGTGACCGTCGTGCTGGTTGTGTTCGCTTTCGGCGCGGCTGTGGTCACGCCCAGTTCCGTGCTGGGAGCCCGCTTGCGCGCTCTGGGCGGCCAGCCAACACAGGCCCCGGAAAAGCCCGCCGTGAAGATGAAAGAGCGCCTGGAGCAGGCCCTCGATCCGATCAGCAAGGCAATCCCGCTTTCGCCTTCCGATGTCTCCCGTACTCGGGCCTGGCTTATCCAGGCCGGACTGCGAGAGCCGCGACATACCAGCTACTATTTCGGGGCTCGTCTGCTGCTGGCATTTCTGGGTTTGGCAGGAGTCGTGGCTTTTTCGGGCTTCGACAGTCTGGCCCTGCTGGTCTGCGTGCCCGCTTTCGGTTTCTTCGTGCCGCGCTTCTTTCTGAAGCGGATGATCAAAGATCGCCAGCAGCGCATCCGCATCGCCCTCCCCGACGCCCTCGACCTTACGGTGATTTGCGTGGAAGCCGGACTAGCGCTCGACCAGGCATTGATGCGCGTCGGCAAGGACTTGCATCATGCCCATCCCGACCTCAGCGACGAATTCCATCTCGTCAACCTCGAGATGCGCGCTGGCAAGCCCCGCGCCGAGGCCCTGCGCAATCTCGTCGACCGCACCGGTGTGGACGACATTCGATCTCTGGTGGGCACTCTCATCCAGACCGATCGCTTCGGCACCAGTGTGGCTCAGGCTTTGCGGGTTCACTCAGATTCTTTGCGTACCGCACGCCGGCAGCGCGCCGAAGAACAGGCCGCCAAGACCACCATTAAGATGGTTCCTCCCCTCGTTGTGTTCATTCTGGTGCCGTTCCTCGCCGTCACCGTGGGCCCGGCGCTCATTCAGGCCTATCGCTCCCTCGTTAGCAAGTAACCGCGGGCAGTGAGAAGCAACCTGAGGCAATATTAATAGAGGATCAGGAGTCATCATGCCGGGATTAATCCCGCGCGGCCACGCTTTTAACAAGACGCGTCAGCTCTATCTCGCCACCGACCTCGCGGTGGCGGAAACACACTGGTCCCGCCTGCGTGGCCTGCTGGGGACGACCGAAGGTGACTTCCGTAATGGAAGAGGTCTCTGGATTAGTCCCTGCCATGGAGTTCATACTCTTGCTATGCGATTCCCCATTGACGTAGTCTATTTAGACCGCGCGGGGACGGTGGTGCACGTCGAGCACAACCTCCAGCCCTGGCGCTTCTCCCCCATCCGCATGCAGTCAGCCTCGGTCCTGGAGTTACCCAGCCACACGGCGGCCAGAACTGAAACTGCGTTGGGCGATAGTATTGAAATCAATGTGAAGGAGTCGGGTTAGAAGTTAACTTTCATCCCCCCGCAAGCCATCTTAAGACCCTCGCACTTTGACCGGGACCCTCCAACTCGAAGAAGTCAGGATCATCCAGTTGCACGATGCGCCCAGGCTGCTGGTCGAGTGGACCTCGCGTTGGGATGAGTTCGTCACCTCGATCCGTCCGGCCTTTGCCCGCTCCGGCGGGCGCCTGGCAGGAGAAGCTCCTTACGGCATTTTCCCCTACCGGGGCATGCTCGCTTCTTGGCTGCTGCAAGCGTTCTTGCTGTTCGTCGTTATCGTTCTTCCGCGGCAGATCAATCAACTCCGTCCTTACGCCCCGCCAAAGTTAAAGCCCTATGAAGTGATTTATTACTCGGGCAACGAACTGCCGCGCACTACAGACCTCGGCGGCGCTCAAGCCGGCGCCACCGGACGCGCCGGCGGCCAGGAAGCACATCACCCCACTCAGACCATTCATGTGGCTCGGGGCCGCTCGCTCGCGCCCCAAGTCGTCGACGCTCCCAACCTGAAGCTTCCGTCGTCCAGCGAAGCCGTCGCCAACCTGCTCGCCTTCAAGTCGAACATCAAATCGAACCCCGGGCCACCTCCGGCCGAAGGCCTGCACTCTTCTCTCACTGCTCCCAGTCTTTCCGCCAACGTGATTGCTCCCCCGCAGGTCAACGTCACCCACGACCAATCCCGCGGCGGACTCACGCTCAGTTCCGTCGTGCCGCCCGCTCCCAGCATTTCGTCCAACAACTCTCGGAATGCACCTGCGCTGAATGCGGCCGTCGTTCCGCCCGCGCCCAGCGTTCGCTCCGAGCATACGCTGTACACACCGCGTCTGGACCCCAGCATCATCGCGCCGGCTCCCAACGTGTCTCAGCAGCGCACTCTCGCCTCGCCTTCGCTAAATCCTAACGTGATTGGTCCAGCATCCACGCGTGTCTCGCGTGACCAGGCGCGTTCCGCTCCCGCTCTTAACACCAGCGTGATTCCGCCCGCTCCCAGTGTCGCAAGCCGCGAAGTCTCGCCCTCGCGTGTGCAGATGAATAACGTTGCGGTCGTGCCTCCGCCAGTTTCCGCGCCCGAGCGCGACACTTCCCGGTCAGCAAAACTCAACTTACCCGCGCCCTCCGTCATCGCGCCGCCGCCTTCGGCCGATTCCACGCGCGACTTGCGGCGGCTGGAAAGCGGCAGCGCCGATCCTTCGCGAACTGTGATTCCGCCTCCGCCCACACCCGCGGGTAACACCTCGCTCGTGAGCAGTATCATCGGCAAGCTTTTCGGCGCACAGGACGTTGTCCCGCCTCCGCCCACTGTCACCTCCGGAAACACTTCGGGAAGCGGCCGCAATCCTGCGGGTGGATCAGGCACACTGGCCGGCAACATCGTTCCACCTCCGCCGACAGTTTCCGGAGGAACCGCCTCCGGAACCGGCCGCACTCCCGGCGGCGCGCCCGGTGGCTCGCTTACTGCCAAAGTCGTTCCACCAGCACCGTCGATCAGAAGTGGCTCCAGTTCGCTAGCTGACGGCTCGACAAGCGGACGCTCTCAGAATCCAACCCTGGGCGGATCGAACGTGATCCCTCCGCCGCCCTCCATCACCGGCTCAGGCACAAGCATCGCCTCGTCGGCGGGCACAGGAAATTCCGGCGGCTCGGGCAGCGGCACGCTCCTAGCCAATAACGTCGTTCCGCCGCCACCTTCCATCGGCTCAGGCCCCGGCCTCTCTGGCTTCGGCAGAAAAGGTTCCGGCCTCGGCGGTCCCGGCGACGTCGGCTCAGTGCTCGCTCCTCCAAAAGCGGAGGGCGGAAGCAACTCAGGTTCCGGCATCGTAGTCTCGTCCCAACCCGGATCGAAAGTCGGAATCCCCGGCACCGGCGGCAAAGGCTCGCTAGCGATGTCTCCCTCCGGCGGAGACAAACCCGGCCTCGGCGGCGCGGGCGGAGGTACAAGCATTGGGCACGGTTCAGGCCCCGGCAGTGGCATGACGGGAGCCGGTCCCGGCGCTGGCAAGACCGGAACTGGCGTCGGCTCCGACCCCAACGCGCGCGGAGGAATTTCTCCCACGCCCGGTCCCGGCGGCGCAGGCAGCGCGCCCACCGGCTCTCCCGTCGTCCCCGGCGTGGACGTTCGCGGCGGCACCACCAGTGTCGTCAATCTGCCCAGCTTCGGATCCGATGGCGCCAGCAAACCTACTCTTCCCGGACGCTCTTCGGTGAAAAAGCAGGAGGGACCATCGCTCACCGTCCTTGCCACCGCGAGTTCTGGCGGAGGGTTTGATTTCTACGGCAAGCTTCCCGGCGACAACTACACCATCTACTTGGATACGGCAATCGGCGTGGTCGTAATGCAATTCGCGGAAGCCAATCCCGCCGCGCACCATCAGGCGGGAGCGCTTGTCAGCCCAGAAGGCCTGCGCAAGGATCTTCCCTCCGACCTTCCTCATGCCCGCGTCGCGATCAAATGCATGCTGGACACTTCCGGCAACCTGAAAAATCTCCAAGTCCTCGAACCCGGCCCCGCCGCCATGACCGCCAAGATCATGGCCGCGCTGCCCAGCTGGAAATTCCGCCCTGCCATGCGCGGCCAACAGCCGGTCGAAGTAAACGCCATCCTCGGGTTTAACATCGACACCAACGACAGGTATTAGCCCTAACTGATTATATAGTTGGCTAATCCTACGGCCTTGTTGGGGGCGTTGTAGTCTGCATTAGAAATAGAACCGATTCAAATAGCAGAAACGTCACAAGTAGAGCCCAGCCGATCCAGCCCCAATCCCGCCATCTGATACCACCTACGTATCGAAACTTGTCTTTGTGAATCGGCTTGCTAAGAAGTTCCTCAGCTTGATCTCTGTAATAGTTACGGAGTTTCGCCTGCGCCTGTTGCTGTTTATTCAGCATGAACAATGCTCCGCCGTGGATCAGCGTCGCGGGAATCGGCGCTAGAAGGAAGACATACGGGTTCCTCAACAATGTGAACCATGCGGGCGCTGTCATTTTCCCGGTCACCCACAGATAAGCGAGACCTCCCAATAAAGCCCAAATCGAGAAGTTGATCCTCCACTCGATTTCCTCCAGTTCACGAAATCGCTTCATGTGCTGGCTAGCCATCTCCAACAAACCACTAACGCGCTTCTCGTCGTCCATGAAGATCAATTCCTCTTTTTCTTTGCTCGCTTCCGCGCGTTGCGGTGTTTCTCCTTCGCTTCTCGCTTCAGCACTTCCGCCGAACTGACATGATGGAACGGAACACCCGCTCGAGATCGCTGAACTGATTCTCAACGTTGCATTGCGCTTTCAATTCCTCGGTCGGCTCGGTATTGGTTTCTATGACTCACTCAAAGCACCCGCTTTCCGCCTTGGCATTTGCGCTTCATAATCTTGACCACTCTGCCCGGAAAGTCCCCTTCTAACCCGCTCAGCGTGTGTTCGATGTCCACACCCTTACCCATCTTGCTGACCCAGATGCCAGATGCTTTCTGACGAGCTACATGCTCGGCGCCAATGTCACTGCCATAGATCGCGATTTTTTCGTACTCTGGTTCTGTGGTACTGTCTTGTGTCTCACTGTACCCGTGAATCTCAAATATCTTCACCCATCCTAAGAGCGTGTCTGCTGTTGGAGCACCTGGCGGCCAGTAATAACCTTTAACTCGCACTCCTGCCGGAAGTCCAAGATCATCCCAAAACTGCGTCACATCACCAACAGCAAACGCTATGCAATTGTACTTCGGGTCTTTGGGGCTTGTGATCTTGTAGGCTGACTGCCTGAGTCCCGGACAGTCTTCTTCAAGTTCAAGATCGCGCTCGTCCATCAGTGCAAGTACCCGTTCCGTACTCCCCATTCCATCCAAGCTGAGACGGCCTGTTCAAATGTGCTGTCTGGAGAAGAGGGGTCCTCGCCAGATATCGCGTTTAATGCTACCAGCCAATGGTCCGGGTAATCCCTTAGTTCACGCAGTATAAGAGGCAAGGCAATAGGTCCCATTCCCATGATCCTTCGATACGATGGGTGCATAACCATCTTTGTCACAGATGACCAATGGCGCGTGTCCTTCTTCCAACGCTCTGCGTGCTCCCGAAACACACGTTCTAGCTTTTCTTGCTTTTCGCTCTGCGTGTCCGCCATGGCCGAAACCGGGCCCTGCGCAGGAAGCGGTGCTGTATCGGCGATGAATACTCGGACATCGACCGTGATTGGCACGGTCTCCAGAGGTCGGCGAGGTTGACTTCCTTGGAATTTGTACAGCTTTGCCGATCTCCGACGAAGACGCGCTCGTCCACCTCTCGTTGGTTTATGGAGCGGCATTTTGCGTGTCTTCACTTTCTCTCTTTTTCAGTACTTCGTCTATCTGATCTCGAATCGCACTTGCTGTCCGTTTACTCATTACCAGTCGATGGATCACAGCAAAATCGCCGACTCCTTCAGCGGTCGGATCAATCGACTCAAGTGTTATGACTCCTACGTCTAGATAAACGTCCTCACCAAGAATAGCGCCGTGGCCGAAGTTTATAAACAGCGGCTCAATTTGCGGATCGTCCTGTTCAAACGGGATGATCCGTTTCTTGACCTCACGCAGTTTTGCCTCAGCTCCTCGCAATCTCACCTGTTGCCCCGGAACTATCTCTTGGTCGCTCATACTGTGGCCTCTGTGGGCGGGTGGCCCCACTTCTAGCGGCTTAGTATACGCGGTCTGCAAAAAGCTGGGCGCCCCATTTCTCGCGGTGTTTGCGAGAAGTGGGCTTTTTTCTTATCCCTGCCAGAGAGTTTCCAAGATCACTCCCCGCTCGGATGCAGTATCCTTAGATTCTTCGGAGATCCACAGCGTGGTGTGACATCTAACCTTGCCATCCACAACTCCAACATACGATCATGGCAGCGGAGGCAGTGCGCGAATGCGATTTATCAGCTCTTAGCGCAGAGCTAAGTCAAATGTTGTCAAGATTTTACCCGTAAGCTGCTGATTCTAATATATTATTTAGCAATTTCCCGCTAACGCGATGATTCCAATAGACCAAGGGGGAGGGGGTATACCACCAGTAGCTATATCGTAAACAGTCTTTTCCCGAACTGGGAACACTGAGAAGTTCATGTGAAGCAACGATTCAGATTTCGCTACGACGCTCTACAATCTCGACCGCGCCAGCAGCGCATACGCCTTCCGAAACCAAACTCGCTCGCGCCGCCGCTGGTAGCCGGGCATCGTGCGGCGCTGATCCAGAATTTTCTGCGCCCACTGCCGCGCTTCTTCGACGCGTCCCTGCGCCTGCAGCAAGACTGCGTAGTTGTAGTAAGTCTCCGAACTGGTGGAAATCCTTGTCGCCTGCTGAAACAGAGCCTCGGCTTTTTCCGCCTGCCCCGTTTGCGCGTAGGCATGAGCCAGCAGGCCTTTGGCGCGATGGAAGTCGTAGTTAGCATCGGCGGCAACGGCGCGCTCGAGATCGGGCACAGCCGCGGCGAAGTCTCCCAACTCTACTTCGGCGACGCCGCGGCGATAGAACGCGTCCACCGAATCGGTTCGCGAGGCGATCGCCTTGTCATAGCTGGCGCGGGCGCGCGCATAGTCGCCATTGTCCAGATAGAGCAGTCCCAGCTCTTCGTAGTTGCCCGCGGAAGGATTGTCGAGGATCGCCCGCTCCAACTCATGAATGCGCCGCCGCCGCGGAAAGACTTGGAATTGAGTGCGCAGCAGACCGGCGTCAGGAACGACCTCAACCACGATGTAAACCAGAGCGCCAACCCAGTGAAACAGGATGATCCACAGCCAGAAAAAGTCCGGGCGGCGGCGGACGAAATGAACAATGGCCACGACTCGCAGCAGGATGCCCCACCACGAGAAGGCGAAGAAAAGGAGCGATCCCATGGACAGCGCAATATAACACGGCGAGGCTACGCCTCTTCAGAAGCCGGTATGAGCAAGCCACCGTCCCTCACGGACAAGTGAGTTGTGCCGTCCCTGAAACCGCGGTGCCGGTGGCCCCGGTTCCGGTGGCGGCATTGGTAGATGCCGTAGCGGTGATCGTCACCACGCCGGAGGCGCCAGCTACGCATTGAAAAGTGGCAGTTCCAGTACCGGTCCCAGTCGCGAAGAGCGTTGCGATCGAGGGGTCAGAACTCTGCCATCCTCCCGAGTACGGCGCGACAAACGTCACTGGCGCCGGAGACGGGGCTTTGCTGAAGGTGCCGGTCGCCGTGAATTGCACCTGACCAATGGGGGAACTCAGCCCGTCGGCCGTTGGCGGAGTAACCGTCATCGATTGCAGCACGCGGTTCGAGCTTGACGTTCCGCATCCTGCGGTTTGGAAAACCAACATCACGACAAAGAAAATTGTCATTATGTTCTTGCGGTCCGGCATGGAAAACCTCCCCAAATTGAGTGGCTACAAGGCCTGCACGGCACGCAGGGGCTACACAAGGTCTGCGAACCCCGCCGCCGGCGAAAAGTTGTTTTTTAATTATTTGCGCTCCGACAGCTTAGCTTTAGTGTCAGCATCCAGATGGTAAACTCATGAGTGGTGAATCCTTTCACGCGTTCCATCCGTCTGTTGGCCTCCGATATTGACGGCACGTTGCTCAACCCGCAATTTCAGATTTCCGAAGACGACCTGAGCGCTCTGCGGCGCGCACATTCCGCGGGCATCGAAATCGTATTGGTTACAGGACGCCGCCACACATTCGCCTTGCCCATCGCAAAACAGCTCGGCTTTGATTTATGGCTGATCAGCTCGAACGGCGCCGTAACAAGATCTCTCTCCGGGGAGACTTTTCATCGCGACCTGATGCCGCGCGACATCTGCCGCGAACTGGTTGGCGCGATGCAAGACTTCCGCGGCAACACCGTTCTCACCTTCGATAAAGAAACCAAGGGCGCGATCGTAATTGAACACCTGGACGACTTGAATACCAGCATCCGGCGCTGGCTGGAAAAGAATATGGCCTACATCGAGTTCGTGGTCCCGATCGAGAATGCGCTAATTGCCGATCCTGTGCAGGCCATGTTTTGCGGCTCGATGGAGCGAATGAGCCATGCGCTGCGGGCACTCGAAGGCTGCGGAATGGGCAACCGCGTCACCGTGCTGCGCACCGAATATCCCGAGCGTGATCTTTCCATGATCGACGTGCTGAATACGGGCTGCTCCAAGGGTCACGCCCTGGAGCGATGGGCCGCGCATCGAGGCTTCCGGCGCGAACAGGTCATGGCCATCGGTGACAACCACAACGATATAGAAATGCTTGAGTTTGCCGGGCATCCGGTTATCATGGGGAATGCCTGCGAGGAGTTGCGCGGCCGCGGCTGGAGCGTGACCCTTGGCAATGACGAGTGCGGTGTCGCGGCCGCCGTGGCGGAAGTTGTCAGCAGCTAAAATGTGTCACATGAGGAAGTTTATCCAGATCGGGGGATGGACAGCAGTCATCGCCGTGCTCGCCGCTCTTCCCTGCCTGGCATCCGATTCCGCCGTGCTGCGCAACGGATTCTCCATCCGTCACGAGCGCCGACAAGTCATCGGAACGATTACCCGCCTCTATACGACTGCGGACAGCTTGAGCTTCGTGGACATCCCGACCGCGGAGATTGACCACTTTGAAGCTGCGCCAATTGAAACGGTGACTCCTCAACCGGGAAAAGATGAGGCGGCTTCGCAGCTCCAGATGCAATTTCCGCCTCGGAACGTCGAGCGCACTTTCAATCTTAATGAGGTAGTAAACGCAGCCAGTGGAACCTATCACCTGGACCCGGATCTGGTGAACAGCGTGATTCGCGCCGAGAGCGGCTTCAACGTGCGGGCGGTCTCGCCCAAAGGCGCACAGGGACTGATGCAGTTGATGCCTCAGACCGCGTCGCAACTGGGTGTGCAAAATGTCTTTAATCCACAGTCGAATGTGGAAGGTGGGACTCGATATCTACGCGAACTGCTGGAGCGCTACGACTTTGATCTGATCAAAGCGCTGGCCGCCTACAACGCCGGCCCGCACCGAGTGGAGCAGTATGGCGGCGTGCCTCCTTATTACGAGACCAAAGCCTACGTCGCGCGCATCGTGCGGGACTACAATAAAAAGCTCGCCGCGAAGAACGCGACCCAGCCGGTGGCTAAGACGAGTTCGGCAAGCAAGTCGGCCGCAACGCATCGACGTGCAACCAAGCAACACAAGTCCGTCCCGCAAACGCAGGCAAAGGCGAATCCCACGCACGCCCTCGAGTAGCAGGCCGCGCGGTTTGACCCTCCACTCACACTCATTTACCTTTGGAATGCCGTTTCCGCTTCGGGTTGCGAGGTCGCGGCGCGAGGCTGCTCCCCTTCATGGATAAAAAGCACATCGTGGCCAGCGCGATCGTGTTCCTCATCGTGGCCGTTCTGATTTACCTGCAATACCGCGAATGGCATAGCTTTGACTGGGGAACATTCTGGGACCAAACACGTCATATCAAGTGGTTCCGCGTGGCCCGAGCTGTCGCACTGATTTATGCCGCTTATGTGCTGAGGGCAATCCGCTGGAAGATTTTTCTGAAGCCTGTGCGGCCCAATGCGAAAATAATAGATTTTGTGTCACCGACGATGATCGGTTTTGCGGGACTGGCGCTGCTCGGACGCGCCGGAGAACCTATTCGTCCCTATTTGATTGCACATCGCCAAAAACTTACCCTTTCCTCGCAAATGGCTGTATGGGCAGTCGAACGGATCTTCGACGTGGGAGCGTTCACTCTACTGATTGGGCTAGCGGTTTTCCGGGAAGCAGGACTGTACTCCATTCCGGAGCCAGGTTGGTACTCCAGCCTGCAACGCGGAGTCCTCATTCTCGTGGGGTTGGTCGCGGGGATTGCAGTGGCAGCGTTTGTGATCAACCGCAGAGGTGAGGCGGTGGCCAGCTGGGTCGAACGCAAGTTCGGACATCTCTCGGCTAACCTGGGGCACCGAATTGCACACTGGATCCGCGAGTTTGGCGCGGGCCTGAACACGATTCACAGTCCACTTTCCTTCCTGTGGCTGACTCTGGTGTCCGTCGGGATGTGGTATGTCATTGCAATGGCGTACAAGGACGTGACCCACTCCTACGGTGAAGCAGCGCTTGAGATTCCACAATTGCAGATTCTGATTCTGATGGGATCGAGCATGCTCGGGTCAATGCTGCAACTACCGGCAGTGGGAGGAGGCTCGCAACTCGCCACGATCAGGACGCTTTCAGGCTTATTTGCCGTGCCTCCGGAACTGGCAGCGAGCTGCGGGATTCTGCTGTGGCTAGTCACTTTCGCCGCGGTCGTGCCGCTGGGCCTGGCGTTAGCACATCATGAGAGATTGTCATTGCGGAAGTTGTCGAAGGAGAGCCATCAGGCGGAGGACGCTGAAATCAGCCGGCCGCCAGTGTAAGCCCAGAACCTGTCTATTCCGTAGGTACGGCCTGGGAAGTGCCGCCGCCCTCGCCTGTTACAATTTTGTCTTGCGGGAAAGCACAGCAGGTTCCTCCTTTCTTCCGCTTCGCTGCGCTCAGTGTCAGGCGTCGGAATGACAAGAGTTTCAATTTTTGTTGGAAAGCATCAGCGCCATGAAATGTCCTTTTTGCGGATTTGCGAATGACAAGGTGGTGGACTCGCGCGAGAGCAAAGAGGCGGAGTCGATCCGCCGCCGACGCGAGTGCCTGAAATGCAACAAGCGCTTCACCACCTACGAGCGCATCGACGAAATCCCCTACATGGTGGTGAAGAAGGACGGCCGGCGCGAAAAGTTCGACCGCCAGAAGGTCCTGAACGGCCTGCTGCGTGCATGTGAAAAAAGGCCCGTACCGATCAGCAAGCTGGAACAGATTGTGAACGAGGCGGAATCGTTCGTCATCGAATCGCAGGAGCGCGAGCGCAAAACCAGCGAACTGGGCGAACTCATCATGAACCGCTTGCGGCGCTACGATAAAGTGGCGTATGTGCGATTTGCTTCCGTGTATCTGGATTTCAAGGATGTGAACGAGTTCATGAATGAGTTGAGGGATTTGGTCAAGGCGAAAGAAACAGTGGAAGTTAAGGCAAAGAAAAGTGGATCTTAATCATGAGCCACAAAGTAACCCTGATCCCTGGCGACGGCATTGGCCCTGAAGTCACCCAGGCCACGGTCCGCATTCTCGAAGCGACAGGCGTGAAGTTTGAGTGGGAGTCATTCCAGGTGGGCGCCGATGCTTTCGAGAAGCACGGCGAGTACATCCCGAAAGAAGTGATTGAATCCATTGAGCGCACGCACGTCGGTCTGAAGGGCCCGGTGACCACGCCTGTTGGCGGCGGCTTTTCCAGCATCAACGTTGCCTTGCGTCAGAAGTTCGAGCTGTACGCGAACTTCCGCCCGATTCGCAATCTGCCGCATATCCCTACGCGTTATCCTGACGTGGACCTCATCATCGTGCGGGAGAATACCGAAAGTCTGTACTCCGGGCTGGAACATGAAGTGGTGCCGGGCGTGGTGGAAAGCTTGAAGATCATCACCGAGAAGGCCTCGACGCGCATTGCGAAATTTGCCTTCGAGTATGCCCGCAAGAATCAGCGCAAAAAGATCCACGCCATTCATAAAGCCAACATCATGAAGTTGTCGGACGGATTATTTCTGCGCTGCTGCCGCACCGTGGCCAAGGGCTTCCCCGAGATCACCTACGGCGAGCACATCGTGGACAACACCTGCATGCAACTGGTGATGAATCCCTACCAGTACGACATGCTGGTGATGGAAAACCTTTACGGTGACATCATTTCCGATTTGTGCGCGGCTTTCGTCGGCGGCCTGGGATTCGTCCCCAGCGCCAATTTGGGCGACCATTGTGCGATTTTCGAAGCGGTTCATGGGTCGGCGCCAGATATTGCGGGCAAGAATATAGCAAATCCGACGGCGCTGTTGCGCTCGGGGTTGCTGATGCTGCGCCATCTGGGCGAGTTCGAGGCGTCCACGCTGATTCGCAACGCGTTGGAGAAGGTGTACCGCCATCCGGAAAAGTTGACCAAGGATATTGGAGGTTTGGCTGGCACATCGGAGTTCGTTGACGCGGTAATCGAAGAGATGGACAGGGCAAAGGCCACTCCGGCAGCCGTTCACTAAAATTGTCGTTTTATGTTTGCGGGCTCATGGTCAGTGAGCCGGAAAGGGGTGCTATGAAGCAGAGGTCACTCGCAGTTGTGGTCAGTAGTTTGGCGTTCATATTTCTTGCCGTTGGCTTGGCGGCGGCGCAGGGCGGCGAGTTGGTGGCCGCGGAATATGGCTCCGGCAATCACCGCGTGGATGTAACTCCACAGCTCCGCTCGTATGTTCACGACGGAATCCTGCAGTTCGACGTGAACGACCGCAACCTGGGCGTGGATCCCGCGCGAGGCCACGTCAAAGAACTCTTCATCCGCGTACGGCACTGGAACGGCGAGACTGAGGAGTTCCGCTTTCCCGAATATGCGCACGTGAATCTGGTCCTCGATCCCGAGCGGGGATATGAGTGGCATGATCGTGGATTCCACATCATGCGCGCGTTCTATGGCGGGGCTGGGCATTTCGTTGACGTCACGGAACTGCTCCGCAGCATGAAGCAGGATGGCAGGCTCTATGTCAGGGTCGATAATCGCAGCATGGGTGGCGACCCCGATCATGAAGTGCGCAAGGTGTTGCGCGTGCTGTATTGGTACGACGGCGAGCGCAGGCAGATTGTGGTTCCGGAACATGGCGAATTAAGGCTGCCATAGGTCCTGAAAAAGGAAGTGCGTTGCCGGCAAGTTACGCGGATCGCATTCCACCATTGACTCTCGCCGCAGATGAGAGTAAATTCGCCCGTTCTGGGGAATCTCAGGGGATGGCGAAGACAACGCGCCGTGTGGGGGTAGTTCTGTTTCAGCTGGGCGGGCCTGACACGCTGGCTGCGATAGAGCCTTTCCTTTATAACCTCTTCTGCGACCCCGATATCATTGACTTTCCTTTCGCCCGCATCGGGCGAAAGCCTCTGGCCAAACTGATTTCGACCACACGCGCCCGTAAGGTGCAGCATCATTACGCAACGATTGGCGGAGGTTCGCCCATCCGGCGCTTCACCGAACGGCAGGCGCGGGCCCTCGAGGCGCAGCTCGCAAATCAAGGTCTGGATGCCCGTTGTTTTGTCGCTATGCGCTATTGGCATCCCTTCACTCGCGAAGCCATTGCGCAGGTCGAGGCGGCACAGTGTGACGAGGTGGTGCTGCTGCCTCTCTATCCACAGTATTCTTCAACCACCACGGGCAGCAGTCTGAATGAATGGCAGCGCTTTTTCCGCGGCGACGTTCCCGTGCAATGCGTGGGATCCTTCTACGAGCATCCGATGTATTTAGACGCGGTGATCGAAAAAATAGAAGAAGCCTTAGCGCGGTTTCCGGTTCCGGAGCGCGCCGAGATCGTCTTCAGCGCACACAGCGTGCCCATGTCGGTGATTGCCAAGGGCGATCCTTACCAGCACCACATCGAGGATACGGTTCAGCTTCTGATGGAGCGTGGGGGATGGCCCAATCGTCACCGGCTCTGCTACCAGAGCAAGGTGGGCGCGAGCAAATGGCTGCAGCCTTCCCTGCACCGGACTCTGCGTGAGCTGGCCGCGGAGAAGGCGCGGGAAGTTTGTATCGTTCCGGTGGCATTTGTTTCCGACCATGTGGAGACGCTGGGCGAGATTGATCACGAAGCGCGCGAAGAAGCGCGGCGGCTCGGCATTACGCAATTCGAGATGAGCGCGGGCCTGAACGATTCTCCAAAGTTTATTTCGGCGCTTGGGCAGTTGGTAGTGGAAGCCCTGGGCGAGCTGTTTCATTCCGGCGTTGCGGTTCATGAAACGGGAAGTCAGGTCGTCACGCCAGCGCTGGTGGCGGCCGACTGATGAAACAAACGAAATATTTGTTCTACTGTACAGGAGGAGACGTATGACGGAGCCGGAGGGCGGTAAGCCCAACCCGAATCCAGAGGCGGCAAAGCTCGCTACCGCGGGCACGATCGATGCCACGAAGTATGTAGGCACACCCGCGGTGGGAACCTCGAAGGCGGCAGCGTCCGCCGGCTTGTCTTCGTCCGGCCCGTCGAACACCGACATCGACCGGCGGAGGCGGCGCCTGGTGTGGGTCGGCGTGACCGCGTTCCTGACCGCATGGTTCCTCGCTTTCTTCCGATTCTTTCTTCCCCGCACTCTGTTCGAACCAAACTCGGTTTTCAAGATCGGGTATCCCTCGGAATTCGCGCTCGGGGTCGATACGAAGTTCCAGCAGAAATTCCGCATCTGGGTCGATCGCACGCCCGACCGCGTGTTCGTGATCTATGCTCGCTGCACCCACCTCGGATGCACTCCGGATTGGAAGCCCAGCGAAAACAAGTTCAAGTGTCCGTGCCACGGCAGCGGATATGACAGTGAGGGCATCAACTTCGAGGGACCGGCCCCGCGTCCTATGGACCGCGCCCACGTGGAACTGGCGCCAGACGGACAGATCATCGTCGATACGTCGCGCCTCTATCAATGGCCGAAAGGACAGCCCAGCAAATTCAACGATCCGGGAGCATTCTTAACGGGAGTGTAGCGCTGGCGTCCCGCCGGCTTTCTCAAGTAAGAAGAGGCAATCATGGCTGACGAAAATAATCCGAACGGCAAGAACGGTAAAGTGGGATTAGTCGACCGCGTCAAAGAAGACATTCAGGCGATGAAGGTCGACATCCCCAACAAGGCGAAAGAACAGATCGAGGGATTGAAAGATCCGACCAAGACCCAGGTCTACACCTCGATCTTCCGCCACAAGCACGACGACACTCCGCGAAACCGGGCGTTGGGCGTGCTTTCCAATGTGTTCCTACATCTGCATCCCGCGAAGATCGATCGCGATGCGGTCCGTTACAGCTACACCTGGGGCATGGGCGGGATCACGTTTTTTCTCTTCATCATCCTCACCTACACCGGTGTGCTGCTGATGTTCTATTACCATCCCAGCAAGGTGCAGGCATTTCGCGATGTGCTCTATCTCGAGCACGATGTGCCCTTCGGAAAGATTCTGCGCAACATGCACCGCTGGGCCGCCCACCTGATGGTGATCGGCGTGTGGCTGCATATGTTCCGCGTATTTCTCACCGGCTCATACAAAAAACCGCGCGAGTTCAACTGGAACATCGGCGTGCTGTTACTGGTTTTCACCCTGTTGCTGTCGTTCACGGGATACCTGCTGCCCGACGACCAACTGGGATTCTGGGCTGTCACTGTAGGCACGAACATGGCGCGCGCTACGCCGCTGCTTGGACACGAAGGCCCGTTCGGTTCGATGCTCGGCATGACCCCATACAACGACGTGCGCTTCGGCCTGCTGGGCGGGTCGATCGTGGATGCGAATGCTCTGCTGCGGTCCTACATCTGGCACTGCATTGGAATTCCAATTGTTGCCTCGATTCTGATGATCGTGCACTTCTGGCGCGTGCGCAAGGATGGCGGAATTTCGGGTCCGGCCCCGGTGATGTTGGAGGCCGAGGCGGATAAGCCTCGCCGAGGACCGAAGGCTGCGGGGGAATAGCGGGCATTCATGTGGGGACAGCCGCCCTCGGCTGTCCGCCGAGCGCAGCTCGGCCGCCTTTGGCCGGGCGCCAGCAACAACCCGTCGAGCTTCGCTCGACATGGACGGCCGAGGGCGGCCGTCCCCACAAAGTTCTTGGAGAAAGTATGGACTGGCGACAACTTTGGGAAATCTGCTCGGCTCCAGACAACGTGCCGATCGTGGGCTTGATTCCGCTGCTGGCCTTCTACATTTACCTGGCATGGAGACAGGCGCATGCCAACGATGTGCTGATCGAGCAACTGGAAGGCGACGCCGCCCTCGCCAAGACGCATCACCGCAAGACCTGGCCGTTCAAGCCCGGGTGGCAAAAAGAAGTCCACGTCTGGCCATTTCTCCTCCGCATTGAATTTCTCGCCGCCATCATCGTCACCATCATTCTGATGGTGTGGTCGATCACGCTCAATGCTCCGCTGGAAGAGCCCGCCAATCCCAACCTGACCATGAATCCGGCGAAGGCTCCCTGGTACTTCCTCGGACTGCAGGAGATGCTCGTCTACTTCGATCCGTGGATCGCCGGCGTCGTAATGCCCACGATGATCATCATCGGCCTGATGGTCATTCCATATATCGATACGAACCCGCTGGGCAGCGGCTATTACACGTGGAAGCAGCGCAAGTTTTCAATCGGCACATTTTTGTTCGGCTTCATCATTCTGTGGATCGCGATGATCATCATCGGTACCTTCATAAGAGGGCCTGGCTGGCAGTGGTTCTGGCCGGGGCAAACCTGGGATCACAACCGATTGATCTACGAAGTGAACCGCGACCTACCCGACATTTTCGGAATCACTTCGAACATGGCGAAGGCAATCTTTGGCGCCATCGTAGTCGGCGGCTATTACTTGCTCGGAGGATTTCTCGTCTACTCGCTGTTCCGGCGGTACATGGGAAAAGATTTCAAGCGCATGAGCCTGCTGCAATTCTCGATCACGCAGTTTCTATTGCTTACCATGGTAGCGTTGCCCTTAAAGATGGGCTTGCGGCTCCTGTGGCACATCAAGTACGTGTGGATTACGCCCTGGTTCAATATTTGAGTGCGGTCTTAGGTCTTGGGTCTTGGGTTTTGGGAACACCAATGAACTCAAGGTCTCGAACCTAAGACCTAAGACCTGATACCTAAGACCCGATTTTCCGGAGGAAGCGCGGTGCCTGAACAACCCAACCTCGAGCAGGACCCGATTACAACCAAATCGTACGCCGCGTATTACCTGATCGCGACGGTGATTCTGATGGCGACGTTGTTCTGGGCCTTGTGGGACGAGGCCTGGACGCAGCGCCCGTGGAAGGCCTTCCAGGAGCACTGGAAGGACCGCTACAGCGCATTCCTGAACACTTCGCGGTCGAAGTCGGCGACGTCCGAGAAAGACGTTGAGCAGAATTCGGACTACGCAGCGCTTAAGCAGGCGTACGACAAAACGTATCAGGACTCGAAGCCGCAGGCGGATGAAGCCCGCCGGAAGCTCGATGATGCCAGCGCCCGCCTCCTCGCCGTGCAGGGCGTGTTCACCGACCGCCGCGCTTACGTGAATGCGCTCACCTACGAACTCGAAACCAGCACCAGCGATTCCGCGAAAGCCAGCAAGCGCAAAGAAATCGACAGCTATAAGAGCGAGCAGGCCACGGTCGAATTCCCTGACGGCAGCAGACAGAAATACACCTTCCCACAGCTTGAAGAAAAATACAATGAGATCCGCGACGAGCGCACGAGGCTTAGCCTTGAACTCGGCGATGTCCTCAAGCCCGTGACTGCGGCGAAAGCGAAGATGGAGGAGTACGTCTCCGACCACATGGTCGACCTTACGCCGCAGCAGATTGACGGTCTCAAGCGCAAGATCGCGGACTGGGACCCTCAGATCGTCCAGATCAATGTGGCCGATGCGAACATCGTGGACCGCTGCGAATCCTGCCACCTGAACGCGCGCGAGCCCCTGAAAATTACTCCGGCTTCGATGACGTCAAAAGGTGAGAAAAAACCGGACGAATACGCGAACGCTCTCACCAGCCATCCCGAGCCCGAGTTGTTGAAGATTCACGATCCGGAAAAGTTTGGCTGCTCGCCCTGCCATCAGGGCAACGGGCGTGCCACTACCAGCGTCGAGAAAGCGCACGGAAACTACGAGCACTGGCTGTGGCCGCTCCATCCCAAAGAAAACTCGCAGGCGGGTTGTCAGAATTGCCACGCTGCCGACATGGTCCTCGCCAGCGGCGACGTGCAGTGGCAAACCATCAACAACGGCAAAGACCTGTTCCGCCAGCGCGGCTGCATGGGCTGCCACCGCTACGAGGGTTACGACAAAGAGCCGGAAGATCTGAACTCGATCGGCCAGCAGATCAAGCAGATCGAAACTCAGAAGAAAGATAACGTGAAGCAGACCGCTTATTTGATGAAAGAGGCGGACGCGGCACAGTCGAACGAAGAAGCCAACCGCCTGAATGGCCAGGCAGTTGACTTGAGAGTAGAGAACAGCAAGCTGGACGGACGTTTGCAGCAGCTCGATTACCAGTCCCACAGCCTGATGCAGGACCAGAAGAAGGTCGGTCCGAACCTGAAAGATGTGCGTCTCAAGCTGAACAAGAACTGGATTCCCGTGTGGCTGAAAAAGCCTTCGGACTTCCGCCCCACAACGAAGATGCCGAACTTCCGCCTGAACGACCATCAGATTCAGGCAATTTCGGCGTACATCTGGCAATCGGGATTCAGCGATGCCGTTCCCAAGCACAAGCCCGGCAACGCCACCCACGGAAGAGAATTATTTGAGACCCGCGGATGCATGGCCTGCCACTCCATCGGCGAAGGCGACCAAGTGCAGGGCGGCACGTTCGCCGCAAATCTGACGCGTGTCGGCGAAAAAGCAAACTACGATTACCTCGTGCGATGGATTCATAACGCCCGCGAGCGTACGCGTCCCTACTGCCCCTACGAGAAGAAGGATATCGGCCCTGAGGATTACGCCAAGAAGGGCCTTCCGTATAAGTTCGATCTCGATCACAGCCGTTGCCCCAACGACGGCCACGAACTGCAAGTGCAGAACATGACTGTGATGCCGAGCCTGCGCCTCGCCCCGGAAGATGCGGAAGACATTGCGACATATCTGATGACGCAGAAAAAGCAGGAGCCGTCGTCCTACGCCGATGCTTCATTCATGGACGACGGGAACCTCAAGGCCGAAGGCAAGAAGTGGGTGCGTCACTTCGGCTGCTCCGGCTGCCATGAAATCGCTGGATTCGAAGACGAAGGCCGCATCGGCACCGAACTAACTTACGAAGGCAGCAAACCCATCGAACGCCTCGATTTCGCCTTGTTCACCGAGACCGCCCAGCGCGGTGGTAAAAATGGCGAGCCGATTAAAGACAAGGAAGATCTGGCGCGCCTGCCCGACGGCCCCGCCACGGAGCCCTGGTACGACCACAAAGGATTTTTCGAGCACAAACTCGCCGAGCCCAACATTTACGATCAGGGCAAGGTCAAGGGCGAGACCGAAGCCCTGCGCATGCCCAACCTCCACCTCACCAAGGATCAGGTGCGCGATCTCACAACTTTCCTGATGGGGAGCGAAGAGACTTCCCTGCCCGCGAGTTATCAATACAAGCCCGGCGACGCCCGCCACGATATTCAGGAGGGCTGGTGGATCATCAAGAAATACAACTGCATGGGCTGCCACCAGTTCATCCCCGGCCAGCAAACGATTTTGATGGGATTGAAGCAGTATCAGGATAATCAGGAGCAGTTGCCTCCAAAGCTCTTGACGGAAGGCGCTCGCGTCGATCCGGAGTGGCTGCGCAAGTTCCTGTCCAATCCCGCGTTGAGCACGACAGATACGAACCGCAACGGCGTGCGTCCGTACTTAAAAGTGCGCATGCCAACGTTCTCGTTCTCCGACAACGAACTGCGCAAGCTGGTGCGCTTCTTCCAGGCACTGTCGCAGCAGCCACTGCCCTATATTCCGGAGCAGGTGCCGGTGCTCACCACAAAAGAATCGGACATGGCGCGCAGCTTGTTCTCAAGCACCGCGGCTCCTTGCCTGAAGTGCCACGCCACCGGCGATCCCGCGCACGACAAGATCGCCACCGCGCCCAACTTCCTGCTGGCAAAAGAACGCCTAAAGCCGGATTGGGTCGAGCGCTGGATCACCGACCCGCAAGCCGTCAGCCCCGGCACGTCCATGCCGTCAGGATTGTTCAAGCAGCAGAATAATCAGTGGGTATTTGCCGGCCCCACACCGCCCTCGTTCCAGGGCTACGAGGGAGATCATCGCAAGTTGCTGACCGACTACATCTTCCAGTTGACGCCGGAAGAACAGCGCAAAGTAGCGTCGTCCATGCCGCGGGCGAAAGCAGCGGTACAACCGAAGAGCAATCGCAGGCAAGCCGCTGCGGAATCGCATCAAGCAGTCAGCGGAGGTTCGCGGTAAAATGGCGGGTTCGGCGAATACGAAATTTGTGTGGTTCTCAACTACTACGGAAAGAAGGACATCATGAATAAGAGAAATTGGAGAATGATTTTCGTAAGCACGCTCGCGTTGAGCGCTTTGCTGGTGACAACGGCTTGCAACAAGAAAGAGGAACAGCCGGCCAGCACCATGTCTCAGTCAGCGGCGCCCGCTCCCGCAGCCGCTCCTATCGATCCCGCAACCGCAGCCACGGTTAGCGGCACTGTCAAGTTCGATGGCACAGCACCCAAGTCGGCGAAGATTGACATGAGCCAGGATCCCGCCTGCAAAGGCGCGAACGAAGCCGAGACCGTGGTAGTGACGGGCGGCGACCTCGCCAACGTGTTCGTATACGTAAAAGACGGACTCGGCAGCCGCACCTTCGACGTTCCCAAAGACCCGGTCGTCCTCGACCAGAGCGGCTGCAAATATCATCCCCACGTGCTGGGCGTGATGGCGGGCCAGACCGTGCAGATCAAGAACGACGATCAGACCACGCACAACATCCATCCCACGCCGAAAGACAACCGCGAGTGGAACGAGTCGCAGCCCCCGGCCGCCGCTCCGCTGGAGAAGAACTTCGCCCGCGAAGAAATCATGCTCCCGGTAAAGTGCAACCAGCACCCGTGGATGAAGATGTACGTCAACGTGGTGAAGAGCCCGTTCTACGCGGTTACCGATAAGAGCGGGAAATATGAAATCAAGGGCCTGCCCCCGGGCGACTACACCATCGCTTTCGTCCATGAAAAACTGGGCGAGCAGACCCAGAAGGTCACGGTCGCCGCGAAAGACACCAAGACCGTTGACCAGAGCTTCAAGGCAGCAGGCGACTAAGCAGGCTGCGAAATTGCCGGGGACGATCGAGGGTTTTGAAACTCGCTGCAGGGAATTCTGCCCGCATGATGGAGCTATTGATCATCGGTGGAACATTAGGAGCGGGCATTCTTCTGGTCGTCCACGGCACGATTTTCAAGACGCGGTGGGGCATTAACCTCAGCAGCCCGATTGAATGTCCCGGCTGCCATAGAATGCACGGACAAATTCGGAC
>DATMOP010000078.1:0-26629 GCA_035568115.1 Candidatus Acidiferrum sp.
GCACTACAAGAACTCGGCTTATATCCCGGATTGGTACGCAGTTGCCTGCATGCTCGTGGACTTAGCGCTCGGTGCCTATGTGGCCGCGCGTATCCCCGCGTACAGAGAGGCGTAGCGCATAGCGAAGGACAATTGAGACGCGGCCGCGCCCACGATTCGAGTGTATTTGTCTGGCTTATCGGGAGCTTCACGTTCCTAACGGTTTGTCGCACGATTGTTTACTTGACGCGTGTGGCGACGATGTGACTACAATGCCTCCATCAGAATGGGGAGGAGACATGTCTGTCTGCATAGCCGCAATCTCGACAACCAATGAAATCATAGCCATCGTAGATCGTAAGGTCGCAAGTGGCGAGTTTTCCAATGAGGATGCAACGACAAAGAGCGGCTTGGTCAATGGCTGGCTTTGCATGTTTGCGGGGAACGATACAGCCCCAGCCCCACCAATTATGAAACGAGCTAACGAGTTGTGCTCTGGAAAGGAGAACACGTTAGAAGTGCTGGTCCATGCTTTCGAGACCAGCTATCAGGAATATCTGTCTAGGCTTTGCGAATCGCAGGTGTTAGGGCGGTGGAGATTCAAGGACATCGAAGACTTTCGGGAAAAGGGTCGCAAGCAATTCGGGGCCGATGTGTTCGATACTCTATGTCATCACATCGAACAGATTAAGATTCGATGCACGTTTTTAGTGTGTGGCCTTGACCACAAGAATGCCCCACACATTTTTACGGTGTCAAATCCTGGAGTTGCTGAGATTCGAGACGATCCGGGGTATTGGGCAATCGGGAATGGACAATTTGCCGCTATGAGCATTCTGTCCTTTTTCCAGCAGAGCGTAATCTGCACCACTGAGGAAACGACGTATCAGGTAATGACGGCAAAGTTGATGGCAGAGACAGCCACAGATGTAGGGCGAGCATCGTTCTATTGGCGGCTTCGCAAAGAGTCCGGCCTTGGCACTCTCCCTTCCGAACTCCTTTACGCTGTTAGGGAAGCTTGGACTAGTGGTGGTTCTCCGACGATACCCGATGGAATACTTGAGAAAATCAAAAGCTATCTTGCTGGGTCGGAGAAGTCGGCTGAGCTGTCAGAGCCTGAAACGTCAGAACAGGCGCAGTGACCATATGACGCAGCGTGTCCATAAACAGATCAGAGCGTTTCCGGCGATTGAATCGGAACGTCATTTCGTCAAGGTAGGCCGGAAGATGTTTAGCGCTGATCTTGTGCCACGTTCCCATGATGCCGCGCTTCAACAGCGAGAATGCGGATTCCACAGTGTTAGTGTGAATGTCCCCGTCAACGTAAACTTTCTCTTTGTGTTTGATGGTCTTGTGTTTCGTGTGCATTCCGGTTCGGCGCATCGCCCACGGGTATGCGGGGTGTTCGTCGGTGACCATGACTTCCACATCTTCGCTCACGTTTTCGCGGATATACTTTGCCAGGGTGCCAGACTTCGCATCCTGAGCGTGGAAGAATCGGAGATCACCGCCGCGCTGTCGAAGAGCGACCACGACTTCCTTGTTTTGCTTGCCAGCCCAAACTCCTTGTCCCTTTTTCCTTCCACCTACGTAGGTTTCATCCATTTCAACCGTGCCATCCAACATTGGCTGGTCAGCTTCCTTCATCGCTGCACGGATGCGATGGCACAGATACCATGCGGTTTTGTAACTGACCCCGAGTGTGCGCTTGATTTGATTCGCGCTCATGCCCTTGCGTGCTTCGACCAAGAGCAGAACGGCCATGAACCACGAAGCCAGCGGCAAGTGGGAATCATTGAACACCGTGCCAGTGGTTACGGAGAACTGATAGCTGCACTCGCTGCAAGTGAACTGCTTCCGGGAATCTACCCACCACACAAGTCTGTTCTGGCATCGTGGACAGGAAACACTATCCGGCCAGCGCAACCGAGTCAAAATCTCGCGGCAATCTTCGTCAGTGGAGAACAGCCGATTCAATTCAGGGAGTGTCATGGCAGAGCCTCGTAAGAAGAAAAAGAAACGCAAGACGGGTAGGCCGCTAGAGGATGTCTCACTGCGGACGCTTGTGAGCCGCGTAAAAGACGAACTGCGCGAACGAATTGTGAGGATGTCCGCTGCCGATGACCGTAAAACGAAGCAGGACTAGGACTTAACCTCATCATGCAAGGAGTGTATACTAATGTATAACACGTGTAAAGTAAACAATCGTCGTTTGTCGGCTATTCGGAAGTAATCCAGATCGGGATATGGCGTTTGATACCGCCCGGCACGTTCAGCGCCGGGAAAAGTCGCAAATCGAGAGCCTCCCGAGGGACCACGATGCCTCTCCCTCACGCTTCTGAAGCACGCTTCTGAAGGAAGACCGCGGTCCACTGCCGCGCTAAATTGTAAGCCGCTTCTTAACTTGCCAGGCTGGCGCACGAAAGTGTCCGGGCGGTTGGAAACAGCGTCTGTTGAAACGGGAAATAAAGATGCTCGCTCAAGACCGTGTCCCCGCTCTCCACCAGGATGGAAGCCCGCTCCATCACATGCTGCAATTCCCGGACATTGCCCTTCCACGGATGAGCTTCGAGAATCCGGACCGCCTCCTCGCTCAGGCGCGGGCAGGGCGCGCTCATTGCCGCGGCCATGCACGCCAGAAAATGTTCCGCCAGCGGAACAATATCGACACGGCGCTCGGTGAGGGGCGGCAGTTCCAAAGGAAAGGCCGAGAGACGGTAGAACAAGTCCTCGCGAAATTCTCCCCGGCCCGCGCGTCCCGCCAGATCCACGTTGCTGGCGGCAATCACCCTCACATCCACCCGCGTGGTTTCAGCCGTGCCCAGCCGCTGCACTTCTTTCTGTTCCAGAAACCGCAGCAGCTTGGCCTGCATGCCAAAGGGCAGTTCGCTGACCTCGTCGAGAAACAGCGTTCCCCCGTGCGCCGCCGGAATCCGTCCCACCTGCGCCTGCACCGCTCCGGTAAATGCCCCGCGGGCATGGCCAAACAGTTCCGACTCCAGCAGCGCCTCCGGAATCGCGGCGCAGTTCACCGCCACAAAAGGCCTGGTGGACCGCGGACTTAATACATGCAGCGCCCGCGCCACCAGCTCCTTGCCGGTGCCCGTCGGCCCCACGATTAGCACAGTCGTTGTCCTGGGAGCTACCAACTGCGCCAGCCGGTAGACGCGCTGCATGGCTTGGCTTCGCCCAATCATGCCCGGCAGCGGCTCATATTCATGTTCCTTTTCATGTTCCTTCCCTTCCGCAGCTCGCCACGCGTTTTCCGGTTCGTTGCCGCAAGCCGCGCCCGCATCTCGATCCTCGTTCTCTGGATCCTTTTTCCCCGTCGCTTCGGCTTCCTCTGCCGGGAGGGTGGCGGCGGAGTCCACCAGCACCACCTGAATGCCAGGAAACCTCCGCTCCACAATCGCCATCAGTTCTGCGCTATCCAGGTCGGGCAGTCGCCGGTCGAGAAACAAAACCTGCCACTCTCCTTTTCCTAGCTTCACCAGAGCATCGGCGCCGCCCACCGCGTGCTGTACGGGGCGCCAGCGTCCGTTGAGACTCTGTAACACCCGCTCCCGCAGGGCGCTGCTCGAACTGGCAATCAACGCTCCACCCGCGCATCTGGCGGCAATCGGAAAAGCTGTCATGGCACTCATTGCGAGTCTCCTGCCCGAAAAGAAATTAGGTTCGATTAGAAAATAAGAAGCTGATGAGGAGGACTAAAAGTCTTCCCTGCCGTCCGAAACGCCGGACAGCCGGACCGTTACTGTTTCCAGGTTTTCTGTCCGCTCGCGTTCCCACTTCGCGCCCGCCCGCTCCCAGCCCGCCTGCGCAACTAACAACCCCAGTTCAGGCCGCGAGAACTCAGCCTGCGTCAGCCCCGCATACCAACGAATACGCACCCACACCGCGTCCGCCGCACCCCCCGCCTCCATCCCCGCCTCAATGCGAAGTGCGCTCCCCCGGTCGGCCAGACTTACAACCGACTCCAGCAGCCGGAACAATAAGCTGGACAATTTTCGCCGCGCCCCCATTGCTGCCAGGGAACAAGTCGTAGAGCAATCGAGCGTTATGCGAACCCCATTCACCTCCGCCACGGGTCTCAGGTCGTCCATCACCTCCCGCACCAGCGTTTTCCACTCAATCGCCTCCGGCTCCTCATTTTTTTCTGCTTCCCCATCCGCCACTTCCCGGATCGCCTCCACCAATGCGCGCATGCGCTCCGTCAACTCCAGCCCCGCTCGCAGCCGCTCGACGTAGTACTCAACCGTCCGCAAACTCGCCAGCGCCACCTCCATCGAACATTGCAACCCGGTCAGCGGCTGATTCAGCGCATGCAGCAGCCGCTCCAGCGGACTGCGCGCCAGGGTCTGCGCGTCCTGTGAACGTTGCGTCGCGCTCACGCTCACGACGGCACCCCCGCTTCCCCGCTCAACTCATACCCCACTCCGCGCACCGTATGAATCAACTTACGCGGATGCCCATCATCTACTTTCCTCCTCAAATAATTGATATAAACATCCACCACGTTAGTAGTCGTATCGAAAGTGAGGTTCCAGACGTGCTCGATGATCATGGCGCGAGAGACTTGACGGCCGGCGTTGCGCATCAGGTATTCGAGGAGGGAAAATTCTTTGGAGGTGAGCTCGATGCGGCGGCCGGCGCGTTCGGCGCGGTGTTCGACGCGGTCGAGCTTAAGATCCTCGACTACCAGCACGGACTCGGACGGCAGGTGGCTGCGGCGCAGCAGGGCGCGGATGCGGGCGGAGAGTTCGCTGAAGGAAAATGGCTTGGGCAGATAGTCGTCGGCGCCGGTGTCGAGGCACTGTACGCGGTCTTCGACGCGGCTGCGCTGGGTGAGCACCAGGACCGGCAGGCTGGGACGCTTCAGCCGCAGATGGCGCAACACGCTTACGCCATCGAGTTTCGGCAGGTTCAGATCGAGGATGACCAGGTCATAGTCGAACTCGCTGCCCATGGCGCGGGCCTGCTCGCCATCTTCCACGACGTCTACCGCGTAGTGCTCGCCTTGCAGGCCCTGGCGCACAAAGCCGGCCAGAGCCGCATCGTCTTCCGCAATCAGAATCCTCATAAGTGGGCCTTAATCACAGAGCGATTCTAGTTAGAGAAAGCTCAGTTGAAACGGAAAGCGGTTCGCACGAAGGTGTGTGTTTGCAGAAATGGGGCGCAGTTCTTATACGGGAGTTTCTCCGGTCCGGCATGTTAAGTGGCTTTGTGGTACCTTGCCCCAGAGCCGATGCGTGAAGGAGAGGATATGAGAACCAAACTAGCAGTCGTCCTGCTGTGCGTCTTGTCCGTGCCGAGCGTCGTAGCCCAGGCGGCGAAGAGCGGTTTTTTCAAAACTTCCGACGGCGTCAGGATCCATTACGTTGAGGCTGGGAGCGGCCGGGCAATCGTTTTCATTCCTGGCTGGACGATGCCGGCCTGGATCTGGCAAAAGCAGATCGACGAGTTCTCGAAGACGTACCACGTCATTGCCGTCGATCCCCGCTCGCAGGGCGAGAGCGACAAGCCTCCCTACGGTCACCTGCCCGAAACCCGCGCCCGCGACTACAAAGAACTCGTCGATCAACTTGGCCTGAAGCAGCCGGTCCTGGTCGGCTGGTCGATGGCGTGCGGCGAGCTGGCGAAGTATGCCGAACAATTCGGCACTGACAACGTCGGCGGCATTGTGCTGGTGGATGGATTTCTCTCGGACAAGGCCAGCCCTGAGATGGTCGCCGGCATCTCGGGATGGATGAACCAGCTGCAACAGGATCGCCAGAAACAAGCGGACGGCTTTGTCCGCAGCATGTTCAAAAAGCCGCAGACCGAGGACTACCTGAAGCGCGTCATCGACGCCTCCGTCCAGGTTCCGGCCGATACCGCGGTCGTCCTCATCTACAACATGATCGGCGTAAAGGATTTCTCCACCGGGCTCGCGAGGATGAATCGCCCGGTGCTCTTCGCCTACCAGCCCGAGTCGCAACCCAGCGCCGATTACGTCAAATCAAAGCTTGGCGACAAGGTCCGGCTGGAGCGCTTCGACGGGGACGGCCATGCCCTGTTCGTTGACGACCCAGAGAAATTCAACCACGTGCTCGAAGACTTCCTGCACAGCCTTCCCAAGTAATTTGCAGCGGAGTACGGCGTGCTCCATCCTTGCTGCGTTCTTTGCGACAGCCGCAGCAGCGCGTTTCTTCTTCGGGGTCCGCAACAGATGCCAGGCTTCCCGGTAATGCTCGTACAGATACGAGTCGCTGCGCGCCGGCTGTACCGGACAGAGCATCACGTCGCAGCTTTTCGTTTTGAGCACAACGGCCGCGGGGATGATGTACCACACATCTTCGGGGACGATATAGGCCGCGAAGAAATCGACCTTTCGCGTCGTATACCGTCTACTCCTCGCGTTTGGTTGGCATGCACATTGATATCCGCTGCCAAGTCTGTAACTGGTTGACTTCACCTGTACTCTAAGAAGCCTCCCCCGATGTTCGATGCCCACATCATAGGACCCCGAATCTCCCCAGGGCTTCGATACCCTTAATTTCTTGCGCAGAGCTTGCGCCATGAACTGTAGCTCGACCCACTCGCCGCGTTCTTTGAAGTTCCTGAATCCGCTGAACCTGGCCATATCCCGCCCGCCTCATTTCACGTGAAGAAGTCGCCCAAAAGAAAAGGCGCAGCCCATGGGCCGCGCCGTAGATTCTTTAATTTTTACTCTCTATATCTATTATATCAATTTGAATAGGGGCAAACCGTCACATTTCCCAGAATTATATTTCCATTGTTGTGAGCGAGTTAGGACGATTCGTGTAATTTTTGCCTATTGACAAGATTTTGATGCCCGATAGAAACGCGGCCTCCTCCCAAACAGAGGGAATGCCAGGAAAGGCTGGCTAGCCTTTAGCGACTGTCGCCGCTCTCCTCGTCACCTGTTTCAACTTCAATCGGCCCCGTGATCTGGTCCAGTCTTTCCTTGGCTAATGACTGCAGGCGGACGGCCTGAAACAGGAGGGTTCTTCTTAGCCCCTTTTGCACCTTCCGCTCAACGATGATCTTAGCGAGGTCGGCTATCGTCGCAGCACGTTGCGCAATCCTGATGTCGGGATGTTGCCGTGCTTCATATATCGGGGAAGGAACGATGCGTTTCCTGTATGACTTCGGTAATTCCATGTCCCGGGTCGTGGGAATGTCCTTCTCATTGAGCACGAATTTCAGCTTGGAGAGTTCGACCACCTTTTTCTTGACCGTGTATTCGGCGCTGGCAAGGATCTGCTCTATCTCCGCCTTGTTCTTGCCTTTGAGATAGAAGGGCCACACTTCCACCTCGGCGACTTCTACTGGATCAAGAACACTCATGGCGACGGCATCCGTTCGCTGATTGGTTAAGTGGCGGCGAGTACGTGTCCCAATTCGCTCCTTCGTCCGTCCCACGTAGATGGGCTCTCCAAAGTAGTCATAAAAGGCGTACACGCCGTGCTGTACGCCCCCGATTTTCCTGCCGCGTTCGTCCAACGTCTTGAGGAAGGATTCGATTTCCCTCCTAATGGCGTCCGTTTCGGGGACGACCTCGCCCAGGACGGTAGCCTCGGACCGTTCGACCGGCTTAGACTTCTTTTTCCGTATCACAGAGTGATTATCCTTGAAAGTGTTCCGCTTTCGGATCGATCCCAATCTTGTCACCCGAAGGAGCCTGCCCATGTTTACTCCGTAGATTCCCACAGGGCGATACGTGCTATTTTTCCCACAGCGATACCCAAGAATAATGCCGATGGCCGTTTCAACGGTAATTCTCGATCAGCCGAAGGTTGATTCCTATCTCGAACCCGTCGAGCATGCGGTTTGGAACAGTCTCACATGCATCGAGTTTTTCGCTGGCATCGGGCTCACCCACCTAGGTCTCAGTTCGCATGGCTGGAAGTGCGTTTACTCGAACGACATTGAAGCCAAGAAACGACGGATGTATGAGGCGTGTTTCGGATCAGCCGACCATTACCACGTGGAAGACGTATGGCGAACGGAAAGGATTCTAGCGAGAATCCCGGGACGCCGGGTTGACCTTGCGACGGCTTCTTTTCCATGTGTTGATCTTTCACTCGCCGGCAATCTGAAAGGGCTGTCAGGGAGTCAGTCCGGGGCATTCTACGGCTTCATTAAAGTGATGAAGAAACTGCGTGAGCAAGGACGAGCCCCAAGAGCGGTGCTGGTCGAGAATGTCATCGGGCTCCTGAGTTCGCACGATGGGAAATTTTTCCAGATCGCGCTTCAACAGCTTGCGGACCTTGGATACTTTCTTGACGCTTTCGTGGTGGATGCCAAGCATTTCACACCGCAGAGTCGGCCACGCCTATTCATCCTCGGCTTCGAGAGATCGCTGATGCCTGCAAAACGGTACCAGTATTATTTGTTCGATGGAGATGGTCTAGACAAATTCCGAGAGAATCCCGAGCCACTGGAGAGCGGATTGCGACCTCGACGACTCATTGAAAAACTAAGCGCCGCAAACGTGAGCACTGGCTGGTTTCCCCTGAATCTACCGTCACTGCCTGCTGTCAATCGCGACCTACGCAGGTGCATCGACAGGGACGAATCGCAAGACTGGTGGCAGGAATGGCGCGTCAAGAAGCACCTCGCCGAGATGCACGCGGAACACCTGAGGCGGATCAACGCGCTGAAGAAGGGAACGGAGGTCAGCGTTGGCACGATCTACCGTCGAGTACGACAGGGGAAGTCGCGCTCGGAGATTCGAACCGATGGTTTGGCGGGGTGTCTTCGCACGCCGAGCGGCGGTAGCAGCAAGCAGATCGTGTTCACGGCAGGTAAAGGCAAGATCCACATGCGCTGGATGACGCCGCGAGAGTATGCCCGCCTGCAGGGGTGCCCAGACTACCCCATTGAAGTGAGTCGAAACGAGGCTCTGTGGGGATTCGGGGACGCGGTTTGCGTGCCGGTTATTAGCTGGATTGCACAGAATGTCCTATCCCAACTTTTTCCTGACCGCGCTCAGCTTCAAGAGGCGACTGGCGACTGAATTGGCGTTTCTCAACTTGCATTCCCAAATGACGGCGGTGCGCCATCCAGCTTTTCGCAGAGTATCCCGGACCCGCCTGTCCCGCCTGCGGTTCCGGTCTATTTTCCGACTCCAGTAGTCGACGTTGGAAGTTGGCAAGGCTGAATTCTTGCAGCCCTTATGCGCGTGCCAGAAACAGCCATGAACGAATACCGCAAGTCGGGATTCTTTGAGGAGAAAGTCAGGCTTGCCTGGCAGGTCGGAGGCGTGCTGCGAAAACTTCAGTTTCAGGGAGCGCAGCAGAGCTTCGCACTTCCTCTCGGCACCCGTCCGAGTTGAACGGACAGAGCGCATGATCTCACTGCGCCGCTCTTTCGTGAAAATGTCCGCCAGGCGCATTCTCCTGGGAAATTCCCACCTCTAGTCTATGCGCTCATCGCTGCGGGCGCAGTGTAGAAATCCACAGGCTCCGCCGAACCCGATCGGTCAATTCCTCTCGTCCCGCACATCCAGATAGTCTAGAGAGGAGAATGGGAGGACTACGATCTGCGGAAGGCTCTGCGAGCCGGAGGACGCTGCCCATTGACGTTCCCAATTAAACCCGGGACCAAACTCCGATGAAGTCGCTGATCACGCCGGGGATTTGTCTGGTGGCGATTGCGGCGGTGTTGCACACGGGGCTGGTCACGCCCAGTCCGGTGCTGATCGCGTATGCTTTTTACGGAGTGTTGACGGCGGGACTGCTGCTGGCCTGGCGATTTCATTCCAGCCGCGTCTTTTTCGCCCTGGTCATTGTGTTGCTGGCGCAACAGGCAATTGGATACTTCTCTTCTTCCGTCACATCTTCCCTCACATCTTCCGTCACATCGGGACGTATTGCAGCCAGCGGGCCGGGCAGCGTCGCGCTGGCCGCAGTGGGACTGCTGCTGCCGCTCAACTTTGTTTTGCTCTCGTTTCAGCAAGAGAAGGGCTTCACATTCTCCAGCGTCGCGCCTGCGGGCTTGTTGGTGTTCGTTGAATCCGTCGTCGTCGCGGTGCTCTGCCGCCCGGAACCATCAGCGGCAACGCAGCATGCTCTGCGTCATGCGATCGCGCCACTGCCGCTGCCTTTCGCCACGCTGCTGGCATTCTCGGCGGCGGCAATCGTGTTGCTGACGCGCTTTATGCTGTTCCACAAGCCGGCGGAGAGCGGGCTATTCTGGGCAATGTCCGCTTGCATGCTCGCACTTCGTTTCGGAGGAACGGGACGAATCCCCACGGGTTATTTCGCGGGTGCTGCGTTCATCCTCGCGGGCGCGGTCGTCGAGACATCCTACTTGCTGGCCTATCACGACGAACTCACTACGCTGCCTTCACGCCGCGCGTTCCACGATGCGCTGCTTCGCCTGGAAGCACCGTATTCCATTGCGATGCTCGACATCGACCACTTCAAACGCTGCAACGACACTTACGGCCATGACACTGGAGATCAAGTGTTGCGCATGATCGCGACACGGCTGGCGCGAGTCAGCGGCGGAGGACAGGCTTACCGATGCGGCGGAGAAGAATTCGCCATACTATTTCCCGGCAAGACTACGGGGGACGTGCTGGAACATCTGGAAAAGCTGCGCGCCGATATCGAAAGCAGCACGCTGCGGCTGCGCGGTCCAGACCGGCGGCTGGAGGCGCGCGGGCCTGATCGCCGCAACCAGCGCGGGCGGGGGCGGGGGCAAACGGGGCGTGCGATCCGGGAGCTTTCGCGGGTTGCGCCGACGGCGTCGTCGCCGTCTTCAGAACTCTCGGTTACTGCCAGCATCGGAGTCGCAACGTCGAGGCGGGAAAATCCGTCCGCGGAAGAAGTGGTTCAGGCAGCCGACAAGGCCCTGTACCGGGCCAAGGCTGCGGGGCGCAACCGAGTTGAGACGGCTGCCGGGCCAAAGCGCAGAGTCCGGACCAAAGCGGCGGGAATCGCATGAGGTAGAGTAAAGCAGTCGAGCTTCGCTCGACCGGACAGCCGAGGGCGGCTGTCCCCACAAAGATCTTCCCCACACAAAAATCTCCTCCTCCACAGAGATCTTCCCCTCCACAAATTATCCACGAGAGTTTGAAAGGGGGGAACGTCCGGCCCGGATTGCCATATTAAGGCGGAAGCATGACGCACCGGGCTGGTACGTTTTCGCAAGCACCACAGGCCGTGCGGTCAGCCCGCGGTCGAAGGGGGGATTGATTTTCTCCGTCCACTGCCGGCGCAGGCCGGACATTTCAAGCGGATGAATGCCACGCCGTCGGACTTGCCGCTGATGTCCACGGGCCGGGCAATGTATCCGGTACCGCCGCAGCGCGGGCAGTCGTTCGGATCCACGCTTCCCCCTCAATTGTTAAGAAGTTTTTCATCAATTGGGGTTGGCGGAACTACAAAGTTAATTCTGTTACGAAAGACGAACAGATTCGGCTTCGCTGGCAACGGGCGTTGCGGGTTTTTCTTTTGGCAGGTCCTTATTTTCGTGGGACCTCGAAAAGGTCACGACCACGGCCTTCGAGGTTGGAGTGTTGCTCTTCAATGCCACGCTGCCGATGGGCACCAGTACATTGGCTTCGGGAAAATACATGGCGGCGCAACGCCGCGGAATTTCATAGGGGACGGCGACAACATGGTGCGCGGTTCGCAGTTCGTCGGCGCCATGGTTTATGAAATGGCTGGTGACGTCGAGCGGATCGCCACTGTTCCAGCCTCGCTCCTGCATGTCTTCAGGATTCAGCAGCACCACGCGGCGTCCGTGGAAGATGCCACGATAGCGGTCGTCGAGACCGTAGATTGTGGTGTTGTACTGATCGTGGCTGCGCAGCGTGGTCAACAAGAACTGGCCGGGCTCAAGATGGATGGGGTCGAGGGGCGAAACGGTAAAATTAGCGTGGCCGGTGGCAGTCGCATACTTATCGTCCCGCGCGGCGTTTGGTAGGTAGAAGCCGCCGGGGCGGCGAACCTTGCGGTTCATGTCGTCGAAGCCTGGAACGACGCGCGCGATGAGATCGCGGATGCGGTCGTAGTCTTTCACCAAGTGCAACCAGTCCGGGCTGGTGCGTTCTCCCAACACCGTTGCCGCAAGATGGGCAACGATGGCGGGCTCGCTCATTAAATGCTGCGAGGGCGGATCAAGATTGCCGCGTGAGCTGTGGACGATTCCCATGGAATTCTCAACCGTGACAAATTGAGCGCCTGCGGCTTGCCGGTCGCGGTCGGTGCGGCCCAGGCACGGGAGAATCAGCGCCTGCTCACCAGTGATCAGGTGGCCGCGGTTCAGCTTGGTGGAGACCTGCACGGTCAGACGGCAACGCGACAAGGCTTGCGCGGTAAATTCAGTGTCGGGCGTAGCGGAGAGAAAATTTCCGCCCATGGCGAAGAAAACTTTCGCGTTGCCGCGGTGCATCGCCTGGATAGACTCCACCACATCCCAGCCAGGCTTGCGGGGCGGATCGAAGGCGAAGGTGTCGCGCAAAGTGTCGAGGAAGGAATCCGGCATCTTTTCCCAGATGCCCATGGTGCGGTCGCCCTGCACGTTGGAGTGCCCGCGGACCGGGCAGACTCCGGCGCCGGGGCGCCCCAGGTGGCCGCCGAGCAGCATCAGGTTCACTACTTCCTGAATGGTCGCTACGGCATGCCGCTGCTGGGTGAGGCCCATGGCCCAACAGGCGATCATGGCTTTCGAGCGCATTACGACTTCCGCGATCTCGCGGATCTGGGTGCGCGGGATGCCGCTTTGTTCCACGATTTCATTCCACGATGCGGCGGCGATCGAGTTCCTAAAATCTTCGAGGCCACGCGTCTTTTGATCGATGAAGGAGCGGTTGATCACTTGTTCCGGGTGCCGCGCTTCTTCCTCCAGAATTTCCTTGCAGAGGCCCTTGAAGAAGGCCAGGTCTCCGCTGAGGCGCACGCGGACGAAATGCTTCGCAATCTTGGTGCCCGAACCGAACAGGTGCAACACTTCTTTGGGATGTTTGAACCGGCTTAGTCCGACCTCTGCTAGCGGGTTCACGCTGACGATAGTTGCCCCGCGCCGTGCGGCTTTCTGCAAGGTTGTCAACATGCGGGGATGGTTGGTACCGGGATTTTGCCCAATAATAAGGATGGTGTCGGCGAGATCGAAATCCTCCAGCCTGACGGTACCTTTGCCCACGCCGATGGTTTCTTTCAGCGCGGCTCCGGAAGATTCGTGACACATGTTGGAGCAGTCAGGCAGATTGTTGGTGCCGAACTGGCGTACGAAGAGCTGGTAGAGAAATGCCGCTTCGTTGCTGGTGCGGCCGGAAGTGTAGAAGATCGCCTCATCCGGGCTGGCAAGTGCATTCAGGTGTTGGGCGATCATGGCAAAGGCATCGTCCCACGAAATCTCCTGATAGTGACTCGATCCGGCGAGGCGCACCATGGGATGCGTCAACCGGCCCTGATGGCCGAGCCAATGGTCGGACTGTTGCGAGAGTTCCGCGATGGTCCAGTGGCGGAAGAAATCCGGCGTGATGCGCTTCGAGGTTGCTTCTTCCGCAATTGCCTTGACGCCGTTCTCGCAATATTCGTTGATGGCCCGGTCTTCGTCGGGATCGGGCCAGGCACAGCCCGGGCAGTCGGTGCCCTCGAACTGATTCAACTGACGGAGTGCCTTGATGCCTCGGGTGAGACCCGGCTCTTTGAGGGTGACCTCGGCTGACTTGATGAGGGAAGTGAATCCGGCGGCGACACGCGCGGGCTTTGAAATCTTGGTTGCACGGGTTTCGAGCGGCGGCTGAGACGAAGGAATATCCGCGCTGGGCTCGGATTGCAAGGCCGACATAGAGCCGCGCTCGGAGCTTGTAGAACTGCTAAGCCCAGGTTTCGGCGCTGCCCATGGTCTCCTCACGCAGATTAAGTCTACGACAAACCCGCGGCGGGTCGTCCGAACTGGGGAGCGTTTTGGAGTGGCTTCCTAGACGAAAATCTCGTCATTTCCCGGTGCGCGGATCCCACACTGGCTTGCCTTTGTCGTCGCGAAACATTAGTGTGTCCGTCCCCTTGACAAGCTGCCGTGCAAGAATGACGTCCGAGGCTTCCTGCTTGACCTTGGAACCGGTGACGGCGATTTCGTCGCCCTTGGTGAAACTGATGCCCATCTCCTCCTGGAATGGTTTGGGGCAGAGGTAGATGTGGACCTTGTCCTCTCCACTCTTGATGATCAGTTCCGTAAAATCTTTCCTGGTTCCCCAAGTGAGAACATTTATTTCATCCACTATTCCCTTGGTTTTCATCTCGGTTTGAAGGTCATACTTGGGCAGGATCTGGTCAGCTGGCTGCGGCTTCTGCGCGAGGCCCGGGATTATGCACAGGAGCAGAAGCAAGGGAATGCGGAAAAGGATTTTGACAGTGGCTGAATGGATGAATATTTCCGGAACGAGTAGCACGGCTCCTCCTCATTCTCATTGCTCGCGGAAGCCCCGAGCGTGGAGGGTGAGAGTGCTCTGTATCCGCGCCACGCCCCGGAAAATGTGTGAATCGGCTCCCGGGCTGCCTGATAGCTGTTGCTAAAACGATAAGGCCGTTTACTCAGTGCTTTCTAGAAATCAGGAGAATCGTACACCCTCGGGTCTATATGTGGCCAGAGGCAGCCATAGGGATCGTCCTTGACGTGAAGTACTTTACGGTATTAAGTGTACTGATGATCTTGCCGGACGAACCCTTCCTTCTTCCCGTCAAGAAGCGATGGATTCCTGCGGAAATGACGGCTGCGCCGGTGCTCGATGCGAACGTGCCTGCCGGCCGGATCGAGCCGCACTATGCGTTGCTGATCAACCCGTTTTACCCCAAGGATGCGAACGCGAGCTTCGGCAAGCATGTGCTGACTCCTACCCTGGCACTGACCAGCTTTGCAGCGACCACGCCGAAGCATTGGCGCGTCGAGTACTTTGACGAGAATCTGCTGGATGGCCGGCCGCCATTTTGCCCCATGCCGGAGGTTGTCGGCATCACGGTGCACCTCACTTTTGCACGGCGTGCTTTCGAAGTGGCGGATTGGTACCGCGCGCGGGGCGCGAAAGTGATCTTCGGCGGGCTGCATGTTTTGTCCTGCCCGGAGGAATGCGCTCCCCATGCGGATGCATTGGCGCTGGGCGATGGGGTCCAGCTATGGCCGCGAATTCTGGGCGATGTGGAGGCTGGCCGTTTAGAGTCCCGCTATGTGGCGACTTACGAAAACGCTTATTGCGACGATCCACCGCCGCGGCGATCCGTTCTTCCGAGGCATAGTTTCCTGACCACCACGAGCCTGATTGCCACCCGGGGGTGCCACAACCGGTGCGGGTTCTGCTATCTCGCGACCGACGGTCTTCGGATGCCGTATCGCATGCGCCATCCGCAGCAGGTTGTGGACGAATTCCAGGCCGACAATCAGCCGTACGCAGTCTTCATCGATAACAATCTCGGCTCCCGCCGGGACTACCTGCACGCTCTGTGTGCAGCCTTGCGGCCACTCAACAAAATCTGGAGTGCCGCAGTTACGATCGACGTGACCGACGATCCCAGCTTGATTCGCAACATGGCTCTGGCCGGATGCACGGGCGTCTTCGTCGGATTTGAATCATTGTCGGATGAAAATCTAGCCGACGCGCACAAGAAAACGCCTAAGACTTCCGACTACGCCCGGCGCGTGGGCATTCTGCACGATTACGGCATTCAGGTGAATGGTTCGTTCGTACTTGGCTTTGACCATGACCGGAAAGACGTATTCGCAAGCACTGCCGAATGGATCGAAGAGAACCGGCTGGAATGCGCCACGTTTCACATTCTCACGCCGTATCCGGCGACCCCGCTATTTCGGCAGATGGAAGCGGCAGGGCGGCTCCTGCATCGCGATTGGAGTCTTTACGATACCGGGCACGCGGTGTTTCAGCCGAAGCATATGACACCCGATGAGCTCGAACACGGCTATGCCTGGATCTACCAGCGGCTGTTCTCGCACGCCTCCATCTGGCACCGCCGGCCCGAAGATTGGCAGGCCGTTCCGCTCTACCTCACCATGTCGTACCTCTACAAGCGTTCCAACAGGTTCTGGCACCTCCTCATCAAGCACGATCTGGTAAATCCAATATGGAAGCCGCTGGTGGAGTTGACGCGGTTAAGGCATGTCCGATTCCGGCAGCTACTTCTTGAACGGGAAACGCTGATCGCCGCTCCGGGGCAGGTAGTTTCGGGAGGAGTGTGAAACTGTCAAATATCTCCAACGACATACCGATGGCCCGCTGCGTCCATTGCTTGCGATAAGATCAAAGAGTAATGAATTCATCTCATCCCCCAAGCAAAGCTGGAGAAAAAGCTGTGGCTGCCTCGGCGTCGCCCGCTCCGTCGAATTTCATCCGCGACATTATTGTTGAAGACCTTAAGGCCAACAAGCACGGTGGCCGTGTGCAGACGCGTTTTCCTCCCGAGCCCAACGGGCATCTGCACATCGGACATGCCAAGGCGATCTGCATCGACTTTGGACTGGCGGACGAGTTTGGCGGACATACGAATCTTCGCTTCGACGACACCAATCCAGAGAAGGAAGAGACTGAGTACGTTGAGTCGATCAAGGCTGACGTTAACTGGCTGGGGTTCAAGTGGGACGGGTTGTTTTATGCTTCAGATTATTTCGATCAGCTCTATGAGTGGGCAATCAAGCTGATTAAGGACGGAAAGGCGTATGTCGACGATTTAACTGCTGATGAGATTCGCAGTTATCGCGGCACGCTCACCGAGCCGGGGAGGGACAGTCCGTATCGCAACCGGTCTGGGGAAGAGAATCTGGACCTGTTTGAGCGGATGCGTGCCGGAGAATTTCCCGATGGCTCGCGCGTTTTGCGGGCGAAGATCGATATGGCTTCGCCAAACTTGAACATGCGCGATCCGGTGATGTACCGCATTCTCCATGCCGAGCATCACCGCACCGGCAACAAGTGGTGCATTTATCCGATGTACGACTACGCGCATGGGCAGTCGGATTCCATCGAGCGGGTTACGCACTCGCTGTGCACGCTGGAGTTCGAGGATCATCGCCCGCTGTACAACTGGTTCATCCAGCAGCTCGGGATTTTTCCGTCGCGGCAGATCGAGTTTGACCGGCTGAACCTTACTTACACGCTGCTGAGCAAGCGCAAGCTGCTGCAACTGGTGCAGGAAGGCCGCGTGAGCGGGTGGGACGATCCGCGCATGCCTACGCTGGGCGGCATTCGGCGCCGAGGCTATACGCCTGAGGCGGTGCGTAACTTCTGCGGTGCAATTGGCGTGTCGAAGACTAATGGCTCGATTGAGCTGGCCATGCTCGAGCACTTTGTCCGCGAAGATCTTAACAAGCGCGCTCCGCGGGTGATGGCGGTGTTGCGTCCGCTGAAAGTTGTGATCGACAACTATCCGGAGAATCAAGTCGAAGAGATGGACGCGGTGAACAATCCTGAGAACGCCAGCGCGGGCACACGCAAGGTGCCGTTCTCGCGCGTGCTCTATATCGAGCAGGATGACTTTCGTGAGGTGCCGCCGAAAGGATACTTCCGGCTTTCGCCCGGTCGCGAGGTGCGGCTGCGCTACGGGTATTTGGTCACCTGCACGAACGTAGTGAAGAACGACGAAGGCGAAGTTGTGGAAGTGCATTGCAGCTACGATCCAGCAACTCGGGGGGGCAATACTCCCGACGGGCGCAAGGTGAAGTCGACCATCCACTGGGTTTCGGCGGCGCATGCCATCGATGCTGAGGTGCGGATTTACGAGACGCTGTTCGGCAAGGAAGATCCCGGCAAAGTCGAAGAGGGCGGGGATGTATTGGACAGTCTCAACCCGAACTCTCTGGAAGTAATCGCCAATGCCAAGGTCGAACCTTCGCTGGCGAATGCGGCTGCTGGCAGCCGGTTTCAGTTTGAGCGGTTGGGATACTTTTGTGTCGATCCGGACTCGAAGCCGGGGAGGCTGGTATTTAGTCGGACGGTGGCATTGAAGGACACTTGGGCGAAGGTGGAGAAGAAGCAGGGGGGAAAGGGCTGAGTCAGATTTCCGCACTGCCCGTTACTCCGCGCGATTAATCCATTTCCTTCCTAGCCAAGGAACAACAACTAGGAACAACAGTGCGACCAAGCCGGCGCGCCAGAAGCGACGCTCCGCCAACGCGAAAACTCCGTAGAGTACAGCACAAAAGGCGCTCCACGAGAGCAGGTGATCAATATGCTCGGCTTTGGATTCACCGGTTTGATGTTCTGATGGCAAGCTCGAGAGCCTTGACTTGGCATTTTAGACCTAGGCTGATACAAATCCCAGGTAAGTCACGACTTTCATGGCTAAGGCTCACGGGGAGACTTTTCGGTGGTGCGAAAAAGCAAAACCCCGAGCGGGAATTCAACTCGGGGCACTAGCCTGTCCAGCTATCCCAATTATCCGGCAGATGGAAATTGGAAGTCAAGATTACCAGGGGAGTCTCGCCTGTCCTAAGACTCCCCTTCAGATTCCCTACCAAAGGACAGGGAACGCTGTGGACCCGACGGGATTCGAACCCGCACCTCTCAGCTGGACAGGCTAGTGTGCTGCCAAATTACACCACGGGCCCAGAGATCAGGTTAGGCGCGCAAGTAAGCGGCAAACAAGGCAGCACGTGGCCTAATTTTGAGCAGCGTTCCGTTTCGGAACCCGCTAATTATGCACGTGCGGGCTCTGAGCGGGGTTCTTATGGCCCGTGGCCGGCTCCTTCACGACCTTCACTTCAAAACTTACGGACAGGTTTTTGGGGGGATAGCAGGCGGCGTTGTCGCAGGCCTGATAGCGGAGGATTCCGCGCATCACGTATTTGCCGGGCACGACGGAGCGCAACGGATGCACGGCGACGGCAATGGTGAAGTCTCCGCTATACACATTCAGCTTTTCGTCCGGTGAGAATGGGAAACTCATATCTGTGCCAGCGGGGTATTCGATTTTTCCCAGGATGATGTCGGTGGGCAGGTCCATTTTCAGGGCGGTTGGAATCAGGAATTCCGATTTGGGCGTGTTCGAATTGATGTGGTAGCCCGAAGGAACGCGGAAATTCAGGTTCACGATGGTCGCCTGGGCGCGCTGAGTTGTGGTTAGGGGCACCGGGGCCATGGTCAGAGACGGAGCCTTGCCGGGAGTTTGCGCGGGGGAGAGACTTGCGGCCGTCAGAAACAGGAGCGCGAACAGGACGAATCGCCGCGCGGCGTGGCGGGCTTCTGAATTCCGCGGATGCATGCGACCGGTCGTCATTGTGCGACTGAACCCTTCTCCGGCGCCGATGCCTGGCTGGTGGCGGGCCGGGTGTCGAGGGCCTTCTTGATTGAATCCTCGATTTCGCCCTTGCCTCTGAGTCCGATGATTCTGTCCACGATTTTCCCGTCGCGTCCAATCAAAAAGGTTTCCGGCAAGGCATTGACTCCGCCGTACTGCTCGCCCACCGCTTCTTTTCCGATCAGGATGGGATAGTTCACACCCATATCTTTGGCGAACTTGCTGATGTCTTCTTTGCTGGCGTCGTCCATGGCGACACCGACTATCTGCAAGCCCTGCGGTCCGTACTGTTTTTGCAGGTCAACGAACCAGGGCATTTCGATTTTGCAGGGGCCGCACCACGTCGCCCAGAAGTTGAGCAGGACCGCCTTTCCGCGAAGATCGGAAAGGCGCATGGCTGGGCCGTCGAGCGACTCCAGGGAGAAATCCGGAGCGACAGAGGATTGGGTGATGCGGGGAGCAGATGGGCCGGTGCGCCGCGCCCGGTGGTATCCGACATACAGCATGAAAGCGACCACGAACACGACCACCACGAGTACGAAAGGATTACGGGGCTGAAGGTTCGATTGATTCAGGGACGGACCGGGCGGAATCCCTTGCGGACTCTGTGGTGGGTTTGGTGACTGTTCACCGGTTCCTGGTGGCAATTCCATGTGCTACTCCTTTTCGCACGACCAAATCCTTAAGATACTACTTGTTCTTGAAACCGGCCTACAAGGCAAAGCGGTTCAGGAACGAAAGCCAATTCGAGATCAAAGTAAAGCGTCCGATCACAAGCAACACTCCGAGCGCGATGAGCAAGCCTCCGCTGGCAACTTCCAAGGCATGCATTTTCGAGCGGAAGCGGCTGTAAAACTTTAGGAAGCGCTCCATCAAGAGCGCGGTCAGCAGGAATGGCATGGCGAGTCCAAGCGAATATACCGCGAGGAGGAGGGCTCCTTTGACCAGCGTGCTTTGCTCCGCAGCGACGGCGAGAATTCCCGAAAGAATCGGGCCGAGGCACGGAGTCCAACCGAAAGCAAAGGCGAAGCCGATCACAAACGCGCCGAGAGGAGTGCTGCTGCCTTTTACATTGTGCAGGCGTGCGTCCGTGTAGAGCGCCTTGATCTTGAATATTCCAGTCAGATGCAATCCGAAAATGATGATGACGACGCCCGCTACCCTGGCGAGAGTGTGTTTGTACATCCCGAGCACCTGGCCGACCCCGGTCGCGGCCAAGCCAAGCGCGACAAAAACGACGCTGAAGCCGAGGATGAAAACGATCGAGTTCACCATCACCCGACGCATGAGGTGGGCCTGGGGAACTTTGAGTTCCTCCAGGCCGGCGCCGGAGATCATAGAAAGGTATCCCGGTACCAAAGGCAAAACGCAGGGCGAGAGGAATGAAGTCAAGCCTGCAAAAAACGCGAGAATCATCGAAGGAGGTGTGAGGCTCGACATGCGTACTTATTGTACCTGTACCTTTATTTACCTTATGTCAGATAAGACGCGTGGCGGGGGAATTAGTTACGCTTTCGAATTGCCAGCCGTACCCGGCAGACGGGCTCCGTTTTCTGGAACGGCAAAGAAATCCCGGGCTCCGGTGTCCCAGCACCTGAAAAGCTCGATTTAATGGGTACGAATCTGAAGATGTTTGAGATTCCTTAAATTCCACCCGAGACAGAAGAGACACTTCGCGTGTTTCCAGCGGCCCTCTTGGTTAAGCACGGCGCAACCGTATTCCGGAGTAGACTCGAAGCGTGAATTGTGTGATCAAGAAGGGCGGCGTATGTCAATTACAGAAACCAGCAGCGTGCCTACCCCCGCGAACGGTCCGGCAGATCGAGTGTTCGACGTCGACATCCTTTCGTTCACAGGTCGCGCGACATTCCTCGATATGTTATTGAAAGTGAAGCCTGTCGATATCGATCAGGACTTTAGTAGGCGCTTCGAGGTGATCGATGGACCTACGTATCTCGCAGGCTTGAAGTCAGATTTCCACCCCAGTGTCATAAACAAAATTGTGAACCACTTCCAGGGCGACGAGAATAGCCTCCAGCGGGCGGTTGACTCGATCAAAGGTCAGACGACAACGCCTGGCACTATTTTCGACGTGATCGTCAAAGCCGTCAGCGGCGCCGATGATCCTACCAAGGCAGCAGAGCTTATCGCGCCGACTCTATCGCTGGCTGCCAATATGGGGACTACCGTTCACTTCGGGGACATCATTGTCAAAGAAGTGGGATATGCGGCTGCCAATGCTAACCTTCCACCCGGTGTGAAGCCAGAAATGACCGGCCGTGGGTACGCCGGCGAACCTCCGGCGCGCAGACTCCTTGACGCGTCAGACCTCACCTACCTTTCGGAAATCAATCAGGTTTTGCGCCCTGGAGCTACGAGCGACCCCCATTCATTTTTTGCGGCAATCATGGACGTTTTGACGCAGTGCAAGGCAACGAACATCGGCGGGCTCAATGACCCGGTCAGGGAGAGTGTTGGCGATTTCCTGGCGGTGTACTTTGCCGAGGCTGATCGCAACGCCATGAGTGGCTTGAAGCAACATGCGTGGCAAAAGGATCTGCTCCATGCAACTTGCCTTGGCAGCTATGTCGCCGGCGCGGGAGGCGACACAACGCGATTCTGGGCCACGGGTATTTCGGGCAGCAGAAGTGGTATCGGCGTTACTCGGGCGGCGCGCCAACAACTGGCCACGCAGGTGTGCAATACCGTGGCGAAAACCAACCCCGCCGTGTTCAATGCTCTCCAGGGTCTTATCGCCGGCGGGAGTGTAACCACCGGCGGCGATTTGTTTCAGCAGTTGGCCGACTACCTTAATGATCCGAACCACTCGGCGTTTGTTCTCGCCAATGCCGACAAAATTTCCGATGCAGCTACCGCCTTCATGCTTGCGATTCATGACAACGCGTCGCTTCTTATGAAGTCAGGTGTCCCCGCGAACATCTGAAGTGCGCTTGCAGGAAGCACTGCCCCAGCCTTCATTAACAGAATCTATTTCGAGGGCGTTTGGGTCGAGGGCGTGCCGGTCTCGGGTGTGCCTTGCAGCGCTTTGCGAAAGAAGCTCACGGGAATGACGGCAGTGAGCACGGCACGATCTCCATCCTGTTTCACCTTGAGGCTGTCGAAGACGGCTTTCACGTCGGCGTCGGTGCCCTGGGTTCCGACGGAAGTCTCGGCCGAGCGAGTGAGGGCGAGGAAGACATTGACTTTGTCGGCGATGCCGAGCGCGTCCTCAGCAGACTGGGTGAAGGCTTCGGCTCGAAGGTGAACCGCGTTGGCCAGGGGATGGAGCGGGTTGAGTGCGCTGCCTGAGATGACGAGTGTGGCCGGGGTAGTGAAAACTGAGTTCCATCCCCCTGCTTCCGGCGATTTGGGATCGATGCGCGCCACCAGCCAGGCCAGGCTGGCGAGTTGGACGTGCTTGTAGTACTGCCGCAGGAGCGCGGGGCCTCCGAAGGGAGAAGCCAGGCGCTTGGAGCGGTCGACCATGCCCTCGATGACCGCGGGATCGTTGTGATTGGAGGCTGCTACTGAATCCGGGCTCAACACGGCGACTCGCAACGTTCTGCCTTCGAGCACAATGGTGAAAATATCGATGGAGTGATAATTGTCGACCGACTTGGCGATCTGCCGCAGATAGGCGGTGAGCCGCTCGCCGTGAAATTTTCCTTCGAGCACTTCGGAGAAGCGTACTTCTGGGGAGGAGCCTCCGGTTCCGCCGCCGGGCCACTTCGCCGGATAGTGGACCGCGAAGGCGGCTTTGTCGAGATCGCGCTCAAACTCAAATCCGGTTTCGCGGATGAAGCGCTCGTACTCGGGATCGTGGCTGACGGCGGGTAGATCCTTGCCAGAGTTCGCGCGGCGCACCGCATTGAGATTGAGATAGAAAAACGCGTCGGCGCCGGGCAGCAGGCGTGCGGGTTCGGGTGGAGCGTGCTTGCGCAATTGAACGGCGAGGGTCACCGCCGCGGCGATGACTACGACCGCCAGCACGAGGGGGAAGGTGCGCCTAATTCGCATGGAATGCGGTCAGCGGAGAAATAATAACACTTGCGTCGGAAGTCGCGAGTCCGACAGTGCCCTGCGTTCAACGAGGCATCGGAAGATCCTTTTACTCCGGCAGGCCCATTCGCGCCACCACGGCCTTGTATCGCGGATCGGAACGGATGGGGTCAAAAGAGGGGTAACGGATGCAGAGCACAACTTCAATTTCCCCGCTGGCAAGCGCTTTCTCCAGATAATCGAGCGCCCTGTTCCGCTCGCCCGTAACGGAAAGAGCCATAGCCACCCAGGCATTCTGTTCCGGCTGATTGAATGCGTTGAGTGCGAGATCGCGAAAGCCTTTCGCGTCCCCGCTCCACGCTCCCGGTATAGGAGCGAACTTTTTCAACTCGCTCACTGCATTCGCGAAATCGCCAGTCGCGGCGTACAAGTGCGAGAACTTGTGATGGGCTGGTCCGAAAGTTGGATCGCGCTCCAGGGTCCTCTGAAACTGGGCGAGCGCCTCCGGGTAGCGATGCGCATCCATCAGTGTAGTCGCATAGTTCGTGTTCATGATGGGAGAAAGAGGGTCGAGTGACAGCGCAAGACGGAATTCCTCGAACGCCTGATCGAATCGCTTCTCGGGAACGAGAAGGCTAAAGGCGTACAAATAATGCGCGGGAGCGCTGTTGGGGTCTAATTCGATGGCGCGCCGATACTCCTGTTCGGCCTCGCGCCACTTCCAGGCAAAGGTCAGAAAACCAGCACGCGCCAGATGTGCCTCCGGCAGGGAGTCATCCAATTCGAGCGCCTTGCGCGTTGCCGCGTCCGCCAGCAATCCGGCCTGCCGCGAGGTAATGCCGGCCCGGTAACTCGGGATCACGTTGTAGGTGTCGCCCAGCCCGGCGTAAGCAAGAGCGTAGTCAGGGTCGGCGGCAATCGCCTGTTGAAACGAATCGATGCTCTTCTTCAACCCCTCCGTGGTGCGTCCGTACCAGAGTCGCCGCCCTTCCAGATACAGCCGGTAGGCCTCCGGATTCGTAGTCCCGGCGCTGCCTAATCGCCGCTGTTTCTCTGTGCTTAACTGCACTCGCAAACGCTTGGAGACGTCGCGCGCAATGTCGCTTTGCAACTGGGTGATGTCGGCCGCCTTTCGCTCGTAATGCGATCCCCAGAGTTCGCTCCCGTCCGAAGTATTCACCAGGTCGGCCTGCACCGCCATTTCATCGCCGTGCTGGGTAATCCGGCCCATCAAGACCGCACTGACTTGCAGCTGTTGCCCGATCTTCTGTGGGTCGTCGTCCTTGCCCTTGAAGCGGAAGACGGTGCTTCGCGCCATCACTTTGAGATCTGGCACCTGCGACAGGGTACCGATCAGGCTCTCGGTCAGGCCGTCGCTGAGGTATTCATTGTTGGCGTCGGCGGTCGCGTTCACGAAAGGCAGCACCGCGAGCGAGTCAATCTTCTTTGCCGCCGAGCCGCCGCGCATCAAGTACACGGCTGCGCCTATCGCCACGACCACTACCACCCCAGCCACTCGAAAGGCCAAAAGCTTGCGCGATAGGGCGGGCGGCGCCGCAGGAATTGGAACCGAAGTCCGAGCGCCTGACTCCCCGGTCATGGGCGCGTGAACGGCCGACGCCCGCCCCGAGTCCAGGTCCCGCTTCAGCCGTGTCAGGTCTGAGCGCAAGTCGGCAGCGCTCTGGTAGCGGAGATTTCGATCCTTCTCCAGCGCCTTGCTGACGATGCGCTCCAATTCCGCCGGCGCATCCGGATTGAGCCGGGCCGCCGCCACCGGCGTCGCATCCAGGATGGCCTTGAAGATCTCTGCCGAACTCTCGCCTCGAAACGGCAACGCGCCCGTCGCCATTTCGTAGAGCACGGCGCCGAAAGAGAATAGGTCGCTACGCCCATCCAACTCTCGGGCTCTCGCCTGTTCTGGTGACATGTAAGCGACCGTACCCAGTGCCGAGCCAGGACTGGTCAACTGTTCGTTGTGCAGGCTGCGCGTCTGCGTGTTATCGGAACTGCTGACAGAGCCGATCGCCTGCACCTTGGCCAACCCGAAATCCAGAATCTTGGCGTGTCCCCGTTCCGTGACAAAAATGTTGGCCGGCTTGATGTCGCGATGCACAATACCCTTGGCGTGCGCCGCATCCAGCGCATCGGCAACCTCGATGGCTAGAGAAACCAGCGTTTCATTGTCGAGTGGGCGGGCTGCGATGCGATGTTTCAGGGTCTGGCCGTCGAGAAACTCCATCGCAATGTAAGTCTGCTCGTCGCTCTTGCCGATTTCGTAAATCGTGCAGATGTTGGGATGGTTCAGAGCGGAGGCGGCCCTGGCCTCGCGCCGAAAGCGCTCCAGAGCCTGCGGATCGCGCGCCAGTTCTTCGGGCAAGAACTTTAGCGCGACAAACCTGCCCAGCTCGGTGTCCTCTGCCTTGTACACGACGCCCATCCCGCCGCCGCCGAGCTTTTCAACGATGCGGTAATGCGAGATGGTTTGTCCGATCACAGGCAAGAAATCTTACGTAGGCCAGACGGGCAAGTCAACGACACCGAGAAAGTGAGCCGCCGCTCGACGGGGCGTGTTGAACGTTATGTTAGTATGCGTTCGCTCATGAAAGGAGCCTCAACAATGAATATGAAGCGCAACTTTTTGATTATGTTCACGCTGGTCGTCGGAGTAACGCTGGGCGTGCTGGGCAGCCGCATGTCGTGCGCGCAGGATAAAGATAATTTGAAAGGCGGCAAGATTCTACAGCGGATCGAACTGAAAGGCGCGCCGGGATGGGAAGCGATCCTCGTGGATCGTCCCCTGCCAGCGGGCGCGGAGAGCGGCAAGCACACGCAAGCCGGCAATGAGATCGTGTATATCGAGAAGGGTTCGGTGATCTTTGAGGCGCAGGGCAAGCCCGCCGTGACTCTAAAGCCCGGCGAATCGTTCACCACAACCGACGGCGAAGTGCACAACGTGAAGAATGCCAGCAAGACCGCACCTGCGAAGGCGTTGGCTTTCTATGTCGCGAAAAAGGGCGCGAAGCTGGAGGATCTGTCGGTTCCGGTGAAATAGGGATTCACTTGAGTGGCCCGCGTCAGGCGTCACAATCTGCTGCGCTGCATTCGTGTGCTAGCACGGTACGAGTAAAGATCTGTTCTGGAAGCAGGGCCACTTGAGTGTAATGGCCTGTTTTCATCATCTAACTTGCGCTTCCGGTTTGCTCTTCACCTTTGCTTTATGATCATCAGTTCAAAACGTGGATAGGACAATGTCAAGGAGTCAAGGTCTTTCTGGTCGGCCTGATCCCTTCTGAAAGCGCATGTTTCTTACATGGTCCGCGTTCAAGACAAACCCGGAGACTTGGCGCTGTGCGTTCCGCTTAAAGCGGATTGTCCCCATGGACCCGGCA
>DATMOP010000079.1:0-215460 GCA_035568115.1 Candidatus Acidiferrum sp.
AAAACGACCCAGGACCAGAAACCAGAAACTAGAAACCAATGCGAGGCTTAAGAAACAAACGAGTCTTAATCACCGGAGGCGCCAGCGGCATCGGCGCAGCCACCGCCGCCCGCTTCCTCGAAGAAGGCTCCCAAGTCTGCATCCTCGACCGCGACGCCCAAGCCTGCGAAGCCATCCGTCACCAACTGCCGGCAATCTCCGAAGCCATCATCGCCGACGTCACCGACCTGATGCAGGTGGAAGCCGCGTTCGCCGAAGCCGTCCGCGCCATGGGCGCAGTCGATGTCCTCATCAACAACGCCGGCATCAGCATCCGCCACAACTTCCTAGACATCACTCCCGAAGAGTGGGACAAAGTCATCGCCGTAAATCTCACCGGAGTCTTCTACGTAGCGCAAACCGCCGCCCGCCACATGCTGGAACGTCTCTCGGTCGAACCAGGCAGCGGAGTCATTCTGCAAACCGCCTCCACCAACGGCATCGTCGGACAACCTTACTACGCAGACTACAACGCCACGAAGGCCGGTGTAATCGAACTAACTAAGACCATGGCCCTCGAACTAGCGCCCAAAATCCGCGTCTGCGCCGTAGCCCCAGGATACGTCCTCACCCCCATGCAGCGCGCCGAATACACCGACGCGATGTTGGAAGAGGTGAACAAAAAAATTCCCCTCCGTCGCCACGCCAAGCCCGAAGAGATCGCAGCCCTGTTCGCCTATCTAGCGTCGGATGACGCCGCCTATGCCACGGGCCAAGTGTTCACGATGGATGGAGGAGAAACCACAGGCGGCTTGGCCAGCCGCTGATTTCAGCCGCGAAGCGGCGTCAGAGTGCAGCCCCGGCGCAAGCCGTTGTTACGGAGGTGGGTAGGAACAAGCCCCGAAGAGGCGAAAGGGTAATTCGCACACTCTCTAGCCCCAAAGCCCCCGGTCAAGGAAGAGTTTTATCTCCGCACCAATCTCCCCGCCAGCCGCGCCAGCCGCACCCCCCGATAAAGCGGATACAGAACCCGTGGCAGCCGAACCGCCTCCCACTCCCCCGGCCCAGGAGTAAAAGTCAGCCGCGTCAAAAACCGCCACCGGTCCACCCTGCGCTCCCGCACCCGCATCATGAGACGAAAATAAGATACCTGATCAACCGAGTAAGAAACCCCAGCCCCCAGCATCGCGGCGATCTCGTCGGCAATAGCCCGGGCAGCGGAGTCTTCAAGAACCGCCGTTTCAAGAACCCCCGGTATCGGCATCGACAAAAGCCGGTTCGTCAGCAGCAAAGTGACGCGCAGAATCCGCTCAATGCCAAATTCCCGGGCACGAGCCTGCACCAAATCCCAATTCAGATTCTCCCGCTTCAAAACCTGTGCAATGTCGCACAGCCATATCAGCCGTCCCCACACATGTTTCGCGGCATGAACCGAAAGCACCAGCAACAGATCTTCGGCAGAAGGCGTTCGAACCGCACGGCCCGCAAGCGTAACCTTCACGGCGCGCCCAAACATTCCCTCCATATCGAATTCAACCGCATAGAAACGCGGCTCGAGCGCCCACTGCAGTTCGAGCAGGTTGGGTCCAGCAGGACTGTCGAACGTCCACTCATATCCTGACCGAAGGTAGTCTTCCAGCGCTTCTTCCGGCACCGCCAGCCGCGTTGTGTACCCCAGATCGCGAAGTGCACTCTTAATCCGTACCACTTCCTGCCGACGGACGAATAAATCCATGTCGCCCGCCTGCCGCAAAGCCAAATCCCCGTAATAAGCCTCCGACAAGACGACGCCCTTGTAAGGAATCACCTCAACGCCAAGCCCATCAAGGCAGTCCAGAATACGGATCAATTCGCGCGCCAGAAAAAGCGATTTGTGGATGTTCCTCTCGTGACGCCGACCCAGCGAAGCCAGCACCGCCGCAGGAACGAGAGCGCCCACCCGCGAGAGATTCTGATACAGCAGCGACGACGTCCCGTGTTCATCCGCAAGTCGAAGCACAGGTTCCCAGTCCACCGATCGATCGAGTGTGGATTTTTCGAGCAATGCCCGAATGCGGCCGACATCGCTCACAGTCGGATCAGCCCGACTGCCGGCCAGCAGCACGTCCCACGCGCGTGCAACTGAAGCGGGGTGCGCGCCCTGCCCACCAGATGAAACGCTTTCACTGATCGGATTCACGGAAGTCGAGCCATCTTAACAGGGGGCAGTTTACAGGGACGCCAAGAGCGTTCGCCGCGAACTCTCCCCTTCGTGTACCTTTAGTGCCCTTGGTGGTCAATGAATTTAGGATCTTTCGAGTGCCGGTGACCTAAGCGCAGCCACAGGTTACTTCCGTCACCTTCATCCGCTGTTTATTAGTCCTGACTCCAGCCTTAGGTCTGTCAAACTAATACGTTGAGCAAGCAGCAAGTCCCCGGCGGATTGAAGGCAGAGGCAGATGGAAATACTAACCCCGAAGGCGACCCGACGCAGCACGCGCCTGCGCGTCGAGATTCCCGTCACCGTCACCAGCCTCGACCGCAAGCATCCCCTCGCCGCAAAGTGCATGGCCCTGGTTGTGAGCCCGCAGGGCTGCGGTTTCCGCACCGAGAAAGCTTTGCCTCTGGAAACCCCGGTATTGCTGAGTGATCTGCCCGGCGGCGGAAGCGCTTCGGCCCGCGTGGCCAATTGCCAGCCCCTCGGCAATGACGGGAAACGCTTCCTGATTGGGGTGTCGCTCTACAACCACGGAAACGTCTGGGGAATTGCCAATCCGCCCGAGGATTGGAATTGCGCGCCAACGGCCAGCGCCCCCTCCGCGGATGCTTCACCCAACACCAAGACGACGACCAAGAGCAAGAACGCCTGGCCCTACAATCTGTTCTCCGGCCAGGGCGAGGCCCATCCCGGCCGTAAATAGTGGCCAGTGATCAGTGGCCAGTGGACCAGCGATCAGAGCCCCAGGGTGAGTTCTCACGAAAAAATCCGCCCCTTGGCGTGTGCCCGGTTTACTAGCCACTGACCACTGGCCACTGCCTCTCGTTCTTTCGTAACCTCGTCCCCAAAGTGGCTCAGTGCCATACTTTAGCCACCATGTCCCAGACGCAAGCAGCTGTCGCGCCGGCCTCATCTTCACACGGCCCATCTTCACAAGGATCGACCGGACAAGGATCGACCGGGCAAGGCTCAACCGGCCAGGGACGCCCATTTCGCGTGAAATTGCGCGGATCCATCCTCACCCTCATGCGCCTGCCCAACCGCCGCGAGGTGCGAGGCAAACTGCACCAGCTTTCCACCACCGGCGGCCTGATGCACGTCGAGAAACCCCTCGACGAAAAGCTCAAAGTCGAATTGATCTTTCACCTCGGCAAGATCACCATCCGCGAAAAGGCAGAAATGATGTTCCCCATGTGGGCGACCCAGGGCTGGCTTCAGCCCTTCCGCTTCATCGAATTGCCCGAGGCCAGCCGGGAAGATTTGCAAAAAAGTCTGCTCCAGTTCATTCAGGATCCACAGCCGCCGTCTTCCTAAAGCTACGACGAGTCGTCTCCAGGCACTCCTGCTTGCTCCCGCTTGTACCGCGCTTCCTTCACCACGCTTTCTACAAAAAAAGACAAAGGCCGCCCGCGTGGGCGGCCTCTGCCGGAGTGATCTCGACCCGCGCACCTGAATCCTACTTCTTCAGCGCAATCACCCCGAACGTCCCAGCCAGGTTGTTGCTGGGCCCCGCCGTGAAGAAAAGCTGGTTGATTCCGCCATTGCTCGACGTCCCGCCGCCAAACAGTATTCCCCAAAGCTGGTCGATCTGGATTGCTTTGCCATTGCTGTCGTTGACCGTACCAACAAACTGGCCGGTGCTGAGATTGAAGCCGTTAATCTCCCCGGTTTTGTTAAGGTTGTTCGAGACCAGCAGAGTGTTGCTCAACGGCCCAAACCCGCTCGGTGCCACCGCCAAACCCCAGGGCTGGTTCAGCCGCCCGCTCTGCGTAAGGCGTTTTACGAATGTGCCACTTTCGCTGAAAATGTCAATGTATCCCCCCGACCCGCCAGTGGAACTGGCAAACGCCACATAGACCTGGCCGTTGATGTCCTGGATGCCAAAGGGCGCGAAGCCTGCGGGGAGAGTGGTGTCGGTGAACGAAGTCACCAGGTTGAAGTTCCCGTCATACACGTCCACCTTGTTGTTGGCGCTGTCCGCGGCAAACAGAAAATTTCCGGAAGTCTTGCTGGTGATCGCCAATCCGGTGTATACCGCGCCCGAACTTGACTTGTCCACGGCGATGATCGACTGGTTGGGATTCGACTGCGGCGCCCACCCACTGATGGTCCCATCCAGCGTGGCAAACAGAAAGACCGATGCCCAGCCCTGCACCGGGAAGTCCTGCGATCCGTTGAAAACAATTCCGGTCGGTGACCCCGGCCCCTGGCCGGTCTCCGATGGAGTCAGTACTTCGAAGCCCTGCTTCACTCCGTTGCCATCATATAGTGTCGACCAGCCCGAGGCTTCGTCACTGATCCAGAATGGTCCGCCGGGACCGTAAGTCAGTCCCCAGGCATTCGCCAGCAAAGGGTCCGTGTGCTTCGCGGCGCCCACCTGATTGGAAACCAAGTTTGTGAGTTGATACTGCGCCAGGGCCGCGTTGGAAACAAGCATCAACGCAATGCCGAGGCAGGCGGTGAAAACAATCTTGCGACGCTGCATAGAATTCTCCTTTTTCCGTGAGGTCAGAGGCAGGGCTGTGTCCGTCGCCAAGTGTGATGCAGGCTTGAACCGCGATTTCTCTGACTGCTCTGTCCGAATCCTAGGATCCCGCGCGCTCTCGATTGTCATCGCAGTGTCATGGGTTTGTACAATTCCTGTCGGGACGCGCCGCATAGAATGATGCGCATAGACCGTTGAGTCTGACGGAACCCTGCTGTCTGCAAGGAATGTTATAAGCTGGCTCTTACAACCGTGGCGGCAACAGGCAGACGCGCAATGTCATCTCGCAACCTCATCTTCTGGGAAGTCGACACTCAGGCCGACTTCATGCTGCCCGGCGGCAAGCTCTACGTCCCCGGCGCCGAAAAATTGCTCCCGAACATTCGCCGCCTTACCGACGCCGCCCGCCAGGGCCGCGTCTTCCTGGTCTCGCATGGTTGTTACCACACGAAAGATGATCCCGAATTCAAAACCTTCCCCCCGCACTGCATCAAAGGCACGCCAGGCTCCGTCTACGTTCCCGAGGCGCTCACCGATAAAGTCATCACCGTCCCAAACGAGCCCACCGCATCCCTGCCGCCAAATCTTTCAAAATATCAGCAGATTCATCTCGAAAAACAAACGCTGGACATCTTCGAAAGCAGGCACGCTGCGGAACTACTGAAGCAGTTGGGGGATGACGCCGAATTCGTCGTCTTCGGCGTAGTTACAGAATACTGTGTCCGTTTCGCAGCCAAAGGATTGCTCGAACGCGGCCGCCAAGTCTCCGTAGTCAAGGACGCAATCGAAACCCTAAAAGCCGAAGACGGAGAACGCACCATAGCCGAACTGAAAAATCTAGGCGCAAAATTCATCACCACAGACCAAGCCCTGGCGCTGCTCGACGGCCCCCGGGAGTGACGCCGGCGGCGCCTCGATAGACGATGTTCTTTCCGGTTCAGGCGATCGGCGGCAGGCCAATTTTGGTGAGCAGTTGCTTGAATGCCGGATCGCCATGAAGGCTGATGAAATCCTGGTCGTCGATAAGAGTCAGCACGACCTCGTCGTGCGACTGGATGCAGCTGGTCAGATACCGGATCGCTTCGCGCTTGTTGCCGAGCCGTGCCTCGGTCTGCGCCACAAAGTAAGGTGACAACTTCCGCAGTTCGTACAGTTTCTTCTGTTCTACAAGTTGCGCTTCGAGCAACCCGTGTTCGCCACCCTGGACAAAGCCATTCGCCGCTGCTTCAGCCACCAATGATTGCGCCCCGTCGTGGGTCAGCAGAGCGTCTTTCTTCAACTCCACAATGTAGTTGGGATAATCTCCAGTCTCGAAATAAGCGAATCTCAAGTAAAGATGAGGCGAAATGAAATCTGGTTCGGCGGCCTCAAGTTGTTTCAACAATTGCAGAGCTTGCTCATGATGTCCAGCACCCCACAGCAATTCTGCCTTGTCGGCGAGGATGGACGACGAGTCCGGGGCCAATTGGCGCGCTAGGTCAATCTCGGCCAGAGCTTCATCGCGGCGCCCCAGGGCATACAAAAACGTCGCGTACCAATGGTGGGCCTTGACGTTACTGGGATCGAGTTCGACAGCTCGGCGGAATTCCTTTTCCGAGTCTGCCGCGTCCCACATTCCCCAAAAAGTCACAAACCCTAGCGAGGCGTGCGCCTCCGAAGACTGGGGATCCAACTCAACCGCTTTCTTCGCAGCCGCAAACGCTTTGAAATAAGCTTCATTCCCCGGCATTGCCGAGAACTCCCGCAGCAGGTTGTAGCAGTCCGCCAGCCCCACGTACGCGTCAGAAAAGTTTGGATCATGGGCAATGGCTTGCGTGAAGGCTTCCAACGCCTGATTCAGACTCTCTGGAGTGCGCTTGTTCCAGTAAAAGCGGCCCTTGAGGTAAAAATCTTCGGCCTCGCGATTGGCGGCTTGATGAAGAGTTCGCGCGCTGGGGGGACTGGATTTCGCGCTCGCTTTGCCGTCGCGATGGCCGGGACGAAAAATCCACACCGCAAAAAGCAACACTAACACTGGAAAGACAAAAACCGCCTTCCGCCACGGAGAGGGCTTGGTCAGCGGCTCAGGTGCAGTTACTTTTTTTTCCGGCGAATCGGTCTGCCTCGGTTCTTCTTTCCTCGACTCTGGCCTAGGTTCTTGCGGAACCGGATCCACTCGTTGGATGGGTCCGATCCACCGGTAGCCGCGGCGCTCGATCGTCTCAATAAAGATTGGGTTGTCGGCCGAGTCCCGTAAAGCATCGCGGAGGCGCATGACGGCGCTGCTGATCCCTTGCTCAAAATCCACAAAGATGTCTGAGGGCCAAAGTGCCTGACGGAACTCCTCGCGCGTGATCACTTCCCCGGGACGGGTGAGCAACAGCGTCAGCGCGCGAAAGGGTAGATCTTGAAGACGGACCCTGACGCCGTTCCGGCGGAGTTCGCCCGCGCGCAGGTCGGCCTCGAACACACCGAAGCGAACGAGAGCTGGAGGCGAGGTGGCAGAGCCCATAAGAACGTCCCACAGGGAGTTTGTAGCTTAGCACCCGACCGAAGGGCGAGACATGGCACGCGTGGGCCAGTGCCAGGCCGCTTCGTGCCAGGCAACAAGTGCTCGTAAATGACTGCACACAAATGCCTTATCTCGCCATACACCCACCAGCTACCCAGTATCTCCAGACCATTGACCGAAACCGCTTTCCCGGCGACAGTCGCCGCAGCGTAAAGGCGCATTCCCCTAGAAAACGGCCTGAACGCAACTCACTCTCAGGAGACAAACCAATGAAGTCGAATTATCGTCAAGGTAAATACTCGAGCATGACGGCGAAGCTGCTGATCATGTTCGCGGCTGTCGTTATGCTCGCCGGGTCGGCCACTCCAGCGCCGGCGCAAACTCCCACCACGCTGCACGCCTTCCCACTGGTTACGACTGATGCCTGCGAGCCCGAAGACAACATCGTACAGGGCCGCGACGGCAATATGTACGGGATTGGGGTGAGCTGTGGGACCGCCTCCGGCGCTGTGTATAAGATTTCGACGACCGGAACGGAAAGCGTCGTTTTCAACTTTCCATCGACTTGGAGTAGCTGCTACTCGGGGCTGACGATTGGCAGCGACGGAAATTTCTACGGAACCTGCTTCACGACTCCTACCGGCAACGGCAGCATTTTCCAGTTGACCCCAGCCGGAGTGTTTACCGATAAGCATGACTTCACCAACACGAACGGCGACACCGAGCCCGTATACGGGCCGATCCAGGCAACGGATGGCAACTTCTATGGCGTTACTGGAGATTATCCGTTTACCTGCGGGAATGTTTACAAGCTGACCTCCGCGGGAGTGTACACGAATCTGCACACTTTTTCGGGCAATGACTGCGGCCCCGCTTCGAGTTTGTTCCAGGCCAGCGATGGCAATCTCTATGGCACGCTTTACGCCTGCGCGATCAACAGCGGGATCGGAAATGGGTGCGTGTACGCGATCAGCACCGCAGGCGTTTTCAAGGAAATTTTCGCCTTCTCGTCCTCAACCGGGGAACAACCATGTACGGGTGTGATTCAGGCCAAGAATGGGTATCTGTACGGAGCCACACAGAGCGGAGCGGCGAATAACTTCGGAAGTATCTACAAGCTGACCGCCGCCGGAGTCTTCACCGATTTGCACGATTTCAACAACTCAACTGATGCGACCTGTGGCGACAATATCGGCAGGACGACGGTGAATCTGACGCAAGTGACAGACGGAGCCTTCTATGGGGTTAACGGAATTAACGGGAATAGCGGCGAAGGCAGCATCTACAAACTGACTTCAACCAACGTGTTCACGGACTTCCTGTTCCCAAACCCTCCGGTTGACGGTGGCTCGCCCTTGGCCACGCTGCTTCAGAATACAAACGGGACGCTGTATGGAACAACTCCCTCGGGCGGCCCCACTTCTTGCAACCCCTGCCAAGGCGTCTTCTTCAGCGTGGCAACGGGCGATGCGGCGTTTGTGAATCTGGAGCCGACGCAGAGGACAGGCCTTGTCGGTTCAGGCGTGGGCATGTTTGGACAAGGCTTTAGCAGTTCCTCGGTGGTGAAGTTCGGCGGCGTGGCTTCCATCTCGGTCACGCTCTCGGGCACCACGTATTTAACGGCGAAGGTCCCCGTTGGCGCGAAAACGGGAGCGGTCACAGTGACCACGGGCTCGACCACACTCACCAGTCCGCAGACGTTCAAAGTCAAGCCGAAGATCACCACCTTTTCGCCGTCGAGCGGCACAATCGGAACGCTGGTGACGATCAACGGCTCGGGGTTGATTCAGGCCACCACGGTGAAATTCGGCACGGTGAAAGCCACAACCTTCACTGTGGTTTCGGACTCGGAGGTCACGGCGGATGTGCCGTCGGGAGTGACGCCGGGAGCGGTGACGATATCCATCACCACCCCAGGCGGGACGGCCAACAGTCCGACAAAGTTCACCGTGAACTAAAGCTGCGGATGGATGGGAGGCCCGCCCGATCGCTGATGATCGCGACAAGGGCGGGGCACTCGCCCATCCCATTCGTCGCTGTCTAGGCCAGGCCAATCACAACCCACACTTCACCCCAGCCGGTCTCCTGGCTGACGGTGCCGGAGCGCGATCAGGGGATTTCGCGCTCCGGGTTCTCACTATTTTGTTGCTACGCCAGAGGACGGAATCCGGAGCGACGGAATCCGGGGACAGGGTGGCCACGCCAGCCTCCAATCTAGTCCTCACACACCCTGAGCGGACCGCAGCAGCACGGCCACCGTCTCAGTAAAGATCACACGCGCCTCCGCCGCATCCTTGGGCAGGATCGTCTTAGCGATCAGCAGCATCGCGGCTCCGTGCGCCACCATCCACAGCGCCGTCAGCAGGCGCTCGTGATCGGTGAGCGATCCTCCCAGCCTTTCCATCAGCTTTCGCCGCATGGCATCCCGTGCCGGCTGGCCCACCGGCTTCACTCCTCCGCGTTTCGAACGCGGCGAATGATGCAGTTCGTAGTCGTGCTGATAGAAAAGCTCGTACTCGTGGGGATGTTTCAGCGCATAATCCAGATACCGTTCGCAACCTTCCTCCGGCGAGGACGCTCCCTCCAGGGACGCGGCCAGCTCCAGCCTTATGCGCAGCAGCAGTCCGCGCAGAATGTCGTCCCGGTCCCGGAAGCGCCGGTACACCGAAGGCGTATTCGTCCGCGCCACCTGCGCCACGGCTCGCATCGTAAGCGCCTTCGTCCCGCCCTTCTTCCATAACTTCTGCGCTGCATCCAGAATTTCGCCTTCCAGGTCAGGGTCCGGTCGCCGCGGCACGTTGTCTCCTCCAGGGAAAATTGCGCCTTCCGGTATACTGTATACAGTGTAAACATAACAATGTACAGGAGAATAAACAGCCGGTTAATTTCTTAAATGATTCTTTTAATATTATGTTGACATCGTAAATATAACGGCGTATAAATTATAGGTTAATCGCGAATCAGTGTTTGGACCCCCCTGCGGTATCCAAGTGCCTGCCAAGGAGTCGAACGGGATGTATTCCTGGGAAAACCCTGACGATAGAATCTCTATCGCCCAGATGAATTCAGAATTGCAGCACGCCCAGCTGGAGCTCCTAAGCGCCCACTGCGCCACACACCAGCTACGGTTGCGCTTTTCTGCGGATGATTTGGCGCGTTTCGGGCAGCGCGACATTTTGCGCAAGTCCGTGCAGGCGGCCGCCGCCTTGAGCGAGTATTACGCCTCCATCGAAAAGAAAATCCCCAGCGCCGAAGCCGCCTCCGAGACCCTTCTCATCACCGAGGATCGCATCCTCGAAGCTGTGGGGCGGCTTTCGTCTTATTTGCGCGAGCAGCGGGAACATTACATCCACGCGGCAGCGCCCCTGACGAACCACCAGAAAGCCCTCATGTGGCCGTATTTTTCGGCCGACCTGCTCGATCGCGTGCGCATCGTCGAGCTCGAAGGAATGCGCATCCCCAATCCACCCTTCTATGACGAATACAGGGCCTTGGGTTTCGCGAACCTGCCCGAGGTCGCTCACATGCACTCTCTGACGTTTCTCGACGTCATTGTGTTCAACGAGAAAATCGCCGAGCGGACTTTGTTCCACGGACTCGTTCACGCCGTGCAGTTTGAACTCCTGGGACTCGAACGCTACTCCAATCTGTTCGTGCGCAGCTTCGTGAACACCAAACTGCATTTTTCGGTGCCGCTCGAAGCGCACGCGTTTTCTCTGGAGTCAAAGTTCGCGGGCGCGCCCGCCAACCGGTTTTCCGTTGAAGATCAAGTTCGTCTCTGGGCCAAGCAGGCGCGTTACTAGCCGGCTTGCTCCCTGAAAGATTCCGGAGCCCCACGCTCCGGATGCGCGGGCCTCCCCCGTCGCGGTTTCCGGGGCGGCGCATGCCGTCCCGGAAATCTGATTATTGGTTGTCCCTCCCCCACGCGGTGAACGGGGACGGTGGAAGCCGTCCCCGTCGCCAAGCGAACGTTCAAAGAGTGAAGGCCTGAGTCAGCCGCGCGTGACTATGACGAACAGCGTGGGGCTGAGCTCCGGCTCCCCGGCGCACGCCTGAATGTCGATACCCTGCTCTGGCGTTTCGCCGCGGAGCAGGTACCACGCTTCTTTGTATTGGTCATATTTCGCTCCGGGCATTGCGGGATACAAACCAACGGTCGACATTCCGCGCACGACTTTTTCGGGAAGGATGTACCAGGTGTCTTCCGGGATGACGTACGCTGCTACAAAATCAAACGAATCTTTTTTGTAAGGGTGGTTGCCAGTTCTAATCGTGCAGTGGTAGCAACGGCCCATCTTGTAGATGGTGGACTTTACCTGGACTCTGACAATACTCTTGCTCTTGTGATGCACCAGGGAGTCGTATCCGGAAGGCTCGCCCCAGGGCCGCGCCGGGCGCAGGCCTTCTTCCATGGCGCGGGCTGCAAAACACAATTCTGCCCATGCGCCGCGATCTTTGGAATTCTTGATGTTCATCCAACCCCGTTTTCGCACGCACCTACCCTCGTTTCCCGCTCTGGTTATTGATTTGTCGAAAATGTGCCCCGACGAAAAACGCGGCCATCGGTGGCCGCGCAATTCTTGGAACCTATTCCACTCTCCCATGCTCCTGGTGGGACGTAAAGTCAACTAAAGTAGAGTCTACTTTAGTAGGCATACGGGCGAGGGCTCCGACTGGTTGGGCGAAAAGCCCACGGCGGCAGGAGTTAATAGAAAAGTAGGGATCTTTCGACTGCGCATGCCGATTCGCTTCGCTCTGCGGCATGCCCCGCTCAAGATGACAGGGCATTTGGCAGGGTGCCGATAATAAGCAACCGACTGGTTGCGTTTTCCAACGGGTTTGGGTAATATGCAACCCGGAGGTTGCCTAAGATGAACGACCGTATCGAGAAGCGGATCGAACTGAACGCGCCGGTTTCGCGGGTGTGGCGGGCGCTGACGGATTACCGGGAGTTTGGCGAGTGGTTTGGGGTGAAATTGGACGGCCCATTCGTAGAGGGACAAACCGCGCGTGGCCAGATCACTTATCCGGGCTACGAGCATTTGAAATTGGAGGCTGTGGTGCAGAAAATGGAGCCCGAGCGGCTCTTTTCTTTTACCTGGCATCCTTGCGCGATCGACCCCAAAATGGATTATTCCAAAGAGACGCCCACGCTGGTTGAATTCAAACTGGAAAAAGCCGCGACCGGCACGTTGCTTTCGGTGACGGAATCCGGTTTCGACAAGATTCCCGCCAGCCGCCGCGCCGAGGCGTTCCGCATGAACGATGGTGGCTGGACCGAGCAAATGACGAACATCGAGAAACATGTCGCACAAACGCCCTAGCCCCCGCCGTAGCCGCGCGGCCGTCAGTCGCTCGGCCACCCAGCGCCAGCTTCGCGCGCCAGTATTTGCCGCGCTCGGCGACGAGATGCGGCTGGCGCTGGTGGCGAAGCTCTGTGCCGGGCAGCCTCATTCCATCTCTCAACTGACGGAGGGTTCGCGGCTGACCCGGCAGGCGGTCACCAAACATCTGCGGGTGCTGGAGAGAGTTGGCATCGTCCGCAGTGTTCGTTGCGGCCGCGAGACCCGTTTCGAATTCGATCCCGAGCCGATTGCGGGGATGAAGGAGTACCTTGACTCCGTTTCCGCGCAGTGGGATCGGGCGCTGGGGAGGCTGAAGGCATTCGTGGAGAAGTGAGGGGGGTTAGGATTTGGAGAGTTTAGTGGATCTCAGCGCTCGTTTTTCTTTTCCGCGCGCCGGTCCGGTAGGAATCTCGCCGTAGCGATTCCCGGGACTGATCTGCGCCACCAGTTCCTTCAAGGTGGGAGCTCCGCGCTTTCGACTACCAGCGCGCCGCCGGACGTGAACCAACCGCTCCACATCCCCTTCACGGAGACCGCGTTCTTCGGCGCGCTGGCGGCCGTAGGCGTTGACCTCATCCCACCACGCCCGCCGGTCGTAGTGGCGGAGCGCCTCCCGAACCAACTCACTCATGGTGCGGCTCTCCCGCTTGGCAATGGACTGGGCCCGCTTCAGCATGTCAGGCCAAAGTTATGGACAGGGTGCGAGTGCTTCTCATGCTAAGTGTGCAAAAGCATGATTTAGCGCTATTGGAGAAAACGGAAGGCCCCCCCAAACGAAGGTGCGCCGCCCGGCAGAAAAATAATAATAACTTCGCTTCAATTCACTTGACATCGGCTTCGCCGCGAGCATAATTCATCAATCCCCGCTGACGAGCGGCGAAGGAGTTCAGCAGTGCCTAGGATGGGGCGCCTACCCCATCCCAGACACTCAACAGAAAAGCGAGGTCCCGATGAAAACGGCATCGGAACGCCCGACAATACATCGTCGCGAAAATCTAGCTGGAGAAGCTGCGAATGTCAAGTGTGAATCTCCGCTGGCTGTGGATCATGTGGTCACCAGTGTGTCGGTTGGTTCGCTGGTTATAGAACCGAAGCCGAATGAGGCCGTTTTTGGCCTGACACGGGATAAATGGGACATCATTCGTTCCGGCGGAGTGAATCAGGAGCGGCAGGCTCGCGATACCTTTGGTGGCATCTTCGCAGGGGGAGCCGTAGGCTTAGTTACACTTCTGGCCCCCGGGCTTCGCGTTCCTTGGGCGCTCATATTGCTCGGCACTATGTCTCTAGTTTCGGGGATTTGTACGTTGGTCTTCTGGGCCAGGATACGTGAGGCGAGGACCTATGCAGGATATGCACGAGTAGTTGCGGAGATCGAGGAATGCCTCGACTCAAAGGGAGACGGGACCCACGCACCCACCGTTCCGCGTGACTGAGCGTCTGCGCCGCGTGGGCCAATAGGCGAGAAATCCCGAGCGGAGACGACCGTGGAATCCCACCCTTCAAGAAAAGAAGGGTTGGGCCCGGCGATCCGCTCGGCTAGTGTAATGGGACGCCCCATGCGACCGCCAGCCACTCCAGTTCCCGCTCCGGGAAGCGTTGACTCCAAGCATCGTTCAGGGTAAACGGGTCCTTTTCTAGCAGATCAAAAATCATTAGGGCTTCGGGCTGATAGAGGAAGATGCTGCGATTCGGTGTTCCTACGTAGAGAAGGTGCATTCTGTTGATTTTCACCTGCTCGCGGTTATAAAACTCCTCAAAGTGCGACTCGAACCATCCCACGTCCTTGGAGTACAAGGGCAGGAGGCTGCGAATGACTTCTACCGAGAGTTCGCGGTCATAGTGCTTCGCTGAAACCTTGTAGAACTGTTTTTCAAGGACAGAAAGAACCATCAGAGGCTGGGCGTCGGGAAGCTGCATAATTTCCTGGTTAATGAGAGAAAACTCGCGGTCGCATGTCTCGATTAAAGCGCTTAGGCAATTCACGCGGCGGTCGAGGGCTTTCGGCACCTCGAACTCAGGTTTGTAGTTGAGTTCGTGCGCCATCTCGCACCACAAATGCTGCGATAGCGTTCTCAACTGAATCTCGGCGAGGCAGGCTCCGAACCTCTTAGCTTCCGGGTCATCCCCGCGCAAAACGACATCCAGGTGTATCCCCTGATAGCCGAACTTCCTCGTGCCGAGCTCCGCGGTAAAGTCCTCCTTCTTCTTAACCTCAAGATTATCTTCAATGAGCTTGCGGACGATGGGCAGATTCTCAAGGTATCTCGTTACTACCCTAATCCCTGCCTTGTCGGAGATGAGCTCATAGTCGAGGTCTGGTTTTCTGAGGCACTTTTTGAGGAGGCTATCAATGTCTTTCGGCCTACCGTCGACTTTGCCCCAGACTCCCGCTTCCTTTAGTAGCTTTTCTACCTTTGGCTTCAAATACGCGACCAGCCCCTCGTATTGAGGACGATCGCGCAGCCACGCTTTGCGGATAGGCTCTAGATCTCTAGTCATTTGCCGCTGACGTTGTCCAGGAAGTCCCGGATCTCTGCGCGCACCTCGCCGGACTCTAATTTCTCCAGCTTGATATGTTCCTCGGACCCCTCGGTCGGAGTCACTACTTTGATGCCCGACCTAAACTCCAAAAGTTGATGGCGTAGGCGCGGCTCAATGAGTGTTGTCTCAAGAGGGAAGCTCTTGGTACTGAGACCGTTTTCCTCGAGGTGTGTCAGGAACTTTTGGCGCTGCTTCAGTGGTAGATATTTTTCCGCAAATTTCCTCGGATCGATCCGGCCCTGTTCGGAACTCAGCTCCGAGACAAGGTGGTTGACACATTTTACGAGTCTGAGGGGGTCATCCTTCAGATTGGTGTTGAGGAAATCCATAGCGTACTCGTAGAACTTCTTCGTGGCCACATGTGCCTCTTCGAGGAGTTTGCAGCCAAGGAACTTCCGTAAGAAAAAATCCGCGACCTCGGTGTGAGGAGTATACCCACGCTGGTGGTCAGACGCGGCGGCATCGAAATCCTCACCCATTCGGATAAAAGATGCAATCTTGAACAGCCGAGTGTTTTCGGTGAGGATCAGGTCCCGGAAGTGCAATACGTTGAAAGTTTTCTTACCCTTAAGGGTGTCTTGCTGAAGTCGGGCGCCCTCTTCTTTTTCAATCTTGAGCAATGCGACGGCCGGACTGGATCCCAGCTCGCAGTCTACCAGCGCCAAAAGCCCGGCGGGATTGCTGCCGGTCTGAATCGTGTACAGGTGTGTAGCCATCTCCTGCGAAATTCTCACGAAGTCTGTAGGGCTGGGGTGCGCCGTATACGACCTGATCAGTCCGGGGACGGGGGAGGAACTCTGAGGATCGAACTCAATGTCAAAGCTTCTCGAAGACCCGACGGACCGGTTGACCCTGTCGCGAAGGTACACCTTGATTTCGGGTGTTATCGGGCTCTCAACCTCGCTCAGTACCGGCCCAGATCCTGTCTCTTTCCGCGTGCGATGCGGGACCTCGTGGAATATGACGCTCTTGACCACCAGCAGCCCCAGGTCATTCTTCATAAGGCTCCCGTCCTATTCTTAGCGCCGAAGCGCAAGAAGGGGCCACGGCGTGGCCGTGACCCCCTCACAGTCGGGTTCCTTTTTACTCCTGTATGGAACGAAATGCCAATCCACTTCCGTGGCGGGGAGGGGGCACGAAGTGGGGGTGCTTCCGGGCCGACGGACGTGCCCTACGTTCCCTCGCTCCAGCCTGCCAAATACTCTTCCTGCTCCGGAGTCAGCCGGTCGATCTTGATTCCCATCGACTCCAGCTTCAGCTTGGCGACGCGCTTGTCGAGTTCGTCGGGGACGCGGTAGACCTTTTTCTCCAGCGTCTTGAAATTCTTGACCATGTACTCGACCGACAGTGCCTGGTCGGCGAAGCTCATGTCCATGACCGAGGCGGGATGTCCCTCGGCCGCCGACAGATTGATCAGGCGTCCTTCGCCGAGAAGATTGATCTTGCGGCCATCTTTCAACGAATATTCGTCAACAAAGGTGCGCGTAGTGCGCTTCGACGATGACAAATTCTCGAGCGCGGGAATATCGATCTCCACATTGAAGTGGCCGGAGTTCGAAATGATTGCGCCATCTTTCATCAGGGCGAAATGTTCTTTGGTCAGCACGCTCTTGTTGCCGGTGACGGTGCAGAAGACGTCGCCGAGCTTGGCGGCTTCGGCCATCGACATCACGCGGAAGCCATCCATCACGGCTTCGAGCGCCTTGGTGGGATCGACTTCGGTGATGATGACTTCGGCGCCGTTGCCACGGGCGCGGCTGGCGAGTCCGCGGCCGCACCAGCCGTAGCCGGCCACCACGAACTTCGAACCCGCCAGCAGAAAGTTGGTGGCGCGGATGATGCCGTCGATGGTCGACTGTCCGGTGCCGTAGCGGTTGTCGAACAAGTGCTTGGTGTCGGCGTCGTTTACAGCGACGATGGGGAACTTCAGCACGCCTTCCTTGGCCATGGCGCGCAGGCGGATCACGCCGGTCGTGGTCTCTTCGGTGCCTCCGATCACGCCTTCGAGCGCGTCGGTGCGCTTGGTGTGGAGGATGGTGACGAGGTCGGCGCCATCGTCCATGGTGATGTGCGGCTTGTGATCGATGGCGGCGAGGATATGGTTGTAATACGTGTCGTTATCTTCGCCCTTGATGGCGTAAACCGGAATGCCCTGATCGCGCACCAGGCTGGCGGACACATCGTCCTGAGTCGACAGCGGGTTCGAGGCGCACAGTACCACGTCGGCGCCGCCATCGCGCAGGCAGATGGCGAGGTTCGCGGTCTCGGCCGTAACGTGCAGGCACGCTGAAATGCGGATGCCCTTCAGCGGCTGGTTCTTGATGAATTCTTTGCGGATAATTTGCAGCACCTTCATGGACTGGTTCGCCCACTCGATGCGCTTCTTGCCCAGTTCGGCCAGTTCCAGGCTCTTGATGTCGCTGTTGATCTGTGCTGCTGTTGACATACGCCTCCTGTGGCGCTTGCTGCTTTAGGAAATTGTAATGGTGCCCTGGTTGTTGAGTGAAGAGATGAGTTCAGTTGCTCCGTGCACTGTCAGAATACACGAATCGGCGGAAAGATCAGCATGTCCAAACGCTCGTAAGGGAGTGGCACTTTCGGCCTATCTCCGGGCTTGAACTTTCGTGAGCGCCTGTTGTCATCCTGAGCAAGCGTTCTTTGCGCAGCGAAGGATCTGGGCGAGCCGCGCAATGTGTCGCGTTCTTTGCGACACAATAATCGCGCGTTTGGCTCGCTTCCTTAATCCCGCCGGCTACTTGCGCACACCCACCGGCTCACGCACACCGGCATCACTGGCTAGAGATGCCGCCTTGTCGGTCGCTTCCCACGTGAAATCAGGATCGTTGCGCCCAAAGTGTCCGTAAGCCGCTGTCTTCTTATATATTGGCCGGCGCAGATCGAGTGACTCGATGATCCCGCGCGGCGTCAACTTGAAGTGCGAGCGAATCAAATCCGGAAGAATTTCCGGATCCACTTTCTCTGTGCCAAACGTATCCACGCGCACGCTCACCGGATCGGCCACTCCGATGGCGTAGGCGAGCTGCACCTCGCAGCGGTCGGCGAGTTTCGCCGCGACGATATTTTTCGCGATGTGACGCGCCTGGTAAGCCGCCGAACGGTCAACCTTGGTCGGATCCTTGCCGCTGAAGGCGCCGCCGCCGTGGCGTCCCATGCCGCCGTAGGTGTCGACGATAATCTTGCGGCCGGTGAGGCCGGTGTCGCCCATGGGGCCGCCGATGACGAAGCGTCCCGTTGGATTGATGTGGTACTTGGTGTATTCGTCAAGCAGATGCGCAGGAATGACGGCCTGAATCACATGCTTCAGAATGCCCGCGCGCAATTCGTCGTTGGTAACAGTCTCGGCATGCTGCGTGGAAATCACCACCGCATCGACGCGGAGCACTTTGCCGTTCGCATCATATTCAACTGTAACCTGGGATTTTCCATCGGGACGAAGGAAGGGAAGCGTTCCATTCTTGCGCACCTGCGAGAGCCGCATAGTGAGTTTGTGCGCCAGCGAGATGGGAGTCGGCATCAACTCCGGCGTCTCATCGCAGGCGTACCCAAACATTTGTCCCTGGTCGCCGGCGCCGCCGGTGTCCACACCCATGGCGATGTCGCCGGACTGTTTGTTGATGCTGGAGATTACGGCGCAGGTGTTGCAGTCGAAGCCGTGAAGGGCGTTGTCGTAGCCGATCGACTGCACGGTGCCGCGGACTACGCTTTGGAAATCGACGTAGGCTTTGGTGGTGATTTCTCCGGCGATGACGACGAGGCCGGTGGCGGTGAGGGTTTCGCAGGCGACGCGGCTGGAGGAGTCTTCGGCGAGGCAGGCGTCGAGGATGGCGTCGGAAATCTGGTCGGCGATTTTATCGGGATGGCCTTCGGTTACGGATTCGGAGGTGAATAAAATTCGGTTCTTTACGGTAGAGGTTGGGGGCAAAATTTTGATCTCCTTAGAAACTGCTTCGGACTTTATTTGTGGCGAGACACGCGGACCCTTCGGCTTGCTCAGGGCAGGCAGCGGCACGCGGTCGCTACTGTTGGGCCTGATAATAATGACAATGAAAAGGCTAACAGACGGCTGCGGGGCGCGCAATGGTTTTGGGCCTAAAGGCCGGAGGATGAGTTCAATTGCGGAATTGGCGTGGTGGATGGAGGGATTCGGGTGGCGAGCGGTGACGTCGTCTCCAGATCGCTGGGCGAGCTCAGTTATAGTGGCCAAGGCTGGACCGTCTCCGACTGAATCTAGTCGGTTAGGTCATACGTAAACACGATACCCTTCATCGGGTCACTGGCGACAATTCTATGGCCGTTCGCCACGAGGATACCGTCCAACTTGGGCACGTATAAGCCCAACAGTCTAGGGACCTCTGTAAGCACGATCTTATGCTTTTCTATATCCCACAGCTTGAAAGCGATTCCCCGCCACGTAACGACGGCCAGCCAGCGATCATCTGGGGACAGCGCGAGCCGACTCGATCCTGCCCGGTCGGTAAATTCAGCCAGTATTCGGCCATTGCTGGGGTCGTAAGCGGCCATCTGCCACGATCTGTGCCGCTCGCCCCACAGGCTTATGAAATATTGGCTGCCCGAGGTAAAGGCGATGTCGGGTGCGTCATGCGGAAAAGGAAATAGTGTGATGGAGCAGGATCGTTGTCCAGTGGCAAGGTCCCTCAGTTGAAGGAGCCATTGTCCGGGTTGGAAGACAACCTCGACGAATAATCTACCGTCCGGTGAGGGAACAATCCGCTCCGTAGTTTGATTCGAATCAGAGTAATGTTCCCAAAGCATTCGTCTGGTCGCGAGTTCCCACATCCTAACCGGCTCGTGGCCTTTCGAAATTGTCCATCTGACGCCTCCGGGGTTGTCGTAACAGCTTGTACGGCAGTACGATGCCACAATTGCTGTGCCAGCCGGTGTAAACGCAAAATCGCTGATGCGGGTTCTTCCGTCACCAAGCATTTTGCGCTGCACCCACTTTCTCGTACCGGTGTTGATGTCATCCGGTTGCTTCTCCACGGGCGGACGCTGGCTTAGCTGGGGCGGTGGAAGGGGACGCATCACGTCTTCGCCCTCCACCCCTAGCGTCTTCAACTCCGACCAGGTTTGCGAGTCGTAAAGATGGATAAGGCTAAGGTAGCTCACCCCTAAAATCTTGCCGCCTGGGGCGAAACGAACACGAATGGGTTCGACTTCGCCCTCATCTTTTTGCCTCTGATCGGTTTCAGGCGCTTTGAATGCGAAGTCGCGCAGGATTTCTCCGGTATCCAGGTGCCAGACTCGCACCCGGCCATCACTTAGTGCAGCCACGGCTAAATCGGAAGCTTGAGCCGCGTCAAGCGAGAGGATTGGGGCTGGAAGGCGTTCCACTCGCACTTCTTTCACCATCGGTTTCCTTGCAACTGCCGCATGCGTAAGCGGCGCAAGGCAGAGGACAAGAGCGGCGGTGGCAAACAATAGCGCGGCAGCAATCTTCATAAACAGCCCGATTTAAAGAGAGCACAGAGTAGATGTTTCGCCATGCTTCCTGACCACGGGTTATCCTCATCTGTGTGGAATTGCATGTAAACGCCGGAACCGCCCACATAATTAGTCACGCTGGGGTCGAACCAGACGGCGTGGAGCGAATTCTTCTTTCTGTAATCTCGCTCCCCGTCTGTATAGGGATAGTGCAGGAATACATCTCCAGGATGAGACTGGACCTTAGAATTTGCCAGCTCCTCGAAGCCTTTGGCGGACAGCACAGCCGAGAAATCTCCCCCGTCGTTCTGATATATCGTGATCTCTGAGGCGGCAACCCCCATCTGTAAAAGGAGCAGATAGGCTTGGGCGCCGCGTCCTGTAAGTGAACTGGGATCAACCGGCCGTGCGTCCTTCGCTGCTGCAGTTCTCACGATGGCCCGGGCGTTGGCAACATCGAGGGCACTGGCGCCCGGCAGTGACATCGGAACGAAACCGGCACTGCCATCGGCGGACGCCTTAAACAGGTCCCATGTCCTTCCGTTAGCGTCAGGATGAGGATTCGTGTCGCACTGACAACCAAATGCGGCGCCGCTACCAAGCAAACGTTGCGCGATACTACCGGACACCTGCACGCCATTCAGATAGTAGGTCACGGCATTCGGATTGCCGAAATTGTCATCCACGCAGGCCTGGCAGTCGTTAATCTCATGCAGGCCGAGAGGGTCAACCGCATTTAGTGGGTTGTTTCCAACATAGGCGTAGCGATTCCAGCTCTGCGGATTGGACATACTCACCGCTCCAAGCCCTGCTGGATCCGGGCCTGCCCAGCGCCCTTGCGATGAATTGTATTCGCGATAAAGAAAATCAAATAGTCCTACTGCAGTATCCTGATTCTGGCCAGTGAAATTCAAGTCCGTGGTGCCGGAGCCTGCGTAATTCTCGCCGTAAGGGGCGTAGGCTCCGTCGTAGTAATACGAAGCCTGGCTGCTTTGGGTGGTGTTGGTGGCGAGACGCGAGTTGCCCAGCCAGTCAGGATGGCGGTAGTAAGCCAGGCCTGATGAGTTGTAGACCGCTGTGCCGCCTCCGGGAAGGGGAATGAAAGCGTTCTTCAACGTTGCGACGTTCATGAGAGCGAACTTCGAGCCGGTGGGACCGTAAACAATCTGGGTGTAGACCCCGCCGTTGTTCTGTTCGACCATCCGGCCGAGGGCGTCGTAAACGAGGATGAGGGTGTCGATCTGGGTTAAGTTACCCGAGTTGTTGGTCAGGTAGGTGTGAGCACAGTCATTAGTCAGTGCGCCGTTGGTTTCGTAGGTCGGAGTACACCCTGGGAGCGAAGTGTAGCGGTTGGTTGCCTCGTTGTAGGTGGGCAGAAAGGTGAGACCTGGGTTTGCGGTTTTGGCAATATTGCCGAACGGATCGAAGCTGAAGGTCTGGTTCCAAGCGGGGCCGCAGTTGGCCGTAGCACTGCGCCCGAGGTCGTCGTAGCCAAAAATACATGACTGACTGTTCTGGCTGTTGAGCTGGTCGGTAATGCCCAGAGTTGCCAGGGATCCATTGACGTTCCAGCCGAGGTTTCCGGTTACGGTCTGCGGTGTGGTGCCCACGTCGAAGATGTACTGTTTCAACCGGCCTGTGTTGGTGTCGTAGCTGAGATTGTCGTTGTCGGAGGAGCCGTAGACAACCTTGGTGAGGGAGCCAATCGGCTGACTGGTTCCGCTGGTCGTGTAGACCACGCTTGTGGTCGGGTTTTGCCCCAAGGAGGCGGTCACTTTTGTGACCCGGCCTTCGGAATCGAGGCCGGAACCGTCGCTGGCGCCGTAATAGATCGTCGGCAATCCGGCGAGAGTGCTGCCTAACTGGTTGAGAGCGCCATGCGGCCAATAGGAGGCCGTAGTGGAATAATAGCTTACGGAATGGGGCGTCAGTTCGTAGGTGGCAGCGGCTTCTCCACGAGCGGTGTAGCTGAAGCCGAGATCAGTCTTCTTGCTGCCACAACCAGTTGGGGGACAAGTGTAAGCTTCGGCCATCCGGCCCTTCGTAAACTGCATGACCGTGCCGTTTACCGTGGCCGAGTCATAAACAAAATATTTCGGGTCGGAATTGCCGTGACCTCCGGAATAAGTGACGCTTAGCAACCTGTGTAGCTGATCGTAGGCGTAACATGAGGTCTCGTTTGATGCATCGATTCGCTTTACTAAATCGCCCGTGTAGGTGCCGGGGCATACGCCGCTCGAGTCGGAATCGTAAGTGTTGTTTGTCGTTTTGGTTTCGGGATTGGTCTCTTGCGTCAAACGGCCGAGCATGTCGTAAATGTAGGTTCTGGTTTGGGAGGTTCCCTTCTGGGCATTTTGCGTCACCGTCAAAGAGTTGTAGTTGGGGGACAGATCGTAGGCGTACTTGGTCCAGTAGCCATTTTGGGATGTCGTCTGGGCACAGATCCCCCAGTATGTGTCGCTCGAATTACTGGTGATCTCACACACGGACGTCAGCCGGCCCAGCCCATCATGTTCCAACTGCTTCCGCTTGTCGTTTTCGCCAGCCGGGGCGATTACATCGGTATAGGAATCGTTCTGGGTGTAGGACAGATTCTGGATAACAGCGTTGCTGCCGTCTTTGAATTGAGTCATCCGGCCCATGCCGTCGTAATAGCTGGTGGTGGAGGCGGTAGAGCAACCGGCTCCAAGCGAAGCCACACAGGGCATGAACGCGTGAAAAGGCCGCCCATCGCTATCGTAAGTCTGATAGACCGTGTCGAAATTGTTGGATCCGGGAGCTTGCCTGACTTGGTTCAGCGAGGGACGCCCGAAAGAGTCGCGAGTCTTGGTGACATCGACATAGGCGCTGCTGGTGACTTGGAGCGAGGCTTCGCTACGTACGAGGCTGGCATAGGCGAAAGATGTGATATTGCCGAGCTGATCCTTTGTGCTTTCTGGACGCCAGAAGTAGTGATCTGTGGTGTAGTTTGTATAAGAGATCTGGCCGTTCTCGTCCGTGGACGAGGTCATCACTGCGCCCGTGCAATTCCATGTGAACGACTCAGACAGGCCCAACACCAGGCTAATGTTGGTGAGAAGGCTGTGGCCGCAGGCACCATAACTGTTGGTGCTAATCGCTCCGTTTACGTCCGTCGCCTGGTAAACCTGGCCGGTGTCGTAGTGGGTAAAGGTGCTGTTCAGAGTTGACGTGGAGGTCACGTACCTTTTTACGGTGGTAGCGTTTCCGCGGCATTTGGTAAACCCAGTGCCGCAAGTAACCGAAACTAGCTGGGAGGCGCCAGAGGTCTGCAGTGCGGCTTGGTCCTCGTCGTAGGTGTAGTTAATCTGCGACTTCAGATTATTGCTCCCGTCGGTCACGATCACCTGAGAGGGTCGATCCACGATGCCATTGCCCAAGGTTGTATCGAAAGTGATGGTGCTCTTTCGCGTAGGGGTGGTGGCTCCGAAATCGTACTCATTGGCCGCGGTGACTAGGCCGAAACTGTTGTAAAAGGTATCCACCTCGGATTGTTGACCGCCGTTGAAAGAGTGGTACACCTTGGTCTCGCCTGCGGGAGGAGTCCCGGAGGTGGTAATGGTCTCGATCGGAGTACCGCTGATTGCGCCGGTATAGACCTGCCTCAGCGTCTCGAAGTTTCCAGTGAAATTTATGACAGTGTTATTGCCTTGGGGATCAGTGACAGTAGTAGTGGAAGAGCTAACGCCCGTGCAGCACTGGCCGACGATATTGCTCCGCAAGTAGCGCCAGGTGCCATCTGGGGTTATGCGGTTGAATCCCGCTGTGCTCCCGTCGGCGCAAACGATTCCTTTGCCCGTGTCACCGCCGGTGTAAGTGTAAGAAATAGTTGCACCGGTCGGGAGACGGACTGAGGCGATGCGGCCCGTGATGTTCTGGCTTCCGGTGGTGGTCGGTTCGTAGGTGATTTGGTAATAGGAGCCATCCGGCAAGGTAATGCTGGTGACCGTGTCAAAAGGTGTTGCCGGATATTCCGCAACACCCGGGCAATTGAAGGCGGTCTGAACGTTATATCTGGTCGTGGAGTATGTAAACGCGGCGGAAGCGCCGGACGGAGCCGTGTAAGAGACCGAGTTCGAGCCGAAAGTGGCGGCAGTAGTTCCGAGCGTGTCAACAATGCTGGTGATGGAAAGGCCAGTTCCATTCACCGTTATCTTGTTGCCGTTGCTGTCGATCGCCGTAAAAGGTCCCGCCGTACCAGACGTATAGTAGCCGTTATAAGTCGCGAGGGGCGCGTGAATGACCGTGCCGTCGCGCAAGGTGACGACCGCCGTGAGAGGGGAGTCTGTCACGGTCATGCTGACACCGGAAGCATCGGAGGACACGCCGGTCTTGGTGTCGGGATACTGGTTGTTGAAGTTGTAGCAGGCTCCGCCGCCGTCGTTGAGGTCGGAGACGGCGAGGTGAAAGCCGTGCGACGTTCCGGCAGAATCGTAGTAGCCCGAGAATGTGTACACGTAGAAATCCACTACGCCTTGCCCGTCGTTGCACGTTTTATGGACTGGGCCGCTGTAGAACACGAAACCGACGCCGTTGCTTGGAGGTGGGAAAGATAGCAACCATTGCATTACGAAGTTGGAATTGTAGCCGGGACTCCAAAGATCGTTCTCAAGATGTTGGATGATAGAAAGCGCTGCACCGCGACCGGCTCGGCTGAAGACTGGAACCGTGTAGAGGAGACTTAGATTAGACAGGTTGATCTCATCCGGGCCGCCATCAACGCTGCTGAAGGGAGGTATCCCGAACGACGCTTGCGCTGTGGTGGATGTTGGAATGGCGAATAGAGCGATGACTAGTGTAGTTAGCGCAAGTGACACGACACCACGCAAGCGAGCCATTGGCCTCTCCAGAATGATTAAGCTTGTCCCCCTGAGACGTGGCGAGGACACTATATGGGAAGGGTGAGGGTGTCAAGTTAAAAGTCAACGCTGTGGCGAGGCTCCAGTCACTGAGAGCGGGACAAAAATCCAGTCGGGGGGGCTGGCTGTAGATTGTCAAGACGTTGTACCGATCACGAACGAGCTTTTTGGGTTCGAGTTTTTACCGAGCGGTCCGCCGCAAAAGGTACAACGTCCTGAAAGATCACAGCCAGCCCGCTGTCAATCGCGTTCATCCTCGCGGGGCTGCGGCGTCGTTGATTTTCGCGTGCGGCTCTCGTCCTTCCAGTCACTCAGCGCCGGGCCCGCCATGGCTCCCATCAGGGTGAATCCAAGCGCAACATCAAAAACCGGAGACGAGAAGACCAGCACTCCTGCCAAGAACAGTGGGATCACCGATACCAGCTTGGCGTGGTGGAGCACGTAATCAAAGACGAGAAGCAAGAGCCCCGCTGGGATGACGACGAGGACACAATAAAGGGCGTCCATGAAACCAAAGTGATGCCGGAGGATGAAGCGCGCGGCGCCCAGCAGGAATAGAAAAAATCCGAAGGCAACTACGATCCAAGGGCCCCATGCGATGTTTCGGGAGGTCGAGTCGCTGGAGTTCGGCATGAAGTTCCGAAGATATCATGCGCCGCTCGAGGTGGTGGGTGTCTTAGGTAACCGGGTTGGGGCTTGAGGATCCCTCTATTTGGAACCGACAAAGGGGCTGAAGAGTGTGCGTGAGAACTCGAGCAGCTGGCCCACACGTATGTGCCTTATTCCCATCAATCACTAGACCGAGACTGCCCGATGCCGGCCAGTCGGCCGAGATCGTGAAGATGATGGCGGCGCTGGTGCGTGGCTGTACGGCTGCTCTGGCGGGCTGCTATAGTCTAAAATTCTGCAGGCGCTGTGGGATTCGATTCATCGACACGATTGAGGGCCCCTAAATGAAACTCTCCAGAATTCTGGGAGTGGTTTGTGTCTCCTTCTTCTTCTCGCTCTTCTTCACGCTTTCCAGTTCGGCGGCGACGACGCCAACCGTAACCCTTTTCGTGGACGCCACCTCGGCGCCCCGCAAAATCTTCCACGCTAAACTAAAGATACCGGCCAGCGCGGGAGACTTCACGCTTTATTACCCGAAGTGGATTCCGGGCGAGCACGCTCCTGACGGACCGGTGATTGACCTGGCCGGGCTCAAGTTCTCCGCCAGCGGCAAGACGCTGAAATGGCGCCGCGATCTGCTCGATGGTTTCACCCTGCACGTCGAGGTTCCGGCGGGCGAGACTGAAGTAAAGGCTGAGCTGGACTTCCTTTCGCCCGCCACCTTCGAAGGCGGCTTCTCCGCCGGTTCATCCGCCACCGACAAGATGGCGGTGATCAGTTGGAATCAGGTTCTGCTCTATCCCAAGGGCTGGAAGTCAGACGATCTCACTTACGTGGCCAGTCTGAGGCTTCCCGCCAATTGGAAATTTGGAACACCCTTGCCCATCGCATCGACCGCCGCGGAAAACGGCCAGACGCAGATTACGTTTCAGCCCGCCTCCCTCACCACGCTGGTCGACTCTCCCGTAATCGCCGGGGAATTCCTCAAGGTGGTCAAGTTGGCCGACGATCCTCTTACCGAGATGGACATTGCCGCTGACAGCGCCGCTGCGCTTGCCCCGCCGCAGGAAGTCTGGGATCACTACAAGAATCTGGTCGAACAGGCGAACAAGCTTTTCGGCGCGCATCACTATCGCGATTATCACTTCCTGCTCAGCCTGAGCGATCATGTTGCGCACTTCGGACTGGAGCACCACGAGTCCGACGACAGCCGCATCGAAGAACGCGGACTGGTGGATGACACTGCGCGCAAAATGTCGGCCGGCCTGCTGCCTCACGAGTACGTGCATACGTGGAACGGAAAGTACCGCCGTCCAGCCGATCTCGCCACGCCGGACTATCAACAGCCGATGCAGGATGATCTGCTTTGGGTCTACGAAGGCCTCACCCAATATCTGGGCGAAGTGCTGACCGTCCGCAGCAGTCTGCTGACGCTCGAGCAGGTGCGCGATAATCTCGCCTTGACCGCTGCCGCGCTCGATCACACTCCCGGGCGCACCTGGCGCAACTTGCAGGACACCGCTGATGCGGCACCGCATCTTTATTTCTCCCCGCAGGCGTGGAGTTCATGGCGGCGCGGAGTCGATTTCTACGAAGAAGATTTACTGAACTGGCTGTGGGCCGATGTCATCATCCGGCAACAGAGCAAGGGCAAGAAAACACTGGACGACTTTTGCAAACTCTTCCACGGCGCTCCCAACACCGGGCCAATGGTGAAAACTTATGTCTTCGATGATGTCGTCAATACGCTGAACCAGGTCGTACCCTACGACTGGCGTGGATTCTGGACCGAGCGCCTGACCAATCACGGTCCCGGCGCACCGTTGGGTGGAGTTGAAGGCAGCGGATGGAAAGTGGTGTATGACGACGTTCAGTCTGAAATGGAGCGCGGCGGCGAGAGCAACTCGCATTTCGTCGACGCGGCATACTCGATCGGGATCCGCTTGCGCGAAGACGGCACCATCCCGGACACGATTGAGGGCATGCCGGCGGCTCAGGCAGGGATTGGTCCCGGCATGAAGCTGATCGCGGTGAATGGCCGCCAATACTCGGGAGACGTCCTGCGCGATGCGCTAAGAGCCGGTAAGGGCGGTACCGCTCCGCTCGAACTTCTGGTCGAAAACACGGACTACTACAAAACCTACAAACTCGATTACCACGGCGGCGAGCGCTACCCTCACCTGGTGCGCGATGAATCGAAGCCGGACTTGCTGACGGAGATCTACAAGGCAAAGTAGCGTTCCCTACTAATAAGGAGATCCAAGACTGTGGATTCCGAATGGCGCGCCGCCCTTCAATGTCCTCCGCGGAGGTTCGCAGGGCACTCCGCGATTCAGGCTTTGGCTGAAGTCGGCAATCGTAGAGCCGGCGGAGAAATGCCGCGGAGAGCGCTGCCGCTCGCGGCGCTCGGACTTTCTTCTCTTCTGTTTGTCACGAGCATCCGCATTTGTGCCCAGACTTCCATCCTGGGCTTCACTCCCGCTGCGGCCGCGCGTGAGACTGAGATCGAGAACAAGTTCAAGGCGATTCCCTCTCCGGAGGAAGAGCGTCGCCAGCATCACATCTTCACCGCCGAGCCGCACGTCGCCGGCTCCCCGCGCAACAACGAACTGGCTCGCTACATGGCGGACCAGTGGCGCAACGAAGGTCTGGAGGACGTCGTCATCCGCCGCTACGACGTCTACGGAAGCAATCCCAAGAGTACCTTTCTGGAAATGATCGCACCAGTGCACTACCGCGCCGTGCTGCGCGAACTGCCTGTCGCCGGCGATCCGGATTCGAAGAATAAAAGCATAAGTTCTGCATGGAGCGGTATGTCCGCCTCCGGCGAAGTGACGGCCCCGCTCGTATACGCCCACAGCGGCAATCCTGAAGACTACGAGCTTTTGCGCAAACAAGGCATCGACGTCAAAGGCAAGGTTGTGCTGGTGCGGTACTCGAATCCTTACAGCTACCGCGGATTCAAGGCACTGACTGCCGAACGTGAAGGCGCGGCCGCACTCCTGATTTACAGCGATCCTGCCGAAGACGGATTCAAGAAAGGCAAAGCCGTCCCCTACGGCCCCTGGGGCCCGGAGTATCACATCCAGCGCGGAGCGATCACTTACGACTTCATGGTCCCCGGCGATCCGCTTACCCCGGGGTGGGCCTCGGTCCCCGGCGCCAAGCGCATTCCCGTTGAGCAAGCAGTTTCGATTCCAAAAATAATGGCGCTCCCGCTTTCGTGGCACGACGCGAAGCCACTGCTCACTAACATGGACGGTCCGGTCGCTCCAGACGACTGGCAAGGCGGACTACCGATCAAGTATCACCTCGGCGGCGGTCGCGTGCGCGTACACGTGAAGATCGAGATGGACAACTCCACGCAACCTTATTACGTGGTGGAAGGCCGCATTCGCGGCGCGCAGTTACCCGACGAGTGGATCGTGCTGGGCAATCATCGTGACGCCTGGGTCTTTGGCGGCGTCGACCCCAGCAGCGGCACAGCCTCCCTGATGGAACTGACTCGCGCGCTGGGAAAGTTGGCAAAAGCGGGAACGCGTCCCCGGCGCACGCTTGTTTTCTGCAGTTGGGATGGAGAAGAAGTTGGCCTCACTGGCTCGACAGAATGGGGAGAGCAGTTCGCCGAAGAGCTGCGCAACAAAGGCATCGCCTACATTAATGTCGATGAGGCTACGTCGGGGCCAAACTTTCATGGCCAGGCTGTGGCATCGCTTGCGCCCATGCTGGTCGAGACCAGCCGCACCTTGAAAGATCCTTCCGGCAAGTCCTTGTATGAAGCGTGGAAGGAATCGGCTGCGCGTGAGCGGCGTGAGACCAAACAACCTGAAGCAGTCACCGATTTGAATCTCGCCGACACTCGCATCGGCAGCGGCTCCGACCACACCGTGTTCCTCAACTTCGTCGGCATGCCGGTTCTCGGGCTGGGCTTTGAGGGACCTTACGGCGTGTATCACTCGGCCTACGACGATTTTTTCTGGATGAACCACTTCGGCGATCCCGGATATCGCTACCACACTCTGACGTCGCAACTGTGGGGAGTGCTTGCATTGCGCCTTGCCAACGCAGACCTGCTCCCCTTCGACTTTGCCAGCTATGCCAACAACATTCGCCAGTTCGTGAATGAATTGAGCAAGGGCAAGGACTTGAGCCAACTCGATCTGAAGCCCGTGCTTGATGCCATCGATGACTTCGAAGGGGCCGGCAAGCGCCTCGATGAATCGACTGCCCGCGCGTTAGCTTCCGGTGCAATTGATTCCATACTCGCCAAGACCATCAATCACGGCGCGATGGAGGTCGAACGGAACTGGCTCAACCCTGACGGCATCCCCGGGCGGCCGTGGTTCAAGCACATCCTCTACGGCGCGCGATTCACCTACGCCCACCTGGAGCTGCCTGGATTAACTGAAGCCGTCGAAAAACAGGATTGGCCCACCGCCCGGCAGCAAGCCGAAATTCTGCGCCAGGCGCTCGTCAGCAATACGAAGCTCATCAGCGACCTTAACTCCAGCTTAACCGTCGAGATTCCCGCAGTCCACAAGTAGTCCAGCCCCAAATCGTCGAGATCTATTTCTGAGGTGGCTATCGCCCCGCGATGTCGTGCCAGTGGTGCATGACGGCACAACTGAGATGACCCAGGACGAACCAGAATACCGCTGTGAGGACGGCCTTGAGTGTTGGATTCATCGGGCAAGAGTAATTGAGAGGAGATTGGTGTCAAGCAAAATCGATGCCGAGTTATTGCGAGCGGTTCAATCGATAAGCATCAGTCGAACTCGAATACTTCCTGCTCCGCCGGACTACTCCACACCGGAGCGAACGACTGACGGTGCAGCGGCGTTGGACCATACTTCTCCAATGCCGCCAGATGCTGCGGCGTGCTGTAGCCTTTGTGCGAAGCCAGGCCGTACTCGGGGAAGACTGCGTCCCATTCGCACATCATGCGGTCGCGCTCGACCTTGGCTAGAATCGAAGCCGCCGCGATCGACACGGAAAGCGCGTCGCCATGAATGATGGCCCGCTGCGGCAGTTCGCAATCCAGTCGCACGGCATCGATCAGGAGATGATCGGCCGCAGGCTCCAAGCGCATCACCGCCTCACGCATGGCGAGCCGCGACGCCTGATAGATGTTGATCTGGTCGATGCGCGCCGCGTCCACCGCCGTCACCGCCCAGGCCACGGCATGTTCCCGAATGCGCGGCGCCAGCAGTTCGCGGCGCTCCGGCAACAGCAACTTAGAGTCGCGCAAGCCGCGGACGCGGTAGTCCCGGTCAAGGATCACCGCCGCCGCCACCACCGGCCCGAACAACGAGCCGCGCCCTACCTCGTCTACTCCGGCCACCATGACTGCCCCAGAAGCCCATGCGGTTTTTTCATAACGCAGTGTGCAGCGCAGCTTTTTCAGCAGGCGCAGTTTCACGGCCGCTGGAGAAAGAGAAAATTCAGACGCAACCTTGGCAGTGCTCGCCATGGAATATGAAATGAAGGACGCCCCCATCTTTACCTGCCCGCCGAGACTTCCGCAAGAGAAAATACGTCGCAAAGAATTCCCGGCGTTGCGCCTCGCTGGCCCCACCACTCCCGAGCTACACATTTTCGCATCAAGGTAACCCCGTCAGTAACCGTTACTTCGATTACGAACGTACATTGTCCGGTGGGACATGTACTGCTATGTTTTCCACAGCTCCCCGGTTCGCGAGGAACAACGGTGAACGAAGAAGTAATCCATATCCGGCAAGACGCAGCGCCCCACGAGGGCGTCCCGCGGGGTTCTGCGCCGATCGAGAAATTGATCCATTTGGCGCTGCCGGTGCGCCTGACGCACATGCAGAACGGCGGTCGCGGAGCTCCGGAGCTGGCCTGCACCTACGACATTCATCCCCGCGGAGCGCGGCTGCTCAGCTCGCGCGAGGTGAATGTAGGGGATTTGGTGACAGTCGAGCGCGGGCGCACCAAGTCCGTTTGCCGGGTAGTCTGGACCGCGGATCCCGGCTCCGCGCTGCGTGGTCAGTTCACCGTGGAATGTGTCGAGGGCAATAGGATTCCGTGGGAAGACGAGTTGCGGCAAATGGAAGAGCAGTATCTGCCGGTCATCCCAGCGCTACCAAATGGAACCTCCGCGATGAATTTCCGCAGAGGTACGCAGAATCGGCGCCGCCGGCCGCGTTATCAAGTCGAAGGAGGAGCCGATGTGGCGGAGATCGGTGGAGTGTCCCGCGTGGAAGGGCGGCTCGAAGAGATTTCGGAATTCGGCTGCCTCATCAGCGCCGGCGATCTGCTCACGCCGGGCACCGGCCTAAGGCTGGTGTTGAATATGTGCGACGTTAGCGTCGCGCTACGCGGGCACGTTCGCTACACGGCGCAGAACCGCGCCATGGGCGTGGAATTTCAGGAAATCCGGCAGGGGGACCGTCCGCTGCTCGATTATGTGCTGACGCGGTTGAGAAAACCCCGCGTCGAGGACTTCGCGGACCTCGAAGTCGTCACCGAACACCTGGCCGCAGTCGCGGGATAAACATCCTCCGGAGTCCCACTCCGAGACGCGCCCGCTAACCAACACCATTCAGCTTGGTCGTTCGACGTCGCGCAGGCGTGCCGCTTTGCCCTTCAGTCCGCGCAGATAATAGAGCTTGGCGCGGCGGACTTTGGATGAGCGCAGCAGATCGATTTTGTCGATCACTTTCGAGTGAATGGGGAAAATACGTTCCACGCCCTGCCCGAAGCTGATCTTGCGCACGGTGAAGCTGGCCTGCGGACCGTTGTCGCGCTTGATGACGACGCCTTCAAACGCCTGCAAGCGCTCCTTGTCGCCTTCTTTGATCTTTACGTGAACGCGAACCGTGTCGCCCGGGTGAAATGCGGGAATGTCGGTGCGTTGGGTTTTCGCCAGCAGTTTTTCGATAATTAAGTTCGACATAGTAGTTAGTCCTTCTGAATTCTGAAATCTTGGCTCTAAATTCCCGGCGCTGGTGAAGTTCACCCGACGCCATTCTTGATTCCGGCAAGAAACTCTTTGTCTTCCTCGTTGAGCACCGCGCCTTCAAGCAAGTCGGGGCGGTTGCGCAGCGTCTTCTGTAGCGCCTGCTGACGACGCCATCTGCGGATTTCTTCGTGGTTGCCGGACATCAACGCTTCCGGCACCGTAATCCCGCGAAACTCTGCGGGTCGTGTGTAGTGCGGATAATCCAGCAATCCATTCGATCCGCAGGTTGAATCCGCGCCGCCGGAGTCTTTCGCTTTCGAGTCAACAGTGAATGACTCCTGTTGGGTTGACGCTTCGTTTCCTACCGCGCCGGGAAGCAAACGCATGACTGCTTCCACGATCACGGCTGCGGCCATTTCCCCGCCGCTCAGAACATAATCGCCGATAGAGAGTTCCCGGTCGGCGAGAAACTCTGCCACCCGCTCGTCCACTCCTTCGTACCGCCCGCAAACTAAAACGATGCGGTCGAGCAAAGCCAGGTCCGCCGCGGCTTTCTGCGTAAAACGCTGCCCCTGCGCCGAGAGCAGAACGACCGATTCCTTCACGCGTCTTGCAACACGCTCTTCCCGCGGCGCGACGCCCATCGACTCCAAACATTCAAACAGCGGCTCCGGCTTCAGCACCATGCCTTCGCCACCGCCGAAAGGCCGGTCGTCCACAGTGCGGTGACGATCGTGGGTAAACTCCCGCAGATCGTGGACTTTGATTTCCGCCAGCCCCATTTCCTGAGCCCGGCGCGTGATGCCGTATTCCAACGGTCCACGAAAGAAGTCCGGGAAAATCGTGATAATATCGGCCTTCATTGCGGAATCCGGGTCTCAGTTCTCAGTTCTCAGTTCTCAGTTCTCAGTTCTCAGTTCTCAGTTCTCAGTTCTCAGAAAAAGCTGCTCTCTGCGTTCCTTGTCGTCAACGCTTTTTCCTTCTTTCTGGCTGCGCTTGCTCCCGCTTTTCTTCCGCCGTGAGCGGCGCGTTCACTTCCAGCAGGCCGTCGGGCAACTTCATGCTCACTTGCTTGCTCTGCACATCCACGCTGTCGAGATACGCCTCGGCGAAGGGAACCTCCAGCAGCCGCTTCGCAGCATCGCGCACGATCAACAGCGGCGCTTCGCCCGCTCCAAACTGTACATCTTCAATCAGCCCGATCTCGCGGCCGCGGTCGAACACCGCGCAACCCACCAAGTCGCTAACGTAGTTCCAGCCTGCCTGTAACTCCGAGCGCTGGCTGCGCGGCACCTGCAATTCGCATCCGACCAGCGTTTCCGCCTCAGAAATAGAATCCACTCCCGCGAACTTCAGCACCAACAGCCCTTTGTGCGGCCAGAGTTCTTCTACTTCCAGTTCGCGGCGGCGCTCTTCCGTCTGCCGCGGCAGCGCCAGCAACTTCATGCCAACGGCGAATCGTCCGGGGATGTCGCTCAAAACCTCGCCCGCAACTTCGCCGCGGCGGCCCTGCGTTTTCACCACGCGGGCCAGCGTAATGAACTCACCACTTGTTTCAGGATCGCGAATGGTCCGGTTCCCTGCCCGGCGCTGGCTCTTCGCCGTTTCCTCGAGCTTGAATCGTGATCTGCTAGTCGATGACTTCCAGCGTGTAGCGCTTGCGCGCCCGCACTCCCGCGGCGCTCAGCAGCGTGCGCAGGGCGCGGACGTTGCGCCCTTGCCGTCCGATGATTTTGCCCACGTCCCCCTCGGCGACTTCCAGTTCGATCACATCGTCGTCGAGATGGTCCACGAAGACCTGATCGGGCTCGTCGACGACCCACTTCGCAATCTGCTCGATGAGGGTGCGAACGTTTGCGCTGCTTTCAGGCATGGGATTGGTCTAAGCGACGGAAGCCGCTGGGGCTGCTGCGGGCTTGGAATAGAGCTTGCCCACCCGGTCTGACATTTGCGCGCCCTTCGACACCCAATAGTCCACGCGCTCGCGCTTGAAATCCACGCTGGCGGGGTTGGTCCGGGGATTGTACGTCCCTACAACCTCCACCGGCCGGCCATTGCGCGCGCGCGCCTTCTCAATCACAACGATGCGGTAATGCGGTTGCTTGCGCGCACCCATGCGCGATAGTCGAATCATTAACACAGATGTATATCCTTGTTCCGGAAGCGTCCGGCGAGGTCAAGACAAACACTTATTATGCCGGAGGTTAGCGGGAATGGCAAGGGTGGAACGCGGATTGTCTCGATGGAAAACAAAACCCCGAGCCAAATTCAGCCCGGGGCGTTAACCTGTCCAGTTACATAACGATTATCGGCAACCGCGATAGCGAAGTCAAGATTACTTGAGGAGGTCCCCTGTCCGGAACCTCCTCGCCAGCTTTCCCTACCAGAACCGGGAAAGCGGTGGACCCGGCGGGAGTCGAACCCGCACCTTTTAACTGGGCAGGTTAACGTGCTACCAATTACACCACGGGCCCTGAAGCCACCCTAGGTGTTGGTCGCGCTGCCCGCAAGTGCGCTCGTCACGAACGGCGCTGATTCCCGATTCGAGATTCCCGCGATAGGGCGAACTATCAGCCCAGCGTACGAGTCCTGGGTGTATCGTCGCTGTTAAAAGACAAAACCCCGGGCCAGATCAGCCCGGGGAATGAACCCGTCAAGTTCCAAAATGATTATCGGCATTTGCAACACTGGAGTCGAGTTACTTCGAGCCTGCCCCGCATCTTTCCCCATCCTGCTAGACTCAAATGTTTCGGAGGAACTCGTTGCAGGCAGTCTACATTCTCTCCGCAGTGCGCACGCCGATTGGGAAGTTTGGCGGGTCGCTGGCCTCGCTGACCGCAGCCGATATGGGAGTGATAGCTGCCAACGCTGCGATCGACCGCGCCGGAATCCAGCCTGAGCAGGTAGAAGAGACCATCTTTGGCAATGCGCGGCAGGCGGGCGGCGGGCCGAATCCGGCGCGGCAGATTTCCATTCGCAGCGGCCTGCCGCAGGAAGTGCCGGCCTTCACTGTAAATAAGGCATGCGCGTCTGGGTTGAAGTCGATCGCGCTGGCTTATCAGGCGATCCTGCTCGGCGACGCCAGTTGCATTCTGGCGGGCGGCACAGAATCCATGTCGCGCGTCCCTTATTATCTCGAAGCGCGCTGGGGATTCCGGCTGGGCAATCAGGACCTGGTCGATGGCATGTATCGCGACGGATTTTTTTGTCCCATGGCGAAGATGGTGATGGGCGAAACCGCCGAGGTGCTGGCGGAGCATTACAAGATTTCGCGCGATGAACAGGATGAATATGCTCTGATGTCGCAAACCCGCGCCGGACGGGCCCTTGCCGCCGGGCGCTTCGACGCGGAGATCGCTCCGGTGACGATTGAAGGCAAGAAAGGCACAACCACCTTCAGCCGCGACGAACATCCGTTCCCGGACGCGAGCATGGAAAAGCTGGGCAAGTTGGCGCCCGTTTTTTCGAAAACTGGAACAATCACTGCCGGAAATTCTTCGGGAATCACAGACGGGGCTGCCGCGGTAGTTGTAGCGAATGAACATTTCGTGAAGACGAACAACCTGAAGCCACTGGCGCGAATCTCCGCTGTCGCGTCGGCGGGAGTCGATCCCCGCACGATGGGGATTGGGCCCGTCCCGGCTTTGCGCAAACTGGAAGACAAGCACAACCTCAGGCTGCACGAGTTCGGACTGATCGAGCTGAATGAAGCCTTCGCCGCGCAGGTGCTCGCCTGCGACCGCGAATTGAATTTCAACCGCGATCGGCTCAACGTCAACGGTGGCTCGATCGCCCTCGGACACCCCATCGGCTGCACCGGCACTCGCATCACGGTTACGTTGTTGCACGAGATGCTCAAGCGCAACACACGGCGCGGCGTCGCCACGCTCTGCGTCAGCGGTGGCCTGGGCATGGCGTTGGCGCTGGAGAACGTCGTGTGACGGTCGAGCCGTTAGCCTCCGCGTCACTTCTTGTCCGCCAGCCTCATCGCCACGCAGTCCGCCCGTTTCGGGACGATTTCCACTGTTTATTATTCAGATTCGCCTTTTATTCGCTTCACTCTGTATGTATAATCCGGCCAGATTGGTTTTGCACTTTAGTTCGGCGATCTTAAAGGAGCCACACTCCCATGGCGGATGAACGGGGCAAGGCGATTGAGCTGGCGGTTGCGCAGATTGAAAAGCAGTTTGGCAAGGGTTCGATCATGCGCCTGGGGTCGAAGGAAGCGATCGTTCCCATCGCGGTGATCTCTACCGGTGCAATTTCGTTCGACGCGGCGCTAGGCGTGGGCGGCTTTCCGCGCGGGCGCGTCGTCGAAGTGTTCGGCCCGGAGTCTTCCGGCAAGACCACCATCACTCTGCAGGTGATTGCTGAGGCACAGAAGGCCGGTGGCATGGCTGCTTTCGTGGACGCCGAGCACGCACTCGATCCCGGGTATGCGAAAAAGCTGGGCGTCGACGTCGACAATCTTCTGGTTTCGCAACCAGACTACGGCGAACAGGCGCTTGAGATTACCGAAGCGCTGGTGCGCTCGAACGCCATTGATGTGCTGGTCGTGGATTCGGTGGCGGCGCTGGTGCCCAAGGCCGAACTCGACGGCGAAATGGGAGACAGCCACATGGGCCTGCAGGCCAGGCTGATGTCGCAGGCGCTGCGCAAGCTGACGGGCACGGTCTCCAAGTCGCGAACCTGCCTGATCTTTATCAATCAAATACGAGAGAAAATTGGCGTGATGTTTGGCAATCCCGAAACCACCACGGGCGGTCGCGCGCTGAAGTTTTATTCGTCGGTGCGTGTGGACATTCGGCGCATCGCTGCCATTAAAGATGGCGACGTGGTCACCGGTTCGCGCACCCGCGTAAAAGTTGTGAAGAACAAGGTGGCAGCGCCGTTCCGCGAGGCCGAGTTCGACATCCTCTATGGGGAAGGCATTTCGCGCGAAGGCGACCTGCTGGATATCGCGGTGAACAACAACATTCTTGAGAAGTCGGGCTCATGGTTCAGCTACAAAGGCGAGCGCATCGGCCAGGGCCGCGAAAACGCCCGCCAATTCCTCAAAGACAACAAAGACACTATGGCAAAGCTCGACACCGAGGTGCGCAAGGCGCTGGGACTGATTGCCATTCCGGCGCAAGCGCCACCGGCAGCGGGGCAGGGCGCGCGGGTCACAACCATGCCGAGCGCTGCTCCCGAAGCTGCCAGGGTACCGGTAGCGGCGAAACGTTAGGTTAGGCTGAGAGGTTCCGTCCCGCCCGCAAACGGACGACGGCATTGCAGGCCGCGGGCGCTTGAGAGTTTGCGTTCGCAATCACCCGCGATAGTCCCCCGGCTTGATCCCGAATTGGTCGAGTCTGGACTGCAGCGTTGTGCGTTTCAGGCCAAGGCGGGCGGCCGCGCCCTCGGGTCCGCCAAGCTTGCCGCGGCAATCCCGAAGAGCGCGAAGAATACGGTCGCGTTCCCTGGTGCGGAGACTGTCTCGTCCGCCACCATTTTCCTCGTCAACGGTTGCCTGCAGTTCGGAAAGTGGCGCTTGCAGAACCGAGCCCGGAGACAGAATGACCGAGCGTTCCACGAAATTCTCCAATTCGCGGATGTTTCCCGGCCACTCCCACCGCACCAGCATTTCCATGGTTTTCGACGGAATGCTGGTGATAGATTTCTTCATTTGATGGGCGAACTTACGGACGAAGTGTTCGGCAAGGGGCCTGATGTCTTCTCGCCGTTCGCGCAATGGCGGGATCAGGATGGGGAAGACGTTCAGCCGGTAGTACAAGTCGCTGCGAAACTGGTGTGTCTTCAGACTCTCCTGCAGGTCCCGGTTGGTCGCCGCCAGAAGTCGAAAATTGACTTTCAAGGTCTGCGTGCCGCCCAGCCGTTCGAACTCCATGTCCTGCAGCACGCGCAACAGCTTGGGCTGCAAGCTCAGCGGGATCTCTCCGATTTCGTCCAGAAAAAGCGTGCCCCCGTCCGCCAGTTCCAGGCGGCCCAGTTTCCGGGCAACCGCGCCGGTGAAGGCTCCTTTCTCATGGCCAAACAACTCGCTCTCCAGCAGGCCCGAGGGGATGGCAGCGCAGTTCAACTTGATGAAGCTATTGCCCCGGCGCTTGCTCAGGCGGTGTAGGGCGCGCGCCACCAACTCTTTTCCAGTGCCGGTTTCGCCCAGCAGCAACACAGTAGCGTCGCTCGGAGCGACCCTGGCGACTTTTTGCATGACCTCTCTTAAGGCGCTGCTGCGCCCGACAATTTCTCCGAACCCCAGTTCGGTGTCGATGGCTTCTTCCAGGTAAAGCTTCTCTTCCGACAACTTTTCCTTAGCCACCCGAAGTTCTTCCGTCACCTCTTGCAGTTGGGCCACGTTTTGCCGCAAGGCTTCTTCCGCTTTCCCGCGGGACTCTTCCAACTTCACCTTCTCCGTGATGTCCCGCTGGATGCCCCACGTGCACACCAGCATCCCATTCTCCACCGTGCCGATCATGCTGTTGAGGAAAACCTTGGGATTGCCGTGGATATCGACTTCGCGAGATTCGAGATCCAACACACGAAAACCAGAGCGAACGAACTGCCGGGTTAGCTCGATGTTCTGTGGATCTTCCGGTGGCACCATTTCTTTCCAGCGTTTCCCCCGCAGCTGTTCGCCGGACGTGAAACCGTACATCGCCGCCAGGGCGTCGTTGCCTTCCGCGATGTAAGCGTCGTAAAGGATGTGCCGGATCAACTCCTCCTCCGGAAGGTCAATCGAAACCGGCATCCCCAGCTCCTCCCGGAAGATACCCTCCGAACTTTGGGATACAAACATGCGGTAATTCTCCTCGCTACGCCGCAAAGCTTCTTCCGAGCGTTTGCGCTCCGTAATGTCCTGCAAGATACAGGCGATTCGATCAATACCCCGTGCACCTTCGATGGGAAAGTAAGATATGAGTAAGTCTCTCTCGCCCATCGTGGGATACTCGTACTTCAACTGGTATCGCACCACTTTGCCCTGGAAACACTCATCCAGTCTGGGTTTGATAACCTCCTGAAAGACCTCTCGATTCAGCACTTCGTCGAGGCGGCGCCCGATGACCTGCTCTTTCTCGCTGCCGCGGTAGGTCAGGTACGCGCGATTTGCGATCACGCAGCGGTAATCCCGGTCCACCACCACGAACATCTCCTCTATATCTTCGATGACTCTTTCGTACTCCCGCAGCCTTTCCTCCGCCCGCTTGCGCTCGGTGATGTCCTGCAGAACCATGGCTATTCTGTCGACGCCCGTGGGACCCTCGATGGGAAAATACGACGCCAGCAAGTCTCTTTCACCCAGCTTGGGATATTTGTACCTCAATTCATAACGGACGATTTTGCCCCCGAAACACTCATCCATCTTTTCCTTGATCGTCTTCTCAAAGAACTCCGGATCTATGATCTCCGTGACCCGATGCCCGATGACCTGTTCTTTCTCCAACCCCCGGTAGTTCAGAAACGTACGATTCGCTATTACGTATCGATAGTCCCGGTCGACCACCATGATCTTCTCCTCAAGGCCTTCCACGACTCTCTCGTATTCCCGCAGCCGTGTCTCCGCCCGCTTGCGCTCGGTGAGGTCGCGGGCGATGGCGACCACGTAATCCCGATCAATCTGGACCCGACTCAGGCTGACTTCCACCGGGAAGGTCGATCCGTCCTTCCTCCGGTGGACGGTTTCCCTCATCAAAGAGCCCGATTTCCCCAACTCCTCTCTAATCTTTCCCACAGTTTCGCCTGCTGTGGGATTTATGTCGTAGACTCCCATCGCCACAAGTTCTTCGCGGCTGTAGCCCAGCTCCGAGCAGGCCTTCTCATTGACGTCGAGAAAGCGAAGGGTTTCCGGGTCAACCACTTCAATGGCCTCGTTGCATTGGTCCACCAGCGTGCGGAACAGCCTCAGTTCCCGGATTGTGCGCTCGCCTTCTTGCACTTTATGAAGCAGGCTCTCATTGGCTGTGCGTGCCAACTTCTCCGCGAGCTTCAGTTCGGTGACGTCGTGGGCTATGCCCCGCACAATCGGTGTCGTCACGCCTTCGGTTCGCAGGGTGTTGTGATATTCCCAGATGCGGCGCTCTCCCGTCCGCGTCATCACCGCCATAAAGCCGCGCGACTCTCCGGTTCGCTCGATCTGCCTCATGTAGCCGTCAAACTGAGGACGGAACTCCGGAGCAATCAGTTCCCGCATCGGAATCTGCAGAATTTCTTCAACGCTGTAACCGAGTAGCCGCGCCGGTGCGGGGTTCACCGACAGAAGCCGGCCTTCAAGATCGTGAATGCACAGCAAATCGTGGCTGTGCTCGACCAGATCCTGATACCAGTCTTCGTTTTCGTGGAAAGCCCGCCGGATGGGGTCGGCCTCGGTGAGCTTTGCGGCGGCAGCCTGACATTTCTTTGGCCCAGGGTGCAATTCCATGGCTACTCCCTAAGCGGGCTGGGTAGAATAATTTGTCCGCGTGAAATTTACCTCCGGCCGGTTTCGCCAAAGCTAAAAATGCACGCCAAGTGGCGTAAATGCACCCAGAACCGATTGCGGCGAAGTTTACCAGAACTTCGCTTTGTCCGCCAGCATACCAACCAATGTATGGTGGCAGACAGCGCTGTAGGCTCGATTACGCGTTTTTCTCCGTTTACCGGGCTGAATCATCTCTCGGCATAGTTTCCTCCCGTGATATTCTCCTTCCAAAGCCCCATCTCAAGAAGAAAGGCGGAGATGAGTTCGCGCTCCTCGAAACGATTCTCGCTGGTACTGGTCAAGCCGTCGCACTATGATGACGACGGCTACGTCATCCAGTGGTTCCGTTCCGCCATTCCATCCAATACGCTGGCCGTGCTCAACGGTCTGGCGCTGGATTGCAAAGAGCGCCGCGTTCTCGGCGATGACGTTGAGATTGAAGTCAGCGCCTTCGACGAAACCAATACCCGCATCAAGCCGGAACGTATCGCCCGGCAACTCCGGGGCGGCCGCGGCATGGTCGCTCTTGTGGGAGTGCAGTCCAATCAATTTCCCCACGCCATGGATCTTGCCCGTCCCCTGCGTGCTGCCGGAGTTTCAGTCTGCATCGGCGGTTTTCATGTCTCCGGCTGCTTGTCGATGTTGCCGGAGTTGCCGTCCGAACTCAAAGAAGCCATGGACCTCGGCATCTCGTTATTCGCTGGCGAAGCCGAGGGCCGCCTCGACCTGGTTCTGCGCGACGCCTGGAACGGCACCCTGAAGCCTCTCTATAACTACATGGCCGACCTGCCCTCGCTCGACGGCGTCCCCATGCCGATTCTTCCCGCCCACCGCGTGAAGCGCACCGGCGGCAAGATCACTACTTTCGACGCCGGCCGCGGCTGTCCGTTCCTGTGTTCCTTCTGCACCATCATCAACGTGCAGGGTCGCAAATCCCGCCGCCGCTCCGCCGATGACATCGAGCAGATCGTTCGCAGCAACCTGGCACAGGGCATCAACCGCTTTTTCATCACGGATGACAATTTCGCCCGCAACACCGACTGGGAAAAAGTTTTCGACCGCCTCATCGCCATGCGCGAGCAGGAAAAACTGAACATAAAGTTCGTCATTCAGGTCGATACCATGTGCCACCGCCTTCCTCATTTCATCGAGAAGGCGGGCCGCGCCGGGGTGGCGCGCGTGTTCATCGGCCTCGAGAGCATCAATCCCGACGCGTTACTCGGAGCCCGAAAGAAGCAGAACAAAGTGGCCGAATACCGCAAGATGCTGCTGGAGTGGAAAAGAGCCGGCGCCACCGTTTTCGCCGGATACATCATCGGCTTCCCCTCAGATACGCCCGAATCAGTCTTGCGTGATATTGAAATCATCCAGCGCGAGCTGCCCATCGATCTGCTGGAGCCGCACTGCCTCACCCCGCTGCCCGGCTCTGAGGACCATCAAAAGCTCCACAAAGCCGGCGCATATCTTGATCCCGACCTCAACAAGTATGACCTGGAGCACGTGACCACCACGCACTCCACCATGTCGCCGGAACAGTGGCAGAAGCTCTATCACGATTCCTGGGCCGCGTTCTATTCACCCGAGCACCTGGAGACAGTGATGCGCCGCTCGGTCGCCACCGACAGCAACGCCGGCAACATGACGTTTCTGCTGCTCTGGTACTACGCCATGGTCGCCCTGGAGAAGATCGACCCGCTCGAAGGCGGTTACCTGCGCCGCAAGTACCGCAAAGACCGCCGCCCCACGCTCCCGGTCGAGAGTCCCTGGGCGTTTTATCCGCGCTATGTTTTCGATCTGCTGTCCAAGCACGTCAAGCTGGCAGCGCTGGTCTGGCGCTACGGCGGCTTCCGCCGCCGTCTGAAGCGCGATCCCGACGCTCGCAACTACACCGACATCGCGCTGACTCCGGTGGATGAAGAGCGCTCAGACGAGATGGAACTCGTAGCAATGGGCGCGGGTCCGAAGTCGCAAGTCGTGAAGATCCAGGCATTCTAGCTGCTCATGTGGGGACAGCCCCCTCGGCCGTCCGCCGAGCGAAGCGAGGCGCTCCGGCCGTCGCACAGCGTTTGACCCTGCCTTTGCGCTCCACTAAACTCGCTTCTCGTGGAGTTCCTATGAAACGTCTTGCGTATCTGCTGCTCTTTTCCTTTAGCTTCACGCTCACTGCCCTCGCCGACGACGACAAAGACGGCCATCACCACGAAGATCTGACTGCGGCACAACTGGGTACAGTCACCTTCCCGGTTTCCTGCGCCCCCAACGTTCAGAAGCACTTTCAGCGCGGCGTCGCCCTCCTCCACTCCTTCTGGTATGAAGAAGCAGAAAAAGAATTCCAGCAGATTGCCACCGACGATCCTCACTGCGCCATGGCGCATTGGGGTGTCGCCATGAGCCTGTGGCACCAACTGTGGAACGAGCCCGACCCCAAGTTGATCGCGCGCGGGCTGGACGAAGCGAATCAAGCGAAAAAGCTGGCGGAGCAGCTTCCAAACAAAGCCACGCAGCGAGAGCACGCCTATATCGCGGCTATTGGCGCGTTTTATGGCGACTCGGAAAAGTCCGATCACGCGGCCCGCGCCAAAGCATACTCCGATGCGATGCGGGTAACGCTTCATGCCTTCCCTAATGATCACGAAGCCGCCGCCTTCTACGCTCTCTCTCTGCTCGCATCCGAACCGCACGACGATGCCACCTTCGCCAACCGCAAACAGGCCGCCGCGATTCTGGAAAAACTTTTTGCCATCGAGCCCGACCATCCCGGTGTCGCTCACTATCTGATCCACAGCTACGACAAGCCGCAACTCGCTCAACTGGGATTGCCCGCCGCCCGCCGTTACGCGCAGATCGCGCCCTCTGCTCCGCACGCCCTGCACATGCCTTCGCACATCTTCGCCCGCGTTGGGCTCTGGCAGGATGACATCAACTCGAACCTCGCCTCCATCGCCGCCACACGTAAGACCGCCGCCATGCACATGGGCGGCGAAGGCCATCAGTTCCACGCCATGGGGTTCTTGCTCTACGCCTATCTGCAAAGCGGACGCGAGGTCGACGCCGCCAAGGTGATCGACGAAGTCAAAGCGATGCCTCACATGAAGTCGATGTACGGTTCCGATTTCGACCCGCAATTCAATGCTCTCACTACCTTCCCCGCACTTTACGATCTTGAACTCCGCCACTGGACTGATGCAGCCGCACTTCAGCTTCCTGAGGGAACGGACGGGGCCGCACTTCAGTTGGTGCACGGAGGAATGCGCGGCGATCAAGCAGTCACCTACTGGGCGCGGGCCATTGGCGCTGCACGAAGCGGGAATCTCACGCAGGCCCGCAAAGACCAGAAACAGATTGAGACGATCCACAAAGAGTTCGTCGATCAAAAGAAGACGGAATACGCCGAGGCAGTCTGGCAGGATTACCAGGAAGCCTCCGCCTGGATTGCTCACGCCCAAGGTAAGGATGACGAGGCCATTGCCAGCCTGCGCGCTGTCGCCGATAAGAACGACAAGTTGGGGAACGAACCGGGAAGCATCCCGGCGCGTGAAATGCTCGCCGACATGCTACTTGAGGCCAAGCGTCCACAACAGGCACTCGCGGAATATCAGACCGACCTGAAGTTGAACCCCAACCGCTTCGACGGCCTCTACGGCGCCGCCCGTGCCGCCGAAGCCGCCGGCAAGCAGAAAGATGCCACGGAATACTACGCGCTGCTGCTGAAAGTCTGTGACGGCTCAAACTCCACCCGGCCGGAGTTAAGCCGCGCGCGAGAATTGGTTGCGCAGAGGTAATCACAACTCGAGTTTCATGCTCGGTAGAGGAAGCGAGGGAGCAGCCTGAACATTAGGATTACGACCAGAAGGATTGCAGACGTAATCACCCACACCGTAAGCACTTGCTCCCAGTCGAGAGGGAGCTTCTCCAGAACCTTCATTTGGTTGGAAAGGAAGGCACGCTTCCTTTCTATCAGGAACGTCCCCGTAGGTATCAGAGGGAGCCAGAACAGCACAACGAATACGGTCGTCTTAAACCGTTCCATCCCAGTTTCGGGATTGTAGATGCGCCCAGCTTTTCCAAACCGCTTACGACCAATGCCATACGGATGAAAAACGAACAGGCTTCCAATGTTCTTCCGCTGCTCCTCTTTGCGCTGTTCTTCCTCTTTACGAAAAGCGCTTAATCCTTCCGCATTGTTTATTCTTCGCCGTGCAAGTTCATCATGGAGGACGACGTTGGTCTCGGGAGTCAGTTGCTCTGGATCAAGTGCCAGTCGCAATAACTCTTCGTCCGTCTTCCCCCGGTACTCCTCGGCGAGATACTGGATTTCCACGGTGCACATCTTAGTCCACCCCTAAGCTGCTGCACAAGCAGCTTGTTCAAGGTGTTCTTCTAGCCAGCGAGATTCGTTCGGAACCCCCTAGTGTACGAAAAACGTCATCTTGAGAACGAGACCCGCCATCATGCCCACCACTCCCAGCAGCGCGTTGTACTCGCGATGCTTCAAATACAAATCACAAGAAAATCCCGCTGGAGCTTCTTTCTGGTCACTCGATTGACGATTGAGCCTCGGCAACACTCTCGGCACCCGCCGCGCATACTCCTCGAAGTCAGGAAACGTCCGGCGCAGGAATGCTTCTTCGTCGAAGATCACCGGCAGATAGATAACAAAGAACATCCCGACCAGCGCCACGCCTACCCACCAACTACGCGCCGCCACGCAAAATCCCAGCCCCATCAGCAGCGATCCCAAATACAGTGGATTGCGCGTATAAGCATAAGGACCCGAAACCGCCAGTGCCTCGTTCTTGCGCACATGCCCCGAGGCCAGCGCCCGAATCACCAGCCCTGGCGCCACCACAATCGCGCCCAACATCAGCGACCGCCACGAAGGCCGCGCCAGCCAGAAATAAAGCACGGCAAAAAGAAATCCCAGCGGTACCCGTATCCGCCTTGCGATTTTTGACCACTCAGCCATATGTTCCAAGCCAACAGTCTTGTGCGGGTGTTCGGAAGGCACGATGCGAATCCGGACTCGTTTTGGGTGGCGCAGTGCTTCCAGCGCTGCGATAAACGCCCATCTTTATTAGCAAAGGGCTTTAGCCCCTGAGGTCGCCATCAACTCGCGTGCCGCCGCCGCCACTGCCTCACTCCCAATCGCCGACATGCCCTCGTCGCCCTCCCCGCGCCGCGCGTGGGACGTCACGCTCTCCGCACTCCGCAATACGATGCTGCGCGTCCCATAAGGTCCGTTGCGCGCTGGATCCGTAGGCCCATAGATCGCGACCACGGGAACCCGCAACGCCGCAGCCAGATGCAGCGGTCCCGTATCGCCACCGACAAACAAACGCGCCCGCCGCGTCAACGCAATCAATTCCGTGATCGTACAACTCATTCCTCGCGCCGTTCCTCCACTCACCGCCTCAGCCGCGCGCACCAACTCCGCTTCGCCCGGACCATAATTCAAAATCGAACGCACGCCAGAATCTGCCAACTTGCGCGCAACTTCGCCGTACCGCTCCGCGGGCCATCGCTTCGCACCCCATCCCGCCCCCGGATTCAGAATCGCGAAGTCGCCAACGCCGTGTTCCGCAAGACGCTGCCCGATTCGTCCCTCCGCCTCAAGATCATGAGGAAAATCGCCAGAAATATCCGGCGGCGAAGTTCCCCTCGGATACTCACACAGCGCTTCCGCAACCGAAAGATTCTGCTCGATAACATGACGGCCACGCGCGACTACTATCCGCGTATACCACAAGCTGGCCGGCGACTCTCGCGGTTCCGCCGCGCCATGCACCACTTGCGCCCCCGCCAACCTCGCCAGCGCCGCCGACCGCAACGCTCCCTGCAGGTCCACCGCTGCGTCGTAGTGCGCGTCCCTCACATCGTTCCAAACCGTGGCGATCCCCTGTAGAGTCGAAAGCGAAAACAAAGACTTCCCCCACGCCTTCAGGTTCACGGTATGAACTTCGTCCACCAGCGGCCGCATTGCCGACCGCGAGCCACGCCGTGCAGATCCGGGCGCGCATAGCAGTTCAGCCCAACGCTCCTCAATCAGCCAGCCAATGTGCGCCCGGGGAAACGCCTCGCGCAGCGCACGGACCGCGGGCAGCGTATGGATCACGTCTCCAAGAGCGCTGAGCCGCACAATCAGCAGCCGCTCGATCTTTCTTTCGGAATTAATATCAAGGCCAGCCGTATCGAAACTCACGGCTGCCTCGACCCCAGCCGCAGGCGAATAATCTCACTGGTGGAATGATCTTTCGGATCGCCGACGATCGCCACGCGCCCGCCATACTCCGCCACCGCATCGCGCTCCGGAACCGAGTCGACTGTGTAGTCAGTACCTTTGGCATGAATGTCTGGACGAATCTCGCGAATCAGCCCGCGAACATCCCGTTCAGCGAAAATGACAACAGCGTCCACGTCGCCCAGCGCAGCAACAATCTCGGCACGCTCCTCCGCCGGTATCACTGGACGTCCGTCGCCCTTGAGCGCGCGAACCGACTCATCGGAATTGATCGCTACCACAAGCTTGCCACCCAGGGCCTTCGCGCCCCGCAAATAGCGCACGTGACCCACATGCAGCAGATCGAAATTGCCATTGCCCATGACGATGCTCTGGCCCGCGCGCCGCCACTGCTCCACGCGCTCGCGGAGCTGCTCGCGCCCCAGAATCTTGTCATTGCTCATCTCTATTTTGTCCCGCGCCGGTTTCCGGAAAAGATTTAAAATCAGTGAACTCGAGTTGAAGGCGGAGCCTGCTCAATCGCACGCAACAGTTCCTCCCGGGAAACCGTCGCCGTGCCCCGCTTCATCACCACAATTCCGCCCGCGTAGTTCGCCAACTGCGCCGCGTCTTCCGCCGTAGCCCCCGCGGCCAGTGCCGCACTGAACGCCGCAATCACCGTATCGCCCGCCCCCGTCACATCCGCAACTTCGTCCGAACCGAAAATCGGAATGTCGACGGGCGCGTGCCCGTCATCAAAGGCGACCATGCCGTCGCGCCCCCGCGTGATCAGCAGCGACTGCAACTTCATCCGGTCCATCACTTGCGCCCCAGCCTGAACCAGCTTTCCCCAATCGTTCCCAATGCGCGCGCCCAAAGCTGCCTCCACTTCGGGCTCATTCGGAGTCGCCGCTGTTGCCCCGGAATATTCCAGCAGCCGGTATCGCGAATCCAGAATCAACGGGACCGGCACTGCTCTTCGCCGCCCGGCTTGCCGCAGCGCATTCACAATCGCTGGACTCGCAGACCCGTATCCGTAGTCGGAAACCAGCAGCGCATCCGAGGCCCGCAGATATTCCCGCGCCGCCAGAAACAACTCGCGCGTCAGGTGCCGGTTCGGAGGATTCTCGGGCTCGCGATCTACCCGCACCACCTGCTGCCGCGTATTGTGCGTCATGCCCGCAAGAATGCGCGTCTTCGTGACCGTCGTGTAGCTCTTATCCTTCAGCACGCCACTGATTGGAACGCGCTTGTGGCGAAAGAATTTCAGCAGCAGCCGTCCCGGCTCGTCATCACCCACTGCGCCGACCGGCAGCACATTCACTCCCAGATCGGCCAGATTGTTGACCGCATTGGCTCCGCCGCCCGGCACCACGGTGCGCTCGCGATGTTTCAGGATCAGCACCGGAGCCTCGCGCGACACACGCGAGATTTCCCCGTACACGAATTCATCCGCCACCAGATCCCCCAATACCGTAATCGTGACCTTGGGGAACGCTTCGACAATCTTCCGCAGCCGCTCAACGTCCTTTAAGCGTTTCGTCATCGAGGATTCTTGTCATCCTGAGCAAGCGTTGTTTGCGCCGCGAAGGATCTGGGCGAGCCGCGCGATGCGTCGCGTTTTTGGCGACGCATTACTCGCGCGTTCGGCTCGCTTCCCTGTCAAGCCGTCAGGGCATTTTCTCATGAACGCCGCCGCCGCTCCTCAATCACGCGCAGCATCGTATCCACAGCGTTATTGGCGTCGGCCAGTTCCATCTTTACCGGGACGACCTCCAGCGGCGCCAGCGCGTCCAAATAGCCGCCTAGGTTCACCGCATCTTTCTCTGTGGTGACGAATCCGCCCCCTTCGCTTCGAAGCTTGAGTTGCAGCAGATCGCGTATGTCTTTTTCGGTGTAAGTGTGATGATCTTGGAAGAGTGCTTCAGCCACCGGATCAATCCCCGCGGCGCGCAACTGCAGCAGGAAATTTTGCGGCCGAGCGATGCCGCAGAACACCACCGGCCGCTCAGGGATATGGTGCGTCACGATGCCACGCCGCACCCGCCACACCATTTTGTCCGCCAGCGGAAACGATTCCGCCGAAGCACCGCTGGCCAACACCACAGCATCCGCTCGTTGCAAAGACCGCAAAGGCTCCCGCAATCGTCCCTCAGGCAGCAACCGATCGCGCGCATCCTCCGGCGTCACCAGCACAATGTCGAAGTGTCGAGCCAGCCCGCGATGCTGAAATCCATCATCCAGCAAATGTATCTGCGGACCGAAGCGCGCTTCGGCAAATCGGCCGGCTTCATAACGATCTTCCCCAATCACCACCGGCGCTTGCAGCCGTCTGGCAATTAGCAAAGGTTCGTCGCCAAAATCCCGCGGCAACCCGCCAGGGTCCACCAGCAAGACTCCGCGAGTCTTTCGTCTGTAACCGCGCGAGAGTACATCGAAGCGGATTCCCCGCGCCTTCAACAACTCGCCGAGCAGAATGACGAGTGGAGTTTTTCCCGAGCCTCCGGTCGAAAGATTTCCCACGCTGATAACAGATCCTTGCAGCGCCCGCGAGCGGAGAACGCGGCGGTCGTAGAGCGCGTTGCGCGCCCCGACTACGCCGCCATAGATCGCAGACAAAGGATTGGGGGTCATTTCCGCGCCAGCAACTCCTGCAGTTCATCGGCCGTTCGCGCCGTCGCCCCAATTTGCGATCTCATGGTCTCAGCGGCGCGCTGCCCTAGTGCCATGCGTTCCGCATCGTGGGCCAGCAACTCCATTAGCACGAGCGGCAGCTCCGCCAGACCAACGATCCGCACCGCATCGCGGCTCTGGAACAGACTCACAATGTCGCGGAAGTTCTCCGTGTGATTGCCCACCACCGTGGCCACTCCATACTGCGCCGGTTCGATGAGGTTGTGACCGCCGCGCGGCACCAGGCTTCCTCCCACAAACGCGACGTCGGCAAGCGCATACAGCGCCGCCAATTCTCCAATCGTATCCAGCAGAAACACCCCTCCCGCCAAAGCTCCGCCGCCCTTCCATGAGGATCGCCGGCAGAACTGGATCGACATCTGCTCCAGCAGCGCGGCCACGGCAGGAAAGCGCTCGCGATGCCGAGGCGCTAGAATCATTACCGCCCGCGGATGCTGCACCAGCAGGTTCTCAAACGCCTTCAACAGGAGTGGCTCTTCGCCTTCCACAGTGCTGCCGCAAACCAAAATCGGGCCGGCAGCGCTCGTAGCAAGCGATTCCCGTAGAGTCTCCACAATGGCAGGCGGAGCCGGCACAGGAATATCGAACTTAAGATTTCCTGCAACGCGCACGCGCTCCGGACGGGCGCCAATATCTTGCAGCCGCGCCGCGTCCTCTTGCGTCTGCGCCAAAAACAAATCCACGTGAGCCAGCAGCCTGCGTAACAATCCGCGGAATCGCCGATAGCTTGGCCACGACCGGTCCGAGATGCGGGCATTCACCACCGCAATCCGCGCCCCGCTGGCACGCGCCAGCGGTATGAAGTTGGGCCAGAACTCAGTCTCTGCGATCACCACCATCTGCGGACGCAACGCCAGCAGGTACGGACGAATCGCAAACGCGAAGTCCATGGGGAAGTAAAATACGTTCTCCTCGCCAAAGCGTTTGCGCGCCAGCTCCTGACCCGTATCGGTAGTCGTGGAAACAAATATCCTATGCCGCGGCGAACGCCTGCGAAGTTCCTCCACCAACCCCGCAACCGCCAGCACCTCGCCCACCGAAACCGCGTGCACCCAGATTACCGGCTCTTGTTCCAATCGAAGCCGGGAAGGGACGCGTCCCAACCTCTCGCCAAGCCCCTTGCGGTATTTGCCGTGGCGCGCCATCTGGTAGAGCCAGTAAGGCAGGCTCACCAACATCCCCAGCGCCAGCGCCACGCTGTAGAGAAAGCTGTATAGAGATGAGATCAAGTGCAGCCATTCTAAACAAACTCCGGCCAGCCCTCTAATGAAGACCCTGGTTTACCCTGTGTTCCCCCGTGTCCTCTGTGGTAAAGATTTTGGAGACGCTATCCAGACCGAATCGTATTCCCCTCTATAATCGCCCTATGCACCCGCTGACCCGCGCCCTGATCTTCATCTGCGCCGTAGCCCTAACTCTTTCGCTATCCGCGAAAGACTTCGTCAAGCCGGCAGCCCAGCCCGCGAAAACTTATCCCGCGCACGACGACCACGCCGACGAAAAAGTCGCCATCGCCGCTGACCCCTACGACACTCGCGACAAGGCAAAGATATTCTCCATCGACTTCCACGAGCACGGATTCCTTCCCATCTTCTTCGTCGTCACCAACGACGGCAACCAGCCCGTCTCCATCGCCAACATGCAGGTCACGCTCACCACCGTCAACCGCGCCAAGTTCACGCCCATTTCCACCGACGACATTTCCCGCCGCCTCTCCAATCCCCAGGCCAACGTCAATCCCGAGACCAGCCCGCTACCCTTTCCCATCCCGCGCAAAAAGGTGAAGGGCACCATCAGCAAGAAAGAAATGGACGAGATCGAATCCTCGCAATTCGCCGCCAAAGCTGTCGAGCCCCACACCACCCAATCCGGATTCCTCTTCTTCGACATCGCCGACCTCCCCACCCCCCTCGCCAGCGCCCACCTCTACGTAAACGGCGTCAACGACGCCAAAGGCAGCGAGCTGATGTACTTCGAGATCCAGTTAGGAAAGTAGCAACGACATGTGGGATTGACAACGTAAGTGAGGGACGACCACTGCCCGTGTGGGACGGACACTCCTGTCCGTCGCCTTTGACCTTGATTTTGACTTAGATCGGGAAAGTGGGGTTCTTGGCTTTTGCGAACTTCAGCTTTTTCGCGAACGAGGGTGGAATCCCGACTTTCTACGGCGCTGTCACCTATTGCGGACCAGGTGCCGGCTGCGGCGCGGCCTGGCCCGCAGGCGCGGGCATTTGAAGGCTAGCCTTCCCTATCAAGTCAATCCATTGACGGCGCTGGTCCTCGGGGATCGGGAGCTTTCGGTTCGTGTATGCGATGCGATGCATCGCTGTCTTGCCGGCAATGATCCGGCTCACTTCATATTGATTGTCCCAGCCCTTACAACCAGTCGTCTGCCATTCATACGTGAAGTCGGTCTTCCCCTCTTGAAGAACAGTCCAGGTTGCTTTGGGACACGGCGTTAGCACCTTCTGTTTAAACTCGAGAGCGGCGCTTTCGGCCGTCGCGCGCTCTTGGAATCCGGGCATCAACTGCACGGTGACCAGTTCGGTCCAGTTGTCAACTGTCTCGCCGGGGAGAACAAATTCTTTAGGTTGCTGCACTCCAGGGATTTCCATGGAGCCAAGGTGCCACGTGCGCTGGTCGAAAACAACAGCAAGGTGTTCGCCAGACGCCGCAGCTTCATCTGCAGCCGCCGCCTTTTTGGCTTTCGATTCACAGTAATTATGCGCCGACGTCACGTCCTCGGGCGTATAGCCTTTGGTCAACATCAGAATCTGCACACCTTCCCGGGCCACCAGCGGCAGGGCGTTCATTTCGTACTTCTTCCCAACGTAAGCGCCAGTGTAGTTGAAGACATCCACGACTTTGTATTCAGACACCGCAGAAAAGGAACGGCTTGGCGTAACCGCGACACTTCGGCATTCGCCCTGCCGCACCGGCGCAGGGGCCGGCTTCGGAGGCATGGAATCTACAATCGCGAAGTCGTGATTGTAGAGGTCGCCCGCGTCGCTCGGCTTTGTCTTGGCCAGCTCTGCCCATCCTCGTTCGGGATCTACGAGCGTCGTTTCCACGCGGACTTTCAGTCCAGCATCCGCGAAGCCCAACGCGATGTAGTAGGTCTCGCCCGGTTTCACATCCAGGGTCACGGCGGCAGCCTTCTCGGTGGAGCGAACCACATGCGGTCCCGGATCGAGAGTCACACCAAGAAAGTGCCCGCTCCTCATCCGCAGCATCTCTTTTTCGTCGATGTAAACGGAGGGCTTGTTGCCACTGATTCCCAGCCGCACCCAATAGACGTAGAGCGTCCCTTTCGCGCCTGCGGCGGCGGAAGCGCCCGTTTTCTGTTCCTGTGCCGGAGAGGGAGACTGCGTTGTTGCTGGCTCCGGCTGTTGACCAAAGCAAAACAGGGCCATTGCAAGGGAAAGTGCGAGTGCATTTAGCGCCCTCATGTTGCCTCCAAGCGGCAGCGCGAGGCAAGCTCGGTGGCTGTCATACGAAACCATACACCCAATGATCGTCGATTTCTACCGCTAACAGGCTGGCAGATAAATCCGAACTACTCGCTCGCCAAGAGAACTTCAGGATGTTTCCCGGCGACAGCGAGCAGCTTCAACGTCGCCTCCCGCGGACGCCGCACGCCCTGCTCCCAGCTCTCCACCGCATTGACGCTGACATTAATAATCCGCGCGAAGCCCGCCTGGCTCACGTTGAATGACTCCCGGATCGCACGAATCTGCCCCGGCGTCAGCGCCTTCGGCGGAGGCGGCAACTGGCTAACGCGCAACCCAGTTTTCTTCCCTCGTTCGTGATCCAGCGCGTCCGATAAAGCCTGCTTCAGTTCACCAAAAATTCGGACTTTCTTTTTTGCTTTCATTGAATCTGCTGTCCCCCTCTCGATCTCTTAATCTCGACCACCCACGCTCGCAGCGCTTTGCGCTCATCGGCCGACAGATCTTCCTGCTCGTCCTTGTCCAACAAATAGAGCAGATGAATCTGGCTTCGATCTTCCAGGTACAAGAACAGATATCGGAATCCGCCCCGCTTTCCCTTACCCCGCCCCGGATTCGAACATCGCGCCTTGCGAATCCCTCCCAGTCCCTGTACCAAGTCTCCGCGCTCAGGATTCTTGATCAGGTCGGCCTGAATCGAATTAAGCACATCCAAAGCCGACGCTCCCGCAAGTCGATGCAGTCGCGCGGTGAAGGCCTTCGATTCGACATATACCACAAGGTAGTATATACCACATAGTAGGAGTAACCGGAAGAATTTCCTTGACTCCGATCCCGAAGTCTGCAATCCTATCTCTCTAGGCATTTGCTCTTTGACATAAGAATAGCAACCAGATAACTCCCGTGAATGCAATATTTTACGGGCGAGGCATGCGGTTTTCCGGCCTTTCGCGAATGACAGCCGACCCAAGTCCTTTGAATGGAAGATTTTGCAAGCAACTCCTTTCCTTTCAAGATTTTAGCCGGATTCGATGCGGATCAACGTCCCGTAACTCCATGATTCCAAGGATTTTACGAGATTCGATCTGCAAATTTTTTTGATCAGGATCAGGTATCCGAATGCTGTCCCGGCGGGGCCCTTCTTTGCGGCCTTCGAGGCAGTTCTTCGCGACCTTCGCGGTTAAAGGCTTCTGACCCTAAGCTCGAGCTACCGCCGAAACTTATAATCGAAAAGATGTCGACCTCTGCCGATACCTCCGTCGCCGCGAACACGACCTACGAGCCGGTAATCGGACTCGAAGTTCACGTGCAGCTTCTGACCGCGTCGAAGATTTTCTGCTCTTGCTCCACGCGCTTCGGAGCTCCGCCCAACACCAATGTTTGTCCCGTGTGCCTGGGCATGCCCGGAGCGTTGCCCGTGCTGAACCGCAAGGCGGTCGAGTTCGCCACGCTGGCGGCGATGGCGCTGAACTGCCGCATCAATGAGACATCGATCTTCGCCCGCAAGAACTACTTTTATCCTGACCTGCCCAAGGGCTACCAGATTTCGCAATACGACAAGCCGCTGGCTGAGCATGGATACATCGAAGTAGGAACCTTAACCACGGAGGGCACGGGGGACCACGGGGTAAAAAAAATCGGCATCACGCGCGTGCACCTCGAAGAAGATGCCGGCAAGAGCCTGCACGAGGGCTTTCCCGACTCCGACGAGAAGACTGCCATCGACCTCAACCGCACCGGCGTGCCGCTGATCGAGATCGTCAGCGAGCCCGACATCGCCACGCCCGATGAGGCCTACGAATACCTGACGCGCCTGAAGGAGATCATCCTCTACACCGGCGTCAGCGACTGCAACATGGAGGAGGGCTCGCTGCGCTGCGACGCCAACGTCAGCGTGCGCCCGCGCGGCCAGAAGGAACTGGGCACGAAGGCCGAGATCAAGAACGTGAACTCGTTCCGCTTCATCCGCGAGGCGCTGGTCTACGAGATCGCGCGCCAGATCGACGTGATCGAGAGTGGCGGCAAGGTCATACAAGAGACGCGCCTCTACAACTCGCACGAAGGCAAGACCTACAGCATGCGCTCGAAAGAGCAGGCACACGACTACCGCTACTTCCCCGAGCCCGACCTGCTGCCGCTGGTAGTGGACGAGAAGTGGAAGGCGGAGATCGCAAAGACCCTGCCCGAGCTGCCGGAAGCGCGGCGCGCGCGGCTGGTGAAGGAATATGGCATCACCGAATACGACGCGCAGGTGCTGACGGTCTCAAAGTCGCTCGCCGACCAGTTCGAAGCGGCGGCGAAGGCGGCGAAGAATCCGAAGCGCGTGGCAAACTTAGTCCAGGGCGAACTGATGGGCCGACTCAAGACCAAGGGCGTATCGATTGAGCAGTCTCCGATTTCGATGAAAGGCGTAGCAGCATCCGCCGATTTGGTCGAGAGCGGAGCGATCTCCGGCAAGATGCTCAAAGATCTCTACGACCTCAGCTTCGAGCGCAACAAAGACTTCCCCGAAGTATACGAAGAAGAAGGCCGTCCACAGCAATCCTCAGACACCTCCGCTCTGGAGAGGATCATCGACGAAGTTGTCGCCGCAAATCCCAAACAGCTCGAACAATACCGCGCCGGCAAGAAGACCATGCTCGGCTTTTTCGTTGGCCAGGTGATGAAAGCTTCCAAGGGCCAGGCGAATCCGCAGTTGGTGAATGAGTTGCTGACCAGGAGGCTCGAATCCTAAAGCGGCCATGTGACCAAAGGAGTGTCCTTTCTCTGTGACTTCTGCAACCTGAGTTGTTCCTCATATTGTCGATACGATGATGCCAGGCCTCTTTTGTGGGCCGACTACTTCAAGGCCTTTCATGAAACTTGACCGCATCATCAGTCTTGCAACCTTGGGCGCTTCGCTGGTGGCCGTTGTTTTGGTGTTGAAGAAGCCGGCGCCGGTGGCGCAGCCGCAATCTCCGGCTGCGATTGCGGCGAATGCTCAGTCGTTCGGGCAGAAGATGGAGCAGCTCGAACAGGCCGCGCAGCAAGGCCCGGCGGCATCCACTGGAAATTATCCGACCTCGCAGTCCCAGAATCCGGAGCGAGTTTATTCCAGCCCTGTTTCTAGTCCTCAGGCCAAAGCCGAAGTTCACATTAATTCTGACGAAGTCGAGGCCGCGTTGTCGCAAGCCCTCGGCGCAGGAACCGGGGAGCTTTCTGCCGATTCCAACATCGGCAGCGGAGCGCCCACCATCAAAGATCAGCAAGTCAGTTTTGAAGGCGACGTCGTTCGAGGACAGTTTCTTACCGTTATCGCCGGGAAAGAGGTTTGGGTAACCGTCTCGGGTCATCTGACTTCGAAAGATGGATACGCCACGTTTGAGCCGACGGAGTTCAAAGTAGGAGATCTCAGCGTACCGGTTTCGCTGGTGAATCCCACGCTGCAGAAAAGGCTGGCCGAACAGCGCGACCGGCTGAAGCTTCCCGACTATGTGGGCGACGTGAAAGTGCAAAACGGCGAACTGGTCATGCAGCAGAAGTAGCAGCTCTCACGCGATTCTCCGCGGCCACTTTCGCATACCAGCGGCCTGATTCTTTGATGGTACGCTGCTGCGTCTTGAAATCCACATAGGCCAGGCCGAAGCGCTGACTGAAGCCTTCCGCCCACTCGAAGTTGTCGAGCAGACTCCACGCATGATAGCCGCGGACGTCCGCGCCGTCGGCAATGGACTGAGCGAGCGCTTGCAGATATTGGCGGTGATACTGAATGCGGCGCGTGTCGCGAATCACGCCGCTGGCGTCGGGACCGTCGTTGTAGGCGCAGCCACTCTCGGTAATCTCGATTTGCGGGCGGTTGAAGTCGCGGGTGATGCGCGTGACGATGTCATACAGCGCCTGCGGCCAGACTTCCCAGCCGTTGTCGGCTTTGGCGCCCTGCTGGCCGGCAACCGTCTTCACCGGGAACAGCCACTGCTGCGCGTGGGAAAGTCGCTCCATCGCGCCGGGCGCCGAGGCGACGGTTCGATAGTAGAGATTGATGCCGATGAAATCGAGCGGCACCCGCATTTTGTCGAGGTCGCCCGACCTGATCCTCATCGCAGTCTCGGGAAGAAACGACAGCGCTTCCGGATAGCGCCCCTTGAGCGGCGGCTCCAGAAACCACAGGTTGGTGATGGCGTGACAGCGTTCGGCCGCCAGACGGTCTTCTTCGGAGTTTGTCGCGGGCTCACATGAAGACATGCTGAACGCGGTTCCTACGCGCGCTGAAGGACGAACTGCCTTCAATGCATGAAAGGCCGCGGCCTGCGCCAGGTTCACCGTATGCGACGCACGCAGGAAGTCGATGATGCTGCTGCGTCCGGGAGCGTGCGTACCGTCGAGATAACCCTGGTAGGTGAAGGCCAGGGGCTCGTTGAACAGCATCCAGTCGGAAACGCGGTCGCCCAGGGCACGAGTCACCAGTTCGACGTAGTCGGCAAAGCGGGCGGCGGCATCGCGATTGGTCCAGCCTCCAGCATCTTCCAACACCTGCGGCAAGTCCCAGTGATAGAGCGTGACGAATGGGCGAATCCGGGCTTCCAGCAAGGCATCGACGAGGCGACTGTAGTAATCGACACCCTTGGAATTCGCAGGACCGGAACCGGCGGGCTGAATGCGCGGCCAGGAAATCGAGAAGCGGTAACTGTTCAAATTCATCGCTCGCATGAGCGCGATGTCTTCGCGCCAGCGATGATAGGAGTCACAGGCTGCGTCGCCGGTGTCGCTGTTCTTGATTTTGTCCAGAGTATGGGAGAAGCGGTCCCAGATCGACTCGCCTTTGCCATCTTCTTTCCACGCACCTTCGATCTGATAAGCGGCTGTTGCGGTGCCCCAGAAGAAATTGCGGGGAAAGGCGATCTCGGCGGAAGCGTCGAAGCGCCTGGGGGGGGAACCGGTAACGGACGCAGAACCGGCGGTGCGCGCTGCATTAGACGATGTGCTGCAGCTGGACAGCAGGCCGGCCGGCAGCGCAGATGCGACGGCTGCGAGCAGGGCGGAGTTCGCAAATTCGCGGCGAGTCAGGCGCAAAGTAGAATGAGTCTCCTCAGAAACGGGTGCGACGGCGTCAATTGTGCTTGATGAATTTCCCGGTCTTTTTCCCCGTCAGTGAATTGTAGAGTGTGTCGAGAAATGCGTCCTCACTGAGGCAGACATTCTAAACCAATGCGGAAGAGTACGCTCTTACGTCTGGAGGCAGGTTGTGCAGGCTCTATTTCGGACTGAGCATGATCACCTTGACCGGAGACTCGCTCGAGGCTCGATAGGAATAAATAACCTGCTGGTCGTAAAGCACCTGAGTGGCCCACCATCCCAGGAAGGCCGCGACGGTAAGAAACAATGACAAGAGAAGATAGGCAACTCGAATCTCGCCCCGCTCGTTCTGTGCTTGAGGCTCCTGGAGAGCACCCTTTTTTCTTGCCCTGCGCTGCCACAGCAGGCGGAAACCCGCGGCCGCAAGGATCAGCAAAGTGAATTCCATGAAGGGAGGACCGTTGGGGTGGCCGCGATAGTGGTTCCATGTCGTGACTCCTCCCGGGAAGAGGTAAAGTAACAGCACCGCCCATCGCAGCGGGGACTGGAATTTGGAGACCCACCAGAACAGGCATAAAGAGAACGCCAACATTGCATTAAATGCAGCGCCTCGAAGCACCATGATCTGTTCGTGAAACTGGCGGAGTTTCTCGGTGGCATCGGTTCCCTGCAACAGAACAGCGGCTTCCTGGAAGCGGAAAATCTCTTCCGCCCCATCTTCCTGCTCGCTGATCCACTTGGCCGTGATCAGCTGGTTGGTGATCGGATCGACGGTTTGCCGGACGAACCACCTGCCGGTATATGTGCAATCGGGATTGTTGTTCTTGAAGGTCTCGCGCTTCTCGGCGAGCGGGTCGGGGGCCTTCGGAGCCGCCGATTTGGCAGGAAGAGTGTGACAAGAGACATCGGTGCGGACACTGCTCTCGGTCACTCCCACCCGGAACAAATAGTTCGATACGCGAAAGTGAAGGTCATCGTCATCGAAGAAATCTTGCGCGATGCGAGATACGGCCGAGCCTAGTGAATAAGCCAGGGCGAATAACAGAACACCAGCCACGGCGGGCTGGTTTTGTTTACTCACCCACTCCAGAAGCTTTCCGATACGGAGTTCGTTGTTGGAGAAGAAGAGGTGGATGACGAGGAATACCCAGGGAAGAGCCAGCGAGCCCACTATGATGGTATCGAAAGCGATGCTGAAAGCACCCATACGTCATCCAGTCCCCTTGTGCGCGAAGTGAGCCCGCCTGCACGAGACAGGCTCAGTGTCAACGGTTCATCACTTCAAGTCGGCCAGGTCTGCCTGCAATTGCGCCAAATCAAAGCCGGTGGGCGTGGCGGTCTTGCCGCCTTTCTTCGAGAGGAAATCAGGACTGAGAATGGCGTAAGCCTCGTCACAGTAGGCCGCCCAGAAGCCCCAAGTCATGGTTTGCAAGGCACCCCAGGTGACGACGGTGAGGCCGCGGGAGTCGTATGCGACTACGGGGACGGCGTGTCCACCCCAGGAACCGGGCGCGCCATCGCCTCCGGTGCCTTGCGGAGGAACGGACCAAGTCTGCTTGCTGCTGGTTTGCGCCTGCGCGCTCTTGGGCAGGGCCACTCCGATATAGCAGCCGCCGAAGATCCAGACCGCATCCATGACGTGGACGTGGTTGGAAGGTTCGAGGGCGATAAAGGCGTCGATTTTATGGCCGGCAATGCCATGTTGCCGCCAGTAGTTCAGAACATCAAGTTCCACCGCGCCATTGTCGTTGACTCCGGAAGTGGGATTGTAGCCGGTGATGGCGGAATACGCATCCACGATCTGCGCGTCGGGCGGGGTGACCATTTTGGATTGGGCGTTTGCCGTCCATTCCATGATGAGGTGGCCGGCGGCAGCGCAGGTGCAATCGCCAAGCTGGTCATTATCCATCATGCCCCATGCGCCTTTGACCTTGGTGGCCAGGTTCAGTTTAGGCGGCGGCGCAGGCAGGGCGGGCGTGGCGTAAGACGCGAGCAGCAAAGTCCGCGGGTCATGCCGCGCCGCGTGTTTGCCGAGTTTCAGTTTAAGGGGATCGATTCTGGTTGGGTCGGACTTTACGGCGACGCTCTTACCCGCTTCTGTGGGGTGAGTGTCGAGCTTCCTTATGGCCATGGCTGCGGTTTCCTTTCTGGTTAGAGCTGAGATCTGGCATTAAGAGATCCGTGAGGATCCCGGTCCAGGATGAAATCAGGGCCCAACATCGGTTGTGGGGAAGACTGCGCGGCGAATGGTAGAACGCGGGAGGGGAGCTTGCAAGCGGGAACTTGTGCTTGTTACGAAAAACGAACAAGGGCTACGGTGGAGGGATCTGGACGACAGTCAACACCGTGGCTTCGCCTGCCGAGAAAGGCGAACCGGTCACTGCGGTAAGCGCGCCGCTGGTGGAATTGAGGTTGAAGGCTTGAATGCCGGTGAGTCCGGAGACGTAAAGGTATTGGCCAAGGGAATCGGCGGTCATCGCCCCGCCGATGATGGCAAAAGGAGAACCCGAGAGTGGAGTCAGAACACCAGTGCTTGAATTAATGCTGTAGCCGGAAATCCCGCCGTCATTGAGCGCGTAGAGGAAGCCGCTGGCTAAGACGAGTGCGGCGGGAGTTGCTCCCGTGGAGAAGGGAGAGCCGGGCACCGGAACGAGGGCGCCAGTGCCGCTCACGATGGAGAAGGCGGCAATCTGGTTCGTGCCCGAAAGCGCGGCGTAAACGTAGGAACCGGTGTCGACAATGCCGAAGGGGCGGCTGTTGGAAACAGTCTGCCCCGGAATAGCAAACGGCGAACCCGGCACTGCGGTGAGCGCTCCAGCGGAATCAATCGTGAAGCCGAAGATGCCACCCGGGGGATCGTCAATCGACGCGTAGAGGAGGTGGCCAGAAGGATCGACCGTGAGAAATAGATTGGTCCCCGAGGAGAAAGTGGATCCCGAAAGCGCCGTGGGTGCGCCGCTTGAGCTTACGGTGAACGCATCGACCCTGCCGGCGTCGGCGGCGTACAGAAGACTGCTGGCCGCCGGGGAGGCCAGACCCACGGGAAAGCTGAAAGGTGCGGTCGGGAAAGGTGAGCCGCTGAGTGCAGTGAGGGCGCCGGTTTTCTGGTTGATGGAAAAGCCGTCTAACTGGGCCGCAAGGGAGTCGGAAGCGTACAGGAACTGATTGTTCACGGCTGCCAAGCCGAAGCTCATGGAGGGACCGGTGACGGAGCCAGCTGCGGTAAGGGCTCCGCTGTTGTGATCAACGCTGAAGGCCAGAATCTGGCCGCTGCCGACGGCGTAGAGGAATTCTGGACCGGGTTGGATCGGGCAGGCCGACACTCCCGAGCCGCACGTGCAGGTAGCACTGCTGCTGGGGAGGGCGTTGCAGACGATCGGGGGTGTGTTGGAACAGGAGGCCAAGGCCAGGGCCAGCGCAACCACGGCCAGGAGTTTTGCGGGAGTTCGAAGTGAGTTGGTGGGCATAAGTTCTCCCCATGAAGAGCAAGCTAGCAAGTAGAGGGACGCGTGAGATTGCCGAATGGAACACTTTCTAAAGTGTCACAACCCAGGATGTCATGGAAAGTTCCCCGCGAGGGACAAGGGGCGGCTGCTGGAACTGCTCCCGAGTTGAGACGCAGGCGAGGGGTTCCATCAAGGCCATCGGATATAGTTAGCGATGCTAACTAATTTTAGGTGGGAGGTCAAACACATGGGCGCAACTGTAACCGGAATTGGAATTACCCGCCTGGGGCAGATCGCCATTAACGCGAAAGACGTTGAACGCGCGGCCGCGTTCTACGAGGATAAGCTGGGGCTGAAGCTGCTTTTCAAGGCGCCGCCGGGGCTTGTATTTTTCGACTGCGGCGGGGTGCGGCTGATGCTGCAGTGCGCGGAGAAGCCGGAGTTCGATCATCCCAGTTCGATTTTGTATTTTGCGGTGCCCGACATTCAGGGGGCGTACAGCAAGCTGAAGGAATGCGGAGTGCAATTGGAGGACGAGCCGCACCTGATCGCGAAAATGCCGTCGCACGACCTGTGGATGACGCACTTCCACGACTCCGAGGGAAATCTCCTGGCGCTGATGAGCGAAGTGGCACGGTAGACGGCCGTGTGGATTTTCAATTGCCAACGAGCTACTGAGCGTTGACAATCAACGGCATGAGCGAGAACCCGAATACCCCGGCGCCGGCAGCACTGCTCCACGCAACTGCGCCGCACCGGCCGGCGATAGTTCCGGAGAAATATTTCCGCTGGCGCGGCGGCGAGATCACGCGCCTCGAAGCTTTTTGCGATGTGGTGTTTGGCTTCGCCATCACGCTGCTGGTGGTATCGCTGGAAGTGCCGCATACCTATGCGGAACTGATGGTCGATATGCGCGGCTTCCTTCCCTTCGCGGCGTGCTTTGCGCAACTGGCGCTGATCTGGAGGACGCATTACAAGTTTTCGCGCCGCTACGGACTGGAAGATCCGTATACGGTGTTCCTCAATGTGGTTCTGCTTTTCCTGGTTTTGTTCTATGTATATCCCTTGAAGTTTGTTTTCACGCTGGTATTTTCCGAGTTATCCGGATCCGAGATGGGGCTTGCATGGCACGAAGGCTCGGTGCTGATGCGAATCTATGCCCTGGGATTCGTGTGCGTTTTCCTACTTTTTGTCTTGATGTATGTTCACGCGTACCGACTGCGGCGGGAACTGGATTTAACTCCTGTGGAGGTATCGGTAACGCGTTTCTCGATACAGGAAAATGTCATACTTGCGCTGGTCGGGATCACATCGTTTGTAGTGGCGATCAGAAGTCCGGACTGGGCGGGCTGGATCTACGCCAGCATTGGGCCGCTGCTGGCCATGCACGGCGCCATCTTCGGCAGGCGCATCCGCCTCCTGGCGGAAAAGGTTGCGCTTCCGGCTGCCTAACGGCCGGGTGTTCGTTCACGCTCTGCCGCCGGCCCTGCTATCATCGTTGGCGGAATGGTAGTGAACGCGATGGAAGACTTCGAAGACGAGGAAGAACTTCCTTATATTTCCGGTTCAGGAGAAGGACTCATGGAAGAAGGTCCAGCTACGCATGGGAGCGCACGCCGCAACGAGGATATCGCGCTCGATTTGATGAAATTTGTTGCCATGACCACGGGATACGGACGGACCAGTTCGTCCGGCGTAGGGTTTCAGGGCACGGGCTCGGCAGCGAAGCCTGAAGAGTACGCGGCGCATCTGCTGGAGCTGTACGGCAAGTGCCGGGCGGCGGTGGAGGGGAAGAAGTAGGTAGCATTGGCGTCACGATGTAACCTGACTCGTTTGATCTGATATTGCTCCGTCTCCGCCTGAAGTGCCGCCATCAACGTAGCGTCGCCACCGATTAGGTACGAGTCAAGCTGCACTAAACTCCACCTGGGGCAAAGTACTGCGCAAAATGGCAACGTCACCTATTCCCGCCCGGTCTTCGGAAAGACATCAGGATGCGAGTCAACGATGGATATCGCTCGCGGAATTCGTGCTCGGCGGGTCTATCGTGATCCTGCACAATGTTTATCACCGCTTACCAAACGAAGTCCCGATCCTGTTTGTCCTGGGATGGATTTCGCTCCGGGTGCGCGATGGCGGCTGGAAAGCGGTGGGCCTCAGGAACCCAACTCGTGGTGGAAGACTATTCTGTGGGGCGTTGTGACGGGAGTCCTGGTGATGGTTGCGGGAGAACTTGCAAATTCCGTGGGAGAGACGCTCTGGCACACGGCGGCGAAAGTATCCTCGGTTATCAACGACAGCAGAGGAAACTGGAAAGCCGCGTTGACCGCGCTTGGGCTGATCTGGACATTTGCCGCCTTTGGCGAGGAGATGGGCTATCGCGGCTACCTGTTGACGCGGGCCGCCGACGCGGGCAACCGATCCAAGGTGGCATTTCTGGTGGCGCTGCTTGGGTCCAGTGTGCTATTTGGCTACGGGCACTATTACAAAGGACCGCCCGGGGTGCTGCAATCGACGGTTTCGGGGCTGATACTGGGAGGTGCCTATCTGCTTTCAGGACGGAATTTATGGATTCCGATTCTGGCGCACGGCTGTGCGGATACGATCGCGATCGTCGCCGTGTTTTTCGGGTGGGCGAACTGAGGGGGAAAGAAGCGCGAGGCGGCATTTTTGTTTTCCGGGCGTCCTCGAAAAGAAATCCCCGCGGCCCGATGAGCCGCGGGGCTGTGTCCGGATAGCGATCCTATCGGCGACCTTTCTTGGCCTTCTTCTTCGCTTTCTTTGCCGGCTTCCTGGCAGCTTTCTTCTTTGCAGGCTTCTTCGCGGCTTTCTTTTTTGCCGGTTTCTTAGCCGCTTTTTTCTTGGCCGCCGGCTTTTTCGCAGGTGCTTTTTTCTTGGCTGGCGGCTTCTTGGGGCCACCACCGGCGGGCGCGGGAGGTTTGGGTTTGGGCGCTGGAGGTGGAGGTGGCGGTGGCGGCGGTTCACTTATTGCAGGTTCCGCTATGCCGGCTTCTTCTTCCTCCTCCTCTTCCTCTTCGAAATCCTCTTCGAGCGACTCGCTGTAGGCGCCGCTGTCGCCGAATTCTTCTTCGTCATCACGTCCGTAGAGTGTTGGATCGTACGTCATTGCTCCTCCTGATCTTGTTTGGCCGATCTTTGTTTGGCCGATCTTGTTTTGGCCCCCTGGCGCAAGAACTGCCGCGACAGGCTGCCGGGCACGAGAAATTAAAAGACCACCAGAAACTGGTGCTGGAACGGCGCGCGATTATAGCACGACGTTTGGTGCAGGCTGCAAGGGCCCGATTATATGTGGCCCGCCTATCCTGTTAACACACGAAGGGGCGGAATGGAAGAAGATTCTACAGCGGATGGGAGGAAATTTCCCCGATGGCTGGGTGGAGGTGCTTTCTAGCGGCTGGGCTCAACGACCAGAATCATGCCCGGGTGGAGGACCGCTACGTTGCCGTTGTTGCGCTTGAGGGCGGCGACGGTGGTTTTGTATGTGGTGGCGATCGAGTAGAGAGTCTCGCCGGTTTTCACGGTATGGCGTAGCACGGCGGCTTGGCCGGAAGCATCTTCGTCGGCGGCTTTTGCAGACTTGGCAGCAGCGGCCTTTGTCGTAGCGGTTTGCGCGGGCTTTCGAGCGTGGGCAGTCGACTTGGACGCGGTTGAGGGTTCGCTGCTGGGCGAAACCGGCAGGTGCAGGGCCAGCACTTTCCTTCCGCGAAGGCTGTCGCCACCGCGCAGGCCGTTCCAGCGCCGGACCATCTGGGCAGACACGCCGAAGTTCTCGGCGACGGTTTCGACAGTGTCTCCTTTGTGGACTTTGTAGCGGGTAATCCGGCGTGCGTAGGTGGCGTTATCGCTGACCGGATGCTTGCCGGCCGCTATCGGGATGATCACCTTGACGCCAGCCTCGAGTTCCGTGCCTTCGAGTTGATTGGCGGTGGCAATGGACTTGGCGGTGACTCGATAGGAACGTCCGAGGGAGGCCAGCGTATCGCCGGGCTGAACTTTGTGATAGCGCCACCACAGACGCATGTCATTCGGGATCGAGGCAATGGCGGCCTGGTATTGGTCTTTTGTGCCTCTTGGCAGATGGAGTTCGAAAGCGCCTGCTTTGGGCGTAGTCATACGCAGCAGGCTGGGATTCAGTTCCTGAAGTTGGGCGGGAGTCGCGTCCACGCATTGCGCCGCCAGGCGCAAATCCACAGGATAGTTGATGGTCACTTTGTCGAAAGCCACTGGCGTGTCCATGGAGACATCATCAAAACCATACTGCGAAAGATTCTTGGTCATGATGGTGACGGCCAGGATGATGGGGACGTAGTTACGCGTCTCCTTGGGGAGAACGTTGCGCCGGTAGAGTTCCCAGAAGTCAGCGTAGCCGGTGCGGCGAACCGCAGCCTGCACCGTGCCCGGGCCGGAGTTATAGGCGGCCATGGCAAGATACCAGTCACCGAACTGTCCATAGAGATCTTTCAGGTGGTGGGCCGCGGCGCGGGTGGATTTTTCAGGATCCTGGCGATCGTCCACCCACAGGCTGCGCTGCAAACCGTAACCCCGGGCGCGGCTGCCCATGAACTGCCAGATACCACGAGCGCCGGCGCGAGAGACTGCAAGAGGATGAAATCCGGACTCGGCTTGCGCCAGATAAATCAGATCCTGCGGCACGCCTTCTTCCCTGAGAATCGAGACCATCATGTCGTGGTAGCGGCCGGAGCGGGCGAAGGCGCGCTCGAAGGTCCCGCGTCCACGATTGGAAAAGTAGCTGATGTAGCCAGCGACCTGGTCGGTCATCATGAGCGGCAGGTCGGAGTGGGTTGACTTGATCTCGGCTTGCGCCTTGGCCCTTATCTTGGGGTCGGCGGAGGGGGCGATGCCGTTCGTCTCATCGATGGGAGCGGGCTCGGACTTCTGCGTTTCAGAATCAGAAGACATGCCCAAACTGCCCAGATCCAGGTGGTTGACGCCTTCGACGATGCGGTCGAATTCCTTTTCCAGACGGTCGTCAGAGCGGATATCCAGGTTGCTTTCGAGCAAGGCATTGAAGGCGTGGTCAAAACTCTGTTTCGCGGCGTCTGTCTGTCCGGAGTGGTAGGCATCCAATCCTGCCTGATAGTCCTTTTCCGCCTTGGCAATCAAATCAGCCACTGGATCGGAAGCGAGCGTCGCAGGAGGCTGCGTTGTGGTCTCAGGTTCAGATTGAGCCTGGACCGGCGGCTGGCTTGGAGGACTTGTTTGTGTTGCAGCGGGTTGGGCCTGCTGCGGTGCCGGGGCTGGAACGGCAGCCGTCAAAGGCGGCGCGGTTCTCGGCGGAAGCAACGGAACTGGTTTTTGGGCTGTTTGGCAGGAAGACGCCAACAAGGCCACCACGGCCAGCATCGCCATCCGCAATTGGAGTTTTGCAACTCGCATGTTTCTCTATGAGATACGGATTGCTCCCTGGTTGTTGAAAGCCCGGTGAATTCTATCAAAAATCGTATCCTGCGGCATCGCCCGGGTCAACGCCGAAAGGGGACCACGGCGGTTACTTTCGGCATCGGACCCATGGTTAATCCACTGGATCATCTAGTCAGACGGCTAAAGTCTGTAAAAGGTTTGAAGGGCGGACTCCCCTGTTTCGTAGCGCCCACCGCCTGACTGAACGAGTCAGACCCGCCAGTAGTCTGGACGCCAGGTCTGGATCGCCTTCTTGATATCCGCTGGTGAGAGCTTTTCTGAGAGTGCCCGCTCTGTCAGCTTGGCGACCTCCGCGTCCGAGGCAAAGCGCAGGCCAACGAGTTGGCCTACGGTTAATTCCGGAATGCGCGAGCGCAACGGCTCCGGCAAAAGCCCGGCCAGACGCTGGCGCTCTTCCAATCGAATCACCCGGTCCTGCACTCGAAGTGCGTAAACGCGAATTTTCATAACCGCGATCGCCAAAGCCACGGCCACGATGAACATTAGTCCAGAATGCAAGCCAGGGCGCCAGATGAAGTGAATCATGCCCGCAACTGCCAGAAGAAGAAATACTGGCGACGTGAAGAAGTGAAACAGCGGATCCCACCGTGTGTGGTTGGCAAAAGTTTGTGGTTTCTTCTCGGCCACGACGAAGTTCTCCAGGCGCGGACGTGCAAGTGTAACAGAAGGCAGTTCTCAGTTCTCAGTTCCCAGTTCTCAGTAAAAATCCCACGGGCCGCAGAGTTTGTTTTGCAGGAAAATGTTGACAATCGTTTCTTCCAAGAAAAGAATCCAACGTGCCATGAAAGCCATTCAAGTCAAACGAGTCGGCGGGCCGGAGGCGATGGAAGTCGCGGAGGTGCCCATTCCCCAGCCGAAGGGGAATGAGGCGGTGGTGAAGCTGGCTGCGTCAGGCGTGAACTTTATTGATTGCTACTTCCGCGAGGGGAGGTACAAGTCCCCGCTCCCGTTTGTTCCGGGGCAGGAAGGCGCGGGCGTCGTAACGGCGGTGGGTGCAGAGGTAAAGTCCGTCAAGGTGGGAGATCGCGTGGCCTGGAGTGGGCTGCAAGGGGCTTACGCGGAGTATGCCGCAGTTCCGGCAGACCGGTTGGTGCCGATTCCGCAGGGGGTGAGCGACCAGCAGGCCGCCGCCGCGATGTTGCAAGGCATGACGGCGCATTACCTTTCGCACGATACATATCCCCTGAAGCGCGGTGAAACGGCGCTGGTCCATGCCGGGGCAGGCGGCGTGGGACTGCTGCTGGTGCAGATGGCGCACAACATCGGTGCGCGGGTGATCGCCACGGTTTCCACCGAGGAGAAGGCGAAGCTGGCACGCGAAGCCGGAGCAGATGACGTGATCCTCTACACGCAGGAGGATTTCGAGGCCGAGACCAAACGCATTACTGGCGGCAAGGGCGTGGATGTGGTCTATGACTCCGTGGGCAAGACGACGTTCGACAAGGGACTGAACATTCTGCGGCCGCGCGGAATGATGGCCCTCTTTGGTGGATCGAGCGGAGCGGTGCCGCCCTTTGATCTGATGGCGTTGGCACAAAAGGGGTCGCTGTACGTGACCCGGCCGACGCTTTTTAGTTACATGGCGAGTCGCGAGGAGTTGGTGGCAAGGTCGGGCGCGGTGTTTGGCATGATAGCGGCTGGAAAGCTCAAGCTGCGCATCGAGCATCAGTATCCGCTGTCCGAGGTGCAGCGGGCGCATCGCGATTTGGAGGGGCGGAAGACGACGGGAAAGCTGCTGCTGATTCCGTAAGATTGTGCGGCTCGGGCTGTGTGGCACGGGCGCTCCCTTCGGCTCCGCTCAGTGCAGGCCTGCCCGCGACTGCATGCAGCGCAACAGGGCTGACTGGGAATCCTCCGTCCCGGACTGCCATCGCCAACATCCCTTAGCCTCGACTTGATCTACGACTTGATCTACAAAGACGTGCTGACGTAGTCTGGCTAGCCGACCGCAGTTGGCATGTCTCAGGCCCCGCGAAGTAGTTCCCATAGCTCGATCTGAATCAGTCGGAAGGAGCATCCATGGCAAAGCACTTAAAGCGAATCTTTTTGTGGGCAGTCTTGGTCGTCGGGTTCGTTCCGATTCTGTGCGCCCAGGACCTGACGTCATTCGAGAAACGAATTACGCTCAAGACGCTGGATAACGGTCTCACCGTCATTGTGTGCGAACGCCCGGAGGCGCCCGTCTTCACCTTCTTCACTCATGTGGATGTGGGATCTGACCGGGAAGTCCCCGGCATAACCGGACTGGCGCACATGTTTGAGCACATGGCGTTCAAGGGCACAGACAAGATTGGCACCAACGACTACGCCAACGAAAAAGGGGCGCTGGATAAAGTCGAGCAGGCTTATCAAGCCTACGATCAGGAGCGCCGCCGGGAAGTTGGCAAGGACGATAAGAAGCTGGCGGAACTGGAGAAGGCCTGGAAAGACGCCATGACCGCGGCACAGAAGTACGTGATCGAAAACCAGTTTGGCGAACTGGTCGAGCAAAATGGAGGCACGAACCTGAACGCCTTCACCGACACGGAAGAAACCGGTTATTTCTATTCGCTTCCATCGAATCAGGTAGAACTCTGGGCGTATCTGGAGTCTGAGCGCTTTCTGCATCCCGTGTTGCGGGAATTCTACAAAGAGCGGGACGTGGTTCACGAAGAACGGCGACTGGGGGAGAGCGATCCGTTCTCGCGTCTCTTTGAACAGTTCACCGCCGCTGCTTACGTAGCGCATCCCTACGGGCAGCCGGTGGTGGGCTGGCCGTCTGACCTGGAATCTTTTTCCATGACCGATGCGCGGGCTTACTACAGGAAATATTACGTGCCGTCCAACATGGTCGTTACTCTCGTGGGCGACGTGAAGGCGAGCGAAGTCATGCCCATGATCGAGACTTACTTCGGCCGGCTGCCCGCCGGACCCAAGCCGGAGCCGCTGCGTACCCTCGAGCCTCCGCAGAACGCGGAGAGGATTGTGATTCTGCACGAAACCTCGCAGCCGATTTTTATCGAGGGCTATCACAAGCCCAGCGCCCGGGACAAAGACGATGCGGTCTACGACGCCCTGCAGGACCTGATGTCGAACGGCCGCACCTCGCGGTTGTACCGGTCACTGGTGCGCGACAAGAAGATTGCGGCGCAGACCGGAGGCTTCAATGGCTTCCCGGGCTCGAAGTATCCCAATATGTTCATATTCTTCTCCATCTCGACGCCCGGACACACGCCCGGAGAGAACCGCGACGCCATTCACGCGGAGATCGAACGCCTCAGGAATGAGGACATCAGCGACGAAGAACTTGCCATGGTAAAGACGCGGGCCAAGGCGGACTTGCTACGGCAACTGGGCGACAATCAGGGCCTGGCCTTTCAGTTGGGGACCACGCAGCAACTGCGCGGAGACTGGCGGGAGCTGTTCCGCCACGTCGATGACATTGGGAAGGTGAGCAAAGCGGACATTCGGCGGGTGGCCAATGCCATATTCGTCGAATCCAATCGCACCGTCGGCATGATTGAATCCACCCAGATGGCCAAAGGTCCCGCCGCTGGAAAGGAGGCGAAGTGATGAACCGCCGATTCTCGCTTATTACGCTCTTGAGCGCGCTCTGCCTCTTGGCTTGTGTGCCCGCATCATTGGGCCAGGCGCCGGATTGGAACCAAATTCAGCGGCCGCCCCTGCACGCTTTCCATCCGCAACTTCCCAAACGGATTCAACTGGCCAACGGCATGGTGATCTTTCTCCAGGAAGACCATGAATTGCCGCTCATAAAGGGCACGGCGCAAATCCGCGGCGGATCGCGGGATGAGCCTGCCGACAAGGTTGGGTTGGTGGAAATCTACGCCCAGGCCTGGCGCACCGGTGGCACGAAGACGAAGACTGGGGACCAACTCGACGATTACCTGGAGGCGCATGCGGCGCACGTAGAGGCTGAAAATGGCGTCGATTCCACCAAGTTGACCTGGGACTGCCTTAAGGAAAATCTGGACGACGTATTCAAAGTCTTCCTCGAACTGTTGCATGAGCCTGAGTTTCGCGAAGACAAAATCGCTCTGGCCAAGACCCAGATGAACACCAACATCTCGCGGCGCAATGACGATCCTTTCAGCATTGCGTTTCGCGAAAGCCCGAAGCTGGTTTACGGCGCGGATTCTCCTTACGCGCGGATCAGCGAGTATGCCACTGTGGCCCGCGTCACCCGGGAAGATCTGGTGAGCTGGCACCACCGTTTCGTTCATCCCAACAACATTATTCTGGGAATTTCCGGTGATTTCGACTCTCGCGCTGTGGAGGCCATGCTGCATCAAGCTTTTGACTCCTGGCCTAAAGGTCCCTCGGCTCCGAAACTGCAGCTTTCCTTTCACGGACCGAAACCGGGCGTCTACTTCGCCGAGAAGAGCGACGTAACTGCGAGCCTGGTGCTGATGGTGGACCTCGGCATCACCCGCGACAATCCCGATTACTACGCGATTCAGGTCTTCAACCAGTTTTTCGGAGGATCGTTCAGTTCGCGGTTGTTCTCGAACATCCGCTCGAAAAAGGGTCTGGCGTACGCGGTTGGCGGAGGCATTCAGGCGGACTACGACCATCCCGGAACCCTTGGACTCTTCCTCGGCACCAAGAGCCGCACGACGGCGGCGGCGATTGACGCCTTCAACGAAGAACTGGACGCGCTGAAGACCAATCCCAGCGCGCCGGAGGAGTTGACCAAGGCGAAGAATGCCATTCTGAATTCGTTTGTGTTCCGCTTCGATTCGAAGGAGAAGGTCCTGCGTGAGCGCATGACTTACGAGTTCTACGGTTATCCCGAAGACTTTCTGGAAAAATACCGGGCGGGGATTGAAAAGGTGACCCAGGCGGATGTGGATCGCGTGGCGCAGAAGTATGTCCACAAGGACAAAATGGCGCTGCTGGTGGTGGGGAAGGCGGCGGACTTCGACCGGCCGCTCTCATCGTTCGGAGCAGTGACTACGATTGATATTTCGATACCGCCGCCTCCGGGAGAGAAGAAGTAAGAGCGATTCAGAGCGAGACGCAAGAGCGACTGCCCAGCTCATTGACGCGCGTTTCTTCTCGTGTAGTGACGGGCGTACGCCGGAACTTCGCGCGTTGGATCGAGCCGCGGATCGTTGATCGGTTCCCCTGCAACCATTTCCAGGGGAACAACCCCAGCCCAGGTGGGGAAGAAATAGTCCTCCTCATCGTCGATGGGCGGGCCGAGACGCACCTTGGCCGAGAACTCTTCAATCGGCAGGCGCAGAACCGATGTTGCCTTGAGTTCACGCTCGTTGGGCTGGCGCGAGTCGGCCCAGCGGCCGGGGATGATGTGCTCCGAAAGCAGCCGCAGGGCCTCGAGTTTTTCTTCCGGATCGTCCACTAGCTTCGCCTTTCCCAGCACCACCACAGACCGGTAATTCATGGAGTGATTGAAGATAGAGCGCGCCAGCACCAATCCTTCGAGCAGTGTCACGGTGACGCAGACCGGCACGCCTTCTTTCATCTGGCGCAACATACGGCTGGCGGCGGAGCCGTGAATGTAGAGGCTGTCGTCTTTGCGTCCGTAAGACGTAGGAATCACGAAAGGTTGACCGTCGGCGGCGAAGCCGACGTGGCACAGGAAGCCTTCATCAAGGATGCGGTACGCGGCTTCACGATCGTAGACAGCGCGATCAGCTTCGCGAACCAGACGGGTCCGCAGCGTGGGCGTATAGGGCTGAGACATTGGGGAACGACTCCGGGCAAGCGCCAAGGATGGGTGAAGGAAAAGTGTAACACCGGAGAGCCGGACTTCGACCTGCACCCGCGGATGTTTCCTACGCCTTGCCGAGCGGCTGATACCGCTTCTCTCGATAAACCCGGGTGAAGAGCATGCCAACGACCAACAGCGTCAGCGGTGTGAAGATGCTCGCTTCCGGACCCACGCTGCCGCCGGTAAGCCAGGTCGGTCCGCTAAAACTGGAGTTGAATAAATTGTGATACGGAGCGAGGCCGCTGTCGGTTACGCCGTAGAAAAAAGTTTGGCCCCAGTCCCATCCAGCGTGAAATCCCACCGCCCACCATAGATTGCCTGTCCGACGCAGGAACAGGCAGAACAGCAGGCCGAAACAGACCACCGAGAAAAGTCCAAACTTGCTCTCGCCAGGATTGGCGGCGTGGGCCAGACCGAATAAGGCCGAGAGCAGAATCGCAGCAGGCCAGAAGCCCATCCCGGTGGTGAGCGTGAACTGAAGATAACCGCGGAAGGCGAATTCTTCCCCGAGACCAACAATCACGAAGGCTGCGGTCCAGGCAGCTGTGGCGGTGAGGATGGTTTTGCCGTGAATCGCAAGCCCGGCGAGGTGAAATCCGCGGAGAGCGAAGATGGCAAGAAGGCTGGCGCTGATCGCGAGGAATCCTGCGAGAGTCCCAAGCCAGAAATGCTGGCGAAAGGCGAACCTTACCGGCAAGCCATATTCTCGCCACTTGCGGTGCTCGATCCGGCTCATAATCAATGCGGCTAGGCCAGTGAAAACAAAAATCGCGCCGTCGCTAAGGACAGCCGTGGCGGGCGAAAGCGAGGAAGTAGTTCCGAATTGAGGCGCGTGGTGCAGCAAGAAGTGCAGTACCAACCACACGACCAGATTAACCGCGGCCACGAGTCCCGCGACAATCGCCAGAAAAATGAGCACTCGCCAGCCGGCACGAATGCCATTCGGCCCGCGGAAAATACTCGTGCCTGAAGGTGGCTGAGGAACTGTCGGCTGGGATACCGACGGTTCTTGCGGAAGGTTTATCGCTGGTTCTGACATGTGAGTCCTGACATGAAATTAAGTTGCGCGCAAAGTCGTGGCGAAGTTCCACCTCTTGCGTCTGGATTCATTCCAACAGCAATCCCAGGCTTCACCAGCTACTCTCGAACACACCGCCAAGGAAGCTACCAGTTGAATTTCATGGCGAACTGAAACTGCCGCGGATCATAAGCGGCGGTCGCCTGGCCAGCATTGCTGAACAACGGACTGACGGCAGCTACATTGTATCGGTTGGCAATGTTGAATACGTCAGCGATCAACTCCATGTTGAAGCGCTCACCAAGGTAAATCCGCTTGGCCACTCGGATGTCATCAAAGAGAGTCCAGGGAGTAATGCCAGAGTTGCGGCCCAGGTTGCCATCCAGTGCGAGCAGCGCGTTCGGGCTGGCTAGCTGAGCTACCGTGAGGTCGGCGAAACACGGCTCTTGAAAGAAGCCTGTCCGCGAGAACTTCGAAGGCACGACCGGGTAGCCGCAATTGTTCGTGGGGGCTCCCGCCGCCATAACGTTGGGCCGGCTTGTGAGCGAAGACAACTGAAGGTTGTCGCCACCGCTGGTGATGATGTTGAAGGGCCGCCCGGAGGCAACTTCGATGATGGGAGCGAAAGTCCAATCGCTGAAAAACTTTCTGGCAAAGCCACTTCCCCCAAGCTTGCCGGTCTGATAGACGCCGCTGAAGACGAATCGGTGGCGCTGATCGAACAAGGAGTTAGAGCGGTCCAGCGCTGGGTAGTAGCTGTCTTGCGGCGTAAGCGTGGACTGCAAATCGGTCGAGTCGTCAATCGCGTGCGACCAGGTATAGGACGCGAGGAACTCGTAATGGTTGCTAAAGCGCTTGCGCAAGTTGGCGCTGAACCCGTGATAGACAGAACTGCCGTTTGAGTAATTCGCGTCCATGTCGCCGAAGGGGACGCAGTTGGCGAGCGTGGTGGGATCGCACTTCGCATTGAGCCGAGCCACTGTCAAATCCGCCACGGCGTCTGCCACGCAGGCCGGGAAGGCCGTAACCATAGAGGCGTTCAAGCCGGAGGGCCGGAACAAATTCGTGAGCGTGGTCGGGACGTAGAAGGGAAGCGCTCCGGGAAACGCACCTGCGAGAGGGCTTGCCCCGCAGGTAGTGACGAAGAAGGGATTGGCCGTGGGCGCGACGGCCCCAGCCAGCACCGCGGCCAGCCAGTTCTGCGTGACCAAATCGCCGCGGACCGCGCTGGCGTTGATGGGACGGTTAAGGTGGCGTCCACCGTTAAAGTTATAAGCCAGGCTCAGCGCAAAGCCGCCGCCCAGATCGCGTTCCACGCTGAGGTTTGCCTGCTCGGCGTAAGCGTATACGAAGTTCTTGGACTGCGGATAGCCGAAGGGCTGGAAGGCAAGCGGGAAGGGAAATGGGGCATACGGCGCCGGCGGATTGGTCAGATATTGTTGGGCCAGGAACAGCGACTGGTTCGACTGTCCAGTCGGAAACAATGACTTGAACTGCTGCTGATTCGGCAGATAGTTCAACTGGCTCACGGGCATGCAATTCGCGTTGCCAAGACCTCCCGTAAAAACACTGGCGCCGTTGAGGTTCGTGGGATTAAATGCACTGGAGCCGGCATTGCAGGGCGTACCACCGGGAAAGGCCAATTGGCCGCTGGTCGAGCCATCGGAGGCGTCTCCCAGGAAATAGAGACCGAGCAACGGGTGGTCATAGAACAGTCCGTAGGAGGCGCGCACCACGGTTTTGCCGTCACCCTTTGGATCCCACGCTACGCCAAAACGAGGCTGGATGTTGTTCTTATCTGTTTGTATGCCTTTCTGGAGTCCGAGGAAGTTGTATCCCGCCTGCGCGAGTGCGCTCGGCGGCTTGAACTTCGGCGCAATTTCCACGTCATAACGGACGCCGTAGTTGAGCGTGAGATTGGGACTCACACGCCAGGAATCCTGCCAGAAAACTCCGATGGGAATGTTGTGAAACGAATCGCTGGGACTACCGAGGCCTTGAATGAAGTCCCCGGGCACGCCAGCGCCATAAGCCTGCACGGGGGATAGCCCGGGGAATGCCGGGACCGTGTTGGGACAGGCCGGGATAGTTGTCGGGTTGCAAACGAAGCCCAATTGGGTGGAGCTGAGAGGCCCGAAGTCGTACACGCCACCGTAGTTGACGGTGAAGACAGCGCTGATCGGCAGATAGTTGAAGTCGGCGCCGAACTTGGTGTTGTGGCGGCCGATGGTCCACGAGAAGTTATCAGTAAACTGGTAGCGGTTTTCGACACGCTGGATATATGAGTACGGCTCACGCCCGAAGTAAGCAAAGCCGGGAATATTGACAGCAGGGTCTGAACCGCCCGGAATCTTGGTGTTGTAGTAGTAAGAGAGCCCACGGCGGGCATACTGGAACGTGAATTCATTCACCTTGTTGTTGCCGATGGTCCAGGTGTCTTTAGCGACGCCGGTGACATCGCGGTAGGTCTGTTGCGACGTGCGCGAGTACGCGTTTTGCCCGAAGGGCTGATCCTGCCCGCTGACCTCAATTCCCGTACGAGTGCTGGGGCTGACACTGGCACGCGCGGTGAGACGGTTGTTGTTTCTGATGTTGTGATCGAGGCGAAGCGAGTAGATGCTGGTGCCCTCGAACACCGGAAAATTACCCGTCTGCGACGCTAAAGTCTGGTAAGACGCCGGTACGGGTGCATACGCGCTTCCCGGCGGCGACGTGGTAGGAAATCCAGCCCAACTGCTGAGCAGGCCTCCCGTCGCACCGAGCACCAACTGGCTCGGCCAAAATCCCTGAATTGCCTGGCCTGAAGAGGCGCCCGCAAGGACCGCGTAGTTGGCCACCTCCCTTCCGAAGCCGAAGGGGTCTGCCTGCTCTTGGGCAAGCACCGCAGGATCTGTGAGAAATGCGATCTGGCCGGCGATTCCCGGCGTCAACCGGAGCGCTCCAAACGGCAGGCCGACTAGGGTCGTATCAAAGGAACAAAGGCCGAAACTGTCGGAACCGCTCGGGCAAAGACCGGGGGTGGGCTGGCCGATGCTGGAAAAGCCCGTCTCGTGCCGTCGCGTAATTTCGTAAGAGAAATAGTAATACGTCTTGTCCTTCTGGATGGGACCGCCGAAGGCAGCGCCTGCCTGCACCCGAGTGTAGGCTGGCTTGGAACACGGGGGATTGGGGCAGACAGCGAACGGGTTCACCGCCTGAAAATTCCGGTTGCGCAGATAGCCAAACATGTCGCCGTGGAACTCATTTGATCCCGAGCGGGTGATGATGTTCACCACTCCACCTGCAGCACGCCCATATTCCGCGCTGTAATTGTTGGTGATGATCTGAAACTCCTGCACTGCCTCTTGGGACACAGTGGAGCGCACTCCGTTGACAGAGTTGTCGGTGGCGTCGGCGCCGTCCACGTTCACCAGGTTCGACCGGGCGCGCTGGCCGCTCATGTTCAGCCCGGACGTAGGTGCAGCGCCGGTGTTCGGGGCGTTGTCGCGCACCACCTGAGAATCGGTCAGCGTAAAGTTAATGTAGTCGCGGCCATTGATCGGAAGATTGTCGATGCGGCGCTGTCCGATCGTGTCCGTCGTCGAGGTGCGCGAGGTCTCCACCAACTCCGCCTGAGAACTGACCTCGACTACCTCTCTCCCAGTTGCGACCGCCAGCGCGACCGGAAGCTCCACCAGTCCGCCCACTGTGATGCTGACATTCTTGGCCTCCGCTTTGCCAAACCCCGCCGCCTCCACCGTGACCGTGTAGGAGCCCGGCGGCAACTGTTGAGCGCTGTAGCCACCCTGGCCGTCGCCGCTGGCGGTTCGTTCCACGCCCTTGGCCACATCGGCCACCGTGACCGTTGCATTCGTGACAACACTGCCCTTGGGATCCTTCACGGTTACGTGGAGGTCGCCCGTCGCGGCACCACCTTGTCCGAAAGCCACGGAGGAGAGCATCAGGACGAGCAGCGAGACCGAGAAATTCTTCAGGCTGCGGATCTTCAAGTTGTGGATCTTTGCGCTGCTGATCATAGCGTCTCCCTTGATTCCGCCAACTCGAAAGCGGCGGCAGAAACAACTCCAACGGCGGTTGGCCAGACTACGCTCGGAACAGACACAAGATCTCTGGGGTTGGCGGGTTCCCGCTGGTTTTTACACCATAAGGGGTAACGAAAACAAGCCAGGAATGATCCGAGGTAATGATCAAGTTAACCCGGCGGATTGCAGAGGCACGGCAACGCCAGTGGCGAAGGTAGCAAACGCGCGGCCACCGCGTGTGTGACAGATGTCACACGCCTAGCGCAGCGCGGACAACCGCACCGCAACCGCCGGGTTCTGCAGCCGGCCCAACAGCATGGCAGCGCCGCTCAGTTGTTCGTATCGCTCGACCACCCGCACGGCGGCGAATCCAGAGTTGGGCCAGGCGAGTGCCAGGTAAATCCGTGCCAGCGCCACGGAGGCATTGCGGCGACAGAGCAGCGCGTCATTTACCAACTGGCGCGCAGCTTCGGCAACGCGCGGATCCCCGCCAGCGAGAGCGGCCTGCCCGACGCGAACCAGCACAGCCGCGTTCGTGGACGCGACCTGGATGTAGGCGGCCATGGCGCGCAAACGTTTGCGGCGGACCACGCGGAACTGGCCCGGCGGCAAGCGTCGCCGCAGGTAATCGTCCTCTGCCGGGTCGATCAGGTTACGGAAAGCTTCGACATCGATAGGCCTGATATTTCCGGCCAGACCGGCGCTTTCCCTGGTCTGCAGGCTTCGCGTTACGGCTACGCTCAAAATGGTGGAGAGCGCAAGTACAGCAGCGATGACGAGAACAACGGCCAGATTCATTGGTGTAGTAGTCGCTCCAATTCCTGGTTCCAGATTTCGAGACTATTCTCGGGCACCGGAACCGCAGACGTAGTGGCACTTTTCTGAGGAATGAGGAAGTAGTAAAACCAAACGAGGACGCAAACGTGATACGTGGCCATGTTCAGGAAATCGAGGAGATAACGCTTGTCCATCATCCCTCCGTTAGCCATAACTGCCCACGTGGCGAGGTGGACACAAGCAGATGTGCCCAAACCCAGGGCAATTCCGAACGAGGCATTGTCCCAGCCAAGCTTGAAGTATGCCGCGAAAATAAAAATGAAAAGAAGCAGTCCGCACTCGATCATGAAGATTGTCTGGTCGAGGATGTGTGCGTAAGAGATCACGGAGTAGCGCGGATTGTCGATGGGGGCATAAGCTGCCGCAATCGTTGCTGCCAGTACTAGAGCGATGCCAACCCCCCGAATCACCCGCTTGCCCAGAACGGCCACGGAATCATACTTGCCGAATACTCGGCCAAATATCTCGCCGATCAGGGCGAATTTTACGAGTGCCTCAACCAGCAAACCTACCCAGAACACGCGCCAAAACGTTGCACCACTAACTGACGGAATTACATCGGCGGCGTAGACGATAAGTTGCTCAATCGCAACGATAACAGCAAAAATCTGGAAGACCGGGAATTGCTTGTGAAGATTGCGCAATCGAATCACGACGGCGAGAACGAGGAGGAGGACATTTGGCGCGACCCACAGATAATGCCAGAGAAATGAGTGCGCCTGCAGCATGGTCGTAACGCGATACTATACCGTTACCCGCTGCAGGCGACAACAGCGATGCCGATCGTTTCCGTTTTTCGTAACGCGACTCAGGGGGTCACGGCTTGCACATTGAGTTTCCACCGCAACTTGTGCCACCAGCTCCACCATCGGCATGAGCGACAGTGGGTATTACCAAAGTGTTGAGGAACATCAGAGCTGCCGCAACGACAAGTAGCGCACGTTTCACAGTTATTTTCTCCTTGTTTTGGAAATGCGAACCGTGATATTTTCATGACTTCCTCTAGGCTGGAAAGAGCACGCTAGGCCCTCGGAGTGTTCGGAATTCGTAACAAGACTTTCGTATCCCGATGACGTTGAAATCAGCTCTGCAAGATCTGCGAGAAACCACGCTGGCCGCGGTTTCCGGGCTGCTGGCGAGACTGGCATATCTGGGCTCTCTGCGCCGCCGCGAGGGCGGATACTTGCACTGGGGCATGTCACTGGTGCATGGCGAGGAAGCGTCAGACCGCGCGCTCAAGGCGGCTCACAGCGAGGTCTTGTCCACTGTGCTGCGAACGCCGATACCTGACCTGGTAGAGGATTTGCGCGAGTCGAGCGAGGACAGCAACAAAAACCCGGGAGCTTATGTCGAAGGCATGCGCGAGCAGTTCAGCGAACTGTTGCCCTCACCCCAGGATGCGGCCTCGGCCCATCATCTTAATTCAGTACTGGTTGCCCTTTCGAGCCTGGAGAAGAACCGAAAGCGTGCCACTCCGTCAGCTTCATCGCAACCCCTACCACCTGGCCGATGATCTCGGCTTCCTGAGGATGGCGCAGAACTCGCACCGGGACCGGCGACAAGGGATGTGGCTGTAAGATAACGTCATCCTTGCGCATGCTGCACCAGCAGCAGGTGTGCCCGTCGCGGGTTTCCACAAAATAAATGGGGCGCTCATATTCGGAGCGCCACAAACCCTCCACAACCTTATTCTTTTCTTCGTCGACCTGGATGAAACTGCCGGGAGGAAGAATCGGATACATGGTGAAATCCTGGTTCCCGATGTAGCCATAGGTGAAATCGCTGTGCGCGAATTGGGCAAGATACGCCAGTGGCACCAGGCCCCACTGCTCCACCATGCGGCCCAGATTGGCGGTGCGTTGCTGATCGAAGCCTGGATCCATGCGCACCGGCATTTGCACCGAGGACAGTCCCGCGAGAGCTTCGGAAACATGCGACCGCGGCGGAGAAATCAGGCTGAGGTCCGCGGCTATGTTGTTCATGTCGACCCCGTACCAGGCGAGCAACTCCCGCAGATCTCGACGGTAAATCACCGCCAGCGTATAAAGGCGGAAAATGCTGGGTAAAACGCCCTTGGTCTCAATGTCCGACAGACGGCTGGGAGGAATGGAGAATTCCTCGTTGCGATATTTTTCCGCCATGCGCGCGCTGGAAGTTTCGATATCGCGCATGGTCAGCCCGAGTTTTTCGCGCAGCGTACGAAGGCTCTTACCGGCCGGAAGCATGACAGGCCTCCATAGAAGTGTTCGACATCATAGCAGGACGCGCCGTTTCGTGTCATGAATTGTAAAGAATTTTGCCGGGACGCGGCTTGTTACGATTTCAGAACAAGCCGAACTCCCTGTCCAGCTTAAGGATCCGCCGCTATCGCTCTTGGAAGGCAGCGTCCGGTCCAGACCCATCCTCGGCTATGGCCAACCTCATTTGTTCGGATTTCGTAACAGACAGCCGCGAAAAATTGCAGCGAACCAGCTTGGGTTCCTTCGGTCTCTCACTGAAATACGTTATTTACCCCGCGGCCTCATGTCCCTCACCCTGCGCCGAAGTTGGGCGATGCCCATGACATTTGTCACGCTCACCGCGTGATGAACGGCACTGGCGCTCAGTCCCCCGTCCCACGATGATGCACTCAGCGGGGGAGATTCGGTTCTCGCTCAAAGTGAAGCGCACGTGGAGCAGATCCTCATGATCGCAACTATGGAACAAACGACGAGCAGGCAGCAGGCAAGCTGTGGCGCTGTCGTGGCAAGTCTTGAAGGTGTCAGCAGGAACTATGGAGACGTCCGCGCCCTGCGGAACGTGAATTTCACCGTGGATGCGGGCCAGGTCGTCGCCCTGCTTGGACCCAACGGCGCCGGCAAGACTACGGCAGTAAAGCTATTGCTGGGGTTGATGCAGCCCAACTCCGGAAAAGCCCGTGTGTTCGGCGGAGATCCCACGAATCCGCAGAATCGAATCCGCACCGGCGCCATGCTGCAGGTGGGACGCGTGCCCGAGACTTTGCGGGTCGGCGAACACATTGATTTGTTCTCCACTTATTACCCCAACCCGATGCCTATTGCAGAAGTGCTGGCTGCCGCGGGCCTGGAAAAATTGTGCGACCGAAAATTCGGCGATCTTTCCGGCGGGCAGCGGCAGCGAACCCTGTTCGCACTGGCCATCTGCGGCAATCCTGATCTGCTGTTTCTCGACGAGCCCACAGTAGGGCTGGATGTGGAAGCCCGCCGCGCACTCTGGGAAGAAATCCGCCGCCTGGTCGGTCGCGGTAAGACCGTCCTGCTGACCACGCATTATCTGGAAGAGGCCGACGCGCTCGCAGACCGCATCGCCGTAATCAATCAGGGTGAAATCATCGCAGAAGGCACGCCGGCGGAGATCAAGGCGCAGACCAGCGGCAAGCGCATCCGTTGCCTCACGGCGCTCAGCATCGCGAGCTTACTGCAAATTCCCGGCGTCACCGATGTCCGTCAAGACCGCGAAGCCGTAGAAATCCATGCCCGCGAAGCCGAGCCCGTGGTGCGCGCATTGCTCGCCCGCGACTCCTCACTCTCGGGACTCGAGATAACCAGCGCCGGCCTGGAAGAAGCATTCCTGGCTCTCACCAAGGACAACGGTGAAAACGCCAATTGCCAAAACTGATTCACCCATTTCTATGCCATGCTCGCCTTCGCGCGAGGAATAAAGAATAGAGACAAACGAGGAAATGACATGAGTACTGCCGCAGCCGTTCTGAGCAACACTCCAATCGAGCGCTCCACCAGCCACATCGCCGCCATCTATCTAAAGGAAGCGAAGTATGAGTTCCTGAAGAATCTCCGCTTGCGCGTGTATACCGCATCGGTGCTCAGCTTTCCGTTGATGTTCTACGTACTCTTTGGCCTCGTGTTGAACTCCAAGCAGGCGATTGGTGGCACGGGCGTTCCCACCTACATGATCGCAACCTATGGCACGTTTGGAGTGATGGGAGCTTCCTTGTTCGGAACGGCTTCAGGCCTTGCCGCCGACCGGGGCCTGGGATGGCTGCAAGTGAAGCGCGCCAGTCCCATGCCGCCGTTCGCCTACTTCGCCGCCAAAGTTATTCTGAGCATGATCTTCAGCGCGATCGTCGTGTCTCTGTTGCTGGTGCTGGGCATCAGCTTCGGCGGAGTCCGCTTGCCACTCGCGCAAATGGCCAAGCTGATAGGAACCCTCGTAGCAGGATCGCTCCCATTTTCTGCCATGGGATTGGCGATTGGTTACTTCGCTGGCCCGAACTCCGCGCCTGCCGCCATCAACCTTATTTATCTGCCGCTGTCGTTTTGCAGCGGATTGTGGGTGCCTTACATGTTTTTGCCGAAGCTGGTCCGGCAGATCGCACTGGCGCTCCCGCCTTATCACTTGTCACAGTTGGCGCTGGGCGTTGTCGGCGCCGGACGCCACGAATCTGCGGCAACCCACTGGGAAGTGCTGCTAGCCTTTACCCTGATTTGCCTCGGCGTCGCCCGCCTCGGCTTCCAGCGCGATCAAGGAAAACTCTACGGCTGAGGCGCGTCGGGAATAGGTGAAGCAGCCGTCAAGCTGAAGTCTTTTTCTAAACGTGCTTAGCGAGCCCGCCCCTGCATCCACCCCTGCAGGATCAGGATTGCCGCCATCCGGTCCACCGCCTTCGCCCGCTTCTCGATCGACAACTCCGTCTCCCGCAGCAGCCGGTTCGCTTCCGCCGACGTGAGCCGCTCATCCCACATGTGCACCGGCAGCCGGAACCGCTTGCGCAACTCCTCGGCAAATACCTGCATCTTTTCCGATTGCGTTCCTTCCGCGCCACTCATGCGCAATGGCAGCCCGACCACGATCTCCCGCACCTCGTATTCCCGAATCACTCGCTCCAGCGCCGCCAAGTCCTGACGCTTATTCTGGCGTTGCAGCGTCTCCAATCCCTGCGCCGTAATCCCCAGAGGATCCGACACCGCAATTCCAATCCTTCTCGATCCCACATCCAGACCCAGCACTCGCCCCACTCGCCGATCTGACTTCCCTTCTTGGACGCTCACGCGGCGATTATAAGCGCCCTCCGCGTTCAACACGCAAAACGAATTCACTCGTAACCAATCTAGCCTCAATCACTTAGATTCTCACTCCAACTCCGCAATGCCCCGTCATTTCCCCCCAGCCCCGCACCAATCCTTGCCTTTAGCCCCATTTCGGGATAATATGTTTACAGTAAAGATAACGCTTCTCCCCACTAAGCCTTGCCTGCCCGGGTACCTTTTATGAGTGGTGCGGACCTGAATTTTCACATCGGCGACAAGGTCGTCTATCCCAACCACGGGGTGGGTGTGATCGAGCAAATCAGCAGCCGCTCCATCGGCGCCACCATCGAAAAGTTCTATCTCCTCAACATCAAGGCCAGCAGCCTCAAAGTCATGGTGCCCTGCAACAACGTGGGCAGCGTGGGCATTCGCCGGGTCGTCCGCAACGGTGAGGTGCAGAAGATCATCGACTTCCTCTCCGTAGCCGAAGACCTCAGCACCGCCGACTGGAAAGACCGCTTCAAGGAAAATTCCGACCGCATGCGCACCGGCTCCCTGTTCGAAGTCGCCGGAGTCCTCAAGAGTCTCATCGCCCTCCACCAATCCAAGCCCTTGTCCTTCCGCGAAAAGAAGATGCTCGAACGCGCCCGCTACCTCCTGGTCAGCGAACTCGCCATGTCCCGCAACTGCGAAGAAACCAAGATCGAGGAACTGCTCGCCCTGGCCCTCTCCAAGTGCAAACTGCGCTTCCCCGAAGCCTCCGAATTCCAAGCCTGAACCCGGGTAGCAGTTCGTAAGTGTTCACTTTTGCACAGAAGCACTCCTTGCCGCGAGCTAACATTTAGCTTGGATCATCTAATGCTGGATCGTCGCTCTCGCCGCAGGAGTGACCACCATGCCCCAGAGCACACATGACCGCGCCGCTGAACTCCACGAAGTCATGAATCCGGAACTGCAACACGCCCTGAATCGCCACGCCCAGTGGTTCGGCTCCTACAAGAAATCCGGCGAATTAAAGAAGATCCACGTCTGGCTCAGTGTCCACCAGGGCCAAATCGAATTCCTCACTCCCGGCGATTCCTACAAGGTGAAGCGCGTCCGCCGCAATCCCCACGTCATCTGCTATGTCGGAGGCAAGAACGGCCCCGCCATCCCCGGCATCGCCCAAGTCATCACGGCCCGCACTGAACTCATGCGCGTCTACCGCACTTACTGGAAGATCCATCCCATAAGAATGGCAATTATGATCGGCCTCCGCGTCTGGATCGGAATTCTGTTGAACCAACGCGTAGTCGTCCGCATCAGGCCCGACGAGCCTAATCCGCTCGCTGGACTGACTGATCCCGCGGCCTGAGTTCCCTCACCCCCGAATTCTTTCGCCCCGCCAACAGGTTTATAATCTCCAGAGCGGTAACGTATGCATGACTGATCAACTCCGAAAGAAATTGCAGGAAGAAGTCGACGCGCTCGAGCACGAACTGGTCCACGAGTTGCCCAAAGAAATCAAGCGGGCCGCGGCGCTCGGCGACCTCAGCGAGAACGCCGAGTATCACATGGCCAAGCAGCGTCAGGAGTTCGTCAAGGCGCGCTTCCGCCAGCTCGGCAAGCGTCTCGCTGACTTGTCGCTGACTAACATGAACAACATCCCCAAGGACAAAGTGGGGCTGGGTTCCACCGTCAAGGTCTTCGACAGCTTTAAGAATGAAGAGATTGAATACAAGCTCGTCACCAGCGAAGAGTCAGACGTTGGTGCCGGGAAAATTTCCACCACGTCTCCCATCGGCAAGGCGCTGCTCAATAAGAAAGTTGGCGACGAGGCCACGGTGATCACGCCTAATGGCAAGCGCGAACTTGAAATTCTTGCGCTAAGCACAGTCCACGACGAGGCTGAGCGCGAGAAGGCGGGCACCTAAGTGGCGGCTTCGCCCAACCCTATTGCCAATCGCAGCCCCAACCGAAGTTGGACTAGTGCGTTCGGACGCGCTTGCGGCGTGCTGCTCGATACCACCGTGCGCTGGCTGGCGCTGTCGCGCATCAATCCCAATGTGCTGACGTTCATGGGGCTTGTCGTAAACACTTGGGCTGCGATTCTTTTTGGCTCTGCTACTGTGTTCACGCAGCAGCGGATGTTTTTTTATGCTGGCCTGGTGATTATCTTCTCCGGATTTTTTGATTTGGTCGATGGACAAGTCGCACGCGCTACTAACCGGGTCACGCGCTTTGGAGCATTTTTCGATTCCGTGGTTGACCGCTACAGTGATGCCTCGCAGTTCCTTGGGCTGCTGGTCTTCTATGCGCGGGGCGACCGGTTCTTCTATGTCGTGCTGACTGCGTTCGTGATGGTCAGCGCGATCATGGTCAGCTACACGCGGGCGCGCGCGGAGTCGCTGATTGGATCGTGCCGCGTGGGATTCATGGAGCGTCCGGAGCGGCTGGTGCTGGTGATCATTGGCGCGCTCTTCAACCGCATGGCGCCCGTGCTGTGGGTGATCGCAGTGCTGTCGACGCTGACGGTGATCCACCGCATGCGCTACACCTGGACCCGCACCCAGGACGTCCCGCCGGCCGCGGCCAAAGCGGGGCAGGCGGCGTAGCTAAGTTTGTCAGCTTACATTAGCTAAAAGTTAATGTCTGCGGCCCCTCCCTAATTGCCGCGCAGCTCTCGGATCGCTTTCCGGCCAGAACCTGCCCGCCCGTTCCCGATGCCACGATACTTTTCGAACGGACTGCTGCCTCCCGGCTTCACCGTGAGTCTCTTCTCTGTGATTCGGACATTTTCATTATAGCTAGGCACAAACCCTCCGGACGTTCGCCACGAACAGACGTTCGCCCCGGACACCAGGACTTCCTCTGGCCTCCTATCAAACACCCTCAGTCCGAGATTCCGCTTGCGTTATCGCTCTTTCAAACCATTGATTCTAAAATAGATAAGTCGTAGTTGTGGGTCGGCTGGAAAGAAAAAAAGAAATTACTTGCATTTTCTTTAGTGTTGTAGTTAACTACATCACTAGAAGTACAAGGAGAAAATGAAAATGAAATCACGAATCGCAATTTCCGTTGTCGTTCTGATGGCCGCTGCCGCCTTTGCGGCGGATACGACTGCTACGCAGACTGAGGCGCAGAAGTCCTTCGCAACCGTGAAAAGCCTTGCGGGAGAGTGGGAAGGCACCGTCACCGTCCCCGAGGCGCCGAAGATGTCAGGCGGCAAGATGCACCTGTCGCTGCGGGTGACCTCGCGGGGGAACGTGCTGGTGCACGAGTTCCAGGAAGCAGGAACGCCGTTGGATGCGACCAAGTACGACCATCCGGTCACGATGCTTTACCTGGACGGAGACCAGCTCACGCTGATTCACTACTGCGACGCGGGGAACCGTCCGCGCATGACCGGCAAGATGACGCCCGACGGCAAGACGGTCGAGTTTGAGCTCAAAGACATCAGTGGGAGCACGGAGATGCACATGCATCATTCGGTGTTCACCATCATCGACGCCGACCATCACACCGAGGATTGGACCTTCATGATGGGCGAAAAGCCGATCCATGCGCACTTCGACCTGACGCGCACCAAGTGACGGGAAGAATCCTTAGCAAGGCCATCTGGAAAATCTTATGGACCGTGAGTGGAACGACAGTCAGCCGATTTATCGCCAGCTTCGCGACCGCGTGGTCGAGATGATACTCGACGGCGTGCTCAAGGAGGGGGACCCGCTGCCTTCGGTGCGCAATGTGGCGGCGGAGTATCGGGTGAATCCGCTCACGGTTCTGAAGGGGTATCAGGAACTGGTCGATGAGCAGCTGGTCGAGAGCAGGCGAGGTCGCGGCATGTTCGTCAATGCCGGGGCGCGCAGTTTGTTGCTGCAGGGTGAACGGCAGAAGTTTCTTGGCGAAGAGTGGCCCAGGGTCTATGCAACCATTCAGCGGCTCGGCCTGAAGCCGGAAGAATTGCTGAATGGGGGCACAAACGGCCGGCCATCGTCAGAATCTACGCCGAATCCTGCAGAGAAGGAGCCGGAGAAATGACAGTGATCGAAGCACACGGCCTGCGCAAGGCCTTCGGTACAACCATCGCGCTGGACGGCGTTGATTTGCGTGTGGACGAGGGCCGCATCCTCGGGATTATCGGGCCCAACGGCGCGGGCAAGACCACCGCGCTCAACGCAATTCTCGGCCTCACTTCCTTTCAAGGAGAACTGAGAGTGCTTGGGCGCGACCCCTGGGCCGAACGCGATCGGCTCATGCGCGACGTTTGCTTCATCGCCGATGTGGCCGTGCTTCCGCGCTGGATGCGGGTTTCACAGGCGCTCGACTACGTCGAGGGCGTACATCCCCGATTCGATCGGGCGAAAGCGGAAGCCCTCCTGGCAAAAACCACGATCAAGCACACCAGCAAGATCCGGCATTTATCCAAGGGCATGGTGGCGCAACTGCATCTCGCTCTGGTGATGGCGATTGATGCCAGATTGCTGGTCCTGGATGAGCCGACGCTCGGGCTCGACATCCTGTTTCGCAAGCAGTTTTACGATTCCCTGCTCAACGATTACTTCGATCGCAGCCGCACCATCCTGGTGACAACCCATCAGGTGGAAGAGTTGCAGCACATTCTTACAGACTTGATGTTCATAGACCGCGGCCGAATCGTACTGAGTTGCACTATGGAGGAATTCGAGTCGCGCTACATGGAAGTGATGGTCCATCCCGGCCAAGTCGCCGCGGCGCGCTCGCTCAAGCCGATGTATGAGCGCGAGGTGTTCGGGCGCAGCATTCTGCTGTTCGACCGCGGGGTTAATAAAGATGTCAATCGGAATATCGACCGCCAGCAACTGGCCGCACTCGGCGAGGTGCGAACGCCCAGCATCGCCGACTTGTTCGTAGCGGTGGTGGGTAACCAATCCGGCACGGCACAAGCATCGCATGCACATGCATCGCCCGCACAAGGATCACCTCAATGAATACTCACTCGAATCCCATGACTGAGTCTTCCTTCCCGTCGCAAGAAGCCACGCCAGTAGCCCTGTCGGCTGCCCGAACGCTGTACTGGTCGATTCGCCGCGAGATCTGGGAGAACCGCTCCATCTATATCGCGCCACTGGTCGCCGCGGCACTTTTCTTATTCGGCTTCGCGATCAACCTGATGGCCATGCGGCGCCACATCGCCGCATCTCCGCTCGGCCCGGCGCAACAGCACGATTTATTTGCCTCGCGCTTCGAATTGGCGGCGTCGCTGATCATGGGAACAGGTTTCATCGTCGGAGTCTTCTATTCTCTTGATGCGCTCTATGGAGAGCGCCGCGATCGCAGCATCCTCTTCTGGAAATCCCTGCCGGTTTCCGATCTCACCACCGTGCTCTCCAAGCTCACCATTCCCCTCGTGATTCTGCCGCTTGTCGGTTTCGTCATCAGCCTTGCAACCCAAGTCATCATGCTGGTGTTGAGCAGCGTAATCCTGATGGGCAGCGGGGTGAACACCGCCGCGCCGTTCACAGAGGCGTCGTTCTTCCACGTAACCGTTGTGCTGCTTTATCACTTTGTGACAGTTCACGGTCTCTGGTACCTGCCTCTCTATGGCTGGCTGCTAATGGTTTCAGCATGGGCGCCGCGCGCTCCATTTATTTGGGCTTTCGTGCCTCCGTTCGTGGTCTGCGTAGTGGAGAAGGTTGCACTCAACACTTCGCACTTCCGCGAAATGCTGCAGGAGCGCTTGATTGGACCCGGAGGCGCAATGGAGCACAACCACGCAGAGGATTTCACGGCAACACTCATTCCTCACCATTTTCTTAGCACCCCCGGTTTGTGGACCGGCCTCGCAGTGGCGGCGGTATTCCTTTTCGTAGCAGTGCGCCTGCGCCGCTACCGGGGACCGATTTGATTTCGCGTGCGGTTGATTCAAAGGCTCGGATATGGAGGAGAGGTTATGAACACACCAATGAATGCACGGATTACAGAAGCGTTACCGCGTTTCCAGTCAAGCATTGCGGCTGTCTTTTATCTAGTGACCATACTGATGGGAGGAGTCGTCCTCTTCGTGCAGGGCAGATTGGGTTTGGTAGTCGACCTCATCGCGACCGCTTGCTATATCGCTGTGACCGCTCTCTTCTACCGCTTAAGCCGGTGAGTAAGAGCCTCTCGTTGCTAGCGGCATCGTGGGCCGCGTGACGTGAAACCTCAACGATCGGAAAGAGCAGGCCCGCGCAGCAGGACAAATAATTAGCTAGGAGCGTCATATGCGATTGCCCATATTGATCTTTCATATCACCGGCGGCGTGCTCGGGATGCTCGCCGGGACCGCGGCAATGTTGTTCCGCAAGGGCTCTGACCGGCATCGCGTGGCCGGAGATGTTTTTGTCCTCTCCATGCTCTGCATGGCCACAGCCGGCGCGTACCTCGCCTTCATGAAGCACCAGACCGGTAACGTATTCGGCGGCATGCTAACGATTTACATGGTGGCAACCGCCTGGGCGGCAGGCAGGCGTAAAGAAGCAGCACTCGGCATCCTCGGTTGGGGCGGATTCCTGTTTGCATTGTCCATCGGAATCCTAAGCGTGCTCCATGGCGCAGCAAAGATCTCCGGCCGCGCGCCGGAAGATGGAGTTCCTGCCGGCATGGACCTCTTCCTGGGTTCGGTGATGCTGCTTGCCTCCGCAGGGGACCTTCGCATGCTTTTGCGGGGCAATATCGCAGGCACCGAACGTGTCTCGCGTCATCTCTGGCGGATGTGCTTTGGATGGTTTATCGCGACCGGTTCCTTCTTCCTTGGCCAGCAACAAGTATTCCCCGCGGCCATACGCAAGACCGGCCTGCTGATTGTGCCAGCCATCCTGCCACTTATCTTGCTGGTCTTCTGGCTGGTTCGAGTTCGCTTCACAAATGCATACAGGAGCAGAGCGCCGGTGGGCGCCTCTTAACTTTCCGCACATAGAAAACAGATTGGGTAAGGAGAAACGATATGAGCACCGCCGTATTGACTAATTCATTGCCCCGCCGTTGGCAGCTGAGTTCCGTTGCCAACACCACGTTGAACGTAGCTGCGCGCTCTTGGTTTGTTGTGACCGTCGTCGGCCAGTTGTTTTTCGCCTTTGCCATAGCTACCTTCTATACGCTCACGGCGCTGCGCGGCGACTACCACGGATGGAACTTTACCCATGGCTTTGTCCCCGGAGTTACCAAGGGCAACTGGGCGGTCGTCATGCACGTGGCCTCGGCCGCCCTTATCATGCTTGCCGGAGCCGCGCAACTAGTTCCCCAGGTTCGCAGCCGCTTCCCCGTCTTCCACCATTGGAATGGCCGCATTTACATGCTGGCCGTCGTCGCACTCAGCGCGGCCGGTCTTTATATGACCTGGTTCCGGGGCAGCGTTGGCGATCTTCCGCAACACCTTGGCGGTACCCTGAACGCCATCCTGATGTGGCTATTCGCCGCTCTGGCGCTGCGCTATGCGTTGGCTCGCGATTTCAAAACTCACCGCCGCTGGGCCCTTCGCCTCTTCCTCGCAGTCAGCGGATCGTGGTTCTACCGCATCGGATTTTTCCTGGCCATTGTCCTCAACAAAGGTCCATTCGGATTCGATCCGGCTACGTTTACCGGCCCGTTCCCCACCTTTATGTCGTTCGCCAACTACCTGTTCCCGCTGGCTATTCTTGAAATCTATTTTCTCGCGCAAGACCGTCCCGGAGCTCTGCGCCGCATGGCCACCGCCAGCCTGCTCTTTGTCCTTACGCTGGGCATGATTGCAGGACTGTTTGCCGTCACCATGGCCATCTGGGTGCCGCAGGTCAAGGCCGCCTTCGATCCGCGCAAATCCATTGCAGAAACTCTCTCTGCCACTATCGCGTCCAGCGGGATTGATGCTGCCGTGAAGCAGTACCATGATTTGAAGGCCGCCGTACCCGCCACCTACAACTTCGATGAAGGCCAACTTAACGGTTTAGGCTATCGACTGATTCGCGCCAACAACTTCAAAGAAGCCATCCGCATCCTCCAGCTCAACGTAGAAGCTTATCCGCAATCCAGCAACGTTTACGACAGCCTCGGTGAGGCTTACATGAACGAGGGCAACAAGCCGCAAGCCATCGCCAACTACAAAAAGTCTCTCCAGCTCAACCCAAAGAACGGCGGCGCCGTCTCGATGCTTCAGAAACTCAGCGCCCCCTGATTTGTGCGCGGCAGGCATTTTGCCCAGGTATGTGTGTACGTGAATAGATTTGGCGGGCAGGAGTGCCCCGCCCCACACAGGCACTCCACCCCGCGCTTCCCTGCTAGACTGGTCAGGCAAATTTTCCAGCGAGGAATTTCGTTGCCAACTGATCCCGTATTGGTGGTTCACGGTGGGGCATGGGCCATGCCGGATGACATGTTGGAGGCGCATTTGCTTGGGGTGAGGAACGCGCTGGGGGCGGGGTGGCGGGTGCTGGAGCGTGGCGGAGGGGCGCTGGATGCGGTCGAGGAAGCAGTCGTCATTATGGAAGACGACGAGACGTTTGACGCGGGTCGGGGGAGTTTTCTGAATCGCGATGGGCGGGTGCAGATGGATGCGCTGATCATGGACGGAGCAACGCTGCGGGCGGGGGGCATAGGGTGCGTAGAGCGGATCCGGAATCCGGTGCGGGCGGCGCGGAAGATATTGAGTGAGAGTCCGCATGTGTATTTTGTGGGCGAAGGCGCCGAGAGGTTTGCGGAGGAGCATGGCGTGGAGCTGTGCGCGAACAAAGAGTTGGTGATTGCGCGGGAAGTGGAGCGGCTGCGCGAGTATCAGCGGGAGGCAGCGGCACGAGGGTCAGAGAAGGACGGGAAGGACTTGTTTGCTCCGGCGGTTTCGCACGACACCGTGGGCGCGGTGGCTTTGGATCGCGACGGGAACATTGCGGCGGCGACTTCGACGGGCGGGACTCTGAATAAGGCTCCTGGGCGGCTGGGGGACTCGTCGCTGATTGGGTGCGGATGTTATGCGGACAATTTGAGTGCGGCCGTGTCGACTACCGGGTGGGGCGAACCGATCATGAAGCTGGTGCTCGCGAAGTGGACGGCGGACCGCGTGTCCGCGGGGAATCTGCCGGAGTGGGCGGCGCAGGAAGCGATGAATTATCTGAAGCAGCGGCTCAATGGGCATGGCGGGATCATTGTGCTGAACGCGCAGGGACAAGTGGGGATTGCGCACAATACTCCGCGCATGGCTTGGGCTTTGAAGACAGTGCAGAAAGAAGATGTTGGAGTCGAGCGCGGCGTGCTTTAGTTCTAAACTTGAGTCTGGAAGAGAAACGGAAACTGTTTGCCGGTCCGCTTTGTCATCGAAGACAGAACGCAGGAAGCGGTCCGGACAAACTGAGCTAGTGCGTGATTTCGAACACCACGCCCTGAGCGGATGTCCCGCCTGAGGGAGTTGTGCCATAGAGATTGCCGCTGGCGTCTATGGCCAACGTCGCGAACTGGGGAAAGACTCCGTCTACTCCGTCGGGCTGGAAGCGATGAAGAACTCTTTCGCTCCAAGTGCCGTTCGCGCCATGCGATAGTTCGAAAACCGTTCCATGATGAACGCCTCCACTATAGGTCGTGCCAAAAAGATTGCCAGCCTTATCGGAGACCACAGCTTCAGGGTAGGCACCATCAGGACCGCCTTGGAAGGTATAGAGCGTTTTCTCCGTCCAGGTTCCATTTGGTCCCGGCATGAGCTCGAAGATACAGAACGCGCAGACTGAGTAAAGGTTGCCAGCGCTGTCGAGAACGAGGTTGCCTGCCGGGCCGCTAACACCAGCGGAGGTAAACGGGTAGATCAGCTTCTCCGCCCAGGTGCCGTTCGACTCAGGTGTGAGTTGATAAACGATGCCGTAATCGTGCGCGCCGCCTGATAGGGTTGCGCCGTAAAGTTTGCCCGCGGGGTCCATCACCAACGGATTGTTGAAGGGAAACGTGCCGTCGTTTCCGCCTTTGAAGCTGTGCAGGACTTTCTGAGTCCATGTTCCATTCGAGCCTGCAACCATTTCGAAGACGACACCGTATCCGTAGGCGCCTCCGCTTTCGGCCGTACCGTAGAGGTTGCCGGAACCGTCGATAATCAGGCTGCTGCCAAAGAGAGAGCCGCCGTCGGCGCCACCGGTAAAGCTGTAGAGTACACTCTCGGTCCAGGTTCCATTTGCGCCGGGCGTGAGTTCGAAAACCGTGCCCTGGAAAGACGTGCCCCCGAACAAGGTGGTGCCGTAAAGGTTTCCTTTGTTGTCGAAGACCAATCCTCCCCAAGGAATGAAACCGTCAGCGCCGCCGCCAAGGCTGAAGTCGTAAATCAGTTTCTCGGTCCATGTTCCATTCGAAGCGGGGCTCAACTCGAATACGGTGCCGCAGCAGCCGAACGCACCACCGAATGCTGTCGTGCCGTAGAGGTTACCCTGGCTATCCAGAGTCATACCGGCCTCCGGCACACTGCCATCGCTGCTGCCGGTGAAGGTGTGGAGAATTTTCTCTGTGCTTTGTGTCCAGCCAACGGAGGTTAATGTCAGGGCGATCGCAGCCGCAGCAAAAAATCTCGCAATCGTGAAGCGTAGCGTTGTACTCATAATTTCACTCCTTGCAGCAGCACTTCAGTGAGGACCGGGAACGTGTCGAACTATGGCGTCACTTCGTACACCACTCCAACGTTCGAAGCTCCGCCGGACTCAGTCGTGCCGTACAGATTTCCGCTGGCATCTATCGCCAGTGACGGGAAGGTTGGAAAAACTCCATCTCCTCCGCTGCCCGAGAAACGATGAAGGATTCTCTCGTTCCAAATGCCCCCGGGGCCAGGCAAAAGTTCGAAGACGGTGCCGTGATGAACGCCTCCGTTGGAGGTCGTACCGTAAAGATTACCGGCTTTGTCGCTGATCAGCCCCGACCCGGGAAACGCACCATCAGGTGCGCCAGTAAAGGTATGAAGGACTCTTCTGGTTCGCGTTCCATCCTGGCCTTGGATGAGTTCGAATACATCAATCGCCGCTCCGTAAAGATTGCCGGCCTTATCACGAAGCAAGCCGATCGGGCCAGATTCCCCACCGACGCCGGTGAAGGCGTAGATGACTTTTTCAGACCACGTCCCGTCCGACTGTGGTGTTAACCCAAAAACGACGCCGTAGTCATGCGCGCCGCCGCTGCGGGCTATCCCATAGACACTGCCTGCACCGTCCAAAACCAACGAATTGGCATAGGGGGTCGCTCCGTCATCGCCTCCAGTGAAGGTGTGCAGAACTTTTTGGGTCCATGTGCCGTTCGATCCCGCCACGAGTTCGAAGACGACGCCGAATTGGTACGCTCCCCCGGTAAGCGTTGTTCCGTAGAGATTGCCGGCGCTGTCAATAGTCAAACTGCTGCTGTTAGGAGACCTTCCATCGTTGCCGCCGGTAAAGCTGTACAGGACCTGCTCGCTCCACGTTCCGTTTGCCCCGGGAGAGAGTTCGTAGACGGTTCCTTGAGAAGATGCGCCACCGTACAGCGTAACGCCGTACAGGTTTCCTTTAGAGTCGAAGACTAGTCCGCCAAAAGGGCCCCCACCGTCGCCGGCGTAGGAACTGAAGGAGTAAAGCACTGATTCGGTCCATGTCCCGTTCGATCCGGGGCTCAGCTCAAAAACCGTGCCGCAGTGGCAGGTTATGCCGGTGCCGCCACTGGAGGTCGTGCCGTAGAGATTGCCCTTGCTGTCCAGGATCAGACCGGATTGAGGCAAACCGCCGTCACTTAAACCCGTGAAGCTATAAAGGATTTTTTCCGTAGCTTGCGCCCAGCCTGAAATGGTTAGGATCATTGTGATCGTCACCATCACGAAACCCTTCGCCATGGCGGTTCCTGCGCGCGTGTGCATAAATTTTCACTCCAGTGATGGGTAGAATCCGGGGGCAAGCAAACGGGCTACAACATATCACGGGAAGGGTTGAGACACAATCCTTGATGTGAGCCTTGTGTCCCAGTTTCGCGGAAGAATGAGGCGACTTATTCCTGCGGAGACCAGGCGGTAGTCGGTACTTGAGGATGAAGAATTTTTCACACTATCGAGACCAGTCAAAGCCGATGTATGCTGGTTGCCGCCTTTACAGTAAGGAGATTCCGTGAAGCGATTCTCGCCGATTCTCTTTTTGGTCGTGTTCAGCACGTCGGCCCTCCTCACCCAAGCTCAGTTCACTGGAAACACCAGCGGCAGTGTCTCGTTTTCCCGGCCGATCACGAATGCGCCCGGTTATCCTTTTCTTTATTCGCTGTCGGCGGGGGATCTGAACGGCGATGGGATCCCGGACCTGGCGGTTACTGCAACCATTGATGGGTCCGCACTTAGTTACGCACTGGGCGCGGGAGATGGGATGCTCAAGTCTTGGAGCTACGCCAATGCTGCGTCGCTGCCAGCCTTCGTGCTTCTTGCAGACGTCAATGGCGATGGCAATCTCGACGCTCTTACCTCAGACGGCAATTTCGGATTTATCGAAATCGACTTCGGCGACGGACACGGAGACTTTCCTTCCTCGACGTCAGTCAACACCGTTTATTTTGATGGACCACTGGCGGTCGCTGACTTGAACAAGGACGGTATCGCGGACATTGTTGGAACGTTTTACTCTGGAGGGACCGGATACCCTGGCGGGGTTGCGGTTGTGCTGGGAACGGGTCATGGCATCTTTGGACCGGAGAGACACTTTGGAAGTGGTGGAGTCAATCCAGTCGCATTCGCTGTCGGCGATCTGAATCACGACGGAATCCCGGACCTGGTCGTCGCCAATAACGGCTCTCGCCCCTCGTTCGGTTCCGTAACAGTCATGATTGGTCGAGGCGACGGCACCTTCCTTCCGCCGGTGCGCTACAACGCCGGCGAGTATCCATCTTCAATAGCCATCGGGGACTTCAACGGAGACGGCATCCTCGACGTGGCGGTTACAGACACGCGGAAAGTTTATATTCTTCTGGGAAATGGAGATGGGACGTTGTCCGCAGCGAAAGGTTATTGGGGTGGGATATCTCCGGGGCCGGTGGTAGCGGCGGACTTCAACGGAGACGGCAAACTGGATCTCGCGGTCGTCAACTTCCTCAGCACCAGTGACCAGGTTTCTGTCCTGCTGGGAAATGGCGACGGAACTTTTCAGGCGCCGCGGCACTTCCCCACGGGTGGCACGGGTTCTTACCAGATGGTCGTCGCGGACTTCAACGTTGATGGCAAGCCCGACTTGGCGACCGTCAATTACGTTAGCGGCAACATCAGTGTTCTCCTCAACATCACAGCCTTCCCGGGCGAGAAGCCGTAAGGCGAATCATGAATTTCCCTGCATCACAGCCAGCCTTTAGTTCGCGCTATCCGTGCGGCTTCTACGCGGTTGCCGGCGCCCATTTTGCTGATAGCTTCTGAGAGATAGTTGCGGACGGTGCCTTCGGAGAGGCCTAGTTCCGCGGCGATATCGCCGCTTTGCATGCCTTCACCGGCGAGGCGCAGGACCTGGCGTTCGCGGTCAGTGAGTGGGTCCATCTCAGACCAGGCTTCCGTGGCGAGATCGGGGTGGATGACGCGCAATCCCTGCTGCACTCGCCTGACAGCATCGGCGAGTTCCTCGGCGCGCATATCTTTCAGGAGGTATCCGAGAGCTCCGGCGTCCATAGCGCGGCGAAGATATCCTGCGCGGGCGAAAGTGGTGAGGATGATGACGCGGGTGGCGGTGCGGCGGCGTTTGAGTTCGGCGGCGGCATCCAGTCCGGTCATGAGCGGCATTTCGATGTCGGTGATGAGAACGTCGGGCTTGTGGGCGAGAACCGCGGCGAGAGCCTCTTTGCCGTTGCGCACCTGAGCGACGACGGAGATGTCGCCTTCGATCTCGAGCAAAGCAGCGAGAGCGCCGAGCACCATGCCCTGATCCTCGGCAAGGACGACGCGAATGGTTTTGCGGCCTTCCTTCGATGAGGGATTCACTTGGCGCAGTCCTCAGGTTCCGTGACTTCCTTGAGTGGAAGTATGATGGCGAGTCGCGTACCGGCTTGAGAGTCGCGGGTGAGTGTGCCACCGAGCATCTCGACGCGTTCTCGCATGCCGCGCAGGCCGTTGCCTTCGTTGTGGAAACCGCCGCAGCCATCGTCTTCGATCTCGAGGTGGCAGGAGCCGTTTTGTTGCTCCAGGCGCAAAGTGCACGTGCGAGCGTGGGCGTGGCGCACCACGTTGGTGACGGCTTCCCGCACTGCCATCGACAGCACGCTCTCGTGCAACGCAGGCAGCGCGACTCGGGGCGTCTCGCATTTCACCGCGAGACCTGCGGTTTCGAGCGTGGACTTGGCTTGTGCGAGTTCGGCCTCCAAGCCACGAGAGCGATAGCCGCGGATGGCGTCGCGGACCTCCGACAGGGCCTGGCGGGAAATCTGTTCGACCTCGCGGATCTCGTTGCCCGCGCGTTGAGGATCACGGTCCATCAACTTTCCGGCGAGTTCAGATTTCAGGATGATCACCGACAGCGTGTGCCCCAGCACGTCGTGCAGGTCGCGGGCGATGCGCTCGCGTTCGGCCACTTTCGCAATGTGCTCAATTTCTTCGTGGGCGCGGAGCAACTTGCGGTTGGTCCGGTTGCGCTGTGCAAAGTGGATGTTGCTGGCGCCGACCACGAAAGCGAGGCCGTTGGCGAAGAGCAGGAACCATCCGGTGAGATGAAAAGCCCACCAGGTTAGCCCGGCAACGACCTCGACAGCCGCCAGGATTTTGATGGCATCGGCTTCCGTTTCCACAATGAAGGGGCTGGAAGCTGCTGCGAATATAAAGAAAGTAGTTGCACCACCGTTGTACCTGGCAAAACCAATTCCCATCAGAACCATGGCGGCAATATGCAGCAGGGCCTGCCTTCGACTCACCCAGAAGAGGCCAAAATAAAGGAACAAAAAAACGGCAGTCGCTAACAACGTGATGCCCCATGTGCGCGCGCTGGCATGGCTCATGACGGGATCGATGAAGAAGAATCCGAAGTACAGGACGGAGTACAGCGCCCAGGTGTATTCGCTGTTTTTGGGCAGAAGTCTCACTGAGCCACTCCCGGCTGCATCGGATTGGTGATTTGCGCCGGCATTTGCAGGACGTGTTCTTCAGTCATCTTCATTCACAATGGCTTCGCCAATCCCGCTTTAAACTCTCGAACGTATTCCCACAATCCCCCGCATTACCATTGTCGCCCCTCGCGTCAATTCCGGTGGTCGCGAGGCGTCGACGCCGCTACCGCATACCACACCAGGATGGCTGCCGGGACCAGAAGCACCAATCCTCGTGGCCCCCCGTAGAGCGCGAGCAGTCCAAGCGCCACGAGTACCAGGGACCAGCCGAGAGATTTCTTCGATGGCGTGTTCATACCCGAATCATCGCCGAGCGGCAATCTGAGCGCCAGTGGCGTTCATCATGGGCTTAGAGTGACAAATGTCATGGCCGCGAACAGTGGCTTGCACGGGGATGCCCCGAGATGGACTCCGTTATCCTTTATCCTTCAAATCTTGAGGAAGATTTTCTTGCGATCCATCAGCCAGATGGGGACCAGACATGCCAAGACAAAAGCCAGGGAGAAGAGTAGCGAGGCGAAGCTGGGGCTTCCCAGTGGGGCGAAGAAGCGCTGAACGATGTAATCGTGTCCGTTCAGCTTCTCGCCGTGCAGTTGTCCACTGAAAACGTATAGACATATCGCGAAGAACCACGCAAACGTGTAAATCGTAATTGAGTTTCTGCCGAAGATGAGGAATGGTCTGGTCCAGCCGCCACGCCAGCGTTTGATATCGGTTGCCCAATAGCAGAGCGAGAGGCAAACCAGGGCGAATCCGGCGGCGAAGAGGACGTAGGAACTCGTCCACAGCTTTTTGTTGATGGGAAACCAGATTCCCCAAACTTCGCCGAGGATCAAACCGGCGACTCCCGCGGCTAACATGCCGAGGGCTTTGGTTTGTGAGCTGTATTTGGATCGCAACCATTCTCCGGTGAAGACTCCCAGCAGTGCTGTCGCAATCGCTGGCAGCGTGCTCAGAAGTCCCTCAGGGTCGCGGGTGACCTCGTAGAGGCTGGTGGTCCCCCAGAGTAGGAGCTTGCGATCGAGATATGCCGCCAGATTCATATCGGGATGAAGGAGCGGGATGTTTCGACCGGGAACTCCGAAGCCCGGCACCGGAACGAAGCGCATCAGGATCCAGTAGCCGACCAGCAGTCCGACAACTACGAGGGCACGGGTTTTTGGCCCGACATAAAGGAAGAGGATTGACGCCACGAGGTAGCAGATGCCAATGCGTTGCAGGACTCCGGGAATGCGCAGTCCATCCGACGGTGAGAACAAGACCACGGTGTAGTTCAGGGCCAACCCGATGGCGAAGATGATGATGGCCCGGAGGAAGGCATGGCGCAGAAGCAGAGCGCGGGAATTGCCACGATTGAGTCTGGATTGGAAAGAGAACACCAGCGAGACTCCGACAATGAAAAGAAAAAACGGGAAGATGAGATCGGTGGGAGTCCAGCCATTCCACTGGGCGTGTTCCAGAGGCCAATAAGCGTGATCGTTGCCGGGATTATTGACCAGAATCATCGCGGCAATGGTGGCGCCGCGGAATAGATCGAGAGAGGTGAGGCGGTCGGATGTAGTGCTGGCCGATTTTGGGGACGCCGCAGATGTCTCTGTCAAAACCGTAGTTCGAGTTGCGGACATGGGTCTCCTACGTTTGCCGTGCCGGGGATGAAACGAGTTCAGCGAACTTGCTCAGATCAATGTTCCCGCCGCTGACGACACAGACGATCTTGCCGCTTCCAGCTTTGCCGGTGAGTCCCGCCGCGACGGCGCATGCGGCTGCACCTTCGCAGATGATGTGATTGCGGGCGGCGACGAGTAACATGGCTTGCCGCGTTTCTTCGAGCGAGACCACAATCGACCCTGACAGCAGCCGTCTGGCCAGCGCCCACATGCTCGGCAAGACCGACTTGCCGCCGCAGCCGTCCACAAAGCTTGTTTTCCAATCCGGAAATTTCTGAGCAGAACCCTCGATGAACGACAGGTGGAGCGGTGCGGCGGTCTCGGGTTCCGCGGCAAATACCTTCACTTCCGGCTTCAATGCGGCCATCGCGGATGCGATCCCGCAACTGAGGCCGCCTCCCCCGAAGCCGGCAACGATTGCGGTGACGTCCGGCAAGTCCTCGAGTATTTCCAGACCGGCCGTGGCATTGCCAGCGATGAAGTTGTCGTCGTCGAAGGGATGAACAAAGACGCCTTGAAACGCGGGATGCCGGCGTTCGGTCACCGCGGCCCAACATTCATCCATGGACGCCTGACGGATGCTCGCGCCCAACCGCTTGATGGCATCGAGCTTCGCGGCGGGGGCAGTATCCATGACTAGGACTTCGCTACGGACCCCAACGATTCTGGCGGCCAGGGCAACTCCCTGCGCGGCATTGCCTGCACTCACTGTCCATACTCCCCTTGCCCGTTCTTCAGGACTTAATAAGGAGATGGCGTTGTAGGCTCCGCGTATCTTGAAGGAACCGATGGGCTGGCACGACTCGAGCTTGAGATAGATCTCGGCCGGAGCGTCGTCGTAGTACAGGCGGACGAGAGGCGTCCGGATCGCCGCCTGATAGACGCGCTGGCGAGCTGCCAGAATCGATTCCAGCGAAATGGTTCGGTCGTGTAATTTGTCGTGCGCGGATAAGGTCGGCATGATTGAAAACAGCAAGGATTGTACCGCTTCCCGGGAATTGCCGGGAACAATTTGTGCTGCACTGTCGGAAGAGCGCGGACTTCTGTTATGCTTCCAGCGCTCGGAGCGCGCATAACGCGCCGATGCTTGCTGGAGGCGAAATAAAGGAGATTCTCATGCTTCGATGGACTACTCGTATTTCGTATTTTCTGGCCCTCATGCTAATCGCCAGCTTCGCGCTGGGACAAACGGAGTTCTCCGCGGAGATCGTTGACTTGCAGAAGCCGGGCACGCCGACCAAGATTTACTTCGCCAAGGACAAAATCCGGATCGAACCTCAAGCCACAAACTCTCGTGGCGCCGGCGTGGTCATTATGAATATGGCCACCCAGACCAGCACTATCCTGATGACGCAGCAGCACATGTACATGGAGATGCCCGCACAGAGCCTCAGCCAGCGCGGCATATTCCTTTTCTTTCGAGCCGGGGACATTGAGAATGCCTGCGTGGACTGGCAAAAGATGGTGCACACGCTAACCGGGAGCTGCCACAAGGTGGGCAACGATACCGTGAACGGCCGCACTACGGTTGAATATGAAGGAACGAGCTCGAGCGGGGAGGTTAGCCGTGTCTGGCTGGATCCTAAGCTGCGGTTTCCGGTGAAATGGCAGGGCAAGAACAGCGGCGGCGAACTACGCAACCTCCAAGAGGGCTCGCAGCCTGCCAGTTTGTTTGAGATCCCATCCGGTTTCACCAAGATGGACATGGGCGGCATGATGCAGAATCGCTGAAGCGCCTGCGTTGACGCTGCTAAAACGCGGCCACTATACTTTACAAAGACCTCTGGCATTGGAGACCGAATGCCCCTTTCCGCGATAATCGTGGACGATGAGCAACTCGCCCGCGATGAACTTGCCTACCTGCTCAAGAACGCCGGCGACGTCAACGTGGTGGCACAGGGCAAGAACGGTCTCGAGGCCATCGGCCTCATCAAGGAACACAACCCCGATCTGGTTTTTCTAGATGTCCAGATGCCGGGACTCGACGGCTTCGGCGTCATCAAGAAGCTGCTCGACAAGAAGATCCCACTGCCTAAGATCGTCTTCGCCACCGCGTTTGACCAGTATGCGGTGAAGGCGTTCGAGGTCAATGCCGTCGATTATCTCCTGAAGCCTTTCGACAAGAAACGCGTGGCGCAGGCAGTGCAGAGAGCCCGAACCCAGCAGGGAGCGGAGGGCTTGCCGGCGGAGAAAATTGACGCGTTGGTCCGCATGCTGCAAGCGCCAAAAACGCAGGCCTCGAAAGTCCTGCTCAAGGCAGTGGGGCGAATGTTCCTGGTAGACCAGAGGGAGATCTGCTATGCCTCGATCGAGGATGGAGTGATCACCGTGGTCACGGCTGGCCCCTCAGGCATGGAGGGGCATTCGAACTGCCGCACCCTGGAAGAATTACTGGGAAGCCTGGATCCCGGTTTGTTCTGGCGCGCGCACCGCTCCTATCTGGTGAACATCAACCGCATTCGCGAGGTCGTGCCCTGGTTCAAGAGTTCGTACCAGTTGCGCATGGATGATAAGAAACAGAGCGAGATTCCAGTCAGCCGGGCTCAAACGAAGCGGCTGCGAGAATTGTTCGGCCTCTGAGTTTCCTGAGCCCGCGCGCGGCTTCACCTCGTGGTTTACATCGCTCGAGCCATGAGACAGGTCTTGGCGCGACGTGGGTGCGCTGGCTTGCTCCGCCCTTTCTACCGCGGCGATCAAATCGTCAATCAGCGTGCCCGTGTACAAATAACGAACTCACTTCCACTCGTATTGAGTCCAAGGCCCGACAACATTGACTGCCATCAGAATCGGGAGGGCGGTTCCATCTTCGAGCCGCCCTCCGGGGTGGGGGAAGAATCTAGAGTGCCAGAGCTTCCAGGCCGGTCCGGCTGCGAATTACCAGGGTCGCGCCGTCCAGTCGGATCAATCTCTTTTTCTTCAAATCACTGAGCAATCGAGTAACCGTCTCCCGGGAGGAACCGATCCTCTGCGCCATTTCCTCGTGGGTCATGACGGAACGCAGGTGCAGTTCCTGGGACTGCTGCACTCCCGCCGGAGCGCACGACAACAAGAGCCTGGCCAGTTTTCCAGATGAGGAGCGGGCCAGCACTAAATCGTGGATATCGCGATACGCACCCTGAAACTCGCGGCTCAGCGACAAGGAGGCATGAACCCCGGCTTCGCTCTCTTTTTGTAGCAACGCCATCAAGTCCTGGCGGCCGATAAAATTTAACTGGCATGCGGAGCCGGTTTCGGCGGTCATTTCGTAGTTTGTGCCGGAAATAGCGGCGCTCAATCCCAGCACTTCCCCAGCTTCCGCCTGTTTCAGGATCAGGACCTTGCCTTCTTTCGAGGTCGTGGACAACTTGACCACGCCGGAGCAAAGAACAAACATGCCTCGCGCCGTCTGACCCTCCACGAACAGCACGGCTCCAGCAGGCATGATGGTGTGATGACTGACTTCGTCAACTGACCGCAGCACCGCCGGGGAAAAGCGGCAGAAAAAACCCTCGCGGCTTGCCTTGCAGCCCATGCAACTCTCGATAATGTCGAGACCGTAGGGAGCTCTCATGCCTGCCTCCGTTGTCGAATTTCCCGCGCCTTCTTGATCCGGGGCAACGTCTTCTGGAAATTGCGGCCCGGTCTGCTGCGGACGTTCGAGCAAGCTCCGGGCATGGGCTCGCGTGTCGGGGTGCGGGCTACGCGCCGCCGAGATCACTTCCCATGCCGCACTGGGATCGGCGCGCCGCTCCCATTCCACCTGGCAGGCGAACAAGTACAGAAGATGATTCGCCTCCGGACTCGCTTGATCGCACTCCAGGTCCAGATCTGTCGTTGTCCCGAGTTCATGCAGAACCGGCTCCCAGATTTTGTCGCAACCGTCGGACCGGCCACGCCACGCTTCACTTTCCGGAAACACCTCCGGCACGATTGGCGGTCTGATGGCCTCCGGTCCTAGGCGAACGAGATGGCTTGGCTGGTAGTTCCTGGCCACTAACACGGATTAACTCCGATCCGAATGTGCCGGCTCTTGATAGGGGCATGCAACTCATTCCGTCTGCGTTTCGGGAAAGGACGCCCAGCCTCGTTCCCGATCGGGAAGGCCAGTGCAATCATGGTTCCAAAACGGCAAGTGTCGCGATAGAAGACTAACTCCTAGAAACAAAAGCTTACTCGGCCAGTGACCGCAAGCCTTGCGACCGTACCCATGCCGACCGTTCGGCAGCCGGTGGATGAGTCGGCACTCGCGCCCGCTGGTTGCGACGGCAGTTCTATGTTGACGTCTTCCCGGAGTAATCTCTGCGGGTAATCCCCAGCCGTTGCATCTTCGACTGGAGCGTGGTGCGCTTCAGGCCCAGGCGCTGGGCTGCGCCGGTGCGACCGGCAATCATTCCACCAGTCTCGCGCAGTACACGAATAATATGTTCTCGTTCGGTCTGTTCAAGCGATTGTGTCGCAGACTTCGAGGTCTCCGCCTGGAACTCAGCCAGCGGCGACCGCAAGGCGGTGCCGTCCGTGAGAATGACCGATCTCTCGATAAAGTTTTCCAATTCCCGGACGTTACCTGGCCAATGCCAGTTGACCAGCGCATTCATGGTTTCGCTGGGAACGGTCTCGATGCCGCGATCCATCCCGCGGGCAAAATGGCGTACAAAGTACCGGACCAGCAACGGAATGTCTTCGCGCCGCTCGTGCAGTGACGGCATGCGAATGGGGAAAACGTTCAGGCGGTAGAACAGATCGCTGCGAAACTCTTTCTCGGACACGCTCCTCGCCAGATCCCGGTTTGTGGCTGCGATCAGGCGCATATCTACCTTGATCGTCCGCGTACCTCCCAACCTTTCGAACTCATGGTCCTGCAGGACCCGGAGCAGCTTGGGCTGCAACTCCAGGGGGATTTCTCCGATCTCATCCAGGAAAAGGGTTCCCTTATCAGCTAGTTCCAGACGCCCAATCTTCTGGCTAACCGCTCCTGTAAATGCGCCCTTCTCGTGCCCAAACAATTCGCTTTCCAGCAGTCCCGTGGGAATCGCGGCGCAATTCAAGGTGATGAAGCTTCTGTCCTTTCGCTTGCTAGTGCGATGAATGGCGCGGGCAACCAGTCCTTTGCCGGTGCCGGTTTCCCCCAGGATCAGAACCGTGGCTTCGCTGGCGGCGACTACCGCAACCTGGTCCAATACCTCCTTCAGGGCGGGACTCTCTCCGATGATCTCCTCAAAATGAAGATGGGGAGGGGTTTCACCATCGAGGTGGCGCTTATCCTGCGCCAGCCGGCTTCGGAGCTGTTCGACTTCGCGGGCGGTTCGCGCGTTCTCGATAGCGATCGCGAGCTGAGCGGCAACCTGGCTCAAAAGCGAGAGGTCGTCGGCCTTGAAGGCATTCGCCCGGGTGCTGCCGAGAACCAGAACTCCCAGTGGCCCCTTGGGACGGAGCAGGGGGACACAACACAGCGACTGTAGGCCTTCGGCCAGCAAGTGATCCGTAGTTCCGGCAGGGAACTCCTGCATCTCGTCTTTAGTGAAAATCAAAGGCGCACGCTTGTGCAGCGCTTTGCCATGCGGATCCTTTGCGGGATTGATTTCTGTGTCGAGGGCCGGCCCCTTTCGCAAGGGAAAGTCCACTGCCTGCCGGACTAACTGCCCGCTTTTTTCGTCATGCACCGCGAGGGCCGCATATTCCTGCCTCAGAACCCTGCGCAAATAGGCGGAGATCTTGGGAAACAGGTGCCGCGCATCCCATTTTGTGGCCAGCGCGCGACTCACTTCCATCATTACTTGCTGCCGCTTTTTCTCCTCCCGCAACGTTTCAGACACGCCGCGCAGCGATTGCTCAAGTCTTTTTTGTTCCGTAACCTCGACCGCAATCACGCCGATTCGCTTCGTCGCGCCAGCCTCGTCCTTGATGGGAATGTAATGCTCGATCCAGTGGCCGGGTTCGGTCCTGGTGGGCAGAGTGGCGCTGATCTCGAGGTTCAAGACAGGCTGCTGCGTTTCCAACACGCGCCTGAACTGGGGCTCAATCAGTTCGGCAAAGTCTCCCAGCATCTCGCGGACGCTCTTCCCCAAATGGGCTTCTGGCGGAAAGCCATTCATCTCTGCCAGTGTGGCGTTGATCGCGAGATAGCGGAAGTCAGTGTTCAGAATGCAGAAACCCACTCTGGACGCGCTGAAATAAGTGGTGAGCAACTGTTCCGACTCGATGAGGGCTTCGGCAGCGTCACTGCTCCGAGCCACTACATCCGCCATTTCCAGCAGCGCACGGGAGCGCTGCGTCTCCAGTTCTGAGCGTGGCGCCTTTGAGGGATGCACTGCTCCGGGGCTCCTGGCGGCCGCTCCCCCTCAAAAGCGCGCCGCGTAACCAGGCCAAAATAATGTGTAATTATAAGCACATATCTCACAGCTGCACTCGCTTTCTCCTGCGATTCCGATTTTTGTAACAGACTGTTCCCAATCTGGGCGAGCGCGGGCTTCACATCCTAAGTCCGGCCAGGGTAGAACAATACCTGGAAAGCGTTATGGCGGAGAGTTAGCTCGTCCATCTCTCCTTAGTTCCTGGGTTTCAAGATCGATCGGATCTCTTTGAGCAAGGCTATGTCGCCGGACGGCTTGTTCAGAACGTTCACTGCTCCCAACTCGACCGCAAGCGCCCGAGCTCTCTCATCCATGGGAGCCGCTATGAAGATCATCGGAATGTGCCGGCCAGCAGCTGCCAAATGGCTCTGGAGCTGGAGTCCGCTCATGCCGGTCAGTTGCACACTTACAACGACGCACGCGCTGCAAGGCATTTGATCAGACAGAATAAACTTCTCTGCCGACCCGAAGATTTCGACCCGGAAGCCCGCATTCCTGATAACTGTCGCTACTGCCCAACTTACTGAGTCGCTGTCATCAATGACCGACACAAGGGAATTTGCTGTCAAGACACCTCCAACGCCAAACTTACAATGGAGATAGAGGCGAAATCCATTGGGCGTTAGCACGGATCTATTTACTTTAGTAAGTAAAGTCTTAACTAAAGTGGTTAACTTTGGAATCTCATCCGCCCTGAGTCTGTCGTTTTGAGCTAGGGGATGCCGATTTTATCAGCCATCCTGACCAGGTCCGGTAATGAGCGTGCACCCATCTTTTTCATAAGTTGGCTGCGATGGACCTTTACGGTGGCTTCGGTAGTTCCGATTTCAGCGGCGATTTGCTTATTGAGTAGGCCTGAAACGACCAGGGGTAGCACCGCGCGCTCGCGTGGGGTTAGCGATTCGAGACGCTCCCGGAGCGCGACTGTCTCGGCCTGACGCTGGCGCCGGGCGCGGTCCCGATCCAACCCCACCTGAATTGCATCCAGCAGATCCTGGTCGCGGAAGGGCTTGGTCAGGAATTCGACGGCTCCCGCTTTCATGGCCCGTACTGACATGGGGATATCGCCGTGACTCGTGACAAAAATGAGCGGAATGGGAGTGTTGCTCTCAGCCAACTCGCGCTGAAAATCAAGCCCACTCTTCCCGGGTAACCGGACATCAAGGACCAGGCAACTCGGGGCATCCGGTCGCTTCCCCTGCAGAAATTCGAATGGCGAACTGAAGAACTCGACGCTTAGGCCCACCGAACGGATCAGGCTTCGAAGCGCATCGCGGATCGATACGTCGGCATCGACGACGAACACGATGGGCTGCTCCGTCATGACACTCGGGTGCCTTTGGCACGGTGAATCGAAAGATCGCCCCGTGTGAAGACCCCGAAGTAAACCAAGCCGCCTCCCAACCCCCAACCGAAGGTATATGGGGATAGAAGCCAAATCTATTGGGCGTTGGTACGGATGTCCTTACTTTGGCAAGGGTGAACTTAACGAAGGTTCATGTTTTGGCTTGTCGCCTTGAACCAGTAATACCAATTTTCTCAGCCATCCGTACCAGATCTGGCAATGAGTCCGCACCCATCTTTTTCATGAGTTGGCTGCGATGGACCTTTACCGTGGCTTCGGTGGTTCCGATTTCAGCGGCGACTTGTCTATTGGGCAGGCCTGAAACTATCAGAGGCAGCACTTCGCTCTCGCGGGGTGTGAGCGATTCGAAACGCTCCCTGAGCACGGCCTTCTCGGCTTGGCGCTGCCGCAGGGCACGGTCCCGCTCCAATCCCACCTGAATCGCATCCAGCAGATCCTGATCGCGGAAAGGCTTGGTCAGGAACTCGACGGCCCCCGCTTTCATGGCCCTCACGGTCATCGGGATATCGCCGTGTCCGGTGATAAAGATGATTGGGATATGGACATCGGCTTCGGCCAACTCGCGCTGGAAATCAAGCCCGCTCATCCCGGGTAGCCGGACATCAAGGATTAGGCAACTGGGGGCGTCTGGCCGCTTCCCTTGCAGAAATTCGACTGGCGAGCTGAAGAACTGGACGTTTAGACCGACCGAACGGATCAGACTCCCAAGTGCAGAGCGGATCGATACATCGGCATCGATGACGAACACGACGGGCGACTGCTCCGTCATGACGCTCGGCTGCCTTGGACGCGGTGAATCGAAAGATCGCCCCCGGGTGAAGATCCCGGAGTAAGCCAATCCGCTTTCCAAACTCCACCTCCCACGGCCCAAGTCAAAAGTAAACGGGGACAGAACACTAAGGTGTGCCGTTTCCGTTAAGTTTTTGTGACGTGTAAGGTCTTGCACCGTTACGTCGGCGGAGTTCGGAGAGGCGCCGTCCTAGTCGAGACAGGGAACAATTTGTACTTCGGGGCTTAGACGCAGAGGGTCATTTGCCTGCCACTTCATTGCCCCGCAAAGGGTTACCTTGAACACGGGTAGCCGGAAGTCCCGCAAAGTTATATGATTGCCTCCGTTGATCCCTGCAGTCGGGCCCCGCGCGGCGCGGTAGTAACAGTCTGGTGGCTCCGCGATGAGACGGTTTGGATCTTTCCGGCTCGATAGAGCAAACCAGCGCCTCTGGCATGGCGAGGCAAAGGTCTCGCTCACTCCCAAAGCATTTGGTGTTCTGCGATATCTGGTGGAACACGCCGGGCGGTTGGTCACCCAGGACGAACTTCTAGAAGCGCTCTGGCCCGCCACCTATGTGACCCCGGGAGTGCTCAGGAAGTACATTCTGGAAATCCGAAGGGCATTGGGAGACCGGCCAGGCGCGCCGATGTTCATCGAAACGCTGCCCAAGCGGGGATATCAGTTCGTGGCTCCTGTCATCGACGAGAGCGCTGCCGGAACGTTATCCGCAACCGCCGGAACGTTATGCGCAACCGCGGCGACAAGAATCGTGGGCCGCGACCCGGCGCTGGCCGAGTTGGGCGGCTACCTCAGCAGAGCGCGGAACAACGAACGCCAAGTCGTCTTCATCACAGGAGAGGCAGGCATAGGCAAGACTGCATTGGCCGACGAATTCGAGCGTCGGGCACGGGCTGATGCGCCGGGGATTCGCATCGCGCACGGTCAGTGCGTGGAAGGCTACGGAGGCATGGAAGCTTACTATCCAGTGCTGGAAGCGCTCGGGCAGTTTAGCCGGGGATCGGAAGGAGAGTCAGTCGTCCAGATCTTGGCCAAACAAGCGCCTACATGGCTGGTGCAGTTTCCCGCGCTCGTAAGCAGCAAACAACGCGAGGCGCTCGAACGGGAGATTCTGGGCGCAACACGCGAGCGTATGCTGCGTGAGATTGGTGATGCGCTGGAGACGATTACTTCAGAAAAGCCGTTGCTGTTGGTGCTCGAGGATCTGCACTGGGCAGACGCTTCCACCATCGATTTCATCTCCGCCATGGCGCGCCGCCGTGCCCGCGCCCGGCTTATGCTGATTGGCACATACCGGCCCGCGGAAGTGAAGTCTGCGGAGCATTCGTTAGAAGCCGTCAAGCAGGACCTGCTGGTGCATCAGTTATGCCACGAGATCGCTCTGCAACCGCTGGAGGAAGCCGAAGTGGCCGAGTATTTGGCTTCCGAGGCGGGCGCCGGAGCCATTCCCGAGGGCCTAGCCGAATTAGTCTATCGGCGCACCGAAGGCAATCCCCTGTACATGGTGGCAGTCCTCGAGCACATGCAAGATCGCGGTCTCATCGCCGTCGAGAATGGAAGCTGGCAAATCAAGACACCATTGGAGAAGATCGATCCGCAGGCGCCGGAAGATTTGCGGCGGATGATCGAACTCCAGATTGAAGGGCTGAGCGAGGGGGAACAGCGGGTGCTGGAAGCAGCCACCCTGGAGGGCATTGGACGCACCCGATTCTCGGTCGCCTCCAGAGCTGCGCTAATAGACATGGAGCCACAAGCGTTTGAAGACGTATGCGAGACGCTATGCCGGCGGCATCGCATTCTCCGCCGGGCCGGCTCTGTGGAGTTCCCCGAGTTCCCAGACGGAACGATCTCGGCATGCTACGAGTTTGTCCATACGCTTTATCGGGAGGTGTGCTATCGGCGAATTGCTCCGGGGCGCAGAGCGCAGCTGCACCTCCGAATGGGGCGGTGGGCCGAGGCGCACTGGGAACGTTTGGACGAGGCAGCGGTCGTCATGGCAGTCCATTTCGAAGAGGGCGGAGATTGGGCACGCGCCATCAAGTACTTGCAGCTCACAGCGGAAACTGCCGGCCGGCGGTTTGAACCTCAACAGGCCGCAGATATTCTTCAGCACGCCTTGAAACTAGTGAAGAAACTGCCGGAAGCGGAGCGTGCGGAGTACGAACTCACGATTCTAGAGGAGCTGGCGAAGATCTATATCGCGTGGGTCCGTAAGGCCACCGGTGGCTAAACCGTGGGGGTAAGGGATGCCTCAAGCTGCCTTGCCACGCGGCGCAACTTTGCGAAGGCGACTCTGATGGGGGATAACGTCTGCGTGCTCGGCGCAAAGCCTCAGGAATAGCTCGTTCTGTCCCGGATCGGGAAAGGACGCAATCGGGTAAAAGCAACGCAAACGGCAGCAAACTCGCTCCGCCAATTCGTTCCAGAAGTGTTCGAGCTCGATCGCAGCTTCCGCTTTCCCCTCCGCCCATAGCAAAGACACGACTTCGCCGCACACAGCCACGAGCTTCGGCTTGCTTTCCGCCGCGGCTTCCAGTGGCATGAAGACTTCGCGGACGAACTCGTCAAAGCGCGCTCGGTTGAGTTCACCGTTGACCGTTAACCGTGCCAGACCTTGTAAGGCGTCAACAACAACGTACCGTCCCTTCCTGGCCGCTTCGTCCGTGTCGACGCCTCGAGCTCTCAACCGTGACGCTATCCCATCCATGTGCACCGGAGTGGCGAGAACAAATACCGACTCGCCTGCTTCGAGGGCAGTGCTTATGAACCGGGCTAGAGAATCGAGCAAGAGGTCGTCGCCGGAGTAGAACTGAAGCGCGTGAGGGGAGCGATCCAACTCAAGCCAATTCGCCTGGGCCGCCGGCAATTCACCTTGCGGATCCGGAAGTTTGGCTGTGCTCATAATTCACCTCCATAAACAAATGCTAGCAAACAGAATAGTAGCGATTCAAGACGGACTAACTAATTTACTTTAGTAAAGGCTAGGTTAACTAAGGTCTAGCCCCGTGGAACCTTATCGCTTTAGATCTGCCGCTTTGAACCGAAGATACCAATTTTCTCAGCCATCCTCACCAGATCTGGCAGTGAATCCGCACCCATCTTTCTCATGAGCTGGCTGCGATGGACCTTCACTGTCGCTTCTGTGGTTCCGATTTCGGCGGCGACTTGTTTATTGAGCAGGCCTGAAACTACCAGAGGTAACACTTCGCGCTCGCTGGGTGTAAGCGATTCGAGGCGCTCCCGGAGCACCGCAGTCTCTGCCTGCTGTTGGCGCCTGAGGCGGTCCCGCTTCAACCCCACTTGAATCGCGTCCAGCAGATCCTGATCGCGGAAAGGCTTGGTCAGGAACTCGACGGCTCCCGCCTTCATGGCCCGTACGGTCATTGGAATATCGCCGTGGGCGGTGATAAAGACGATCGGGATCTCGATTTTGGCCTGGGACAACTCGCGCTGGAAATCAAGCCCGCTGATTCCAGGCAATCTGATATCAAGGACGAGGCAGCTAGCGACCTCCGGATGGTTGCTGCTCATGAATTCCGCCGCCGACCCGAATAGCTCGACGTGCAAACCCACGGATTCGACGAGGCGCTTGATCGCCCGACGAACCGATGGGTCGTCATCAACTACGAAAACGGTAGCAGCCGGCTCAGTCATGCAGCATCGCTACGATCGACCGGTAAAACGAACTGGAACAGCGCACCCCGGGTGTCTGCCACAAGGGATAATTCTCCGCCATGGGACTCGACTATCGAGCGGCTGATCGCAAGACCCATTCCGGTGCCTTCCGGCTTGGTCGTGAAAAACGGTTCGAAGACGCGGCTTGCGAGCTCGGGCTCGATTCCCGGGCCGGAATCCTGGACCTGGACCAAGACTCCATCGTGGTTTCTTGTCGACTTGATCAGAAGCTTCCGCGGCTGCTTCGTGCCGGCACGCATGGCTTCAAGGGCATTCATGATCAGATTGATCAACACCTGTTGTAACTCCACCGGGTCTCCCTGCACGCGTGCCAGGTCCGCCGCAAGTTGGGTGCGCAAGTAGACGCGGTTGCGGTCGAGCTCGTTGCGCAACAGAGTGATTACCTGTTGAATGATTTCGTTGATGTCGAGTTGCGCCCTACGGGGAGATCCCTTCGTCAGCAGGCCCCGAATCCGTGAAATGACGTCGCTCGCGCGGGTGCCGTCGTTCACAATTTCAGTAATTGCCGCTCGCAATTCATCGAGATTTGGGTTCGAACCTTTTAGCTGCCGCAAGGAGTAGTTCGCATTGGTCACAATGGCAGTTAGGGGCTGATTCACCTCGTGGGCAATCGCCGCGGCCAATTCGCCCATTGCCTGCGCGCGGGTGACGCGGGCGAGATCGTCTCGTGTCTGACGCAGCTGCTCCTCGGCCCGCCTCTGCTCGGTCACATCAATACACGAGCCGATATAACCGGCAAAAGACCCATCGGGATTGAATCGTGGCACGCCGATGTCGTAAACCAGTCGAAATTCACCGTCGTGCCGTCGAAGCCTATACTCCATCGTGAATGCTTCTCGACGATCAAAGGACCGAAGGTATGTAGCCATGCACCTCCGCAAATCCTCAGGATGGACCCCCTCCGCCCAGCCATTGCCGATCTCCTGCTCGAGGGATCGGCCCGTGAAGTCCAGCCAGGGCTTGTTGAAGTAAGTACAGAGCTTGTCCGTCGCCGACATCCAGATCATCACCGGAGCACTATCGGCCACTAGCCGAAAGCGTGCTTCACTCTCGCGTAGTTCCGCCTCCGCCCGCTTGCGCTCGGTGATGTCGCGGCAGGTACCCATCAGGCGAATTGGCCGTCCTTGCTCATCGTGAAAAACCCTCCATTGCTCCTCCAAGACTTTGACGCGGCCGTCTGCCATGACAATCCGATATTCGACGTTGGAGGGGGCACGCTTGTCGAGCGAAGCCTGAAAGGCTGCATCTACCTTCGCGCGATCCTCTGGATGGATAAATTCCACAAAGTCCGGACGACTGGGGTGAAAGTGGGAGGGATCAGTCTCAAAGATTCGATGTGTTTGCTCGGACCAACTAACCTCAAGGCTTGGCCACTCGGTCTCCCAACTGCCCACTTTTGCCACGGCTTGGGCCTCGATCAGGCGGGCACGTTCTGCCTCCAATTGCTTTGCGATCTTGTGCTGGCGCCGCTCGCTGGTTCGGAGGGCCTCTTCGGCTCTCTTGCGTTCGGTAATATCAGTGGCAACACCGCCAATTGCGTAAATATTTCCGTGAGTATCGAACAGCGGGAATTTGTGGACGATACTTGTATGCGGTCCGTCCTCGAGGAGGGCTATCTCCTCAAATTCCATGGTCAGGCCTGCGCGAAGCACCTTAAGATCATTCGCTCGATATTCAGCGGCCTGTTCAGGGGGAGAGATTTCGCTATCGGTTTTGCCTTTGATCTGCTCCTGGCTGATACCAAACACTCTCTCGATTTCTCTGTTCACCAGGAGGTAGCGACCTTCCGTATCCTTTAAGAAGATCCAATTGGGGCTGTACTCCAGGATCGCGCGAATGTGCTCTTCAGCTTGCCTCAGTTCCTGCTCGGCGCGCTTGCGCTCCTCGATATCGATAGCGGAGCCGTACCATTTGACTATGCTGCCCGCTTCGTCGGGTAGCGGCACTTTCCGAAGAAGCATCAGACGGTATTCTCCATCAGCCCGCCGAAGTCGGGCTTCAGCTTCGAAGGGTTTGCCGGTCGCCACCGATGTGTGCCACTTGTCCACGAGCTGCGCAAGGTCGTCGGGATGGATTACATCGGTCCATTGCCATCCCAGAAGGTCATCCAAAGAGACCCCGACATATTGCAGCCAGCGCTTGTTGAAGAAATCGACATAGCCATCGGGACGGGCGCTGTATAGCATCGCGGGAGTTGTGTCGATCACTAGCCGCAGGCGCTCTTCGCTTCGCCGTACGTCCTCTTCTGCCCGCTCACGCTCGGCAATTTCTCTTCTCAGCGCATGGTTGAGCGCTTCAAACTGTAAAGTGCGCTCGGCGACACGCCGCTCCAAGTCCTGGTTGAGCCGTTGGATTTCGGCGCTCACCCGCCGGTCCACGGACGATGTCACAATGGCGCCCACAATCACGATTAAAGTCACAACGGCAATTCCATTGTTGCCCAGAGGCGAGATGTTCACAGCGTGGGAAAGGTCCGGAGGAGACGTGGGAATGAAACTTGCGGCAGCCATTCCCGTGTAATGCATCGCAGAAATGGCGGCTCCCATCACTGTCGCGCTGCCAACCCTTCGCGGAGCGGCCCATCTGGTTTCTTCTCGTAGGCCGAATGCCAGCAGCAGCGCGATCAGAGAAAACAAAACCGCGAGCAAGATGGAACACACCACCAGAAGAGGGGAGTACCGCGTGATGGCGGGTAATCTCATTGCGGCCATTAGCAGGTAGTGCAGTCCGGCGATGCCCGCGCCCATGAATATGCTCCCGGTCACGGCCTCAACCCAGCCCATTTCCCGGCCGCTTGCTAAGGACAGCGCGACCGCGGACGCGAGCATAGCCACCAGGAGTGCTGCCAGGACTGTCGGCCAGTGGTACGCGACGGACACTGGCAAGTGGAAGGCCATCATTCCCTTGAAGTGCATCTCCCAGATGCCGATGCCCATCGCAATGGCGCCGCCGCTCAACCAACCCAGGCTAATTCGGCCCCGCGCGGCGGTTACGCGTCCTGCAAGGTCAAGTCCGGCATAGGACGCAGCAATGGCGATCAACACTGAGCGCGCCACCTCGCCGTAGTCGTAGGATCCGGGGAGCGCCGCGTTTGCAGAGATCATCACAACGGATCCCTCACCGCTTTTGCGTGCATTAGACTTGCAGGCCGAAGCCGAACTATCAAATACATGGCCCGAAATACTTGAACCGCCCTAGGTCTGGCACCAGGGGAAACTGAAGCGGTAATAGTGTACGCCCATCGCGCCCAAACCGCACCACGAAGCTCTAACCCCAAGCGAGAAGATTTGCAATGTGCGGTAATATCTCTGCAATGAAGAAATTCCCGGTTCTCATCGCCCTCTTGCTCTGCACCCTTTTGCTCTGCACCGCGACCGTGCTGGGCGCGGACGAAAAAAAAATTCCTCCCATGCCGGCCGCAGTCTCCGGTAACGCCGTGGCTAGCCTCAAAGACGGTCTCCAGATATTTTCCATGATGGGGGTCGGCCCGCGAAAAACCTGGGATGACATTACCAATCAGGTCTACGTCATGAATCTCGCTCACGCGAACTGGAGCGAGGGCCGTACCGTGCCCGGAGCCGCTGGTCGTCTGAACGCCGCCGCAGCCGGAGCCAAAGATGTCATCGTTCTGATGGGCGGATACGTGGTCGATGGCCAAGGCGGCGAACTCACCGTCTCCGACGTAAACGTCTATGAGCCGGGCGCTCGCCGCTGGTCTCGCGGTAAAGACATACCTACGCCCGTCGATAGCGCCGTTGTCGGCGTAACTCGGGACCGCTTTGTTTATCTGATCGGCGGCCGCGCGCCCAGTGGCCCGGTAAATAATGTGCAGGTCTACGACGTTGAAAAAGATTCCTGGAGCCAGGCCACTCCCTTCCCCGGCACTCCGGTATTCGGCCTCTCCGGCGGTATAGCCAACGATGAAATCGTGGTCGTGGATGGCGCCAAGCCCGGCCCCGCGGGTGGTCCGCGCTACGTGGCGTCCGACGAATGCTGGCTGGGCAAGGTCAACAGGAAAGATCCAAACAGGATTGAATGGAGCAAGCTGCCCGCGCATCCCGGACCCGCTCATTTCGCCATCGCCGGCGGCGGCTCCAGCCGCGATCACCGAATCTTCTTCTCAGGCGGTACCGCCACTCCTCACGACTTCAAAGGCGTCGCCTACGACGGCCAGCCCGCGCAAGCCTCCGATGTCAGCTTTGCCTACGACCTGCACGGCCACAAGTGGGAGACGACAAGCGAGAACACCTACGACCCCCGCGCCGACAGCCGCGGCATCCTGATGACGCCCATCGGTCCCCAAGTCCTAGGAGGCATGGTGAAGAACCTGGCTGTGACCGCGCGGGTGACGCCGGTGCCGAAGAAGTGAATCTGCCGCTCGAATGCCGTAATCGACGTAAAGACCGGAATTGGCGAGAGAGCCGGAAGGGCACGAGTTCTACTCGTGCCGTAAGGCGGGCTAAAATGAGCGCGGCTTCAGCCGCTGAGGCTGTGGTGACGAGCAGGCGGTTTGTGGCGCTCAAGGCTTGCTCCGGTTTGCTTATTAAAAGATAAGCCTATATCCTTTAATAGCGGCATTCGTTATTAAAGGATGGCCTATGCCTGCCCGCTACGTAAGCATGGTGAGCGAGGGCACCAGCCCGCTTCCCACTGCATAGCCAAGTCCGCCCATCCCAGGTTGGCAGGAAATCCGGAACAAAAAATTAATTGATCGGATCGGATAAAATATCTAGAATCAATGACTTACGGATGGCCGATATGGGCTGATCTGGCTAAAATATTGATTCTAAATAACTTGTCTGTAAAATACTGCGGACAAGGGAGTTAGGGGTATTGGCATCCCGTAAGTTCTTTAGAATCAGCGAACGGATTTCTGTCGAGACTGAAAACTGCTGGATCCAGAGCCAAAATCTTGTTGCGGAAGGACTTAGCCGCACGATATTCAATTTTCAATGAACTGTTCCTTAGAGAATAGTATGTTCTGGTTCTGGGATGAAGTCAAGGGAAATCGGGGCGTCGGACGAACCAGGAACGTCCCGTCTGGCCCGGCGTTTTCTTCCCCCGCGTTTTCTTCCCCGAATCCAATTCCCTTGCTTCGGCAACTATCGAGGGAGCTGTTGGGGCGGCGCAAGGTGAGATGTCGGATGGTTGGGCTGTGGAAAACCGACCGTCCGTGCGCGCGTGGCTTTCGCCCTGTGTTCGCGGTAATATTGCGCTAGTAGGACGATGAGAGACGAATCCGCCCGAAACGTCGAGAGGCTAATTGCGCTAGCGAGGCAACGCTTTGGGGAACTTAGCGATTATGAGCTCCGTGTGCTACGTGCCAGCGGTGGCGACGAGTGCATCACATGCCAAATCGCGGAGGTAGAGAATGACACGGGTGTCCATGCGCTGTTCGACGACCCCGCTGACGCCGATACTTGGGGTAGAGAACGTGAGGTTCGAGCCGCTCTGATTCGTTGGCTCTGTGTTGTCCCGGAAGCATCGAAGGGTGTCACTCCCCGTGGGATTCAGGTTCGCGGTGCCAAGGTCCGAGGGTTGCTTGATCTGTCGGCCGTGGCTATCCCGTTTCCTCTCACGTTCATACAAAGTCGTTTCGTAGATAAGATCGATCTGCGATATGCGACGATTTTGCTCCTGCAATTTACGGGCAGCGCGATTGAGTCACTCAATGCGGACGGCGCCGAAGTGAAAACGATGATCTTTCTCGACCAGGGTTTTTCGGCGCGCGAGGTGAGAATGGTCGGAGCGAACATAGGCGCGAGTTTGAGTTTTCAACAGGCCAAGATCAAGACCCTCGGCGTAGCGCTACATGCTGATCGCCTAAATGTGAAAGGGGATGTTTCATTCAACGGTTTTTCTTCCGACGGTGAGGTGAGAATGGCGGATGCGCAGATAGGCGGGAACCTTGAGTGTGAAGGTGGCGAATTTGCGGACGTCAATATTCAGAGGACGGCAATAAAGAAGGCCTTTTTCTGGCGCGGAGTGCGAAGGTGCACTTCTCTCGATCTCTCTCGCACTTCCGCGGGTTCCTTCACAGACGATGAGAAAAGCTGGCAGAAGACCGCTGAGTATCATTTAGACGGGTTCACTTATGAGCACATCATAGGCATCGACACCCCGCGGGACGCGGAAACCCGGCTTAACTGGCTAAACCATCAAAAGGCATTTGCGCCGCAGCCTTACCGGCAGTTGGCGAGGGTCTTGCACGATATGGGCTATGATGATGCCGCGAAGCAGGTTCTTTTCGAGCTTGAAGGACGCGTAAGAGCAGAGGAACGAGAAGGCCTCTTTGCCCGTCATCCAGTCAGGGGAGTTTTTGATTCAACGGCGGATTTTCTTTCTTGGGCAACTATTGGATACGGCATTCATCCGGGGTGGGCGGCGCTGGAGTCAATTGGCTTGGCTGGTCTCGGATGGATAATATTTCGTCGCGCCTACCGACTCGGAGCGATGGTGCCCACCGCTAAGGAAGCACGCGACACGTTTTGCAAGGGCCAAGTTCCCGAACAGTATCAGCCATTCGCGCCTCTTGTGTACTCAGTTGAGAACTGTGTTCCATTAGTCAAGTTTGGACAAGATGAACGATGGCAGCCAAATTTGAACCCCTCGCGGAGCCGGGCAACTCCTCCATCTCGGCCCCGTCGAAGATTTGCGCACGCCGTTGACATCGTGCTGGACAAAATAGTCCCCGCCTCCCTAATCACTCCTGCGTTTCTGAGGTGGTTCCGCTGGGTGATGATCGGTCTGGGGTGGCTGTTCGCGACTTTCTTCGTTGCGGGCCTCAGCGGCCTTGTAAAGGCTTATTAGGCTGACAAATAAGGCGGGCACCGCTTGCCCACTCTTGCTGCGCGATTGCTTCATGGATCGCCACGAATGAGGCTTCCCCAGCCTTGCATTTTCTTGCAAGGATGGGTACCTCGAACCTATCCTTCGAGTGCATTTGTCGGACGCTGCCGCTTCGCGATACAATCCTTGAGATTTATTTGTGGGGTCCCTGCACTTCCACCTAAGGTTAGCGCCATGGAAACGACAATGTTGAACCCGCGGTAGTTTGCCATCCTCCTGAGTCCGCTCGTTCGGACCTCTAATTCTGTCTTTGGGATTTTTGTCGGCGCATTCTCCCGGCTCGTCCGGAGAATAGCGTGGAAAGTTCGCAGGCATCTATGGAAGTCACATCTCTAACTACCGAGAAGCCGCACACACTCTGGGCCTCGCTGGTGGAAGCCGTTCGCGGCTCGCACCAGGACTACACGACGGGCAGCCTGAACCGCGCCATCTTGCTTTTGGCCGTCCCGATGGTGCTGGAGATGGTGCTGGAGTCGCTGTTCGCCGTGGTGGACGTCTTCTGGGTCGGACGGCTGGGCGCGAACGCGGTTGCCACAGTCGGGCTTACCGAGTCGATGCTGAGCCTGGTGTTTGCCGTTGCCATGGGCTTGAGCTTGTCGACCACCGCCATGGTGGCGCGCCGCATCGGAGAAAAAAATCCTGAGGGCGCAGCGGTCGCGGGCGTGCAGGCGATCGCTCTCGGGTTCATGGTTTCGCTCGCAATCGGAATCCCTTGCGGAATCTGGGCGCCGAACCTGTTGCGCTTGATGGGCGCGTCGCCGGAGATCGTCACGACCGGCAGCGGTTACACCAGAATTTGTCTCGGCGGAAGCTTCGCTGTTCTTCTGCTTTTTCTCAACAACGCAATCTTCCGCGGCGCTGGAGATGCCGCTATCGCTATGCGCCTGCTGTGGGTCTCGAACATCATCAACCTGGTGCTCGATCCCTGCCTGATCTTTGGCTGGGGACCGTTTCCGCGCCTGGGTGTAACCGGCGCGGCTTTGGCTACGCTCATCGGACGCAGCATCGGCGTGCTTTATCAGTTCTATCGCCTGATGCGCGGGACGGAGCGACTCCGCATTCTCAGAAGCCAGGTTCGCCTGCAATGGAAAGTTCTCGGGCGGCTGATACGCGTTTCGCTGACCGGCATCCTGCAATTCGCCATCGCGCACACCAGTTGGATCGGCCTGGTCCGCATCGTCAGCATCTTCGGCGCTGCCGCCCTCGCCGGATACACGATCGCAATCCGCATCGTCATCTTTATAATCCTGCCTTCGTGGGGCTTGAGCAATGCCGCGGCGACTCTGGTCGGACAGAACCTGGGCGCGGGCCATCCCGAGCGCGCCGAAAAGGCCGTCTGGCGCACGGGCCTCTACAACGTCATTTTCCTCGGCCTGATCGGAATTATCTTCATATTCTTTTCCGAACCGATCGTGCGCCTATTCACGCATGATCCAGAAGTAGTGCCGCTTGGTGCGGCCTGCCTGCGCATCATCAGCTACGGCAACCTGGGCTATGCCTACTTCATGGTAATGATGCAGGCCTTCAATGGGGCGGGCGACACCATCACGCCAACCATCGTGAATTTTTTTGGCTTCTGGCTGCTCGAGATTCCGCTGGCCTATTGGCTGGCAATTCCGCTGCGCATGCGGTCGAACGGAGCTTTCTTCTCCATCGCGATTGCGGAGAGCGCAATGGCGATTGTGAGCGCGATTCTGTTCAAGCAGGGGCGGTGGAAGAAACAGAAGATATGAGGACGGAACTCAAGAATCTGACATAATTCCCCTCGACGCGAGGTATAGTTCTGAAAAGGCCAGAGGAGAATGCACGCCGTTCTTGAGGCAGAAGAAAATCCCCGGGTTAGGCTCTAAGGCGGGAAGGTGAGTGCTTGAAAAAGTTTTACGGCAGTTGGATATCGGTTGGCGTGGTCTACATTGTTACCCTGATTCTGCTCGTTCTTGGTCCGGTCCTCGGATCGAATTGCCCGCTCTGGCTTGCCATCGTCCTGTTCACGGTGTGGGATGTAGTTTGGGCCCTTTCCGCAGCTCCAGATCGAACGGCCCAGGAAACCCTGGAGTCGTCTACGCGCGCGCGCACCTACACTTCTTACTTTATCGCCATCTATGGCGCAGGTCTCGCCTACTTCCTCTTGAGAATGGGAAGCAATGAACAAAAAGAGGCATTAACGCTCATCAAGAACGCGGGAGTATCGATGCCCATGTTGCTGGTGCCGCTGGTCCTGCCCGCGGTCGCACTTATGTTTTTCCCCATCCGCCTCGGGTCCGAGGACTGCCAAAAAAATGGCAGCCAAGTGAACTTGTCGCAGCGAACCCCCACTTCTGCCAACCTCGCAATTCTCACCATGAGCGCATGGACGCAAAAGGTAGCAACGTTTTGCTTTATCTACGAAGTGGCAAGGATTGGTGCGTCCCTTGCCCAATGATTCGGCGAAGATGCCAGAAAGATTCGGCGGCAAGAACTTCTCTACCGCGCCCGGGCCAGCACGAGTGTGATGTCATCCGGCTGCTCGTTGTCGCCGATCCAGTCATCCACCACCGAAGTGACTGTCTGGCTGATCTGCACCAGCGGCAAATTCCGGTTCGCGCTGACAAGGTCAATCAGGCGTTCTTCACCAAATTCGCCAAATTCGTTTTCCGGCTCGGTGACTCCGTCGCTGTAAGCCAGGAAGATTTCGCCGGGATGCATTTCCACCGAGCCTTCGTCGTAGGTCACGCTCTCGAACAACCCGACTACAGTGCCGCCCGCTTCCAGCCGCCGCACCGCGCCATCTCTTCCAATTAGAATCGGCGGCAAGTGTCCGCCATTGCTGTACGTCAACCGGTGCGAACGCCCGTCGTAGATTCCGAGGAATAGCGTGGCGTACTTTTCCGGGGGAGTGCTCTCGTAAAGCTGATGGTTGAGCAGGCCAAGCAGCGCCCCCGGAGAAATCTCGATGCCTTCGGGCCAAGCTGCCATGACCCTGCCCGCACCCGCCACCGCGCCCACCGCCACTGGTTCGCGCATCTGCGGCAAGCTCTCCACGCTGTAGGCGCGCACAGCCGAGTGGATCGTGGCCATCAAGAGCGCCGCCGAGATTCCCTTCCCGCTGATATCGCCCACTGCCAGAATCAGCTTGTGGGAACTGGCCGCGAGAAAGTCGTAGTAGTCGCCGCTCACCGTGCGCGCCGGACGGCAGAAGCCGTGCACTTCGAGCGATTCCAGTTCCGTAACCTGCCGCGGAAAGAGTTGCGCCTGAACTTCCTGGGCGATCGCGAGCTCGCCTTCCAGCCGCTGCTTTTCCTTCTGCTCGAGAATCAGTTTTTCGATGGACTCCGTCATCGAGTTGAACGACAAGGAGAGCTGCGCCAGTTGGTCCGCGGATTTTACGGGAATGCGATGGCTGAAGTCGCCTCGGTCCACATGTTTGGTAGCGTTATACAAGTGCGCCACCGCGCCGGTGACTGTCTGTGTCATACGGGTACCAATAATCAGAGCGATCAACTCGATCACCGCGAAGAAAATAAGAATCGCCAGCAGGATGGTCTCGATGCCCTTGGCGAAATTCTCCAGAGAAGCGAAAAGATGTCCATAAAGCACAGATGGCCTAGTACGAACTCGGACCACGGGCGACGTGGGTGTTCCGATGATCTCGTTTTCTCCGGTTTCCCAGTTGATGACTCGCAGCGGCGTCCCGAACCGAATCTCCTGGTCCATGATGCCGGAGGGTGCCGGTAGTAAGCCGACGGTGAAGGTGGGCTCGCTTTGGAACCCCGCCGCGTACAGCGTGATTTCTCCCAGATTCGCGGCAATGTCTCCTACCAGATCCCTGTCCAGCGGTTCGCTCGTAACGACGGTCAGCGTGTCGCGCCCCACCGTAAAGACCGACGCCACGCGCAAGTACAACTCGCTTTTGTCGCGCACGATCTCTTTGAATGGCTGGCCTTCGCGAATTGCCTTGGCGTATCGATTGTCGTCTTGCTTTATGAAATCCGGGAAAGACACCAAGGACGCTCTCTCCGCTTCGCTGCCGAAGGACAACACCTTCGCACCATGCCAGGCACAGACCCGCCGTCTTCCCCAGGAGCGGTCGCGCTTTTTCAATCCCGCGAGCGACTCCGCGGCAGGTGTTTGGCCCTTCTCGATGCGCGCCGCCAGCTCGTTACTTACGGCGGCGTTCACGGCTTGCATGCTGCGCAGCTGCGCGCCGATCTCGGAGGTCACCACGAAACTGGCGAACTGCCCGGCGAAGAGATAGATCGTGATGAACGCCATCGCGATCAGCAATGCAGCGGGGATTACTCCAATGAAGATGTAGGTAACAATCAACCGGTTGCGCAGACGCCACAGAATCGTTCGTCTCAACGCGCGGAAAGCGACAATGGAAAACAGCAAAGCAGCGTCGAAAACAAGAAACTTAACCCAACCCCCAAGGCTGTCGCTCCACTTCGGCGCAAACAGCTTCAATAGCATTTCCAGGGCGAACAGAGCCAGTGCCAGGCCCAGTGAATAGCAGGCTCCGCGCGCGACCCAGCCTTGCGGCCAAAAACCGGCCGCTTGAATTCTTGCGCGCATCTTCCAGTACGACTCCCTCATGATTTTGCTTAGCCAGAACTACTAGATCTCCGGATACAAATCGAAGAACGCTTCCAGGCTGGTGCGCAATTGCTTCTCGATTTCTTCCTTGCTGCCTTCGAGCACATGCATGGTGACGCGGGCCTCGCGTCCATTGGCAAGCTTTACCGGAGCCTGCCCAACTTCGACCACATCTTCGCTGGGCAACAGCCTCATGCCGTAAACCAATGTAAGATTCGCCATGCCCTGAATTCTAACCGTCTTGGCTGCTTCGGCAAAACTCTTCGTTTTCAGCGGCATTTAAGGTTTTTCGCACGCATCATTTAGAATTCTGCCGTGATCCCAAAACTCATTTTGCTCATGGCCGGCTTTCTGGTTCCCCTTCCCGCCGTAACGCATCAGGCTCCCGAACCGCAGTCAGCGCAGCCGCAGGTAAAAGTGAACATGCTGAACGTGTGCACGCCTTCGGCGGAGGAGCAAAAGGAGATTGCGTCCGCTCTGGCGCGGGTTCCCAAGCAGCCGCTATTTGGCGATGACTTCGAAATCTCGCACGGACGCTCTACTCTGAGCGAGCCGCCAAATTTCCTTCAGCCCGGCAAGGGCGCGCAAATGTCGGACGAGGTGTCGGTCGCCAGTTATGTTCGTATTCGCCGTGAGTTCTCCGTGCAGGCTTTGTTTTCCAGTGTCCAGTATTCCTTCAGCAACGATGGCCAGAATATGATCGAAACCCTGGTGCTGCATGTGCGCGATCCCAAAGATTTGATTCAGGTTTCGATGGAGGACAGCGCTTCCGCGATCAGCAGCCCGGAAGCCATGGTTGCGGCCAACACTCCTGCCAACCGCATCCGGCTCGAACGCTTCGGAAAGTCTTCGATTGCACTGGCCCGCTGTAGCGGCACCGAAAACGGGCCCGCGCCGGACCAAAGCGCCTACGAACCGCTATTTCGCAGCGCCTCCGAAGTACTGGCAAACTATCGCAGGCTGCTCGCCGTGCAGCGGACCGTGCCTGCGGAGCTGGCGCAGATTCCGGGCGCAGGCCCGAAGGAAGCCGCGAAACCGAAATCCACAAAGCCCTTCACAAAAAAAGCGGAAGAGAAAAAATGAAGAAGAATCGCCCTGTGTCCTCCGTGTCCGGAGCCTGCCCTGAGCGAAGTCGAAGGGTGTTTAAGACTTGGATTTTGGCAGTGTCAGCAGCGCGATGCATCGAAATCTGAAACCAGCAATCTAACCTCTAGCCCATCATGAGCGAAACCCGCAACGTCGTCATCATTGGATCCGGCTGCGCCGGACACACTGCCGCGCTCTACACTGCCCGCGCCAATTTGAAACCTCTAGTAGTAGAGGGCCATGAGCCCGGCGGCCAACTCTCCCTCACCACCCAGGTGGAAAATTTCCCCGGCTTTCCCGAGGGAATCATGGGACCGCAACTAGTCGAAAACATGCGCAAGCAGGCGGAGCGCTTCGGCGCCGAATACCGCATGGCCCATCTCACCAGCGCCGATCTCAGCCAGCGTCCGTTCCTGCTTCATCTTGGCAAACATCAGGTGCACGCGCAGGCGCTCATCATCGCTACGGGCGCATCCGCCCGCTGGCTGGGCCTGCCCAACGAACAGAAGCTCATCGGCCACGGAGTGTCGTCTTGCGCCACGTGCGATGGATTCTTCTTTTCAGGAAAAGAAATTGTGGTAATCGGCGGCGGCGATTCAGCCATGGAGGAAGCCACGTTCCTTACGCGCTTCGCTACCAAGGTCACCCTCATTCACCGGCGCGACGGCTTTCGCGCTTCCAAGATCATGCTGGATCGCGCCAAGCAAAACCCAAAGATCGAGTTCCTCACCGACACTGTCGTCGAAGATGTCTACGATCACGCCAAGCAGGAAGTCACCGGTCTCAAGCTGCGTAATCTGAAGACCGGCAAAATATGGGACTTCCCTACCAGCGCTCTGTTTCTCGGTATCGGGCACGACCCGAACGCGAAGATGTTCGAGGGCCAACTCGACACCGATGAAGACGGCTATCTCAAGACGCACAACTACGTGCGCACGCGCGTGCACGGCGTTTATGCCTGTGGCGATGTGCAGGACCGGAGATATCGGCAAGCCATTACCGCAGCGGGAACCGGCTGCATGGCTGCGCTCGAGGCGGAGAGGTTTCTGGAAGAACACGGAAAGTAAAGCCATCACCCCGCGACAACGCAAGTAAGCTCACTCACTTCTGCGGATGATTCGGTCCATTACCGACGTAATCTACGGCTCAGATGAGGTTCGTCTTATTCTTAATACGAACAAACTACCCCTATGAAGAACCGGATCGCGGTTGCTTTATTTGTTCTGCTATCAATTTTCGCGTTCGCTACCAGCTACGCTGCCGCCCAGGAGTCTTCGGAGAGCGCCCGCAAGATTCTGACCCGCGTTGCCCCCCAATATCCCAGCCTTGCCCGCTCGATGAACATTAAAGGCAGCGTAAGGGCGGTGGCTTTGGTGGCGCCCAACGGCACGGTCAAGTCCGTCGAAGTGAAGGGCGGCCATCCTGTGCTCGCAGAAGCTGCGCAGAACGCGCTGCGCCAGTGGAAGTTTGAGCCTGCGTCTCGCGAGACTTACGAGATTATCGAAATACGGTTCGCGCCGTAGTTCCTCATCTTTATTTGTAATCCTCGCCCTGCTTTCACTCCAGGATCTTTGCCCGAGGAGGAGGCGTGCCTCGGTGTGATACAACGTTCTGTGCTCTTCATCTCCAGTCAGCAGTCGGTCTCAGCTGATAATTTTCCAGGTGCGGAATGTTGAGAACGTTTTTCGTCCGTCTTTCAGAGAACCCATCTTTGCGCGGTTTTGCCGAGCGTTCCTCGCTCGGCAAACGGGTCTCCGGCCGCTTCGTTGCCGGCACTGAGATTGCCGACGCCGTCCGTGCCACGCAGGCCGTCAACCGCGCAGGCATGAGCGTGACCATCGACAACCTCGGCGAAAACGTCACAAATCCAGACGAGGCCCGGCACAGCGCCCAGCTTTATCACGAGATCCTCGAGGCCATCGTCACCCACCAGCTCAACGCCAACATCAGCCTCAAACTTACTCACATGGGGCTTGATGTGGACGAGCAATTGGCCCGTGAGATCGTCAGTGGGCTGGTCGCGAAGGCCGCGTCCATGAACCCGCCCGGCTTTGTCCGCGTCGATATGGAAGGATCGCCTTACACCCAGCGCACGCTTGATTTCGTTCACGAACTCCACCGCATGCCGGGAAATGCCAAGTCTGTCGGCACGGTGATTCAGTCGTACCTGAGGCGCTCCGAGAGTGACATCGAAAAACTTCTGGCCGAAGGGATTCGCATCCGCCTCTGCAAAGGCGCTTACAAAGAGCCGGCCGAGATCGCATTTCCCGCTAAGTCTGACGTGGATGCCAACTATGTAAAGCTGATGAAGATCCTGATGAAAAGTGGTGTCTATCACGGCCTGGCCACGCACGACGAGAAGATCATTCATCAAGCCCAGGCATTCGCGACCAGCGAAAAGATTTCCCGCGACTCGTTCGAGTTTCAGATGCTCTACGGAATCCGCCGCGACTTGCAGCGAAAACTGGTGCGCGACGGCTGGCGCCTCCGCATTTACATTCCGTTCGGTACGGAATGGTATCCCTACTTCATGCGGCGGCTGGGCGAGAGGCCGGCTAACGTGTTGTTTATTGCACGGAATCTATTGCGGTCCTAGTTAATTTATGGCGATGAAGCTGAACTCGCGGTTGTTCCTGGCTCTGGGCATCCTGATTTGGCCCGCAGCCGCGCAGAGCCCGCAGCTGCCGGATCAGACTCAAGAGCACATAGGCTACAAGTCCGCGAACGATGCCGAACAGAAGAAGACGCTCCTGCTGAAAGACTTTCGTCCTCAATCCATGTTGCATGCGCCGGAGCACAATGTCGACCGCGCCAAGTATTACGTCATCGACGTTCACAATCACATCAACGACGCCCAGGGCATCGACGATCACATGCCGGCCGCGCGTGTGCTTGAAATCATGGACAAAACCAACGTCAGGACCGTCGTGATTCTGACTGGCATGTGGGGCAACAAACTGCAGGCGGTGATTGACGAGATGGTCAAACCTTATCCTGGGCGCTTCATGGTTTTCGCGCAAATCGACTGGAGCAAGATTGACGACTCGAACTTCAGCCAGGAGATGGTGGCTCAACTCGACGATTCGGTCGCGCGCGGCGCCCGCGGCCTGAAACAATTAAAAGACCTCGGGTTGAGCATTCGCGACAAGTCGGGAAAACTGGTTGCGGTCGATGATCCGCGCCTTGATCCCATCTGGGAGGAGTGCGGGCGCCTCGGCATTCCGGTCTCTATTCACGTTACCGATCCCGAAGCATTCTTTCATCCCGTGGACAACACTAACGAACGCTATGAGGAGCTGACTGAGCATCCGGACTGGAGTTTCTACGGCCCGCAATTTCCCACGAAGGAATCGATTCTGGCGGCGCGTGATCGCATGTTTGCCAAACATCCGCACACGACTTTCGTAGCACTCCACATGGCGAACTGGCCGGAGAACCTCGACTATGTTTCTCACCTGCTGGATACGCTGCCGAACGTAATGGTCGAATTCGGAGCGCGCGAGGCCGAACTAGGCCGCCAGCCCCGCCATGCCCGCGAGTTCTTCCTCAAATATCAGGATCGCATCCTGTTCGGCACCGACAACGGGATGGACGAAGCCATGTACCGCAACCACTTCCGCTGGTTCGAGACCGCGGACGAATACTTTGATTATTGGGGATATCCCGGTCAGGGGAGGTGGAAAATTTATGGGATGGATCTTCCGGATTCCGTTCTCGAAAAGATTTACCACAAGAATGCGGAGCGGATTTTCCGGCAATTCAAAGGCGCAGGGAGGTAGGTTGCAATTTCGTTCATCTTGACGCCCCGGCGGAGGAGCATCTGCCTGACTTGGCAGGCAGAGGAATTCATAACCGCCGAAACTTTCTCCTGGCCCCGTGCCGGATGTGGAGAACGTCAACCTGCCTCCCAGTGACGCGGTAAATCACTCGATAGGTGTTATGCCCATGACCGTACAGCAGATGCCTCAGCTTGGCGTTCTCGCGCGTTACAGGGCAACGAAAGGGCAGGGTTTCCAGGCTTAGAATTTCCTTCTTGAGGCCGAGGTACCATTTTCGAGCCGCCTCGGAGCGGTCTGCATTGATCTGTTCATAGAGGCTCGCAAGGTCGCGCTCGGCGCGGGCAGTGAGGTTAACGGCGTATTCCATGTTGCGCTTCGAACTCGCGGAAGAACTTGCGGGCAGGCCGAATCCGTCCTTTACGTGCGTCTTCCAAGCCCTGGTGGATACCCTCTTCGGCATCGGCACGGGCAGCGACATCGAGCAGGTGCTGATAGGCGGCAGCGTCCTGGACGACCGCCGCGGCTTTGCCCCTGACCGTCAGCACGAGCGGCCGTTTTCTCTTTTTCAGCAGCTTCATGAAGTCGCCGGATCGGCGGCGAAACGCAGTCAGCGATTGAATGTCTTTTGTGATGTCCAGCATGTTGCGTCTGCCTACGGATGGAGCACCTTTTAAGGTGCTCTTAGAATACAGTCGCGCGGCCGGTCTGGGAAGCGTGAAATTGACGAATCTCCTTAGCGCTTGAGAATATCCATTTACACCAGTTCATGCCCATTTCCCGACCGTTTCTCATGTCCCCGTAATCCTACGAAGATTTTCGTTGACACTACGAATATCTTCGTAGTATGGTTTCTTTCCATGAAGCAACCTCCGCAGAAACCTACCGCCTCGGAGCTCGAAATCCTCCGTGTTCTCTGGACCCGCGGCCCGTCCACGGTGCGCGAAGTTCACGACTCGCTGAAAGAGAAACGGGCGATGGGCTACACCAGCGTGCTGAAGTTTCTGCAAATTATGACGGCAAAAGGCACGGTGAGGCGAAACGAAACCCAGAGGGCGCACGTCTATGAAGCATGCTTGCCCGCGGAGCACACCAAGCGCCAACTTGCCGGGGACATGCTGCAGCGCGTCTTCGAAGGCTCCGCCAGCCAGCTCATGATGCATGCCCTGGCCGGGCGCAAAGCTTCGCGCGAAGAAATTGAAGAACTGCGGCGCTTGCTGAACCAATACGAGTCTGGCGAACATGAAAGGAGCCGGCGATGACCACTCTGACGAATTGGCTTTCCCCGAGTGCACTGCATTCCCTGGGCTGGACCCTGCTGCATTTTCTGTGGCAAGGAACGGCCGTGGCGGCTCTGGCCGCGGTGTTGATGACGTTGTGCCGGCGAGCGTCTGCGCGCTACGTGCTGGCTGTGGGGGCGCTCGTGCTGATGCTGGCTGCGCCGGTCGCTACGTTCTTCGTGCTGACGGCTTCTGTTGGCGCGTCTTCGATGAATTCCCCGGTGGCAGAAGAACTGCCGACGGTCGCGCACAATATAGTGACAAGACCCGCATCTGGATTCTCCCGCCTCTCGCCCTCACTCGATACCCTGCCTTGGCTGGTAGAGGCATGGCTGCTCGGCGTCGCATTCTTCAGCCTTCGTTCAGCAGGCGGTTTCCTGCTGCTTGAACGAGAGCGCCGCAGGCAGTCTGATACGGTTAGCGCTCGCGTGCTTGAGACTTGCCAGACGCTGCAACGGAAGCTTGGATTAAACCGGGCCGTCCGTTACTGCGAATGCGCCTGGCTGCAAGCGCCGGCGGTAATTGGCTGGTTCCGTCCGGTCGTGCTGCTGCCCGTCACCGCTCTCACTGGATTGTCAGAGGAACAACTGCAATTGGTGATCGTCCACGAACTGGCGCACATTCAGCGCCTCGATCTCTTCGTGAATGTTTTCCAGGTTTCTGTCGAGACTCTCTTCTTCTATCATCCCGCTGTATGGTGGTTGAACAAGCGCATCCGTGCCGAACGCGAACACTGCTGCGACGATGTGGCTGTCTCGCTGTGTGGCAATCCGGTCGAGTACGCGCGCGCGCTCACTCTGATGGAAGAGTGGCGAACCGCACCAGTTCTGGCGATGGCGGCGAACCGTGGCCCGCTTTCCGAGCGCATCTTCCGTGTGCTCGGGCTGAAGTCGATCGGCGCTGGAAATCGCGGCATCGGCCTCACCGGCGGCCTGCTGTGTCTGACGGCAGCACTAGTCGCAGGCAATGCGCTGCTCGGCATCGCTTACCCAAAACCCATCGTGCACGCCAGTCAGATTTCGTTTGCGCATTTTGCCGGTGCTGCTCCAGAGGCACCGCAATCCTCCGCTGCGCCCGTGGTCGCTCCGGCTCCTGCCGCCAAGCCCTCGCCGGTACGCCCTCAGGCTGTCGAACCGAAACTAGCGTCGGGCGGCTCCTACATCGACGGCATGAAGGCTGCCGGGGTTGGCGAAGTCACGGTGGATCAACTCATTGCCATGAAGATTCAAGGCGTTACGCCAGAGTACGTCCGCGGACTGCATGAGCAGGGATTCCATTCCAGTGCTGACGAACTAATAGGCATGCGCATCCAGGGCGTGACTCCGGAATACATTCGCGAGATCCGCACGCTCGGTCTCAATCCGAACGCGGATCAGATCATGGCCATGCGAATCCAGGGCGTTGACGCGTCCTACGTACGTGGCCTGAAGGATGCAGGCATTCAACCCGGCGTCGATCAACTCATCGCCATGCGGATTCAAGGCGTCACGCCGGACTATGTGCGTGGCCTGCATGAGCAGGGTTTACAGCCTAATGTGGACGAACTCGTGGGCATGCGCATCCAGGGTGTGACACCGGAATACATTCGCGACATCCGCGCCCTTGGCCTCAAGCCGAGCGCCGAACAGTTCGTTGCCATGCGCATCCAGGGCGTAACGCCGGAATACATCAAAGGCCTGCAAGGTGCCGGTTTCAAGTTCGGTGTAGACGACGTCATCGGCGCCAGAATCCAAGGGATCACGCCGGAGTTCATCGAACGGGCCCGTAAACACGGATTCCAGAACCTCAGCCTGGAGAAGCTGATCCATCTGAAGCAAGCGGGAATCCTGGACTCGCCCACTGACCTATAACGACTGACCTATAGCGACACTGAGAGGAGAAATTATGAGAACCCGTCGAACCCTGGCTTTTCTAGTATTCGCGTTCTGCCTGCTTTTCGCCGTCGTCAAGAATCGGGCCGCCGACGTCCGCCGCGGGGACTGGACCATCAGCAAGTCCGACGAAGCGGGCAAGGTTGAGTTCTCGCTGATCGAGCACCATCACGGCGGAAACTCGAATCACCAGTCCGACTGGCCCACAAGTTCTTTTTCAGGGGTCGACTTCTCGAAGGCCGGACGCCAGGATGTACGCTTCACCATCTCACGTGATGCCGGCAAGATCGAATGCGAAGGCTTTCTTAACAACGGAGAGGGGGCGGGCATCTTCCACTTCCAGCCCGATCCCAACTACGCCGGCGAAATGCACAAGCTTGGCTTCGACGTTGACGAAGAGAAGCAGTACAGCATGGCGGTACAGGATGTCAGCGTCGAATTCGCGCGCCAGATGAAGAACGAACATCTCTCCGATTTGGATACGGAGAAGCTGATCGCGTTCAGCATCTTCCGCGTCGATTCAGCATTCATCGAGGAGCTGCGCAACGCCGGCCTCAAGATTTCAGACAGCGACAAGCTCGTGGCCTTTCGCATTCACGGCGTGACTCCGCAGATGATTCGCTCGCTTCATCAAGCCGGCTATTCGCCCGATGAAGACACGCTGATCGCCATGAGGATTCACGGCGCGACGCCGGAATGGATCGAGGAACTCAAGAAGCGTGGCTACGATCACGTGGACCTGGAGCAGTTGATCGCCTTTCGTATTCACGGCGTCTCGCCGGAATTCATCGACAAGCTGCAAAGTCTGGGCTACAAGCATCCCGATCCGGATGAGCTCGTCGCGATGCGGATCCATCAGGTCACACCGGAATATATAAGCGGGTTGCGCTCGCGTGGAATGCGCGACCTGAGCATCGATCAGCTAGTCAATATGCGCATTCACGGTATCGACTGAAAGACAGTGGTCAGTGATCGGTGATCAGTGGCCAGTACAACCTCAGCCGCGACAGCGTTACTGACCCACCCACTGGGCATTGCTCACTGCTCAGGCACGGCCGCGCCGTCGGCGCGTGCGTCCGATGCTCCGTAGTTCACCTTGGCCTTCGAATCGCGCAAGACGGCCTGGCCGCGGCCCATGGCCGTAGAGTAGGCGTTCCGCACATCGAATTGATGGCCCCTCGCGGAAAGCTTTTGCCGGACTTCCGGCGGCACGCGCGACTCAATCACGATGTTGCATCCGCGCTGCGGACTCACCGTGAAGCGCGCATTCTCCATCGCTTCCTGAATGTTCATACCGTAGTCCACCACGTTCGAGACGAATTGCGCGTGCGCCAGCGGCTGGTTCGCTCCTCCCATAATGCCGAAGCCAATGTGCTGATCTCCACGCTCCATGAAGGCCGGAATGATGGTGTGGAACGGCCGCTTGCGGGGAGCCAGCGCATTCGGGGACGCAGCGTCGAGTGAAAACAGCGCGCCGCGATCCTGCAGCGCGAAGCCCATACCCCGGACCACAATGCCCGCTCCGAACGCTTCATAATTGCTTTGAATCAACGAAACAATGTTGCCTTCGCGATCGACCACCGAAAGGTAAGTAGTATCGCTGAAGGGCGGCGCGCCTTCCGCAACCTCGCAATTCGCTTTGCCGGGATCGATCAGCTTGGCGCGCTCCCGCGCGTAATCTTTCGAGAGCATTCCCTTCACCGGTACCTTCGCGAAACGAGGATCAGCGTTGTAGCGTCCCAGATCGGCGTAAGCCAGCTTCATGGCTTCGATCTTCTTATGCAGTTCCGCGACGCTGAGCGGTCCGTCGGGTGACGCCGGCGTCGTTTCCATAACGTTCAGCATCTCCAGTGCCGCCATGCCTTGGCCGTTGGGAGGAAGTTCGTAGACGGTCCAATCCCGGTAGGTGGTTGAAATCGGATCCACCCACTCTGGCAAAAACTCGGCCAGATCGTCCGCCGCTATCGTTCCACCCAGGCCCTGCGACGTGCTCACAATCGCTCGCGCAACTTCACCTTTGTAAAACGCATCAGCTCCATGCTCAGCCACCAACCGCAAAGCTTTCGCGAGATCGCGGTTCTGAAACACCTGTCCCACCGCCGGAGGCTTTCCGTCAGGCAGGTAAACCCGTCGAGCCTCCGCATCGTTAGCAAGAGTCTCGGCGGAGTCCCTCCAATACGACGCAATGATCTCGGGAACGGGATAGCCTTCGTCGGCGTAGGAGATCGCCGGCTGGAAAAGATCTTCCCACGGCGTCTTTCCGAAACGCTCATGCAGTGCGTGCCAGCCCGCCACCGCACCGGGCACAGTCACGGAGTCAATGCCTTCCCGCGGCATCGCGGTCGCGTCTCTGGCCTTGATGTGCGCGATGGTCAATCCGCGCGGGGCCCATCCGCTTGCATTCAGCCCGTAAAGCTTGCCGGTTTTCGCTTCCCAATAGATGGCAAACAAGTCGCCGCCCATGCCGTTCATCATCGGCTCCGTCACGCCGAGGACGGCGTTGGCTGCGATCGCCGCGTCTACCGCAGATCCTCCGCGCTGCAAGATTTTCGCCCCCGCCACCGACGCCTGCACATGGCTGGTCGCCACAATGCCGTAGCGTGTGACCACCATCGAGCGCGCGTTGGACCGGTCTCTTGCCGACATAGACATGGAAGTTGCAAGCAGCAGCACCGTGGGTGCGATGCGAATCAAGAATTTCATGCTACACCTGCGTCGCGTGGATTTTAATCCGGTTCAGGTTCCCTACTTTTTCAACCCCGCAGTGAAATTCGACACGACGGTGATCGATTGGTTGACCTGCTGCGAAACCACATTCAGCAGGATCTTTTTGTCGTCAGGCGAGACATCGTAGATGAACTGCTGGGTTGCCGGCGTTGTCGCGACGGGTTGACCGGCGCCGAATTGCAGCGCACCGTTTTCTTCTTTCACCGGCACCGACGATAAAACGCGGCTAATGTTATTGGCAAAGTAAAGTTCCTTGCCATCATTGCTCCATTTCGGGTGTGTCCCTTCGTTCGTCGAGACCTGCCATTTGCCCTGTCCGCCGCCGAACGCCGTCACGTACACTTCCGGGTTTCCGGATTCAGTTGACGTATAAGCCAGCCAGCGGGCATTCGGCGAGAGCATCCCCTGGGCCAGGAATGAATTTGCAGTGTGTGCCAGAACGAGAAAGGGCTTGCGGTCGCCTTCAAAAGGCATGGCCCAAATCTCCGAGTTGCTGCCAATCGCGCCGCGAGTATAAATCAGCGTTTTGCCGTCCCGCGACCAATCCGTGGGGATGGCCACGTCGGGGTCGGTCAGCAAAAGTTCCTCCACGCCACTCCCGTCGGAACGCTTGCGAAGAATATTTGCGCGGCCGTTGCGGTCGGAATTGTAAGCGATCCACCTTCCGTCGGGAGACCACACGGGAAATATGTTGGAGACCGGACCGAACGTCAGCCGCGTCTTGATTCCACGCGCCAGATCGAAGACCCAGATGTCATTGACTCCGTTATCAATTTGCAAGGCGACCCGGTCGCCTTGCGGAGAAATAACCGCCGTCTGCAAGTTCGTAAGTTTGTCCGCGACAGTTCCAATCTGTTTTCCGTTGCGGTCCGTCCAGACCAGTTGCCAGTCGGCCGTCCCACCGCTGCCGAGAACCAACATGCCGTTGTTGGAAGCGGAGGCGTCAATGTGCCACGTGCTTACGTCGTCTACTACTCCGCCTGCCAAAGTCTGTGGCTCTCCGGCCAGCGTTCCATTGTTGGGATCGAACGCCTGCGCCATCAACTGGTCGCCACGGGCGAACAAAAGAAATCCGCTTCCGTAAACCGCGTTGGACTGCGAGCGGAACAGCATTCGGTTTTCCTTGCCATCGAGCGACGCATAAAAGAGAGCATCGTTGGTGGCGTGCGAAGGATCATGATTAATCGCCAGATAAACATAGTGCCGGCCATCGGGAAGAAAGAACGGCCAGCGATGCGAGGTGTGCTGAGTTGGATCAAGCTTGGTGAGGGGGGTCGGAGTTCCACCGCCAGCGCTAACCCGCATAAGGACCGTCTGGGTTCCCGGCGTAAACACAATGACGCCACCCGGACCCCACGAGCCACCGCGGCCGAACTGAGCTTCGCAGATCACGATTGCAGATCCGCCGTTGATATCGATCGTTTTCAACTTGCTGTCGGCGAAAAACCCGAGGGAATGGCCGTCCGGCGACCAGAAAGGAAAGATTGCGCCATCGGTGCCGGGCAGCATTCGCGCCTCCACCACATTCATCGGGCGTATCCAGATGGCGGTCTTGCCTTCCGCTCCCGTCGCCACAAATGCCATCAGTGCACCGTCCGGCGAAAGTACCGGCGGTCCGGCAAAATCGCCGGTCAAATCAAGCGTGGCCTTGGGCGGAGCGTCAATCATGGTTCGCGTGATCTGGTTGGACGGAGCCGGATGGGCGAGAAAAACTCCAGCAATTCCACCTATCACGACTGCGGCCACCACCGCTACCGCCCAACTCAAACGTTCCCAGCGGTTCGCAGGCGCTGCAGCGGGCGTCCCAGCAACGGAAGAAGATGATCGGTCCGCGGCAATCCATTGCAGTTCCAGCTTGATGTCATGCGCCGCGAGATAACGTTGTTCCGGATCCTTCTGCAAACAAGTAGTCACCACGTGATCAAAGGCAGGCGGCGTTTGCGGCTTGAGCACGACCAGTAACTGGGGATCAGCTTCGAGAATTGACGACGCCAGCGAGATCTGACTCTTGCCGGAGAACGGCCGCTTCCCCGCCACCATCTCGTAGAGCACCGCACCAAACGCAAAAATATCGGAACGCGCATCCGCTTCTTTGCCTTCAATCTGCTCCGGAGCCATGTATTGAATCGTGCCCACGATGCTGCCCGCGGTGGTCAGCGGGCTCAGCGGGCTCGGGCCACTCAACGTCGCGGCCGCGGTGAAGGAAGGTGGTTGTGTTCCTGATCCCGGCGCCGTAGTCTGCGCGCTCAGCGGTTTCGCCAGGCCGAAATCCATCAGCTTGGCGCCGCCAGCGGTCAGCATGATGTTCCCCGGCTTCAGGTCACGGTGGACAATCCCATTGCGATGCGCAACCGCCAAAGCTTCGGCGATGGCAATCCCGATCTTCAAAAGCTCATTCAGCGGCATCGCGCCTTTGCGCAGACGCTCCGCCAGAGTCTCACCTTCCAGAAACTCCATCACCAGATAATCGGTGCCGTTCTGCGAGCCGATGTCATAAAGCTGGCAGATGTGAGGATGGTTCAGCGAAGATATCGCTCTGCCCTCGCGCTCCATGCGCTGCTTCAGTTCCGGAGAAGAAGAAAGGTGAGACGCGAGAACTTTGACCGCCACAGTGCGGTCAAGGCGCGTGTCACGAGCACGGTAAACCTCTCCCATGCCGCCCGCGCCCAGCGGGGATTGAATTTCGTAAGGACCTAGTTTTGTGCCAGAGGTAAGGGGCATCCGTGTCGCGCCATTATAGCGCCTGCGCTGTTCGCCATCGTTTCCCAAGATGGGAGCCGGCTTATTAGAGCCGCATTAGTCACCATAGAAGTTCCGGTTTCCTGTTGTGTAGGCGAACTGCGCGGGAGACAATGCAGCCATAGCATGAAGATAACGACTTCACTTCTTGTCCTCGCGTTCCTGGCAAGTTGGACGATCGATTTCGCCCTCGCACAAAACAAATCCGAGACAGCGTCATTCAAAATCCTGGAGTTGGAAGACAAGTGGAACGTGGCTTACAAGCGCGGAGACGTAGCGGCCATGGAATCGCTGCTGGCCGAGGATTTCATCATCACTTTGGAAGATGGAACCACCTTTAGCAAATCTGGATACATCGCACACAACGGAGACCCGACGGTTCGCATTGACACGACAGAAATGTCCGGACTAAGCGTTCGGATGCACGGCAACACCGCCGTCGTTACCGGCGCTTATCACGAGAAAGGTACGTCCAAGGGAAAGCCCTACGAATATCGCGATCGCTTCACAGACGTTTGGATGAGCCTGAACGGGAAGTGGCAGGTTATCGTTTCGCACTACAGCATTCCCTCGCAATAGGGGGGCGGCTCAAGAGTGTTGCGGACCCTCCAGGAGGTCCTCCAGCAGAACCCCGCGAGCGCACAACGGACACTCAAGTGACGTCCAGATTTCATTGGGAAGAAAAGCGATCGCTTCTAGCGCGATCCCCTCGTCTGCTGCGAACTTTGCCGCGGATTCCCCCAGCACAGCGAGCATAAATCGCCATGATGGCCCGACTCCAGCTGGAAATGTCCCTTCCGCGCCGGCAGAAGGCGCACAACTTCCTCTTGAATCTCCCCTCGTTCATGAAGATGGATTATAAGTCTCACGACATCTATGATTCGGATTTCGAGATGGAAAAGGAGCTTGCGTTGAAAGCAATCGCATTTTGGCTGGTTGTGTGTACCTTGGTGGCCCTGCCGCATTCAGTCTCCGCAGCACAAACAGCCCCCGCTGCGGGAACACCAGACCCAGCACAACTGCAATCTCGTCAGCACCTCAAGGTCACGGAATATAGCCTGCCTCCCGACAAACTGGCCAAAGCCGAAGCGCTCTACAAAACGAGCACAGTCCTTTATCTCGTCGGCATGATCTTCGGAATTGTGGTCCTCTGGGTTCTGCTCAAACTGCGCGTCGCGCCCGTGTTCCGTGATCTCTCCGGGCGGGCCAGCCAGAATAGTTTTGTGCAGACGTTAATGTTCGTGCCGCTGCTCGCGCTTCTGATCGCCGTACTCTCCCTGCCTATCGAAATATACGGGCACCACATCTCCCTAACCTACGGCCTCTCCGTGCAAGGCTGGGCCTCATGGGTGGGGGACTGGTGCAAAGCAGAAGCGGTCTCGCTCTTCGTCCTCGTGCCCACGGTCTTCGTGTTGTTCCGTGTCATCCGCAAGAGTCCGAAGCGCTGGTGGTTCTATTTCTGGCTGCTGACTCTTCCGTTCGTTGTACTGCTGATCTTTGTCACGCCGGTCATTTTCGACCCCATGTTCAACAGGTTCGAGCCTTTGGAGAAGAAGCAGCCCCTCCTGGTGGGCGAGATCGAAAAACTAACCCGGCGTGGCGGACTCAGTATTCCCCGCGACCGCATGTTCGAAATGGAAGCCAGCGCAAAAGTCACTACCTACAATGCCTACGTCACTGGAATCGGCGCCACCAAGCGGGTCGTCGTGTGGGACAATACCTCCCGCGACCTCGCCATACCCGAAACGTTGTTCGTCTTCGGCCACGAAATGGGCCACTACGTCCTGAACCATATCTACAAAGGACTTGCGTTCGCCGCAGGCATGACGTTCTTCGGCTTCTGGCTGGGACAGCGCATCGTTCTCGCCCTGCTGGCGCGATGGGGAGAGCAGTGGCACATCCGCGGCATCAACGACCTGGCGGCCCTACCCGTCCTGATGCTGGCACTTTCGCTTCTCACCATGGCCGGCGAACCGATCGGCAATGCCTACAGCCGCCATCTGGAACATCAGGCGGATATCTACGGGTTAGAAGTTACGCACGGCCTGTTTCGCGACAACGGCGAAGTCGCAGCCTCGTCGTTCCAGAAACTCGGCGAAAAAAGCTATGACTATCCCACGCCGAGCCCGCTGCTCGTCTTCTGGTCCTACAGCCATCCTTCAATTGCAGACCGAATCCGCTTCGCGCTCCATTACGACCCGTGGCACACTCCCGCGGGAGCAAAGTATGTGAAATAAGAATGTAAATGGAGGAAGCGTGATCATCTTGCTGATGGGAGTATCGGGGGCTGGGAAGACGACAGTAGGACAATTGCTGGCGTCAGAACTCGGATGGGACTTCGTGGACGGGGACGATTACCATCCAGCCGAGAACGTAGAGAAAATGCGGAACGGAATTCCGCTAACCGATGCCGACCGCGCGCCTTGGCTGGAGAAATTGCGCGCCCTGATCGCCAGCTGGATGGCGGCGAGGGAAAATGCGATATTAGCCTGTTCGGCGTTGAAGCGGGCCTATCGGGAGGCCCTGAACGTCGGACCGGAAGTACAGATGGTATTTTTGACGGGAACGACGCAGCTGTTTCGGGACCGTTTGCGTTCACGGCGAGGACACTTCATGACAGAAGGGATGCTCGACAGCCAACTGGAGGCACTGGAAGAACCAGACGACGCGCTAGTGATCAATGTGGACCGGTCACCGGCCGAGATCGCAGCCGAAATTCGGACGAGGATGGCGCTGGCTACGCGGCTTAACGAAGCCTAGACTGGTAGCGAAAATCAGGAACGAGGAGAGGGGCACATGCCGATATATACCATCGCTCAGTATCAGGTTACACCGTCAGGAACAGAAAAAGTGAAGCGGGCCATTGAAGAATTTGTGCGTTATGTTAAGACAAACGAACCAGGTACGCGAGTGTATGCGGCGTGGCAGCAGAAAGATGATCCGACCCGTTTTGTGCACTCCTTCATTTTTGAAGACGCAGGTGCGCTCGACGTCCATAGCAAGTCAGCGGCAGTGAAACGTTTTGAGTCAATTTACCGGCCTGAGTTGGTGGGTGGAGACGTGACCTTCACCGATTATGAACTCGTAGCGGCCAATCAAGAACTACTCCCTTTGCAGCGGCAGGCTGGGTAGACAGTTGTACAAGTGCAGTCCTCTGAACCGGGCCGTCTGACTTCGATCCGATTCGCCGGCTCAGGAATTTTCCGTGTCTTTCAGGGCCGGATGCTGCTCACGACCTTCATGTGCAGTGACGGCGACCTGCTTCGATTTCCGATAAACGTTTGCCACCGCTATCGTCCAAAAAGGAACCAAATCCACTCCGGGCACGAGCTTGGCAAGAAACGAAGGAAGAAATTCCCAATGCCAGCCAAGCAAGTGAATCATCATGGCTCCAATCCCAAAATCGAGTACATCTTCGGCAGGCGACAGAGCGCCTTCGACAAATAACGGAAAAACCACCAGTTGAAACGCATCCGCAAGGATGGCCAGCACCATCGCCGCCCGAAAGCGCGGACCCGGGAAGATCGTGATGGCATCGTCAGTCACAACGTTTAGGTCCCAATGCGCCCGAGCTGAGCGCAGATTGTCTCGACACTTGTAAACAAAGCATCCCCCGCAAACTCAAGGCTGGCAATGGAGCGTTCGGCCGCATCGCGATGACCGAAACCGCAAGCGTCTTTGACGACTACTGGAATGTAGCCAAGATCAGCGCCCTGCCGCACAGTCGGTTCAATCCCGATTTCCATGGCGATCCCGACAATGGCAAAGGCATTGACGCCGCAATCGCGCAGCGCGATGTCCAGCGGCGTACCTTCAAACGCCGACATGGTGATCTTGTCAAAAATGGCCTCGCTCGGCAGAGGCTGCATCTCCGGAATCAGAGCGAACCCTGGCGCGTCCCGCAAGAACCAGGGTTTGACCTCGTCTGGCGACTTCACCCGCTGCCAGGCCATCGCCATGCGGAACTGAGCCACACCCATCAGTTCTCTGGGGAGTGACATGTGGCGCGTGAAGAATACCCGAACCCCCGCTTTGCGGGCGGCCTCAAGAACCTGAAGCACTTTGCCCGTAATTTGCGGGGCGTTTTCGATTTGCTTCACGATCCCGGCCTGCATGTCGTACACGATCAGAGCCAGGCGAGCCGGATCACAAACATCTTCCAGCGTTTGCGGAATATTGAGTCCGAATGCCCGCTGCATAATGAGTTCAACCTCACAAGGTTAGTTGAGCCCATTTTACTGGAACCCTCGCTTCGGCGAATTGGGTGCGCAAAGGAACGAACAAACCACTACAAAGGCTTGGTAGCGCCACCGGGAATCGAACAAGGGCAAACCTCTCCGGCCACCCAGAAGCAATGTGCTAATTTGTCTCAGCGCACCGCGCTCACTGACCAACCTCAAAAGCGCCATTTTAGGCGCAGCACGAAATTTTGATTTCCTTATCCTTCAAGAGGGCGATATTAGCTATGCCGATAACAGTGTCGTTCCGGACCTGCTATTTCCCCGGCACGCGGTTTTCGCCGATGAAGTTGGCGACGGCACGCTGGGAGAGTGAATATCAAGACGGAAAAATTCGGAGGCGCCTGGACCTTTCACACTCAGGCGTTGCGCAGAGGTGCTGCGGACATTCCTCAAGAGCCGCCGTTAGGCGTTGGCCGTCTTAGAAGAATCGGGAGGCTATGGGGGTTGATGCGGAGGGAGTAGTGCTGGTCTAGCGGAGAGGCGCATCGGGCCTGGGAGTGTGAAGACCACACTCAGTTTTTGCAAATCCTGGCCAGCGGCCCGCACGTGGATCTTCTCCAGGTTTTACCGGGCGCGTGCACTGCACGCAGCCGATGCTGGGATAGTTCTGGACCAGCAGGGGATTGTAGGGCAGTTTCCGCCGGTGAATGTAGCGCCATACGCGCTCGCTCGACCAATCAGCGAGAGGGTTGATTTTCATGACGCCGAATCGCGTGTCCCATGCGACTTTCCGGGTCTGAGCGCGGCCTTGAGTCTGATCCCTCCGAATGGAAGTGACCCAGGCGCGGAGCTGCGCCAGTTGCCGCTGCAGAGGCTCAACTTTGCGGAGTTGACAGCATAAATCAGGATCGCGGCTCCACAGTTCGTCTCCATACAACCTGAATTGCTCTTCGGGAGACAAAGCGGGCAGCACGCGCTGGACGGTGATGCCGTAGCGTGACTCCACTTGTTCGATCAGGCGGTAAGTTTCGGGAAAGAGAAAAGAGGTATCTAAGACGAACACGCGGGGATGCGGGCGAACCTGCGCAGCCATATCAATGAGCACGATGCCTTCCGCGCCGAAGGCCGAAGCAATAGCGATTTCATCTTCATATTGGCGATAGGCCCAGCACAGAACTCTGCGAGCGGACCAGCCGGCACAGTCGATCTGGGGAGGTTCGGGGAGTGGGGCTGGGAATGGTTCAGAACTGTTCGGTTCCACGTACTCGTTCAAGCAGACCTCCAGTGCGATTTGACGTTGTAGGTGAAATGGGCGTCATGCGCCGGTAGAAGCGCCCATGGTGGCCGAAGACTCTTCCACCACTGGTGTAAGCGGGAGTGGCGAAGAATGAAGCGCCGAGCCCTGATAGACGAACCCAATGTTCACATCGGCCAAATCCCGGTAGACTTCAGCGGCGTTTCCCTGCCATGCGGACGCCTCCAGGGCGCGGAGTTTGGTGGTGAACTCGGCAGCGTCAAAGGGCCGGGTATTGATGGTCTGGATTTTGTGCAGGCGTGTGGGGCCCAGGGTCTCGCTGCGGTCGTCGACCAGCGCCTCAATGAGTTTCTCTCCCAGCTTCATGCCGGTGATTTCAATGCGAATGTCCCGCGTAGGAGAAAGGCCGGAGAGCTCGATCAGATCGTGCGCCACCGTTTTGATGAGCACCGGCTCGCCCATATCCAGCACAAAAACTTCTCTCGAATGGGCCAGGGTGCCGGCGTGAATCAGGAGGCACACGGCTTCCGGAATGGTCATCAGAAATCTTTGTGCCTGGGCATGGGTGACGGTGACGGGACCGCCATTCAGGATCTGCTGCTTAAAAATCGGCACCATGCTGCCGCGGCTTCCGAGGACATTGCCGAAACGGACGCAGCAAAAAAGCGTGCGCTGGCGGTCGGCCTGCGCTTGCACAATCATCTCGCAAATCCGTTTGGTGGCGCCCATGATTGACGTTGGATTCACAGCCTTGTCGGTAGAGATCTGCACAAAGCGTTCAACGCCAAATCTGACGGACTGCTCGACCAGGTTGCGAGTGCCAGTGACGTTGTTGGCGACCGCCTCGCAGGGGTTGATCTCCATCAAGTGAACGTGTTTGTGGGCGGCGGCATGGAAAACAACCTCGGGACGATGGCGCTCGAATATGCCGCGCAAACGCTCGGGAAAACGGAGGTCGGCGACCAGGGGAGTGGATTTGCCCGGATGCTGGCTCTGGAGCTGAACGTAGACATCATTCAGCCCGTTTTCATCTTTGTCGAGCAACAGCAGGTGTCTGGGCTCGAGCTTTAAGAGCTGGACTGCGAGTTCGGAGCCGATGGATCCGCCGGCGCCCGTGACCAGAATGCTCTTACCGCGGTAGGCTTCACTCAGTTCCACCTCGCTGGCTGTGCCTTCGACGGAGTTCCGGCCGAGCAGGTCTTTCATTTCTACATCGCGGAAGTTGGCGATGTTGAACTTGCCATGCAGAATTTCCTCGAGAGTAGGCACGATCTTCACGGGGATGCTCAGCAATTCACAAGTGGCCCAAATGCGGCGCAGGGTTTCGCGCGAGGGACGTGCAATGCACACAATGACCTGGCGTACGCCGAAATTCTGAATGCTGGCGGCGAGCGACGGGAGCGGGCCCAGGACCCGGAGGCCGCTAATGAGCGAGCCTTTTTTTTGCGGGGCGTCGTCGAGAAACCCAACGGGCCGCAGATCGATGTGGCCGCGGATTTCGTTGGTCATCTTTATTCCGATCTTGCCGGCTCCGATAAGCAGGACAGGAGTTGCGCTTTTGCCGTTGAGGACGCGGGCGGTGATTCCTTCGTGGAGCAAGCGCCGGGCGGCTCGCGCGGTCAATGCGGCAAAGAGAGAGAAGAAATATGCCGCAACCAAGATTCCAGCCGGCACCCGAAGGAGCGGGGTGATATGGGGCACGAAGTATTCCATCAGCAGGAATGCCGCGGGAAACACAGCATAGTTACGCACGAGAGCGATTGCGTCACGCAGGCTCACGTACCTCCAGATCATCCGATACGTGCTCAGCGCCATGTTGGTTAGAACTTGTCCAGCCATCATCGCAGGCAGAAGGGCCCACTTCTGCAGGGAGGATGCGGCGGGAATCTGCCCTTCGAAGAGAACTTCGTAGGCGAAATAGAACGAGACGCCGGAGATGAGGGCGTCAATGATCTTCTGGTTCAGAGCGGAGTATGGATCGAATTGGAATTTGCCCATAGGTTTCGTTCGTTGCTGCGAAGTGGATTTGCGGCTGCGACAGAATTCGAGGTGAAAATTGCCAGGCTTTATAGAGTTAGGTTCAGGACCGTGTTAAGCAACACGCGGAGATCGGAAAAGAAGCTGCGATTACGCTGGTAGTCCAGTGACAATTTCAATTTTTCAGGCAGTATTTCCGATACATACTGCTGTTCCATGCGTTCCGCAACAAACAGCGTCTCTTCCCGGCGATAGGCCAGGCTTGCGGGATCGGTAATTCCGGGCGGCTGGTTGAGCAGGAGGGCGTATTGTTCGCGAAACATCGCGACGTAGGGCTCAACCTCAGGACGCACGCCAACCAGTTGCATATCTCCGGTCAGAACATTCCAGAGCTGGGGAAGTTCGTCGAGCTTGTGCTTCCTGAGGAGGCGTCCCACCCGGGTGAGGCGGTGATCGGCTGGCGCCGTCAGGAGCCCGTCTTGGTCTGCATTCACAACCATGCTGCGGAATTTCAGCACGCGGAATAGCCGAAAACCTTTTCCCACCCGTGGTTGAGCATAAAAAACTGGGCCACCATCGTGGCATTTCACCACCAAAGCGATGACGGTCAGCACGGGGAATAAAAGCAGCAACCCTAGAGCAGCGCAGACGAAGTTAAAGCTGCGGTTCATCATTTTGGCGAACGATTGGCACGCTGAAGCTGAGATCACGAACAGGCTGCGACGATCGCGCCTTTTGTTCCCGCAGCCTGGTGTGAGCGCCTACTATCTGTGTAACCGCGCTGATTACGTCCTCCACGTCCTCGTCCCCCATGCGGGGATAACACGGTAAAGAAATGATCCGCTGATAGTGGGAATAGGCGAGGGGAAAGTCTTCCGCTGAATATCCATATTTCTCGCGGTAATACGAATGCAGATGGATGGGGATGAAGTGGACCGAAGTTCCGATGTTGCGCGCCTGCAATTCGGAGATGAACTGATTGCGCGAGATGGCCAGCCGGTCCGAATTAAGACGGAGCACGTAGAGGTGCCAGGCATGGCCGGCCCAGTCGTGTTCGGTTGGCGTTTCGAGTTCGCCAAACGCCCGAAACGCCTGGTTGTAGCGGGCGGCAATCTCCCGCCGCCGGCGGTGAAATGCGTTTAGCTTTCGGAGTTGATGAAGTCCCAGGGCGGCCTGGATATCGGTCATGTTGTATTTGAAGCCCGGGCGGGTTACGTCGTAATGCCACGTTCCTTCGCGGCCATAGCGCTGCCAGGCGTCGTGACTCATGCCGTGCAGGCTCCAGATGCGGGCCTCTTCCAGCAGTTCGGCTGATCCAGTAAGCATTCCACCTTCCGCCGTGGTCATGTTTTTCGTGGCATAGAAAGAGAAGCAGCTCAACCCAGGGACTGAGGCACTCCCGCCGAGCGATCCGATTTTCTTTCGCTTGTATTCCGCCGGCAGAGCATGAGCTGCGTCTTCAATGATGGCGCATTCATATTCGGAGGCGATTTCGAGCAGGGCGTCCATGTCGCAGGGATGTCCGTAGAGGTGGACGGGAATGATGGCCTTGACGCGGGGAACATTCCCCCCGCCCTGGTTCTTGAGGAGCGCGAGCGTTTCGCGGACTCGGTTGGGATCAAGATTGAGGGTACCCGGTTCCACATCCACCAGAATGGGGCGAGCGCCGACGTGTTCGATGACGTGGACGGTCGAGCAGAAGGTCATGGGCGTCGTGATCACAGCGTCACCGGGACCGACGCCAAGCGTGGCCAAAGCCACGTGCAACGCAGCCGTGCAGGAATTCACCGCCAAAGCCGCGGGGGCATTCACGGCCGTGGCAAATTCCTGCTCGAAACGCTTTACCTTCGGACCGGTGGTGATCCAGTCCGACCGGAGAGTGTCGGCAACTTCGGCAATTTCTTCCTCGCCGATGAGTGGAGGAGAAAACGGTAAGAAGGTTTTTCGCATCCGGGAATCCTTAATAGTCCTTCTCTTTTGTGATGAGCGCGGTCGAGGGAACGACAGCAGGCAGCGAAGACTAGCTTCTATTTTGAGATTTAGGCTGACGATTCACGGATCCGCGAACTTGCACTTCTGCCGCGAGTGGCTGGCGAGTTTTCCCGGCTACCACCAGAAATCGGGGGCCAAGAAATACGCTTCCGGCCGACAGCCTCCAAAGCAGTTGCGAAATGACGCCGTAGGTTCTCCAGAGGAGGTCTCGAAGCAGCCCTACTTGCTGGTTCGCGGGCAGAGGGCGAATGGTCTGCACCCGGAACCCGCAATCCTCCAGCAACAGTGACACCGATTTTGGCGTGTAATAAAAAAGGTGATCGCTACTTTGCAGCAGTGGAATGCAACTTCGATTGAGGAGCTTGCTGATGATGGCGGTGCGCTGCCAGACACGAGTGTTGGCCCAAGGCAGCTCGAGCGCCAGAAAACCGTCTTCTTTGAGAATGCGACCCAGTTCTGCCAGCTCGGACTCGGGGTTGGGAAAGTAATAAAAAGCATCGAGTACGGTGATGACATCGAAGGAATTGTCCTTGAACTTCGCACTTCGGGTATCTCCGACGTGGACCTGGATTCCAGAGCGTCTCGCTTCTCCTGCCGCCGGGAGTGACAGTTCGACGCCCCGGGCATCCCATTTAGACTTCTTCGCCAAATCCGCAAGAAAGAATCCAGTAGCACAGCCCACGTCAAGGATGGTTCCTGCGTCTTTCCGGGAGCGGATGTAGTTCACGACTCGAGACAAGACGGGCTGTCGATTGACTTCAAAGTGGGTATCAAAGTCATCGACCGTGACCAGGCCTCCAGTCTGAAAGTGACTGGCCAGCAACGCCGAGGACGGCTGCGGCATCACAAACAGAACCCCGCAGCGGCGGCATTTCTGCAGACGCTTCTGATCATGCTGCGATTTTGTCTTCAGTCTCGTACTGCCGCAAAGAGGGCAAGCGGGAGTTGCGACGACTGCAAGATGCGGATTGGTTGCTACGGAAATCATGCCAGTCTGGTTAAGCTTTTTGCGGAAGGTCCATACGGACGGCTTGGCTCCTCGATCATTTGAAGAACGCCACAAAGTAATCCTGCCCGGCGCCTTCGATTTTCGTGACCTCGTGGCGGGCAAAGCCCGCGTTAAGGGCGAGACGATCGATATCGGCACGCCGGTAAAAATAAACCGGACAGCGCTTGGCCAGGTACCGGACTTTTCGGATGGGCGTCCGATACCAGGAAGTGGACGGAAAACTGGCGATCACCGAGTGCCGGGCGAAGCCGCGCATGCGCTGAAGCACCGCCACCGGCTCACGCACGTAATCGAAGAAGCCCATGGCCAGCAACGCGTCAAACGTGCCGGATGTGTGAAACGCCGCAAAATCCTGTTGCACAAATTCAAAGGTTGTTTGCTTCTGCTCCCTCTTCGCGGTGAGTTCACGGGCCAGTTGGATCATTCCCGGACTCACATCAAGCCCAACGATTCTGCGCACACCAATCGCAGCCAGGCCAACTTCGTACCGTCCCGAACCGCACCCTACATCGAGAACGGTTTCGAGCTCGTGGCTCTGCACATGATCGAGGCTCAGGCGAAAGCGTTCGTAGATATCGCGGCGAAAGGTTCGGTTGAGCCATTTGACGGCTGCAGTGGCGTTCTCTGCGTCGTAAAGCGAATCGAACAATACGGCCGAGCGCGTGAAATACTGTTCGACCCGGGCTGCGTCAGACATAGGCGGTCTCCTTTCCGGAAGTCATTTCTGTCATGTAACCCATTTGGCGCAAAGCCGCGAGGGCCGGAGCGAAGCGAAATTTCTTCAGCAAACGGGCGAGGCGGCGGTTCAAAGTGCCGCAACGGAAGTAATGGCGGAACTGGCGAAGGTTCGATAGCCCCGTGATGCGTTCAATGGCCGGACCAATTTCGTAGGGGTGAATGTAGAACATGCAGGGCTTTCTCTGAAGATTGAGACGAGAAAAGCAAAATTCGGTGAAGCGGAACGGGTACAGGCGGAAATAGCCGCCTCCGCCAAAGGGCATACGGCGGTTCAAGATCGGAATCGTCGTCAGGGGCCATTCGATCAATCCATTGGCCAAGCAATGAACCTCCGAGGACGCCCCTGGGATGCCGTAGACGTCGTGTCCTCCAAAGGGATAGATGCTTGAGTCATAGAAAAATCCCGCCTGCCGCAGCGCGTCCAGCGCCCAGGCGGATTCGCGCGTGATGGAGAAATCAGGCGCGCGAAAACCGCAGATCTGTTGGCCGGAGGCATCCTCGAGAAGTCCCTTGGCTTCGCGCAACTCTTCCGCAAAAACCTCCGGCGTGAGGCCATAGATGCGAAAGTGGTTCAGACTGTGACACGCGATCTCATGATTCTCCTGCGCCACTCGCCGCACTAACTGCGGGAGATCCCGGGCAATTCTGCCCAGAAAGAAGAAGGTTGCCTTGACGCCGTGCTCCGCCAATAAACTTAGGATGAAATCCATATTGGTTTCGATTTCATGGTTCTGGCGTCCGCGGTCGAGATGCCTGGGGGGAATCGAAAAAGACTGCACGTTGGATTCGGAAAAGCTTTCCACGTCGACGGAAAAGCAATTCACTACTTCCGGCGGATCGACACTGTCGTTAAGGGGCACGTAGGATCACCGTCATAACAAGAGATTCAATAGGTCACGATTTTCTGCTTGCGGACAACTTTTGCCATGCCCAGAAGAAACCCGAGATTGGCTAAACAAAACGAAAAGGGATGGCCAAAAAGACCAGCTGGACGCTGGCGGGACATGCGCCGCCAGCCGACGAAGGCGCAGCCGTAGAAAATGGCCTGGGCGATCCACAGCGCGATCGCTTCATGCTGCCAGGCTAAAGCTGAGTTGGCGAGGAAGATCAGCAGCAGAAGCAGCGGGGTAAGCCAGCGCAGCAGCTTGTGAGAAATCAGGCCCAGTGCGGTGGCGGGAAAGCGAAAAGGATTGAGCAGCGCGGGACGGCTGAGGGTACCCGCCCAGTTGCGCGCGGTCATGCGGACGCGGCTCCGCAATTCATCGGACACGGAACGCGGAGAGGCATCGAACACGATGGCGGCTGGGTCATTCAACACGCGATAGCCTTTAAGCCGGACATCGAGGGGAAGAATGCAATCATCGCCGTAGCGGGGAGGAATCTGGGAATAGAGTTCGCGGCGAAGCATCATGGCCGCGCCGCCTCCGGTGGCGAGAATGCCGATGTCAGATTCGGCCTGGCGAAGAACGTACTCGTAGCGCCAGTACAGGCCCTGACCCTTGGAAACGGCGTCGGTTCCGGTGGCAAACTGCACGGTCGCGGAAACCAGGCCGACTTGCGGATCGGCGAAATTGCTGACCAGCAATCCCAGCACGTTTTCGGGGACGTGCGTCTGGGCGTCGGTAAGAAACAACAGCTCACCGCGGGCCTGGGCTGCCGCCAGGTTCTGGGCTCCGCTCTTCCCCGTCCTGCCCTCGGTTCGCAACAGGTGAATGCGGGGGTCGGATGCGGAAAACTCTTCCACGATTGGATCGGTGCGGTCGGTGGAGCCATCGGAGGCCACAATGATTTCGAGGCAATCGGCGGGATAGTCCAGGCTCAGCGAATTTTTTAATTTGGTGGCGATGTTGCCTTCTTCATTGTGGGCGGCAATGATAATCGAGACGGTGGGGATGCGATTGCCCCGTACAGGGATGCGGGCGCGAGCTTTGGCCACGGCACGAACCACCGCGGGATACCCGATCCAGGTATAGAGGAACAGAAACAAGAGCAGGTACAGAAGAAGCCGGACGAGGTTCATAGCCGATTCGTGTCCATTCAGATCTCAGTCCACGCAATTCTCTTTCGCTGGAAGCTCACCCACGCCGCGTAGGGGATCAACGCCGCCGCCGCGGGTATAAGGATACTTCCGAGCAACGGAGCCGATGGCCACAGGTCCAGTCTGCGCGTGCCTGCGATGGCCAACTGCATCCCCAGTCCACCGACAGAAACCAGAAATGCGCTCCGCAGCAGGCGCATCAAGGTGCCAATCCCAAGGCGTTCAGTCAACAGGAACAGCAGCATGGCGCAATTGCTTAAAGATCCGATCGATACAGCGGTCGCCATTCCTACCGCGCCTTGTGTAACAGCCAAGTGCGCCATCAGCCATGCATTCAGAATCACGGTAAGGACACCGGCGCTGATCAGGGATTTGGTGCGACGCAAGGCACCCAGGAAACTTGAGAGCACGTAGACCAAAGTCAAGCCCACGGTGGCGCCGGTATAGGCGTGCAATATCTTTCCTAGCTCGACCATTTGCAGCGGAGCAATCGCACCGTGACGAAAAACCGCGAAAACAACCTGCGAGCTGAAGTTCAAATAAAGGACCGCAATAGGACAAATCAGAAGAAGGGCGTAGCCGAAGGCCTGCACCAGACGCTCGGTCGCGCCCGACAAATCGTCTTCTCCGAAGCGTATGGAGGCGGCTGGAAGAAGTGCCAATCCGATGGCGGACCCGATCAGCAGAACCGGCAACCCCATCAACTTATTTCCCAGGGCAAGCAGCGTAATGCTGCCCGCGTCCAGCCGCGAACCAAATAACCGGATCAGAAACAAATCGGCATAACTGTTCCCGGAGTCCCCTCCAACCCCCAGCACCAAGGCGAAAGGCGCCAAGGCACTCAGTATTCCCAGCGCTTCTCCTCCGGGCACGGGCAACGACCAGCGTTCGCTGAACTGGGCGCGGCGGGCAAGCATGGCCTGCAGCAGGAGAGCCGCCAGGGCTCCTGCAACGGTTCCAAAAATCAGAGAACGGAATCCTAGAAGGCCGCCCAACAGGACAATGGCGAGGACAAGAGTGGCGTTGAGGGTCACTCCAATCAGGGGCCACGACGAAGTTTGATTTCGCGCACACTGGAAGCTGCCCAGGGAATAGGCGCTCACCAAGAGAAAGAATAATGGGGAAAGAAATCGGGTAAATTCCTGGGTGAGGTTTGAGGAAACCATTCCCGGAGCAAAGATTCTTATTAACGGAGCTGGAAAGAGCAGAATCAGCACAGAAATCAGCGCGCCGAGCAAGGCTGTCGCACTGAGGAATTGGGCGAAAGTTCTTCTCCCGCCGTCCGGGTCAGAGTGGCAGATGTGAGCCAGTCGCGGGATCACGGCAAAGTTCAGACCCGAGCCAAATACCAGGCCATACAACGTAGTCGGGATCGCCATCGCGACGAGATAAGAGTCGGTCGCGTGAGTAGCTCCGAACTTGCGGGCGATCACAAATTCACGGGCGAAACCGAGCATGCTGCTGGCCAGCGTCAACAGCCCGATATTTCGAGCCTGACTGAGAATCCGAGATGAGTTAGCCACCATGGAGGGGTGGTTCAGAAAGCGCAGCAGAAGCGGTCAGGTTCGGAAAGGAGTTTTGCAGGCTGGTTTGCAGGCCGAGAAGGATTGAGAACAAGATCGCGATGGAACTACCCCCCATGGTTAACCCTGCATCCACTAGCTCTTGCGCGAACAAAGACAACCCGACCACGGCAATCGAGCAGACGATCCAGGACAGCTGTGGATGACCGCGGAACCGGCGCACGCTCGCAACCGAATTCTTCAGGAAAACCGCGAAGTAAAAGAGGTAGGCAAAGCCACCTAGTGCGCCTTCCTCGACTACAGCCTTGAGAAGGCCATTGTGGGGGTGTTCGGGAGCATCGTCGCTTCCGTCGAGAGACTCCAGTTCCTCCTTAAACCCGTAGAAACCAATCCCGGAAACCGGGTGCTCGCGAATCATCAGCAACGCCCCGTTCCAGGCCCTTACGCGAGAGACGGAGGCAGACATCAAATCTTCATCATCGACACGAAGATAACCCAACAGGGTTGAGAGCGGCACAGTGACAAACAGCACGAGCATGGACGCCAGAATAGAAAGACTAACCGTCCACCGCAGGCGGGCTCGGCCGAGGATGCACACGGCGAGGAGCAGGCCCGCCAACAGTCCCAAGATTGCGCCGCGGGAAAATGTTAAGAAAAGAGCAATGACTGCCATGACGGTGACGAACAGATACGCCAGCCGGTCCCTGCGCAGCAGCAACACATGCAGAACAGCTGCGAGAGCACTCGCCGCGAAAAATGCGCCGGCCGCGTTGCTGCTTCCAAAAGTTCCGGAAGCCCGTTGGATGGAAGGCCAGAACGTTGCCAGTACTCCCTGCGAGGCATCCAACTGTTGCTCCTTCGACCCGAGAAGGCCTTCGTAGCCGGTAAGCGCCTGCAGAATCGCAACCAGAGCTATGGGTACGGCGACTGCGATCAGGGTGTAGAGAACGGTCGCGGAACGTTTTTCATCGATTCGCATCCGCCGCACCGACCAGTACAAAGCCCAGAACACAACGATCTGCGAAAGCCCCTGCGCGCTGCGGCGGAGAGAAGGAGCAAGCAGGGTGCAATAGAGCGCGGCTGCGACCAAACAATAAATGACCTTGCCATAGGGGTCGTGCTCCCTGGCCTTACCGCGACCCGCCAGATACAACCGGAACCCAACCATGCCAATGATCGCGAGCTTCAGCACCTTCAAGGTCATGAAATCGATGTTCGCAACGCTTTCGAAGGGTGTGAGGGCAACGAGCCAGAAGATCCCACTGACCGGGTGCACGACAGTCGAGAAGACGATGCAGCAAAATACTAGACTGACCAGCACCACGGTGGGGTCGTGAATCAATGACACAAGAAAAACTGCCACAATGCCGAACGCGCCCAGCGTGTAAAACGGATCTTCCAACAGACCCGATGGTCGCACCGGCTGCATGCTCTTGTCGATCATGGCGTTTGCGCCTGTGCCGCACCGGATCGAGGCACACTCTGACCTACCATGTGCAGGTGCCAGTTCCGGGTCAGCCGCCGTCCTGTGATTTCGACCGGCTCAGCCACGGTTAAAGCTCAGTTCGCGCGCTGGATTCTTTTCCGCCAGACTAAGGCGGAGCATACCGTCGGCCTTGGCCAGCAGTCGATTTCGCGGCGACAACAGGGTTAGAGTCTTCGTGACCCGGCGGGTGACACCATTCACCAGCGGAGCAAAATAGGGATGAAAAGCCACGCGCTGCCGGACCGGCTTGGCCTGATATCCCATGCGGAACTTGAATTCATCGACGCTGGCAGGCGCGTCCAGAGATTGCATTCCGTAAAAAATACCGTGCAGGTTCGCTCTCCGAATCAGGGTTTGAGTAACCACGAAGCTGAGCGCGTTGTTGACGTGTTCGGTCAGGTAATCGCTGTGGCATTGCTGATAGAGCATGTAGCCCCAGCTATCCATCTGGAAGGTCACGAGGGTGGCCGCCAGTTGCCCGTTAACTTGGGCGGCCCATACTTCGAAACCGTCGAGACCGAAAGCGGCGGCGTAGCGGCGGCACCAGTCCGGTTTCGACTCCTTCAACTGGCGCCCCTGCCGAGCCAGGGTGTCGACCCGCAGACGCCATCCTTCCTCCAGATATCTTTCGAGCGTAATCGGCCCCACTGTACAATTGCGAAGTCCGCGCCGCACATTCTTGCGCGCCCAAGCGCTGAGCGTTTCCAAGTCATAGTCGTTTCCGGTGTACACGGCGTGGTAGCAGGAATTCCCCAGCTGCGGATCGCGGGCAGGCAGCGAATACCGCAAGGCGAGAGCTCGGTAGCCGAACATTAACTCGCGCAGTTCATTCTCGCCAGGCTCGATCAGCCAATGATAAGGAAACGCCTGGAAGACCCTCATTCCCTCGCTCTGCCAATATGAACTCTCAGTCCGCACCACGCGCTGACCTTGACGGCGCAACCATTCGGCGTAGATGTCAGGGGTCATAACCGGACAGCCCATGGCTGGAGGGTCCATCGGAGGAAGCCGGCAATGGCGCCATCATGAGGATCCGCCATCAGGCGCCGGCCCACATCAGTTTCAACGCTTCCATTTCCTGATCGGTGCTGTTCCATTTCACCTTGGGCAGGACGATTTCGGTCTTGATGCGGTCTTTGTATTTGAGGATGATCTGAAGCATGCTGTCGACGAGCTCATCGCACAGGAAGTATGGCTCGAGTCCGAGATCGAGCAGCTTGGTGTGCGCCGGATTGTAGTAATGCTGTTCCTGCTCGATGCGCGGGTTGGCAATGTGATTGACTTCGGCTGTGAGGCCGAGTTTGCGCGCCTGACCGGCCACCAATTCAGCCAACTGCAGCACGGTGAAAGTTTCGGTGAACTGGTTAAAGACGCGATATTCTCCCGTTTTCGCGGGATTGAGGATGGCCAGCTCCACGCAGCGCACAGTGTCGCGAATGTTCAGGAAACCACGGCTCTGGCCTCCTTTTCCGTACACCGTGAGCGGGATGCCAGCGGCAGCCTGCACGCAGAAGCGATTGATGGCGGTGCCGAAGACGTCGTCATAGTGGAAACTGGTGGCCAGCCGTTCATCGAGGCGGGTCTCCTCGGTCTCAATGCCGTAGACCACTCCCTGGTGCAGGTCGGTGGCGGAAAGCTTCCAGGCGCGGCAGGCAAAGCGGATGTTGTGGCTGTCGTGAACCTTCGACAGATGGTAGAACGAACCGGGCTGGCAGGGAAACGGCAGAACGTCGCGCCGCCCGTTGTGTTCGACTTCAATAAAACCTTCCTCGATGTCGATGTTCGGGGTTCCATACTCGCCCATGGTCCCAAGCTTCACCAGATGACAGTCGAGCGCCAGTTTTTTCATGGCCCATAGGACATTGAGCGTTCCGCTGACGTTGTTCACTTGGGTAAACAGGCTCCGGTTGTGGTCGATCATGGAATATGGGGCGGAGGGCTGCTCGCCGTAGTGTACGATGGCGTCGGGACAAAAAGATCTCAGGACGCCTTCGACCACGCCGTAGTTGCGTAAATCACCAACAAACAGCTCAAGGGTCTGGCCCGCCACCTCGGCCCAGGCCTGAGTGCGATCGTGCAGGGTGTGGATCGGAATCAGCGGTTCCACGTTCAGTTCCAGTTCCCAGCGCCGCTTGGCGAAATTGTCGAGCACCGCGACTTGGTGTCCGCGGCGCGATAGATACATTGCCGTGGCCCAGCCCAGGTAACCATCCCCACCTAAAACAATGACTTTCATAGACGCTCCTGCGTTGAGATTTTTCGATTGTGAAGCAAACGAATCTAAGAGTTAGTGGAAGAGTTGCGACGGCGAGCCATACGCAACCAGATCCAATGGGTCACGGCGTGCATTCGCGAACCATTGGGCGGGGAACTCCACGGCATGTGCGTGTTCACCTTGGCGAGCACTTCTCCGGCGAAGATCTTGCCCGGGCTGGAGGGGTCAATTTTCTTCCAACGCGCGCCACCAACTGTCACCAGGGAGGCTCCGAGCAGCGGCAGAAAAGCGCAAAGCAAAACAGTTTGCAGGCGCGGCGGGAATGATTGTCTTTGTGGAACCCTGGCCCGGTCGAGCACTTTTACACTGGGAGTTTCTTTTGCTTCTTCGACCCGGGCCAGCTCGTATTCTTGCGTCAAGGTCTCATAGACTGCTTCTTTGATCTTGGCCCGGCGATAGAGATCAGCGTACGTGACTCCGAGAAGGGGAAGCTCCCGGATGGAAGGATAAAGCGAGTCCGTCGCCGTACGCTCCTTTGTGCCCGCAATATCCTTTTGGTTTACGCCGCGCATGGTTTCCAGTTGCCGGCGGAGCTCGCGGATGCGGGCCTGTACGGCCTGCACCCGCACATTTTGCTCGGCATAGATTTGCTCGAGCCCTTTCAGTTCCGACTCGGCCGCAATCAGCTGCCCCATCAGAAGCGCGCCGGCGTCCACCAGGCTCTTGCCCTGCTCTTTGATGTCAATTGCATCATTCGTACTCTCGAATTGGCTGAGACTCTGAGCCGCCTGATCCAGCTCCTGCTTGACTGCTTGCAGCCTCTCTTCCAGAAAAACCCGCTCGCGATGTGCGGCCGAGGTGGAAAGCTCTGCCACCAGCCGGTCTAACTCTTCCACATAGGCTTGGGCCATCGCGGTAGCCCGCTGGGGATCCCGGTCGGTCACCTCAATGGTTATGATTCCGCTCTTGTGATCTTCGAAGATCGAGGTCCGTTCTTCGAGTCTCCGTCTGGCATCTTCTTCGAGGCCCGTCCAGTAGACCTTTTGAAGCCCGAATCTTTCCACCATGCGATATTCGAGCGTGGCGCTGGTCAGTATTCCGATGAACAGGGCGCCAGAACTCTTCAGTCCCAAGACATCCCCTGCGACCCCTGTCAAAGAGCCGGCCTTGGCGGCAATGGCCGCCATGGCCATGCCTGCGCCCGGCTTGTTGTCTGGAGGCATCAGCCGGGTTCTCGATTCGAACTTCTTGGGCAACAGAAGCGCTAGCAGCATACCCACCAGCAGCCCCATCAGCGTGGCGCGGCTTAGCAACCGTCGGCGCTCCCATAACAGGCGCAGGTAAGGAATCGCCCTTGCCTGCAGCGAATCAGATTCTGGTACCGCGGCCGTCGGCTCTACAAACAGAGGTTGAGGCCCTGACCGAAGTTGAGTTTCGGCATAGGTCTGCGTCACGCGACAGGTCTCCAGGGGCACATAGGGACACGCACCGTCATTTTTTTATGTGGTTGGGGCAAAAGTTCAGCTGAAAAGATGCGGTGAGGTTCGATTGCGCCGCCGGAAGGAGCAGGGGAAAATGCCAGCTTTCATATTGAAGCGAGGACGAAAAGCTGAAACCCTTCGTCAGCATGGCGTTGGCGCGCAGGGCTAGGTCCTGAAGCCAGCCTCCATTCAAAAATGAACGGTCGACGCTATTCTGGCGGTAGGCTAGCTGCAGATCGCTCCGTGGCGAGAAGTGATAGGTAATCCAGCCCTGCTCGCCCCTTCCGCTTCGTCCTGACCAGTTACCGATTAGGTTGCCGTCATTGGTATATCCAGAGCGGTAGCGCGTGTCCCAATAAAAAGCGCCCGGGGCGTATCGGGCGGGGATATTCAGATCGGTGGTCACGCCTTCCAGACGAACTTCGAGATTATGCAGCTTGGGAAGCCGGGGAAAGTAGACCCCGGGATTAATCGCGGGCCGGGTAGAGCCGATCGGCGAGTACTCGTCGATCACCATGGAATCCAAATACACCTGCATCCAGTTGCGCAGCCCCGGAACGCGGTAGGCGAGGTCGAATTCCGAAAGCCGCTTGGCGGGATTTCGGGCGATACCGGCGCGATGGGAATAAAACGTCCGTAAGAAGTTGGCCCAGGTGAAGGGATTGCCGGTGCCTCCAAACTGCGCCGTGAAGCCCATCCCAAACTCCAGGTTGGGGGTGGGATGGAAGCTGAATTTTGTTCCGTGGACAAAAGGCTGCGAGGAAAGATTTGGGCCAAACAGTTGAGGCGAGTACTCCCAGGTCTGTCCTGACAGTCTGCCCAGGAAAAATTCCGATCGCACCGGCCCCAGGAATCGCGAGAGCAACGGAACTTCGTAGGGCGACACGGAATCGATCCGCAGCATGGTCATGGGCGCGGCATTGCTGCTGTAGAGAAAAGGACCGGACTCGCCCGGACCCAGCCACAAGCTTTGCCGGCCGAAGGAAAATTGAATGCCGTTGAAGGTCAGCGAAGCCGTAGCGGTGAGCAACTGGAAGCGATTGATCGCTGTGGTGGCGTTCGCGAGCGGCAGGGTGCCATCTGCCGCGGCCGTCGCCTGCAGGACCGATAGGGGATCGGATCCTGCACCGGGGGCGTGTTGATACTCCCCCTGCAGGGAGAAAGACATTGGACCCGCTTGAGCGTGCGCCGTGACTCCCGATATGGCGTTGAAGCCGGCGGCAAAGGGCCGCCCCTGATCGTTGATGATGGTCTGCCCAAAGTGATAGCCATCGCGGAGCGGGACGCCGCTGATTGAGGTTGTGCGCAAATAAATTGAGTCGAGACTGGCGGCGGAACTACTCTCGCCTTCCAGACGCCGCGCCTCGTCGTGGAATTCTCCGGCCAGCGCGGAAAATATTTTATCCCCGTCGCCAGCTTCGAGATTGTTCCTGCGCTCTTCGGCTTCCTGCAACAGACGGGTGCACTCCATGCGGGTCCAGGGACGGAGACCCAGGTAGGCGTCGGTGACGTAGCCGAGCACGATCAGTCGGTCAAAGGAGGGATACACCCAACTGTCGATCGGAACGTAGGGCGAGCCCATGTTTCTCGGGCTGTGCGAGGTCTCAGTCAAAGAATCGTCAAGCGGGTTGCCCCAGGGAGCGCCGCCCAGGTTCGTATCATGATGGGCGCGGTAGGCCCGACGGCCGAAATACCATCCCAGGGCGCTGCCCACCAGAACGTCGGAAGCAAAGTGTTGTCTTCCCGTGACGCGAGTGAGGGTGACCGCGGAAGCCAGGCCGTAGGCGAAGGTCTGACTCAGGGCGCTGGGATATTCATGGGCCCATACGCTTGCGATTGACCAGGCAACGGCGGCATGCTCAGAGGGGAAGGAACTGCCGCCGCCAAGAAACGTTCCGTGCTGCGAGCCTTGACCGGGACGCTGGCGCTCGAACGCTGACTTGAATAAGTAGGAGACGGCCGTGCTGTTCACGGCGGCTTCTGCGCTGAGCATTCCGGTTTCGGCGAGATGATCATCGCCCTGCATCCGCCCCCACAGGAAGGAGCTCGCTCCCAAACCTACCAGTGAGTAGACCGCATAGTTCGAAACCTCTTGGCTGTGGTAGACGAAGCGGGAAGGAACCTGTTTCTCGATCCAGCTGTCGCTGGCCACAACGGCCGCCATCATGCCCGCGGCGGGAGCCGCCCACTTCAGATCCTTCACCTGAAACTTGCGGGGCATCATCCAGAAGTGTTTCTGGTCATCCACCAGGTGCTTGGCAAAGGGCGACAGCAAGCGGTTTTCCGGATCTTCACCTGGCGGCAGCTCGTAGCCGAAATCCTCATTGGCGGAGACCGAGCCGCTCGCATCAGCCTTCGAGCCAGCGACGGGGACAGTCGCAGAATGCGCGCCGGGCGGCGTCTTCACTGATTGAGCGTGCGCCAATAAATTCAAGAGAATCGTCAAGATCAATGAGGTCGATCGGACAGGTGTACGCCACATGGTGGATCGTGCGCTCAAAAGCTGCGAGCGACCTGAATGGCGATGCCCACGGCGGAGGCCAGTTGCGCCGACTCGAGCGTGGTCTTCCATTTGGTAGTGCCGCTGAAGGCTTTTTCCGGAACCATCACCAGATCGCCCGGCTGCAGCGCCGCGTGGGTAACCCCGCCGCTCAGCATGCCGCCGGAACCGCCCGCCACAGAACCGTCGGCGCGAATGACGATGATTGCTTTTTTATTCGCCATATTCGTGGGACCACCGGCCTGTTGCAAATACCAGCCCGCGCTTTTCCCCGGCCTATACGCCACCGCGGTTGGGTTGTAGACCGAGCCATCGACCATGACAAAAGTTGGTTCTTTCGGAATGTAGATGACATCTCCGGCGCGCACCTGAATATCGGCGGAAGTCGTGGCCCAGTGCGGAATGTCTTTGGTGATGCGGATGGTCAAGCGCCCGCTGGGAGGCGTGCTCTGCAGATTCTGCAGCGCGGCATGCCACTGGTCGACCGCGGCTTCCTTGGCGTTTTTCTGAGCCGGATCCAACTCCGGGATCAGCGCCAGATTGCTGCCGTCAATCTGCACCTGGTGCAGGAGTTGGTCGCGGCTGGTCTGTTCCAGTTCCCGCACCTGCACCCGCTCGAAAATGACTCCGTGGGGATAGGCATCGGAGCGGAAGCCGCCCGCACGCCGCAAGATTGAACTCAAGCGTTCGCCTTCCTGAATGCCGTACGTGCCCGGATGCAACACCTCGCCTTTGACCGCAATGGTCGCGCCCACGTCATTCCACCCCGCCAGTTCGCGGACGGTCAGCACATCGCCGTCGCGCAAGCGCATATCGGTATCCGGCTCGCCGTTCAGGGCGCGAGCCAGGGCAATTACGGTATGCTCGCCGACCACATTCGAACCCTGTTGGATTTCATACCGCGTCAGGTCGGCAGCCTCGGTATAGGCGCCGCGTTTAAGGCCGCCGGCGACGCGGACCAGGCCGGCCACAGTCATGTTCTCGGCGAGCGGATACTTGCCCGGTTGGGCGATTTGCCCTTCAATTTTGACGCTGGGAGGATCGGCTTTTTCGAGGTTCTTGTGGATAAACAAGCGATCCATGGGCTCAAGCGGCACGTTCTCTTTGGCGTCCCCACTGATGGCCTTGGCCAAGTCGACGCTGATGACGCGCAGCTTGCCGTCTGCAGTTTTGCGAAACAGTTGCGCGTCGGAAAGCAGCGCTTCGGGCGTGGTTCCCCCTGCGAGATAGACGGCATCACGCAGATAAGTCTTGCCATTGGTAAAGTGATCGCCCGGGTGATGAACCTCTCCGCTCACCGTGATCAGGGGCGGCTCTTCAAAATCGAAGCGGCTGAAGATGCGCACCGTATCGAATGCCTTGAGCGGAACGTTTTCTTCTCCTCCGTTCATGGCGCCGGCCAGATTGAACGCCAGCACGGTCGGAGAGAAATCGGGAGGGTTCAGCCGAATGATCTCGGCGTGTAGCGCGGCCGGCTCGGGCAGCAGTTCTCTATAGGAGTGAATCAGGTCGGTGAGCCGCATGCCGTCGCGGTAGGCGTACTTGCCGGGATGAAACACGTGGCCGTCCAGGTACACCGTCTTTTCGCTGTAGGCCACGATGGGCGAAATGCGAATCTTGTCGCCATCGTGCACTTCAAACTCCGCCAGCGCCTGGTTGACCTGCTCGGCGGTGTTGTCTTCGGGCAAGTCGAGACGCAACATGGTCCGACTTTCGTGCGCTACCACGCGCTCCACTTCGATGTGGCGCAAGGTGCCGGTCGTCAGAACTCCACCGGCGAGTTCGAGAACTTCGGCAAGATGCATCTCCCCCTTCAATTCATAAATCGCCGGACGGCGCACCGTGCCCTCCACCGTGACCTGCGGACCAAGCGGGGGAATCTGGATGGTGTCTCCGGCCTCGAGCCGTTGGCCTCCATCGCGCACTCCGTGAAGCAGCAGGTCATACACGTCGGCGCTCTCGATGAGTTGGTTCGCCCGCAGATGACGCAGAATCCGCACCGAACCGCGGGAAGTGGGGCCACCGGCGAGATAAAGCGCGTTCAAAGGCGTGGAGAGGGCGCTGACATCGTACGCGCCCGGGCGTGCCACGTCGCCGACGACATACACGCGCACGGTGCGCAAGCGGGCCAGCGAGACATCCACTTGCGCGGCCCGGTATTGCGTCCGCATCCGGGCCTGCATGAGTTGTTGCACTTCTGCCAGGCTCTTGCCTGCGACTTGGACCGCCCCGGAGTCGGGCAGCATCACCAGTCCCTGGCGATCGACGGCGCGCTGCAGGCGGCCGGAAACGCTTCCCCAGATTTCAATGCTCAAGCCGTCGCCGGGTCCCACTATATAATCCGGGCCGACCGGCATGTCCATGGGCAGCATGTCGTAATTGCCGCTGCCGTTCTGAAATACGTCCAGCCCGAAACGCCGCGGAACCGGCGAGCTTTTTGAGACCTGCTTATACAGATCGTAGAGGGAGGGAATGTCCTGATACGGATTTGGCTGGGTGCGGATAGCCGGCTGATCGCGGTCGACTTCGGAACGGCGACGCTCGGGCTGACGGAACCGGGGCCTTGGTTGCAAATTCGCCGATGCTGGGCTCGACTCACGCCTTGGAAATGAGCTTCCGAATGAAGAACCGAGCTCGCTCGGGAAAGATTCCGGTCCGCGAGTCCCGGCCTCTGGACGGACATTCGCGACAGGATCCTCGCCCATGCTGGCCTGAAGCAGGCCTGGCAATTCGCCGGGAGTCACGCGCGGCATGTTGCCGGAGCCGGGTGGCGGAGCCTCGAAGTCATCACGAGCCGGAGGCTCGGTCCCCGCCAGACTTTGGAACCGCGAATAGTTGGGAGCGAAATCGGGCAGAGGTTCGGCGGGACTCGGTTCCGGTTCCGGCGGTGTTTCCTGCAGTTGCGGCTGGCGTGGTGCCGTCCCGCGGTGAGAGGGCCAATATTGCTCCTCTTGCGAACCCTTGGGCTCCCGCCGCTCGTCTTCTTCGGCCGGTTGAGCGGAAGAGGGGTGCGGACGCCATTCCGGGTTCGGCTGAAGTTCATCCATCCTGGGCTTGGCTCGAACGTACCTTCTGGCTTCAATTTCACGAGTAGCAAGAATACGGACGGTGTTGTCCAGTTGCAGAAGAGAAAAGAGATTATCGTCGCTCAGATCGTCGGGATCGAGCAAGCGGCCCTGCTCGTAGGCTTTACGCACGAGGAGTTTCTTGACTTCAAGAAGCAAGCCCGGCTCGCGATCCAGGATCTGCCGGATAGCCGCGGCCGAAAGCGACACCATCTGTTCCGCTTGCTGGCCGGCGCGGTCCTCGTTGCGGTCCTTCTCATAGGGCACTCGCTGAGTCTGACTATAGGAGGCAGTTCCCTGCCCCAGACACAGGCCTACCAAGACTAGGAGTGGCGGGAGCACTCGCCTCCGAAGTTCGGTCTTCAGCATAGCCATACCTTTCCTAGCAATGGACAATGAACAATGATGGGCTAGCGGCAAGGTTCCACATCGGTCTCGGCGATTTCCACGGCCACCGACCGCATGAGAATGTCGATGGAGACCACGAGCCGCAGCCCTTCCTTGCGACGCAAAAAAAATCCTTCCAGTCCTACCATGGGGCCTCTGCGCACGCGCACCCGGCAGCCGGCCTGGAGGTAGGGATGCGGCTCCATTCGCACGCCGCCGAAGACCTGGCGAAAGGCCTCAATCTCGCTGGCCAGCAACGGGGTTGGCTTACCCTGAGAGCTGATGATACTGACGACCCCGGGAATCTCCAGAACTCGCAGGCGGTCCCGCAGCGCCACGTGAACGAATACGTAGCTGGGAAAGAGTGGAAGTAGGACTTCCTTGCGGCGGTCCTTCCAGCGGTGGGCTGCCCAGTAGAGGGGCACGAAGCCCTTCAAGCGGCGCCGCTCCATTTGCTCAGCGACCCGCTTCTCGTGACGCACGCAGGTGTAAACCGCATACCAGCTTGCGACAATGGCTGGATCTGCGGACTGAGTCTCAACGTTTTGCAACAATGGAGCAGGGTCATTCAAAGTCATGATCCACCTACCGCTGCCTACAGCTTCGCCACCTCACTTACAAGATCGATTCGAAAGATTTCGAAGTAATCTTGTGCGATTCCTTACAGTTAGAGGCGAGAACTTTACTTGCCCGCTACTCGCTTTCAAATTCTGGTGGCGCCCACTACCGAGGGCGAATCGCGCAACGCGCTCAGGATCCCCGCCTCGGAACTCTCCACCGGCCTGGTGCGAATATCGACGATCGCCCAATAAAGAATTCCGCGATTCTGTTCCGGAGCCAGCGCCACAATTTTCATGTGCGGATATCTGCCGAGTAAGAATCCACACTCTCCCGTGCGATTGTCCTGATCGTCTAAAGCAACGATGAGCACATCCGGTTGCACCTGCTCGACAATCTCAGTAAGGTTCTCGATCGGCTGGATGTCTCCGACGATCTCGATATCTGGCTGATCAGCGATGGTGGCCAATACGATTTCACGCATCAGCCGTGGCCGGTTGGCGACCAGCACCCTCATACGTTTCATCGCAGATTTCCTCGCATCCGTAGTATGTGGCCAGCGGGAAAAAAGACAAGGTTCAAAAATGACCCAGCGTAAATTCTCAGTCCGCGGGAAAACCAGCGGTTCATGTCGACGGCTGTTGAGGCCCAATGAAAGTACTAACGAAGCCTATTCACCTCCGCGAGGGGAGTTTGGGGACTGGCTCACTCTGACCTTGGTCCCAAATCGGTACGGAATTTGAACTATCCCGCCTATTCGGGCGCACGAAACTCTGTCGATAGCCTTTAAGATGATGTGAACGCAACCGGTACTCGCGTGGTTCGACGAAGGAGTTGTTCATGTCTGGTGTCGACGTAAGGGTATTCCTGCTCTGTGGGAATCGCCTGCTGCGAGAGGCGTTACTGCGAATTCTCGGCAAGCGGGCTGGTTTAGTCATTGTTGGCGCTTCCGGCTATTCGCGGGACACACTGAAGACTTTGATTGCTTGTGAACCGCAAATCATCTTGCTCGATTTTCTGGGCGAGGCATTCGCGGAACCATTACTGCTGCGTCATATCCACGAAGCGCTATCAGCAACCCGGACAGTGATGGTGGGAATGGAAGCAAGGGAGGAGCATTTCTTTCAGTCCGTCCGCGAGGGTGCTGCCGGATACGTGCTCCGGGAGGCGTCCGCAGCAGAGGTGCTAGGAGCCATACGTTCGGTGGCGGCTGGCGAGGCAGTTTGCCCGGCATGTTTTTCGGCCACCCTGTTCCGATGTGCCTCGCAGTTGCTGACGATGCGGGAAAATCTGCGGTCGCGCGGCCCGTCCGAACTCAGCCGGCGTGAGCAACAACTGGTAGCGTTGGTGTGCGGGGGGGATACCAACAAAGAGATTGCTTCCCGTCTGCATCTCTCCCCGCACACGGTGAAGAACCATATCTATCGCATACTGAAGAAGACGGGAGCTTCCGACCGAATCTCGCTGGCTGACCACTATAGGGCGGTTGCCCGGAGTGATCGCTTTGAACCCGCTCCACAACTTGTGACGGGGACTAGGCTGATCGTTTAACAGAGCAATTTCCGACGTTCGAGAGTCCAGGAGACGATTCACTTTTCCAGAAAATCTGGCGGAGAGAGAGAGAGAGACGGCGTAGGCAGCATAGAAATCCAAAGGCCTGCGCAGACCTGATTCACCCGATTGCAGGGTGTAGTGTCGGCGTCTAACAGCCTCAACATCTGCGCCATTGTTCTACATCAACTCTTCAACGAAACCCCGGGTCACGTCCACTGGTATCCGCGTATCAGCATACGCGAGGGGGCCTGCGTTCAGTACCGGTTCGGCTCCGTGCAGGGTCGGCACGTCGGTGCGTTCAAAGAACTTCCCGATTGGAATCTCTTCATCCCAAAGCAGAGACTTCCCCATGGCGGCCATCCAGTCCGTTGAATCGTACGCTGGATCGTCTTCGAGCTTTTTCACGCGCGGGCGGAACCATTGGTAGGTGTTGTCATGGTTGTAGGTGACGCACGGGCTGAAGACATCCAGGAACGAGAAGCCCTTGTGCCGGATGCCTTGCTTGATCAGTTCCGTCAAATGTTTCTGTTCCGCGCTAAAGCCGCGGGCAACGAATGTGGCCCCAGCGGCCAGAGCCAGCGAAATTGGATTCACCGGCGCTTCGATGTTGCCGAAGGGCATGCTTTTCGTCTTCATGCCGACGCGGCTGGTAGGTGAGGTCTGGCCGGTGGTGAGGCCGTAGATCTGGTTGTCCATCACGATATAGAGCAGGTCCACGTTGCGGCGCATGCTGTGCACGAAGTGATTGCCGCCGATGCCGAAGCCGTCACCGTCGCCACCTGTCACCAGTACGGTCAGATCGTGATTCGCAAGCTTTACTCCAGTAGCTACAGCGAGAGCCCGGCCGTGCAGGGTGTGCATGCCGTAGGTGTTGATGAAGCCTGGGAAGTTTGACGAACAGCCGATGCCGCTGATGGTCACCACGTTGTGGTTCGGTATCTGCAACTCGACCAGAGCCTTCTGGACCGCCGCCAGGACACCAAAATCACCGCATCCCGGACACCAATCGGGATCGACTTTGCCTTTGAAGTCATTCATTGCCACGTGGTTGGTGCCTGCTAGAGCTGTCGCCATCTTCAGTTCTCCTCAAACCTGATTTCATCAAACCAGATTCATCAAACCAAGATTTCATGGGCGGGTACAGAGAGCTTGGTTTTGCCACCCAGCTGTTCCTTTACTGCGTCGACGATGTGGTGCGGCATGAATGGTTCCCCATCGTACTTTCGTATATACCCATCCGGCACGAAACTGGTTTCGCTGCGCAGGTAGCGGGCGAACTGGCCGCTGTAGTTGTTCTCCACAATGATTGTGTGCCGCGCGTCTTTGAGGATTTCTAGAATTGCGTCGCCGTGCAGCGGCACCAGCCAGCGGATCTGGAGCTGATTGGCCGAAATGCCTTGCTCAGTAAGGATCTCGCAGGCTTCCTCGATAACTCCCTTCGTCGATCCCCAGCCGATCAATGTGACCTCAGCATCGCGCCGGCCCCACAGCACGGGCGGAGGCACCGCGGCTTCAATGCCGACAACCTTCCGCATCCGCTTTTCCATCATGGCGCGGCGTTTCGTCGGATTGGTGAATTCATCGCTGATCAGGACGCCGTCTTCATCGTGTTCGTCACTCGAAGCCGTGTGGGTGTAACCGGCAACACCGGGAATGGCGCGCGGGGAAATGCCGCTTTCAGTGATCTTGTATCGCTTATACACGCCGTCGCCATTTGGCTCGGAGGAGGCTGCGGTAATCAGCTCTCCGCGATCAATGAAGGGGGCAAAGTCCAAGTCCTTGGGGTCGACGCTGAGCCTGCCTTCCGACAGCAATAGATCGCACAAAACGATGCCCGGGCATTGGAACCGGTCAGCGATATTGAAAATCTCGGGAATGATTTTGAAGCAATCTCCAATATCGAGAGGTGCGCCCAGCACCCGGGGATAGTCGCCGAAGGCAGCGCCCAACATTTGCCAGAGATCGCCTTGCTCGGTCTTGGTGGGAACGCCGGTGGACGGGCCGGCCCGCTGGCAGTCGATGACCACCACCGGAGTTTCCATCATGGCGGAGAGCCCGAGGCCCTCAGTCATCAAGGCAAAGCCGCCACCGGAGGTAGCGCACATGGACCGGACGCCGGCGTGAGCAGCCCCGATCGCCATATTCACCACACCGATCTCATCTTCCACCTGACGGACCATGATGCCGGCTTTGCGGGCGTGGGCCGCCATCCAATGCAGGACTCCGGTCGAAGGGCTCATGGGGTACGCACAGTAGAATTTCACCCCCGCGGCTGCGCCCCCCATGGCCATCGCGGTATTGCCGCTGAGCACCGCATAGCGGTTCCCGGTCATCGGAAGCGGCCAGGCAAAAGGCTTGAAATTCGCAGTGGCATAATCGTAGCCCGCTCGTGCGATGTCGACGTTTTCCGACACTACGGCATCGCCTTTTTTCTTGAACTGCTCGGCAAGAACCTCTTCCAAAGCCTGGAATCCAATGCCCATCATGTTGAGACCGGCGCCCACCGCCAGCGTATTCTGGGCCACCTTATTCCGACTAATGTCAGCCAGCTTGGCCACGGGGAGCGGGCAGAGTTGCACGCCCTCCGCTCCGACGCCCGGCTTGATGGTGTCGGAGTTGTAGACACATGCAGCGCCATCGGTGAGCAGTCCAAGGTGGCGATCCATCGCGTCCTGGTTCAGCGGGATCAGCAAATCCACGCGGTCGCCCATGTTGGTGACATTTTCCGGGCCAGTGCGGATGGTAAGGAAAGTGTGCCCGCCGCGGATGATCGACTGATAGGCGTTGTAAGCGTTCAGGTGCAAGCCGCGGCGGCTAAAGATTTTCGCGAAGATGTCGCCCGGCGTAGCGACGCCCTGACCAGCGGCGCCTCCGATGCCGATGGCAAAAGTCTGCTTCATGACAAGCTCCTAGACGGCAAACCCAGTGCGGAGGGCGAGGTGCTTGTCTATCTGCGCCACGACCCCGAGAAAAATGCGCACCGGTTCCCGGGTTGCCTGATAGTTTTCGCGAACGATAAGGCCGTTGACTCAGTCGCTTTCTAGGAAGACAGGAGAATCGTACACCAGCGGGGCTATCTCAGGCCAGACGCAACCCACTAAACGGTCGCCGCGCAAGTGGGTGGGTCCGCGGATTCGGATACTCAGGCGCCGCGTGACCATTTGAGCGGTAGACGCGTAGGAGGCGCAACGATCCATGCTGATGGGGAACGAGACAGACAACCCAGGAAGCAAACGTGGGAAATTGCATCAGACATGCGCCAGCAGTTTCAAAGCAGCCGGAGTGCCTTCGGCCGCCTTCATCCTCGATCCAGATGTACGCGGAAGTAGACTTTTTCAGTCTTGGGACCAACGATCTGAACCAACTCAGCAAATAACTCTATACAGCAAGTACTCTTTGGTGAAAAATAAATGAGGTAGAGTCCGCCGCTAATGACTGGGAAGAGGGCGACCTGAGAGCGGGCTAAGAATTGGCGTTCAGTGGCACGTCCGTGCGCGTCCGCTACAACGCTAGGCAAGGCGGCCATCAGCTCTTCGACGTGACAGCCTGCGAGATATCAGCTCGGCTATCGAAACAACCGTCGCGATAAGCAACCACGACACAGGGGGAACAACCACGAATACGGAAGCGGTCTTTGCCCGTGGGGATCCCAATGCAACATCAGCATAGATGGCCAATGAGCCGAACGTGAGAACCAGCATCACGCTATACAGCGTCGCCCGGGTGATCACCGACCAACCCTTCGAAACGATGTCGGCCACTAGGAGGGTCACAAACGGGGAGAGCACCCAGATCGTGAAAAGTCCCAAGAGGAGTCTCGAATCACTACGCTGACCGGCATGCAGCATCAAACCGACGGAACCCACTGCCCCAACTAGCAGTGCAATTAGGGCCGCCGAGCGTAGGACGCTGAGGAACTCAGCCTTGGTCTTTCCCTGACTCTCTTTAGAGGTCATCTAATCTGTACTATTAATGTTAATTGATCGCTGGCGACTAGCGCTAACGGCGAGCTGCAAGAGCCCGACTGCACTGCCTTTATCCTTCCGGGGATACTAGAGAAATGCGCAGTCGCACCTGGTCTTTAAGCAGGTCAAGCGGCTTCGGCCAGATCTCGGGGGTAAGCGCCTAATCACCAATGGAAGCGGCGATCGTCCGGCAATTCTGGTGTGCAGGCCATTGACTGTCGTCTTGCGCGCCCTAGCCGTTAGAAAGTCAATGGCGCAAGATGGGAAGATAGCTCGAAGCGCTGTGGTACACGTGTGGCGAACAAAAAGAGAATATGCTATACAGCCGTCGCAATGGACGAAGGCAGGAAAAGGGTGACGGAGACGCCATTTCTTGAGTCGCCCGGGCTCCTCCTACGCAATGAGCTACTCACGTGAGAGAAAATTCCTCTGCGGCTGCAGGTTCGTCTATATTTTCATTCTTTCGTTCGACAAATTTCTGCGGAAAATGAATTGGCACCCGCCAAATGGACGCAGCCCGTTCGGCAGGTGCTATTGACCTGCCTCCAAGCGCGAAACTGCAGTGGGAATATTCTCGATAGAAGGCATCAGATGAATCAGGGCTTCTTCATGGCGGCGCCATTTGTCGGCCGATGGAGGTGTCAGGGTGCTACCCGACAACGGGAGAGGCTGCTTGAACAACTCTTCTACGACCGTGTCCATCTCCAGTGCGGTAAAGTCGCATATTCTACGAATCTCTTCCCGAGGCTGCGAGACCAGCCGTTCGTATCGTACCAGCACCCAGTGTTCCCGTGGTATGTGAGCCAGATCTTGGAGAATGCACGCATTCGCCGCTTTCCACTGGGCTGCCGCAATTTCAGCGACGGGTTTGCCAAGCAAATCACGCCACCCTGGAGGCAGCAGGAATTTCCATTCGAAACCATCATCGAGCCGATAGCTTGTGAACTTGCGGGAGTTCCAACCGTCAATGAGGCTTCCGATGTTGGACTGTGGTTCACGATAAAGGAATACAAAGCGACAGTTCGGGAAAAGCGAGCGCAGAAATGAGACGCGCAACGAGTTCTTAGGGGTCTTTTCGAGAAAGCGAATATCAGTTTCGCCGGCCGAGCCGCCACCATCAATATGGAAGCGGCCATCTCGATTACGGAGAGCTGACCGAAATGCGGTCTCGATTATTCGGCAGCTCTCCGGGTCGGCATCTGCGGCTTCCAGCCGATTCCCTTGCTTGTCTGATTTGCCCCGAACAGACTCAATCACAGTGTGATCTTCGCCCCCAATCGTCCAGCAATTAGGGCACTTGGCCAGCGTTGCGAAGAGCATCGTCGTGCCGGAACGCGGTGCGCCCACGATAACAACTGGTCTATCCAGCGGAGGCACCAGCGAAGGGGGATCGAACTCCTTGATTTCGCAATGGAGACCGGCTGGCTTAGTCCGGAAAAGCAAATCAAGGAAGCTGTTAAGGCTTTCCTGGTTCCGAAATACCGCGGCTGCTCCGTGCACACTTCCTTCAAAGAATGACACATAAGTTAGCAGCCCTGGTGGGTGGCCCACCAGGACGCTGCGCCATGACCCAAATTGTGCCGCCGGAAAACGAAGATGCAATATTCGCATACGATGTAATCAGTTAATTTGCTTCGTGGGAGGTGCAACCGTCAAGGGCGACCGCTCCCGGTGCGAAAGCACCTAATCAGTCAAGGTCGGCCAGTGCATCACCTCAGTAGCGTAGAGCACGGTCGTTCCAATACACAGTGGCGACGGGTTTACCGCCTTCATTCCTATACCAGGAGTTTTGGTTAATCTCGTCATGATGGAATCTGATGATTCTTAAGATAGTGAATAATGTGCTCTTCTGACCGGGTTGTATGAATAATAATTTTCCAACCTTCGTCCCGCAAGGCCCAGAGCACGTGCAGAGAGCCAAACAAAATTCAACGAAAGGATGACGACGAATGTTGGGTGTTGGGGAGCGTTCCATTAACAGACTTCCGCGTGAAGGGGTCTGCGATGAATGCGTCAAGAACTCGCGTCCTGATCGTTGCGAGCGGGCCGCCGACGAAACCCCATTGCCCATTTGAAGGAAGGGGAGACGGGCCGGACGGAGCATCTGCTTGATTCACGTCTATTTTCTCCTTGCGCTAGTGGGCCAAATTTCAAAGTAGCCCACTACCTCTCCTGACGGTTCCCCAAAATCTCCTTGGAATTGTGATATAGTCCCTTGCCTGTGGTTCGTAATGCCACCCTACTTGCCAACTGAGCTGACAAGTACAAGGAGAACCACATAGACATGCAGTGCGGGTTAAGATAGACAACCGACAAGGTAGCGCCATTCTATTTTATGGGCGTAGGTTTCGGTTCTTCTAACTTGACCATCTCGGGCCCGCCGCTCGAGCACGATGGTGAGAATGGCATGAGGCTGTGCGGTGCGTATCTGGATACGAAAGACGACGATTTCTTCATGGCATTCCGGCATACTACTTGCAGATTCTCGCCTTCAGGTAGTTTTTGGAGGGCCTGACCACGATGGGAATTCCCGCGGCCGCTGCACATCTATCAACTACTTGCACGCGCCGCTTCAAAAAACACAAAAAGGAGTATTTAAATGACGAACGAACCTAAAGATGAGCGGGCAAAGACGTCAGCCGATAAGAATGTTGGTCAACCAAATTCAAGTGAGATCGAGCGGCTTACGACCGCATATTTCGAATGGGTGCAAGCCGTCAATTCTGCCTGGCTGCACTATCGCGAGGCATGCGGGAACGCATACAACGAGATGATCGAGGCGCAGCGTAAAGCACTGCAGGAGGCCGGGGGGCCTGCACGTGAGGCCCATGACAAGCAGCAGCAAGCCGCGACGACTGCGTTCACCGACAAAGATGGATGGGCGAAATGGGTGGCGGCACAGCAGGAGTATTTAAAGGCACAGATAGAGCTTCACTCGAACGAGAAACTGCGCGAAGCGTCTTATGCTGCCTGTCAGAGATTCGCCAAGAACCAGCAAGAAGCCTCCGACATCGCGCTGCAGCGCCAACGCGACGCCCACGTTAAGCACATTGCCGCGCTGCAGGCGGCGTGGGGCTCCATCGACCCCGAGGCCGCAAATGCGGCGACCTTGCAGACTGCCGCATGGGCCACATACCGCGCTGCTTGTTTCGCGCCACGAGTGTGACCTTTGGCGGAAACAAAGGCGAAGGCAATGAGCGACTTCAGCGAACGCATTCGCAACCTGTCGCCTCAGCAGCTTGCATTTCTTAGTCGCCAATTGCGCGAGAAGGGTGCGGGCTGCGGCAGTGGCATGCCGCGAATCGAACGGCAAGCATTTGGTGAACCCCTGGTTGCATCGTTCACCCAGAGCCGTCTATGGTTTTTGCAGCAACTCGACGAAGCTAGTCCCGCCTACAACGTCAGCTCCACATTCTTGATCGACCCGGTCATCCAACGGGCAGAACTGGAGTCAGCCTATGAGGTCCTTGCAAAGCGGCATGAAATCCTACGAACAATTTTCCGCGCGGAGCGAGGAGTGCCCGTTCCGCTCCTGCTGCCGGCGTCCATCGTCTCCATAGAACACATCGACCTGACGCCGGTCTCGGAAATAGATCGAGCAAGGCATCTGTTGGAGATAGCGGAGAAGAGCGTCCAAAGTCCTTTCGATCTAGAGCACGGACCTCTCTGGCGCTCGGTGTTAGTACACCTCAATAACAATCAGCAATTGCTCTTGCTCATCATGCACCACATCATAGCGGACGGAGTATCTCTCAGGATATTCGTTTCTGAACTGAAAAAGATTCTTACATCCGCACTGCGCAAGGAAAGTCTTGACCTCGCGCCATTACCAATTCAGTACTCTGACTTCGCGGCTTGGCAGCGGCGACAGGTCGAAGGCAATAAAATGGATGCGCATCTCGGCTATTGGCGTTCGCAGTTAGCTGGTATGGCTGAGACTGTGCTTCCAGAAGTAAGTGATCTTCCAGGCCGTCACTCAACGGGCATGCTGATTACAGGTCAGTGTTCTCTAACCGCTGATGAAGTTCAGCGACTGGCGCGCCAACAGAGAACTACGAGGTTCGTGGTGTTGCTGTCCGTCTTCAATGCCCTAATTCACCGCTATTCCGAAGAGAATGATTTCGGGGTGGGCACGCCCGTCTCATTCCGGGCCAGAAGTGAAGTGCAGGATCTCATTGGCTGCTTTGTGAATACGGTTGTGATCCGGGCGCGTATCGAACCTCAAATTACATTTCGCCAGCTTGTGGACCAGACTCGTGAGACCGTTCTGGACGCATTTCATCACCAGGAACTGCCGTTTGACGTGCTCGTCGCTGATTTTGCCCGGTCTCGGCGGCATCGGAGCCCGATATTTCAGATCATGTTCGCCACGCTCGAAGAGGAAGAGACCCCGACCGCCCATGCCGGCCGCGCGTGGTCTGACGCGAACCAGAGTGACCCAGTTCCGTCACCTACGCATGCCAAGTTTGACCTCACGCTCACTGTGCTTCAACGTGGGGACCGACTCAGTACGGTTTGGGAATATCGTCCAGCGGCCATTAACGATTCGACCGTTATCCGACTTAGTAAGGAATTCGACGCGCTTCTGAGCGCGGTTGTCGCTGCACCTGACCAGCCAATTCCAAGCTCTCCGCTGACGGCCACCGAGGCTCCTAATGCGCACATCGAAACATGGCGTCTGCAAGGTGAAGAGCGGCGGGAAAACCTCGGCAGCACGCTTCACCAGCTCGTCGAGGCCCAGGTTGCTCGCACTCCGGACGCCATAGCAGTCAGCATGGGCCACGAACGACTCACCTATGCGGAATTAGAGTTGCGCGCAAGGGCGCTCGCTGCACGACTATGGCTGAGCCCCCCCAGCGAACCACGGGTGGGCATTTTCATGCATCGCTCGCCGTCGTTGATAGTGGCAATACTTGCGATTCTGAAGGCTGGTGGCGCTTTCGTTCCGCTTGACCCGGCCTATCCTGAAGCGCGGCTCGCGTATATCGCCAAGGATGCCCGGTTATCCAGGATCGTCACAGATAGAGATCTTGCCGGGTCGGCGTCGCATTTCTGTCTTGACGGTTGCGAGATAGTCGTGCCCGAAGAGGATCCGGCACAAGATATTGCCCCCACTCTCGCCTTGTCCTCTGAAGAATCAATTGCCTATGTTATTTACACTTCGGGCTCGACGGGCACGCCACGTGGCGTAATGATCCCTCACCAAGCAATTGTCAATCATATGCATTGGATGAGTGCGGCGTTTCCCCTCCATGGCGATGACCGGGTGCTTCAAAGAACCAGCATCAGTTTCGATCCATCCGTTTGGGAAGTATTCTTGCCCTTGATGTCGGGGGCGACTCTGGTCCTATCGCTTGCCCGCATGGCGGATTATGAGTCTCTTGCAAGGGAGCTGCAGAGTGAGAAGATTACGGTCGTTCAGCTCGTGCCCGCCCTGTTTCGGCCGCTGGTGGTTAGCGAACTGCTCAGGCCGTGTGTTCATCTGAGGCGTGTGTTCTGCGGCGGCGAAGCGCTTGAGATGAGGCTGGTGGAAATGTTTTTGAAGCAGCATTGTGCGCAGCTCTACAACTTGTACGGCCCGACTGAAACCACAATCGACTCCTCCTGGTGGCGCTGTAGTTTACGCTCTGATGGCGCTATAGCTCCGATTGGTGAACCAATCCATAATACTCAACTCATGGTGCTCAACGATGCTTTGGGCCCGGTCTCGTCTGGTGCGACTGGCGAGCTTTACATCGGCGGCGTGGGGCTTGCGCGTGGTTATGCTGGCTCTCCCCGGCTCACTGCTGAGCGTTTTCTGCCGTGTCCATACTCCGCGATTCCGGGAGCTAGAATGTATAAAACCGGCGATCGCGTACGTGTTATTGATAACCAGACCCTTGCTTTTCTCGGTCGTGTGGATAATCAAGTCAAGTTCCATGGTTATCGAATCGAGCCATCCGAAATAGAATGTGCCTTGGTTGCGCATCCCGCCGTTAACACCGCCCTTGTTACTACAACTGGAGCAACTGGGGCCGATGCTGTTTTGGTTGCGTATTTTGTGTGTGAACCTGGAGCCCGCACATCTGCGGACGAACTGCAGGGGTTTCTGCGGCAGAGGTTGCCTGCGTACTCGGTTCCCCATGCATTCATTCAATTGGATCAATTCCCCTTGCTACCAAATGGCAAAATAGATCGCCGGCAGCTTCCCGGGCCTTCTGGCATGGCCCGCTATTTGAAGGATGCTCCTTGCCGACCGCGCTCTGAGCTGGAGATTCAACTGGCGGAAATATGGAAAGAGATACTCCAGATCGATGTTGTCGGCGTAAGGGATGATTTCTTCGCGTTGGGTGGGCACTCATTGCTCGCAACACAAGCAATCTCGCGCATTCGGGATCGATTTGGAGTGGCCTTGCCCCTGGTGAGCATGTTCGACTTTCCCACCATCGAAGGTCTGGCAGAGCAGATCAACCTGTTACTGTCAGCGAGTCCGGCGGTTGTGGGGCAAGGGGAGACACGCCAGCCGGAAAACGCCGAAACGCTCTGAAGATGGTTGGCTGGTGACGGTTCTTGTTTTCGGCCAGAAATGAGGCGCTTCTATATGGAGAACCTAGTCGAGAAAGGAGCCGCACGGTCCGAACATCGCGGCATGCTTGCGCGTGAGGATTATGCGGTCATTCCCCGGCGCAAGCAGTCCGGCCCCGCAGTCTTGTCCTTCGCCCAGGAACGGCTGTGGTTCCTTGATCTTTACTATCCCAATAGTCCAATTTACAACATTCCCGCGCCAATTCCCTTTACGGGTGTGCTAGACCCCGAAGTCTCGTGCACGGTACTCAACGAAATCGTCAGACGCCACGAGTCCTTGCGCACAACTTTCCAGATGGGACCTAATGGTACGCCCACCCAGGATGTGTCCGCTGGACTAGTTCTCCAACTGCCCGTCATTGATGTGCGAAGTTTGCCGGAGCAGCAGAAGCAAACTGAGCTTGCCCGGATCTTCAACGAAGAGCGCAATCGCATATTTTCCCTGGAGAACGGTCCCTTGCTACACGCGGCCCTTATACGAATCAAGGACGACTTCCAATATCTCTTCTTAAACGTGCACCACATCGTTTCCGATGCGTGGTCCATGTCCGTGTTTATGAATGAGTTCCGCACCCTCTATGAGTCGTTTTCCCTGAGCCGGCCATCACCGCTGCCAGCGCTCCCGATCCAGTATGCCGATTTTTCTGTGTGGCAACGCGAGTGGCTAACTGGAAAAGTCCTGGATGAGCAGCTCGCCTACTGGAGTCGCCAATTAAGTACTGCCGACTCGACCGTTCTCGAGTTGCCGAGTGACCGCCCACGGCCGCCGTTCCTCACATTTAAGGGAGCCACAATTTCCTTTGTGCTCCCGCATGGAGTCTCCGAACGTCTCCGCCGGTTCGCCACCTCCTCCGGATCAACTCCTTTCATGATCCTATTGGCCGGATTCAAGATTCTACTTTATCGCTATACAGGACAGAGTAGCTTAATAGTGGGTTTTCCAGCAGCCAACCGCACTCGATCGGAGCTGGAGAATCTCATCGGGTTTTTCGTCAACTCGCTCCCGTTGCATACTCGCATATCGGGCAACACGACGTTCCACCAGATGGTGCAACAGGTTCGCGCCACAGTCCTTGGCGCATTGGCACACCAGGACCTGCCGTTCGAAAAACTTGTGGCCGAGCTGGCGCCAGAACGGAACGTAAATGCCAACCCAATTTTTCAAGTGATGTTCGACTTTCAGCATTCGGCTATCCCCCAATCAGCCCAGCCTCAGGTCGAGGTTTCCGAACAGCTCCAGGAAACGCAATCTGCCATGATTCATGGGACCTCAAAGTTCGATCTGAGCTTGTCGATGGGTAACTCTGGCCGGCAGTTTTGCGGAACCCTGGAATTCAGCACAGATATGTTCGATGAGGCAACGATTCGTCGATTTATTCAGTGCTTTCATATGGTTCTCTCCGATGCAACGGAGAATCCAGACCGGCCCATCAAATTGCTCGAAGTTGTTCCCGCTAGTGAACGCCAACGAGTTCTGCTGGGTTCGAATTCAACGGACACTCGCTTTTCGCTCGACAAGTGCATTCATGCAATGTTTGAAGCTCAAGTTGAGCGCACGCCGGATCTTATTGCCGCCAGATTCCACGACCAATCTCTTACTTACCGCGAACTGAATAGGCGCGCGAATCGGCTGGCGCGTTATCTGCAATCGCGATCCATCGGACCCGAGTCCATTGTCGGCATCTGCATGGAGGGATGTCTTGAGTTGATTATCGCTGTGTTGGGCGTGTTGAAAGCGGGTGGGGCCTATTTGCCGATCGATCCCGCCTATCCCCGCGACCGCATAGGCTTCATGATAGAGGATGCCAAAACCGAACTATTGCTGGTCCACTCTTCGACGGCGGATTCCGTCTCGGGCATGGCAAAAGGGGCCGAGGTCATGATCGATACGATCATGCCGCTTTTGGACCAAACGGATGCCAGCAACGTTCACTCCGACGCTTGTTCCTCCAACGCGTGCTACGTGATCTACACCTCCGGTTCAACCGGGCGCCCGAAGGGAGTCGTGGTCGAACACCGGGGTGTAGCAAACCTGGTTCAGGCGTTCGTTCAATTATTCTCGATCGGAGTTGGATCCAGAATATTGCAATTCTCTTCCTTCAGCTTCGACGTGTCGGTCCGCGAAATATTTGAGCCTCTCCTTTCGGGAGCCACGATATGTTTAGCACGCCGGGATGAACTGACGCCTGGAGAACCACTGATACGAGCTTTTCAGGAATACGGCATCACCACTGTTACGCTTGCACCCTCAGTCTGGGCGCACCTTCCACATGCCGATCTGCCTGCGCTCACGTGCGCGATTGCAGGGGGGGAAGCTTGTTCCGCGGCGGTGGTGGATCGCTGGAGCCGCGGGCGGAACTTCTTCAACGCGTATGGACCTACCGAGGTCACCGTAGGCTCATCCGTCGCACAATGTTTTCCCGGCGGGAAGCCATCGATTGGGACCCCGCTTCCGAACTTAAAGTTCTACGTTGTCGACTCCCAGCTTCAGTTATGTATTCCCGGTACGCCCGGCGAACTTCTTATCGGAGGAATTGGCGTCTCCCGCGGCTATTTGCGGCGCCCGGGCTTGACTGCGGAGCGATTCATTCCAGATGCATTCGGTTCCACGCCGGGCGGGCGTTTGTATCGCACCGGTGACCTGGTGCGCCAATTGCAGGACGGCTCGATCGATTACCTGGGAAGAATTGACACACAAGTCAAGATTCGTGGTTTCCGTATCGAACTCGGCGAAGTGGAGAGCGTGCTCGCAGAACATCCGGCCGTGGCAGCTTGCACAATTGGCGTGCACGAGAAGGCCGAATACGATCGGCATCTGGTGGCTTACGTGGTTCTGCGGGAGTCTGAGATACGGCCGGAAGTGCTGAAACAATTCGTGGCATCCCGGCTGCCTCGATATATGGTCCCCCAAGCGTATATCTTCCTTGACCGTATTCCGCTTACCCCGGCAGGAAAGGTTGACGTACGCGCATTGCCTACGCCGGAGCAGGCGCAGCGGCGCGAAAGCTACGTCGCAGCTAAGACAGAAACGGAAAAGTTCCTGGAACGGTTGTGGTCGGAAGTGCTTCAGGTAGAGCGTGTCGGTATCCATGACAATTTCTTTGAAATGGGAGGCCATTCGCTCCTTGTTATGCAAGTCATTTCTCGTCTTCGGGAGAGACTGGGCAGAGATACACCTTTGCGGGTTCTCTTTGAAAGCCCCACGATTGCAGAGCTTGCGGCATATCTCGACGGCGGCGGCGTTGGCGACAGCGGTACCAGCGGACAGCCTGCCGACGACAGCGTGCGGCAGGCGGCGGCCCCGCGATTGGAAAGAGCGCAGGGATCGCCGTCCGGGATCCCGCGAGATCTCTCCCGGACCGACACCTTGGGCCCAAGGGATGGGCCATCAGCCTCTGCCGACTCTGCAGTGATGTCCTTCGCCCAAGAGCGACTCTGGTTTCTTCAGCAGTTCGAACCCGGCAATACGGCCTACAATGTAGTCGCTCCATTGCCATTGCGTGGGCCAGTTTCCATCCCCGCTTTGACCCGCGCCTTCAATGAAGTGGTTCGCAGACACGAGATCCTCAGGACAGTGTTCCGAACCGAAAAGGGTTTGCCGGTACAAGTCATCTGCAGGAAAACCAATACAAGGCTGGAAGTCGTGGATCTTAGGGATAGAAGTCGCACCCACGCGCAAGAGGAACTCAAGAAGCGCACTCAAGCGGAGGCCAGCACGCCGTTCGATCTTGCTCGAGGACCTCTGCTTCGCGCCATCTTGTTTCAGATCGCCGACGATGACAGCTTGCTCTTCCTTTGTATGCACCACATCATCTGTGATGCGTGGTCCTTCGGTGTGCTGTCGAACGATTTGCAGACAATTTACCGGTCATTTAGCCTGGGAGAGCCAACATCGCTGCTTCCGCCGGAACGGCAGTATCGCGAATTCGCCACCTGGCAACGAGATACGCTTCAAGAGCAAGTTCTGGCCCAACACCTGAGCTATTATCGCAAGCAGCTTGAGGGTACACCTCCATTCCTCAATCTGCCTTATCGTCAATCCAACCCACTGTTGCAATCCGCCGCCGGCCGGGCTGAAACATTTTCGGTGCCCGCGGATGTCTGTTCCCGGTTGAAGGCATTGGCTCACGCCGAGGGTGTGAGCATGTTTATGTTGCTGTTGGCGACATTTAACGTTTTGCTATACCGCTATACCGGAGAGGAGCATATCGTCGTTGGGACGCCAATGGCGAATCGCCCTCGCCGGGAGTTTGAACACACCGTAGGGCTCTTTACCAACACCCTGGTCCTGCATACTGACCTGTCTGGGGATCCTTCGTTTCGAGACGTTCTGCGTCGAGTCCGCGAGATGACCCTGGAAGCCTATTCCCATCAAGACCTGCCTTTTGAACGTCTTGTCTCCGAGCTCAATCCAGAACGGAACCTGAATGCCACTCCTTTATTCCAAGTGATGTTTATCTTCCAGGAGGGCTCGTTGGTGTTTCGAGAACCCGAAAGTCCGGTTGGTCTGGAAAGTGTCTTTGAAGGTGGTGCGGCAAAGTTTGACTTGACCTTTTACCTCGAACAGTCGGGGTCAGGAATTCGCGGCGCCGTCGAATACAAGACCGCATTGTTCGACAGTTCAGTCATCCGCGGGATGATTCTGCATTTCCTGCGCATTCTCGAAACGACTGCCCATAACCCGGAGCTGTCAATTGTCTCCTTGCCGCTGGTTGATAGTGGGGAGCAACAAGCGCTGTTAAAACCGTCGGTTGTACCGCCTGTTCCAGAAGGCATCTCGGGCGTACACCAGATGGTAGAGATACAAGCGAGACAGACCCCCCACGCTGTCGCTCTTCGGACTTCCGATGATTCACTCACATATGCGCAGATGAACGATAAGGCCAATCGGTTGGCACGCCTTCTGCAGAAAGCCGGAGCAGGACCGGAGAGAGTAGTCGCGGTTTACCTTGAACGTGGCATCGATCCGATACTGGTGCTCCTGGCGATACTTAAAGCCGGAGGAATTTATTTGCCGATAGAGACTACGGTCCCGGCGTCCCGGATAGAGTTAGTGCTTCGCCAAGCGGGGGCCGTAGCAGTCGTCACCACGACTCAATTGGCGGCGCGCCTTCCTGGCAGCGACCCGTATCGAATTTGTTTGGACGAAGTGCAAGAAGAATTGGCTGCGCTTGGTTGCGACGATTTGGCTGTGCCGGGCTCTCAGTGGAACGGGTGCTATCTGATATATACATCCGGCTCGACAGGTCGACCAAAAGCCGTGCTTCTACCGAAACGTACTCTGTTACAGCTCATTTGCTGGCAGATGCAGAGGGGCGGCGGAGATGGTTTCGCTGCGACAACATTGCAATATTCGTCGTTGGGGTTTGACGTCTCGCTTCAGGAAGTTTTTACCACTCTCTGCTCCGGCGGGACGTTGGTCTGCGTTTCACCGGATCAGCGGAAGGACATTTGGGAGCTCTTTGCACTCATGATTCAGAGTCATGTCCAAAGGGTCTTCATGCCGTATGCGACACTTAAACAGTGGAGCGATTTCGTCGCGACGGCACGCCTGTCTGCCCTGCCTAAGTTGAAGGAAATTATTGTCGCCGGGGAGCAACTGCGGATCACTCCGTCGATTGCTGGTCTGGTCGCTCAGATGGATCATTGCGCCCTCATCAATCAATACGGTCCTTCAGAGTCGCATGTTGTGAGCGAGTATCGCCTGTCCAACGACACCGGCGAGTGGCCGCCAACGCCTCCTATCGGCAGTGCGGTTGCCGGCGCGACACTCTACGTTCTCGATGAAAATGCACAACTTGTTCCTCCCGGTGTGGTAGGGGAACTGTTTATTGGCGGGGATGCTTTGGCACGCGGCTATATGCAATCGCCGTCTCAGACTGCCGAGAAATTTGTGCCTGATCCTTTTGCTAAGGATTCTGGGCGACGAATGTATCGGACCGGAGACATGGTTAGGTACAACAGTCAGGGCGAATTGGAATTTCTGCACCGCATTGACGATCAGATCAAAGTGCGCGGATTCCGTGTTGAACTGGGTGAGGTTGAATTCTACGTCAGCCTGGTTCCAGAGGTTATACAGGCGGCGGTGACCTATATATCGTCACCTTCAAACCCTTCCACTAGTCGTCTGGTTGCTTATGTAGTCCGGAAAGAGAATGCCAGCCTGACGGCGACTGACCTGATCACTCGGCTAAGGTCACAATTACCCGAATACATGGTGCCGAATGAGATTGTCTGGCTGGAGTCTCTGCCGTTGACCACAACGGGGAAAGTGGATAAGAAGAGGCTACCGGCGCCCGAGGGAATCCGGCGCGGTGAAGAACGCCCGTTCGTGGCGCCACGAAGCCCTTTGGAGCAGGAATTGGCGACGATTTGGACGAGTTTGCTGGGCGTCGACAATCCCGGTGTCGAGGACGATTTCTTCGAAAACGGTGGTCAGTCGATCCTCGCCACGCAGCTCGCCGCAGCATTGGCAGAGCGCTACAGCGTGGAGGTGGGTCTACGCAAGATATTCGAACAACCCACCATTGCCGCGTTGGCGGTTGCCGTGGTGCAAGCCCAGGCCCTGGCGTGTTCAGACGCAACTGTTAAGCAATTGCTGACTGAGCTCAAGTGAGATGGTGATGATAAACGCAGACCACGCGCACCAGGTAACCGGCGTCCCAGCCAAGCGAGTACGAATAACTTTGCTCTGTTTTTCTGGTGCGGGAGGAAGCAGCCCGGTCTTTCATGACTGGATTCGACGATTGCCGGCTTGGCTTGATCTCAAGTCGGTTGTGTTGCCCGGCCACCCTGGCAGATTCCGGGAGAAGCCGGCGGAAGAACTCGTCGGTCTCGCATGTGCACTCGCGGAGGAATTCGAATCCGTTCTGGACAAACCATTTGCTCTGTTTGGGCATAGTTTGGGAGCGCTTCTCGCATTCGAGGTCGCCCGCATCGCTCAACAGCGCGGACGCGTGCCGACCCATCTGTTTGTCTCCGCCTGTGCCGCCCCTCAACTTCCGCGCAGGATACGATTCTTGCACAATCTTCCAGACAGGGAATTGCAGCAACAGCTTGTGCAGTATTCCAGGGTTCCGGCGAATATTGTCAACACGCCAGAACTTATGCAACTTGTGCTTCCTGTGTTCAGGGCTGACATTCGACTGGGTGAGACTTACGGATATACTGATGGTCCGCCTCTGCATTGCCCCATCACGGCGTACGCTGGCAGCTATGATCCATCGGTTACGTATCAGGAGCTCACTCCGTGGTCTCTGCAAAGTACTGGGCCGTTTAACGCTCATTGGCTGCCTGGGGACCACCAATATCTCAACGATCATAGCCAGCCTGTGGTCGCCGATGTCTGTCAGCAGTTGCTGAGTATCGCCACATAACTTAGGGAGACAGCAGATGAATCCAGACACTTCCGAACCGGAACCGTTGCTTTACCGAGTGGTCCTGAACCACGAGGAACAATACTCAATCTGGCCGGCTGATCAGGAACTGCCTGCTGGTTGGAATGCAGAGGGGACAGTTGGACAGAAAGAAGAATGTTTATCACGTATCGATCAGGTATGGACAGACATGCGACCGCTTTCGCTGAGGAAAGCGATGGCAGCGGCAGGTATTTCTTCGAAGCCCCGGTTGTAAAGCTGCCCCTAACTTTCGGTGCCATGCAAGTGGCGGACGCAAAATGACACTCCGGAAGAGTGGCCGGATAGCCAATCCACTTGCGGGACGGAACTCGGAGCCACGCGGCAAAACCAGGGAGACTTCATTGTGAAGGAGCGTCTGGCAAGAAGAGCTGTCGACATAAAGCAATCGAGCATTCGGGCCGTCACGCGACGAATAGAGGCCGTGAAGGGCGTGAATTTAGGGCAGGGGAGTTGTGAGCTGGAACCGGACAAGTCGGTCTGCGATGCGGCTTGTGGCGCGATTCGGGACGGGCACAATTCTTATGCGCTGTTCGACGGCATTCCGCAGCTGAAGGACGCGATTCTGGAACGCTGCCGCGAATATAATCGACTGCCGATCGGGAGAGAAAATATCCTGGTGATGCAGGGCGCGACTGGAGGCCTTGAATGCATCTGCAAGGCCTTCCTTGAGGTGGGTGACGAAGTGATCCTTTTTGAGCCCAGCTATGAATATCACAAGCGATCAGTGATCGAGCGCGGAGCCGTTCCTAAGTTTGTAACGCTGAAAGCGCCGGATTGGTCTTTTAGTGTCGAGGAACTGTCGGCGGCATTCTCCGCGAAAACCAAGCTAATGATATTTGCCAATCCCAACAACCCGACGGGAAAGGTCTTTACCGCACCCGAGCTTCAGCAGATAGGGGAGGAATGCAGAAAACATCGCGCCATCGCGGTCGCCGATGAAGTTTATGAGTACATCTTGGGTCCCGGCCAGCAACATATTTCACTGGCAGCTTTACCGGGCTTGTTTGACCATGCGATTACGATCTCTTCTGCAAGTAAGACCCTGTTTGTGACCGGCTGGCGCGTTGGATGGTTAATTGCACCGGCGGAAGTGATTGGGCCCCTTGGGGTCAAGTCCGACGAGACCTACGTTTGTGCTCCGTCTCCCCTCCAGTATGGAGTGGCGCGCGGCTTAAGATTAGGGAATGATTTTTTTGCTGGAATTCGGGAAAATTTCAATAGCAAGAGACTGCAATTGGAGCTAGCTCTTCGGGCATGCGGGCTCGTTCCGCTGTCTCCCCAGGGTGCTTACTATATACTTGCCGACTACTCCGCACTGGGATTTGCCGATGATGACTCTGCGAATGATGCTCTTATCGACAAAGTTGGTGTCGCGGCGGTGCCGGGGAATTCCTTTTATAGCGATTCTGGCGTTCGACGAAGAACAGGTTTGCTGCGATTCTGCTTTGCGGTGACAGAACAGAAGCTTAGTCGCGCTTGTGAACTATTAACCTCGGCTCGCCTGACCTCCCGATATGAAACTCCTGTCCGCCTCGGTTCTTCTTGACACGACACTGCGGCGCTACGCGAGCGTCAACAACAGCTCGGAGCCATCGTGAAAATATGCGGGTTGATGCGGCGCTGGGCTGCACAGCGCCACGACGTGGAGCGGAGGGGCAGTCAGGAGTTGAAAGATCCAGGACCGTGCGTCGTCCGCGGGAGGTACGAACACCACGAAGCGTTCGTCCAGGCGAAACGAGAAAGAGGTCGGGTGGGTCGAGAATCCTGTCCCGCGAGCCTTGAGATACGACTCCTTGAGGACCCAGAGGCGGAGGAATTGTTCGCGGCTTTCGCGAGGGTGAAGCGCGCGGAGGGCGGCGAGTTCCGCGTCAGTCATAGTACTTCTACCCAATTCGAGGGGCTCGACCTCGCGTTCCAGCGACTCGATGTCGAGACCGATTGGACCACGGGTAGTTAATGCGACGCCTACCAGCCCCTTAGTATGGCTGATGCTAAAGCCGAGCGAAATGGCGGCAACGGGACGTTCGACGTGCGGTCGGCCGTACCGGCCTTTGCGGAAACACAGCTCACGAGGATTGCAGCCCGAAGCGTAGGCCATCGCGGTTCGGGCAAGCGCGTGCGCCAGCACATATCGGGCACGATCATGTTCGAAGTAGAATCGTTCCGCTTGGTTTTGTTCATCCAGCGACAAAACCGAACAGGACCGCCGCAGCTGCGCTTCGGTGACGGACTCGGCGGCGGCAAGCCACAGATGCGTGCCAGGTTCCAGGTTCATCGAACGAAGCTCACGCCCGTACCCAATCTCCGTTTCGTCTCCCATACAAAAATGCTTAACCAAAGCCGTAGCGCCCGCGAATCTGCTGAACCAGTCGCGTAAGCACGTTGCCCGGACCGAGCTCGGCAAAAGTGAAGTCGCCCTCTCGCACCAGATAGCGGATTGAATCAAGCCAGTTGACGGGATTGGCGATCTGACGTACCAGTGTCTCACGCACCTGACCGTTGCGATAGGGACGCCCCGTGACGTTGGCGATGACAGGGATCCTCAACGGCTGGAACTCAACCTCCGCCAGGAGTTGCCCAAATTCATCGGCGACCGACCGCATATACCGCGAGTGGAAAGGGGCACTGACGTTCAGACGAACATAGCGGGCGCCGCGGGACTCCACGACCGGTTTCAACCGTTCGATATCTTCACGAGGCCCCGCTATCACCGTCTGATGCTCGGCATTTAGATTGGCGATGTCGATGCTGGTGACGCCGCTTTCGCGAAACATCACCTCGACGGCCTCGGCCTTGCATCCGATCACCGCCGCCATGCCGCCCGAGGGCGCGCGGCTCATCAACTCGCCACGTCGCTGCACAAACTTCAGCCCCGTCCCGTAGTCGAAGGCGCCTCCCGCAAACAGCGCCACATACTCCCCCAGACTATGACCGATGAGGAAATCGGGATCGACCGGATCAGCATGGGTTCGTGCGAGATAAGTGAGCGCGCCCACGACGTACATCGCGGGCTGAGTGTATTCACTCTGGTCAAGACGGCCCGAGTCATCCTCCAGGCAAAGTGACCGGATGGAATAACCGAGGATTGCATCAGAGAACCGAGTCTCGTCCGGAAACTGCTCGAACAGGTCGCGACCCATGCCGCGAACCTGGGATCCCTGACCAGGGAACCCGTAGACTCTCATCGCCTCAATCCTCCGTCCCCGACGTCGAGTGGTCCCGGAGTATACATAAAATCGGGCGCAGCTGTCGAGACCGAAGACCTAAAGAAACCTAAGGAGTCCAAGCTCACCGTGGAGCCTGTGCCAACCGTGAGGTAATGTCCCATTTCGCCCTCGCCGCGCTATGGGAGTGGCACGTTAATTACCTTGTTTGATCTCTGCCCTTCGTTCAGTCACGAGCAAAAAGCTAGAGCAAGTAGAAGCCTATGGAGTTTCAGGTAGCTCATACTAGGTACTCTCCAGCAGATGTGACTGAATCACAAGGACACAAAGAGAAGAGAGCCGGATGCCAGTCCGGGAGTTTCTCACGACTTAGAAGGCTTTCGCCGCGTTTTTGTCAGCCGTGTCTAAGGCGAATTGTGCCACAGCGTTCTCAACTGACGCAATCATGATCTCTTATATTGAGAATTCTTCTCATTCAGACTTTCAGTCATGTTAATATCTCAACCCGCTAGGTCCCATGAATCGTCCCGCTTGTTGACTTATTGCTTTTGTTGGGATCTCCATAGCTTCGAGTAGCGAGAAATTGAAACTAGGACACCAACGACCGTGAGCTGCGCTTGCACGGGTCCCTGACTTCGTGCGAGAATGTGGCCGACCTCGCGGGGATGGTGGGAGGTTCATTCTGTGCTTTCAGTCCTCAATGCTTTGTGTCACGGTTATGTCGCGACACCCCTCCTGGCATTGAGCGCTCGACGCAGATTGCTGGACCAGTTACATCGAGATCGTGCTGTCTCCCTAGCCTCCCTGGTCGAAAACACCAACGCGAATGCCGGGTATCTGGAGATCCTGCTCCACGCACTGCAAAGCCTGGGTTGGGTCGAAAGGACGGGCGGCGGTTATCTGATCGGCCTCGGAGCGCAACCGGACCGTCTGTGTTGCGAGGTGGTGGAACTCTACAACTTCACGCCTCGAGAATTGCTCGCCGACGAGACAGCTAGGATCGTGCTCTTGCGGGAGATCGCACGGCTGGTCAATGAGCGCGGAGGGGATGAGCGTCCAGGTCAGATTGCGCGGTTGTTAGAGGGAGCAGTCCTGTTGCCGCTCTTGATCGGCCTCAAGGCCTTGCAGACAGAGCCCGCGTCCGCACCGCTCTCAGACCTGCCTGACCAGCTACAAGAAGCTCTGAGGCTCTTCTTTCGATTGAAAGGCTGGCTGCAGCCGCACAGCGATGTCGAGTTGACACTTCTCGGAAGAGAGATCTTTGAACGCGTCAGCGTGATGGCAATTGCCGGCTCGTACCGGGCCATGCTTGCAGGCGTCGATTCTTTGATCTTCGGCAACCCCAGCCACGTCATCGACAGGAGTGGAAAGGTCGAAGAAATTCACGTTGACCGGACCATGAACGTGGTCGCAAGCGGCTACCAACATCGACGCTACTTCAAGGAGGCGGAAGCACCACTGCTCGAGATATTCGGACATTCAAAGTTCGACGTTCAGCCGAAGTATATTGCAGACATGGGTTGCGGCGATGGAACCTTCTTGAGGCTGGCGTATGACTTTATCCGGGAGCGGACGGTGCGCGGAACTCGTCTAAGGGAATATCCCTTGACGCTCATCGGGGTTGACTGCAGCCCGGCGGCCTTGCAGGAGACAACGAAGACTCTAGCCAACTATCCGCACATCGCGATGTTGGGGGACGTTGGCCGGCCGCACCAGTTGCTGGATGACTTGCGGGCTCACGGGATCGAGCGCCCTCAAGAAATTCTGCATGTTCGATCCTTCCTGGACCACGATTTTCGCTACGAACGCGCTCAACGACTACGCGCCAGCGCGGACGCGCATCGTCCTGCCGATGCAGCCTACGTCGACCAATCAGGGAACAGCCTGCCAATCGAAGACGTTTTGGCAGCGTGGCGGGCGAACTTGAAGCGCTGGTCAGAGGTGATCTCCCCGCATGGCATGTTAGTGCTCGAAGCGCACTGCCTCCCGCCGCGCTGTACACGCCAGAACTTCTCCGCGACCGAAAGCTTTTACTTCGACACACTACACGCGTTGTCGCAACAGTACCTGATTAGCGCTGACTCATTTCTCACAACCGCAGCGAGCGACGGTTTATTTCCGCGGGTCCCGTGCACCCGCTTTCCCAAAACGCTGCCCTTCTGCCGAATTACCCTGACGCACTTCGAAAAACGCGACTATCTGGTGCGAACGGCCGAAACCAGCGATCTCCCGGCCCTGTACGAACTAGAGGATCTTTGTTGGCCGGACAAACTCCGCGCGCCGGTTGTGGCAATCGCCGAGAGGCTGCGTATCCACCCGTCAGGGCAGTTTGTGTTGGAGGTCGATGGGAAAGTGGTTGCCGTCCTTTACACTCAGCGGACCGCAACCGTGGGCGACATCGCGATGAGCACCGCCGCCGATACTGGGTTGCTTCATATGGATGCCGGCCCCGTGGTTCAGTTGATCGCGCTCAACGTCGCTCCTGACTGGCAAGATAAGCGACTTGGCGATCAGTTGTTGGAATTTGTGCTGCAGGTCTGCGCCTTGACGAACGACGTCCGCGCGGTTGCCGGCGTTACGCGCTGCAAATCTTACGATGTGCGGAGTCACGGTCCCATCGAGGAATACATCAAGGCACGAGACCAGCGCGGGAAACTCTTGGATCCAATCCTGCACTATCACGAGAGCCACGGGGCCAAGATTCTCGAAGTTGTTCCCAATTACCGCCCGCTCGATACGGAAAACAATGGCTGCGGAGTCCTGATCCGTTATGACATCCGGAGCTCTCGACGTTCTGCCCAAGAGCGTGTACCTGCCTCTTCGCACCACGAGCCGGAAGCACCAGGCACGAATGTCGAAGCACAAACTGAGTACATAATAAGGAGATGCCTGGGGCCCAACAGAGAAGCCGGGTATGATCGAAGTCGGCCGCTTATGGAGATGGGACTCGACTCGGCCGATCTTCTCGAGCTGTCGGAGCAGGTCCGCTGCGAGTTTCAAGTGGTTTTGGGCCCGGCGTTCTTTTTCGAGCACAGCACACCGGCCAAAGTTGCAGACTACGTGCAGGCCGTGCTTGCCCGGCCAGAAGCGGATGCTTCCGGCGCCCGGCCGATTGCGCAAACTCGGCCGATCCTGTCGACGCCGATTGCTGCCCCCATTCGCGCAACTGAGATCGCAATCGTCGGCTGCTCTTGCCGACTACCTGCGGGTATCAACGACCCAGAGAGTCTCCGGCTATTTCTGAAGTCGCGCGGAAACGCCGTCAGAAAGATTCCACCGGAACGGCTGACTTGGCCTGCGGATATTACTCCTGAGGCCGAGCACGTGGGCATCGACAAAGCCGCCATCCTCGACGACATCCAATCCTTCGACGCTCCCTTCTTCCGAATCAGCCCCCGAGAAGCCGCTACGATGGATCCCCAGCAGCGCATTCTACTGGAGCTTGCATGGGCGTGTCTTGAGGATGCCGGCTACGACGGCACGTCCCTCTCCGGTAGCCCGACAGGAGTCTTCGTCGGTGCGAGCAACTCCGACTATCACGAACTTCTATCGGATACATCGGCAGAAGCTCACATGTCCACCGGCACATCGATGGCGATGCTTGCGAACCGCCTCTCTTATTTTTTTGATTTCCGAGGGCCGAGCATCGTGATCGACACGGCCTGCTCGAGCTCGCTGGTCGCCGTGCACCAGGCGACACAATCACTGTTCCTTGGCGACTGCGATCGAGCCTTAGTTGGTGGTGTCAATCTCATTTGTCATCCCGGGAACAGCGTCAACTATTACAAGGCGGGCATGCTATCTCGCCGGGGGCAATGCCGCACTTTCGACCAAGGCGCCGACGGTTATGTGCGGGCTGAAGGCGCCGTCATGATGCTGTTGAAACCTCTGGAGCAAGCAGTCGCCGACCATGACCAGATTTATGCGGTCATCAAGGCAACGTCGTGCAGCCATGGGGGACAGTCGGGCGGGCTGACCGTTCCCAACCCTGAGCAACAAACGCGGATGCTTGTGGACGCGTGGAAGCGCGCCGGGGTCTCACCGGACACTTTGGACTTCTTGGAAACCCACGGCACCGGAACTCCCTTGGGCGACCCAATCGAAGTGCAGGGCATTCGCAGGGCGTTCATGGAATTTGGCTCGGGCTCGGAGGCCTCCAGCGGGAACCGCTGCGGACTAGGAGCCCTCAAGACGAATCTGGGCCACCTGGAAGCGGCTGCGGGAATCGCGGGATTGCTCAAGCTGGCGCTCGCTCTCCGCCACGCAGAGGTGCTGCCGAATCGTTCGTTGGAAAAGCTGAACGAGATGATCGACCTAAGCGACCGCTCGTTCTTCATTGCTACTGAGCTGCAGCCCTGGCCGAAACCGGTTGGCCATCCGCGCCGTGGTGGCGTCAGCAGCTTCGGTATCGGTGGAACGAATGCCCACGTTGTGCTCGAGGAGTTTACCGGCAGACCTGAGATCGAGCAATCGGCTGCCCGAGCCTTGCCCTTCCTGTTATCGGCACGCACGCCGGAGGCGCTGCAGCGTTCGGCGCGCAGACTGTTGGCCCACCTGAAATCGGGTTGCAATCAGAACCTTGAGTCTATTGCCTACACATTGCAGCGACGAGCCACTTTGCCCATGCGACTCGCTTTGGTAGCGAGTTCGCACACCGAGCTGCTGGCCAAGCTTGAAGAGGTCATTGCAGGAGCACCGCATATTGAAGCCGGCATGGTCGAGGGCGCAGATGATCTTGCTCAGCTGGCCGAGCGTTGGGCCAGCGGGCAGGCCGTTGACTGGAATGCGGAGTCGAAGGACGAATCATCCGCCGGCCGTCAAGAACCTTGTATCGTACCGCTACCCACCTATCCCTTCGCGGCACAGCGCTATTGGTTTCCGCATGAAGCCGGCGCAGCTCGCGCACGTGTCCATGCGCTCGCTCCGAACTGGGGACAAATACGACCGCTGCGCGCAGGCGACTGGCAAGCGGAGCGTTACTCGAACGTTATGGTTCTATCGACCATCGAACCACGGTCGGCAAAGCGGCTCGAACGATTTATCTCAATTCCGAGAGTCGGCGATGCTGATTGCACGGAGCCCTTGATGAACGCTTATCAGACCTGCATGGAACGTGTGTCCCGTGCCATCAGGCAAAGGCGGCCGGAGCACTGCGTCATTTTGGCCCACGAGGACGAAGACCTGGCGTGGATGCTGGACGGCGCACTGCGCTCGTTGAGCCGGGAGATCGGCTTTCCGGCATCTTGGTATTCCTGGGATGAGGCGCTGTTACTCGAATCGAATGCTCTACCGTTTTCGGTCCTGAGTGATGCGCTTGACCAGGCAACGGATCCAGGCCATCACCGCCTGGTAGCGGTTGGAAACGACGTGTGGTGCCGGCCATGTACCTGGGTGTCGCGGGAGGACGAAGTAACACGGCCGACGCGGTTACGGCGGGGCGGAACCTACTGGATCACAGGTGGCAACGGCGGCATCGGTCGTCACTTGGCGGCTCACCTAGTATCCGAATACGACGCGCACGTCGTGCTGTGCGGTCGATCGGCGCTCGGCCAGAGTCTGCAATCCGCAGTGGACAATATCTGTGCGTCAGGTTCGGCGGGAACCGTGTCTTATCACAGCGCTGATTGTTCGAGCCGCTCGGATATGGAAGCACTATACGCCTGGACCGTCCATACCTATGGAGAGTTGCACGGCGTCATTCATGCCGCAGGACTGATTCGCGATAGCAGCCTTCACCTGCGCAGTCCGCAGGACATTCGTGCCGTGCTAAAGCCCAAAGTTGACGGCACGGTAGTGCTGGACGAAGTCACCAGCGTCGGTCCTCTCGACTTCTTCATGACCTTTTCGTCGCTCACTGCAGTAGCCGGCAATCCGGGGCAGACCGACTACTCCGCTGCGAATGCGTTCTTGCGAGCCCATGCGCGACGGCGGAATCGTCTTGTGAACCAAGGAGCGCGCTCAGGCGCAACGCTGACCATTCATTGGCCGTACTGGCGCGAGGGCGGCATGCGGCTGCACGAAGCACAGATCACTCGACTCGGCGGCATACAGGGCACGGTGCCGATGCCCACGAGCGAGGGGCTAGCGGCTTTCGAGGCAACATTCCGACGAGACGGTGGAGAGACGGCGATCGTATATGGTCCTTCGCCCATGCTCCCGTCAGCCGTACGGCACACTCAGTCATCCGTCGAGCAGCCAGAGAACAGAGCAATAGGTCCACTCGGCTTTCCTGAGGTTCAGCATCACCATGACGTTGGAACGGTGGTTGCCGGCATCATCTCTGAAGTGCTGGCCGTACGGATCGAGGATTTGGATGTCCAGACTCACTTGGTTGATTACGGGATGGATTCAATCCTGCTCCAACGTGTGGCAAGCCAACTGAGTGCCCGGTTCGGGTTGGCACTGGATGGGCTTGATCTCCACAAGCACCCCACGATCGAGTTACTCACGGCGTCGATAAACAGCCGCAGGTTACTGGGCACGTCTCCTCTGCCTGTCGTGACGTCACGGCCGAACTCCCAGACCGTCGCTCCCGACGACATTGCAATCATTGGCGTCAGCATCTCCGTGGCGGGCGCCACCACTCTGGAGGAATTCGAGCGGCGATTGCTGGCTGGCGAGATGCTGGTCACGAGCTATCCCGAGGCACGATGGCAGGCGTTGCCGGCGAATCTACGAGCGGGCAGGCAGCGGGCGAGCTACCGTGGTGCGTTTCTCGACGACATCGACGCGTTCGACGCGCGGTTGTTCGGCATTCCACCCCGCGAAGCCATGTTGATGGATCCAAGGCATCGCCTTGCGCTGCAAAGCGTGTGGCAGGCCATTGAGGATGCGGGATATGACAAGTCCGCGTTTGCGCAGAAGAAGACGTCGGTTTTCGTCGCACTCGGCCCTGACGAGTATGCCACGCTGGCCAACTACGACTCGGAACTCGACGAATTCCGGGGGCGTGGGACCCGTCGTTATATGGCAGCTCATCGCATTTCGCATTTCTTCGACCTGGAGGGGACGAGCGAAACGGTGGATACGGCTTGTTCGAGCGTGTTCGTGACGCTCGAGCGAGCCTGCGCCATGCTACGCTCTGGGTTCAGCGAGCAGGCGGTTGTTACCGCTGTGCAGCTAAACCTTTTGCCGACCTCATTCGAAGAGCTGGATAGGCAGGGTTTGTTGACGGGGCGCAATCGGATGCTTCCACTCGATCAAGAAGCGGATGGTTTCATTCGATCCGAAGGCGTCGGCACAGTCATTCTGAAACCGTCCCGTCGCGCCCGCGCCGATCGAGATCACATTTACGCTCTTATCAAAGGCGTGGGTATTTGGCATGCAGGCAAGACGATGGGGCTTACCGCCCCCAACACGTCTGCCCATCGTCAGGCCATGGAGCGTGCGCTGGCGCTGAGCGGCGTCTCGGTGAATGACTTGTCCTATATCGAAGCGCACGGCACTGGGATGGGCCTCGGCGACGCCAGTGAAGTTGACGCGTTCAACGAGGTCTTCCGAACGCAAGGGAAAGATACAGCCGAGCCCTGCATTCTGAGCGCGGTAAAGTCGACCCTCGGCCATCTCGAGAGTGCGTCGGGCATGGCCGCTCTCATGAAAGCGATCGTGGCACTGAGAAGCGGAAACGTGCCCGGCATTGCCGGGCTGCGACAGCCGCGCGCTGGGCTCGATTCGGGTTTCTGGAGCGTGGCAGCCGCCGCCCAAGCTCTGCGGGTACGGCCGCAGAGTGCTAAGCCGCATGCGGTTGGGCTGAATTCTTACGGTCTGGGTGGCGTGTCCGCCTTCGTGGTGCTGGAGCAAGCACCGGAGCTCGCGAGGCAGGATTTGGTCGCCGAAGAAGCAGGTGAACAGCTCTTTGTGCTCTCGGCATCGTCGCCAGAGGTTCTGCGCGTCTATCTCTCTCGCGTTCGGCACTACCTGGATCGAATCGTGCAGGGGGAAGAGAGATTCGATTTTCCCGCGTTCATCGCCACCTATCAGTACCATCGACAGCTGATGCGTTGTAGATTGGCGATCGTGGCCGTTTCCGCGAAGGCGTTGGTCCGAGAGATCGATACCGTCCTGAATGGTTGCGCTTCGAGCCGTGTATTTCAATCGGGTCAAGCCAACTCGGCGATGAACACCGACTCGGTGCCGAGCCTCGCGTCCAGCGATTGGGACGCAGTCGCACGAACCTGGGTGTCTGGTGCCGCGGTCCCCTGGCCAGCCACCGTGCACGAGCGACAGCCCTTCCCCGGCTACCCGTTCGATCTTCGGTCCAGGTTCTGGATTCGTTGTGCTGACGACGCCGGATGTAATCCGGCAGGGGCCGATAACGTTCACGAGAGAAATCCAAGCGCTGCGTAGGTAATACACCGAAGTTCAGACCAACAAGGGACGGACCAATGGAAAATACCGTAACTCTATTGAAAACCATGTTGGCCCAGGCGATCTGCCTCGGGACACAACTCTCCACGCTAAACTACGAAGATCGCATTCACGGCGTGAACGCCACGTCAATCCGTGGCAGTTTGGAACGGCTGCGCTCGACTACGGGAGCACTTCTCGATGAGGCGGCATTCCGCTCTGTGAACATAGACGATATTTTTCCCTTGTACGAAGAAATTCAACGCGTGGCGGCGACCAGGAGGGACCGATGAACACAACAGAACACCTGAAAGCGGACCTGGCCGGGCGTATCGCCAAAGCCATGTACATGCCAGCGGAAGACATCGTCGAGGACACGCCCTTTTCCGATTTCGGGCTGGAGTCGGTCACGCTGGTGAGGATCCTTGAGGGCATCCAGAGCACCTATAACTGTACGATTACCGTCGCTGAATTACTCGAACATCAGACGCTTCGTGCCGCAGCCGCATTCATCTCTCGGCGAATTGACGAGCAGGTCGGCGCCGGGGCTGGGGTTGACGGAGGACAACCGTGATAACTACAGAAGAGAGATTTTACGATTCAGTGCAAGTCGCTCCCCAACATGTCGAGCGCTTCAATCACATCTTCTTCTTACGCAACTTTTTTCAGGCGCCAGATCTGTTCCAGACCGAGTTCCAGGAACTCGAAGAGGAACTGAAGGAACTGTTGCCTGTTCTCGAGCCCGGCGAAGGCGGCGTGGAACAATACGCGCCGGGGGAAATGTCGCTCAGCGGCGTGAAGGACCTATTTTCGACAGCGGTCCGGCCGATCGTATTCCGTAAGCTGGGGGCCGAACACGAGTGTGTGCGGAAGTGGAGCCCCGAGGTTTTTAAGGAGCAGTACGGAGACTTCCGCATCTTCTATACCTCTACGGAAAACATAATCAATGACGACAGGACCAGGCTTGCCGACTTCGTGGATCAGGTGCTTTCGGGTAGCGTGAATCGCGGCTACATCGAGAATTTGTCCGACATCTTCAACGCTTTTCCAGAATTGCACGACCAGCTTGGTCTGGACCGCATAGCGAAACACTTCGAGGGCTTCGCGAACTATCACCAGATCGCGCAGCTGTTCTTTGGGGGCCGTGGCACAGGCGCCGCATTCCACTGTGCGAATGAGCTGAACTGTTTCTTCAATATCTATGGCCAAAAGCGTTGGACCTTCGTTCATCCGGGGTACGGCTTCGCAATGTATCCGTCGCTGATGAACCGGGGCTATTTCGTCGGTTCGTTTGTCAAAGCCAATGCTCCGAAAGGTTTCATTGAGGCAAACTTCCCACTATTCAATCGCGTGCCGAGGCTGACCGTTACGCTCGACCCCGGCGACATTCTGATCAACCCTCCTTGGTGGTGGCACGCTGTCAAGAACGTAACACCTGCCACGATCGCGGTCGCCACGCGCTGGGGTCTCCTCGAGCGCTATAGCAGCCAAGCCCCGGTCTGCGACTTCGTTCAGTCAATGCGGGTCGATACGTGGACTGCCTTCGATCAGGATTTCTTGAAAACCGTTGTGGTGGTCCCCGACGCCCGCGTGCGCAAGAACTACCTCGGCTACGAACAGATGGGTTGGAAAAGAGCTTAGCGGTGAAGCGTCAAGCCATAAATTGTGCGATCGTCGGTTTTGCAGCTCGTTACCCAGGGCGCCGGACTGTGGACGAGTTCTGGGACGCCCTCAACGAGGACCGATCACTCATCGAGGAGATGCCCGAATCGAGGCGCCAGCTATTGCACAACGCAGAGTCAGCTGGCGGAAGGGATACTCCACGCCATGGAATGTTTCTCGACGATGTGAGCTGCTTCGACCGGGTGCTCTTTTCGATGTCGCCGCCGGGTGCGATGTTCGCGGACCCCAGACAACGGATACTCCTTGAAATGTGTTGGGCGGCGATCGAAGACGCGGGGCTCAAGAAGACCGAGTTGGCGGACCGCCGGGTGGGTGTGTTCGTGGGGCAGGACGCTTGGTATTGGGGTTCGTATGCCGATACCGAGTATCCCGAGTACGCCCAAGCTCAGGAGTTCATTTTGCCCGGGAACAATCCGACGTTCCTAGCCAGCCGCATTTCGTCGCTTTTCGGATTCCGAGGTCCTTCTCTGGTGTTGAATACGACGTGCTCGAGCGTCTATGCCGCGATGCACTACGCATGCGCGTCTCTGAGGAGTGGGGAGTGTGACTACGCGCTCGTCGGGGGAGTGACGGTGTTTCACAGACCTCCATCCGACAGATTTGAGTCGACGTCGAACACGATGCTCAGCTTCTCAGCGGACGCGGGCGGGTACGTGTCATCGGAGGGATGTGGCGCGTTCCTGCTCTGCAGGGCCGATCTTGCAGCCAAGTCTCGCCACACACAGTATGCAATTGTCTGCGCGAGTGGATGCAGCTCGGGTGCAACTACCAAGTCGTTTGCCCAGCCAAGCCATCCACGGCTGGTCGCGCTTCTCAATGAAACTCTCAGTTCTGGCGGCCTGACTCCGGAGCAGATCGGGTATGTCGAGGCGCACGGGATCGCGTCGCCGGTGGGAGACGCGATCGAGATAAACGCGCTGTACGACGTGCTGGCGCAGTCACACCGTGCAGCGCCTTGTCTGGTCAGCACGATCAAACCGTCGATTGGACATTGTCACGCCGCTTCGGGAGGTTACTCGCTCATCAAGGCCATCCTCGCACTGGAGCACGAGAAGATTCCCGCCATTTTCGGACTGCGCGGGCGACGGCTCAACATCGCCATCCGCTCTGGAACCGACGGCCTTCGGTTCTTGACGGAACCTGTCAGCTGGCCATGCAACGCGGCGGACGGGAAGAACGAGCGATACGTGCTACTCCCTTCCTTTGGTTTCAGCAACGTGAATGCGGCGATCGTCTTACGCGCGGTTCCAGCCACGGCGAGGCGATCGCCGGACGGACCCAAGCGTAACGTGGCAATCTGCCTATCGGCGAAATCCGAGCCCCAGCTCGTTACACACGTTATCAACTTACACCGGTTCGTCAAGGCCGAGATCGCGAATCGGCGGTCTGCGGGCGTCAGCAAGTGTCGGCTGCTGGATATCGCATACACGCTTCAGGTCGGACGTGAAGCTTTCCAGCATCGCTGGGCGACTGTCGTTGACTCGATCGAGCAGTTGTCGGAAGCCCTAGCCGCGTTCTCTGTGGGCAAGACTTCTCCCGAAAATTTTCGTGGTGTGGTCAATGGCAAGGACTCTCCGACCGACGTGCTCGGCGAAAAGGCCGGCCTCGCGCCGGGGTTGGCGCGAGTGGCTCAATCAAACGATGTCGCAAGGCTTGCGGCCCTCTGGGTCGCGGGCGCAGAGGTGACATGGCCGGATGGCCACACCGGCGAGCAGCCCCGCCGTGCCCACTTGCCAACTTATCCCTTCGCGCGTGAGCGCTACTGGTTGCCCGAGTCCTCCTCCGTAAACGCGGAGAGCAGCAATCAAGCAATTAGGCGCTCGATCGAGATTCCCGCACCCGCCGGTCCTAATGGGAGACGACCAATTCTCCGGCGAGTCACGTCGGGGCCTCCCGAAATCCAGTATCGTGTGCTAGCGAGTGGCCGCGAACTGTGTCTCCCCGATCACAAAATTCGTGGCCGCCTGGTATTGTCGGGTGCGGCCCACCTCGAGCTCGCCGTGGCTGCGTTACGGGACCTGGCGCGGGAAAACGGCCACGCGGTCTGCTTACGGGGCCATTCGTGGCTTCGGCCCCTTGCGACAGATGGCGCCTCGGCGGATGTGCATGTTCGAATTGCGACCGACGCCTCAGTGAAGCCACAGCAGGAAATCGAACGGCACCCTGTCCACTACGAGATCTATACATCTACCGATGCGGCTGAAGGCCCTGTCGTGCACGCTTGCGGTGTAGGCACAACCGGGTACGTCGCACGCCCGCACGCACTCGAATTGCGAGCAATACAAGCAGGCATGACTCGTGGCGTAGCCAGCGCGGAGGAATGTTACTCCATCTTTCGGAGCATGGGCCTCGACTACGGTCCCGCGCACCGCGGGATCCACGAGATCTACCTTGGTCGTGAGGAAGTGCTGGCGAAAGTGACCCTTTCCAAAGAGTTGTATGGAGAAGCGGGCTGCGTGGTGCTTCATCCGGGCCTCCTGGACTCGGCACTCCAAGCCTACATCGGCCTCTATCTTCGAACCGGGCAGGGGGAGCCGGCGGCGGAGAGCCATGCGCCAGAGTTGCTTGTCCCGTTCGGCCTCGACGATTTCGAAGTGTTCGAGGCTCTCCCCGCGACAATGTATTCCTGGGTACGGCGCGCGGCTTCCGTCTTGCCAGGGCGCGTACACAAGTTCGACGTAGACCTCTGTGACGAAAGTGGCGCTCTATGCGCGCGGGCCCGGGGCTTCAGCCTGCGCCCCCTGTTGCCCCTTGACACCTTGGCCGAAGGCGCGAACGAGGGTGCTGCGGCACAGAACAGATCTGCGGTCTCGTATCCCCCCCTCCGAAGGCAAGAAAGTGAGCGAATTTCGGCGGGCACAAACAATCCTGCGGCCCGCGCGGAGGAGTATGTACGAGGGGTCATTGCCAGGGTTTTCCGGCTGCCGGTGCAAAGCATCGCCACGGATGCGCCCTTCAAAGAATATGGCATTGATTCTCTACTGGCCTCGACGATCACGACGGAGCTGGAGAAGCAGTTCGGTCCATTGCCGAGGACGCTCTTCTTCGAGTTCGAGAATATCGGCGAGTTGGCCGCGTTTCTCGATGCGAACCGCGACACGCCGGTCAATGTTCAGACGGCCGGTACTAGGACGGCGAGTCTCTTGGTCAATAAAACAGACGTCAGACTTGGGACGGATCTCTATCGGCGGCTTGAGGCCTGGGGTGGAACAACCTTCCAAAACAGTGTGTTGTTCGACGCCTGGCCGCAGCTTTTCGTCTCATCGAACAATCACGGTTGTCTTCATGTCATCGCGCGCGACGGTCGTATCTTCGCTACGGGCACGGGGTACACCCGAGTGGCTGCAAACGACGCAGTGCTGGTCAAGGAGCTTGCGGATTATTGTTCGGCCTGCGGGCTGGTCTTCTCGTACTTAAGCACGGACGGCCCACTCGGGATCGACATGGAACGTCGCTCGGTTCTTCTGTCCTTGCCCGTCGGTTGCTATCAGACTATCGAAGACCTCTCGACGTTCAGCCTTGCAGGCTCGCGTATGCGTCGCCTGCGCTACATGGTACAGCGATTCCGCCAGTCGCCGCATAGGACAGTCGAGTACCTGGGAGGGGATCCGGAAGCCGAAGATGCCATTCGCGCCGTGCTGCTCGAGTGGAGCCGCCCAAAGGGAATCGTCAGCAACGTCGATGTCGTCCTGCGAGATCTGGAACAGGGTACCGTCACGCAACGCTATCGCATCTTCCTGACCTATCTTAACCACGTGTTGCAGAACGTGATTATGATCCTCCCAATTGAAGGGGGGTATCTTATGGATCAGGAATACTATCTCCCGACCATGCCGCTTGGCGGAACAGAATCGGCCGCGGTCAGTATCATCGACAAACTGCGAGAGGAAGGACATCGCCGCTTCAGCCTCGGTCTTACCTGGAGGCGCTTCGTCCCTGAAGCGGGCCTGGAGTTCAGCGACCGGGAGGGACAGTCATTCCTTACTGAGTGCGCGGCCCCTGTTGCCACCATGCTCGATCACGGGGAGCAGAACTATCAACACAAGAGCAAGTACCGGCCATCCGAAAAAACGGTGTACTTGTACCGCCCGCAAAGTAGCAGCCCCAAGATCATTGGACAAAGTCTGATAGAGTTCGTCTCCAGTGGCTTGACGGTTCAAGAGATTGAAGAGCGAATCCGCGCCTCGGCCGAGCGTGGCGCGAAGGCACTGGCGCAACCTGTCCGCGTTGTACAACCAGCCGCCGCCCTCACCAAACCGGACGGCATTCGGCTCAACCTGATCAGCGATTCGTGGCCGTATCACGACGCGCCTTTCGTCCACGAGCGAATGGCCGGGCTTTCAGCAACTGTGGCCAAACTTGCCGGTGGTACAGATCATGGGCGCGACTTTCTCGGCGAATTGCCCGCTGTCTTCGCGTTGTCGGGACGACTGTCAGAACGGCTGTTCTTCCGTTCGTTCCAGGGTCGCAGGAAGATAATCTTGCAGAATATCTTGTTCGAGACCACGCGGCACAACGCGCTGAACGCTGGATTCACCTGCATTGAGATGCCGGATCCGAGGATCTTCGACCCGCAATCGGCCGCCCTTTTTCGCGGTGGATTCGACATCTCACGACTCGAGCAAGGTATCGCCGAGAAGCAGGGTGAGATCGCCATGGTCTATTTGGAACTCTGCAACAACGGTTCGGGAGGCTACCCGGTTCCGCTGGCGCAGATAAGGCACGTGGCGCGGTTGTGCCGAGACCACGAGCTCCCGCTGGTTATGGATACGACCAGGATCGTGCGCAATGCCGAGCTCATACGAAGGTTCGACGATGCGTGCGGCAAGCTCGCTCTTTGGGAGATCGTCAACGAAATCCTGAGCCACTGCACCCATGCGATAGGGAGCTTGTGCAAAGACTTCGCAATGAACATCGGCGGCGTAATCGCTACGCGCGATGCAGAGCTGCTTCATCGTGTCAAGATCTTTGGGGCGGTTGAGGGCGGTCTTGCCAGCGGGTACTACGCCAAGCTAATGGCCGTCGGCGCGTTAGATCGAGGCTACATCGAACGGGCCGTGCAGGAACAGCTGGATTTCTCCGCAAAGGTCCATCAAGACCTCATCGCACTAGGTCTGCCGGTAGTTGCTCCCGGCGGCGGACACTGCATACTTATCCGAGCCAGCGAAATACCCGCCTTCGCGGACCGAGGCAGCCCTCGCACGGAACTCCTGCAGCACCTGTCCCAGTCGGGCATTCAAGCCGCATCGCATTTTGTGGGTAACCAGCAGGGTACGATCCTGAACCAATGTGTCAGGCTGGCCATGCCTCTGGGCCTTCCGACTGATGGAGTCGCTCGGCAGCTCACGGAAGCTCTTGGCCCACTGGCCCCGCCACGGACAGTCGCACCGCCAAGCGAGCGGGCGAGCCGTTCGCCTTCACTACGGGAAACGCACGGGTACGCTCAGCCGGCCGTGGCTATTATTGGTATGTCGGGACGTTATCCGGGAGCGACCGATCTCCAGCGATATTGGAGCAATTTGGCAGCGGGGACGGATAGCATCGAGGAGATTCCACCGACGCGCTGGGATTGGGAGGAGTTTTACGATGCGGACCCGCAGGCCGCAGCCGCCGCACAGAAGTCGGCTTGCAAGTGGGGAGGCTTTCTGGAAGGAGTTGATCGTTTCGATCCGCTATTCTTCGGGATCGCCCCAAAAGATGCAGAACAAATGGACCCGCAGGAGCGCGTCTTCCTCGAAGCGTGCTGGACGGCATTGGAGGACGCAGGATATAGCACGCAACAATTGTCCGAGCTCCAGCGGCAGCGAACAGCGGTGTTCGGAGGCATCACCAACGCTTCTCTCCATGGCCCAGCCGCGACCTCTGCGCGCCCATCTTCGTTCGCTCGTCTCGTCAACCGCGCGTCGTACGCGCTTGATCTGCATGGCCCGAGTATCCCAATCGACAGTCTGTGCTCGTCCGCTCTGGTTGCGATCCACGAAGCTTGTGAATACATTCGCTGTGGCCGCGGCGACATGGCTCTGGCCGGTGCGGTCAACCTCAATCTGGATCCGGCCGGCTATGTGCGGCGATCGAACGAAGGATTGCTCGCACACCATCGCGTCGGTGCGTTTGCCAGGGGCGGGACCGGCTACATACCCGGCGAAGCCGTGGGTGTTTTCGTGCTGAAGAACCATCAGCAGGCGGTTCGCGACGGTGACGATGTCTACGCAGTTATTTGCGGAAGCGCGGTCAACCACAACGGCCGGATGAACGCGTTCGGCGCTCCAAATCCCAGGCAGCAAGCTGCAGTGATTCGTCAAGCGCTCCAGTCGGCGGGCATCGACCCACGCACGGTCAGCTATATCGAGTCAGCCGCGAGCGGTGTGGAACTCAGCGACGCAGTCGAAATGGCTGCGTTAAAGCAGGTCTACAGTGATCGAGCAGGCTGCCAGGGAGAGTACCGCATCGGTTCCGTGAAGCCCAACGTCGGGCACTGTGAGGCCGCCGCGGGCATGTCTCAAGCCACCAAGGCGGTATTGTCGCTCAAATACAAGACGCTTCTTCCGACGCTGATCAGCGGTGCGCTCAACCCCAACGTCGATTTCCGCAGCTTTCCGTTTTCCATTCAGCGCGAGACGGAGCACTGGCAGCGCGTGACCGTAGACGGCTGCGAAGTCCCGCGGCGAACAGGGGTCACTGCGGTGAGCGCCGCCGGAGTGAACGTACACGTGATTCTGGCAGAAAACGACGCCGTTCCAGTTCATATTCCAGCCAAGAATGAGGCCACCGTCGAAACCGCTTTTCTCTTTGTGCTCTCGGCGGTCAGCCGAGAGGCGCTCGAGCGCTATGTGACACGTTGGATGAATTATCTCGAGAGTGCCGGCCCCAAGCCGGCTTTGGAGAATATCGCCCACACATTGCAGGTCGGGCGAGACGCGATGAGTCATCGCCTTGCGATCATGACTGGGAGCATAGCCGATCTGAACGGGCAATTGCGATCATGGCGTGAGACCGGCGAGTCGACGCCCCGCTGTCGATACGGCGATTCTCGGGGCCGGGTCCACGACGTCCGGCGAGCGTTTGAGCCAAGCTCTCAAGATCTGATCGCCATAGCGGAACGCTGGATCGGTGGCGAGCCGATCTCTTGGGCAACAGTCGGCGAACGCAACCGCCGGCGCCGGATTGCTGGTCTCCCGACCTATCCTTTTGCAAAGAGAGACTGCGGCGGGCTGTACGCAAAGCCCCATTGCGAGATCGGCGACGCGGCGCAACCTGTGCGTGTGCGAGCCACATCCGGGACCGCGAACGAGATGTTGTGCGGAGCGATCCACGTCCTCCTCCAGCAGATATTGGGCAAACGGGACGACGATGAGATTGACGATCGAACCCCCTTCGCTGATATGGGCTTCGACTCCCTGAAGCTGGCCCGCCTCGTCGAAGGATTGAACCGGCAATTCGATTTATCGCTGACATCTACAGTGCCTTTCGAATTCCCAAACGTGGAGCGGATGGCGGCGCATCTGAGCGCGCTCATGGCGCAACCCAGCCAAAGCAGCAACACGCCGGGGGTTGCCGAGTCGGCTGGCGTGGCCGCGGATCTCAATGTCGATACCATTTTGCGCGATCACTTGAATCGCCGCACTAATTTCGAGGATACTCTAGCGCGGTTGGAGACACTTATTTGAATGGGTCAAGTCCATGGTCTATGCTTTAAACGTCTTCAACCTTGTGGATGGCGGGGAAGAAACCTATAAACTCTACGCCGTAAAGGCTGGACGCCTGCTCCAGCGCGTGGGAGGCTCGGTCGCGGTCGCTGGGCGTCGTCCCATTAGGATGCTCGAAGGCGACTTGGTCAGGAGTTACTTCATGGTCGTGCAATTCCCGGATGAGCGCGCCTTTGCGACCTTTCTCGCCTTGGTTGGGACCGAAGACAGGCAGCAGACTCGCCAAGGCATCACACGCGACTACATCTGGACTCTATATGAATCTTGGGATCTCACCCGGTGGGTGAGTGAATAGACCTGCTGGAGGTGCTAGTGCAGAGGGACAAGACCGCGATTCTCCGCTCCCTGGACGAGGGTCGAATCTCTCTGGACGAGGCCCGGAGGACGATGGAAGAAATTCTCAAGGCCGAGCGGATTGGCCAGCGTTCTGTTTGTGTACGTCCGGTCGAAGACACGTTTTCGCCTCCGAAGGCATGCATTGCCATCATCGGTATGTCCGGTCGGTTCCCGGGAGCACGGAATGTTGAAGCCCTCTGGACAAACCTGGCGAGCGGCACAACGAGCGTCACGCAAGCACCGACTGACCGCGGATGGGATGTCCTGGACTACTTCGATCCGAACCCGCAGACGCCTGGGAAGACCTACGTGTGCAAGGGATGTTTCCTCGACGGGATCGACGAGTTCGACCCGTTGTTCTTCGGCATCTCGCCACGGGAAGCGGCTCTCATAGATCCGGCTGAGCGACTGTTTCTGCAGGAGGCGTGGCGTGCAGTGGAAGATGCGGGCTACGGACCCGAACGCGTGAGTGGAAGAACCTGGGGAGTTTTTGCCGCAGTCAAAGGCGACTACGAAACCTACATCCAACAGACCGACCCAACGTATTTCCTGGGAACGGAGTCCTTTGCCGCAGCACGGCTCTCCTACCTGCTGCACCTGGTGGGACCCGCTGTTACCATCGACACCGCGTGTTCGTCGACCTTGGTCGCAATTTCGCAAGCGTGCGACAACCTTCTTCTGGGAAACTGCCAGGTGGCGGTTGCAGGCGGCGCGAGTGTCTATTCGACGCCGACCACGTTGATCACCGCGAGCCAGTCACTGCTGTTCTCGCCCGACGCGCGCTGTTGTGCCTTTGACGATCGCGCCAACGGAACGGTGTTGGGTGAAGCGGCTGGGGCGGTGGTCCTGAAACCGCTTGCGGACGCCCAGCGCGACGGCGATGCGATCTTCGGCGTGATCCGAGGCTGGGGAGTCAATCAGGACGGGAGAACCAATGGAATTACCGCGCCCAGCATGACGTCGCAGACGAGACTGCAAACCTCCGTCTACAAGCGATTCGGAATCAATCCGGAGGCGATCACGCTGGTTGAGGCCCATGGAACGGGCACGAAGCTGGGCGATCCGATCGAGTTCGCCGCGCTGGCTGCATCATTTCGTGCGTTCACCACGCGAAGTGAGTATTGCGCTCTCGCCGCGGTGAAGCCGAACATAGGCCATACCTTCTTCGCGGCGGGCATCGCCAGCACCATCAAGGTACTGCTTTGTCTGATGAAACGCCAAATCCCCCCGAGCATCAATTTCGGCTCAGTAAACGGGCACATCGCGCTCGCCAAGAGCCCCTTCTACATCAGTACAGAACTCCGCGATTGGAAGGTCGAAAAGGGCCAAATGCGTTGTGCCGCCATCAATTCATTTGGGCTCACGGGCACCAACTCACACCTGGTAGTCGAGGAATACAAGTCTGCCGGATCGCGGAGGCTCGAAACCCCGGCGAACGCCAATCTGCCGCCGATGATGCTGTTTCCGCTCTCGGCTCAAAACGAAGAACGGCTCGCGGAATATAGTCACGCGCTGATCGAGCACCTCGATACTCTGGAAGCCTCCACCACCCGGTTGGCGCAAATCGCTTTTACGTTGCAGGTTGGGCGCCGTGAAATGGATGAGCGGCTGGCAATTGTCGCCTCTTCGATCTCCGAGCTGAGACAGCGATTGGCAGGAGCACTTTCCGGCTCACCGAACCTCACCGGAGTGTTTCGAGGACGTGTCGGCCGCGGCGCGGTTCGCCCAGGGGCCCCGGAGCTGAACGCCTGGATTCGTACGGGCGACCTCGAACGGCTGGGACAGGCTTGGATTGAAGGGACTGAAATCGATTGGTATCGATTGTGGGACGGGGAACCGCCCGGCACGAATCATCTGCCGACATATCCATTCGCAAAAGAGCGTTGCTGGTTCCCGCGGCGTGGTTTCAACGCAGATGAGGTGGCGAGCGTCGGCGAAGGCATCTCACAGCCGGACGAGACCGTGCATGTTGACGTTGCGTCGGTTGAACAATCCTCCGGCAGGAAGTGGCTCTGCTTTACCGAACGCTGGAGTGATCCCACGCCGGGTTGTCCGACGATCGACTGGAGTTCTTATAAAGAATCCGGCAAAGGGAACCATGTCGTTGTCGTGAGCGCCGACGAGACCGACTGCCTCGAACTTGAAGAGCAATTGCGGCACATTATCGCAAATGGAGCGCCAGCCGCGGTTCGCACACCCCGGGTGGAGTGGCTGAACATCAAGAGCCGCCCGGTGGGGGGGGCCACCCAGTCGCCCGGGACGCCTGGCGACCCAGTAAGTGATTTCTCCTGGCAGAACGCAGAGCCGGACATCGTTTTCATCTTCTTGCCTGTGGAGACAACGGCAGAGCATGAGCGCGCGCATCTTGATCTTGTGCTGCAGTGCTGTCAAGCGTTGATGACCTACTGCTGGGAGCGCCATATCGAGATCTACTTGTGTTGTAAATCGGGCACCGCGACTTCGACGCCGCGCGATGACGCTTTCTCCGGGCTGCTCCGCTCGGCAATGTTGGAAAACCCGAATCATCGATATCGATGGATTCAGCACGATGCTCACAGTGCGGTCCGAGCCGGTGATCTGGTTCGCGAATGCTTCCATCGCGAGCTTGGGACGGGCCATGTCCTGCCGCTCGTCCGCTATCAAGACGGTGCACGTTCAGTCAGCTCGTACGAAGAGATTGAGCGTGTCGCCATGTCAGGTCGCCCCTGCGGCCTGCGCCCGGACCACGCCTACCTGATCATCGGTGGCCTTGGAGAAGTGGGGAGGCGTCTTTGCCGGCAAATAGCGGGCAAGTATCAATGCACTCTGGTCATCGTATCCCGCCGGACTCCCGACGATGAAACGGAGCGCATGCTCGCTGACGTGCGTGCGGCGGGCTCCCGAGTTTTCTTTTTTTCTGCGGACGTGGCTGTTCCCGGCGCAATGGCAGGAGTCTACGAGGACATCAAGCGGCAAATCGGCAGAATCGACGGGGTCATCCACCTCGCTCGCGCCGTGGATGATGGACCGATCATTGCCAAGAGCATTGAGGCCTTCGAACAGACGATTGCGGCCAAAGTGCGCGGGACGGAAATTGTTGACCAGCTCACGAGAGAAGAACCTCTTGAATTTTTCTTGATGTTCTCGTCGATGGCAGGCTTCGGGATCGCCGGCTCAGCCGACTACGCTTATGCCTGCGCGTTTCAAAACGCCTTTGCCCGTTATCGAAACCATTTAAGGGACCGTGGCGAGAGGCAGGGCCGCAGCCTAGCGCTCTGCTGGGGACAATGGGAAGCGGACCAGTACGTCGATGAAGAGCGTCGGGCAAGCTGGCAGCGGCGCGGGCTCGATCTCGTCGACGCGGCGTCGGCACTGCGGGTTATGGAAGCCTGCCTGAACAGTCAGGATGCGGTGCTCGGGTGGGTAGCCGTGACCGACAAAGTATGTGCGCGAACAGCGCTGGCCCAGGGCCCCGTGGCGCGAAAGGGTGCCTCGGCCGATGATGGCGGAATCCGCTCCAGGGCCGCGCGAACGACGCCGGCAGGCGTGCCGTCGGATGCTTCCAGGGCGGCGCTCAAGGCCGCACTGGAGAGCCTCTCTTACGAGGAATTGCGTGCGCTTTATTCGGCTGTGGTCGTCGATCAGCCGATTACGGAGAATGCTGGTGTCAACCAAGCTACATGAACTGATTGAGGAAAACCTCCGCCGCGCTCTGGGATTGACGTCGTCACGACGCGTCGATCCGGACGAGACGTTCGACCGTTACGGTCTCGATTCCATTTCTGGCTTCAGGCTGGCCCGTCTCCTCACGACGGCGCTTGGGGTCGAGGTGGGGCCTCGGAGTATCGCCGAGCATCCAACTATTTCGTCCCTGTCTGCGGACCTGGCGGCATGCATCGCCGTTGGAGCGCGTCCCCTAAGGAATAGTGTGAGCGACGCGCGATCTGAGCCACCTCCCGTACGATGTGTCAGCGTGCAGGAAGCCGCTCCATTGCCGGACAAAGGCGTATTCGTCGACAAACTGCTGGCACTGTGCGAGAAGTCACCACAGTTGTTGCACGCTCTTCGGAACCTCCGTTCCGCTTCCCCTGCGCAGCCTTCAGAGTGTGTGGCTTCACAGAAACCTTTGACCATCGCTTTGGATCCTACAGCAGCAACAACGCCGCACACGTCCGCTATCGACTTCGGGTTCATCTTCTTTTCAAGCACTGGGCAGGCGGACTTTTCGAACCAATACGAATATGTGTCACACATCGCAAAGTACGCCGACTCGCATGGGTTTTCCGCTGTCTGGATCCCTGAGCGGCACTTTTTACCCTTCGGTGGCCGTTTTCCCGATCCCGGTATGCTGCTGTCGTACCTCGCGGCGCAAACACAGCGTCTTCGCCTCCGCTCGGGAAGCGTTGTGCTGCCCTTGCACCATCCGGCGCGGATTGCGGAGTCATGGTCCATGCTCGACAACCTCTCCGGTGGGCGTGTTGACATGGCCTTTGCAAGCGGTTGGAACGTCAACGATTTCGTGCTGTCGCCTGATACTTATGCAACGCTGCGTGAGACCTGGATAGAGCGAATAGCACTCGTCAAGCGCTTATGGCGAGGCGAGGCAATCGAGTTCCCGAACGGACAGGGGCAGCCGAAGAAGACCGCCATCTATCCCAGGCCCATTCAGCCCGAGCTGAATGTCTGGATGACGGTTACGAGCAAGGAAGAGAGCTTCATCGAAGCCGGCAGGCACGGGTACAACGTGCTCACCATGCTCCAAAGCCGCTCGGCGGAACAACTTGGAGACAACATCGCAAAGTATCGACGGGCCCGCCTCGACGCTGGCTTCGATCCAGACGCCGGCAGCGTGAGTTTGATGCTCCACACCTATGTGCATCCCGATGAAGCCACGGTCGCGCGAACCGTCCAGAAGCACTTCCTCGAGTACATCACCAGCGCGCTCCGGGGCCATATACAGAGAATGGAACACAAGCCCACCGAAGCCGAGATGCAGGGCATCGCCGAGCATTCCTTCCATCACCAGTACCGGAACAGCGCCCTGTTCGGCGATGTCGAGCATTGCGCACGCGTGGTGCAGAAGATGCGCGCGCATGGCGTCAACGAGATCGCCTGCCTTGTCGACTTTGGACCGAGCGAGCAGGAGATGTATGAAACCCTGCCCTTCGTTCGACAGCTCATGCATCTGGTGAATGAACCTAAATATGCAAACGACCCTCTACCGGTGCATATTGCGTCGCAGCCGCCGGTGCCTGCAGGCAGCAAAGAGTCGCCGGGCGCCCAAGCCGTCGCGACCTCATCCCTCGCCTCGTCACCGGCCCAAGGCAGCGAATACGCGATCGTTGGGCTGTCCGGCCGGTATCCGGATGCGGCAAACCTCGACCAGTTCTGGAAAAACCTGATCGAGAACAAGAATTGTGTGCACGAGATCGACGCGCTCCGGCTCGAAGATATCTGCGCATCGAGGCCGCCCAGCGAACATCTCGGCACCATTCGACACTTCGCGCTGCTCGACAACATCTACCGTTTCGATGCTGGGTTCTTCGGGCTGTCGCGGCGTGAGGCGACAGTCCTCGATCCACACATGCGGCTGCTGCTGGAGGAAGTCTGGCTGTGCATCGAGAACGCGGGCTATGCGCCTCGGACCCTCGCTGGCAGCAAGACAGGCATCTTCATCTCGTTTTACAACTACGAATACGCCAGCCTTTTGGAAGAGTTTGAAGTCGAGCGAAGCAGTGAGCCTTACCTTGCCACGGCGACCGCGGGCGCCATAATGGCGAACCGCATCTCCTACATGCTGGGACTGCGGGGCCCGAGCGAGGTATACAACACCGCCTGTTCCAGTTCGCTGGTTGCGCTCCATCGTGCGCTGCAATCCATTGCTGCGGGTGACTGCGACCAAGTGATTGTAGCGGGGGTCAACCTCTTACTCACCGGAGCGCGTGTCCGCGCACTTTCGCGGATGGGGATTCTGAGCGAAGGCGGGATCTGCAATCCTTTTTCCTATCCTGCTAACGGAGAGATCCTTGGCGAAGGCGCTGGTGCCGTCATGCTGCGCCCCCTGGGCCGCGCGATCGAGGACGGCAACTTCATCTATGCTGTCATCTCCGGTACCGACGTCGGCCACCCTGGTTCTCAGTCGGGCAGCCTGACTATGCCGTCGGCGAAGGCGCTGTCCGACCTGATGACGACAACCTACGGCCGATTGGGTGTCGATAAGAGGCACCTCTGCTACATCGAGGGACATGGTGCCGGCAGCGTGATCGACGCTGTGGAGCTGTCGGCGTATCAGGCCTTTCTCGAGGATGGTACCAATGGCGTCAAACGCGTCCCAGTCGGTTCAGTCAAGTCGAACATCGGGTTCGGAGAAGGTTCGGGGGGCCTGGCGCAGCTGACTAAGTGCGCGTTGGCGTTGAACCATAGCATTATTCCCGCATCGTTACACTTCAGCGCCCCCGATCCCAGCTTCGACATCAGCCAGGCAGCGATCACGATTCAGACGGCGAATACACGGCTCGACGAATCGCCGGTACCACAGTATGCCAGCGTAATAGCGTACGGGCTGGGAGGCTCTACGGCGCACGTCGTCATGCGCAGGCATCGTACCGAGGTGCCGGTCGTCGCAGAGAGCGAGCAGGGATTTCTGCATCCGCTAGCCTTTTCCGCGTCGAGCCCTGATGAGCTTGCGCGCCTCGTCGAACTGATCGCCGCGCATCTCAGAAACCTGGATACGCGCGACGCGTACATAAGGCTGTGCGGTGGTGAAAGCGGCGTGCTCAAATCAATGGCCTTGAGCCTCGGCGCGCGCGACCGTAAGGGATCGCACCGCGCGGTCATACTGGCCCGCTCGGTGTTGGAGTTTCTCCAGGCCTGTGAGGAGTTTTTGTCGGGAACGATCAGAGACTATATCGTCACCGCGACCAATCAGCCGGCGTTTCCGCGCTCGGATCAGCTGATCGAAGCCTGCTTCGAAAAGAGGCTGACAAAAGAACTTGCTGTCTTTTGGACGAGCGGAATCAACTTTTCCTGGGTCTCTCTGTATGACCGCTCAGCCTACCAGACTCTCCCGCTGCCCTCTGTGCCTTTCGGTGGTGAACAGTTGCGCCTGCCAAGGAAGCGGATCACAAGCGATGTGCCGTCAACCATGGAGAGGTTTCATGTCTCGCAAAGCGGGGGCGGGAAGGTGGTGGAGATCGCGATCCGGTCCGACGACTACTTTATCAGCCAACATATCGTCGACGGCAAAGCCATCATGCCAGCGACAGGCTACCTGGGACTGCTGTCAGCGGTGTCCCGGGAAGTCTTTGGCCGGACCACATGCTCATTGAAGGGTGTCACGTGGGTCGCGCCCTTCGACGTTAACGAGGAGAGCGTGCTCTTACGCCTCGAGTCGGATAGGAGCGGGCGCTTCCGTGCGTACCGTGTGGCGACAAGCGAAAAAATTCTGTGCTGCTCCGGACGCATGGAGCTCGCGGGCGAGCCGGATCTCAGGCCCCGGCTCGATCCATCAGCGATCGACCGTGCCGCAGTGGTTCTCGACAGAGAGGCTTACTGGGCTCTGGCAGACTCCGAGGTGTCGAAGCAGAAGCACGGTCCAATCCTTCGCCGCATCGAATGCATTATTCGCGCGGGTGAGCAGTTGATTGCCATCTTGAAGCCGCCTGCGGTGAAAGTGAGGTTGCCGGAGATCGCGTGGCTGGATGCGGCGCTGGGTGTCACGATTGGATTTCCCTTCGTGGAGGGGTTGGCCCAAGTACCGGCACTGGCGTTTTCCCTGGAAAGCTTCGCGTTCCTTCGTGCCTTCCCCGTCGATGCCACTCTCTATGCGGTCGCCACGAGATGCAAAGAGAGCCATTCGCAGTTCGACATCTCCATCGAGGACACCAGCGGCGTTTATGCGGCCCTGCACGGATTCTCCGTTCGAAGTTTCGACCAGCTGCGCTCGCCGATCAATGCTCGGCCGAGCTGGGATGCATTGCGCACGGGCATTCACTCCACTGCGGCACGCGGTAGCACCAAGCGCCTTGCCGAAGGCGATCTCGCGCCGCGCCCAGTGGGCACCGCAGGAGCCAAGGCATTCCAACATACCTTGAAAGTGATCCTGGGAGAGTTCTTGAAAATCGGGCCGAACGCCATCCCAGAGCAGGAGGACCTGCGGAGCTTGGGGCTGGACTCAATCGGGGCGCACGAACTCGCCACGCAATTGGGCAAAGCGCTCGACATCGACATCCTGCCTAATTCTCTTTTGGAACATCGAACGATTCGCGAAATCTCTCGATTCTTGGCAGAGGTGTACGGCGACCGAGTACCCAGTGGCATGATAGCTGCGTCATGAATCGCGCAGTCTCGGGAACGGTTATCGACCCTCAGTCGAACCCTCGAGATGTCGGCGCTGTCCGTGCCGAGCTAATTTGCTCATACAAAACAGCGCGAATGTCCGCGCTGTTGAGGGATTCGAATCCTTCAGCTGCTGGCGGCTTCTCAGGCGGTAGCCCGGACGCCCAAGTCGAATTTCGGTTTCTGCCACAAGCGCGCCTTCCTCTTGAAGCTGCAATCACCTATATGATCAATTTCTGGAACGCCGCCAGGAATCTCTCGAACACGCCAACGTCGTCATGTTCCCGGGGCATGAGGTTCAGATGTACTGGGCGCGGCTCGACGGGGGACCGGCGCAGGAATTGGCTGTCGTGCGATCCGAAAGCTCGGTGATGCGGGAATGGTTCGCTTGGCACACGAGCACCCAGAAAGTTGCACAGCTCGCCCCACCCTTCGCCGTTGGCGATTCGGATGATCAGTAGATCCTTTGACCGACCCTCAAAGTAGGACATCACTGCTGCTGTGTAACGTGCGTCCTCCAGGATAAATGCCTTCTTAGGAGCAAGGCCGGTCCATGCGTAGGAGAGGCCCTCATCTCTGCGAGCTCGGTCCTCCTTAATGTGCCGCCGCGCCGAGCGATACCGGGCTTTAGGATCCCGCACGGTCAGTATGAATTTGCTTTCGGGAAACCTACGGTCCAAGTAAGGATAAAGATAGGATATTGGCCAATCTAGGAACGCGTCGTACTGCGATTCGAGACTGGACAACAGCGGTTGATGATCACGAGTCTCCTTGTTAAGTGCCTCACAAAGCACAGTCGAGGCATGTGCCGATCGAAACCCGAGCAGCTCCAAGGCGAAATGGAGCGAGGTTGTGCCGGTCTTCCCGAGGCCAATACCAAAAATCTTAGGCGTGCCAATTTTTGTGGGTAAGTCATTGGGTCCTATTATTGGGGGTGAACCATCGGAAAAGTGGGCAGGCCCTCTTCCCCAGTCCATCGATTTAACCGAGATTTCCATTTTAGCCGGAATTTACATTTTAGTTCCCAACAGCCCCGCACTGTCCACCAATCGAGGGATCCGGTGGCGGGTCAGTTTGATTATCCACACTTCTATTCTAATCTCGCCAGTCTGTGTGACAATGTTTCGATCAGGCTGGACTCCGCTGAGGCACGTATTCAGGAGTTGGTAGAGCAGCTCGCCAACGAGCCAGACTCAAACAAGATTGCGCTTCTTGCGCGCGAATTGAACGTGCTCCTTCAGCGAAACGCGCGGCGGGATGCCGCCAACAAAGAGACCCCAAAGGAGATGTGGGTGGGTTATCATCGTTTCATCGCGGTTATGGGCCCCATCGGTGGTGGTGGAAGCATTGGGTTACAGCCGGTATGTTGTTTCTTGTGTCCGCGTTGCAGCTACTCCGAAACAACCGGGGCGGCCTTTCCAGTCTTCGCGGTGGCTTGGGTTCTGGGCGCGATTGGCAATTGAATCTCTCAATCGCTGCCGGTTTATAGGGAGGGTTTTTCATTTGCTGTTCCAATGGTCCCGCGCCATCGCACTCCCGCGGTCCGAATCAATTCGGTCCCGGCGCGCGTACGGCCAGTGCTCCTTGGCAAAGAAGTTATCGGGATACTACGCATGTTTGTGACTCCAGCAACATCCATGGGCGGGTAAGATGACCTCTAGAGTGAGACGCTCCTTCCTGCGCATTATCAAGGCTCTGGTTGCGATAACCGTCTTCGCGGTCGTCGCAGCCGCAGTGCTATTGGGGTTGATCTGGCTGGACCATGGGAGAGAGACGAATCTGCCCACACCGACGGGGCCCTTCGCGGTTGGCCGCACGCAATACTTTTGGAAGGATGCCGGTCAAGCCGACCCGCTGGCGCCGCCACCAGGCGCAATGCGGCAGATCCTGGCTTGGATCTGGTATCCCGCAGCACCTCCACAGCCCAAGCAAGAC
>DATMOP010000080.1:0-215675 GCA_035568115.1 Candidatus Acidiferrum sp.
ACCATCGCCGTCGATTCCTACGGCCCGGTCACCGACAATGCCCAGTCCGTCTACGAACTCTCGCTGATCGAGCAGGTTCCCAACGTCCAAGCCGAAATCAAGAAAGACTTCAACATGGGGGTCAACTTCGAGCGCGCCAAACACCTGCTCGAAGCCAACGACGGCGCAGGCAACACCTTCAAAGCCACTGCGAAGCCAGTGTTAATCGGCACCGCCGTAGTAGGCGCCACCACGATGATTTTCTCCATCATCATGGCCCTCACCGCCGGACTCACTGCAAACGTCGACAAACTCTCCCTCCTGCACGCCCCGTTCTTCCTCGGACTGATCACCGGCGGCGCCATGATTTACTGGTTCACCGGCGCATCCACCCAGGCCGTCACCACCGGAGCCTACCGCGCCGTCGAGTTCATCAAAGCCAACATCAAACTCGAAGGCGTGGAAAAAGCCTCCGTCGAAGACAGCAAGAAGGTCGTCGAAATCTGCACCAAGTACGCGCAAAAGGGAATGCTGAACATCTTCATCGCCGTCTTCTTCGGAACGCTCGCCTTCGCCTTCGTCGAACCATTCTTCTTCGTCGGCTACTTGATATCGATCGCCATCTTCGGCCTTTACCAGGCCATCTTCATGGCCAACGCCGGAGCCGCCTGGGACAACGCCAAGAAGATAGTCGAAGTAGAAATGAAGCAGAAGGGAACTCCCCTGCACGACGCCACCGTAATCGGCGACACCGTCGGCGACCCCTTCAAAGACACTTCCTCGGTCGCTCTCAACCCAGTCATCAAATTCACCACGCTGTTCGGCCTCCTCGCAGTCGAACTCGCAGTCACGCTAACCCGCGACCAGGGTTCAACCATCACGAATGTCCTGGCCCTCGCCTTCTTCGCCGTGTCCTTTTTCTTCGTCTACCGTTCGTTCTACGGCATGCGAATCCGCAGCGGCAACGCGGAGTAAGTTCTCGTTACTCAAGAACAAATGCCATCCAGCCCATCGGATGGCATTTCTTGTTCTACCCCGTGTCTCCCAGCCTGCCCTGAGCGCGGTCGAAGCGTGCCCTCTCTGGTAGAGATTTGTCCCTGCCAAAAAAGGCATGAGTTATGATCCGATGATTCGTTCGCCCAAAACCCCTTCGGGCCGGCGTCCAGGCATTTCATTTGTTATCACCGGCCAAAGTGTCATACTTAGAGGACGGGCAGGCAGCTTCGCGCCCGCTTTCGAGGACAACGTGCAACTCCAACGAATAGCTTGGACGCTTTCTATTTTGTTTCTGTTCACGATTGAGGGACGATCGCAGGCCCGGCCAGCACCTCCGGTGTCGCAGGCTTCTCCGAATTTAAAGGTGGACCCCGTGGCGAACGGCGAGCCGGATGTCAGCCGGGAGCGTCTGGCTCTCGAGATGAGGAAAAAAGCCAACCTGGAGCGCCAGGCCGCGCTCAGGTCCGATACGGAAAAGCTTTTCAAGCTCGCCGAAGAATTGAAAGCTTCCGTCGACAAATCGAGCGCGAACGTTCTTTCCATTGAGGTCGTGAAGAAGGCGGAAGAAATCGAGAAGCTGGCCCGTAGCGTGAAGGAAAAAATGAAGGGGCCGAACTAAAGAGGAATTGGTAATTTGGTGATCGGGCAATTTTGTATTTTGATGGCGAACGTTTGCGGTATCGATGTACGCGCCATAGGTACGGTTGCCTCGGTCCGGGCGCGTCGAACGATTTTTGTGCCACAACTCGAGGCCGATCGTCGTGTTTCTATTCTGTAGGATCCGCAGGATGCGGAGGAGGACAAGAGTATGAAACGGACGATTGCAGGAGTGTTATTGCTGATCGGGATGGGCGCGGGAACGATGTTTGCGGAAGACGGCGGGCGGGAGCGGCGGGACATCCGGCGCGATGAGTCCACAATCTCGCATGAGCGGCGGGAGACGCGGCGCGATTTCCGCAACGGAGACTACCGTGAAGCGCGGCACGAACGGAGCGAACTGCGGCGCGAGTATCGGGATGTGAATCGCGACCGGCGGGAGTTCGACCGGGACCGGCGTTAAGCGGGTCCGAACGCGCGTGGCTTATCGGCGGCACAGTCAACGACGGCACCACTAGAGCTTCGTGACTGTGCCGCTTTGATTTGCCACCCAAACATTGGCGCCATCGAAGGCCACTGCCTGAGCGAGGCTTCCCGGCCTACGGACAAATACGATCGCCGCTGCTACTCTGCTTCTCAGCCCAACCTGACGTTCTGATTTCCACAGCTCCGGGATGTTCATCCGTCACATCGTCCCGAAAGGGGAAGGCATTACTCTATAACTATTGCCAAACGGGGGCGCAAGGGGAGAGAAAGTCAATGTCAAAGAGTCCGAAGCGGGAAGTGGATGGCGAAGACGACAACGCGGTTCCAGGATTTGTGCCTTGGATTTTTGCCATGGCCGATCCCAACCCAGGCTGGTGGGAGCGCGAGAGATCGAATCCCAAGCGGATGGGCGAGCTGTCCCAGGCTGCATTCTTAGTGAAGGCACAGTCGATGGGATTCGGGCTGGCTCTGCCCTGGGGCGACAGCGAGAAGTATGACTTCATCGTGTGGGCCGCCCGCAAGGCCGGCTGTTGCGGGTGCAGGTGAAAGCTACGGGCAGGTTGAATCGCGGCGGATATGACGTCCAGCCCGTGTATTCGACGCGCGGCGAGGGCAAGAAGACCTACACAGCGGCGGATATTGATGTGCTGGCGGCGCACGTCATCCATCGCAAAAAAGATGTTTGGTACCTGCTGCCGATTGCCGCGTTTGAAGGAGTGAAGAGTCTGCGATTCTATCCCGGACTGAAGAGTAAGAATCCGCGATGGGAGACGTATCGCGAGTCTTGGGAGTGGCTGGGCAGCGTTGGAGATTGATCTGCAGCGGGCGGCTCAACGAGAGCGCTGGCCTAACGCCGGAACCTGCTTTCGTTGGCGCTCGGCGATAATCTCGTTCAGCCGCTTTCTTTCGATAGCCAAACCCGCACGGGCGCCCTCAACCATCTTCTTGGCGATCTCCAGCCACTTCCCAGCCATGGCTAAGGGATACTCCACGTCCGATGTAAACAAGGAAGAGATGCGGTTGAGAGCAAGGCGGGACATTGGGCGGGGACGCCGGTTGGCAAGCGGATTGAGGAGTTTACGGACGTTTACTCGTTTTTGTTTTGGCAGTTGGGGGTGAGGTGAATCTACCACGGAAGTACGTAGGACGTCGGTTCAGAATCTCACAGTGGTTCATCTGTCTGTGGCTCTCCCACCCTCTTGCGAACGCGAAAGGATGGTGCACCCAGCACCCGGTTAGTTAGAATCCCCGCCCTTCTCTCCAAGGAACGCAGAGACTAAGGACGGGGCATAATATTGGAGAAAAGGGGAAAGCTCCTATTTTCAGTTTGCGGCTCGTTTCGCGAATGTAGGCTTACCCCTAGTTACAGCAATTGCTCCGAGCGCCCCACCCAAGAACAAGAGCCAGGTCGCGGGTTCCGGAACAGAACTCAGGTCATGCTCGGCAACAGTGAAGACGGTGCCGCTAAACGGATCACTGGATGTAAATCCGAGCGACGGGTTAAACGTTATCGGCGTGACGGAAAAGTAGTAGCCCGGAAGAAGTGCTGACAACCCGTTAGTTATCGAGAACTTAGTGTCGAGGGGAAAACTCGAAGCCACAGGTGCCCATTGGCTCAGGTTCACCGCCACGAAGATATTGTCCTTCGAAGAGATTATTCCATCGCCATTCAGGTCTGTCAGGAAATCAGGGCAAGGCACGGACCCCGGAAACAAAGGCAGGTTGCGGGCTAGTGGCGAAAAAGCAAATGTTGGCCCGCTCCCAAGAAAAGCACCTTCCAAAGCAGCTTGAGCGTCTGTTTTAATGACCGGACCCCCGACAATCTGGATGCCATTTAAGAATTGCTGAAAGTCATCAATTGCGCTCGCGTTTATAGTCATCACAACGCCAGTAGCCTTGTCCTTGACCTCAAAATTTCCAGAAAAGTTGAGGGTTCCGGTACCGCCTTTTCCGATCGTGAGCGTCCACGGGGTACCATCGGGTTTCTCGAAGGTGACGTCCCCGTGGTGCAGCAACTTGACGGTGAGGAAAATCTGTAATACCGCTCCCGGATTACCCACTTCTTTTATCATAAAACCGTTCGGATGTGGTGGGTCTGCACCTATGGAGTCGGCCCGAACTGACTGCGGTGCGAGGCTCAGGATCGCCTGGAAACCGAGAATGCAAATCAAACTAGCTAGGAATCGCTTCATTGGCTTGTCCTCCGTAACCGGAATTTCCCTTTCCAAATTTCAGCCCCCTAAGTAAATATGCGCCTGTAATCTCGGCTTTTCGCGAGAAGTGTGGGCCAGCCCCTCGGCGGCGGGCCCCCACGAGTGCAAGCAGGCCGGTGCCAAATAGGCTGAGCGTGGTGGGCTCCGGGACTGAGCCAAAAGGGTTGCTGCCACTTACCTTGTAGCTGCCCCCGCCTGTGATGTTCACTGTCAGCCTCTCCGTGAAGAGCATCACATTTGTGCCACCTCCCCCAAACATAAACTTGAAAACCGGCTTGCTGCAGGAGTTGGCCTTGCCACAGGCACCAGGCCCAAACGTCTCGGTCACCGAATCGATCAGAACTCCGTCTGCAAAGCCCTGAAGGGTAAGCGTGATGATTGAGTTCTTGAAAAGAGTGACGCGCCCGTCAAGCTCAATGAAGCTTTCCTTGAAGGACGTGGGCGCTCCGGCGGCCACGGTTGAATAAATCACGAGCCTATTCTGCCCTTTCGGTACATTCACGAAAACCGGCGAGATGGTCAATAAAAATGAGGTAGGCGACGTGCCCCCGCTCCCGCCCTGGGGTCCGATGGTCGTTCCGTCGGCTAGGGTACAGCCGCCTATCAAGGCTGGGGAAGGAACATTCCGAAGATCCCCACAGGGTCCGCCGATGTTTATGTTACCTGCCCGGGCTTCACTTCCGAACAACAGGAGCGACGCGGCGGCGGCGAGGAGCAAACTCGCACGCAGCACTTTTGGTGGGCGTAGTTTTCCAGCCCAAATCCTGAAAATCTTAGCTTTTGGGCACGAAGGATCACTCGCGCTATCACACTCGGTGACGGCAGTCGCGGTTGATCTCAGCTGTTGGGGGGTACTCATAGAAACCTCCTTTTTCCGGAGTCCATAGTCGAGACACCGGAGTGAGATAACTGGCCTGGCCTGAATCCAGCGGCGCGGTGGGCATTACAGGCGTAGGAGAATGAGAGCGGTTCTGCAACTTTCGTGCCAGTTCCTTTTGCTGCAACAAAAGGCACATACGAGTTGCTTCTTAGCTGGCATGCGCAGACTTTTGCAGCTTTGTCCCTCTCTTGTGTAAATGGTTGCAACCTATGTTCTTGTTAGTCGGGATAACCCTATTGTTTTGAGTTAGAAGGTTTGGAATCACAAAAGCAAGGAGTTGCTGGGCCCCTAACCAATTACTTGCGACCGAAGCTGTGGAAGTTGCGACCTCTAGGTTAGTCACCTTAACAAAGACCCACGAGCTTTCTGCTCCCGGTCGGGTCGCTACTTAGCTGACACGTTAGTCGATGCCTAAGTGAGGTCACTAGGTCGAAGCGTATTCTGCTGGGTGCAGGATATATTGATTTGGGTGGATGGCCCCGGCCCCGTTCCCGTTTCACTCGGCCTTGCTGTTTCGGCAATGATTGGCAGTGGTTCGCTGGAGCGAGAAGGAGGGGTCAGTGCCAACTTCGAAGGACATGCTTAAAGAGCAGCTTGCCCGATATCGGCAGATCAAGATCAGCGTGATTGGGAGGAAGTCGGGACGGAAAATTTCGATTCCGGTTTGGTTTGTGCTCGAAGCGGAGAAGCTCTACCTGTTGCCGGTGCAGGGATCGAAGACGCAGTGGTATAAGAACGTGCGCAAGAATCCGGCGATTGGCATTGAGGCGCGCAGCGCGGAAGCGGAAGTTCGTGCCAGTGCTGTGACTGGGGCGAAGGCAGTGAAGTCAGTGGTAGAAAAATTTCAGGAGAAGTACGGGGCGAAAGATGTGAAGAAGTATTATTCGGGATTTGATGTGGCCGTGGTGGTGAGGTTGGACTAGCTGTATCAGGGGTTAAAGCTCGCATCCGAGTCTTGGGAGTGGCTGGGCAGTTGGGAGATTAATTTATAGCGCGTGCCCCATCCTTTTCGCGTTTTTTGCGAAACAGCCTGCCCTGTTTTGCCGAAGCCCCGAGCGAAGCCGACGGGGGTGGGTTTTTGACGTCCTATCCCTGCTTAATCGTAATCCCTCTACAGCGCACTCATGTTCGACAAAAACTCGCCGTTGGCTTTGGTCTTGCTGAGCTTGTCGATCAGCAACTCCATCGCTTCCACTGGAGACAGTGGGTTCAGCACCTTGCGCAGCACCCAGATCCGCGACAAATCTTCGCGCGGAATCAGCAACTCTTCCTTACGCGTCCCCGACCGTTGAATATCGATCGCCGGAAACACCCGCTTGTCCACCAGTTTCCGCTCCAGAATAATTTCCGAGTTGCCCGTGCCCTTGAATTCTTCAAAGATCACGTCATCCATGCGCGATCCAGTATCGATCAGCGCCGTAGCGATAATCGTCAGCGATCCGCCTTCTTCAATGTTGCGGGCTGAACCGAAGAACCGCTTCGGCCGCTGCAACGCATTCGAATCCACGCCGCCCGAAAGCACCTTGCCCGAAGGCGGAACAATCGTGTTATAAGCCCGCGCCAGACGAGTAATCGAATCCAGCAGGATCACCACATCCCGCTTGTGCTCGACCAACCGCTTCGCCTTCTCAATCACCATTTCCGCAACTTGCACGTGCCGTGCAGCAGGCTCGTCAAAAGTCGAAGAAATCACCTCGCCCTTCACCGACCGCTGCATGTCCGTAACTTCTTCCGGACGCTCATCGATCAGCAGCACCATCAACACCACTTCCGGATGGTTCGTCGTAATCGAGTTCGCCACATTCTGCAGCAGCATGGTCTTGCCGGCGCGCGGCGGAGAAACAATCAACCCGCGCTGCCCTTTGCCCAGCGGCGTCAGCAAATCCATCACCCGTGCGCTCGAGTTCTCCCGCGTAGTCTCCAGCTTCAACCGCTCCTGCGGATAAAGCGGCGTCAAATTGTCGAACAGAATCTTGTTGCGCGCCTCATCCGGCGATTCAAAGTTCACCGCCTCAATCTTCACCAGCGCAAAGTATTTCTCGCCCTCGTGCGGAGGCCGCACCTGCCCGCTGATCGTGTCCCCGGTCTTCAAATCAAACTTGCGGATTTGCGACGGCGAAACATAAATATCGTCCGGCCCCGGCAGGTAGTTATAATCCGGCGAGCGCAGAAAGCCGTACCCGTCAGGCAAAATCTCCAGCACGCCCTCGGCAAAGATGTGGCCTTCTTTTTCGCTCTGCGCCTGCAGGATTTTGAAGATGAGGTCCTGCTTGCGCAGTCCGCTGGCGCCGGGCAGCTCCAAGGTCCTTGCGATCTTGGTCAGCTCGGTAATGTTCTTTTCTTTCAGTTCAGCTATGGTCATATTCACCTAAACCCGTGCACTAAAACGTATTCGTTAGTGTCTGCGGGAGATTTTCAAAGGAGGGTATTCAGGGAAGACAAAACACCTACAGGCAGGCGGACAGGGCTGCTTATGCAGCCCGCCGTTGTGCCTCTGCAAAATTCTCCGGCTCCGACAGAACTTCCTGCCGCTCCTTGCCTGCGATCCGGTCAAGCACTCCATTCATCGTTTCCTGGATTCGGGTGCTGGGCCGGTGGAACTTCCGCGTGGCCTTGGAGGCGAGCTGGCATAACATATAACGATTCCGTAAGGTCTGTAAAGCGTCAAACACACGATCAGAACGCATGTCTGTAGTGCTCCTTCCTTTATTAAGTATGGGCATTTCGCCTCCGCCCCTGTCCCTGGAACCAGTCAGAACCCCACAAGCCGTCCTAAACCATTGATTCCATTAAGGTTGTAAAGGAGTTAGCGCAATTCCTACCCAGAATAGATGCTTGACCGGACTCCGAAGATGCTCGTTTTTCCTGATTTGGGCTCACAGGTCGAGGTATCTCTTTAAAGACCCAGAGGCTCCGAATGTCCGTGGAACACCATAATGTACCCGGAAACCTGCCACAGGTCAATATATTTCTTAGCCCCGGGTTTCCCACAATGACACCGCAGCCTCGTCCGTCGTGACCCATGGAACACACACTCTCACCTGTGGTCCAGCCCCCGCAGAAAGGCGGCCCACCTGTGATCTTTCAACACGCTCTTCCCCTTCTCAGACCGTACGAACGCCGTCGTCGCAGGAGCGATGAGAAAGTGCAAATCGGCTGTAACGATTTGCAAGGCGCGGACTTGATGCGGTACGCCCATGTTTCGTATGCATGTTTTCGCATAGAAGATGTCGAAGTGGCGGGTGGCCAGGGTCCTAATCCACCAGCTTGACAAGTTGGTGTAAGATTATCTGCTCTGTGGCGCGGGCCCCTGGGGAGAACCCGCGCAACCCCCCCAAAGCAGTAAACCCCTAACGATGAGGCTGGTGGAACAGTGTGCGCGGGGGGGAGTGTCCGCGCGACGAGGAGAAGAATATGGCGAAGCGCAGAAGAAGTGAATTATCGAAGGCGACGGATTGGCGGTTGAAGACTTATTCACTGGCGGCGATGGCGGCGGGCGTGGGCGCGCTGGCGATGGTGCAGCCGGCGGAGGGCGAAGTGGTGATCACGCGAAAGAAGATACCGATTCCGGTGTCGAACTTCTTTTTTCCGCCACCGCATCCGGTGTTCATTTCGATGAATAACAATGGGGTCAGCGATTTTTCGTTCTCGCTGTACAGTTTTGCGTATCACTCGAGAGATATGGATTTAACGGCAAGGCCGCTCGCAGGCGCGGCCGTAGAAGGGAAGGATCAGGCTGGGGTAAATGGGTTTTCCCATTTTTATGCCTCCATGCTGAAGCGCGGAGCGAAGATCGGGCCTTCGGCGAATTTTAGCTCCGGGGCGCAGTTTGTCCCCGTCGTCGAGCGCCAACTCCACACTGTTAATTCGAGTTCGGTATCGAATAACAGGTCGTACGGAAACTGGGGTGGGAATGCGTCGAATACGTATCTAGGGGTTAAGTTTCTGATCGACGGCGAAACGCATTATGGCTGGGTGCGGTTGGCGGTAGCGATTAGTCCGTTCTCCGGGCTCTCCGCGACGATCACGGCGTACGCATATGAGACCGAGGCAAACAAGAGAATTCTGGCCGGCGTGCCGATAGGAGAGGCCGCGGTCATCATAGACGAGACGAAGGGTCCGTCATTGGGAGCGCTGGCGGCAGGGGCGGAGGGACTGCCGACCTGGCGGATGAAGCAACCGGCGGATCACTGATTCGGCAAGTTGGTGTAAGATGTTACGCTCTCGCGCGGGCTCTGGGGAGGACCCGCGCAACTCCCCCAAAGCAGTAAACCCTAACGATGACGGTGTGTTGAAAAGTGTGCGCGGGGAGGTATCCGCGCGATGAGGAGCAGAAGATGGCGAAATTCAAAAAAGAATTGTCGAAAGCAGCGGACGGGCGGTTGAAAACGTATTCACTAGCGGCGATGGCGGCTGGGGTGAGTGCTCTGGCGCTCGTGCAACCGGCGGAAGCCCAGGTTGTGGTGACCTCCACGAACATCCAGCTCAATCCCAACGGGAGCGTGTCCATCGATTTGAACAACGACGGGGTGACGGACTTCATCCTGGCGGACAACTTCGATGGATACGATCATGGGTTTTACGGTTCGTTCGTGGCGATCCCGGTTACCGGGGGCAAAGTCATGGCGGGAACGCATGGTTCAAAGGGGGCTTATGCCTCGGCATTGGGGATTGGAGCGGTCATCGGGCCGTCGGCACACTTTTCCAGTTCCGCGGGCCGCGGGGAGGCGCTGATTGAACGGTCGGTGGGGTTCGTGTCGGCGTCCACTGCGAATACGGTGTATGGGAATTGGGGCAACGCCAGCAACAAGTATCTGGGTCTGAAGTTTCTGATCAACGGCCAAACCCACTACGGGTGGATTGCGATGAACACGAATACCGTGGGGACGATGTCGGCCACGATCGTAGCGTACGCCTATGAGATCCAGGCAAACAAGAAGATCACAATCGGATCAACCGCGGACGCAACCGAAGTAAGTCCGGCACCCGCAGCGAAGACGGTGGCCAGCGATCGCGGGCCGTCGTTGGGGATGCTGGCCTTGGGAGCTGACGGCCTGAATATGTGGCGGCGGTAGAGAGACGGCCACAAACAGAATTGCACAAGCGGCGCCCGCGGGGCGCGGAAAAGAGGAATTGCGATGCGGTCCAAAAAATTTGTTAACGGCAGGAGATTGCGCAATGGTATGGCGGCGATGGTGGCAGCGCTCCTCATCGCTTGGCCAGGAGTTTCACAGCGTGCAGCCGCGCAAACGCCAACGGTGCTGCATACGTTTACCGGGCCGGACGGGATCAACCCGATTCTGGGAGTGACGTTCGATTCGACAGGAAATCTATTTGGCGTCGCCTCGGGCGGAGGCAGTTCGAACAATGGGACGGTGTATGAACTGATGCCGGCCAACAACGGCAGCTGGACGGAGAGGACCCTGTACTCGTTCAACGGGACGTCAGGCTCCACGCCCGTGTCCCCGGTGGTGTTCGACAGCAAAGGAAATTTGTACGGGGCGACGAAGCTGGGAGGTTCGAACGGAATGGGCGTCGTGTATGAACTCTCGCCCTCGGGCGCGGGAAAATGGACCCAGACAGTGCTGCATAACTTTGGCGGAACCGGCGATGGATCGTATCCTGTGGGGACCATTGTGGTGGACTCGACAGGAGATATCTTCGGGACGACCGAGGGCGGCGGTGCATATGGCGACGGAACAGAGATTCAGGGAGGAACCGTTTTTGAAGTCTCACCGGCAGCCGGAGGGGGATGGAAGGAGAGTATTCTTCACAGCTTCGGCAATGGCAGCGACGGAAACCTTCCGAAAGGTGGAGTGATTTTAGACACCAAAGGTAACGCCTACGGTACAACCTACAAGGGTGGAGCTCATGGGCAAGGCGCCGTTTTTGAGCTTTCTCCGAGTGGCCAGGGAGCTTACACAGAGACGGTGATTCATAATTTCAATACGGGCCGGAGCCAAGGGGACGCCGCGAATCCGGCGACCGGATTGACTTTTGATTCGGCGGGAAATCTGTATGGCGGGTCAACTTCGGGTTTCGACTCGGCCATCTTTGAGGGTGGAGGAACGCTGTACAAGCTGGTTCCGCAGTCAGGCGGGACCTGGAAAGAGAGCGTGATCGTTTCGTTGGGTTTCGATGAGTTTTTAGAGGCCATCTACTCCAACCTGGTCTTGGATAGCGCAGGACATATTTTTGGAGTGACGCTGGACTCCAGCGCCAGCTCAGTGTTTGAGATTCAGGGATCGAACTACAAGTACATCAGCGTGTTCACGGGGGCCAAGGTGGGGACGCGGCTGGCGGTGGGCTCATTGTGGATGGATTCGGCGGGAAATCTGTACGGAGCGGCGCAAGCGGGCGGAGCCCACAACGACGGCGTCGTGTTTGAGATTAAACGATAAAACCATGACGAAAGCGTTAGCCAAAAAAGTGCTTCTCGTGGGCTGGGACGCAGCCGACTGGAAGGTTGCTAATCCGCTGCTGGATGCCGGGCTGATGCCCACATTGAACGGCATGATCGACGAAGGGGTGATGGGAAACATTGCGACCCTGCAGCCGATCTTGTCGCCCATGCTGTGGAACTCGATTGCGACGGGCAAACGGGCGCATAAGCACGGCATCCACGGCTTTATGGAGCCGAATCCGGAAATGGACGGAATCCGGCCTGTGAGTTCGACGTCGCGCAAAGTGAAGGCGTTGTGGAACATCCTGACGCAGCGAGGATACAAGACGCACGTGCTGGGATGGTTTGCGGGGCATCCGGCGGAACCGATTCACGGCATTGCGGTTTCGGATTTGTATCCGCTGGCGACGAAGGCGCTGGGAGAGAAGTGGGACTTGCCGGCGGGGACGGTACATCCGGAGAGTTTGCGGGATACGTTTGCGGAACTGCGGATGCATCCGGGGGAGTTGACGCAGGAGGCGATTCTGCCGTGGATACCGCTGGCGGGAAAAGTGGATCAGGAGAAGGACCGCGGGCTGAACACGTTTGCCAAGATTCTGGCGGAAAATTGTTCGCTGAATAACGCGGCAACCTGGATTTTGAAGAATCAGGAGTGGGATTTTCTGGCGGTGTACTACAACGGCATCGACCATTTCTGCCACGCGTTCATGAATTACCGGGCGCCGCGGATGGAGTTCATTCCGGAGGAAAGGTTCGAAATTTACAAAGACGTGGTGGATGGAGCGTATCGCTTCCACGACATGATGCTGGAGACGTTGATCCGGCTGGCGGGGCCGGAGGTAACGGTGGTGCTGGTTTCAGATCACGGTTTTCACTCAGACCATCTGCGGCCGAAAGCGATTCCGAGAGAGCCGGCGGGACCGGCGGTGCAACATCGGCAGTTTGGAATCTTCTGCATGAAGGGGCCGCACATCAAGAAAGACGAGCGAATCTACGGAGCGACCCTGCTGGACGTAGCGCCGACTGTGCTGACGCTGTTTGGGCTGCCGGTGGCCGACGATATGGATGGACGCGTTCTGGTGCAGGCGTTTGAAGAGCCGCCGGAGATCGAACGCATCCCGAGCTGGGAGGACGAGGTGGGCGAATGCGGGATGCACTCGGCGGATATGCGGATGGATCCAGAGGCGGCGAAGGCGGTGCTCGATCAGTTCATCGCGCTGGGATATGTACAGCCGCAGACAGAAGGGCAGGCGAAGGCGGTGGAAGGCGCGGTGCGCGAGGGGAAATATAACCTGGCGCGCGATCTGATGGACTGCGGCAAGTATGGAGAAGCGGCGAAGCTGCTGGAGGGGTTGGTCGGCGAGAAGAGCGAAGACGTCCGGTTCAAGATGCGGCTAGCGCAATGTCGTATGTCGTTGAACCGCGGGGCGGAGGCGCGCGAACTGCTGGATCAGGTGGTGAAAGCGGACGAGGAGGCTGGGAGGAAGCAGGCGGAGAAGGACGCGGCGAGTTCCGGTGAGGGCGAGGGCGCGGCGAAGAGCTCCGCGAAAGTGGCGGAGAAATCGGCAGCGGCTCGCGCCTGGGCCGAGTGGATGCTGGGCACGATGGAACTGACGGCGGGCAACAACGAAGCTGGGTTGGCGGCGTTATTGCGGGCGGAGCAGGCAGAGCCGCATCTGCCGAGCTTGCATCTGCGGCTGGGAGAAACATATCTGCGCTGCCGGCGGGTGGAGGATGCGCGCCGGGCGTTTGAGCGGGCAATGGAGATTGATGGAGACAGTCCCGAGGCGCATGTAGGGTTGTCGACGGTGTATTTGCGACAGAGAAAATTCGAGGAGGCGGTCAGCGAGGCTCTGATTGCGGTCGGGTTGCAGCATTTTTCTCCGTTCGGGCACTTCAATCTTGGAGTGGGGCTGGCGCGGCTAGGGGAGTATGAGCGGGCGAAGCTGGCCTTTGAAACGTCGCTGACGATTCTTCCCGGACTGGCGGCGGCGCATCGGTGGCTGGCGATATTGTACGGGCTGCCGGGCGGCGATGTGGGAAGGGCGGGACGGCATAAGGATTTATATACGGAGTTGAAGCGGCGGAGAGTAGCGGCGTAGGCAGCGCGTGGAAGTCAGAGTACGCAAGCGCATGATCACAATCGTTTCAGGATTGCCTCGTTCGGGCACTTCGCTGATGATGCAGATGCTGGCCGCGGGTGGGATGCCTATCCTGTCCGACGGCGAACGCCAGCCCGATGTGGATAATCCGCGCGGTTATCTCGAATGGGAACGCATCAAGCACCTTCCCCGGGATCCCGCATGCATTGCAGAAGCGGAAGGCAAAGCGGTGAAGGTCGTCTCGCGTCTTTTGACCTCCCTTCCCAACCGTCATGAGTATCGCGTCATATTCATGCAGAGACCGTTGCCGGAGGTTCTGGCCTCGCAGGAAGAGATGCTTCGCCGCCGGGGAACAGCCAAGCCGGGAACTGGCAAGGCCGCGATTGCGGCGGCGTTTGAAAGCCACTTGCGTGAAGTCGATGCTTGGCTTGGCAGTAAGTCATATCTGAAACTTTTGCGCGTTCCATACCACGATTTGCTGCACGATCCCGAGGACATTGGGCGGAAACTTGTCCAGTTCCTGAAGATTCATTTAGACGCAGAGGCAATGGCCCGCCAGGTCGATCCGACACTCTACCGAAATCGGGGGCTGGCCCACCCGTGATTTTTGATTGGGGCTGCCCCATCCCTTTCGCGCTGTTCCCACCGCCCTGCAAGCAGCGTTTCCCCGCTCCCAGCGCGCCAGCGCCGGGACCACGTACCGGTAGTGCGACGACTGGACCCCGCCCCGCCGGAGTCGTCGTCGCTCCTGGACTGGAACCCCCGCCCCCCCGATGCCACAACCACGCGACCTCAACATCGGACATATTTTCACACCGCGCGCCGGGATGCTATGATAAACAAGCAAGCACGCGCTTCGCGCGTGCTTCCCATCACTCCTCAGTAGCTCAATGGCAGAGCATTCGGCTGTTAACCGAAGGGTTGTAGGTTCGAGTCCTACCTGAGGAGCCATTTCTTTTTCAGACCTTTACTGTCGCGCGAGATTTTTCCGCCTCCGTCGACTTTAAGGGACCCCGCCGGAATTTCTAATCGTCCGAGGACATCGGCGGCCTCGCGTAGTGGGTGGGTTCCGGTGTGGCCGTGCCGTTTAGGCATGCGGATGGCGGTCGCGGCAGACCACGCCATCATGTTCGCGACGACGCTCCCAACTAATCCTTTCACCGCGCCGATTAATTACCGAGAGCGATCAAGCAGCTTGACACATCAGTCGCGCAGGAGCGCCACCTGGGAAGCGGAGTGATCGCGCTTCGGCAGTAATGGGAGGATCCGAAGGACAACTACCATGTAGGCTATATTTGGAGAGCGGCAGCGGGATATGTGGCGTTTAACAGCGACAATCCGGCCCTGGGGCTGGTGCTCAAAAACATTCTTGCCGGCAAGTTTACGGCCGCTGATCAATTTCGAGACTACCCGCCAACTTATTGCGTTTTTTCTACGCCAAGGCCGAGCCGTTCCCCACACCGCGCTACTCGAACTGACTAGCAGCGTTCCGTGCTCGCGGCCGATTCCAGTCAGCTTTGCCAAACCCGTTATCGCAGGCGTCGTTTGGACGACTTCCCGGATGCCGACGGTGTCTGAGGCGCGGTTTCAGTAGCGAAGAATCCGAGCGACACCTGTTGCTGCACTAACAAGTCATTTTCAATGAAGAAGCCGTGATTCTGGTCGATCAGGTAGAAATCGGCCGTGAAAGCCACAGGGGCGTTAGGGTTCGCGGCGTTGTTGCCCTGGAATGCGCTACTGCCGGCGACGTTCGCGAAGGAGCCTGCGAAACAGCCAGCCGCGACCGCGGAACAATTCTGGGAACTGACGGTGCTGGTAAATGCTTGATCAACGCTTGGTCCTACATCCGCAACTCCCGACAATGATGGCGGGGTCACGGTCATCACGGCTGTGCCATCGGATTCAGATCCATTCTGCTGCGTGAAATTGAGGCCGTAGGCGCCACTGAAGGTTAGAGTGTTCGATTGAGGATAAGCAAATCCCGTGCCCAGAAATGGAAAGTTAAAGCTGGAATCGCCGGAGGCGAGCACCAGGGCTGGGTTTCCATTCCCCGTGAGATAGAAAATGAATACAGGTTGGAAGGGACCGTTCGGATTGGCGAAACCGTATAGCAAAGAATGGAAGCGACCGCTTCCAGTCGTGGTCCCGGAATAACTTCCCTTGAACGACCCGCTGATCTGAGCCGGCAATCCCGTCGTCGGCGAGAACAACGACTGAAAAGCTGTGTCCATGTACCCATCCGTCAGATTGCCGGCGCCATCGGGGCTGACCACGCCTGCCGAGGTCAGCGTATCCGGTTGGCCATTCGCGAGGTCCACGCCGCTGACACCGAACACATACGGACCGGAGAAGGCTGCGTCATTCACGAAACTCCCAGTTGCGGGACCCTGGCCAATGGCGAGTCCTGCAACATCACCGGCGCCACCACTGTCGCTTTCGATCAGCTGTATGTGCGTCGCGTCCACGATATAGCCCGTGAACGTGATAACAGGGGTTGAGAACAGCGGAACATTCAGCGTTAAAGTCACCGCACCAAATTGATCGGGGAAAGAAACGTTTCCGGAGGGATTCGGTTGGTTCACCAGACCCGCCCCGATTGCACTCTGGTTCTGGTCAGCTACGCTACCGGTTCCTGAAATATTGTTGGGGTTATTGTTTTGATGATCGATATTTAGAATCCCGCCGATCGCGGTAGGCCCAAGACCTGAAAAGTCCGTGCCGCTCACCAGGAATGCGTAGCCGGCTGAAGGTTGCGTGATCGGGCTGGCCTGCATATCCATGGTGCCAGAGGCTGAGATCGTAAGCGCAGACGTGGGTGTCACGGTAATTAGCGCGTGGGAACTGGAAAGGAATACAAGACTAAAGGTTTGCGGAACAATCAACGGGTCATTACTTGGGTTATTAGGGTTGATGGTAATTGTTCCCCGTCCATCGGGTCCGAGGAAATAACTGCTTCCCGCCGGAACGATTGGCCCGGAATTGGACACAAAAGCGCCGGTCGCGGGATCGTTGAAGTCGACCGTTTGCTCGCCGGATGTGATATTTCCCTGGCCATCGAAAACCATCACCCCCGCAAATTGGTAAGTGGCTCCCCCCGCAACGCCCTGGGCCGCCAGCACGTATGTGCCGCTCAAATTGTTGCCAAAGGCGGTTACATTGATCGACGCCAGAACGTTCTTTGTATGATCCACCGTCGCGAAACCTTGAACGTTAACCACCTCACTATTTCCCGACAAGGCCGAGGGTGGGGTGTAGGTTACTGGCTGGCCGCTGGGGGTGTGGGGAGGGAGCAGCGAGCCGCAGTTGCCGCTCTGGCAAGTTAGAATCCAATCCACACCGGAGCCCGATCCGCCGTTGCTCGTGTCGTTGGTGACGACCGCCGTGATCGGCGTTGTTGAGTTGATGGCGATCGAACCTGGAGGCGTGGGCTGGAGAGCGATGGAAAGGCCTGCTGCCGGCGGCGGGGGAGGATTCTGCACGTTGAGAGTGTTCCCGCTGTTACATCCGGCAAGCGCCGAAATCAGCATTGCCGTCAGAAAAAAGCGAATCCATCGTCCAGGTGCCACTTGCCAACCTCCTTGAGTTGCTACTCCACAGTTACTTCGTCAAATGTCTGTGCCGGCCAGAATGTCGCTCCGCCCACGAATTCCGAATCGTGACTGGCCAACTCGACGCAAAGTGCGCGTCGCAGGTCACTGTCCCGTGCCTCGCAAATAAACAAACTGCGGATTTCCGGTCGTGTTCGATCCCAGCTTGTAAACCAGGCTGATGGTTCCTTGACTGACTCCCACGCCTGAGGGCTTGAAGGTCACGGTCATGGTGCAACTAGCTCCTGGCGCCAGGGAAAAAGGACAATCGTCGGTTTCGGAGTAGTTGCCGCTCACCGCGGCTTTGCCGGCGAAGTTCACGGTCGCCGAATTGGGATCTGCCGGGTCGTTTGAGAGCGTAACGGTTAGGCCCGCACTGGACTTCCCGACGGGTACGTTGCCGAAATCCAGTCCCGCACTCGGCGACATGCGCAATGGGCTGAATCCATTCGCTTTCAATTCCACTGGAAAACGTCCGCTGTCGATTTCGCAGTCGGATGTTGCTCCACCCGGGCTGCATTGCAGGGTATTCAGCTCCAGAAAATCATCCAAGCCGTTGCCAGATTGCGTGTAGCTCGGCTGTGGAATAAAAGCAATCGCCAGGCTGCACGTCCCTTGAGGGACGAGATTTGTTCCAGTACATGTATCGGAGGAGATCTGGAAGTTTGGTAGTTCCGTTACCTTGTCGGCATCGCAGGTGTAGCTCACGGTTGGCGGAGGGCCGGAGAAGTAGGCAACGCTAGTCACTACTTGTAGGCCACCCACCTCACCATCGTCTATCACGGGGCTCGGTCGAGCGCTCGGAACGTTGGAGAACTGGCAAGGCAGGTTTCGCGGACCGACGACCTGCACCGGGTACGCACTCTGGTTGGTGAACGACAGCAATTGCGGAAGGCCCGCTTCCCCGAGGGCTTCCGCACCAAAATCGATTTCCTGCACTGAGGGTTGAACGAAGCTAAGGCCCGAGGCAGTAATGGGAACCGCAAAGGAGGTGTCGTTGTCGGCGCTGGTAGGACTGTTGACGGTTAAGGTTGCGGTCAATGGCAGCGGACACCCAGCCACTGAAACTCCGCCCGCGCCCGGCGCCCAGGAGCAGCCTTCTTGCGGCGCAAACGTAATCGTAATGTTGCAACTTTGTCCTGAGGTCGATGAACTGAGGAACGCGGAACAGTTATCTGTCTCGGTGAAGTTCGGGACGGAGGTGAAATCACTCTGATTGACCGAAGGCTGGAAGCCGAGTGTCAGATTTGTCAGCGGAGCCGCGCCGGGCGGCTGGTTGTTCGTGAGAGTGACGGTTTGTGTCGTCGGCGCGCCCAGCCCATTCGGCGGACAATTCTGCGCCGTACACATCAGCAACTGCGGGGAGAAAAATAGCGCGGGTGGAGACAAAGTGATTGGCTGCTGGCAGGCGGTAGTGCTATTCAGTCCGAGACAGAGAAATCCGAATTCTCCAAGAGAACTGCCGACCGGCGGTCTGCAAGCCTTCGTATCTACCTGGTACCCTTGCCCCGTCGAGTGCAGCATGTAAGCACCGTTCGGTTGCGTCGGATCGAACGTCACTTGGGCAAGACCCGTGGAATTTGGGACCTGGCTTGCCGCCATGCCAATTTGTCCATCACTGGATCCGTCAATCCCAATGAGCTGGAGAATCACTGTATTACCGCTGATTTGGCCAGTAACATTCACGTACCCCGCGGGGAAACAAGGGTAGTCACTGAGCAGTGTTGTAGGGTCGACGAAGCTCAAACTGCCGGTGACGGTCGCGCTGCTGGCTCCAATGTTTTCTCCCTGATTCAGGGTTCCGGTCACTTGAAAATCCTGATTGTTCAAGGTAAGCCCTGTACTGTGAAAGCTTCCTGTCACGGATCCGGAAAGAGGCGGGACGTTCACGGCACTCCATACGGCTGAACCTGCCTGTGGGGTTGGGGCTCCGCAGACCGCACTTCCGGCCGACGCGCCAGGTGTCGTAAACTGACCATTCGTTATCGAGCCATTGGCGCCAAGCGTAGCGCTAAGGGCGAAGGTTTGGGTGCCAGCTACCGCAGTGAGTGTTAGGGCCTGACCGCTGACCGTACCGGTAACGGAAGCCGACCCGCTGTCGCACACAACCGGCACCCCGTTTTGGAGTTGGTCGGACGCGATGGAGTAAGCCACTTGCCCCGAAACCTTCCCATTTTTCTCCAGCAGAAATCCGCCCTGCAAACCATATGGGGCAGACGCGGGATAATTCGGATCAGGGGGTGTCATCGAGAACTGCCAGTTGCCCGAAACAGCTGAATTTTGCGGCTGTGAAGCACTGGAAGAGGAACTTCCCCCACAGCCTGAAAGCACGAGGGTCACGGCGATCAACAGCAGGCACGCAACTTGCGCGGAAACTCCGGTCGTCTTCGGCGCGTGCGAGTGGCTCTTTGCACGGTCCGGCGCTTGACGATGATTCAATCTATGCATGATGTTCCAAGTCCTGAAATGTGCGACGGCCACGGAGCAGGAGTCGCTTCCGAAATTCTCTGAAACCAAAATCGATTCCGCGAGTCGAAGCTGAGCTAGCCGTTACCCCGCCAGTAAGTAGCACATTCAGAATCGTGTTGATGGTTGGGCTGGAGACGGTTAAGGAGCCGGTCAAACACTGAAACGACGAAGTCCCGGCTGTGCAGCCTTGCTTTGGGGCGAACCCGATCGTAACAGTACAGAATTGCTTGCCAGGCAGAGCGAACAGTTGTCCTTGTGAAGCGGCGCCATTCACGCCGCAATTGTCCGTCTCCGTAAAATTGCCCTGACCATTGCTGTTCGTGAGCGCCAACGTTATGCCGTCCAGAGTCGAACTGTCAGGGTTGGCAAGAGTGATCGTGAGGGTTGACGCAGGCGAGCCCACCGCCTGAGAAGGGAAAACCAAAGCGGACGGACTGAGCGTGATCGGTGGTTGGCAAGCCGTAGTAGTGTTGACGCCGATACACACGCTCCCGGCATCCGCGGGATTCTGGAGGGTCCCGCCCCCACAAGCTGGCGTATACACGGCATATCCCGTTCCCGCCAATGACTGTAGGACGTATCCGGTTCCCGTGGAATTGAAGGTCACGGCTTGAGGACCTGATACCGCAGCTGGAACAGTCTGGCCAATCTGTCCAATGGTTGATCCGTCAGGCCCCACGATCTGGAGAGATACGGCATTGCCGCTGATGTGGCCAACGACTGATGCAAGCGCGACACATGGGTAGTCGCCGTTGAAAGTAGTCGGGTCCACAAATCTCAGGTTCCCACTGACGGTCGCGCTGCTAGCCCCCGTATTCGCACCCTGGAGGATCGCTCCCGAGAGCACGAATTCTTGCTGGTTCAGACCCGCGGTGCCGCCCATGCTATGAAAAAGGCCTTGGATGTTGCCGGTGAGCGGCGGCACGAGGGTTGCGCTCCAGTTTTGTGCTGTGGCGATCCCGCAACCCGCTCCGTCGGTCGAGGTATAGGAACCGGTCATCGTCGAGTAGTCGAAAGCTAGCGTTCCGGTAAGTGTGAAGGTCTGTCCGCCGGAGGATTGGGCGGTCAAATTCACAGTCTGGCCGGTGATCGTTCCAGTGATCTGATCGATGCCGCTGTTGCACGGGGTGGGTTGAGCGCCGCTCCCCGCCGGCGGCTGCGTCATGATCAAGAAACTCGCTTGTCCGGCAACCGAGCCGTTGTTCTGCAGCAGAAAACCGCCTTGTAGCCCGCCAGTAAACGACGGCTTGGTCGGATCGGAGTTTAACTGCTCGGCCATCGTGAACTGCCAGTTGCCGGAAAGAGTCAGAGGGACCTGCGAGCCGCCGCTGGAGCTCCCGCTGGAGCCCCCACACGCGGACAGCGTCATCGTGCCCGCGAGCAAGACCAGCAATACACTCTTCAGGTACACCTGCTTCAGGCACATCTCCTTCAGGGACAGCTCGCGAAAAGAGTGCGACAGAGGATCCCGATTCGTCCGGCCTTGCGAAAGGTCTTTTGTCAATGTCCGCATGATCTTGAAGGTTTCTAGAAACCGAGCTTGAGGCCAAATTGAATCGTGCGCGGCCGATGCGCATCCAGCGGGTGCAAGAACGAGGCACCGGTGACGCAATCCGCTCCGCCGCCCTGAAACCCAGCTGAATACGAGGGGCCGGCATAACAACTGATGATGTTGTTGCCACTTCTGCCGGGATTGTCGGGATCGTAAACCCGGAACTGCGTGTGATTAAAAATGTTGAAAGCCTCAGCCCGGAATTCCAGTTCGCTGCGCTCCCGTACCTTGAAATGTTTGAGCAGCGCTATGTCGAAGTTCGTTCGTCCCGGATTATTGAGGAAGTTCCGGCCGGCATTGCCGAAAGTAAGTCCGCGCGGAGCCACAAACTGATTGGGGTTGCCGATGAGTGGGCCAAAGCTTTTGCGGTTGTTGAACGACGCTTGCGATCCTTTCACAACGTCAGGGTAGGAAGCCGCAATGCCGTACCCACTGTCCACTCCGGCATTGTCAGTCAATGAAATACCCGTATTGCCTGCGCTGTTGATCACGGTGAACGGCGTGCCTGATTGAGCAAGCATGACTCCCGAGACCTCCCACCCTTCGAAAAGTAAACGTGACACGGACCCGGAGTCTGTTTTGGACGCGGTTGCATCGGCCGGCTGCTCAGTCCAGGCCCAGTCTCTAAGGTTTCGAAGGAAACCCTGGAGCGGCAGCCGATACAAATAGCTGAGGTTCAGCAAATGACGTTCGTCAAAGCTCGAACTCGCACGGTTCTCGCGCAGATCGAAGGAATTAGCCAGAATCGGATCGCTACGATCCGAAGAATCGTCGATCGAATGGCTGTAAGAATAAGAGACTCCGGCCGTCAACGGACCGCTCGTATGCCGCAGGGACACCTGAAGCGCGTGATAGCTCGAGTTGGCTACGTTCTGCAATGAGAGCACTCGTCCCAGACCTGGGTAAGCGTGTCCGGGGAGAGAATTGAGGTTCGGGATATTCGGATTCGCACACGCCGCCTGCAAGTGCACGTAAGCCGGACTTGTGGGCGTCACTAGCGCCCCTCCCTGCAGCAAGAACGGAGCAGTCCCGTCTCCCGCAGAATGGCCACTAAAACCGGGAGGAGTGTTGGTACAGTCCGCGACCGTCAGTGGCTCGTTCGGGCCGAAGGGATTTTCCGTCGCAGGCAGCGGCTGCAACTGGTTCAGCTGGCGCTCGACCGTCAAGTGCGTTCCCTTGCTCCCCACATACGCGAGGTTGAGCACAACCGCTCGCGACACTTCCCGCTGGATTCCGAAACTCCACTGCTGCGCGTAGGGCCAGACTGCTTTCGTCGGAATCGAAGTGACATCGAGGGGAAAGGCATCGCCGGGTTGGGGCTGTATGGTATGCGGCAGTAGCCCCGCTACTGGACTCAGGCAAGGATTGCTGCTGTTGAACGCCGGGCCGTACCCTATGTTTCCGATACATGGATAACTGAGGGGAAGCGGCTGGGTCATGCTGAGGACCAAGGGCGCGCTCGCTTCAAGTGAGCCGGTATTGGCTTCGTTGCCGGTCCCATGTTCAAAGAAAATTCCGTAGCCGGCGCGAATCGAGGTCTTACCGTCGCCCCATGGATCCCAGGCAAAGCCGACGCGGGGAGCCGGATTAAACAGATGACCTGACATGCAGCCTGCCGCCGTGCCCTTTACACCACACTGCACCAATCCCATCGCGCTCACCACGGGGCTGCCGGGCACCAAACTCGCGGCCGGCACTGGGTTGCCTCCGTAGAGAAGTTCGCCGTAGCCGGGGTCAACGGAAAGTTGATTCGGGGAATATTTCGACGCCACCCAGTTCCACGCGTTCTTGTTATTCTCCCGGTATGTGCCAAACAGACTGACGCGCAAACCCAGGTTCAAAGTGAGGCGGGGCGTGACCTTCCAATCGTCCTGGAAGTACGGTTCAGCGAGTTGAAAGCGCTGGTAGTATCGACGCTGCGCGGAATCCTGGGTAAAGCTCTGGATGAATCCCTGTGGCTTTCCGACCACGAGCTCCTGAACCAGAAAATCGGCGAACGCATTCCCCGTGCTGTGCGCTAGATTGCTGTATGTCAGCAATCCCTGGGTGTCGCCCGAGGCTCCGCCGATGGCATTGTTCGTTTGATTACGCTGCGAGTAGGCGTATTGCGCTCCGAACTGGAGCGTGTGTTTGCCCACAGCTTTGCCTATGTCGTCGCGCACGGAGTAGGTGGGATTCGAGTGTCCCCACGGCATGTACGAAGGATCGACGGCGAAGCCTTCACCGCCGTAGGCTGCATTCGCACCTACAAAGTTGACACCCGGCATCTTGCCGCCGAAGCCGTTGTTAAAAATGTGGCCGATGGCGCATTCCGGCAAACCAGTTATGGGATCGACACTGAGTTGCGGATTGCACTGTCCGGGATTCGAGGGGTCGGCGACGAGCGGCTGATCGATCGAGGGATCGCGTTGGAACTGCGCACCACCCGGTCCATTCTTGTCCTTGAGCGTAATGCCCGAGTTGACGTAGCTGACTTCCAGATCGTTTAGCAGGGACGACGAGAGTGTGTCCGTCAGTCGCGCCACCAGGCTGATTCCCGGGCCTTGGAACGGGTTTTGCACAGTGGGAAATGCATTGCGCACGATCCCCCACTGCGGGGTCAGGACGGTCGTGCTCCAGTCGTCGTGGACGTAGCGGAACGATGCCTTCAGCTTGCTGGTCAATGTTTGATCGATGTGAAACAACTCTTCACGCCAGTAAGTGGAGGGCGACACTGAGGCAACGTAACAGTGGTTGGGGTCCTGCGGATCGAGGTTGGTGGACGCCGCGTTCACATTCGGCAAGCTCAAGTTGCAACCGAAAGGAGCGTTGGGCAGCGGGATGAGGTTCGAGTTCAGGATCGCTAACGCATTCTTGTCTACTCCGACGAATGAGTTGGGAACTCCAAGAACTGGTATCGGAAAACCATTCAGATTGACCGGGCAGTCAGGGAATTGCTGACGGCTAAAGGGTATTCCGGGTGCGGGACAAACGTCGCTGAAGTCGAAGGCGCGGTAAACTCCATTACCGAGGAGGTTAGGAATGAGGTTCGGCTGGACGCCCTGCGCGGTGAGGATCAAACCGCGCTCCTTCAACCCCGGTACAGCCTGATTGTACTCTGTCGGCGTTTTTTCCAGGCGGAACTCTTCCGAAAAGAAGAAAAAGGTTTTGTCTTTTTTCTTATTGAAAACGCCCGGAACGTAGAGTGGCCCGCCGATCGTGCCCCCGAAATCCTGCCGCCGGTAGAGCGGTGCATGGTTCCCAAATGTTTTCCCGCCGGTCGTTTTCCCAAGAGGGGGCGGGGTCGTGTACACGATGTCAAAGTAGTTGCGCGAGTTAAAAAACTCGTTGCGCACGAAGTCGTACAGGTTTCCGTGCAACTGGGCCGTTCCGGACTTGGTTGTTACTTGTACTGTTCCGGATGCGGTCCGCCCAAATTGCGCTCCGTAATTTGAGGTCAACACCTTTACTTCCTGAATCGCATCGAGGCTGGGATAAACCACCAGCGTGCTGGAGGCGCCATTCAGCCCGGTGTTCAACACGTCGCTGCCGTCGACCTCGAAGGTGTTGTACTCGACGCGGCCTCCATTCACGCTGTACTTCACGCTGCCCACCACTCCCACCTTGGCCTCATCCTGCCCGGTCTGATTGCTGACTCCAGGGGCGAGTGCAATGAGCTGCGTGAAGTTGCGCCCGTTGAGTCCTATGGAAACAACTTCTTTCTGGGTGATCGTGCCGGAAATCTCGGCGCTCTCGGTCTCCACGTGACCTACCGTAGAGGCGTTCACGTTCACTTCCGTTTTCTCGGCAGCCGGTTCCAATTGAGCATCCAACGTAAGGTCTAAGCCGGCTGACAGCGTGATGTAGTCGAAGGTCTTGACCGAGAAAGCGGGAGCCGTAATGGCGACGGTGTAAGTATCCGGTTTCAGACTCGAAAAGGTATACAGGCCCTTCTCGTCTGACTGGGTTTCAAGCTTCTCTCCCGCAGCATTCGTCAGAACTGCCTTTGCGCCCGCGATAACTGCCTGAGACTGGTCGGTCACCGTTCCGCTGATTGAGCTTTTGCCGCTCCCCGCCTTCGCCGGTTCCTGCCCCGCGCTGAGAGAAATCCCCAAAAGCACCAGTGCTAAGGCGCTGACGATGCGAGAAAAACTGCGTGCCATAAAAGAGAAGCTCACACTGATCGCTCCGGGGCACAAATACTTTCAGGATGGAAAGGCAATCGCGGATTCTACACGGCGAGGTCGTCGCTAATGATTAAAAGAACGTGAATTTTGAGCGGACTTCGGTTTGCCTCGGTTCCAGTCGTCGTCTTTCGTCTCTGCCATGTCTTTGCCGTGCGGAGTCTCCTCCGCGAGTCCCGGCAAAGCGTTCGCAAAGTTTTGCACCGTCACGCGCAAGGCAAGAAAAATAAAGACTCCTTTTTCCACAAAGGCCGGCGGTAATGGAGAAACAATTACGGACACGTGAAGGTTTCTTGGTGTTAGCTTTTTATCAACCGCTCGGCCCGCGAAGGGCTGAATTTGCGCGGCATCTGGCGCGTCGCGCGTTCACGTAACTTTCATCAAATAATCACAAACCATTAACAACAGGTTTATGGGTGACCTGCTACAGTCCCCCACGGTTGTCAAAGCTGCCCCGCCGCGGTGGCTTGGCACGTCCCAATTCAATGCGCTCACGGCGGTTAACGATCAGTTTGCACAGCAATCCGTCGTCGCCGAAAGTTTTGTCTGCTTTTGCCGGCGTGGGTTTGGAAGCAGCCTACGCAAATTCAAATGGAGTCTGAACCTAGCGAAAGGAATTTACAACTATGTCTATTTTGCGCTTGAAGTCGATTTTCGCGGTGTCGGTGTTGGCCGCGATCGCGGGCACGGTACCTCTGGCAGATGCCACAACCCCTGCTTTTCCAGTAGTGATTGCAGGCTCCTCGGCTATGTTCCAGACCATGGCGTTGGGCGCCTACAACGCCGGAAAAGGTCCGGCCGATGCGGTTGCGCCCACGTTCCACTGGACCAGCGGATCAAACGTCCTCAGCCTGCAGGATTGCCGTCCACAGACCGTCGGCGCCACCACTTGCAACTTCGACGTCGCTTCGGTCTGGGTGGTCTGGGATAGTTCTACGGCCGTCGGCGGACCGAATGTTTGGATCTACGCGAAGGTAGACTCCGTCGTCGGAGACCGCTGCTTCTTCGCTCAACCGCACTGCACGCTCCTCGACCAAGCCTCCGGCAATGCCGATTGGATTGCTGCCGGCTCCAACAAGATTACGGATCCCTGTTCCTCAACCCCAGGGAACCTGTGGGGTGACAGCAGCTGCGACACGACGATGCCGGCATCTGTCCTCAATATCGTCGAAAACGCCGCATTGAATATCGTGAACGTAGCCGCTACGGACATTCGTGCGGAAGATGCCGCGTGGGCAATCGCCCGCGTCAACTCCGTCGCCGGCGGCAGCACGGCTGGTGGGGTCAACTCCGATGGCACCGACGGTCTGGGATATGGGACCAACGCAGCCGGGGTTGCTCCAAACGCTGTGTGCCCGACGCACATTACGCTGGCTCAGGGATTGGGAACCGCGATCTACAGCGGCTACGGTCACACGGGAACGTCAACCGATAACGCGACCGTTCTGGCGTTTAACATCACGGGCAAAGATCCGTTCACTTGCACCTCGGTTCCAACCTACACGGTGGCGAACGTGGGTGCGTCTCCGATCGTATTCCTTAACAGCCGGTCCAACACTCTGGCGAACCTTGTGAATGCGAGCGAACGCCAGCTTTCAACTGTGTTCTCTGGCACCAGAACCGACGCCGACGCACTCGGCCAGCCGAGCGGTAACATCAATGCCTTCCTGCGTGAACCGCTTTCCGGCACCTTCAACACGACGGAAGCGACTGTATTTCGTTACCCAACGCTGTACAGCGCCAGCACTCCTCAGCCGGTCGAGGGCCTCAGCCAGGAACTGAACACCGTCTGTACCGGCGTATTGCAAAATCCGGTTGCTGGCCAAGCATGCACCGTTGCGGCCGGCGCTGGAAAACGGTGGCGTGGAATTGGCACCGGCGAAGTAGTCGGTGGTGTCCAGCACTCCAACGACGGTACGAAGGTCAGTAACACGACCGACGGTATCGCCTACGCCTTCTTCAGCTACGGCAACGTGTCCGCCCTCGCCGATTCAGCCTCGTTCGGTTACATTCAGCTCGACGGTGTCGACCCCATCTTCCAAACCTACAATGCCAAGTATGATCCCGGCCAGCCTACCGTAGCTAAGGGTCGGATTCCGGGAACGACCGAAACCACATTCCCAGCTTGCGAGAACGCCATCTGGGCGAACGGCTACTCTTTCCCGAACGTCCGGAACGGCACCTACCGCGCATGGTCGCTTCTTCACCTGATCTACAACTCAACCCAGAGCACGCCGGTTCACGATCTGATCGCGACGGGAAACATCTACGCCGTGACCACGGTTCCCGACTACGTCCCGGATGCGAAAGTAACCATCGCGGCCAACGGCGGATGCGGCACCGCTGCCTTCACCGACCTCGGCCTGTTGCTGGTGCGTTCGCATTATTCGCAGCTTGACGGAAACAGTGTTCTGCTGGGAACGGCTCCCAATTTCCCCGGTATCAGCACTTCCAATATCACCGGTGGCGGCGGCGATATGGGCGGGATGATCATCCCGACCGCGCTTGGAGCGAGCACGGCCTACAAGACGTACCTGACTCAGAGCGGCGATGCCAACGGCGGCCTCGGACCGGCACTGAGACACTAGCGAACGGGCTTCGGCGCCGTCTACTAGCTAACCTGATTTACTGACGAACCTGAGGGGCGGGCAATGTCTATCAGCCCGCCCTCTTCTTCGTTTCGTTGTCTTGCATTTTTTGTTTCGAGGGTATGCCACTAAAGGAAGTGACCGTGGGCATCAGGTTGTTGTCATCAGAGATAAGAAAAATTCGAGTCACTCTGTTCTTCCTGGCCTGGACGATGCTGCCCGCCGCCGCCCAACTGCCGGCGCGTCCGACCGACCCCACACAGGCCGACCAACGTTTTGAGAACGTTGTAGAGGACTGGACTACACCCAGCTTAAGCGGCAGCCATCTACAACTGATTCCGCCGCTTGCTCCGTTCGTCGATGACACCCACAGCGGATACGCGGTTGAATTGTTTCGATTACAGTGGCGCGACAGCGATCCACTCGACGTTTATCTGGTGAAACCAACTGGGGTCAAGAATCCTCCTGTGATCTTGAATCTCTATGGCTATCCCGCGGACACCGCCGCGTACAAAATGGAGGTCTTCCAAAAGGACCTGACCAAGGGCGGGTTTGCCGCAGTGGGTTTTGTCCCTGCCCTTACGGGTCACCGCTATCACGGCCGCCCGATGAAAGAGTGGTTCCTCAGCGAGCTGCAGGAGAGCTTGGCCACATCAGCGCACGATGTGCAGATGATACTCAACTTTCTGGCGACGCGCGGCGATCTCGATATGACCCGGGTGGGCATGTTTGGGCAAGGGTCCGGAGCCACCATCGCAATCCTTGCTTCCGCGGTCGATCCTCGAATCAAAGTGTTGGACGTGCTCGATCCGTGGGGAGATTGGCCCACTTGGATGGCCACCTCCGAGTTCGTGCCGAAAGATGAGCGTCCGGACTACATCAAACCGGAATATCTGAAAAAAGTCTCCCCGCTGGAGACTCTCGATTGGCTGCCCAAGATCCAGGCAAAGAAAGTTCGCTTTCAGCAACTCCTCTTCGAGACCGACACTCCGGTGCCGGTCAAGGAAAAGCTGCGCGCTGCCGTCCCGGCTGGAACAACCGTGGTGTTGTATAAGACTCTCGATGAATTCAAGGCAGCGTTTCCCTACAGCACCAATCTGGACTGGATGAAGAACGAGCTCGGGGCGCTGCCGAGATCGAGTCCGCATGCGGCCAAACCGACTGTTCCGCAACCTACTCCTTGCAAGAGTCCATCTTTGCGTAGGAAGCAAAGCACTGAGGCCAAATCCAAGTCAAAGTCACCCGGGATTTACGACAGGGAAGACCCACCCACCACCCAGGTTTAGGTGCTCGCCGCTGGTGAGCCAGCCTTCGATTGACGGCAAACGCCGGCTCCTCTACCCTTACGCCGTTCTGGAAAGCTGATTTCCAAAGGAGGGGGTTGAGGGGTGTGTTACCCCCGTTGGAAGGGGGCGTCTCCCCCTTCCACGCTCAGGAGCGGCCTATGGCTTTATCCCTTAGTCTGTCCTATTGCTTCTGAGTCTATTTGCAAGCTTCTTTATCTCTTTTTCCCGCGCAATATTGACAATTCCGGCGGCATCGTCGAAGAGACTTTCGCGCAAAAGACTTAGAAGCCGGGCCTTCAGTTTGGCCCGCGCGGCAACCTTCTCGGGAACGACGATGGTTTTTGGTTGAGAACACGTCAGAGGGCTCCTGACGAACGCATCCTTGAGATCGGGCTCTGATGGTCCTGATACCTGGCCCAGTACTTGCGCGCCAGCGAAGGCAGAACCAAGAACGATAGGCAGCAGAAGAAGGCTCCTTTTGGCCACATTACTACCTCCTCTTTCAACACCGGAGGAACACTGACCTCGTCCCGTCGGGCTGTAAGAGGATGATCGGCAAAAATGGGTGGTTGCTTGATACGGCAATCCCGTGGCGGCAATACTGGTTCCATAGTAGCTCGATCCTTTCCTGAGCTCGCCCCATCGAACGTGTCCCCGAGTGCATTGTCGAGAACGATGACGCCCCTCTCCAGCAGATTGTGCGGGGTGTTAGAGTGCTTTGGCGGGGTAGGGATGGGGCTGAAGTCGATCGAGATAGGCGAGCGATTTGCCGAGTGGGTTGGGGTGCAGCCCGTTGTCTTCAGTGCGCCGGGGCGCGTCAATTTAATCGGGGAACATACGGACTACAACGACGGGTTTGTGATGCCGAGTGCTATCGGCCTTTGCGCTCGCGTGGCCGCGTCGGCTCGTGAGGATGGCCGGCTGGTGATTCGGTCGGGGCAGTTTCCAGGAGAGTTCGAGTTTGATCTGGATCATCTGCCGAGGCGGGGCGCGGGGAACTGGTGCGATTACGTTTTGGGAGTGGCGGTGGTTTTGCAGCAGGCGGGACATTCGTTGCGGGGAGTGAATTTTTTGGTGGGAAGTGAGGTTCCGATCGGAGCGGGACTTAGCTCTTCGGCGGCAATTGAAGTCGCAGGCGCCCTGGCGCTGATGGCGCTGAGTGGAATTGCTTTGCCGATGGCTGAGGTGGCGAAGCTGTGCCAGCGCAGCGAGAATACTTTTATCGGGGCGCGGGTCGGGATCATGGACCAGTTTGTGTCGTGCCTGGGAAAAGCGGGGCACGCACTTCTCCTTGACTGCCGGTCGCTGGAGTTCGAACTGATTCCTATTCCAGAAAGAGTGCGGATGGTGGTTTGTAACACGATGGTGAAACACGAGCATGCGGGCGGGGAGTACAATCGGCGCCGCGAGGAGTGCGAGGAAGGGGTGGGAGTGCTCGCGCGGTGGTATCCAGAGATTCGTGCGCTGCGCGATGTTTCGGCCGATCAACTTACAGGGCACGAGAAAGATATTCCGGAAAAAATCTTCAGGCGGTGCCGTCACGTGGTGGAAGAAAATGAGCGGGTGCAGGAAGGAGCCCGACGGCTACGCGGCGGCGATTTGAATGGGTTTGGAGAGCTGATGCGAGAGTCGCATCGGAGTTTGCGCGATCTTTACGAAGTGAGTTGCCGGGAACTGGACGTAATGGCCGAGGCTGCTGAAGGACTGCCGGGCTACTACGGCGGGCGCATGACGGGAGGCGGATTTGGGGGATGCACTTTGAATCTGGTGGAGGCGACGGAGGCGGATAGCTTTGCAGATGCGATTGCTGGCCGCTACCAGCGGGCGATGGGGATCAAGCCGGATGTTTATATTTGTTCGGCGGCGGATGGCGCGAGGCTTGCGATTGATTGTGCAGGCTGAAGTGAGGGCGGACGGGCGTGGAACTGGACAAACTGCAAGGGAAGTCGCATCGCCGATACAATCCGCTGACGCGGGACTGGATTCTGGTTTCGCCCAATCGCATGGAGCGGCCGTGGCAGGGGCAGACGGAACCGCCTGCACGTTTGTTTTATCCATCGTACGATCCAGACTGCTATTTGTGCCCGGAAAATGCACGTGCGGAGGGGGCGCGCAACCCGAAATATTCCACGACCTTTGTTTTTGACAACGACTTTGCTGCGCTGCAATCTGATGTGGCAAACCTGTCGATGGGGGATGGCGGCAAGGATCTGCTGATTGCAACGGCGGAGAGCGGGATTTGCCGCGTGGTCTGCTTCTCGCCACGTCATGATCTGACGCTGGCGCAGATGTCGACTGACGAGATCGGCGGCGTTGTCGAGGTGTGGGCGGAGGAGTATCGCAGGCTGGGCGATCTTCCACAGATTAATCACGTGCAGATTTTCGAGAACCGGGGAGCGATGATGGGATGCAGCAATCCTCATCCGCACGGGCAGATTTGGGCGACGCAAAGCATTCCTAATGAACCGCGGAAAGAGCAGAAGTCGCTGGAAGAATATCGGCGGGAGCACCGCAGTTGCATGCTGTGCGATTACGCTGCGCTGGAGTTAGTATCAGGCGAGCGGATCGTCTGTCAGAATGCAACCTTTCTTGCGGTAGTGCCCTTCTGGGCTACATGGCCGTTTGAAACCCTGGTACTCAGCAAGCGCCACGTTACCGATATCGACGGACTGGACGCAGAAGAGCGGGCGGACTTGGCGGAAATGCTTAAGCGCCTGCCTACGCGCTATGACAATCTGTTCCAGACGTTGTTTCCTTATTCGATGGGATTTCACCAGCGTCCGACGGACGGGAAGGAACATGGGGAGTGGCATTTTCACGCGCACTTTTTTCCGCCGTTATTGCGGTCCGCCAGCATCAAGAAATTCATGGTGGGCTTTGAGTTGTTGGCATCGCCGCAGCGGGATGTGACTCCGGAAGTGGCGGCGGAGAGATTGCGAGAGGTGACGGAGGAACACTACTTGGGGCGAGCCTGACGCGACGCTTTTCGTAATGGGCACATATTCAAGCTTTTGACCGCGAAGTTTGGGAAGAACAGCCGCGAAGGACGCAAAGAAAAGCGCTCCTTCCATATCGAGAGCGAGTAAAACTGCTGATGCCTGCTTATCTGGTAGAAGTGCCGGTGCTTGAGACTGAGCGGCTTAGGCTGCGCGGGCATCGGGTCGATGACTTCGTCCATTGCGCGACGATGTGGGCGGAGCCTGCGGTGGTTCGCCACACAGTTGGCAAGCCGCTTACTGAAGAAGAAAGCTGGAGGAGGTTGTTGGGTTACGTGGGCCATTGGGCGTTGATGGGCTTCGGCTTCTGGGTGGCAGAGGAAAAAGCTACAGGGAAATTTGTCGGAGAGATTGGATTCGTCGACTACAAGCGGGATCTGGTGCCGTCGCTCAAGGGCGTGCCGGAGATCGGATGGGTGCTGGCGTCGGAGGCACACGGCAAGGGCTTTGCCACCGAGGCGGTTCGCGCGGCGGTGGCTTGGGGCGATGCGCACTTTTCGCCGCCGCGTACTGCATGCATTATTGCGCCGGAGAATGCTGCGTCGATTCGAGTGGCGGACAAGTGTGGGTATCGGGAATTTGCGCGGACGACATACAAGGGAAAACCGACGGTGATGTTTGTTCGCGAACCGGGAGCGTCACGGTGAGGTTGTAAAGCGAGAGGGGACTGGTGGCGTTCCTGAAGAGACTGATCCCTCTTGCCCCCTACCCCGCACTCATGTGCGGGGCCAATGTATGCCGTCGCTTCGCGACTCACAATCGTTTGACTTGTGGGACTGGCTCTCATAATCTTCGATGTCTCCGGCCTTCTCATCGTGGCGGAGTTGAGGCGCAATGCCTTCAGAACCGCTAACGTCGAGTTCCCGCCCTTCAGTCCCGACAGCGCTCTATGCTCCTACACAGAATTTGCGACGGATTGGGCTGGCCCCGTTTGTTGCGCTGCTATTTGCCTACTGCGCGGGCGGGCCTTTTTCGCTGGAGTCGATGATTTCGACCTCCGGGCCTGGGTTGGGCCTGACGTTTCTTCTCCTAGTGCCGTTGCTATTTGCCGTTCCCATCGCTTTGGCTACGGCTGAAATGACCACACTGATGCCGGTCGAAGGCGGCTTCTACCGCTGGAGTCGCGCTGCGCTCGGCGACTTCTGGGGATTTCAATGCGGATGGTGGAACTGGACGGGCACTTTCCTGATGGCCGCTTCCTACGGCGTGGCCATGGCGGACTACCTGGAAAACTGGTTTCCGGTACACTCTCGCGCCGAGCACTGGGCGGTGGCTTTTCTCTTCCTGATGGCGGTGGCTTTCCTGAACGTGTGCGGCATCCATGTGGTGGGGAAACTCACGCTCATCCTGCTGGTCACCATGGCGGTTCCGCTGGTGGTTTTTGTTGTACTCGGTTTTCATCATGCGCGCTTCAACCCATTTCATCCGTTCTTGCCCACCGGCACACCCTGGCAAGGCGCCTTCGGGTTGGGATTGGCCATTGCACTGTGGTCCTATGCCGGCTATGAACAACTCTCGACGGTGATCGAGGAGGTAGAAAACCCAGCGCGGAATTTCTCCATGGGGCTGGCCATCGTGGTTCCTCTCGCAATCGGGATCTACGTAATCACGCTGGCAGCGGGCCTGACGGCGCTGGGCAACTGGCGGGAGTGGGAAACGGGATATCTGGTGACGGCGGCGCGGCTGATCGGAGGCAACGCGCTAGGCACTTCGATCTTTGTTGCGTCAGTGATTTGCAACTTCGTTTTGCTGGACAGCACACTGCTCTCGATCACGCGCATACCTCTTACCATGGCCGAGGACGGATATCTTCACCCATCCCTGGCGAGAGTGAGCGCGCGCTTTGGAACGCCGGTGCGATCCATCGTGCTGACTACGGCTTTCTGCGCGGCGCTGGCATTCTTCACTGTGCCACAGCTTATCGGCGTGTATGCGTGGACGCGCATGGCGACGTCGATACAGACCGTGCTTTCTTTCTGGCAACTGCGGCGCAAATATCCGGATGCGCCGCGAAGCTTTCGCGTGGCCGGTGGCGCGGTGGGAGCGCTGTTGATTGTGCTGGCTCCGACGCTGCTTTTTGCGTGGGCGATGATCTACAGCGATGTGGCGACGCGGAAGTGGGGGCTGCTGAATCTGGCTTCCGGGCCCGTGACGTATCTGTGGGTGCGGTATCGGCGGCGGGCGCAAGCCGAGTCCGCCGCGGTGATTGGTGAGTAGGAGGAGAGGGGACTGGTTTACGGCGGGCGACACTGCTGAGAGATTTCCATTCCTATCCGGTTTCGTGCAGTGGTAGGATAGCGACCTGCTTCAAGGTTCCGAAAGATTGGAATTGCGGATGACGAGAGCCGCCCGTTCTGTAGCATCGCCCCGGGTTGTATGCATTGAGGACTTCCGCCCCATCGCGCGGCAGAGAGTTCCGAAATCCGTGTTCGATTATCTCGACGGCGGCGCCGAGGGTGAGGTGACGCTGCGGGAAAATTGCAGGGTGTTCAACGATGTGACGTTTCGGCCGCGGCATGCGGTCGCGATCCCGCTTTGCGATCTGCACACACGCGTTTTGGGCTTCGATCTCTCGCTTCCGTTCCTGCTTGCTCCGGTCGGGTATAGCCGGCTGATGCATCCGGGAGGGGAAGTGGCGGCTGCGCGGGCCGCGGGCAGGGCTGGCACTGGTTATATCCTTTCGACGATTTCGGGACACAAGCTAGAAGATGTCAGGGCCGGTTCTACCGGGCCGGTTTTCTACCAGCTTTATCTCATGGGCGGGCGCGGGGCCGCGGAAGCCGTGATTGAACGGGCGCGGGTGGCGGGATTTAACGCCCTGGTGGTGACGATTGATACTCCGGTGTCTGGAATCCGCGAGCGCGACTATCGCAATGGGATGAAAGAGCTCATCAGCGGGGGACCGCTGGCGAAGCTACCGTACCTTCCGCAACTACTCTCGCGTCCGGGCTGGCTCATCGAGTATCTGCTGGACGGCGGATTGCCTGGACTTCCCAACGTTGTGATCCCGGGCAAGGGGCCGATGCCGTTGGTCGACATCAATGCTGCCTTGGCGGAGTCCACTCCGACTTGGGCAGACCTGCGCTGGATCAGGGAAATTTGGAAGGGTCCAATCGTCATCAAAGGTGTGCTGACGGCGGACGATGCGCGCCGCGCCATCGAAGAAGGAGTCGCGGCGATTTCGGTTTCGAACCACGGCGGGCGGCAGTTGGATGGCGTTCCCGCCTCTTTGCGAGCTTTGCCTGAAGTCGTAGAAGCCGTGAAGGGACGCATTGAAGTATTGATGGATGGTGGCATTCGTCGCGGCACCGACATTGTGAAGGCCATCTGCATGGGAGCGCGCGCCGTGCTCTGCGGACGTGCATACGCTTACGGTCTGGCTGCGGCGGGTGAGGCGGGTGTCGACCGCGCCATCGAGATTCTTCGGACGGACCTAGAGCGGACTCTGCGGCTGCTGGGTTGCGCGTCGATTGCGGATTTGAACCGTTCGTACGTGAATGTTCCGAAGAGTTGGGAAGCGGTTTGATTGTGCGGGGAGCCTGACGGCGCGATTGTGATGCGGCACGCAAGAGTATGCCTGAAGGCATACCCTGATACGAATTTAAGTTTTTTGGCGGCCTGTTAGGTTGTTCGATCTCTGTTGTTCGATCTCTGTTACGCAGCAGACTCCGTTCGCGAGGAGGTTCTTATGCAGTGGACTCAGATCTACGACCCACTTGGTCATTGGTGGCTTTCCACGCTGGTGGCGGGCCTTCCCATCATTGTCTTGTTCAGCCTGTTGGCCGGGCTTCGAGTCAAGCCGCACTGGTGCGCCATCGCGGGAGCGGTGACGGCTGTGGCGGTTGCGATTGCCTTTTTCAAGATGCCTCCCGCGCTGGCCGCCATGAGCTTTGGGTATGGCGTGGCCTTCGGAGTTTTGAAAATCGCATGGATCGTTCTGGCCGCCGTTTACCTTTACGACATTTCTGTCGAGACCGGGCAATTTGAAATCATGAAGGAGTCGGTAGCGGGAATCACTGCTGACCGCCGGCTGCAAGTGTTGCTCGTTGCGTTTTGTTTTGGCGCGTTCATTGAAGGGGCGGCGGGATTTGGCGCGCCGGTGGCGATTGCGGGCGCGTTCATGATCGGCCTGGGATTCAAGCCATTCCATGCGGCTGCTTTGAATCTGATCGCCAACACCGCGCCAGTGGCTTGGGGTGCGATCGGTACGCCGGTGCACACGCTGGCGGCGGTGACGGCGCTGCCTGAATCCGATCTTAACGCCATGATCGGACGCATTCTTCCTTTCACCGCGATCATCGTTCCGTTCTGGCTGGTGAAGACCATGGTCAGTTGGCGGGAGACCTTCGAAGTATTTCCCGCCATCCTGGTGGTCGGCATTTCGTTCGCTCTTACGCAGTTTTTCTGGTCGAATTATGTGGACAGCAATCTGGTCGACATTATGGGGGGCGTGGTCTCGATTGTCGCCACCCTGCTTTTTCTGCAATTCTGGAAGCCGAAAAGGATTTGGCGATTCGACTATGACGACAAGGCGACCGCTCCTCCTGCGCCTACCGGAACAATTAGTGACGACGTGGGCGGCGAATGGGCGGCCGACAAGTTCGATGGATATGTGAAACCGCGCACTTACACCGCGGGACAGGTCCTGAAAGCCTGGATGCCTTTTGCGATCTTGTCACTGTTTGTGCTGCTCTGGGGACTACCGAAAATAAAATTGGCCATGAACCTGGCTACGACTCCATCGTTTCGCGTAGTGCTTCCGAACGGCAAGTCGCGGCCCGGTCCGCCAGGGTGGGATGTGCCGGTATTGCACAACGCCATTTCGCGCGCCGCGCCGATTGTTACGAAACCTACGCCCGAGGCGGCGCGATACGATTTCAACTGGCTCTCCGCCACCGGGACGGGATGCTTCTTCGCCGCAATCGTTTCCGGATTATTGCTGGGGCAGTCCCCGCTGAAGTTGATGAAGATCTTCTGGAGAACGCTGGTGCGAATGCGGCTCGCCATGGTTGCGATCTCATTCATGTTGGGGCTGGGCTATGTGACGCGCTACTCGGGCCTGGATGCGGTGCTTGGGCTGGCCTTCACGCGCACGGGATGGTTCTACCCGTTCTTCGGAACCTTCCTCGGGTGGTTGGGCGTTGCACTTACGGGCAGTGACACGTCGGCGAACGCGCTCTTCGGAAGCCTGCAACGAATTACATCTCAGCAACTCGGCATCGATCCCGTACTGATGTGCGCGGCCAACAGCTCCGGAGGCGTGATGGGAAAAATGGTGGACGCTCAATCCATTACCATCGCTACCGCAGCGACCGAGCAAGTTGGCAACGAAGGAATTATTTTCCGCTTTGTGGCGTGGCACTCGGTGGCGCTGTGCTCGATCGTCGGAGTCATCGTGCTGCTCTATGCCTACGTTTTCAAGTATGCGGTGCCGCATGGGCTGACGTTTGTGAAGTAGGCAGCCGAGGCCCCGGGGGACGGTTGTAGAAATACCTTGCGAGGCCAGCGGCGGTGCAGGCGGGAAAGGGATCCTTCGACTGCGGTTGTGCTTCGCGTTCGCGAAGCACAACCTTCGCTCAGGATGACACGCTAACCCATTATTTCTCCTCTTTCTTCTCCGGTTCCTTCGGCAACGCCTTCTCGATGGGCTTGCGCGGCAGCATCTGGTCGCGCATGGCGGCGTCGTAGACGAAGCCGGCCACGATCACGCTGATCTGCTTCAGGTCTTCGGGCTGGAGGCGATCATAGACATCCATATTCGAGTGGTGGGTGCGCGTCTCGTACTCGATGGGATCCTGAATGAACTGGAAGCCGGGGATGCCGACTGCGTCGAAGGATTGATGGTCGGTGCCGCCGGTGTTGCGCATGGTGATGGTGTTCATGCCGAGATCTTTGAAGGGTTTCATCCAGGCTTCGAAGATGGGCCACACGGCCGCGTTCTCCTGCAAATAAATGCCGCGGATTTTTCCGGTGCCGTTGTCCACGTTGAAGTAGGCGGAAACTTTCGCCTGCTCTGGCTTCACCGTAACTTCCCCGGCTTCGCGGCGCAGAAGTGTCGGCATGTCTTTCATTCCAGGTTCATCCATGCGCGGCCGCGCGCCGAAATGCTTCTCCACGTAACCCTGCGAGCCGAGCAGTCCTTCCTCTTCGCCGCTCCACAGGCCGATGCGGATGGTGCGGCGGGGTTTGATGTCGAGTGCTTTCAGGATGCGGACCGCTTCCATCATCACGATAGTGCCGGCGCCGTTGTCGGTGGCTCCGGTGCCCGCGTGCCATGAATCGAGGTGCGCGCCAAGCATCACGACTTCGTCCTTCTTGTCGGTGCCGGGAATTTCGGCGATGGTGTCGTACTGCATGGGATCGTCGTCGTAGAAAGTGTTGGTGACGTTGAGTTCGAGGGTTACTTCTTTTTTCTGCTGCAAAAGACGCGCGATGCGGGTCCAGTGCTCCGAAGCCATGGTGAGCTGTGGAACCGTCGTGGTCTCACCCGGTTTGTAGGAGCCGCCCGACTGCACAAATACCGTGCCGCCGCCAGCAGTGCCGCGGCTGTGGTCAATCACAGCCAAAACTTTTTCGTCGGCGAAGAACTGGTTCAACTCTTTGACGAACTGCTGGCGCTTCAGAAAATCAGCGAAGCGGAAGGGCGGACGTTCGCCCGGAATCTGGTACTCGGCGGTCTTCGCGAGATCGTCATCGCTCAGGCGCTTGTAAGGAACGTCGGTGATAGGTTTCACTTCAGCGTCAGCACCTAAGATTACGATCATCCCGGCGAGCTTGCCTTTGTATTTATCGAAGTCTTTCTTGTCTTCGATGGTCGCGCGAATGCATTTGCCCTGCGCTACGCCGTTAGTGCCCGGAGTCCAGGCCTTGGCGTATACGATCAGAGGAACGACGTCGGGCGACGTCATGCGCGCGTTGACATACTGGTTGGCCCAGCCGCGGCCGAACGGTCCCCAGGACTCGAGGTGCGCGTTTGAGAGACCCATCGCGGTGAACTGGTCTCGGGTCCACTCGTTGGCGCGCTTCATGTTGGGCGAGCCGGTCAGGCGCTCGCCAATCGAGTCCATCAATCCGGTGGCGAATTCCATCACCTTGGAATCGCGGAAGCCTTCGTAGCGGATGCGGCCCATGGCTTCCAGATCGACTTTTTCCTGGGACCACAAAGACGTGATGAAAGACATCACAAACACAACGCAAAGCAGCCGGACCATCTTCTGCATGAGTGGAACTCCTGGGAAAAGTTCAAACGGGGGATTATACAGCCTGGGTTTTGCGATTGGGGTGGGGCAAATTGTAAAGTTATTTCAAGATTGAAGTCGGCATCATTCTTTCTTGCCCGAATTTTCCGCGGGCGGCTGGCTCTTTTCCTCCGGCTTCTTATCATCCACTTTTTTAGTCTCTCCGCTTCCGGCTGAGGGTTTCGCGTCATCATCGTCCCTGTTCTTGATGGTGTATTGCACGATGAGCGAGATGCGGCGGTTGGAAGGGTCGAGGGGATTATCGAGCTTGCGCAGGCGCTGGTCGGAAAACCCGCGCACCTGCATGACCTGATCTTCGCGAATCCCGTTGGCCTGCATCAGGCGGCGGGCGGCGTTGGCGCGGTCGCTGGAGAGTTCCCAGTTGCTGTAGCTTCCCGACGAGGGAAAGGGTTTGGAGTCGGTATGGCCTTCGATGGAAACCTTATTGGGCAGCTTGCCCAGTTCCTGCGCCAAAGTGATCAACAACTCGCGTCCGTCCCCGTTCAGTTTGGGACTGCCGCTATCGAAGAACGTGCCCGAAGCGGATTCCAGCAATTCGATGCGCAGGCCCTCGGCGGTAACCGTCATCTCGATGTGGCTCTTGAGTTTCTCAAAGTCATTCATCTGACGGATCGCCTGCTGTAGTTGGTCTTTCAGTTTTGGCATGTTGTCTTTGGTCAGGAGAAAGTTCTCCCCCGCACCCACCAAGTTCGACCCAACCTTTTTGGAAGTGCCGGTGGGATCTTTGAAGTAGCCGCCCACAGCTTCCTGAACCTGCTTGCTGCTGTTCAGCAGCCATAAGACGATGAACAGCGACATCATGGCAGTGACGAAATCGGCGTAGGCCACCTTCCACGCGCCGCCGTGATGGCCGCCGTGCCCGCCTTTTTTCTTGACGATGATGAGGGGACGAGTCTTGTCCATTTCCGTGTCTCGTGGCCGGGTGCTCTACCGGGGTGCCGCAGCAATTGCGGCTTCGGGCGCGGCCGCAGCATCTTCTGCCGGCCCTTTGTTGCGGCAGGCTGTTTCCACTTCCTTGAACGATGGGCGGACATGGCCCGGAATCGCGCGGCGCGCCACTTCCACCGCCATGATGGGCGCCGTGCCTTTTAGAAAAGACACGATCAGAACGCGCAGCACGTAGAGATACGCGTGTTCGTCATCCGCAATCTTGACCATATTGGCCGCGAGAGGACCTACCAGCCCGTAACAGAGCAGGATGCCGAGGAACGTGCCGACCAGCGCGGCCGCCACTTTTCTCCCGATTTCTTCTGGGGGGCCGCCCATCGCGCTCATGGTGATGACGATGCCGAGTACAGCAGCGACAATGCCCAACCCCGGCAGGGAGTCTGCCACGCTGGTGAGTGCCGCGGTCGGCTTCTCGGCGTCATGATGATGAACTTCCAGGTCCAAATCCAGCATTTGGTCCAGATCGAAAGCGTCGACGCCGGTGATGGCCATGCGCAAGGAATCGCAGACAAAATCGCGCACGTGATGGTTCTTGAAAACGGCTGGCCCCTTGGCGAACAGCGGACTCTTGTCCGGCTCCTCGACATCGCTCTCGAGGGCCATAAGTCCGTCTTTGCGGGCCTTGTTCAGCAGGTCGTACATCATCTTCAGAGAATCGATGTAGGCCTGCCTGGTGTACTTTGAGCCGCCGAAGACGCCACCGATTCCGCCGGCGATCTGCTTGAGGATGTGGAGCGGATTGGCGATGAGGACCGTGCCGAGCGCGGCCCCGCCGATGGTGACAAGCTCCGCGGGTTGGATCAGGACGCGGAGATTCCCGTGCTCCATCAGATAGCCGGCCACGACGCAGCCGAACACCACGACAATGCCAATGATCGCGAACATGATTTAATTCGTAAATCTCAAACTGTCGAAGATGAATTAGCGGCCGCGGCCGCGCGGCCCGGCGGTGAAACTTGATCTGCGCCGAGTGCGAGGTGAGCGCGCTCAACCAGCGACTCGATGGTATCGCCAGCCACAGCGACGGTGCGTCCCATAGAAACCGCCACTGACAATTCCTCTCCCCACCAGTCAATGGTGGCGCTGGCCATCAGCTTGAGCATGCGGTCGCTGATTGTTTGCATCGCGTCTTCGCCGCAGCCCACCAAAATCACCAGGAATCGACCCTCGCTCCAGCGGCCGACAAAATCCGTGGGCCACACCGCATTTCTTAACGTGCGTGCCAGCACCACCAGCATGGACGTGGCCGCCTCCTGCCCATATCGGGCGCGGAATTGGCTGAGTTCATGCAGCTTCAGGCAAACCACGCCAAAGGGGATCTGAATCTCGGCGAACGTGCCCAGCGTTTCCCGCAAGTGCGAGTGCATCATGGCTGGGTTCGGCAATCCGGTCGTGTCATCCAGCCAGCCGTGTTCTTTCATGCTGCGGTCGTTTGGGTTCGGACCGTTTACGGCACACTCGCCTTCAAAAGTCTGGATGACGCCGATGATGGAACCGTGTTTATCCCGCAGCGGAATCGCCCAGGTGTGCACCGGCGTGCGATGCCCCGATTTGTGGTGAATAAAGTTCGCGCCTTCCACCGGCTTGCCATCGTGAAGGGCGCCAGCGATGGGGCATTTCTCGTTGCACATTTCACAGCTGGTTTGGTTGCAATGCAGAAGAATATTTTCCGCGCAGGAATGGCCGAGAACATCGATGCGCGCATAGCCGGTGATTTGTTCGGCTCCGTCGCTCCAGAACACAATTCTTTTCTCCATATCGAGCACGCTCACGCCGATTTGCAGGCCGTTCAGGATGTCGCGGTAGGTCTCTGGGTCTTGAAAAGCTGGCATGATGGAGGGACAACAAACCTGCTGGTTTGTACATCGGCAGAAACGGCGCGCACTCCAGAGGTGCAAGAGTCGCGGCGGAATCAGGAATTCTCCGCCGATGTCCGCTGAAGTGCTGGAATTGCAACAGGTTGGGTGGCATAGCACTTTAGGGGTAGGGTGGTGGCACGGTAGTGCCATATGCAAGATTCGGTCGAGCGTTTAACTTCGCAGGTGAGCAGTTCTGGGGGAGGGCTGCCCGGGCGCCTCGATCTCGATAGAGATCGAGGCGCTCGTTATTTGGAAGCGACTTCTTACGGTGGACGTTCCGATGGGCGCGGATCAGTTGGTTGAGATGGTAAAGTTAACCGTGATCTTGGCCTGGGTTTCGACGGCTTCCTTGCCTTGGTAGTGTGGCTTGAAGTGCCACTGCCGCACTGCGTCCTGCGCAGCAGAAGCGAGTATGTGCGGGCCGCTCACCACGCTCAGATTCTGGATGACGCCATCCTTGCTGATCAGCGCCTGCAGAATCACCGAGCCTTGCACCTTCATCTGCCGCGCCAGCAGTGGATAGTTGGGCCGCACCGGGCTCGCCACGTTGTCGGACGTGGTGGTGGACATCTGTACGCGCTCAGCGGCCTCACTGGTCACCTTCGCCGCAGTCTCGGAATCCGCGGCAGTGCCACCGTCAGTGGCTGATTGCGGCGGCGTGTCCGGCTGTAACTCCACACGCACGGAGTTGCTCCCGGGCCGGATGGTGCGGTGCGTATCGCCAGCAACAACCTCTACTTCCAAAGGTGGCAAGACCGTCCGAGCGCTGATCGTGGCCCCTGGAGGAGATGGATCTGTGGGAACGGGATTGTTGGTTTCCGCGACCTGCTGAGTCTCGCTTTGACGTTTTTGCTTTGCCGCTTTGGCATGACGGGCAGTTGCTGCGGAAGGTTCCGCCGGAGAGGCGGTCGCGGCGGGCGAACTCTCGATTGGCTGGGCGGATTCCGCTTCCGGAGTTTCCGGGAACCAGAAGTCGCGATCACGCCAAAGCACAATGCTCAGAGCCAGCAGAAGCAAACAGAGCGAGCCCACCATCAATCCGCGCTGCCTGGCATCATCGGGCGCACGGGGATGGGGCCTTGCCAGGAAGACGCGATCCACCTTGCGAAGGGGATGACCCGCTTTAGGTACGATGGTTTTCAGATCCGGCATGCTGGGGACGGGGGCCTCCTGAGAAGGCTGGTGCTTTCGTTAGTATGCATCGAAAACGATGCAAAAGGCCAGCGAAAGGTACATTCGAGTTGGTCGTTACGGGTTATTATTCTCAAACTGGAACACAAGTGAAACTGGGTCGAGACGAAACTTTCAGAGAGTCTCGTGAATCCCATTTCCGGGCCGGGCTAAGTCTTGCCGTCGGTACAGCGTTCGGTGTAAAGGGCAACGTGTGAAGGTTAATTCATGAAGAACGATGATCGAGAAATGAGCAATCACCAGATGGATGAAAAGAAATTCCGGCAGATCGGCCGGCGCGAATTGCTCAAACTTGCGCCGGTGCTGGCGCTGGGAGCGTTCGCCATCCCCAGGTTGCAGGAGGGGTTGCTGAAGAAGGGACTGGGTTTCAGCGACTGGGCTTCCGCGCGTCTTTTCCGCTCAGGCCATCTGGCACCGACTTTCGACAATGCCGACCTGACTCCCTTTGCCAAGTTTCCCATCAACGGTTACGACGTGGACGATCCGGGAGTGATTTTTGAAAACTGGACTCTCACCGTCAGCGGCGCGGTACGGAAGCCCGGCGAATACAAGTTGTCGCAGGTGCAGGCGCTGCCTCGTTATCGGCAGAACACGCGCCACATCTGCGTCGAAGGCTGGGACGTGATTGGGCGATTCGGCGGAGCGCGGCTCTCTGACTTCCTGACCGCGATCGGCGCCGATACTACGGCGCGTTACATCACGGTAAGCTGCGCCGATGATTATTACGAATCGCTGGACATGGCGACGGCGCTGCATCCGCAGACTCTGCTCTGCTACGAAATGTACGAGCAGCCGCTCACGCGCGAGCACGGCGCGCCGCTGCGGTTGCAGATTCCCACCAAGGTAGGCTACAAGCAGGCAAAGTATCTGACGGATTTGAAAGTCACAAATGTGCTGGACAGAGTCGGCTACTGGGAAGATCAGGGCTATTCGTGGTTTTACGGTTTGTAGTCGTCGCGCCGGCGTCCCTTCGGCAAGTTCAGGGCAAGCCCGCCGGCTGTCGCGAGGGCATCTTGCCCTTGCAGTGAGAGACGAGATGTTCTCGGGGGTCCAAGAATGAGCGGAGCAGTGATCGAAATTATCCAGCCAAAGGGCAAGAACGCCGAGGGCGAAGACGAAGCGCCCGTGGTGTTGGCGCGCGCCGCGTACGAGCACCCGTTCGTGGTGCGGCTGTGCCACTGGATCAACACCGTCGCGCTTTTTGTAATGGTCGGGAGCGGGCTGCAAATTTTCCGCGCCTTCCCCAGTTTCGGCGCCAAGATTCCGCAGAAGGACTTGGTGCATTGGCCGAAGGCGTTCGCCATCGGCGGCTGGCTGGGCGGAGCGTTGCAGTGGCACCTCACTTTCATGTGGATCTACATGGCGACCGGCATTCTTTATCTCGCCTATCAAATTTTCAGCGGCAATTATCGCCAAGTCTTGTTCATGCCACGTGACATTCCCGGCGTGTGGCCGATGGTGAAGCATTATTTCTTCTTTGGGCCCAAGCCGCCGGTCCGCGAGGCCTACAACCCGCTACAGAAGCACGCCTACACCACCGCCATCGGGCTCGGGATTCTTTCCGTGCTCACCGGTTTTGCCGTGTGGAAGCCGGTTCAGTTCTCCTGGCTTGCCTGGATGATGGGAGGATTTCACTGGGCGCGCATCTGGCACTTCGCGGTGATGTGGGCGATTTTGGGCTTTGTGTTGGGTCATCTGGTGATGGTGATCCTGCACGGCTGGAACAATTTCTATTCCATGCTGACGGGTTGGAAGAAAGATCCGGAGTATTAAGCGCAGCGCCTGAAAGCGAATTAGCAAAGACGAATAGCGGCACACCTGAAGGTATGCCCTGATAGGAACCGGCCTTGCTTGATGCGATCTTGGCCCTGAAAATTCGTATCAGAGTATGGCTTCAGCCATACCGCCCGAGTCGAACGTAGGAAAAGGGCTTTAGCCCCTGGGGTATGCACGCGCGTGTCCGAACCAGGCATGGTGTTGAACAATCCGGTGCAGGTGAGCACGCGCGAGCAGGCTCTGATCCTGAGCGTGCAGCGTGGCCAGCATGAATTGTTCTACGAACTGGTCCGGCCCTATGAACGCAGGGTGTACGCGGCGGCGCTGGCAATTTTGCGGAACGAGCACGATGCCGAGGACGCGGCGCAGGAAGCGATGCTGAAGGCGTTCGCGAATATCCGGCAATTTCGCGCCGAGGCTCGCTTCAGTACGTGGCTGATCCAGATCACGGTGAACGAAGCTCTGATGCGCCGGCGAAGGGAGCGAACAGTGGCGATGGAAGGACTCGACGGTCATCGTTCGGGCCGGGGCGAAGAAGAAAGCGATTATGCGCCACGGGATTTTGCCGACTGGCGCGAGATTCCGTCAGAAGCGCTGGAGCGCAAGGAAGTGCGGCAGCGCCTGGCCGAGGCGCTAGGGACACTCGATCGAAAGTATCGCGAGGTCTTCATGTTGCGCGATATGGAACATCTGAATATTCAGGAGACGGCCGCGGCGCTGGGCATCACGGTTGCTTCGGTGAAAACGCGGCTGTTGCGGGCGCGGCTGATGCTGCGCGATCTGCTGGCCGCCGGATGGGAGCAGGGCTGGTTCAGCCGGCTTCCGTTCGAGAAGGGGACCAAGCCATGGTGAATCACGTGACGAGTTGCGAAGAAGTGTGGCGCGAGATTTCGAATTACGTGGACGGGGATGTGGACGCGGCGCTGCGTTCGTCGATGGACGAACATTTCCGGACGTGCGCGCGCTGTGCGTCGGTGCTGGCGGGAACGAAGAACGTGGTCCAGTTGTATGGCGATGAGCGCATGCTGGAGGTGCCGGCGGGTTTCAGCCGGAGACTAGAGAAGCGGCTGTACAGCAATGCGGTGGTGAAGGGAAGTCGATGGTCGAGTTGGTCGACATGGCTCGTGCCGGTGGCGGCTTTGCTATTGATTGCAGGCACTCTGCAACTGGCAAGCTCGTGGAATCACCGTCCCCCGATTAAGTCGCAGCATGCAGTGCCGGCGAAGGATATTCCTCCTGACATGGTGGTGGTAGTTTCTTCGGGCGCCAAGCTCTTTCATGTGCCGGGATGTGAGTTCATTCATGACAAGGCTTCCGAGCGCACGCTGACGGCGAAAGAGGCAATGCGGGAGGGGTACGTGCCGTGTCCGCGATGCTTGAGGCAGTATTTGAAGACGGGGTTAACGGGCACGCCTGGGGTAGAGTTTGCTGAGGGCGCAGGCGAGGCGGAAGAGGAGCGGGAGGAACTGGTTAGTGCGACAGGGACCGCGAGCCGGTAAACAGCTTTTTTGCGCTACTTGGCGTAAGTTATTGATTCGCGGGGAGCGGTCCGGGAGTGTCGCGCATGTATTGCTAAAAGATATAATTGACAAGCCTCTAAGTCATTGAATCTGCAAGGGTATTTTGGGGCCCGAAAGCTAAATCGATTTAGCTTGCCCGTGGGGCGACAGTTGTCCTTCGATCCACCCGAACCCATGCGCGAGCTCTCCAACGCGTCCTGCGGGGCTGCAAATCAATTTGCGGGGCATTGCGTGTGACGGTGTGACTGTCAGAACGCAAACGGCCACACCGGCTCCCGAATGTTGTGGCCGTAATCCGCCAACTGCTGGCGGCTAAGGTTCAGAACAGCGCGGCGCGGACCGTGGGCCCGCGCCAGGCATCCCGGCGATAGACTAGTTCTGTTTCATCTCGTCTTTCTTCATGCTGTCGTCTTTCTTCATGTCATCGTGCTTCATGCCGTCGCCTTTCTTCATCGCGTCTTTCTTCGCCATCTTCCTGGCCTTCTTGTCTTTCTTCATTTCGTCTTTCTTCATGTCATCGTGCTTCATGTTGTCGTCTTTTTTCATGGTGTCTTGTTTGGTGCTGTCCTGGCTCATCGAATCCTGCTTCATCGCATCCTGGGTGAAGGCGGACATCGAGGCCATCAAAATACAGGCAAACGTCAGACTGCCGAAAATCTTCTTCATAGTTTTCTCCTTGGAGGAAGTCTCGAGTTAGGGTGTCCGGCAGGTTTGCACCTGCAGGCTCAGATGGGATGTGTGGAGGGCGGGGAAGTTACAAGCAAGCCAAAATCTTTAACACAGGGTACACAGAGGTTCACGGGGTAGCGCAACCCGATCAGCAGGTTAGCTGGTCGCGGGAGATCTTCAGGCCGCTGAGATTGCCGAGGGCGGTCACGGCGATCGATTCGGTCTTGAAGAATTCCTGGGCGAGGCTCTGCAGATCGTCGACGGTTACGGCTTCAATCTTTTCGATCAGCTCGTCGAGGTCCTGGAAGTGGTCGAAATACATTTCCTGGCGGGCCAGGTTTGACATGCGGGCGGTGCTCGATTCGAGCGAGAGCATCAGGCTGCCTTTGAGTTGGTCTTTGGAACGGCGCAGTTCCTCTTCGGGCACGGGCTTATTTTTCAGGTCGCGAAATTCATTCACCACCGAACGTACCACTTTCGACGCCGACGCGAGAGAAGTGCCGGCGTAGACGGCCATACATCCCGTATCGCGGTAGGGATTGAGGTCGCTGTAGATGGAATAAGCCAGGCCCTGGCGCTCGCGGATGTTTTGGAACAGGCGGGAACTCATGCCGCCACCGAGCAGGGTGTTGAGAATGTAGCCGGCGTGGCGCTTCTCGTGGGCGATGGGATAGGCCGGGACGCCGATGCAAAGCTGCACCTGCTCGAGAGCCTTCTTGTTGCGCAGCACGATGCGGGGAACGATCTTCGGTTCGGATGAGTGGAAGCCGTTTTTCGCGGGCTTCAAATGTTCGAAGTGTTTGACGACAAGATCGACGAACTGGTCGTGGTTGAGATGTCCGGCGGCAGCCACGATGATGTTCCCGGGGGCGAAGCGGTGCGTGTAGGTATCGAGCACGGCTTCGCGCTCGAACTTCTTCACCGTTTCTTTTGTGCCGAGGATGGGCTTGCCGAGCGGGTGATCCTTCCAGAAGTTCTGGGTGAAGATTTCGTGGACGAGGTAGTCGGGATTGTCTTCGTCCATCTTAATTTCTTCGAGGATTACGCCGCGCTCGCGGGCGATGTCTTCGGCAGTGAATGTGGGATGCAGAACCAGGTCGGTAAGAATCTCAAGTGCGACGGGAACATGGTCGTCGAGCACTTTGACGTTGAAGCAGATGCATTCTTTGGAGGTGAAGGCGTCCATGTTGCCGCCGATCGAGTCGACCTGGCGGGCGATCTCCTCGGCAGTACGGTGCTTGGTGCCTTTGAAGACCATGTGCTCGATAAAGTGCGAGATGCCGTTCGACTGCGGAGTTTCGTCGCGCGAACCGGTCTCGAGCCAAATGCCTATGGAAGCGGAGCGGATGTGCTCCATCTGCTCGGTAATGACGGTGAGGCCGTGGGGCAACACCTGACGGCGAATATTGCGGACTTCTTTTACCATGTCTATGCTTGGATCGCAGAACTCATCGAGAAGAAACATTACTATTCTTACACATCTGGAGGGGGAGGGTGGGGTGTGGGAGAAATTGATAGTTAATTGTGTAGAATCAGTTAGTTGCGGTGTTCTGTAGAAGGTCTTCATGCGCATACTTGTCTTAGGTAACGGGTCAGGCCACGACACGCGAAGTGTGCAGTCTGCTGACGATAGCGCTGCGGACAAGGCTTTGAAGGCTGAATTTGAAGCTCTCCTTAGGCGCCGGATCGCGGAGCGTGGCGTACAGTTCATTGGCGAAGAGGCAAAGTTCGGGGTTCGAACCATTGCTCAGTCTATTGGGCCTCGTCGAGAGAATATCGACATGTGTGTAGCGGAGAGGGAAGCAAGAGGCGTAGCGGAAGAACAGAAGGGCCGGACCCATGAGCCAAGGTATTTAGGTGAGGATGCTTGCACCCAGTTGACCGGGGATGGTTATCAAAGAGGGGTCGGCGACGGTTGGGTGCTGATAACACACCGTCTGCCCTCCGATGAAATTCGCGAACAGTACATGTTTGATAGAGTGATGCAGGAAGTAGGAGAAGCGGAAAGCGTGCTCGTGGTTTGCGGAGTTCTTCACAGCAGGCAACTGGCGGAGAGGTTTCGTCACGAAGCCGGCAATGTGGTCGAGATTGAGTATTGGGAACCAAAGTGACGTGGAAGAAGACATTTCATAATGGCCACGAGTTGTTTCAACGCTGCCTCAGGGGCTGAAGCCCGACGTCTCTTGTATATCTGAGCGGCACGGCTGAAGGCCGTGCCCTTCCCAAAACTATCTACGAAGATGGTTTCCAGTGAGAGAACGTCAAACATCATCGCTGCTTGGGATGGACCGCGAGGAACTCACCGCCCTGGTGATCGAGGCAGGTGAGCCTAACTATCGCGCCAAGCAGATCATGGATGCCGTGTATCGACAGCGGGTGGAAACGCTAGAGGAGATTTCGACACTGCCGCAGGGGTTTCGCGAACGGCTGGCGCAGAGCGGGGTGTCCGTGGGGGCGGCGCGGATTCAGAACAAGTTTGTATCGGTGGATGGGACGGTGCGGTATTTGATTTCGCTTGCTGATGGGGAGACCGTGGAAACGGTTTGGATGCCAGAGGGCGATGGAGGGGAAGCTGGGGATGGGAGCGAGGCTGGGGAGTTGCCTGAGCGGTTTGCCGATGGAACAAGTACCTCAGGGGCTAAGGCCCAATGCAAAGCAAGTGAGCCAATCGCAGCGCTGAAGCGCTGCGCCACCCAAAAGCCCTCCGAAAATACCTCTAGCCAAAATCGCGGTCGCGAGGATCGCATCAGACAGGGGCGTTCGACCATTTGTATTTCCAGCCAGGTGGGGTGCGCTGTGGATTGCCAGTTCTGTTTGACGGCTTTGCTGGGCGTAAAGCGCAACCTGACCGCGGGCGAGATTGTGGGGCAGGTGTGCGCGGTGCTGAAAGATCAGAAAGTTTCGCCGCCGGAGGATCGCATCAATCTGGTTTTCATGGGGATGGGCGAGCCTTTTCTGAACTACGAGAATTTCGTGAAGGCGTCGCGGCTGCTGGTGGAGGGCGTGGGGATTGCGGAGCGGCGGATGACGGTATCGACTGCGGGGATTGTGCCGCGCATCCATGATTTTGGCGGGGAAGCAATCCGGCCGAAGCTGGCGATTTCTTTGAATGCGCCGAACGATGCGCTGCGTACGCGGCTGATGCCGCTGAACAAGAAGTGGAATCTGGAAATGCTGATGGCAGCGGCGCGCGAGTTTCCGCTGCGTACGCGGGAGTGGATCACGTTCGAGTACGTGCTGCTCGGGAGCGTGAACGACACGCCGGAAAATGCGAAGGAAGTTGCCGAGTTGCTGCGCGGGTTGCGCTGCAAGGTGAATCTGATTGCGCTGAATCCGGGGCCCGGAATCGACTTCACGACTCCGAGTGCAGAACGGGTTACTGCGTTTCAAAATATTTTGCGGGGCGCGGGGATTCCTGCATTTGTGCGGCGTCCGCGGGGACGGGACATCTACGCGGCTTGCGGCCAGCTCAAGCGGACGGTTGAGGCTGCCACATCACCGGAACCCCTCCAGTCGATTTCTCCGGCGGCGCAGGGATGACCGGGAGTTCGACGCGGATCGTAGTTCCCGCGTTGCGACCTTGTTCCCAGGAAATTCTTCCGTGATGTTGCTGCAAGATGCCCTGACAGGCGTTCAATCCAAGCCCGGAGAGAGTCTGATCTTCCTCAGTCCCGGAATCGTTTCCCGCTTCGCTTCCGGCCAGGCCTTCGGCGAGGCTGGTGTCGGCGATGGTGACGATAGCGAGACCATCTTTGCGTTCCGCGGTGATGGCCAGAGTGCGGCTGCTGTGCTGATGCACCACATGAAGAGCGTCGTTGATGATCTGCACGCAGACCTGGAGCAACTGGTTGGAATCTCCGCGGACAAGCAACAGTTCATGCGGAAGTTCCGTAAGCACTTCGATTTTGAGACCCTGCCACTGCGGCTGCGAGAGTTTGACGGCGGTGCGCAGCAAAGCATTGAGATCGACGGAGGCCATTGCGGCCGGCCCCTGTTTGGCAAAGCTGAGCAGACTGGCGACAAGAGACCGCGTGCGGCGGGCTTGCTGCCCGATTCTCGCCGCCAGTTCATGTTGTTCCGGGTTGAGAGTCGTAGTCAGCAACAGATCGGAATAGCCCAGCATGGCGGTGATGGGGTTGTTTAGTTCATGAGCGGCGCCGCCCACCAGTTGTCCGATGGAGGCCAATTTTTCCGATTCCGTGATCTGTGCCTGCAAACGTTTCAGGTTGGCGAAGGAATCGCGCGAGTGGCTCAGAAGGCGAAGCAATTCCCGGTCGAGCAGACGCTGACGGATGAAAACCATGACGCCCATGAGAAGTGCCGCGCCCAGGGTCAAGACCAGGCGGAACGAACGGATGCGCAGGGGGCTTGCCGTATCGAGCAAGGCCCAGGCGGCAAACAGCGGCAGCGAAAATGCGGCGATCATGCCCAGGCGAGCCAGCCACACGCCGTGAGAAGTGGAAGTGGAGCGGGCGCCAGCTTGGGGTTCGCGCTCGCGCGTCTGCAGACCGATCACGGTGATCCAGGCCATGGACACTGCCAGGGGAATATCGTAGAGACTTCCGCTGTAATAGACGTGCCGGTTAATGGCCCAATTGGCGACGTGCGAGCTGGCGGCGTAGGTGAAGCAGGCACCGAACAGACTGGCATAGAACCTTTTCCAACCGCCCTTACTCCCGGCCCAAGCCATGAACAAGGCGCCAAGAAACGCCACTTTTTCGATAAGATACAGCCCGTTCAGGTTGTTGTTGTAGGAGCTGACATCGGCCAGGACATACTGCCAGGGGATCACGATGAGGACGTAAAGGTATGCCCACCAAACTATCATCAAAGCGAAATCGAGGCGGCGCAGGCGGGCGGCATACTCATCCTGCGAGGCGTGAGGACGGAGAGCGATGGCGGCCATCAGCGGCACAATGTGCAGGAAGAGAATCATGTCGGCGGCGCACAAGTCGGGGACATCGACGCGCAGCCAGACTTCGTAGTAGGTCCAGAACAATTGGTAAATAAACCAGAAAGCAATTCCGGTTGCGATGAGCGTCCAGAACAGGCGCAAGCGGCCGCGCGACTGCACCGCGTGCGGGATGAGGGCAGCCGTTCCGGAAAATAGCAAGATGCATTGAATCACATCGCTTAGAGCGGTGAGGCGAAAGGACTGACGCAGGAAAAGTGCAGCCAGGACCAGAGCCGCCAGACAGGCTGCGATTACGACACTCCAGATCTTGGTATAGGTGCGCAAGAAGTAGATCCTCGCTGCCATTTTAGAATGGGTTTAGAAAAGGTCGGGGTTACGGAAGTAACCCACAGAACAGACAAAGGATCGCTTGCGGGAAGGTGGAAAGCGTCCTTGGGAGGGCTCACCCAAAGTTTTGCTTGCTTGCGGTCTTTCTTATCAATAATATGCGAAGCAATCCTATACCTGGCCAACCGGCAGTTTAGCGGAAAGTGATTCAAAATTGCACGTTGACGGAAAGAATCGTTTCTTGGGCAGAGCGCAAGCTCCATCCGATCCAAGTGAAGTCCGCCGCATCGAGCGCTGGCTGGCAACAGCGCGCGTATTTCTGGCAGTCTCGGCGCTGGTGGCGATCCGCATGGATCCCACGCAATTGGGTAATTCCCCCGCCGCCTATGGGCTACTAGGGTTCTACATGGGGAACAGCATCCTGGTGCTGATGCTGTTGCGCAGGCGGAAAGCGTCGACATCCCGGTTCCGGGTTCTGGTACACGCCGCTGACATTGTGTGGCCGGCTTTCATCTCCGTATTCGGAGACGGTCCGAGAAGCCCGTTCATTCTGTTTTTTGTTTTCGTGCTAACCGCGGCGGCTTACCGGTGGGGCTTGTGGGAAACGCTGAGCACGGCGGCGGCAGAAGTGGTGTTGCTTTGGGCGGAAAGCTTTTTGTTGTTCCACGTGTGGGCGGCGCGCGGGGGAAGCCTGCCCTGGCATATTTTCTCCGGGCTGCAGATGAATACGACCGAGTTTGAGCCGAAGCGGCTGTTCATGTTGTCGGTGTACCTGCTGGTGATGGGATTACTGCTGGGCTATCTGTCGGAGCAGCAGAAGCACCTGCGGGCAGAGAAGGCCGCAGTGACCCGCATGCTGGCCAAGGTTCGGGTGGACGCGGGGCTGACGGGAACTCTGCAGCAAATGTGCGGGGAAATCGTGAGCATGTACCGGGCGGCGCGGCTGCTGGTGGCCTCGCAGGAGATTCATAGTCATCGGGCTTTTTTGGGAGAGCTGAGGAACGGGGATGACGCGACCCCCGACTTTGTGTGGCTGGATTCGGGCCCGCGGGAGGCGAAGAGTTATCTCGAGGATTTTCCGGGAGAGGTTTTTTATGCAAAGCGCGAGGGAGAACGCTGGTCTGTGATCGCACTGGACCGTGAAGGCAATCCGGTGCCTTCACCATCCACCGAGCCGTTGGATCGGATCAAAGAGCGGCAAGCTTTTCAGTCTTTGATTGCGATTTCATTTGTCTTCGGAGGCGAGTGGCGAGGGCGAATCTTCGTGTTTGACCCGTCGTGGCAAGGGGAGACGCAGGAAGAGCTTCGTTTTCTGCTCGACTTGCTGCGGCAGGTGGGGCCGGCAGTGTACAACGTTTACCTGCTGCACCGGCTGAGGCGGCGGGCCGGAGCCGCGGAGCGCGCGCGATTTGCGCGGGAACTGCACGATGGAGCTGTGCAATCGCTGATCGCCGTCGAAATGCAGGTGGACGTTCTGCGGCGCCAGGCGGAGACCACGCCCGCCGTGGTGGGTGGCGAATTGGGCCGGATCCAGGGCTTACTGCGGGAAGAAGTCCTGAAACTGCGGGAACTGATGCAGCAGATGAAGTCGATCGACGTGGACTCTCGAAGGTTCCTCAGCCTGGTGAATGACGCCGTGGAACGGTTCGAGCGGGAGACGGGGATCTCCGCGCGTTTCGTGACCGACGTGGCGAAACTGGAGATGCCTGATAAGGTCTGCCGGGAACTCCTTCGCATTGTGCAGGAGGGACTGGTCAACGTCCGCAAGCACAGCAAGGCACGTCACGCGCTGGTGCGCCTGAGTTCAACTGCCAGTCAGTGGAGCCTTACGCTGGAGGATGACGGCAAAGGTTTCCCGTTTTCCGGCCGGCTGACGCAGGAGGAGCTCGACCAGATGGGCAAGGGGCCAATGATCATTAAGGAGCGCGTCCGTTTGATTGCAGGCGCACTCACGGTAGAATCGAATCCCGGCGTAGGGGCGCGCCTGGAAGTCAAGGTACCAAAGACTGGAGAAGTCTCCGATGAACTTTAAGAAAGCACAGCCTGTTCGCATCGTGATCGCCGACGACCATCCAATTTTCCGAGATGGGTTGCGCCGGCTTCTGGAAGCCGAGCCGGATTTGAAAGTGTTGGGTGAGGCCTCGGACGGGGCGGAAGCAGTGAGAATGGCGCGACAGTTGAAGCCTGACATTCTTTTATTGGACCTGGCGATGCCCAAACATCCGGGACTGGAAGCGTTGCGGGAACTGGGCACGGGCACGAATGCAACTCCAGTGCGCGTGATTCTGCTGACCGCTGCGGCGGAAAAGAGCCAGATCGTGGAGGCTCTTCAGTTGGGTGCGCGGGGAGTGGTGTTAAAAGATTCCGCCACGCAGTTGCTTTTGAAAGCAATCCATACGGTGATGTCAGGGGAGTACTGGGTGGGGCGGGAGAGCGTTTCCAACCTGGTGCAATACCTGCGGACGCTGGTGCAGTCTTCCAGCGACGAAGCGCGGCAGAAGAAATTTGGCTTGACTCCGCGCGAACTGGAGATTGTGGCGGCGGTGGTGGCGGGGTACTCAAATAAAGAGATTGCGGAGTACTTCAAGATCAGCGAAGATACGGTCAAGCACCATTTGAGCAACATCTTCGATAAACTGGGGGTATCGACGCGGCTGGAATTGGCGCTGTTCGCGGTGAACCAGTCGCTGCCGCTGAAAAGCATTGGCTGAGTAGTAACCTGGAGGATCGCTCCAAAGTAACTAGGATGGCACTTACGGGCTATTGGCGGGCGCGCCTCCAGCACTTATGATTTTCTCAAGACCAGCCTCGGGACACAAATTGATCCGGTCAAGATTTTGGTGATCTTTTCCGCTGTGGGTGATAGGGGTTACGGTTAAGGCAAATTCTAAGGAGACGGAGCCCGTGGCAAACTTTTTGCAAAAACTTTGGAACGACGAGAGTGGTCAGGACATCGCGGAGTATGCGGTGATGCTGGCTGTGATTCTGGTGATCGTAGTGGGCACGATCCGGCTCATCGGCTCGAATGCCAACAACGTGTTCTCCAACGTTGGCAGCGCCATCAATCAGTAGTCGCTAAGCGCGGTTGCGACCGAGATTCGTGGGGCGTTGCCCGAGGCGCGACAGTCGCCTTCAGAGTTTCCAGACCTCCGGGACTAGAGCCCAAATCTACAAACTGACTCTCTATGCAGGCCTCGAAGGCCTGCTCGACCCGTTTGATTCTTATTTCGGGGCGGGAGCGGTGAGTGCGACCTTCTCGCTGTGGGGAATGGAGAGCCGCGTGAGGTACGGGAAAAAGGGCGTGATCTCGAACGGCATTTTTTCTTTCGCCGAGGCCAAAGCTACTGGTTTTGCTTTCGCCATTTCCACATGGTCCGTCCAGGGATCGAGCTTGATGCGTCCGCCGAGTGGAAGAGCGGCGATCTGGTCGGTGCGTTGTGGCTGCAGTTCCGGCGCGGAAGCCAGCAGGGCCGACATGCGGATGCTCTTGCCGGAGGCGAGGCTGTTGCCCAGATGCGGTCGAATCAAGTTGGGCAGAACGGGCGCGCGTTCCTGCAAGGCTCTCAGAAATAAGCCGGCGCTCCCCAGTTTATCTTTGTAAGGAGAGTTCTTCAGCAATTCCAACGCTTTGGTATCTGCGGCTTCTTCGTCGGCCGGCCGGTGTTTGAAGTCCAGGCGGGCGAATGAGTCTTCGTCGGCGAAGAACATGCGGTCGTTGAACGCCGTTTTGGTGTCGAACTTGTGCCCCAACACAATGTGACTGACTTCGTGCGCCAAGACCATGGCGAGCGAAGCCTCATCTGGCAGCACATCGAGCAGCCCACGACTGATGACGATGGTGTGACCGACGGTGAATGATTCCAGAGGAGAAGTGAGCAGGACGCGGCAGCGGACATCCCCTTGCAGGTCGATGTTATTGGTTACCAACAGATTGTTGACCACGGTCTGCAGGACCTTGTCTACTTCGCCGGGAGGCGCAAGCAGGCCGATCTTCTGCAGGCGCTCGACCGCGTTATCTTCGGCCTGGCGTTCCCACATGCGCTCGGCGACCACAGGAGTCGCGTCGGCGCCGACGTCACTCTGATCTTTCACTGAAGATGAGTCCTGGGGAGAGTCCACCAGAATCTGGGTGAACTCTGAATTCTTGTTCAAGGCTTTCAAGTCGTATCCCCAGAGACGGGTTTGCGCCCGGAAGTGCAGAGACTGCCCTAAATTTCCCTTCAGCCCTGATTCCTCGCTGTAGATGTAAGCGGGGAGCCACGAACCGGGACGCATGTTCAATCTCCAACTGTCGAAGTGCAGGAAAAAGCCGGTCCTGGGATGGGGCGAATAGGTTCCGTTGAAGCGGACTACGTTGTAATCCTGATCTTCGACCCAGATTCTGCCCAGGAAACGCGATGTGCCGGAGCTTTCTTTGGGTTCGACATCGATGACCAGGCAGCGTACTTCTCCCAGAAACTCACGTCGCACGAAGGTGAACTTGTAGTACTTCCTCTGGAAATCGGTATCGAGGACAACCATCTGGGCGAAGCCCAGCGGCAGGAATTTCATGGCGTAGAGGCCGGTAAGCCGGTTGAGCATGCGGTGGCCGAACCCAGGCTGGCCGATAAATGAGGTATCGTCGGGGCCATCGCTCATGTCGAGACGGCCGAGATAATACTGGTCCTTGACGGGTAGGGCGTTGCCGTTCTTGTCATTCTTGAGGTCTTGCAGATAAGTTTCTACGAGCGGCCGCATGTGGCGCATTTGCGCCACAAAGAGATGCTCTCTCTGGACAACCCGGTCCATGACGTCATTGAATGAGGCCGGAGGCGGCGAAGAAAGGCTTCCTGGGTTTTGTCCCGTCGGGGCAGTGTCAGTGACTGTAGCCTGTGGCGGGGCGGGTGCCGGCCCCTGAGACACTGCGGGCAAACACCAGACCAGCAACACCAAGAATGAAAGCGAACTTACTTGGAAAATACGCATAAAGACCCTTGATAACAAAATTACGCCAACTGAAAAATGATGTGCAAGACAACCGTGGAATCGGCCGGTTGGCCATTCCTGATCGCCGGTTTGAAGTGAATCTGTTCGGCGGCCTTGACCGCATTGTCGTCGAGGCCATGCCCTAAGCCGCGCACGACGCGCACCACGCGGAGGCTGCCGGAAGCTTCCAGGACCACCTCCAGAAGCACTTCGCCCTCGATCCGCAGAGTGCGTGCTTCTTGAGTATAGACGGGAGTGGGCTTGGAAAGGATTTCCGCGGGCAGCGCTTTAGTCGTGGTTTCCGCAGCGTGAGAGCGCACGGTGGGCGGAGCGGGTACATCCGCGCTGGCAAAGCCGCTGGGTTGAACGGTTGTTGCGGATCCGCGAGGGCGGCTGTCTGGGGTGGCGGTGCCGTTGCCAAAGCCAGAACTTACCACCACACCCGGCACGCCCTTGGCGCCGCCAGTGCCGTTACCATAGCCCGGGCCAGCGGGCAAATCGAAGCTTCCGAGCGCGGCGATGTTAACGGGCTTGCCCTGTCCAGCCTTGGCGGGAATTCCATTCGGGTCGCCGAAGCCCCCGGTCTGCACTTGCGAGGGAGCTCGCGCGGTAGTAGGAGTCGCCGAGCTGCCGGTGGAAAATACGTTGGTTCTTACCGCTTGTTTGGGAATGACAGGCGCCGAGTTGAGAGGCAGCGGGTCCAGTTTCCTGGGCGCAATGCTCACCGCGGGAGCAGGAACGTCATCCGTTTTCAGGGGAGCCTTTGGTTGTGGCGCGGGAAGGCGAAGCGCGTTGGCTGGAGGATCGAGATTAGCGGCCAGCACAGGCTTCAGATGGCTCAACGGTTGCGGTTGATGATTGACAGGAACCGGAGTGGTCACGATTCCGATCGAACGGTAAATGTGCTCCGGAGGTAAGAAGACAGCGGGATGCAACAGACGCACCCAAGCCAGAAACGCAATCGCCAATGCTTGCGTCCCGGTGCTAAAAACGAATTCCGTCCAAGGTGTCCTCGCCTTCGGGAGCAGGGAGAAAAGAGGCCCTTGGGAAGCAGAAGAACTCATATCCGCGTTTACTCGTCAGTCGTTGAAAACACCAGCTCGGGGTTGAAGTTTCTCGGACCTGGGCAGGGCTGAAACCTGGCCGCCGAGGTCTCTAAGCCTTTAGTCTACTACCCCGTGGTCAAAGGTTGCACGGGAAAGGCCATTTCGCGAACAACTAAAAAGTTTATCTTATTGATGCCTCAACTACTTACGCTCACAGGGCTGGCGACTGCCGCAGACCAAGTGAGTAAAGAGCAATAAATTACACCCGACATGAGTCTTTTACGTCGCGCGAAGGCTTAAGCCCGCCGATTCCCGAGTCACGGACCCGGCTAACACCGCACCACCTTGGGACTGTCGATACCTTTGGTCGCGTTTCGGGTGTCCACGACCAATTGGGCTTCGCTGACAATTTTCTGGTAGTCGTAGTCCGAGTGATCGGTGACGATGACGATGCAATCGTACTGGCCCAGTTTTTCCAATTCCGTGCGCTTCATCTGGAGGTCGTATTTTCGTCCCTTTCCGATGAAAGGGAAATAGGGGTCGTGGTAGCTGACCTGCGCGCCTTCATGTTGCAGGAGTTCGATGATGGTGAGAGCCGGAGACTCGCGCAGATCATCGATGTCCCGCTTGTAAGCCACGCCCAGGATGAGGACGCGAGCTCCATTTACGGATTTCTTCTGGCCGTTCAGAGCGCCGCCGATAGAGGCGAGCACGTGATAAGGCATGTTGGTGTTGATCTCGCCTGCCAGTTCGATGAAGCGCGTGCGGAAGTCAAATTCCTTGGCCTTCCACGAAAGGTAGAAAGGATCGACGGGAATGCAATGTCCACCCAAGCCGGGTCCGGGGTAAAAGGGATGAAAGCCGAACGGCTTGGTCGAAGCTGCGGCGATGACTTCCCAGATGTCCAGCCCCATACGCAGGCAGAGCAGCTTCAATTCGTTGACCAGGGCGATGTTGACGCAGCGGTAGATATTCTCCAGCAACTTCGTCATCTCTGCGGCGGCTGGCGAGGAGACGGGAACTGTGCGATGGAAGATGGATCCGTAGAGAGCGCCAGCCAACTCCGAAGCCTGCGGGTTCACTCCGCCTACGACTTTGGGAATGTCACGGCGAGCGACTGTAGTATTACCGGGATCCTCACGCTCGGGAGAGAACGCCACAAAGAATTCTTTCTCGGCGCTGGAAGGGCCGCGTGCAGCTTTCAGCTGGTTCTTATTTTCTCTCTCAAGAATCGGTACCATGACTTCTTCTGTGGTGCCGGGATAGGTTGTACTCTCGAGAACGATCAACTGGCCGGGCTGCAAGTGGGGCGCGATGGCATGTGTGGTGTCGGTGATGAAGCTGAGATCAGGTTCGTGATATTGGTTGAGTGGAGTTGGAACGCAGATAATGACGGCGTCCATCTCAACCAGGCGGGCGTAGTCGGAGGTAGCGGAAAAGCCCTGCGCCTTGGCTTTCTGGATTTCTTCCGCGGTGATGCGGTAGATGTAGGATCCGCCCTGGGCGAGGGTTTCGACTTTGCGCGCATCGATGTCAAAGCCGGTGACGGTAAATTTTTGTTCGCTGAACAGCAGGGCCAGCGGAAGTCCCACATAGCCGAGGCCGATAATGCCGACCCGCGCCTGGCGCTGCTGGATCTTGCCCTTGAGTTGATCGGGGGAACGATTTACAGCAGGCTGATTCGTCATCGTCGCGACAGGGCGTGTCTTCTATGCGTACTGTTATTCGTACTGTTTTGTTCGTACGGGAATTCGTTTTCGATTCTAGCACGCAGTTGCGGGACGACGACGCGGTTCTGTTGGCAGTGAGAAGGTCCGCAGAATCTGGTTTTAATTGCCGAACTCGGGACTTATGAAGAGACAAAGGCGGATGTGGTTGCTGGCGGGGGTCATGCTGGGATGCCTGGCGGTAGCGCTGGGTGCGAAGGCCGGCAGCTTTCTTTTGGTGGACGCGCCGCAGCCCTCCGATGTGATTCTGGTGCTGGCAGGAGAAACGAACCGGCGCCCGGAGCGTGCTCTGCAACTTCTGGCGCAAGGATATGGGCGGCGGATCGTGCTGGATGTTCCGGCAGACGCTAAGATTTACGAATTCACCCAGATGCAGTTGGCTCAGAAGTATGTTCGGGATCTAGGTCAGGCCGGGAAGGTCAGCGTGTGTCCCATCGAGGGGCTGTCGACGAAGGAAGAGTCGCAGGACGCGGAGAAGTGCATCGCAGGGGAGGGTGGCAAGAGTGTGTTGATCGTGACCTCGGACTTTCACACGCGGCGCGCGCTGAGTGTTTTCCGGCGCGAAGTTCCTGGACATGAGTACTCGGTCGCTGCTTCGCGGGACGGAGCGCAATTTGGGGTCAGATGGTGGACTCATCGTCAGTGGGCGAAAACCTGCGCGGATGAATGGCTGCGCTTGATCTGGTGGAAAGTGGTCGATCAGTGGCGTTGAGAAGTTGCGGCAAGAAAACCGTTCGCCACAGAGGCACAGAGACCCAGAGAAAATCTTGAAATGGTTCTTTGTTTCCTCCGCTTCTCCGTGCCCCCATGGCGAAAAGTTTTCCACAGAAGCGTCTACTCAACAGCACAAATTGCATTGACTGCCAAGAACGTTGGAGGGTACGATGCCTTAACAGTCATCAACTTAGTTATTAACGGAGCGTGGGATGGGCATGTCTGCTTTCCGCAGAATGGTAAGTTGCGTGCTACTGCTGATTGTGCCTGCTTCGCTATTTGGCGCCGACAACGGCGCGGCCATGCTTTATGCCGATGGGGCTGCCTGGTTGAACGGGGCTCACGTCCCCAAGTCTTCAGCAATTTTCGCCGGCGATCTGGTGCAGACCCGGTCTGACTCCGCAGCCAACATCCATGCTCCAGGCTCCAGCATCACGGTTCTCGGTGATTCCCTGGTGCAGTTCGAAGGTTCCTCGCTGAAGGTGGAACATGGAGGCGTGAGCGTCTCCACATCCAAAGGAGTTGCCACGACTGCTGGTGATGTGCGGATCGCACCAGCTTCCAATGCGTGGACTGAATTCAACGTAACGGACACGGACGGAACGGTGCGCATCGCCGCCCGAAAAGGGGATCTGACCGTCACTGACGACAACGGCACGGTTACGTTGGCGCAAGGACAGGAAACCACGCGGGACGAGCAATCCGACCAAGGCGACAAAAAGAAGAAGGACAAAAAGCGCGCCGCAGGCGCTGCTCCGGCTGCCGGCGGCGGCGTGCTAAATTCCACTGTCGCCATCGGAGTGGGCTTGGCGGCGGTGGGCGGGGTCACGGCATGGGTGCTTCTGAAGAGTGACAATCCAGTCAGTCCGGCGGTGCCGTAATTTATTAGTCGCGACCGTCCGGGTAAATTTCCAAGTTTTTCGCTTCAGTTTTAGTCTTCCGCGCATGGCTCGACTGCGATTAGCCTGATTTCGTTACGAGCTAAGAAAGCGAGGACGCCAGAGGGCGTCTTCGGAATTCTAGGACTCGGTTGACCTTACGCAGCGAAGCTTTGTGCTACTGCCATGCTCCGCAAGGCGGAATCCAGGACATTTTGGACGTCATCGGACGGGCAAACGTCGCTGGCGCCAGCCTCCAGAGCGGCAATCCACAATTCCTCATCGGGTACGCGATAGGTGCACACAATCGGCAGGGAGGGGAAATCGTGGTGCAAGTTGCTCACATCGGTCAGACGAGAGTATTCCATATCGAGAATCACGACCTCGGGCCGGTTCCCGGCAACCTGCTCGCGGAGTTCGTCCCGAGAACGCGTCAAGTGTACGGAATTGAAGTGAGAAGAAAGCCCATAGGCCAGAGACTGAGCAAGCTTGGGATCGCTTTCCAGAACAACTGCACTAAAGCCCATAGATCCTCCTGACGTACCGCCGTCAGCTACTGCGGACTAGGGCTGCGGGGAAGGGTTCGGAACCGCCACTCCACAGACAATTACTACTTACGGGCCCGACGGCCTTAGCACCTACCTGCGCGCAGGCGCTTTCTCCGCCAGAGGCTCAAACGGCTCGGCCTGGAGCTTCCCGTTTTTCTTCAGCAAAATCTCCACCTTGCCTTCGGCCTGCTCCAGTTCTTTCCGGCAAGTGGATGACAGATGCATGCCTTCCTCGAATAGGGTCAGAGACGTTTCCAAAGGCACGTCTCCCTTTTCCAGTTCCAGGACAATTTTTTCCAGTCGCTGAAGGCACTCTTCGAATTTAGGCAACGGGATTTCGCTCCTTCCGTTATTGTATGCAACTTCTTGCGCAGGGTGTCCAGTATTTTCTTGTAAATATTTGGTGAACAGAGGTCCGCTTCTCCGAAAAAGGGAACACTAAACCGTAGCGGAAGTCTTGGTCCCGAGGGCCTCGAGCACGTCCACCGCCGAACTATACCGCCCCTGCGGCGCGCTGATTTGCGCTCCCTGCACCGTGTTTCGAACTGCCACCAGCATCTCCCGGGCTATGGTGACGCCTTCTTCCCGTGCTGCTTGAGGCGTTGGGGCCCGCTGCATGCGTTCCAGAATTGAGTCCGGCACCGAGACTCGAAGCTCGTTCTTCATGAACTCGGCATTGCGCACGCTCACCAGCGGCCAGATCCCCGCCACCACCGGAATGCGGAACTGCTCAATCCTCCGCAGAAAGTTTTCCAGCAGCCGTATGTCGAAAACCGGCTGTGTTACCGCGTATTCGGCACCGGCCTGCACTTTGAACGCAAACCGCCGGATCTCCTCATCCAGATCGGTAAGGCCCGGATTCGCGCCCACGCCGATCACAAAGCCCGTACCTGCGCCGATCGGGTTTCCGCCGATGTCCAGTCCCAGGTTCAAGTTGTGAACGATGTTGACCAGACCTATGGCGTCCACATCAAACACCGCCGTGGCGTCTGGATAGTTGCCCATCTTCGGAGGATCGCCGGTTATGCAGATCAGGTTCTTGATCCCGACGGCGGCCGCTCCCAGAAGATCACTCTGGATGCAGAGCACGTTCCGGTCGCGGCACGTGTAATGCAGAACCGCCTCAATCCCCGCCTCCCGCTGCATCAGCAGCGAGAGCGCCTGGTTGCTCATGCGCGCCGAAGCCCGCGGACTGTCCGGAATGTTGACCGCATCCACGCCTACTGATTTCAGGAATCGTGAGCCTTCCAGTTCCTTTCGGATGTCAGTTCCCTTGGGAGGAACCACCTCGACCATCGTTACGAATTCTCCACGGGCCAGCTTCGCGCCCAGAAGCGATCGTTCCTCCAAAGGTTGGGCGGGCGTGGCCTTTGGTGTGGCAGCACTTCCCGCAACCTGGACCGAGGCCATCTTTCCCCTCGCCTCTCCAACTCGCAGCGCGGACTTCATCACGCGAATATGGTCGGGAGTGGTTCCGCAGCATCCCCCAACGATGCGAGCGCCCGCGGCCACGAACTTGCGCGCATAGCTTGCCATGTACTCCGGCGAGCAGAGATAGATGTTTCTCCCTTCGACTGAGCGTGGAATTCCTGCATTCGGCTGGGCGGCAAGCGGCAGGGAACTCACGGCACGAACCCGTTCGATCGCGTCCAGCATCGCTACTGGACCCACGCTGCAATTGCAGCCGATGACGTCCGCTCCCCACTCTTCGAGTCGAGGAGCAAAGGTCTCCGGATTGGAACCGTCCAGGCAGTTGCCGTCCTCATCAATGGTGACGTGCGCAACCAATGGCAGTTTTGCGCCCACATCTTTGGCCGCCAGCATCGCCTGATGGAGTTCCTCGAGGTAACCGAACGTCTCTAACATCAGCAGATCGACACCGCCTTCCACCAATGCCGCGATCTGTTCGCGGAATGCCTGCCGCGCCTCTTCGAAAGAAGTTTTTCCCAACGGCTCGATTCTGGTTCCCAGCGGGCCAACCGATCCCGCCACCCACACATCGAAGCTTTTGGCGGCCTCTCTTGCAAGCCGCGCTCCCGCCCGGTTAATGTCACGCACTTTGTCGGCGATACTGTGCCGCGCCAGGCGGAAAGCATTGGCTCCGAACGTATTGGTTTCAACAATCTCGGCTCCAGCCTGAAGGTAGTCGTGGTGGATGGCACGAATCAGATCGGGCTGGGAGAGGTTCAACTCGTCGTAGCAACGGTTGATGAACACGCCCTTGGCATAAAGCAGAGTCCCCATCGCTCCGTCGCACAGGACGGGGGACTGCTTGATCCGGGTAAGAAGGTCAGGCGCCATATACCTGGTCAGAATACAGGATCAGTGCAGGTCGCGCATCTGATTGCGCGGCGGGCGCCGGGGCTGCTGAATGAGCGATGATCTTTTAAAGTGCGAACGATGAGAATGCCGGGCTCTGATATAATCCGCTACTTCGCACCTAAATATCCATTTTTCATGTCGTTAGGAGCTTCCCGTTTGAAGAGAGTCGTGTTTGTTCTTGTCCTCTTGGTCCTGGCCAGTGTGAGCCTTCTCTCCTGCGGCTACTCCAATTCTTCGTATTATAAGCCGCCCAGCGGACTGACGACCCGCGTTCTCGCCTCGCAGAGTGTGGCCAGCCCCACGTCAGCCCCCGGTCTCTTGATCATCAACGGCTCAAATGACACGCTAGCGAGGGGAGGAATCAGCGCTGGCAATTCGCCCGGGCTGATGGCCATATCTTCCGATCGAACGACTTTGCTGAGCTTTGATTCTGTGACCCACACTGTCCAGGTCGTCAATACGAAGACCGAATCTGCGAGGGGGAGCGTACAACTGTCCGGACCCACTACCAGCATGGTCGCCTTAGCAACGGGCAGCGCATACGCGGCCGTGCCTACCGCCCCGATGAACAACGGGGCTTCTCCGGGCGCCGTTGTGGCGATGAATTCTGCCTCTGGCGGCGTTTACGCCACGATCAGTGTCCCCAACGCTCAGACCCTGGTCGCCAGTCCGGACAGTACCCACATTCTGGTTTTCAGCAACGACTCCGACGCCATCACCGTTATCTCGCCGCTGCTGATCAACACGGGCAATCAATTCAGCACTACGGTGACAGGCTTTGATCGGCCCGTGTATGGGATTTTCAGCGCGGATGGGAGTACAGCCTACATCTTGAATTGCGGACCGCAGTGCGGAAGCGGAACCGCGGCGGCCAGCGTGCAAACCCTGGACATGGCAACCTTGACCATGACCGGAACTCCGGTGGCCGTCGATGGCGCCACCATCGGCTGGCTCAACGGCTCAACCCTCTACGTTGCGGGCAATTCTGCCGCAAATAATTTGTGCACGGGGCAGACCACCGCCGCACCTACTTGTGGACGTCTTGACATCATCGATCTCGGATCGATGACGGCGATCAGCAGCGTCGTCATCACCGACGGTTACCATGACCGCATGGACATGAGCAGCAATGGCCAACTCTTCATCGGCTCGTCCGGCTGCACTACCATCGGCAACGTCAACAATCCCCAAGGCGAGGTGCGCGGTTGCCTCTCCATCTTCGACACAACGAAGCCGGGAAATACTGCCGCCATCATTCCGCCGGACAACGGCGACGTCACCGGCCTGCAGAGCTTTACCAGCCGCTATGTGGAGTATGTAGCCGAGGGCGGGAACCTTCGGGTCTACGACACAACCAAAGACATTCTCCTGTTGGACAGCACCATCTCCACCGGAACTATTACCCTCGCCGGCCAGATTATTGACGTGAAGGCAATCGACTTTTTCTGATACGTACAGCCCTAACTTTATCTTGCGGGTTCCAGCACCAAGCGATGTGCGCCTGTCGCCTCCACAGCATGTGATGTGAACGGTAGCGCGAAAGTCGAGCCTTCGTACCAGGCTTTCCACTGGTCCATGTAGTAAGGACTTAGAAAGTTTCCACCTTGGCCGGTTACGGTGTTCAAGGTTGATTGGTCAAGGTCCGCAAGATTCGCCGTGAAGCGCTCCGAGGGCCCGTGATGGCGCGTCACAGCTTTCACCGTGTAACCGCTGCCCGACTGCTCCTTTAATCCCGGTGCGGCCCAGCGTCCAACCAAAGGAATCTTGCTCAGCACCGGATGCTCAATCTCCACGGCGTTCAAGCTGCCCCAATGCCATGAAGCCAGATCCTGCGGGGTTGTCGGTCCATTCACTGCATTTTCCACGGCGGCGGTCAGCAGTTCGTCGTAGTTCGGATATTTTTCCGGCAGCCAGCGCTTGGGCTGATGCAGCAGAATATTCTGCAGCCAGACCGTTCGCATCTGCCACTGGTAGGTCTTCCAACTTAACGTGGTCTCCTCCTGTTTCGGATCTTCCGGAGCAGTTCCCAGGCGCGGCTCGAGCAACAAACGCGTCAGCTCTTTAGCGGAGCGCACGGCGATGGTCGGTGCTGCTGATGCACCGAGCATTCGGCCATCCCAGTTGCGCATCAGTTCCGCAGCCTGCTTCGCCCGCGCAGAGGGTTTCGCAGCATGGTCGATGGCATAGACGAAGCGCTCGGCGGCGAATAGATCATTTTCCGAGTGGACATCGTTTTCCAGCGCAAGCATGTCCGTGGCCCCGAACTTCCGGCCGGATTCCAGCACGTGATAAATGCGCTCGGTCCGCCACGGCGCTTCCCAGTGAGCGCTAATCGAATACGGATAGTTGTCAGACGTGATGCGCCCATTTGCCGTTGCGATCACTCCCGAAGCGGGATTGTAGATAGTTGGCAACTTGTCGAAAGGAACGTAGCCGGACCATTCGTGAGCATCGTCGGCTCCGCTCACCGGCAAACTTCCGTCGCCGGCGGCGCGAATGGGAACCCGTCCCGTCGCCTGGTAGCCAATGTTGCCGTCAACGTCGGCGTAAACCACGTTTTGTCCCGGCGCATCGAGTTGCGAAAACGCTTTGCGGAAATCCTCCCAGTTCTGTGCCGTGTCGACATCGAAGAACACCATGTGCAAGCCGTCGTACAGTGTCCAACGAAGCGCTACCTGTCGCGTCTCGCCCGGCACAATATCCGTGATGATCGGCCCATGCCGAGTGATCTTCACGTCCACAGTCACGTCCGCCTTGCCTTTGACGTGGATCACCTCCGCGCGGTGTTCTGGCTGCTGCCAGCCCTGCGGCGTCTGGTAAGCTCCCTGTGCGTTGAAGTTCTCGATGAACGCGTCTGTCACCGTCGGACCGACATTTGTGAATCCCCACGCGATTCGCTGATTGTGGCCGACGATCACGTAAGGCATGCCGGGCAGTGTCACTCCCACCACATCCAGATTGCCGGACTTAAGATGCGCTTCATACCACAGGTTCGGCATCTGGTGCCCTAGGTGCATGTCGTTCGACAACAGCGGCTTGCCCGTGACTGTGTGCGCTCCTGAAACCACCCAGTCGTTGGATCCGTTCACCGCTTCCGGTGCGCGCTGCGCCCAAATTGCGGATCCTGCACCCCTCTGTCGTGTCACCGCGTTGTCAGGTCCATCGCCCTCGTCGTCTTCGTCGTTGGGGTCGCCCTGATTCTGTTGATCGTTGAGATCTTCCCGCATCACAGTTGGCGGTCGATCATGCCAGGAACGGTTCACGTACAAATCGGCCGTCAATTCCGGCCCCAGCTTTGCCAGAATCTTTTCGCGCGCGAGCATGTCGCCGAAGGTGTAGTAGTTGAGGTCTTTTACCATCTGGTTGGCAATGACGATGGAATCCTCAGGCTGCCACAGCTTTGGACGGTACTTCAAAATGTGAAATTCAATCGGTAGCTCGCGTCCGTGGCTCTCGATGAAAGCATTCACCCCGCGCGCGTAGGCGTCAAAGTAAGAACGATCTCGCGGACTCGCCATCTGCAACGATTTCTTCGCTGCCGCCCGCAACCCCAGGATGCGCTGCTCGCGGTCGATCTTCAGCGTGTCTTCGCCCAGAATCTCGGAAAGCTCCCCGGCAGCGAAGCGCCGCATCACATCCATTTGCCAGAGGCGATCCTGCGCCGTGACATAGCCTTGAGCTAGAAACAAATCTTCCAGAGTCGCGGCCTCGATCGCCGGAACGCCGTGGCCGTCTCGCGTCACTTTCACCGCTGCCGAAAGACCCTTCACGCGAAGGTTTCCGTCAAGCTGCGGTAGTGCAGAGTGCGCCACGAAATAGCCATAGGCGACGGCGCACACGGCTAGTAAAACGAGAATCAACAGCAGCCACAGGACGATACGTAGTCCGGTCGAACGCCGGGATACGGGAACGCCGGTTACAGTAAGAGTGCTCATGAGCACATCGATTCTAGGTGAGAAGGTCAGGCAGCACAAATGCGGTAGCCGGCCAGGAGAACAGAGGGAACGAGCGATTCCCACCGTGCATTTTTATTGCGTGGCTGTGTTGTCTGTGTTTAAGGATTTGAGCCGGCCGATTGTCTCTGCCTCGCGGTAATCCACTGAAAATGAATTTCATTTTCAAGATGCCCGATGCTATCCTGACCGTTCATGCTGCAGAAGCGCATTGATGATCAGCCTTCCATCTCGCGCGAGATGGTCCGCGAGGCCCAGGACATTCTTCATCGCCACCTAAAGCGGGTCGGCCTAAAGCAGACGGCGCAGCGCGATACGATCCTGCGTTCATTTCTCGAAACCCGCGATCACCTCTCCACCGACGAACTCCACCGCCTTGTCCAAAAGAAAGACGCCGGCATCGGCTACACTACCGTCTACCGCACTCTCAAGCTGCTGGCTGAGTGCGGACTAGCCAGCGAAGTTGCCTTCCACGATGGCATCGCCCGCTACGAGCACCAATACAATCGTCGCAGCCATCACCACATGGTATGCACCGAGTGCGGCGGTTCGGTGGAGTTTTTCTCTCACGAAGTCGATCAATTGGAGCAGGAGATCGGACGCAGACATCACTACACCACGACCCGTCACACTTTCCAGATTTATGGCGTTTGTGAAGACTGCCGCAAAGCCCGCCCCGCGTGAGGCCAGACCAGACTGCGGTGCGTGAATTTCCGCCACTCGCGGTCGCTGCCACTACGGATGCAGCACCCCTGCCGGCGCGAGCAATTCAAATGGATGGAACGGAATGTTCCTGGCAATGCCGAACAGAATAATTACGGCACACAGCGCCCGAATCCAAATGGCAGGCAAGAACAGCCGCGGCAGATATCGCCCCCGAAGTTCGAAGAGCGCGTAGGAGGCCGTTCCATACACGAGGAACGGCAATAGCAGAATGGTCAGCGGATTCAGTGCCCAAGCGGCCCGCAGGTTCCCGTGCAGAAGTTGATGCACGGCTCGCAATGACCCGCAGCCCGGACAGTACCATCCGGTAAGATATCGCACTGGACAAGGCGGGAAGATCCCGGACGTAGCCGGATCGAAAAAATGCAGTATCACCAGCGCTGCCGCGATCACTGCCACCATCGTGGAGAGCAGTAAGTCTTTTCGAGGATACGGCATCGGCCAGCTCACCCCGCTCTAACGGTTCAAGTTACTCAACGTTCCGATGGCCACCAGGAATCCCCATATTAAGACAACCGCAAGCCCCGCACTGGCCGAGATCCAACACCACATTTTTGCGTTTTTGGACGCCTCTTGTGCTCCCGCGATGTCCCCCGCTTGTAGCTTGCCGTTAACTTGGGCGGCATAAACGATCGCGGGAATGCCCGCGGGCAAACAACATAGAACCGTGGTTAGAATCGCGAAGACCAGGTAGTTCTGTACGTACACGCCGGACGGCTGAACCAGGGAACCCTGTTGCGCAGGGAGGGAAACCGCCGCCTGCAAATTTCTGCCACACTGCGCGCAAATCACTGCGTTGTCCGCATTACTAGCCCCGCACTGAGAACAGAACATTTCTCTCCTCCCGATAGCCAACAGTCGAGCTACGAGCCACTACAAGGTTGAGCCACTCTCCCCGCAATCCTGCGGTGAGCCCTTTTCGTTGGTCTTAACGACGCCGGATTCGTCGGCGCAGAAAGCCCGCGTCCCCGTCGTGTTCCGGGTCAGGGGATAGGCCACTACCCGGTACTTCACATTCGCCACACTCTCGGCCGATGCGCTGCAGCCGAGCAACTCGAAGGCGTATCCGTTCTTCTGTCCGCTTGCCAATTTTGCGTCGATCAGTCCCGCGGCAGACAGGTCGGAAAGCGTGCATGTATACCCTGCGTCGGGGTGGGATGTGGAGTACCCGACCTCAGCAACCACCAGCGTCCGAACCGATGCCATTGCCGAAGCTTCATTGGCCGCCATGCGCGCCCGTAGAAGATTGGGAATCGCAATCGCGGCAATGATCAGGATGACGGGGATGGCCGCCACTCCCACGTAGCCCAGCACCAATCCCGTCATCGCAAGCCCTTCGCCTTTGAGCCGGCCTGCGCTCTTGCGGATCTCCGAAAGCGAAAGGTGGCCAAAGATGATCGCCAGAACCGACATTGGGAAGGCGAAGAGAAAAAGTCCACAGACCAAACTGATGATTGCCTTTCCGCTGGTTTCCGGTGGCGTACTGAACGCAGGTATCCCGGCCCCGGGTGTCGTGCCGGCCGATGCAGGAATTTCTTTCCCGCAGACTCTGCAGAACTTCTCTCCCGCCGCGATATTGTTTCCACAACCAGAACAGAACACGAAGTGTGACCTCACAGTCTCGGCGTGCAGCAAATTTCATTGCCGAAATTTGCAGAGAACAGTACTCCACGGGCTGCACTACGTCAATCGGCAAGAGGGGTTCATCCGGTTGCCTCGCTACACCGCGTTCTGATAAGGTGCGCGGCAACGGATAGTATTAAAAGTTTGTTTCAAAGTATGTCTATTTCTTGCCCCGACTGCGCTGCACAGATGCCCGATACGGCCGCCTTTTGTCCCGGCTGCGGCCGTGCCATGGGCCCCGTCGAGCGCGCGCGGGGTACGGTTGGCGTTCTGCCTGAGGCATGGGCTGGCGCCCTGGCTTACTTCTTTCTGCCCGCGATCGTGTTTCTTCTGGTCGAGCCCTACAACAAGAACCGCTTCGTCCGGTTTCATTCTTTTCAATGCTTCGGAGTCTATCTGGCCGGCGTGGTCGTCGTAGCGATTCTCCGGATTGTGGGCTTCGCCTTATTTTTCATACCGGTGCTTGGCCATCTGTTCGTCTGGCTGATGTCGATGGTGGTCGCCCTGGCGTTTTTCATGGTCATGGTCGTGTTGGCTGTGAAGGCTCTGCAAGGCGAGATGTTGAGGCTCCCGTTGGTGGGCCCCTTTGCGGAGCGCCATACTTCCGTGACCTAAGGTCTTGCGCCTCAGCCCAAGTTGTGATTGCTTCCGCTGCGCTTTTCTGGTATTTTGCCGCAGCGTCTCTCGGGACGGAACCCGCGTGGCCTAATCGCATTCCAGGTTTTAAACGAAGGCGGAGGAACTCCAATGGCGTTTTGCAATAAGTGTGGGGCACAGATTGCCGACGGTATGACCACATGCGCGGCCTGCAGCGCCCGGCCCGCGGTCGCATCCGCAACTGGCACAGGAATGGCTGACAATGTCGCAGGAATGCTGGCGTACGTGACCTTCATTCCAGCGATCATTTTTCTCGTGACCCCGCCCTACAACCAAAGCCGGTTCGTCCGGTTCCATTCTTACCAGAGTATTTTTTTCTCCGTCGCGGTGTTTGGAATCCAGGTCGCGCTCTCGATTCTAACGGTGGTGCCGTTCTTGATTTTCATTACCGGGCCTTTGCACTTGCTGGTCTTCCTGGGGGCCGTGATCCTCTGGATCATCCTGCTACTGAAGGCGAACCAGGGCCAAATGTTCAAGCTCCCCGTGATCGGTGACCTGGCGGAAAAACAGGCTGGCTAGGCGCCAGTTGCCTGGCCTGAAAACGGCAACCGCTTGCTGTTTGCGCACTCCGCGGCGGTTCTCGTTGACCTTGGTCTTTTAGTCTCTTCATGAGAGGTCAACCAACTCGGAGCCGTTGCCCTTGACTTTCTGCCCCTAAGCTGTCATTCCTATTAGCTTTTACCTCGCGCTCCAGGAATGCGCCGGATGCGGTTCTTGGGGCGGCGGCAATTCTTTATACAACAGGGGCATGGATTGAAAGTCAGAGTCTTCTATCACGACAAGTGTTTTGACGGAGCTTGCTCAGCTGCACTCTTCTCCCGCTTTTATCGCGAGCGGATCCGCGAAGACGCCGACTTCATGTTTTCCGGCCTCTTGCATCGCGCGGGAGCGCTCTTTGACGAATCCCATTTCGATGGTGACGAAAATGCCATCGTCGACTTCAAGTACTCCAGTTCGCCCAAAATCACGTGGTGGTTCGACCATCATGAGAGTGCGTTTCTCTCGCCCGCCGACGCCGCGCACTTCGAACGCGATCAGAGCAACCGGAAATTCTATGATCCCGACTTTAAGTCCTGCACCAGTTTCATCGCTATGATCGCGCAGCAGCGCTTTGGTTTCGACCCCGCTCCTGTCGCCGACCTCGTACATTGGACCGACGTTATTGACGGCGCTCTCTATCCCGATGCCAAAACCGCAGTCGAGATGGAAGAGCCGGCCATGAAGCTGACCATGGTGATCGAGTCCGCTCCCGACAAGTTCGTCCCAAATCTGATTCCGTTGCTGGCGAGGAAATCACTGGCCGACATTCTGGAAGAGCCCTTTGTGGCTCCGCTTCTGCCGCCTCTGCTTCGCCGTCACGAAATTTCGATTGAAATTCTGAAGCAGCGTACCGAGTGCGTGGACGGAACAATTTTCTTCGATGTGACCGATCACGATCTCGAGGGCTACAACAAATTCGTTCCCTACTATCTGCATCCCCAGTCCATCTACAGTGTGGGTCTCAGCAAAAGCAGCTTCCGGGTGAAGGTCTCGGTGGGATCGAACCCATGGGCTCCGGAGGAGCCAGTCGTCAATCTGGCGAAGATTTGTGAGCGCTACGGCGGTGGCGGTCACGCCCGCGTGGGCGCGATCTCATTCAACGTGAACCAGCACGCCGCTGCCATCCGGGCTTCTCGCGAGATCGTAAACGAACTTCGCGCCGCGGTCCGCGGGAGAAAAAGCTGAGAGTGATTGCGCCGCATGCTCTCTCCGGCTACGAAAATCGACGTGCACAGCGCCCAGAGAAATCTGCTGCGGGCAGTCGCTTCCTTCGAGGTCATCAAAGGCATTCTTGTTCTGTTGATTGGCATCAGCGCCATCCTGCTAGTCCACAAAGATGCCTGGGTGATTGCAGAAAGCCTGCTGGCCTTGTTGCACATCAGCACCGACCGGCACTCGGCACAACTCTTTCTTGATTTCGCCGACAACCTCACCGACGCCCGCCTGTGGGCGGCTGCGCGACTTGCGTTTATTTATTCCGCCTTGCGCTTCGCCGAGGGCTACGGACTCTGGAAGCAGCGTACCTGGGCGGAATGGCTCGCATTTGGATCAGGGACCCTGCTTCTTCCGCTTGAAATTCGAGCATTACTGCGCGGCATTACGTTTCTTCGCTCGGCAATGTTTTTGACCAATATTGGAATCGTTCTCTACATGTTTTTCCTGCTGCGCGAAGGCCGCCGGCAGCGGCGCGAATCCCGTTCGATTGGGCCCGAAACCCTTGACCAGAGCGGAGACCAGAGCGGAGGCCCGAGCGGTGAGTAGTGTGCAATAGCACTCAGACCCAATCAATGAGCGGCAAGGCGATTTTTTGCGCAGCTACTGGCTCAATCCCACTCTCAAAGAGTAGGGATCTGCACGAAGGATCCATATTTTTTCGGTAAACTCAAGCGATCCTTGCGTGAGCAATGGCCTGACGAAGTTTGTAGCCTGCGAAATTCAGTATTGGGTTGCGGGCGCAACAGTGATTCTTCAAACAAGTAACCGAACGGCGCGGTGATTTTGCCATTCCTCAAAAGGGTGAATAGGGATTACCAAAAGGAGGCGACGTGGACTTTGTGATGTTTGAAGATGTGGACGGTATGGAAGTCTTTGTGAACCCCAAACGGGTTATTTGGGTGAGAGAGTATCCCGGCCAAACTACCGTTATCAGCTGCGGAGACGAGGACAAGTTTGCGGTACGCCTCACTCCTGCTCAAACCGTTGCCGCATTGGGCAAGTCGGTTCGCTAACCGCAGGAATGTGTATTTTCGATGGTCGCTGGTGCAGTCACCTATGCCGCTACGGTTTGGAAGGGCTGATGGGATCGTCTCCCCGGCATAGAGCCCAGCAGGTCAGTACGCCAATCGCGGTGAGGCCAGCTCCCTTGGCCCAAACGCTGTTCAGGATTGCTCCGTTGGCATTGACCACCTCGGCAGGTCTGGCGGCGGCGCCGCATCGTTCCTCGCGTGTTGCTTGCTCACCCTGATGGACCGTAACATCCGAGAATCCTGCCGTTTTCGCGCGCCGGGCGCCCGCGCCCTGATAGTGGATCTTGACATCGTGCTCATGGGCCACCACGGTCATTTTTCCATCTACGTCGATGACGTCGTAGCGCGTCCAGTCTTGTGTAAGAGGAATTACTATCATGCAGTTCACTCGCACTCTCATTCCGCGTGATGTGTTCACCTGCAGGCTGCCATGGTCAAGAACGAGTTCGTCTGCCTCGAATTGGACAATAGTGTCAGACTGAACTGTGGCGGTGGACCCCTCGGCGTCGATTTTCGCCTTGTTTTCTTTCTGGGTCTGCACCACGTCGTGGGGAAAAATCGCTGAGGAATTCGGCGCGGGATTCCCATTCAGCCAAACACCTCCGTCGCTGTGGAGCATCGCCCCACCAGAGGACTGGGCAGTCAGCGATGCCGGCAAGACGACGATCATCATGCCGCAAACGAGATTGCGCCATTCATGCAACAGGCTCCAGCCCCTCCGCACTAACCGCTTGCGCAAGCATAGCCCGCCGTATTCTTGGCGGCTATTGCCTTGCGTGATGACCGCAGCGGCCCTGGCTGTGGGCCACCCCTTTTGTGTTTTGCCGCAAGGCTTCCCATTTCGAGACGCCGCAGGGACGGATTCTTTGGCAGTCTCACCTGCGCACGGGCTTGGCGAGGTGTGCTGGGGAGGACGACGAGGTCGGCTATTCCTAGATGAGTGAGGCCGCTATTGGTCGCGGTGGACGGTGTTCATGGAGAAGGCGGGGAGGCACACGGCGATGTATTCGGCACCGCCTTCGTGAGGAGTGGAGTAACGGATCCACTCGCCGGCGTGGGCGATGACAGCTTGTCCTGCGGCCACTTCGAGGGAGCCGTTCTTGTGCTCCACGAGCAGCTTGCCTTTCAGAACAACAGTGAATTCGTCGAAGGCGGGAGTCTGGCCGGCCTCGAGCCATCCCGCGGGGCTGCGCATGTGCGCGACGCTGGCGGCGGAGGTTTGGGAGTTGACGCGTCCAATGTATTCGTCGATGAGCTTGGGCTTGTTGCCGGCGGATTGGATGCGTGTGGGTTGCGGGATCAGTGTCGGCATTAGGCGGTTCTCAGGGGCGCGTATCTCTTTGGCACTCTAGATTATTTCAAGCTACGAGTGTAACGCGGCGGAGAGATACGAGGAAACTCTCCGCCGATTGGATAGCGAACCAGAGAAGCATTTGCTACGGACACGGGTGTGCTACGGGCGGCGATGGCGGGATGCCGGGAATATGAATCGACGGAGTTCCGGGAGAGTCGCCGATGGCGGGTGTACCGGGGATATCCGTGTCCGGCGTGCCGGGAGTGCCCGGCGTGTAACAGATGCCGGGATCGTTGTCCGGCGGCCCGGGCCTGGAACGTGGGCGCTGAGCGATGGGCTGCTCCGGCACAGGGTGCTGCTCCGAGCGTCGGACGGCGTCGGCAACCTCGTCTTGCGGCAGACTCAACGGATGCTGCAAAACCATCTCGACGGGCGAACCGACGTCGATAAAGAAATTGTGCGTATTGACGAGCAAGGCGATCGAGGCCACGGCGCCTATGGTTCCGCCCACCGCCGCGCCGATGATGGTGCCTTTCGCCGTGTTGCCAGGGATGGTAAGGCTTTGCGAAGTTGGGTTCATGCATCCCGGCGTTGGAACGCCGCAGTTCGGAGGCAGAGTGTTGGTAATTGTAGTGCTCTGTGAATTGGAGGCGAAGTGGCCGATTAACGCGCCGAGTCCAGCGCCTCCTCCCGCCAACGCAAACGCTCCAGTGGCCCTGCGGGCGCCGGGATCTTTCAACGCGTAGCCATCGGGACTAGCCAAGGTCATCGGTCCGGCAACGGGAATGGTGTAGCCGTCGGGAAACGTTATCGACATGGATTGCAAACGTATTTCGCCGCGTCCGCCCTGGCGCTCGATCTTGTCAACTTTCCCCTGAACGAATGTGCCGGGCGGAATCACCACCGCATTGCCGGCAGTTACGGGAGAAACGATTTGAGCGTAGATGTCGTCGCCGCGGCGGACGTAACGGGTTTGAATTGGCTGGGTAAGGACGAGAGCGATCCTGCTTCCCGCGGGAACGGTGAGAATCGTGCTGTTGTTAGCAGCCGCGACCTGGGACGTCGCGGGTGAATCGGCCGGTGGAGTTGTTTGCTGCGCCGCGCTGAAAACGGTTAGCAGCAGAGCAGCAATTAACGGTAGCGGCAGTTGGATTCTTGTTTTGGCCAAATTGAACAGAGTGTTGATGCGAAGACGAAGAACATTTGGAGCCATTGAGGTCCTCCTGTCGAAGGCAGAAGCCTTCCGTCCGTGTGGCGGTTTGAGAGGCCCAAATCCGCTCTCTGCCTAAGTAAACCTGAGTGGGTGAGGAAGTTGCATAGAGATTGGTGAAGAATTGCAAAGGGATTGTAAAGGCGCGTCCGATCGGAGCATCGTTTACAATCTTCGCTTATGTTCTATCGCTCGGATCATCGTGCTATTGATCAATTGCGGCCAGTTTCGATCATTCCTGACTTCATTACTACGGCGGAAGGATCGGTACTGATTGAGGTGGGGAACACCCGGGTTATTTGTACCGCCTCCATTGAAGAGACGGTGCCGCCGTTTATGCGCAACTCGGGTAAGGGATGGATTTCAAGCGAGTATGCGATGATCCCGCGGGCCACACTGACGCGGACTTCGCGGGAGGTGGCAAAGGGCCGTCCCAGTGGGCGGACGCACGAGATTCAGCGACTGATTGGGCGCTCGCTGCGGGCGGTCACTGATCTGGCGCGGCTGGGCGAACGCACCATCTGGATTGATTGCGATGTGATTCAGGCCGATGGCGGGACGCGGACAGCTTCCATTACAGGGGCGTTCGTCGCTCTCGGGCTGGCGCTTGAGAAGTTGGTGGAGGCCGGAACTCTCACTTCCGTTCCGCTGAAGGACTTTGTGGCCGCCGTGAGCGTCGGGATAGTTGACGGAGAAGTGCTGCTCGATCTTTGTTATGAAGAAGACTCACGTGCCGAGGTGGACATGAATTTCGTGATGACTGCCGGCCACAAGATGGTGGAAGTGCAGGCTACGGCGGAACGCCAGGCGTTCGATGAAGCGCAGTTCGCGAAGATGCTTGCGTTCGCGCGGCAGGGAGTGCAGGCGCTGATCGCGAAGCAGCAGGGGGTGCTGAGCGGGCTGACGCTGCGGCAGTAATGATCAAACAGGCCTACTCTTCCAGCAGTTCTTCCAGCAATTCGTGACGCTTCGCCGAGAATGGATTTACCACCGACACTCCGCTCCAAGTAAATCCTTCCTGCATATCTTCCGATAAGAGCAGCCTGCATCCCGCACTGGCCGCGGCAGCAAGGATAATCGCGTCCCAGATATCCAGCCCATGATCCACCGCCAGATCGGCCGCAGCCGTCAGCACAGACGGCGACGTTTCGATCAAGGGAAAGATATCGAGGAAATTCACCACTGCTGCCCGGGCGCTCGCGGCCTTGTACTTCGCCTTTCGAACCAGCACCCGAAACAGTTCGCCCAACACCTGCACCGGAACGTAGGTGCTTCCCGCAGGCAACCTCGCGACCATCTCAGCCGCGCTCGCTTTACGGGAAGCGCCGTTCACGCCCTCGATATACGCCAGAATGTTGGTGTCGAGCGCGACCTTCACCGGAGTCTCCGTCAGTCGTAAAGCTCATCCCTCGTCCAGCGCCCGATATTCATGACCGGCTGCTTACGCAAACGCCGCAGTAATCTACCCCACCCCGGCGAATCGCCGACCTTGCCTGGTTTCGACAGCACCGGCGCAATGCGGGCGACCGGCCTGCCGTGGCTAGTCACTACGTAGCTTTGCCCCTCTCGTACCTCTCTTAGAAGTTGGGAAAATTTGCGGTTAGCATCGGCTGCAGAAATAGCCTTCTCCATAGGAAACCTCTAAAGTAGTTATATTACCTACTTTCAACGAAGGCGTCAACGGGTTCATTCGTAGCGCAGGCTCTCGATCGGATCCAAACGTGCAGCGTGCAGAGCGGGAATCATGCCGCTGATGATCCCTACCAAACTGAGAATAATAGTCGCCACCGCCAAGCTGCTGAGATTGATGCTGAGGTGGATGTCTCCGGCCTGAAGGTTGTCACCGAAGGCGCTCATCAGCGGTAACGCTCCCACGACCCAGGAAATCATGTACGCGATTGCGATTCCGCCAAGACCTCCTGCAAAGGTAATAGCCAAGGCTTCGGCGAGAAACTGGAAGAGGATGTGAGCTTTATGCGCGCCGAGGGCCTTCTCGATCCCGATCTCGCGGGTGCGCTGTTGCACCGAGACCAGCATGATGTTCATCAGGCCTATGCCGCCGATGCCCAGAGTGAGCGCGCCGATGAAGGCCAGAAGAATTTTTAGCGCGGTGGTGACCACCGTGAACTCGTCAAAGTCCTGCTTGAAATCGGCCATAAAGACGGCACGGCGGTCGTCGGGACGGAAATTGTGATGTCCGGCGAGCACGGAGCGAACCACGCGTGTGAGTTGCTGGTGGTTCTCACCTTCGTAGTCCATAAACATGCCGCTGATGTATCTGGTATCAAAGAGGTCGCCCATGGCGCTGAAGGGAAGAACGACCATGCTGTTGTCGTTGTCGTCGCCGCCTTGCACTTTCCGCTGATAAACGCCCACCACCTCAAAGCTCAGGCCGTTGACGCGGATGGTTTGTCCGAGCGGAGATTCGCCGGAAAAAAGCCTGCGCCGGGCTTCGTCGCCAATCACGGCCACGCGCGCCCGCTGAATCTGATCTTCTTCACTGAGTCCCCGGCCTGTAGCCACCGAAAAACCGCGAATGCGCTCGTAGACGGGATAGACTCCGGTGAGAAACAAATTGGTGAAGGTGCGCGTGTCGTGCTGGATGGTAACGCCATCTCGTTTATCGAAGATGGGCGTAACGCCTTTGATCATGGGCACTTCGTTGCGGATGTAATCGACATCGGCGATCTGAAGGCGGACTTCGCTTCCCGCCTTGGCGCCTCCCGCTTGCAGTGAGGTCCGGCCGGGGAAGACACCGATTACGTCGGTTCCCCAGGAGGAGAAGATCAGGTTGATGGCGTGCTCGAAGCCTGAGCCGAACGCCAGCAGGATAACCACTGTGGCGATTCCCCAAGCCATGCCGAGCACAGTGAGCGCAGTCCGGCGGCGATTGTGCTGCATCGCGCCGAAAGCTTCCTTCAGCAGATCACGGGTCATAAGTTACTCCTGGCGAAGAGCCTCTACTGGTTCGAGCATGGCCGCTTTGCGCGCTGGATAAAGGCCAGCGGTGATGCCCGCCAGCGCCAGCGATAGCACCGCGCCAATAGCGGACACGGGAACGATACGCGGCGTATCGAAGCCCTGCGGAAGGTTCACTCCCGAGAGCAGGTGGATCAGGAGCATCGCGCCGCCCACTCCGATCGCTCCGCTTAATAGCGTAAGGAACGCGCCTTCCAGAAAGAATTGGAACAGAATGTTGCGGTTGGTGGCGCCCAAGGCTTTGCGCAGGCCGATCTCGCGGGTGCGCTCGCTTACGGCGACCAGCATGATGTTAATGATGCCGATTGCGCCGAGTGCCAGCGTAACTAGACCGACGCCGCCGAGGAACCAGTCCATTGCGGTGAAGATCTTTCCCATGGTTTTCTGGTTCTTCACTGTGTCCCATTCCTCCCAGATGTCCTTTGCTTCGGGATCGAAGCCGCCGTGGTTGCGGGCGACGATCCGGTGGAGTTCGGCTTTGGTGGCTTCATTTTCATCGAAGGTGTGCGGCTGGTAGTTGAGGAACGAAATCGAGTTGCCCTCCTTCGAGTTGTCACCCTTCAGCGGAAACAGTTCACGCATGGTGTTGAAAGGCACGAAAATGCGAATGTTGGTTGAGTTCTGTTCCTCGTTTCCGATCATGGAGAGCATCCCAATGACTTCGAAGTGGACGCCGTTGAGCAGTATGGTGTTGCCGACCGCGGGACGTCCGGGAAACAGATTGCGCGTCATCTCGCGGCCCAGGACGCAGACGCGGCGGCGCTGGTCGTTGTCTTCGTCGTTGAACCAGCGTCCCACTTGCAACGGAATCGTGCGCACCTGGCTGAAGACCGGGGGAACGCCAGAGACTTGCCCATTGGTGCTGGTGTAGTCGCTGACGGCCCGGATATCGTTGCGCGCGATCACCGGCGAAATGTGCAAAGCAAGTTTGGACTCCTGCTCAATTGCGACATAGTCGTCATAGGTGAGGTTGAACCACTTCATGGAGTTGAAGCTGCCTTCGACCGCGGGAGCGCGTCCGCCAAAGAGAAAGATAATGTTCTTGCCGAAGGTTTCAAGCTGCCGCCGGTTGCCGTTGCGGAAGCCTTCGCCCACTCCGGCCAGAAGCAGCAGCGATCCCACGCCCCAGGCGATGCCAAACATCGTCAGGAAGGAACGCAACTTGTGCGCCCATAACGTGCGCAAGGTCTGAGCGAAAGTGTCGAGGAGGGTGCGCATCGGTTGCCTCCGGCCGGCTGGGCTAGTCAGCCCTGGTCGATATCAATTCGACTGGTAACGGCGGCAATCGTTAGCGTTGCAACGCGAGTAACTCCGGAGGGATGTCCCGAGACAAATCATGCTTTCAATGTTCTTGTCTCCACCAGTACACGACCTACGCCCCTAGGCGATGGAAACGGTCTTAATGTTCATGAATTCCCGGATGCCGTTGGCCGAGAGTTCGCGGCCGTGGCCGGAGTGTTTGACGCCGCCGAAGGGAATGCGCGGGTCAGAGGCGACCATTTTATTGATGAAGACCATGCCGGACTCGAGTTCGTTAATGAAGCGGTCGCGCTCGTGGGCGTCGGTGGTCCAGGCGCTGGCGCCAAGTCCGAAGCGGCTGTCGTTGGCGAGGCGGATGGCTTCGTCGATGTCCTTGACGCGAAACAGCATCGCGACTGGGCCGAAAAATTCTTCGCGGTAGGCCGGGGATTCTTTCGGGATGTTGGTCAAAACGGTCGGAGCATAGTAATTGCCGGGCAGCTTCAGGGGGTGACCGCCGGTGAGGAGTTTGGCGCCGGCCTTGACGGATTTCTGCACGTCGGCATCGAGAGATTTGACGGCGTCGGCGGTGGCCAGCGGACCGAGTTCAGTTTTCTCGTCGAAAGGATCACCTATGCGCAGATTCTTCATGCGCTCGACGAACTTCCGTTCGAACTCCGCGGCTATGGGCTCGGCGACGATAAAACGTTTGGCCGCGATGCAGGATTGGCCGTTGTTGATGACGCGAGCTTCCACCGCGGTGGCCACAGCGGCGTCGAGATTAGCACTGGGCATCACGATAAACGGGTCGCTGCCGCCAAGCTCGAGCACAACTTTCTTGATGCGCTTGGCGGCGGCAACTCCCACCTCGATGCCAGCCTGCTCGCTTCCGGTGAGCGTGGCAGCGACAACGCGCGGGTCGTTGAGGATCGCGTCAACTTGTTGTGAACCGATCAGCAGCGTCTGGAACGCGCCTTCGGGAAATCCGGCTTCGAGAAAAATCCCTTCGATCGCGAGCGCGCACTGGGGGACGTTCGAGGCGTGCTTGAGCAGCCCGACGTTGCCCGCCATCAGAGCCGGAGCGGCGAAGCGGAACACCTGCCAGAAAGGAAAGTTCCAGGGCATCACGGCGAGAATGGGTCCAATCGGCCGGTAGCGGACAAAACTTTTCCCAGAGCCAGTCTCGATGACTTCGTCCTTGAGGAAGCGCTCAGCATTTTCGGCGTAGTAACGGCACCCTCCAGCGGACTTCATTGCCTCGGCTAATGCGGCCTTGTAGGGCTTGCCCATTTCCAGCGTCATCAGATGCGCGAACTTTTCTTTGTCCCGTTCGAGGATTTCGGCGGCTTTGAGCATGCGCCGAGCGCGCTCGGCGAAGGGAGTCTTGCGCTCGGACTGGAAGGTGGTGACCGCTAATTGGAGTTTTTGCTCGATCTGACTGTCGGAGAGCGCCTGGAAGGTCTGGATTACTTCGCCGGTGGCGGGATTAGTGGTTGCGATGGGCATGATGAATCTTCCTTCGGAAAATGTAAGTGTTCTGAGAATGTCTTTGGTCGACTCGCCCTATTGTCCCTATGAGCGGAGATGAAAAGTCGGTGGTCACGCCACTATACCATTGGCTGGGTATTGACAACTGGCGGAATGAGCGGGAGAATTGCGCCTTCCCTCAGGTGACCGTTGCCAACGCGCTCCAGCGCGGAGTTTGATTTTCCATCGAGGATGTCGCCCATGACAGGACAGGAGAATGGGAAGCAAGAGGCTAGGGAGCCGCGCGGGGAGGAGCCCGACGATTTTTCGGAATCACTACGGAAAACTCTGCTTCTCAAACAGTTCGCCGTCAGGAACGGTTATAAGGTGCCAACGGGCATTTTGAGCCAGATCAGCGGGCTGGAATTACACGAAGTCCCAGGGGTAAACGCTAGCAAAGAAGCGAAAAAGGAGCTGGCCGGTGCCAGCGCTAAACTTGATGCTGCTCTTATCGCTCTGACTTCCATTACTTTCCCGATAACCGCTGATAGCCTTGCGGAGGGCGACCCCGATGAGTACGCCAGATTCAAGGGGCGGCTCTTGTGGATCGGATTGCTTGCATTGTGTTCCGCGGTGGTCGGCCTGATCTTGGCCCGTCGAGTCACAGCGGGATGGGGCAAGGAAGTTGGTTGCTCCGTACTTGCAATCTCTCTGGGAACACTCGGTGCGGTGGTCTATTGCTTCTTCGACGCGCTGGGGGTGGTTCCTGCACAAACATTCAATCGTAAGGATAAATACCCTCTTTACGCGAGATTGGAGCTTGGAGTCCTGCTGGGGTGGGTCTTCTATCTTGGCTTTGCCCGTCAGGCCTTTGCCAATTTAGGCGCCCCTAACAGCAGTAAGTCCGAGGCGTTTTATCTTATGATTCCGTTCATCGCTGGTTACAGTACCAAGTTTGTCGTCGGGGCTCTCGAACGAATCATGGCAGCGCTGCTGGTTGCCCTCGGTATTGAAGGGAAACGAGAAGCTCGGATCAAACGAACGCGCGAAGTCGCACCTGACGCGCCCGCGTCGTGAGTCAAGGTTTGGATTCGGGTTCTTGTCCGTGTTGAGAGATGGCGGCAAGCGCCGCGGGTAATGCCTCGTGTCAAGCGGCGAGTCAGAGGGCTGAGCATTTGCCCACCTCTTTGATGATTTCTCCATGGTTTACAATTGAGTGTTTTCAAGCGCCTCATCTTTCTCAGCACATGATCAGGAGGAATCTATGAAGCTTACCCCTGGCAAACTTGCGGGTCTCAGAAAAGTTTCGAATGAACGTGGTGTGATCGCGGCGGCTGCGATGGATCAGCGCGGTTCGCTACAGAAGTCGCTGGGCAAAGAAAAGGGCGGGGAAATCAGCGACGCCATGATGGAAGAATTCAAGACGCTGGTCACCGAAGTCTTGACGCCACATGCCAGCGCCATTCTGTTGGACCCGGAGTGGGGACTGCCAGCGTCGAAGCGCCGGGCTAAAAATGCGGGACTGCTGCTGGCTTACGAGAAAACCGGATACGACAAGACCGGGCCGGGACGGCTGGGCGATCTGCTGGATCACTGGTCGGCGCGCCGGCTGAAAGAAGCTGGCGCGGACTGTGTGAAGATTCTGCTGTACTACTCGCCATTCGATCCCAAAGATGTGAACGACAAGAAGCACGCCTGGGTGGAACGCATTGGTGACGAATGCCGGGCCAATGACATCCCGTACTTTTTAGAGTTTGTAGGATACGAAGAGGGTGCCGATGAGAAAGGCCTGGAATATGCGAAGAAGAAGCCGCAGATCGTCACCGAGAGCATGCGGGAGTTCAGCAAAGACCGCTACGGTGTGGATGTGCTGAAGGTAGAAGTACCCGTGAACATGAAGTTTGTTGAGGGCACCAAGTCGTTTGGCGGGCAGAAGGCTTATACGAAGAAGGAAGCGATCGACCTGTTCCACAAGGCGGCGAATGTTGCGACCAAACCGTTCATTTATCTTTCGGCGGGCGTCAGCAACGCGGAATTCAGCGAGACGCTGGAGTTGGCGGGAGAGTCGGGAGTGAAGTTTAACGGTGTGCTCTGCGGCCGCGCGACCTGGAAGGACGGCATCCCGATCTATGCCAAGCAGGGTGCTGCGGCTTTCCGCTCGTGGCTGGAGACTGAAGGGGTGAAGAACATCAATAACGTGAACGGGAAGCTGAAGGCGGCGACTTCGTGGCATTCGATTTATGGAGTGGAGCCGGCGCTGGTCGGGGCCTAAGGTTTGGCCTAGTATAACGAGCGCGGGCGAAGGCGCCCGCGCTTTTCTTTTGCGAAACTAGCTTAGTGTTCCAACCGGAACATAGTGCTGAATGTTCCAACTGGAACACTTTGTGCATGCAGTGGTGTGCGTACCCAGAGGTACGTACATACTGCCTTAAGTGACAGGGATTGAAGGAGTTAGGAGAGGCGGAAGGCGAGTGGGCCGAATGGCGGAAGCGGCTGGCACTCGACGGCGGGGAGTGCTAATTACATAGATTTGCGGGATATGGGGTCAGTCCCGTCTGTCCCCGCATTAGCCCGCCCGCATTAGCCCCGCCCGCATTAGCCCCGTCCCCGCATTAGCCCCGCATTAGCATTCCGGAATCTGTCAGTCCCCGGAATCTGTCCTCGGGCCGCGCGGCCGAGCGAAGCGCGCAGGCGCAAGTGGTCTTCCTGGACAACGACGGCGACCGGCTCTTGGGAGTTCAAATGGATCGCAACCCGTTAGCCACCGGCTGAGGGCGCTTGCCCAGGGCTCGCAATCAGGCGTTCGTTTAAGTTCCGAGTCGTCGATAGATCGGGAACTGTCCGCAAGATCGGATGTGAACCTTTAGTCATGGCGCAACGTTGATGACTACTGGGTTGACTGGAGTTGCGTAGTGAGTTGATTGATGGCAGAGACGTCGAAAAAATTGGATAGATCGGCGTGGCCGGCGAGAGTTTGCCGCTCTTTTCCTTCCACCAGAATCTTTACTTTCAGAATGCCCGGTATGTTGGCGGAGAGTGTCTGGATTAAAGAGGCTACGGTCAATTCTTCAGAGAGCACGCCGGAGCGGTGGCCGTCGGCGAAGGCGGCGTTGATGTCGATGACGGCGAGGCCGGGATCAACGAGGTAGACGCTGCGGACGTCGGAGCCTTGCGGGATGGGATGCGGCGAGGATTTGTCCAGGTATAGGGCGAGCAGAGCGCGGAGCAATTCTTCGGCCCGTTGCTGGCGCACGCTAGGCAGAGGAATGCGGGCGGGCTGAGAGTGGAGCACACCGATGTCGTCATAGGCGACGAACAAAGTCACTTGCTCGGTGGGTCCGGCCACGGGAGGCACGACGGGACGAGTGTCGAGGGAGGCGGCGGGACTCGAGGCGGCGCGCCCGCGCATGTGCCAGCCGTAGAGGCTCATGCCGAGCACGGCTAGCAGCAGCACGGAGACCGCGAAATAGAGATGGCGTGGAATCACTTTTCACCAGTCATTCTTGTCCGATCATTTTTGTCCGACTTGTCCGACCGTTTTTCCCCCAACCTTCTTTTCCTATCGTGCCTTTCCTAATCATGCTTTTCCTAAATCATGGCGCGGCGGCCAGCTGCGAGCGAATGTCCGCAATTCCGTTGGCCACGGCGCTGGCAATGATTTGCTGGTAGTCCGATGAAGTGAGCGCGGAGAGGTCCGATGCGGGCGGGGCGACCTCGACTGCGATGGCCGCGGTAACGATGTTGTTTAGCGGCCGAAGAGGCGCGGTGAGAATCCGGACCGTGACCTGCTGCTTTTTCAGTTCCGCAGCCACGCTTGCAGCGGCGGCTTGACTGAGGGGCATAGATGACTGCTGGGCGGTAATCCAGGAGCGGAAAGGGCCGCGATCTTCCGGACCTGCGTAGGGAAGCAGCGCGGTATAGAGGCGAACACCGTGGCCGTTGGATGCGGCATGCAGGGCGACGTAGACGGCGGCGTGAGTGGTGTTGGTGAAATAGGCGCGATCGTCGAGTGCCACGTTGGCGTCTGAGTCGCGCAGGACCAGGGTGGGGATTCCGCGGCTCTCGAGTTCCTGGCGCAGACGCCGCGCGAACGCTACAGTGATGTCTTTCTCGGCGAGGGTAGTGCTGAGAGCCTCGCCGCGGTCGTTGCCGCCGTGGCCGGCGTCGACAATTGCGAAGTAACGGCGCGGGACAGAGGACGGATTCGCTGGCGTTGACGGTGCTGCGGGATTGTTTTGCGGCGGAGTTGGCGTTGCAGCGGGCGAACTGACTGCGGTGGTGGCGGGTTGAGTTTTCGTGGGAGCGAGAGTGATGGTCCGGCCATCCGGGCTGAAGCTGGCGAGGAGTGGAATGGTGGTGGTTACCGTGATTTCGGCGGCGCCGTTCTGCTCGGAATAGGTGGCGGAGGGAATCGCTTTGCTGTCAAAGGTCAACGTGGGAGAGGCAGGTGCGGTGACCGGTTCGCGGTTGAAGGTCATGCGCAGTTTGCCGGGTTCGGTGGCGACGGACGGATTGACAGGGGCGGTGAAGTGAAAGACGAGGTGCGAAGCATCGTCGGAAGACACTGCGGCGGTGAAATGGGTGGCGATGTCGCCGATGAAGAGGCGTCCGGACTCCGGATGCAGAGTGGCGGGACCTCCCAGGAAGCGCGGCAGCAGGGAGCTCAGAGAGGATAGCGGAACCAAGCCGCGCCCGTTTTCCAGAAGGAATTTTGCGGATAGGTCGGCGTCGCGTCCCTGGACGCGGGCATGATTCTTGCCGACGCTAAAGTCGCCGAGGATGTTGTTGTAGTGGATGCGCCAACGGGGAGGGTCGTATTTGGCACTGACCGTTCCCAGGGGGTCAAGCAATTCCAGCAAGCCGACGTAGTCATGGCCTTGGCGCTGCACGATGGGTACAGAATAGTTGGCAGCGGTGGAGTAGATGGAGAGATGTTTTTCGGAAGGGGCGGCGGAGACGAGGAGGACGGCAAGCAGTAGGAGAAGCCCGACTGGTAGAGGCGCTCTCAGCAGTGGAGGCGAGGACGCCTCCATGGCCTGCCCTGAGCCTGCCGAAGGGACAGCCGCCGGGACGGCCGCGCTACTTTTCCCGGGCCTTGGGCTAATCCAGCTTCTAGTCGAGGGCATAGATGGTTAGTCCGCTGAGGAGTTTGGGATAGAAGTCCGTGGATTTCTGGGGCATGACCTCGCCGGCGAAGGCAATGTCACGCACCTGCGCCATGCGGCATGGGTTCATCAGGAAAGCGATGTTGGCGCGGGGGTGGCTGGCACTACGCACGCGCGAAAAGACCTCGTCGGCGTCGCGGATATAAGAAATGTTCTGCTGGTTGCGGATGGATTCTTCGGATAACTTCAGGGCTTTCTCCAGCAAACATTTGTGAAGTTGTACTACGTCCAGCGCTTGCTGGCGAATGGACAGGCCGGTGAAGACTTGCTGCACGTTGGGGTTGGGGTGGTGGAGGAGGAAGGCCCGGTTGGCGGTGACGGCGAGGATGGTGGTGCCACACTGTCCAGACTCCCGGAGAATTGCGGTGGCGCGGGCGGCGTCGAGCCCAGGGTCAATCTCGTCGACGTCGAAAAAGGCGCGAGCGGAGTAGACGAAGGCTTCCTCGGAGAATGAAGGCAGGCTGTGGACCAGGCGATGCGTCGGCAAGACTAACAGTGCGGGGCTGTTCATGTTGACGAACGTCATCATGACGAACTCATAAGGCGCGGAACTGGGAGTATGAGCCTGCGCGGACGAATCGGCGGCGCGGCGTTCGTTGCAGTAGGCAAGTGCGGTTTCGTAGCGGTGGTGGCCGTCGGCGATGATGACTTTTTTGTCGCCCATTGCGGTTTTGACGGAGTTGATGAGGTTCGGATCAGAAACTTGCCAGACACGATGAACGACACCGGCCTCATCCGTGACGGAAATGTCCGGATGGGCAGGGGTCGAAAGGAGAGATTCGATCTGGCCTGAATCCTCGTAGAGCATGAAAATTTGGCCGAAGTGGGCTCGGGTGGCGCGGAGCAGATCGAGGCGGTCGGCCTTGGGCTTAGCCAGGGTTTGCTCGTGGCGGAAGACGACGCCGGCGGAATAGTCTTCGATTCGTCCGAGCGCGATGAAGCCACGGCGCTCCAGTTCAGTGGTTGAAACTTGCTTGGATGAACTTTCCCTGGATGAGCGTTCCTCGGATGAACGTTCCTCGGATGAACCCGGCCGAGTGAAGCGCTGGGAATAGACGTAGATGGAAGGAAGGGTATCCTGGCGCAGGATGCCTTGCTGTCGCCAGTCGCGGAAGTGGGCGGCCGCGCGGGAATATACATTGTTCGCCGGATTGTCATTTTCTTCGCGTCGGCCAAGGATGATGCGGACAAGGTTATGCGGGCTGGCCGCGTAATAACGATCCTGCAAAGTGGGAGTGATCTTGTCGTAAGGCTGGGTCACTACCTGGGAAGTGGAGACCTGCCGGGGATCGTAACGAAAGGCGCGAAAGGGATGAACGTCAGCCATGGAAACCTTTGATTGTAACAAGGTGGCGGCGGCAACATGGGCGGGGTATTCATTGGATGGGGATGAAATACCGAAATGGGCCGTCCAGTCGCGATTGTCACAAACATTTGACAAAAAAACCGCCGCCGGTCGAGCAAAGCTGTGATACTATCGCGGCCAATCGAGGTGCTTATGGCCCTCCTGGATGGGCGCCGGTTAACTCGCCCTAAGGCCCTAGTTCGAGACTTAGTTCGGAAGTCCTGCCTGGTTCGACCCTGGAACCCAACTTTTGTGCAGTTGCGTCTTAACGCTTCCCGACCTTCCCAAGCTTTACGGTGGATATTGTTTCTTGCGATGGGTGCGGCGTGCGGCTTGCCGTCGTCCGCCGTGGGTCAGACTGACGTGAACGACGTCCACATCTTGCCCCGTGAAGTGCAGCCTCGCGAAGCGCAGCCTCGCGAAGCAGATAAGACGAAGACGGAAGAAATTGCGAAGCAGACTGTCGTACCCGCATCTCTGAGTACCCGCGTTCGTCCCCTAAAAGTGGCAGTGGATCTGGTGCTGGTGCCGGTGACGATTACGGATCCGATGAACCGGCTTGTGACTGGGCTGGACAAGGAAAATTTCGAGCTTTTTGAGGGCAGCGCGAAAGAAGAGATCAAGTCCTTTTCCAGTGAGGACGCTCCGGTGTCGCTGGGGGTAATCTTCGATTCCAGCGGAAGTATGAGCAGCAAGATGGACCGGGCGAAAGATGCGGTGGTGGAGTTTTTCAAGACCGCCAACCCGCAGGATGAGTTCTTCCTGATCACATTCTCGGACGAGCCCGACATGGTCAACGATTTCACCAGTTCGGTGGACGAGATCCAGGGCAAGCTGGTCTTCACCGTGCCGCAGAAGCGGACGGCTTTGCTGGATGCGATCTACATGGGCGTGAGTAAGATGAGGCAGGCGAAGTATCCCAAAAAGGCGCTGCTGATCATTTCCGATGGAGGCGATAATCACAGCCGGTACACGGAACACGAGATCAAGGCTTTGGTGAAGGAAGCAGATGTGATGGTGTACGCCATCGGAATTTACGACCGGTATTTTCAAACCCAGGAAGAGCAACTGGGGCCGGCACTGTTGGGCGAGATCGCGGAACTGACTGGTGGACGGGCGTTCACGGTGGAGAACCCGAACGATTTGGGCGACGTTGCCACCAAGATCGGGGTGGAGTTGCGCAATCAGTACGTTCTCGGGTATCGCCCAAGCAAGGTGGTGCGGGATGGAAAATGGCGTAAGATCAAAGTGAAGCTAATGCCGCCGAAAGGATTGCCGCCCCTCCGAGTGTATGCCAGGACCGGATATTACGCGCCCGAAGAGTAGGCGGGCTGCGATTCTCTCTCATTTTCTAAGGAGCGTGATCTGGGCCGGGGCCGCAGTCGCGCTGCTGGCACAACCCTTTGCCGGACACGCGGCATGGAAGACTTCTCAGGGCCATTTCCGAACTGCCCAGTCACAAGCTCCCCAATCTCAAAATCCTCAGCCGCAATCCGGCGCGGCGCCTGCGCCCGCTGCCAGTTCGAGCGCGCAGCAAAATCCCAACGAGAACGGAACGTTCGTCATCCGCAAGGACGTGGATGAAGTTTTGCTGCACGCCACAGTGGTTGACGATAAGCAGCGTATCGTCACCGATCTCGATAAGGCTGCGTTCACCGTTTACGAAGATGGGAAACCGCAGAATATTATTTCGTTCCACCACGAAGACATTCCCGTGGCCATGGGCATCGTGATCGACAATTCCGGTTCGATGCGGGAAAAGCGGGCGAAAGTGAATCAGGCGGCGCTGAACCTGGTGCGGTCGAGCAATCCTGAGGACGAAGTGTTTGTGGTGAATTTCAACGACGAATATTACCTTGACCAGGATTTCACCAACGATCTGCTGAAGTTGAAAGAAGCGCTCGAAAAGATCGATGCCAAGGGCGGAACGGCCTTCTATGAAGCCGTGGTCGCATCCGCGGGGCACCTCAAGATGAACGCCAGGCTGGAACGGAAAGTGATATTCGTGGTGACAGATGGAGAAGACAACGCCAGCCGGGAAACCCTGGAGGAGGCGGTCAAGCAGTTGCAGGAGGAGAACGGTCCCTCGGTGTATGCGATTGGAATATTGGGAGATGAAGAGCATCCCAAGCGAGCCAAGCGGGCGTTGGAGATCATTGCCCAACGGACTGGAGGAATCGCGTTCTTTCCGAGGACTCTGGACGAAGTGGACGAGATCAGCCGGCAGGTGGCCCACGACATCCGCAATCAGTACACGATCGGGTACAAGCCTACGAATCCGAGGGCCAGCGGCGGCTTCCGGCAGATCCGCGTCGAGGCTAAGGTGAAAGGCCACAGCAAGATGGTAGTGCGGACCAAGAGCGGATACTACGCGGGCTCACAGGGGGCAAGGGCGGGGATGAAGTAAGAACCATGCGAAACGCACAAGGGTGGGGGGACGGTAGGTAGAGAGTCCTGATGTTCAGCGGGGCGCATTGAAGGGAACGCTAACTTCCGCAGTGGTGCGCGAGTTGGCGGTGGCATAGACCCATTGCTTCACGGCGGCTATGGCGGACTCGCCCAGAATCGGATTGCCTCCAAGCAGTTGGACGGTCTCGACGTCGCCCTTGGGGGCGATGGTTATCCGCAAGCGAACAGTTCCGCCGATCTTGAGCAGCTTTAGTGTCTCCGGGTATTGCGGAGCGACCTGGGTGATCAGTTTTCTTGCAGCACCGTTCGTGGTTCCTCCTACGACCAGGGTTTTCACACCTTCCGTGCTGGTTGTGGCGCTGACATAACCGATAGCGCCCCTTGTCCTGGCCACATAGGCGATGACTTCCGCATCGGAGCCAAGGTTTTTCGGAATGGTGCCTCTCCCGGTGAACACGAGAACACGGTAGTACGTTTGCAGATCGTCGTCGGTTCTGCCGAGGTACTCGCGTAGGAACCATTGGTGGACCGGCCCATCTTTCTCGAGTACCGGTTCGACGTGTATCCCATCAGAGAGCGACCTCTTCTCTTCCAGAAAGACGCTTTTGAGTTCCGCTGCGGAAATCATGTCTTCCTTCACACTGGAATTGGCAATGACCTTGCCGTCGTCCGCGACGGCGCCGGGCAAAGCTGAGCTCACCAGTCCGGCTGCGACGAGAATTATTTTTCCGTACCTCATTACATTTGCCTTCGTCCATGGTTCAGAAATATGGCTCAGAAATTGATGCCGGTTTTAACCACTAAAGCGTCGGTATTGGTCTTGAGGCCCCGAGGGTTGACTTGAGGATAAAATCCGTTCGGGTAGGTGCTGGTTCCATAACCGTTCATAAAGTGACCTTCCACCTTGACGTTCCAGAATCGTTTCGGGTCGAACCGTGCTGTGATGACTTTGTCGTAGATGTGATTCGCGGGCAGGCTGGTATCGGTTTGGTCAGGGACGAACTGAGCCAGCGGGCCTGCGGATTCACTGGTTACCGAGTAGCGAGAGTAGTACGAGCCAAGTTCGAGCCGTTTGTCGATTCGATAAGCTCCCGAGAGGTACCAGCCGCGCACGTCGGTGATGGTCCGGCTAACGCCGTGGTTGACGATTCCATCGTGCAGAAAGCGGCGATACTCCGAATCGATCCGCAATTTTCCCGTGATGTACTCGCCGTAGAATTGGTTGGTCCAGTCCGCCCTCGAGACCTCAGAGTAAGGAGCCGGGCCGGCGCCCGGGTTGAGAGGATTTATGGATGAACCCCTCCCAGTGATGTCTTCATTCAATCGCGAAGCTCCGATCAACAAACCCTTCAGCGGAGTGTTCCATCGCAGATCGGCTCCGTACTGTAACCCACCATAGCTCGATAAGGAGCCTTTGTAAGCGGAGACCAGGTAGGCAAAGCCGCCATACAAGCTGTCGCTGCGGTGGCCGGCATAGGCTGTGTAAGCCAGGCTGCCTAGACCGTGGTTCAGGGAAACTTTGCCATAAATGTCGCCCCCGAGATGAGAGATGGTGAAGTCTCGAATGTCGGTGGGATAAACGCTTTGCGGAAGCAGGGCAAAGGTGTGAAGGAAATCCAGGTCCTGAGTGTCGGTATAGAGACCGAGTGTCGTCTTAACTTTGCCGCCGCGAATGCCGAGCCAGGTCTTGAAGCGGTAATCGGCGACAGCCCAGTCCAGCGACGGATGGTATTGACCCAACTGACCGAGATTGCGATCGTAGAGCTGAGCTCCGGCCAGAAGCTTGTCGGTGACGCGCGTGGACATATTGACGCCGAACTCGGTAAAGCCGGCGCTGCCCTGGCTGGTGTTCATGGTCAGCCAATTGTTGTCATTGGTAAAAATCAAGCCCTGCGACGCGAAGCCATGCACCTGAACCGTGCGGTCAAAGAGGTCGAATTCCTGCGCCTGTAGCGTGATTTGGGCCAGGCAAAGGCAGACACAGGAAAAAGCTAGTCCCCGTATTCGTGAATGCATGTCTCTCCCGGATGACTTGGCTACTCTGGAAGCATCGGACAAATCGAGGGAGAACTTGAGCGCGACTGAGGCGATTGACGATTCCATACTCTCCCCTTACCCTGTAACGTGCACCTGAAAAGCTCTGAAGTCTCCCATCTGGGGGTCGCCGACGATATTACTGATTTGGTGGGCGCGACTCCCATGCTTCGCCTGAAACGGCTGGTTCCCGCCGGTTCGGCTGACGTCTTCGCCAAACTGGAATACCTGAATCCGGGCGGAAGCGTGAAGGACCGCGCCGCCATCGGCATCATCCGCAAGGCCGAGCAGGAAGGAAAGCTTGCGCCCGGCGGAACGATTGTCGAAGCAACGGCGGGGAACACTGGAATCGGATTGGCGCTGATAGGCGTGAACCGCGGCTACAAGGTGAAGCTGTTCGTGCCGGAAGGCTTCTCGCAGGAAAAAGTGATCATAATGCGGGCCCTCGGGGCCAACGTCGAACGGACTCCGGAAGACGAAGGCATGCAGGGAGCGATCCGGCGCGCCAAGAATCTTGTGGCGGGCGATCGCAGTGCTTTTATGGCGGGACAATTCGAGAACCCGGCGAATCCCGATTACCACTACGAAACCACTGCGGTGGAAATATTCGAACAGATGGGCGGGAAAGTGGACGCGGTAGTTTTAGGCTGTGGCACCTGCGGAACGTTTACCGGCGTGGCCCGCTATATGAAGGAACATGTCCCGGGAGTGCTGGCGGTGGCTGTAACCACGCAAGGTTCTGTCCTGGGCGGCGGAGCGCCCGGCCCACACAAAGTGGAAGGGATCGGGAATAACTTCATCCCAGAGACGTTTGACGCGGCTGTATGCGATGAAGTGATTGCGGTGATGGACGACGACGCCTTCGAGATGGTGAAGCAACTGGCGGCGCAGGAAGGCGCACTGGCAGGATCCAGCGGCGGAGCGGTCGTGTTCGCGGCTCTACAAGTGGCACGGCGGCTGGGCGCGGGGAAGCGGATCGCGACGATCATTCCGGATTCAGCGGAGCGGTATTTGTCGAAGAAGATTTTTGAGGGTGGAGTCTAGAGTTTCTCCCAAATCGCCTCGACCGCGAGTTCTACCCCGTGTACCCCCGTGACCTCCGTGTTGAAAGCTTTAAATCCGTACCGCTCAGCTAATTTTTCCTTGACTCCAACGGCGGCTGGTGAAACCCTTTAATGGGGCGTGACTGGATCGCAGCGGATTGATCCGTAACCGATCGAATGACGGTCGATCCAGCTTCTCTTTAAGAGTAAGTCGTTTGTCCTCAAGATTTTGCCATTTGTACCCTAGTGAGCACTGATTCTAAAGGACTTGCGGCTTCAATCGTCGCGTAAGTCGTTTATTTACAAGATTTTGCCCGTAAGTTATTGAGCCAATTAGATCTTTTCGCAGTTTTCCACTAAGTCAAAGATTCTAAAGATTCTAAAGTACTGTAGATAAAGTACTGTGGGGGGAGGGGGGTATACCCGATACTCCAGAACTTCCCAAATTGGAACGTCCCATGAAAGCCCGTCAGTCCGGTTTCGCTACTCGCGCCATCCACCACGGACAAGAGCCTGATCCCTTAACTGGTGCCGTCACCGTCCCCATCTATCCCACTTCTACTTATGTGCAGCAGGGGATCGGCGAGAACAAGGGCTACGAGTATTCCCGCGTGTCGAACCCAACACGCGCGCGCTTGGAGCAGAATCTTGCAGCGCTCGAAGGCGGCGTGGCGGCGCCGGTATTTGCCAGCGGCATGGCCGCCATCAACGCGGTTGCGACGCTGTTGAAGTCTGGCGATCACGTGGTGTGTGGGAACGATTTGTATGGCGGGACGCCGCGGCTGTTCAACCAGGTCTGGGCTGGTTATGGCCTCGAGTTTTCCTACGTGGATACGTCGGACGCGGAAAACGTCGAGCGCGCGATCCGCAAAAACACGCGGATGGTGTACGTGGAGACGCCGACCAATCCGCTGATGCGCTTGAGCGATCTGGCTGCGATCAGCCAGATCTGCCGGCGCAAGAAAGTCGAACTCGTGGTAGACAACACCTTCATGTCTCCGTATTTTCAGCAGCCGCTCGCGCTGGGCGCGGATATGGTGGTGCACTCGACCACGAAATTTCTCAATGGACACAGTGACGGGCTCGGTGGCGTAGTCGTGTGCAGCAAGCCGGAGCAGGCGGAAAAACTGGCGTTTTTGCAAAAGGCCGCGGGGGCAATACTTTCTCCGTTTGAGTGCTGGCTGATTCTGCGCGGCGTGAAGACGCTGGCCGCGCGCATGGAGATTCACGATCGCAATGGGCGTAAGGTGGCGGAGTTTCTCGCGAAGCATAAGAAAGTACGCGAAGTCTTTTATCCCGGACTGACGGATCATCCGCAGCATGAATTGGCAAAGCGGCAGATGAGCGGCTTTGGATCGATGATCACGTTTGAGACAGGATCGCTGAAGAACGCCAACAAGATGCTGAAGAGGCTGCAGGTGTGTTCACTCGGCGAGTCGTTAGGGGGAGTGGAGACGCTGATCTCGCATCCGGCGACGATGACGCACGCGGGGCTGGGCGAGAAAGGGCGAAAAGCGATTGGCATCACCGACGGGATGGTGCGCATCTCGGTGGGGATCGAGACCATCGAGGATATTCTTGACGATCTGGAATCGGGGCTGGCTGCGATATAGGAAATCTTCTTCCCTACTAAGGTAAATCCTGTAAATAACATTTTTCCGTTTTCTAAGGTGTTTCTGACGCCATTTGCCGACGACTTTTCTGGCTCAACTGGGTTCTAAGTGTCGTGAGCAAGAATGCGCCGCCACTTCGGTTTGTCAATTCGAACTTCATTATTGGAGGGTGCATGATGCGACGAACGATACTGAGTGCGATCCTGTTTGTGATGGCTTCGCTAGTTGCGTTTGGACAGACGGCGCAGACCGATCCGAGTCAGGATCACAAAGATGCACGCCAGGATAAGCAAGCAGTGCGCAACGACCTGAAGCAGATGAAGGAGGAGCGAGTCGATCTGCGGCAGGACGTGAAAGCTGGCGACAAGGCGGCGGCGGCAAAGGACCAGAAAGAACTTCGTAAAGCCGCGCGCGATATGCACAATGATAAGCGAGAGGCACTCAAGGACCGCAAGGACGCACGAGCGGACCGCGAGGCTAAAGCGGACCGCGAGGCTAGAGTTGACCGCCGCCAGCGGGAGGCCAAAGCTGACCGGCTCCAGATGAGAGCGGCGCGGACTGGAATGGCCCCGCACGGTGGCCGGCGGTAAAGCGGTTCCAAGATGGTAGTGGCAAGACTGACTGGTAATGGGCGGCGGGGTCTTACGCCGCCCTCTTTTCTTAGTGCTTTATCGAGCACGAATTCGCGCTGCTCGGTTCGTTCACCTCACTGACTCCTCTAGCCATTTCAGGTAGGACAAGCTACCATCTTCCACGGAAACCGCAATGCACTCTGGCAGGTCGTAGGAGTGGAGTTCGCGAATGGAGTCGCGAACGGCAGGGAACCGTTCGGTCGTCGTCTTGACGATGAGCAGCCATTCCCGCGCAGATTCCACGTTGCCTTGCCAACGATAAATAGACTCGACACGCGGGATAATATTCACGCAGGCGGCCAGCCCGCGCTCAACCAGTTGGCGCGCGATCTTCTGGGCTTCTTCTTCCGAGCCAGCAGTGGTGAAGACGATTTGTTTGTCGGTCATATAAAATCAGCTTTCGGTCGGCGAGCAATCAAGTGTCATCAAATGCCACAGAAGGCAGTAGTTTAAAGTCGAGAGCCTAAGCATGCTAACGCAAATCAAGTTTGGCACATCCGGCTGGCGGGCGGTAATGGCGGAGGAGTTCACGTTTGCCAACGTGGGGCGGGCAGTAGACGGAATTGCGCGCTACGTCGCTTCGCAGAAGCCGGAAGGGGGGCGAGTGATCGTGGGGCGCGATCCGCGGTTCCTGGGGGAGGCTTTTTGTGCCATGGCAGCCGAGATTCTGGGGGCCCACGGGATTACGCCGGTGATGGTCATGGAACCAGCGCCCACCCCTTCGTTTGCTTATGCCGTAGTCCAAAGCAAGGCAGACGGGGTCATCAACTTTACGGCCTCGCACAATCCTCCCGAGTACAACGGGATCAAGTTTTCGACTCCGGATGGCTGCCCGGCACTGCCGGAAGTTACGAAGAAGATTGAGGCCGAGATCGCCGCGGGAGATGGTGCGGTTGCGGCGCGAAGCGTGACCGGCAACGGTGAAAGCGTGGCGCAGGAATCGCTCGATGTGAAACCGGGTTACTTGAAGCGGCTGCGGGAGATTGTGGACCTGGAAGTGATCCGAAAAGCCAACCTGCAAGTCTGCTTTGATCCCATGTGGGGCGCGGCGCGAGGATATTCAGACGGACTCTTACGTGAGGCGGGGGTGAAGGTTGCCACGGTCCATGACTATCGGGACGTGCTGTTTGGCGGCCACGCGCCGGAGCCCGACGATCATCTTCTTGAGGATCTACGGGAAAATATGCGCGCCACAAGCGCGCACATCGGGATTGCGACCGACGGAGACGCGGATCGCTTTGGGATCGTCGATGCGGACGGAACCTACCTCCAGCCGAACTACGTGATTGCTTTGCTTTTCGACTATCTGGTGGAGAGCCGGGGATGGAAAAACGGCGTGGCCAAGTCGGTGGCGACCACGAACTTGATCAATGCAATTGCCAAGGCGCGCGGCGTGGAACTGTTCGAGACGCCAGTGGGTTTCAAGTACATCGGCGAACTCATCATGCAGGATAAGATCGCGATCGGCGGGGAAGAGAGCGCGGGGCTCTCGATCCGTCATCACGTGCCGGAGAAAGACGGATTGCTGGCGGGACTGCTGTGCTGCGAGATGGTGGCGCGGCGAGGTAAGTCTCTGGGCGAGCAATTGAAGGAGTTATGTAACCAAGTTGGTTCCTATTATCCGAAGCGCGAGAACTTCCGCTTGACGCCGGAGGTGAAAGCGAAGTTCACTGAGAAGCTGAAGTCTGATCCGCGGGAGTTCTGTGGGCGCGGGGTCAGCGAAGTGGTTCGCACAGACGGATTGAAGTTGGTTTTCGAAGATGGATCATGGGTGTGCTACCGGCTTTCGGGAACCGAGCCGGTGGTGCGCGTGTATTCCGAAGCGCGGAGCGAGCGAGGGCAGGAGAAGTTGAGTACGGCGGCTAAGAAATGGATTTTCGAGTAAAGAGCATTTCAAGAATTCGCAGGTTTCCCACTCCGCAGGACGGTCTGCGCGCTATGGCCGCAAGGGCGCCACAGGCTGAGGCGTTGGCTGCATCTTGGGTGGAAGGTGTACGTCCGCTGGCGGCGCGAGTCTATGCGCTGCGCCGGCGCATCGCCACGATTATGGTTACGGTGCTGGCCGGGCTGCTTTTCGTGCACGTCATGTTTGGCGCGAATGGAATGATTGTGTACAAACAGAAGCGAGCTGAGTATGAGTCGCTGCAAAAACGGATCGCGCGGGAACAGCAGGAAAACGGAACCTACGAGCATAGGATTCGTGGATTGAAGACGGATGAAAAAGCGATCGAGAAAGAAGCGCGCGAGCAGTTGCGCTACGCGCGTCCAGGAGAGTACGTGTACGTCCCGCCGGCTCCTGCCAATCCCCCAGCCCCACCCAATCACTCGGCGAAGAAATAGGGTGCATCCTCAAGGATGCAGTGACCGTCCCCTGCAACGAAGGTTGTACACGTGTGTGACATTTGGACGGTTCCTCTGTGGTATAGTTCGGGACGCTAATCGACGGCTGGCGGGGGCATTGAGTTGCTGCCGGGTCGAGGTTAGAATTCCTGCCACTCCTGCGGCTTGGGGACGCGAGCGGAAGATCACAATAAGGAGAAAACCGGCAATGAGAAAAGTTCTAGTGGTTTGTCTTGCGGTCTGTTTTGTGTTTGCCCTCACGGCTTTGGCATTTGACGATATGGGAAAGTCCACCACAGTGAATGGCTGGATAACCGACGCGAAGTGCGGCGCGAAGGGCGCCAATGCTGGCGGCGAGGCCTGCACCAAGAAATGTATTGCCGCGGGCGAGAAGATGGTGGTTGTGACCGATGGTGATTCGAAAGTTCTGGCGGTGGACAATCAAGACGCACTGAAGGGTCATGAGGGACACCATGTCGCCGTGACCGGAACCATGGGCAAGGATTCCATCCACGTGAACAGCGTGAAGATGCTGTAAGGGATTTGTCAGTGATTCAGGGCGGCTGCGGCCGCCCTTTTGTTGTTGCTGGCACCAGTTTTGCGGTCGCAGCGCATGGGGATGGCCGCACGATGCAGGCGCTACTGTTGGACTGGCTTGCCGATTTCCCAGTGATGTCCGAAGGGATCGACGATTCGTCCCAAACGCCAGCCATACTGGTCTGCGACGGGCCAAACCACGGTGGCTCTCGCCGCGACGGCACGCTCGAAGGCGGCATCCGGATCTTCCACGATCATCACCATCCGGACAGAGCCGCCGCCAAGAGATTCGGGGCTGAAGTTCAGGTTCTCGGGGGACTCGTCGGCGACCCAGAATTCGGCTTCACTGACCGCCAGCCGAGCGACCACTGCTCCGTCTTCACTGTCCAGACGGAACAGCTCGGTCGCTCCGAACGCTGCTTTGTAGAACTCGACGGCCTTCGCCCCGCGCCGGACCGAAAGCATTGGGGCTATCGAAAGCTTCGCGGTCCGGGCAGTCTCTGTGGCATCATCCATGGCAGATATTCTCTCGTCGCGGACCGCTATCGGACTACGCCTTCCAGCGGGGAACTGGCTGTGGCATACAGCTTCTTGGGCATACGGCCGGAGAGGTAGGCTTGGCGTCCAGCGAGCACCGCGTGATGCATGGCTTCGGCCATCAGCACGGGATCCTGCGCATTGGCGATGCCAGTGTTCATTAGAACTGCGTCGGCGCCGAGTTCCATGGCGATGGCAGCGTCCGAAGCTGTGCCCACGCCTGCGTCTACGATCAGCGGCACGCCAGTGATCATTTCACGGAGAATGCGGATGTGAGCTTGATTCTGAATGCCCATGCCGCTGCCGATGGGCGCACCCAGCGGCATTACCGCAGCCGCGCCAGCCTCGATCAGACGTTTGGCAAAGACAATGTCGTCCGATGTATAGGGCAGGACTGTGAAGCCTTCTCTCACCAGAACTCGCGTGGCTTCGAGCGTGGCCTGCACATCCGGGTAAAGGGTGGCCTGGTCGCCGATCACTTCGAGTTTCACCCAATCGGAGAGGCCGACCTCTCGTCCCAGGCGTGCAGCGCGGATGGCTTCGTCCGCGGTGTAGCAGCCGGCGGTGTTGGGCAGGAGGAAGTACTTCTTGGGATCGATGTAGTCGAGCAGAGATTCCTTGCTGCGGTCAAGATTAACGCGGCGGACCGCGACAGTGACCATGTCAGCGCCGCTGGCTTCGAGGGCGCGGGCAGTTTCCTGGAAGGACTTGTATTTTCCCGTGCCGACGATCAGGCGGGAACGGAAGGAGCGTCCGGCGATGACTAGGGAGTCGGTCATGACTGTCCATTGTAAACCCGGCGGCAGATGTCGAGCTGCGCTCGATGGACAGCCGAGGCGGCTGTCCCTACGTGGTTCGAGGTGCTCAAGAAGGCGTGCTAGCTTCCGCTTGGGCGTAGAGTTCGTCAATCTGTGTGCGATAGCGTTCTTCGATTACGCGGCGGCGCAGTTTCATCGTGGGCGTGAGGGCGCCGTTGTTGGCGGTGAATTCGTCGGGGACCAGCAGGACCCGTTTCAATTTTTCGAATCTTGCGAGATTCTGGTTTACCTCTTCCACAATTCCCTCGTAGAGCGCCTGGACTTTTGGGTTGGCGACGAGTTCGGCGCGCGAGGAGAAAGCGACATTGTTGGTGCGAGCCCAGTCTTCGAGGAGCGCGAAGTTGGGCGAGATCAAGACAAAGGCAAACTTGCGCTTGTCCCCCAGGACGACGGGAGTGCCGATGAGAGCATTAAGCTTCAGCGAATTTTCAATTGGCTGCGGAGCAATGAACTTGCCGCCTGAAGTTTTGATGAGTTCTTTCTTGCGGTCCGTGACCGAGAGATATCCGTCGGCATCAATGTTTCCGATATCTCCAGTTTTGAACCAGCCGTCCCGGAAGGCGCTCTGGGTTTCTTCGGGGCGATTCCAGTATCCCTTGAAGACCGATGGTCCGCGCACCAGGATTTCGCTGTCGTCGGCGATGCGAACTTCGAGGTTGGGGAGAACCTTACCGACCGTACCGATGCGGTGATTGATGGGGGTGTTGACGCCGATCACCGGAGAAGTTTCGGTCAGGCCGTAGCCTTCGTGAATGCGGATGCCGACGGTGGCAAACCATTCCGCGAGTTCGCGGCCGAGTGGCGCGCCACCTGAGATAAAAGTTTTGACGCGGCCTCCAAGGCCTTCACGAATTTTCGAGAAGACCAGTTTGTTGGCCACCTTCCAGCTGAGCGAGGTTGGAGTACGTCCGGCGAGAATGGCAGGCTTGTTGGCGCGACCAACGGAGAGTGCCCAGTGATAGATCGTGCGTTTGGGAAAGCCGCGGGTCGACATCCCGGTCTTGGCGTAGATTTTTTCGTACACCCTGGGTACCGAGACGCACAAGGAGGGTTGCACTTCCAGGAAAGTTTCCGTGAGATTCTCCATGAAGGGGCAGTAGGCGAGAGTGACGCCGTGATAGAGCATGGAAAAATCCACGTGGCGCGCGGTGACGTGCGAGAGAGGAAGAAACGAAATGCTAATCTCGCCGGGGTGCATGTCGAAGCCGAGCAGCGAGCACGCGATGTTGGACGCCATGTTGCCGTGGGTCAGCATTACGCCCTTGGAAACGCCTGTGGTGCCAGAAGTGTAGATGATAGTGGCGAGGTCGTCGGGCTGGATCGAGCGGGCGAGAGACTCGGTCTGGGGATCGAGTGTGAGCGGGCCTTGCTTGAACTCGTCCATGAGCACGCAGTTTGGCTCCATGTCGGTCGGGATTTGGATGTGATCCATGATGGCGATTGTTTTGATTTGCGTCTGCGGCAGAATCGTTTGCAGCTTGCACAGTTGTTGTTCGGTAGAAACAAAAACGATGCTGGCGCCGGAGTCGCGCAGAGTGTAGGCCGTTTGTTCAGGGGTTAGCGTGGAGTAGACGGGAACGGTGACGGCTCCAAGGAGCAGGATAGAGAAGTCGGCAGTGGACCACTCCGGGCGATTCTCGCTGAGAATGGCGACGCGGTCGCCCTTGTGAATGCCGCATTCCTGGAGCGCGCGGATCGTTCCTGCGACGGAGCAGCGTAGATCCGAAGAGGAGATGGGAACCCACTTTCCCTCTTCACGGTAGAGCATCACGCGGTCGAGGTTGCGCTCGGTGGCGGCAAAGAAGACGTCGTTTAGGGTGCTGAGGCTCATCAAGCGTTCATCGGGGCGTGGAAACCGTCTGAACAGCACTGTACTGTTTTGCGACTGCCTTCGGCAATGCGAAAGGTGCGAGAGCAGGGTACCGATGTGCGTCCTGCGTAGTCTTTGTCGTCCCGAGTCAGGCCCACAAATTTACAACGTCTCCTGGTTGGGTAGGCTATTATTCCGGCAGGAGGTTCCTGATGCAGAAAAGACTACCGAAAGTATTGGCGGCCTTGTTCTGGGCAAGCTTGTTGGTTTTGGCAAGCGCCGCTCCGGTTGCGGCGCAGAGCAAATCGGAGAGCGCGTCAATGTCCATGCCCAAGGTGGGGGAAGTGGCGCCGGAGTTCACCCTGAAGTATTTCGACGGCAAGGACCTGAAGGATGTTTCGCTGAGCGAATACCGGGGAAAGAAAAACGTCGTACTGGGGTTCTTTATCTTCGCTTTCACCGGTGGTTGAACGGCGCAAATGAAAGCGCTCCAGCAGGATTTGAAACGGCTGGACGCCACCGACACCCAGGTTCTGGGTGTGAGCATGGATAGTGCATTTTCCAACAAAGCCTTTGCCGACCAGATTGGAGTTACGTTTCCGCTGCTGAGCGATTGGGGCGGGAAAGTGACGCACGAGTATGGAATCTACCTGGACAAGTATCAGGCGGCGCGCCGGGTGAACTTTCTGATTGGAAAGGATGGGAAGATTCTGGAAGAGCAGGTGGATAAGGATGCGATCGATCCCACGAAGATTGTGGACACCTGCGAGAGACCGAAGCTGAAGAACTGAGGAACCTCGTTCAAGCTATCGGCAGTTCGAAGGAGAATACCGAGCCGCGGCCGAGTTGGCTGGTTACGCTGACGCTGCCGTTGTGGGCTTCGACGATGGCTTTCGCGATGGCCAATCCCATGCCCGTGCCTTGCACGCTGTAGCGCTGGTCGCGGCCGCGGTAGAACTTGTCGAAGACCAGCGATTGCTCGAAGTCGTCAATGCCGTCTCCGTGATCGGTGACGCTGGTGACGACGTGATCTCCTTTTCGGTCGGCGGTAATAGTGATTGGCGCAGTGGGTGGAGAGTATTTGGCGGCGTTTTCCAGCAACTGCTTGAGGACTTCCGCGATGCGGTCGAAATCCGCTCGCACCTTGGGGAGTGATTGATCCGCGCGCACGTCGAGCGGGTGCTGGCCGAGAAACGTTCTCGATTCTTCCGCAGCCGATGCGATCACAGATGCGATCTCCACCGGAGCCATATGGAGTTCGACCTTGTGGGCATCCAGTTGAGCCATCTCCGTGGCTTCGCCGACCAGACGGTCGAGGCGGTCGGTTTCTTCGTTGATTACCGTCAGTAACTCCTTCCGCTGAGCTCCGTCGAGGTTGTAATCCGAGAGCAGACCCGTGACTGCGGCCTTGATGCCGGTGAGCGGTGTGCGAAGTTCGTGCGTCACCGAATCGAGCAGGACGGCACGCAGGTTTTCGCTCTGGCGAGCTGCTTCGGTCTGAAAGAGCTTTTCCATGGCCCCGGCGCGCTCGATGGCGATGGCGATCATGCTGCCCAAGGCCTCCAGAGTTGCGCGCGAGAGGGCTGGCCCGGCGATGCCTACGGCTCCCGTGGTGCGGGTGCCCAGGTGCAGGGGAGTGAGAGAAATTCCGCGCCGCGAGTCGATGACCGGCTCGCCGCGCGAACTCACCATTTGAAGATCTTGCAGAGCAAGCCAGGTGGCTTTGGGGTCAGTGCGGTAGACCTGCTGGGAACTCAGGAGGTAGATGGCGGTGGCCTTGGCGCCGAATCCTTCACACACGTAGGCGGGAATTGCATTCAGCAATTCGGCTACGTTATCAGTGGCGAGCAGGCGCTGGCTGAAACTGTAGAGGCGCTCCACGTCGCGGCGGCGCTGATTGGCGTCGGCCGTTTGGCGGCGGGCGCGGTCCGCAAGTTCGCTGGCGATGCCGGCGGTCACAAGGAAGGCGAAAAGCGCTACCCAGTTCTGCGGGTCGGCTACAGTGAAGGTTCCAATGGGAGGAAGAAAATAGTAGTTGAAGGCAAGGGTGGCGATCAGAGCGAGAAAGGCTGAGAAACGAAATCCCCAGTAAGCCGCGACCCAAAGCACCATCAGCAGGAACGTCAAGGCCACGGTGGTCGGGTTTACGTGGATGACGTGGCGGTAGAGTTGGACCACGATTCCGGTCGCCACCAAGCAAGCGGCATACCGGAACAAGTGCTGTGGCCAGCGGGCTTTCACGGGCATGATTGTAACTGAAGAGAGGTTTTTCACCACGGAGGCATAGAGGCACGGAGAACGGCGGGAAAAGGAAGAACGATTGAGGATCGCCCGCGGAAATCGCCGCCGTCAACGGTAAGGGCCAGGAGTTTCAGCTACTGGCAATTCTGATTGATCGTCTGTCCACACGCCGTTCCGGTGAGCGTGCAGGAAAGGACAGTGTGTTGATTGTTCCCCTCAAAAGTTGCCGCGATCGTCAAATTGGTTTGACAGGTTCCCGCGATTTGGTCCGTAGTTGATCGATCCGGTCTCGGTAACGGTAAAGTTAGAGACTCCGCCGTAGAAATAGCCGAACGAAGTGGCAAAAGTGAGGCCTGGATTCGCGTTCATTACCAAGTTGCTTCCCGGTATGGAACAATTCGTCGGTGTGTATTCCAGCGAACCAGTGGCGCCGCCCGTATCGTAATAATTCAGAAGGCCGGTATTCGTACCGGTGGTGGCGACTGTTCCCCCTCCGCTGCAAGGAACGTTGCTGTTGAGAGAAATCGTGCAAAAATATTCCCCCAGCGGATTGAATGGGTTACCGCAAAATGAGGCGCCCATCTGGGCTGAGGCGGTGACGAACGTCTGCTCGATCTGGGTTGCGGCTGCCATGGCCTGAGTCGGGGAAATACTGGTTGGACCAGATGTGCTGCTGCCGCTACTGCCACAGCCGCAACACAGGGTCAAGAGCATGATGGTCGCAATGGTCCAACCCAAGAACGCATTTCTTTTCATTTGACGCACAAGAACCTCAGCTCTGAAGAGTCTAGAATCCCGTTTTACCTTCCGAACACGGCGCCTAGTGTACACCAAGGCTCGACCAGCTTCCCTTCGACTTCTCTCAGTATGCCTTCGCGGCGCAAGACGCTTGGATCGGATGACACTCAATATTCGACAATTCTTGGTCGGGCGTGGACAATAGCGGCGATGCCCAAGACTCCAGAAGAATGGCTGGCAGAAGTGGATACGGCGCGGCGGCCGGCGGTATTCAAGCTGTTTCTCGGCTACGCCCCCGGCGTGGGAAAGACGTACGCCATGCTGAGTGAGGGCGTGCGGCGGGCGAGCCGCGGCGAAGAAGTAGTGATCGGCGTGGTGGAGACTCACGGCCGCAAACCGATTGTGGAACTGTCTTCGCGGCTGGAGACAGTTCCACGCAAGAAACTGGAATACAAGTCGACCATCTTTGAAGAGATGGATGTGGATGCCATTCTGGAGCGCAAGCCGCATGTCGTGCTGTTGGATGAATTGGCCCATACCAACATCGAAGGCAGCAAGCACGCGAAGCGCTACGAAGATGTGTTTGAGTTGCTGGATGCTGGCATCGACGTTCTTTCCACACTGAACGTGCAGCACATCGAGAGCCTGTCGCCGACGATTCAGGGCCTGACAGGCGTGCACGTTCGTGAAACCGTGCCGGACTGGGTGATTCGGCGGGCAGGCGAAATTGTGATGGCGGACCTGACGCCACAAGCGCTTCAGACTCGCATGAAGCGGGGAGACATTTATCCTCTGGAGCGGGTGGAGCGCGCTCTGGCGAATTTCTTCCGGAATACGAATCTGGTAGCGCTGCGCGAACTGGCTCTGCGGCAGGTGACGCAGGCGGTCGATCGCACACTGTCAGAACTTAAGAACGAAGATGGTCAACCCTTGCAGGTGCGCGAGCGGATTGCGGTGTGCATCAGTTCGAATCCGGCGGCGCAGTATTTGATTGCGCGCGGGGCGCGCATGGCCCAGGCGATGGATGGCGATCTGTATGTGCTTTACGTGGACACGGGCGCGGATGAGAGTGACGAGAACCAGCGAACGCTGGCCGACAACGTGCGCTTCGCGGAGAGTGTGGGCGCGAAGGTGGTGAAGACCGAAGGCAAGATCGTCGCGGAGAAGGTTGCTGAATTCGTCCGCGAGAATCACGTTACGCAGGTGGTCTTCGGGCGGTCGGCCACGAAGGGATGGAAGAGGTATTTCTATCTTTCGGCGATTCACAAGTTTCTGCGCGATACGCCCGCGGTGGATGTGCACATCGTGACCCAGGAAATGCGGTAGGGCGATTGACGTGAAGAGATGACGAATGAGCACCGGCGAATCCTGGTGGTGGATGACGAGCCGCAGATCACGCGCGTGCTGCGCACTACGCTTTCGGCGCAGGGGTATGACATCCGCGTGGCCAATGATGGGGAGATGGCGCTGGAGCTAATGAAGAACTGGACACCGCACGTAGTGGTGACGGACCTGGCCATGCCGAATCTCGATGGGGTAGAGCTGTGCCGGCAGTTGCGGAAGGTGTCGCAAGTGCCGATCATCGTGCTCTCGGTGCGCGGACAGGATCGCTCGAAGGTGGAAGCTCTGGACGCTGGGGCCGATGATTACGTCACCAAACCGTTTAGCATGAACGAACTGCTGGCGCGAATTCGAGCGCAGTTGCGGCGGACACCGGCAGCCGAAGAGCCGTCCAGCGCAATTATCGCCGGTGATTTTTCCATCGATCTGGATGCGCGTTCCGTGAAGGTGGTAGGGCGCGAAGTTCATCTCACGCCGAAAGAATTTGACCTGCTGATTTATCTGGCGCGGCGTCCGGGCAAAGTGGTAACGCACCGAACGCTGCTGGCCGCCATCTGGGGCCCGAATAGTACCGAACAGCCGGAATACTTGCGCGTCTTTGTGGGTCAATTGCGGAAGAAGATTGAGGGTGATCCTTCCTCGCCGAAATATTTGCTGACCGAGCCCTGGGTGGGCTACCGCTTCGAACCCGGCTCCTAGCACGCCCTTCCGCCTTTTCTAGTCCCCATGTCCTTACGAACATTTTATGGACCTTTTATCCGGCCCTTCTGCGTTTCCGTGTCCAATGATTGTGGGGCTGAGAAGCAGTCCCAAGGGAACGCGATTCAGGGGGATGAAGAGTATGTGGCTTAACGAAGTAGCGCCTGAGCGGTTAGCAGAACTTTTCCATCACTATCATCAGGCACTTATGCCGGACACATCGGGTAAAGGCAGCGAAGGTAATGGGTCGTGGAAGGAAGTCCCGCAACAGGAGAAGAGCCGCCTGGTGGCGGCCGCGTGCCTCGCACTGCTGGAGCTGGACTCGATGACCAACGACCGGGCGAAGTCGCGGCAGTATTTTGCGCAGCCCGGCGAAGCAGAGTGGGGCTGCTGACCGCGTGCGCTCGATAATTAGAGAGGCGAGATGGCCTGACGCCAACTCGTTTGGCCCATCTCCGCCTTTACGAATTCTTTAGGAATTCCTTAAACCACTCTTACGCATGAAATGGTCCACTGAGATGTTTGCGCGGGAAGTCCGCGCAAAGGCGCAGGAGGTAGAAGAATGTGGGCAGCGTGGGTAGTCGCAGCTATCGCTCTGGCAGCGGCCACCTTCATGCTCAGGTTCTTGATCGCCCTGCTGCGTGAAGGCGCTCCGACGGTCTGCTACTGGATTGTTCCAGTCCCTGGACGACCCGAGAAAGAGTGTCACATTGTTCTGAGCAGCATCTATGCCGACGAGGATTGCTGCGCTTCGGAAGACAGACGCAGCGATTACTACGAGTTATTGGAGAACGAAAATCATGTGCAGGACAAGTCTGATTCAAGCCTCGTTGCTCTCGATGTCCCTCGTGTTTCTGACCGTTTGGGCTGGCGGTCAATCCACTCAAGACGCGACTACATCTCCCGCGAACACCGGCTCTAGTTCTGTGGCACCTACAGAACAGCAGGAAATGCGGGATGAGTTGAAAGCCCTGCGCGCCGAGGTGGAGCGATTGCGCTCGGAAGTCGAGCAGCAGAAGAGCGCCGCGCGGGCCGACGATCACGTGAACGATCGCAGCGGGACGGCAGCAGCGCTGATAGGGCCGGGGCCAAACGTCCCGTCGATGACGGCGTCCAACTTTACCACTCCGTCAGTCGTAACCGTCGCCGGGCAACCTGCCGCGGCTTTACAGGGCGATTCTGCCGGAACGACGCCGGCCAAAGCCGAGCCCTTCGCTTTTGCTGACTGGACTTGGCTGAACGGCAATCCCCGCACGAAAGAGCTGCCCTTCGACTCGAAATTCTTCACTCCTGAAATCCGCGCCGACGTTGCCTACCACTACGATTTCAACCACCCCAAAGACGATACGATTGGCGGATCAAGCGAAGTATTTCGTTCGAATGAAGTTGGCCTTACGCATCTGGGGATAGGCGGAGACTTTCACTACGACCACGTTCGTGCACGCGTGCTCAGCCAGATAGGTTTGTACTCGACCGCAACGCCGCGCAACGACGCCAGCTATTCGCGGGGGCAATGGGATCTGGCCAACGCTTACCGGTATGTCAACGAGGCCTATGGTGGATATCACTTTGATGCGCTGCATGGGATCAACGTCGATGCCGGTATCTTCCTGTCCTACGTAGGCCTCTTCAGCTTTTACAACTTTGATAACTGGGCCTACCAGCCGTCTTATGTTTCGTCGAACACTCCGTGGTTCTTCACCGGCCTGCGCATACAGGTGTATCCCACCGAGAAGTTGAAGATCGAGCCTTGGATCATCAACGGATGGCAGTCCTACGGTCGATTCAATGGCCGGCTCGGATTTGGCGGGCAGGTCTTGTATCGTCCCACAAGCTGGCTTTCGGTCCTCTCGAACAACTACGGGGCCGGAGCCGACGCGCTGGGCATTCCCACTCGCACTCGCTATCACACTGACAACAGTATTGAAGTGAAGTATTACGACCATCCGGAACGCTTCTTGGACAAGATGGCCTTCTCTCTGACTGGCGACGCGGGCTGCGAGAGCGGCGGAGGAGTGAACTGCACCACCAATCAGAAGGACTCTACCGGGAAGATTGTTTCCTACAAGCAGAGCTTTCTCGGCTACATGCTTTACAACCGGTGGTGGTTCCACCACGACCGTTACGGCTTGACGATTGGCGGGGGAAAGATCAACAACCCAGGGCGCTATCTGGTGTTGCTGCCGCCGATTAACGGAGCGACTGCGACTTCGGGAACGCCTTACTTCACGGAGAATCCCGGCGATCCGTACAAGGCTTGGGACATCTCAGGAACCTACGACTACATGCCCAGCCAGTACATTACTTTCCGCTGGGAGTTCAACCACCGCCACGCGAGTGTGCCGTACTGGAGCGGTCCGGGCGGGGTTACACCGCCGGGCGGAAATAATGGGAATCCCGGAGCGACGATTACAGGCTGGCAGCCGGATCTTCGTAACACTGAAGATCGGGCCACCATGGCGATCCTGGTGAAGTTCTAGTTGACCTTGGAATTGGAGCGAAACGATGCAGGACGTGATTTTTCTCGGTGTGACGATTCTGTTTTTCGTAGTTTCGTTTGCCTATGTCGCGTTCTGCGAGCGGGTGCGTTGAGGCATATATGAACGCGGAACCAATCATCATGCTGATCATTTGCGCAGGGTTGCTCGCTTATCTGGTCTATGCCATGTTGCGGCCGGAGAAATTCTGATGACGGCGAATGGATGGCTGCAGATTCTTGTATTCCTGCTGACGGTCTTTCTGGTCACGAAACCGCTGGGCGCGTTCATGGCGCGGGTGTTCAATCGCGAGCGCACTTGGCTGGACCCGGTGATGCGGCCGGTGGAACGGATCCTGTACAAGCTTACGGGCGTGGACGAGAGCCACGAGATGGACTGGAAGGAATACGCGCTGGCGCTGCTGTTGTTCAGCGGGGTTTCAATGATCGTGCTTTATGTGCTGCAGCGGGTGCAGCAGTGGGCGTGGCTGCCGTGGAATCCGCAGAAGCTGGCGGCGGTGCCTCCGGCACTGGCGTTCAACACCGCGGCTTCGTTTACCACAAACACGAACTGGCAGAATTACGTGCCCGAGACCACCATGAGCTACCTGACCCAGATGGTGGGTCTGGCCTATCACAACTGGGTTTCGGCTGCGGCCGGAATGGCGTTGGCCATCGCATTTATTCGCGGCATTTCGCGGCGCGAGCAGAAGACCATCGGCAATTTCTGGGTGGACATGGTTCGCGGCACGTTGTGGATTTTGGCTCCGCTGTGTCTGGTGGGCACGCTGGTGCTGGTGTCGCAGGGCGTGGTTCAGAACCTGAAGCCGTATGACACGGCGCAGTTGGTCGATCCGTATCAGACGCCGCAACTTGGTTCGGATGGGAAACCGGTAAACGGGCCCGACGGAAAGCCCGTGATGCAGACGATCAGCCAGCAAGTGATTGCGCAAGGTCCTACCGCATCGCAGGAAATCATCAAAGAGCTGGGCACCAACGGCGGCGGCTTCTTCAATGCGAATAGCGCGCATCCATTCGAGAATCCCACGCCCTTTACGAACTTTCTGGAGATGTTCTGCATCCTGGCAATTCCCTCCGCGTTCACTTACACGCTGGGAACGATGACCGGTTCGCGGCGGCATGGATGGGCAGTGTGGGCAGCGATGGCCTTGTTGTTCCTGGCGGGCGTGAGCACGGCATACTGGGCGGAGGCCCGTGGCAATCCTCTGCTGACCTCTGCGGCGCAGCACAGCTTGTCGCGCTCTTCTTCTGTCCTGCAAACCGCGGGCAACCTCGAAGGGAAAGAGGTGCGCTTCGGAGTGGCCAACTCGGCGCTATTTGCCACCGTGACTACCGATACAAGTTGCGGCGCGGTCAACTCCATGCACGATTCGTTTACGCCCTTGGGCGGAATGGTGCCGATGATCAATCTCATGCTCAGCGAGGTGATCTTCGGAGGAGTGGGCGCGGGCATGTATGGAATGCTGGTCTTCGTCATTCTTTCCGTCTTTATTGCGGGATTGATGGTGGGGCGCACGCCGGAATATCTGGGGAAGAAGATCGAGGCCTACGACGTGAAGATGGCAATGCTGGTGGTGCTGATCTTTCCTCTGGTGATTCTGGTGTTCACGGCAGTTTCCGTTTTGTACAGCTTCGGGACTTCGTCCATGACGAATGCGGGGCCGCACGGATTCAGTCAAGTGCTTTACGCCTTCACTTCGGCGGTGGCCAACAACGGTTCAAGCTTCGCCGGGATTAACGGGAACACACCCTGGTACAACACTTCCCTCGGCATAGCGATGCTGCTGGGGCGTTTCATGATGATTCTGCCGATGCTGGCGATTGCAGGCAATTTGGCGGGCAAGAAACAGGCTCCAGCAACACTGGGCACTTTCCCCGTGACCGGGCCGTTATTTACCGTTCTGCTGATCGGCGTGGTGGTGATCCTGGGGGCACTGACATTTTTCCCAGCGTTGAGTCTGGGGCCAATTCTCGAACACCTGTTGATGATGGCGGGCAAGACTTTCTAGGCAAATATGGCAAGCAAGAAATCAAAACGCAGCTTGTGGGACATGAAGATTGTGCGCCGCGCGGCGTGGGACTCAGTGGTAAAGCTGCATCCCGTGACCATGATGCGCAATCCGGTGATGTTCGTGGTAGAAGTGGGCAGCGTGGTAACCACTGTGCTGCTCATTCTGGAACGACTGCACGGTCAACCGGGATTTGGATTCAATCTCCAGATCACGCTGTGGCTGTGGTTCACGGTATTGTTTGCCAACTTTGCCGAGGCTATGGCGGAGGGTCGCGGCAAGGCCCAGGCGGATGCTCTGCGACGTGCGAAAGCGGAGACGATGGCGAACCGTCTGCTTCCCGACGGGAAAACTGAGACCGTTCCTGGCTCCAAATTGCGCTCGGGAGATTTGGTGCTGGTGGAGGCGGGCGAGTTTATTCCCGGCGATGGCGAGATTGTGGAAGGCATAGCCTCAGTGGACGAATCGGCCATTACGGGAGAATCCGCGCCAGTGATTCGCGAAGCGGGCGGCGACCGCTCGGCTGTAACAGGTGGAACTCGTGTGCTGTCGGACTGGATCAAGGTGAAGATCACCTCGAATCCGGGGGAAACGTTTCTGGATCGCATGATCGCGCTGGTCGAGGGTGCGGAGCGGCAGAAGACTCCGAATGAGATTGCGTTGAACATCCTGCTTGCCGGGCTGACGATTGTGTTCCTGCTGGCTGTAGTCACGCTGCAACCGTTCGCCATTTATGCGGGCGCGCCGCAGACCGTGTTCGTGCTGGTGTCCTTACTCGTGTGCCTTATTCCGACCACGATTGGCGGACTGCTCTCGGCGATTGGCATAGCAGGCATGGATCGACTGGTGCAGCACAACGTGCTGGCGATGTCGGGACGCGCGGTGGAAGCTGCCGGTGACGTAAACACGTTGCTCCTCGACAAAACAGGAACCATCACACTGGGCAACCGCGAAGCCACGGAGTTTGTGACCGCACCGGGCATCACAGAGGCGATGCTGGCGGATTCGGCGCAGCTCTCCTCGCTCGCAGATGAAACTCCCGAGGGGCGCTCGATCATTGTTCTGGCCAAGGAAAAATACGGATTGCGCGGGCGCGAAATGAGTTCACACGACGCCGAGTTCATTCCCTTCAGCGCGATGACCCGCATGTCAGGGGTCAATCTGGATGGACGCGCTGTTCGCAAAGGCGCGACCGATGCGATTGCCAAATATTTGGAGGAGCAGGGCAGTGCGCTCCCCGCGGAAGTGCGTGCGGCGGTTGAGGCGATTTCGCGCTCGGGCGGAACTCCGCTTGTAGTTGCTGAAAATAGCCGCGCTTTGGGAGTGATTCACCTGAAAGACATTGTGAAAGGAGGCATGCGGCAGCGCTTCGATCAGTTGCGCGCGATGGGAATCAAGACGGTGATGATCACGGGAGATAACCCGCTGACGGCGGCTGCGATCGCGACCGAGGCCGGGGTGGATGACTTTCTGGCACAGGCTACCCCGAAGGACAAGCTGGATTTGATTCGGCGCGAACAGGGGCAGGGGAAACTGGTTGCCATGACCGGCGACGGCACCAACGATGCGCCGGCGCTGGCGCAGGCCGACGTGGGCGTAGCCATGAACACGGGTACGCAGGCGGCGAAGGAAGCCGGCAACATGGTGGATCTCGACTCGAATCCGACGAAGCTGATTGAGATCGTGGAAATCGGCAAGCAATTGCTGATGACGCGTGGCGCGCTAACCACGTTTTCGATAGCGAATGACGTGGCCAAGTATTTCGCCATCATCCCTGCAATGTTTGCCGGGACGTTTCCGGTTCTGCAAGCACTGAACGTCATGCGGCTGGCGACGCCGCAGTCGGCTATCCTGTCGGCGGTCATCTTTAATGCGCTGATCATTGTTGCTCTGATTCCGCTGGCGCTGCGCGGAGTGAAATATGTACCGCAGGGAGCGGCCGTACTGCTACGCCGAAATTTGCTGGTCTATGGTTTGGGTGGAGTGATCGTGCCATTTATCGGGATCAAGCTGATCGACTTGCTCATCGTGCGGGCGGGGCTGGCGTAGAGGCGCTTATGAAGAAGAGTCTGATCACCGCTGTGCTTATGACGCTAGTGACGACGGTGTTGTTTGGGCTGCTGTTTCCACTGTTGATCACGGGGCTGGCAGAGGTATTGTTTCCGAAGCAGGCCAATGGACAACTGGTGACGCGGAATGGCAAGGTGGTGGGCTCGCGATTGATCGGGCAGTCATTTTCCTCGCCGGGCTATTTCCACTCACGTCGGTCCAGCGCCGGAACCGGCTACGACGCGGCCAATTCCAGCGGATCGAATTTTGGGCCAACCAATCAGTCTCTCATCGCGCGGGTGCAGAGAGATGCAGAGCGCTTGCGGGCGGAGAATCCTGGGGCTGTAATCCCGATGGATTTGCTGACAACTTCCGGGTCTGGACTTGATCCGCATATTTCGCCCGAGGCGGCTGAATTTCAAGTGCCGCGCATCGCGAAAGAACGCGGGCTGAGCGAGGATGTGGTTCGCGAAGCGGTGCGTCAGCATACGGAGCCACGGCAGTTCGGATTCTTGGGCGAGCCGCGAGTCAACGTTTTGGAATTGAATATTACGTTGGACGAAATTTCGCCCAAGCCCGCAACTCGTTAAAATTCCTCATGAAATAATTTATCGACCGCCTGATATCAGCCAGCACTGGCTGAAAACAACCATCTCGATGCAACGAAAACTAAACTGCCTCTATCGTGTTTACACGTGCATGGATAAGATCGTTGCAGCAAGTTTCTCTATCCATCAAGGAAGATCATAAATGAAGACACACGAGCAGTGGTGGAGCTGGGCGGTGATGGTGGCGGGCTTGGCATTCATGCTGCAGATGCCGCTGAGAATCAAAGCGCAGGACGCGCCGGTTGGGCAAGATGTGCAAAGTTCGCCAGACGCGCAAGGTCCGCAAGACGCGCCGGGTCGACAAGACGCACCAGCCGCGCAGTCGGCTGACGAACAGGATCCTCCCGGCCGCGTGGCGCGGCTGAACCTTATGGAAGGATCGGTGTCATTCCAGCCGGGCGGTGAGAACGACTGGGTTGACGCTGTGCTCAACCGTCCGTTGGTGACGGGCGACAATCTTTGGGCGGACGAGAATTCGCGGGCTGAAGTGCACATTGGATCGACCGCGCTCCGTCTTGGTGCAAAGACTGGGATTACATTGCTTGAGGTAAGTGACCGGGCGGCGCAGATTCGTCTGGCGCAGGGGTCGCTGATCGTGAAGGTGCGTCACGTGGACGACGAGGACTCCTATGAGATCGACACGCCGAATATTGCGTTCACCGTGTTGCAGCCAGGAGACTACCGCATTGATGTGGATCCGGACGGCAATCGCACGGAAGTGACGGTATGGCGCGGACGCGGCGAGGTCACTGGCGGTGGCTCTTCCTATACGGTTGTAGCCGACCAGCGTGCCACCTTCACCGGTACCGATCATCTGGAGTACGACCTGAGCCAGGTTCGCGACGAGGATGGATTCGACAACTGGGCGCTCCAACGTGACCAGGCTGAAGACCGCTCGGATTCCGCGAATTATGTTTCGCGGGAGATGACGGGATACGAAGACTTGGACGAGTACGGCGACTGGAGCTACGTGGCTGGTTACGGGACTTGCTGGCGGCCCAGAGCCTTGGTCGTGGGCTGGGCGCCGTATCGCTTTGGACACTGGATTTGGGTGGCACCGTGGGGTTGGACCTGGGTGGAAGACGAGCCCTGGGGATTTGCACCATTCCACTACGGACGATGGGCATTCGCAGGGACTGGCTGGTTCTGGGTTCCGGGACCAGTCTATGTGCGACCGGTATGGGCGCCAGCGCTGGTGGGCTGGGTTGGCGGCGGAGCAGGATTCCGATTCTCGTTTGGCGTGGGAGTGGGATGGTTCCCGCTGGGTCCGGGGGAAGTGTTTGTTCCGGGCTACCGGGTGAGCCGGGTGTACGTGAACAATGTGAACATCACCAATACGAGGGTGGACGTGACTAGAGTCACAAACGTCTACAACACGGTGGTGATCAATCGGAACGTGAACAACATTAGGTATATGAACCGCAATGTGAACGGCGGCGTGACCGTGGTTTCGCATGACACATTTGTGAATGCGCGGCCGGTGGCGCGGAATGTGGTGTCAGTTCCAGGGAGAGAACTTGCATCGGCACCGGTGTCGCACATGGTTGCGGTCGAGCCAGCAAGGACTAGCGTATTGGGTGCGGGGAGGGTGGTGGCGAAGAGGCCGCCAGCGGCGGTCACGAGCCGTCCGGTGGTGGCGTTGAGGACACCGGCGGCCATGCCGCGGTCTTTCGAGCAGAAGCGAGTGCAGGCGGGTGGGCATTTGAATCAACAATCTTCGCTGGGGCAATCCTTGGTTAGGCAGGAGGCGCCGGGGCGGCCGGTGCCGACTAATCAAGGGACGAGGCAGCAGCAGCCGCAGGCGCAGACTCAGGATGGGTTCCGTCCGTTTGGACAGGCCAGTGGGGGAAACAACAACCAGCCGAGGCCGCAGCCGCGAGTGTATGAGCAGCAGGGCGCTCCACAGCCGGAGAGGAATGCGCCGCCGGAAAACCGAAATGTGCAGCCTTCGCGGGAGTTCCGTCCGCCGCAGCAGACGGAGCGCCAGCCCGAACAACAGTGGTCGCATCCACTGGCGAGGCCGGTTGCTCCCGTGCAGGAAAGAAACGAACAGCAAAAGGAGCAGAAGTTTAATAACTGGCAGCAACAGCGGCCTGCTCCTGCGGCCAGGCCAGCTCAGCATGCTTCTCCGCCGCCGCGACCGGAGAAGCCGAACAAGAAGTGACGTTGACGTGAACTGCTGAACTGCGGTCTGATAGGGTTCGCATGCGATGCAACCTGCAATCGGGCCGGTGCGAAAGTAGAAAGACGACTCCAGCGTCGGGAAAGCGGGGAACCAGCCCGCTGCCGGCGCTGTTAATTTTTGCAATCTTGCCATGAACGAACCGAAGCGTCCGGCATTTACCTGGATGGATGTGATTTGGCTGCTGCTTCTGGCTGGACTGGCGGCGCTGCCGCCGGTGGCGGAGATCCATAAACAGCTCACGCTGCTGGCTATTGGGGTGGTGCAGTTCAGCGAAGGCTGGCTTCTGGCGCGCGCTCCGCAACGGGGCGCGTCGTATGTCGTCCTGCTCAAAATTGCGCTGGCGACTTTGCTCATTGATCACACGGGCGAGGTCGGAATCAACAGCAGCTACTACCCGATTTTTTTTCTGCCGGTGGTGACGGCGGCGGAATATTTCAGTCCCTGGGCGACGTTGCTGTGGACAGCCCTGGCCTCAGCTGCATATTGTTCGTACTTGTTCGACCCGGCACTGAGCGATTTCGAGATCACTTCGGAGAGCTATGGCCTGCTGGCCATGCGCATTCTGTTCTTTTTTCTTGCAGCCATGGTGGTAAACCGGTTCGTAGTGGAGAGCCGGCGCCAAACCAAGCTCTATCAGGAGTTGGCGGAGACGCTGGCAGAGACGAACCGAAAGCTGGAGCAGGCACAGGAGGAGGCGCGGCGTTCGGAGCGGCTGGCGGCGCTGGGGCAGATGTCGGCTGGCCTGGCGCATGAGATTCGCAACCCGCTGGGGGTGATCAAGGGATCGGCGGAAATGCTGCATCAGAAGCTGGGAGAATCGAATCCGCTAGCCAGTGAATTGGCGGGCTACATCTCGAGTGAGACCAACCGGCTGAGCGCGCTGGTTACTCGGTTTCTGGATTTTGCCCGGCCGCTGTATGTGGAGTTAGCTCCGCAGGAGATTACCGCGGTGCTGGATCGCGCGCTGCATGACGTGTTACGGTCTGCAACGCGAAACAACAACGAAGACGCCTTAGTTAGGGTGGAGCGCGAGTACCAGTCAAACTTGCCGCTGGTTCCGTTGGATGAGAGTCTTTGCGAGCAGGCGTTCGTGAATCTGATACAGAATGCTTACGATGCGATGGGCAGCGGCGGCGGAACGTTGCGGGTGACGGCGGCGAAGGCCAACGGCGGGAACCATAAAGGAGTGGAAGTGCGGATCGAAGACACTGGGCCTGGAATTCCGGCGGAACTGCGGGAGCAGATCTTCAATCCATTTGTCACCACAAAAAAAACCGGCGTGGGGCTGGGGCTGTCGATTGTATCGAGGATTGTCGATGGGCATCATGGAACCATTCGCCTCGAGGCTGGAGACGATCGGCGAGGCGCACACTTCGTGGTCTTCTTTCCCGAGAGCGGCGAGACTGCCGCTACGCGTGCATCTTAGTGAATAATGCTCCCAGGAGATCGGTTTAGGCTGCTGAGTGACGCTGCGGGCGACGAACAACTATATGCCAACCATCTTGATTGTCGAAGACGAGGCGAAGATGCGCCGCCTGCTCGAATTAAATCTCGGCGAGGACGGCTTCAAGACGCTTTCCGCCGGAGACGCCGAGAGCGGGCTGAAACTTCTGCGCGAGAACACCGTTGACCTTATTGTGACGGATCTCAAGCTGCCAGGGATGAACGGCCTGGAATTCCTGCACACGATCAAACGGCAGAATGCGGCGTTGCCGGTGGTGGTAATGACTGCCTTCGGCTCGGTGGAGACGGCCGTGGACGCGATGAAAGCCGGGGCCAGCGATTATGTGTTGAAACCATTCTCGCTGAGCGAGATGCGCATGGTGATCCGCAAGGAATTGGACGTCCACAACTTGCGCGAGGAGAACCGGTCGCTGCGTGAAGCTCTGGGCAAGCGATACGCGCATCCCAATGTGGTCGCTCGCAGCGTGAAAATGCAGGAAGTGCTGGCCACCGTAGACCGCGTGGCGCGGACGAATTCGACCGTGCTGCTGGGCGGCGAGAGCGGCGTGGGCAAAGATCTGATTGCGCGCGCGATTCACGAGAAGTCGCGGCGAGCCGCAGGGCCGTTCATCAAGATCAACAGCACGGCGATTCCTGAGAGTCTTCTGGAGAGCGAACTGTTTGGCTACGAGAAGGGTGCTTTCACGGGAGCCAACGCGAGCAAGCCGGGAAAGTTCGAACTGGCCGATAAGGGGACGCTCTTTCTCGATGAGATCGGCGATGTGCCGCCGGCCATCCAGGTGAAGCTGTTGCGCGTGCTGCAAGAGCGCGAGTTTGAGCGCCTGGGCGGCACGCGCACGGTGAAAGTGGATGTACGGCTGATCGCAGCTACCAACCGCGATCTGCGCGAGGCGCTGGAACAGGGAACATTTCGTGAGGATCTCTACTATCGTCTGAACGTTGTCCCTATCGACATTGCGCCTCTACGCCAGCGTAAGGAGGACATCCGGGACCTGGTGAATCTGTTCATTTCGCGTTTTGCTGGAGACTCCGGCAAGCCGGTGGAGAGCATTACGCCGGAGGCGATGCAAATTCTGGTGAATTATCATTGGCCTGGGAATGTGCGTGAGCTGCAAAACATTATCGAACGGGCCTGCGCTCTGGCCAAGGGCACAGTGCTGAAGGTTGAGGACATTCATCTGGATGTACGTCCGTCGAAGATAACGAACGGCGCGAGTGGATTTCTCCCCGAGGGCATGACTCTCGAACACTGGGAGGACGAAATGATTCAAGAGGCATTGCGGCGCGCGAATGGAAACAAGAGTCAGGCGGCGCGGTTGCTGGGGTTGTCGCGAAATGCGCTGCGGTATCGGCTGTCGAAGATTGGGATTGCGGACGAGGGAGAGAAAGAAGCTTGACGAGTGCGACAGATTGGGTGCGCACGACAATATGACCCAAGCATTCCATCGTAGACTCTGGCATTTACGCGCAGTCCGCAATGACGCCGGGTTCGAAGTTGAGTTTAAGGGCACGGTTAGGGTCCGCTATTCAGAACCAGGAAGGTCCGTGACATTTTGCGCAGAGCCAGCGGTCATTGAACAGGGCAAGTTCAAGGGAAGGCACGGTTGGCTGGTGGCAATCTCAAGACCTACCAAATGGGACGACGGAACGCAGTTGAGTGAGACCGAACGGGTGTTGATTCAGGAGCGAAGCAAGGACGCCCTCGAATTCATGGGTGTCCCGCACATTGCCGGTTGAATCCGCCTTGCAGAGGCCGTGTCAACCGCGCGATTCAAGTATCGTGATAAAATGTGTTCATGGTGAACACAAGTAGTGCAACCCTAAGCATCCGGCTGAAGCCAGAGGTCAAGAAGCGGCTTGCCAAACTGGCCAAGGTTTCGGGGCGAAGCTCGAACTTTCTCATATCCGATGCGGTCGAGTCCTATGTGGCGGACCAGGAAAGAATGCTGGGAGAGATTCGCCAGGCGGACCGCCAGGTGAAGTCCGGGCACTACGTCAGACACGAGGACATGAAGGCATGGCTGCTTTCGTGGGGCACCGACCGCGAACTGCCGCCACCGAAGTGCGCCTGCGGCAAGCAGCACGATGACGAGGCGTTGTGACGTTAGAGATTGTCTGGTCTCGGCGGGCGCGAGCGCGGCTGCAGGAGATACGGGCCTACGTGGCGCGGGACAAGCCTGATGCCGCGGAAAGACTGGCAACGCGAATCGTCGCGCTAGCCGAGCTTCTGAAGGAGCATCCTTACCTGGGCCGTGCGGGAAATGAGCCGGGCGTGCGGGAACTGGTACTGGGAGGTACTCCTTATCTGATTTTTTACCGAGTGCGGGCGAAGCGGGTCACGATTTTGACGGTCTGGCACGGAGCGCAGTCCAGGCGGCGACCAAAGTCACGTTGACAATGCTGGCCTCTGAGTTATTTTAGAAGAGTTGAGAATCAGCGCCTAGTACCAAGCTTCTTGATCCAGGCCCTGACTGTCGGAGCTTTCCTGTTTTTGGCGATTCGTGTTTTGCGGCATCGCCGAGGGAGCGCTGGCGCGACGCCGCGCTATTACTGGCTGAAAACAACCAACTTGGCTCAGGCCAGCCACCTACCCCTGATTCAACGTTGAATTCTGCTTGAATACTACTGCCTTCCTCTCTGAAAACAAATGAGTTACAGGGCTTCTTTGGACGCCTCCTTTGGCATGGCAGTTGCTTCGTACAATAACGAATCGATTCGACTGTTCTCGGGTTTAGGTAGATGTGTGGCGAGTTTCGGAAAAAGGCAGGTTATGAAAAACAGATTCATATCAAGTTTGGCAGTCTTAAGTCTTGCGGTTGCAGGTGTGCTATCGACTGGTTTGCAGGCGCAAACTACAGAGGAAGGTCCGGGTCCCTCGGAGCAACCCAGCGCGCCGATGGAGATTGGACAGCCGCAGTCAACGCCACCGCCTCAATACGGACAACCATCCCAACCTGGAGAGGAAGCTCAGCCGGGGGGGCCGTCGGGGGAAGGCCCAGCAAAGACTGATCAAGGTGTAGGCCGCATCAGCATGATCCATGGCGAAGTGTCGACGCAGCGCGGGGATTCAGGCGACTGGTCGGCGGCTGTGTTGAATCAACCCGTAGTCAACGGCGACAAGGTTTCCACTGGAGCGGGGGGCCGGGCCGAGGTGCAACTCGATTTCGCCAACATTCTTCGACTGGGATCGAATGCTCAAGCCAGCATCGCAAACTTTACGCACAAGTACCTTCAGATTCAACTCGGGCAGGGGCTGGCTGATTACAGTGTTTTCAATGAGAGCGAAGTCGAACCTGAGATTGATACCCCGAACGTAGCGGTGCATCCTGCGCACAAGGATGTGGTTCTCCGCATTGAAGTGCGGCCCGATGGCGACTCGATTGTGATCGTGCGCAAGGGCGAGGCGCAGATTTCGACGCCGCAAGGTATTGCCGAGTTGAAGCAGGGTGAAATGGCGACGGTGCGCGGTTCCGGCTCCGATGTGAGGTACAAAGTCAGCGCCGCTCCCGAACGGGATGACTGGGATCGCTGGAATAGCGACCGCGACCGTATGATCCACAATTCGGAAGCATGGCATCACACAAATAAATACTACGTTGGGTCGGAAGATCTGGATGCACACGGTCGGTGGGAGGACGCACCAGACTATGGACAAGTCTGGGTGCCGGACGAGCCAGCCGACTGGGCACCGTATCGTGATGGCAATTGGGTGTATGAGCCTTACTACGGCTGGACTTGGGTTGGCTATGAGCCCTGGGGCTGGGCGCCGTATCACTATGGGCGCTGGATGTATTACGGCAATTCGTGGGCGTGGTGGCCGGGACCGGTATGGGGTGCGGGGTTCTATCGTCCATTTTGGGCTCCGGCGTATGTATCGTTCTTCGGATTTGGAGGTGGATGGGGCTTTGGATTTGGATGGGGCGGATGGGGCGGCTTCGGCTGGTTACCTATTGGGCCTTGTGACCGTTTCTTCCCGTGGTGGGGCGGATATGGCGGCCGGTTCGGTGTAGTGAACATTACGAATGTTCACATCACGAACATTAACCACCTCGGGGGGATCGCACCGCTTCATGGTGGCACGCGGTTCTCGAACCTGCGCCACATGCACGATCCGCATATTGGGCGCGCGGTCTCAACCGTAGGTGCCGGCAAGTTCGGAGCCGGTCGAACCAAGGCTGTCGCAGCTACCCCGGCCCAGTTGAGGGGTGCTCATATGATGACGGGCAATCTACCTGTCGTGCCTACGCGGGCTAGTTTGTCGGCCAGTGGACGAGCGGCGGCTCCTTCGACAATTCACAATACTGCCTCGCAGCATTTCTTCGGCAGGCAGAGCACGGCACGCCCGCAATCGTTCGAACAGCAGACGGCGCATCTGCAACAGAGCATGCAGCACAGCCACTTCTCGCCGGTCACGGCGGGTGGACGTTCGACTGGAGCGACAGCTGCGGAATCGCGAAACATGCCGACTGCCGGATCGGGCAAGCCGAGCGCCGGTACCCCTGGCTCCGGGAGGGAAATGAGTAGCGGTGCGACTAGAAGCGCCGGGAATCCGGCCACTACGAATGAGAATGCAAATCGTGGGGGCTCGCGTCCGTTCGCTCCGCCGAGCAACAGCAATGCGCGCTCCGAGAGCGCCCAGCCGGAGCGGCCGATGGCGCCGATATCTTCCGCGAACCGTTCGGAGTCGGTGCCACCTACTCGTGGCGAACCGAACCGCAGTGAGTGGAGGACGTTTACCCCTCCGCCGCACAGCAGTGAGCCGGCGGGGCGGAGTGGCACCAGTGCCTCGGCTGCGGGACGTGGCGAGAACGGGACTTACTGGAATCGCACCGCGCCGAGCTCAAGCTACTCGCGGGAGTCCGGATCGAGAAACTACGAACGCGGCAGTTCTTCCCGTCCGCAACTCAACATGAGGCAGCCCATCGTGCAGCCTCGGTCTTCCGGAGGTTACGGCGGCTATCACGGAGCGCCGAGCTACGGCGGTCCCCGTACTGCGCCAAGTTACGGTGGAGGCGGTTCCCGCCCCGCGCCGGGTTCCGGCGGCAGCCGCGGAGGCTACAGCGGCGGCGGTTCGCACAGCGCGCCGAGTTCCGGCGGCAGCGGTCATAGTTCCAGCGGGGCCGGGGCCGGCAGCCACTCTTCCGGGGGAAGCAGCCATTCCAGCGGTGGCGGGCATTCGAGTGGAGGCCACCACTAGATCGAATAGTTAGCGTTCGATTTCCACGTGTGAGATAGCTCCTTCTCCTAGTTGGTTTCGGTTGGAGGTTGGTATGGCGTGCCTTCAGCATTACCACGCAGAGCAATGGGACTGTTCCTCCTGCACCAGCGAAAGACAAAAGGGAGCGTCCCAGGCGGGGAGCGGTATACCGATTGAGTGGTTGTGCCCAGCCGTGGAGCGAATCGGTGGATGGGGAAGCTTGATTCTTTGGCCGATCACTACGTTGTGTGCTGTGGTTTGGCCGCTGCTGATGCTAGCCCGGATTTCGTTAGCAGCCTTCCTGATTTACTGGCTATCGCCTGAGCTTTATGCCGTTGCTGCGTCTCACGGAGCCGTTGTTTACATTGTGGCCATGACGCTTGGTGTGGTGGTGATTTCTTGGCCGGCCAGGGTGCTGCTCCATTTCATCCCCAGCGACTATGGGGTAGTGAAAGGAACGGCTGTTGGGTTGATCACCCTTGTTATTTTCCTCGCGGCGATGCGGCCATTCGCACCCGAGGTCTCCAAGGCCACTACTGAATTCCGGAAAACCTTTCAGCCACAACCAAATACGCTCCCGGGAAAGGGACACACATCTGTGGCGAAAAAGACCTAGCTTCCTGAAAACAGGCTGGAGGATGGCAGAGCGGTTCTGAGAAAGTCGGTGACACGGGGCGATGTAAACGAAGTGAAGGTCAGAGGCGAGAATGGCGTGCTTAACGGCACGCCCTTCTTCTTGCCAGAGAAGTTGCAAGCGAAACGTTAGGGCCTCGCATAAGCGGGACTTTCAGGGTCCGGGCGATCATAGTCGCGGCCGTACTTATTCTTGTGGGCGAGTTCGAGATCGGATTCGGCCAGACTAAAATTTCCCAGGAAACCATCGCCAGCAGTCACCGTGATTTCACGTTCGACCGCGTGCAGTGCATCAGGCGAAACCGAAGGATGGAAAACGTGGATCTGGTAGCGTCCTGGGAGCACATCGCCGATGCTGACCTCGCCGCGCCAGTTGGAAATCGCATAGTAAGGGGTATTTAACGCGATCACCACGGCGCTCATCTGCGCGTGAATGTTGCAGAAGATGAAAGAAATGCCGGGCTTGTCGAATTTGACAAATTGTGTGGTTCCACTCTCATAGAGTCCCAGATCAAAACGCTTGCCGTCAAACAACGAAAACACATTGTGGAAGAAAGGATCGCGGTTGGGAAACTCAACCTTCCCGCCCGCCGGGATCACCAGCAGCGAAGGCTGGAAGCTTTTGTCCTTCTGCACCAACTGGGGGATTGGCGAAGTCTGCGGAGGCGGCGGGGGCGCAGGTGTGGTCCCTAGAGGCGTGAGCCATACAACAACTTTCGAACCATCGCTCACATGGCGGCCGTTTCTGGTGAGCTGTACTTTGCCCTTGAGCTCGACATTTTGCGCCGCGGCCAGCACGCATGGAAGAAACAGGATGCAGCAGACGGTCCGGCGATGAGCGAAGCCAAACATGTTCAGAACAGTATCCCCATGGAAAGATTGACCTGATTGGTGACGCTGGTGCTTTGATAGACGGGAAACGTGCGTAATCGTCTGAATTCGGCGGAAAGCAACAAGTCGGACCGAGGCCGGTACACCAGATTGCCAAGCGCGCCGCGATTGCGCCCCAGAATGTCACCGAAGTTATTGGCGTCGGTGGCAAAGCCCCGGACGTCGCTGGCAAAGGCATTGTCTTCGGCGAAAACGCCATTGACTTCAAGTTTGGGAGTGAGTTGGAACTTGAGTTGGCTCCATCCTCCGGCGGAGTCAACGCCGCGAATCGGAGCAAACGGATTGGACGGTTTGTCGCCGAATAGAACGGGTTGGCCGATGGCAGCGCCCAGACCACCCACACCGCGTCCCCGATAGAATTCACCGGAGAGCGTCAAACGTCGAACAATCGGAATCTGCCAATCCGCCATGCCGGCCCAGGCATCCACGTAGCGATTCCAGGACCAGTTCTGGCGGCCGTAGTAACCCGCCACGCCAATGCTCAGCGGATGGTCGTACACCGGCCGGGACCACGCCGTGCGAACTGCGTAGGCCGGCTGGCCCGACTGCTCGCCAGCTTGCGGAAAGCGGAAGAATTGGTCTCGGGGAGGTTCCCAATTCAGATTGTCCAGAATCCCGCCCTGTAACGTCAGCGTCTGCTGATCGCTGAGATCGAAGCGATGCTCGACGCGAACCTGCGGCGTCCAACCCCACAGATTTCCCGCGTAGGCAAAGGCCGGAGTCGCGAGCGATGCAAACGATGTTGGAGAAAGGGGAGAGAAGAACAGGGAATCCTGGCCGGCAACCACCGAGGTATGCTTCCAGTCCAGCCGCAGGCTGGCGGTCTGCATGCGCACAAGACCAAAGTTGACGCCGTTATTAGTGGAGGGAAATCCCCCCGCAAAATCGAACACCACATTCGCGGAACTCTTCGCGCCTGCCACGGTTGGCCCGAAAACCTCCAGCCCAATTTCAGTTTGCCGCACGGTAGCCCCAAAGCTGGCCTGGTTGGTGGCCGGGGGCCCTGGTTGCGCGTAGTTGGGAAAGTCCAGGTTGTCGGAGGCTCCGACATTGTGAAACGCGTTCATCAGCACAATACCGGAGAGCCGGGCACGATATTTCGCGGCGGTTTCCACTTTGGTCTGGTACTGCTCGTCGATCTTCGAGCCTAGCAACTGCGTGGATTCCTCCAGCTTCTGAACCCGGCTTCCGAGGTCAGTAGCTGCCGCCGAGGTGATAGCAGGCTGAGCTGAGTTCCCGCTGGAAGGCATGGACTCGGAGCCGGTGGGCGTAGTTGGACTCGCGTCCATCGAAGCCGCGAGCGGCGCCAGCAGTTTGCGGGTGTCCTGCAATTCCTGGCGTAGTTCCCGCATTTCGGCGCGCGACTGCGCGTTCTCGACACGCATCTGCTCGATTACTGCGCGCAATTCCCGCACTTGCGAATCCAGTTCACGCAGCGAGGAATCCTCAGGCTGGGACGCCGCCCGAGTGCTTTCCTGCGCGGCACTGGTGATCAAGAGGACAAAGGCGGCTGCCGTCAAGGCACTGACACGCAGCGCAACGGTTCCAGAGTTGTTCACACATCCTCCTGCGCGACATGCGGATCGTCGTGTAATCGAAACCATGGAAACCGGACTACGTGTCCGTATGTCGAATTGAATTTTCAGTCGCTCTATCGTGGCTTACGGGCAAAAAAGGTCGGGCTGTCAGCTCGTCTTCGCCAGCGTCTTCCAAGGCGCCTTGTGGAGCGCCTCCGGGGAGCGTGATCCGAAAAACGGTTCGAGCGTCCGAGGTGCGTTCCAGCAGAACCTGGCCACCGTGGTCCTGCACAATCTTTTGTACGACTGTAAGCCCAAGTCCAGTACCGTTTTCTTTGCCGAAGCTCACAAAGGGATGAAACAGCTTGTCACGAATCGGCTCTGCAATGCCGGGACCATTATCCGAAACCGAAATTGTAACCGCGGCACCAGAGCGCTCGACCGTGACCAGAACTCTGCCTTCGCTGCTGGGGGCTGCTTCACAAGCATTCAGCAAAAGATTGTATAGTGCGCGCTCCAGCTTACGGGGATCGAACCAGGCCAAACTGTGGCCATTGCCGTGCACCTCGATCACAGTCCCCTGGTGGCGCGGGTGCAAGCGCACCGCCTGCATCGCTCGTTGCACGGTTTCGACCACGCTGGCGTAGGTGGGACTCAAGGACTCTCTGGTCCGGGCAAACTCCAGCAGGGAATCGATGAGGTCCGTCATTTGGTTTACGCCGGTGCGGACTTCCTGATAGAGCTCTTCGCGCTGCGCGGAACTGAGGCGGCCGTCACAAAGAAACTCAGAATTCGCGACGACGGCAGCCAGAGCGTGGCGAAGGTCGTGAGAAATCGAACTCGCCATGCGGCCGATGGTGGCCAATTGCTCGGATTCCAACAGCGCCTGCTGGGTCTTCAGCAGACTGGCGCGCATGCGGTCGAAAGCCGAGGTGAGTTCCGCGACTTCGTCGCTGCCTCGGGGATCGAGAGGATGGTAAAAATCTCCGTGCTCCAATGCGCGCACGCCTTCCACCAGGCTGGCCAGCGGACGCGTAAAGGTGTAGGAGATCAGATACACCAGCCCACTGCCCACCAGTACAGCCGTGAGACCAAGCAGCAACAGGAGCCGGTTCAGTTTATCCAGAAACTTCGCCGCCTGATCATAGGATCCCAGCACGGTCAAGCGTACCGGCGTTTCCCGCTGGCCGGAGAGGTCGAGCGAAGTAGCCACGAAATGTTCTTTGCCAACCTCAACGTCGCGCGATGCGGTCGGTGAGGCCCCCGCAGCCAACGCGCGCACACCCTCAGTATGGGCTTGATCGGAGGTCAAGGTCGTCGCTACGATCTCGTCGCCGTAGGAGAAGGCGACATGGCTGGCGGAGACCTTGCTAACCTCGCGGGCCAGGCGATCATCGATTTCATAGCCGATGATCAGGAAGCCGAGCAACGAACCTTCCGTTTTGGAACCGAAATAAACCGGCTGCATGAATGTCTGGTAAAGATGGTGAGCGCCGAACCACCAGTGACTGGAGTCCTCCTCCGTCAAGGATCGATCAAAATACTTCTGGGCTGCCTCGCGCGTGAAGCCTGCCGATCTTGTGTGGAGAGCGACCACCTTGCCATTGCGGTCAACCAACACCAGAAGATCACTGCCGGTCAGCGGCCACACGTCCTTGGATGCGTCCTGGATGGTGGCCGGGTCTTGCGGGGTGAGGATGGATCGCGTGATGGGCAGGTAGGCCACCAGTTCTGCGGAGTGGGTTAACATGACTTCGCGATCGTGCTGAAAATTATGGAATGCGGTGACAGAGTTCCGCAGATCCTGCGTGATCCCTTCCCGGACATGGCTCGTCACGCTGTGCCGCACGACCAGCAGGCTCAACGCCGTAAGGCCAGCGGTGATCAAAACCATGGAGAGAAGAAAGCGCGTCCGCAAACGCGTTCGGGGCACCAGCGCGCTTCCGGACCGGGCTGGAAAAGTTTGTGAGGCGGGTTCGGATGAAGTGGCCAAGGGATCTCAGCGCACGAACTTATAACCCATTCCGTGTACAGTGCGGAAGTGTACCGGACTGGCTGGGTCGCGCTCCAGTTTTTGGCGAAGCTTCAGGATATGGTTGTCCACCGTCCGGGTGGAGGGATAGTTCTGATATCCCCAGACCTCGTTCAGCAATTCATCCCGACTGATAACCCGGTCGGCATTTTGCACTAGAAACTGCAGGGTCTTGAATTCCTGCGCGGTCAAAACCACGACTTTGCCGTCGCGCTGGACTTCCATCTTCTTGAAATCGATCGATATACCATCGAAGCTGACGAGATTGACAGTCGCCGTTCTCGAGGTATGCCGCAGAGCTGCGCGCACCCGCGCCAGCAGTTCCCGGGGACTGAAAGGCTTGGTCACATAGTCGTCGGCCCCCAACTCGAGCAGCAGAACCTTGTCGGACACGTCGCTGGTCGCACTCAGAACGATGATGGGCAACGCAGGCGCCTGCGCTTTGATCTCCTTGCACACATCGCTCCCGGAGAGCTTGGGTAAGCGCAGGTCGAGAATGACGACCGCTGGCTGCAATGCCTGAAAGCTCTCAAGTGCCGACTTCCCGTTGGCCTGAACCTCAACTGCGTAACCCTCGGATTCAAAGAGTCGCTTCAGTGCCTTCTGGACGGCGGGATCATCCTCGACGACGAGAATTCGTCCCATCGGCCTCGTGGAGTTCATGGCATCTGCTGTTCTGGCCGTGCTCATTGGTGTGGCGATTTGACCCATAAAGCCTTCCTCATCCGATTCGGGAGCATTTCCAAGGTTGGCGCCGATCTTTTGGATTGCCCCAACGGTGGCCCACAACAAGTGAAGCTTACAACGTTTTCGCCCATTTTCCGCATGGTTCGAGAGGTTTGACAAATCTTTTACATTTGCGTACACGAGTCAGAAGGCTCTACGGCAAGAGGCTTGCAACGAGCCAAGCCCGCAGTCCCCTGGAGATCGAGGGCGTTGAACGGTTGTCAATCGCTTTCGCAAGGGCTGCCGTAGAATAAAGACAGCTTGCCTGTTCCGGTCGAATTCGATCATTTGCGAGTGGTGCTGGTAGATGCGCGCAACCCCCTCAACATTGGTGCCGCCGCTCGGGCGATGAGCAACTTTGGATTTCGCCATCTCCGCGTGGTGAATCCGTACGAGGTGGCATTTCAAGGCGCCCGTTCCGCCGTGGGCGCCGCGGAAGTACTGGCCAGCGCGGAAAAATATGAAACTGTTGCCGAAGCGGTTGCCGATTGCTCACTCGTGGTCGGAACCACCGCAATTGGACATCGCGACCTGCAGCATTCTATTCAGCGGTTGGAGGCGGCCGCTCCGTTCATTCGCGCACATCTTGGTTCCGGCTCTTGCGCCCTGTTGTTCGGATCGGAAAAATTCGGCCTGTCGAACAAAGACATGAGTCACTGTCACTGGCTGATGCACATCCCCACGCGCGAGGAACATTTCTCCATGAACCTGGGGCAGGCGGTGGCTATTTGTTTGTACGAATTGATACGCGACCCCGGCGCAGCTGCGGAAACTGAGAAGGAAGCTCCAGCATCTTCAGCCGAGACCGAACGGATTACTGAAACCCTTCTGACGGCGCTGCGAGCCAGTGGATATCCGAAGCTGAACTCCTCGGATTCTTTTGAGGGCGCAGTCCGGCGTTTGGTTCGGAGGCTTCACTTGCAAACCGGCGACGCGGAATTCTTGCTGGGCATGCTGCGCCAGATGGTTTGGAAGATGAAAAAGGGCGGCGAGGCCGAAGGCTGAACCTGCTCAAGGTTTCGTTTCTGCCGGAAACACCTGGGTGGATGCCCGTGAAAACTGAAAACGCAGCATCCACTCGCTGGCGGCCGCTTGTCCATCCACCTGCGGCGGATTGAACTTCCACTGGCGCGCCGCAGCCAGCGCGTGATTCGCAAAGTATATGCTTGGTCCGGGAGAGACAACCTTTGCCTGCGTGACGTCTCCCGACGCGTCTACCTGAACCTGCACGCTCACTCTGAATCGGCCCGTGATCGTGTTTTGCGCACTCCTCGAAACGTCCGGCTGGACCTGCTGAAGCACACTGCCTCGCACTAATCCTTTTTGCGCGGGCTTCTTCTTCTCTGAAAAAGGCGCAGGCGATTGCGTCGCGGGAATGTTTGCCGGTGGGCTGGAAGGGTGAGTCTCGGCAGCTGGAACCGCCGGCTGATGGCCCATGAACTTGATGCCAAGGAAGGTTACGAGGAAAAGCGCGACGACAACGACGGACACTACGATCCACCGCCTCTGATGCTCTCGCGGTGTGTGCGCCTCGGCCGCCCTCGCACCCGCCGCACTTCGGTCTTGAGAGGCGGGCGGTTGTGTCTTGCTCAGGATCTCATCCAACGTACAACGCCGCTGCGGATCGACCATCAGGCATCGCCGCGCAATTTCTCGGAATGGTTGAGGAACCATTTCGGGCACGGCAACCGGTTCCTGTTCGCCGGAATTCACCTGCGTTTCTTTCTGAGTCAAGACGGCAACCAGAGTCATACCGAGCGACCAAACGTCAGAGGCAGTCGACGGCCCAGTGGTCGCGACCTCAGGTGCGTCGTAGGCGCTGGGCGGGCGCGCCCCTCCGCGTTCGCCAATCTTGCAGAGTCCATCCGCGGAAATCTTCAACTGGTTGTCCACCGCCATGATGTTTGAAGGCTTGATGCGCCCGTGAGTAAAGCCAGCTTGGTGCAAGGACGCCAGCGCCTCGGCTGTAGGCCGGAGCATCTCAGAAGCTTCTTCCGCAGAAAGCGGCCTCAGGGGCAGAATCTCCGCCAGATTCTCTTCTGCATATTCCATGACAACATAGAGAAGCCGCGTGTCGTCGATCTGGCAACGTCCGTATTCAAACAGTCGAATCAAATGGGGATGAGCAAGCTTCGCGGCATCGGCCCAGCGAAAAAGCTGAGCGTCTTGGTCTAGGTTTGTTGCCCTCAGGTTTCCGGCGGGAATGAGCTTGACCGCGAACTTCTTAGCTTTCTCGCCAGACCGCTCGGTGAGAAACACGGCGCTGTGATCCGAGCCTCCCAGCCACTGCCGCAGCGGGAACTTTCCATCGACTACCAGCCCTTCCCATTTTTTCCAAAGTTCGGTCGCAGTGCTCATAGGCCAACTTGGCGAAGCGCTATTCTATTCCAGCACCGGCGTTGGCGCTCTCTGAAATTGCATGGAAAAAAGCTCCTCTGGCAAGAGTCCGTGCGCCGGGACATGTGCCTTAGAGGCTGGGCAATATGTTAGATTGAATGAAAGGCGGGCGCGTAGCTCAGTTGGTAGAGCAATGCCCTTTTAAGGCATGGGTCGCAGGTTCGAATCCTGCCGCGCTCACCAGATGTTTCAATAACTTACCGTCGCTGTCGCCGCGGCCTTGTCTCGGTCCTCGATCTGCTTGCGCGCTGTCTCTGGGAGTTTCTGATGTAGCTCTTCGATCTGTTTCGGGCGCGAGATTCTGTCCTCTACGATCAGGTTGATCAACATAAACAGCATTGTCGCCATCGATGGATCGTCTCTCACGTCCAGCGTGCCGGGATGCACCTGGTTATTGCCCACCACGCGACGATGTCCAACGAACGTTGAACCTGAATGGGTAGACCCGCCTTCACTACCTTTCTCGCCTCATCATAGTCAAGCTTGACCGCTCGATCGACAGCATCCGGAGACCGTCGCGTTACTATTCGGGCCGCTGGTACTGTTTGCCATTACAGACAACCAACCGGTGCTGAAACAGGAGGATTTGCTGGCCGCCAGGAGGATGGATCAGCGAAGCTGGCAAGTAAGAACCGCGGGTGCGGCAATCAAGATGCTGCCTTTCACAGACATCGGAGAAGTGCAGCACTCGACCTACCTAAAAGTCACATCGACGTGATGTCACCCGGCCTGGGTTGCATCGCGTGCAATTGCGCGAGCGCTTTGTTTTCGTGCTGGAGCTGTCGATCTGCGAACCACTAGCTCGGTTTCGAGATAGTAGTCGGCTCCCTTTTGCCGCTTCCGCTTCAGTACTTTTTCCAGCGCCTCAAATGCAATCACCCCCAGACGCTCCCGGGGAACGCTGATGGTGGTCAGCGGTGGCCGGGCGAGAAAGGCAAAGGAGATGTCATCAATCCCCACGACTGAGACATCATGGGGAACCTGGACGCCTTCTTCTTCAAGGGCATTCATCGCTCCCATGGCAATGAGGTCGCTTCCGCAGAAGATCACCGTGGGTATCTTCGGCCGGGAAAGAACGGAGCGCACCGCGGAGGCGCCGGAGTCGACGCGATAGTTGCAGTCGATGACCGGGAAGGGATTCAGCTTTCGCGCGTTCAGTCCCGCGACAAGCGCCTGCTTGATGGTGATCGCAGTGCGATTGTCGCCCGGCCCGGCGATGACGGCAGCACGACGATGGCCCAGTTCGAACACGTGTTCAATGGCCTGCGAGATGCCCCGCTGGTAGTCGATGGAGATGTTGCTGGTCAACCGCTCGGGGGGCCCCAGGTTGCAGAAGACTACGCCAATTCCCGCCGCAGTCAGTTCGGAAGTCGTAGTCCTGCCGAACGACGAAGTCATGATCGCGACCCCACGGACATCGCTCTCGATTAGCTTTCGAATTACGGATTCGGTGCGAACCGGGCTGTACTCCGTATTAAAAAGCAAAACATCAAATCCGCGGTCCCAGGCAGCGCCCTGGAACCCGCGGATGATTTCCGGAAAATAGGGATTGGCGATCTCCGAAATCACCAGGCCGAACAGGTTGCTCTGGCCCGTCGACAACCGCCGGGCGTGAATGTTCTTGTAATAGTTGAGCTGGCGCACAACTTCGAGCACCCGATGCTCGGTCTCAGGAGAGATGTACTGGGTCTTGTTGAGGACACGCGAAACAGTGGCGGGAGAAACCCCGGCTTTCTTGGCCACCTCGCGCATCGTATGGCTCATGGACCCGTCCCTTCCATCGCGGCGCGGATTCCCAAGATCGGCCCTCGGAGAACGATTCGGACCAACGTGAGGCGAGTTCTGTGAAGCACGCGATTCACTGTTGAAACCTATCACGGATCAGGGGCGAAGGCTATGCAAGTAATTCGCCAGAAGCTTAGTGCGAAAGGTGGAAATTGCTTGACAAGCCAGACAAAGATGACTAATAAGGAAGGGGCGAAGAAACCGGTTTCACAGGACCCTTTCTCCAGCGTAAATTGGGGACGACTACTTATATGAAGCTGTCGAAGCTAGCCTGCTTTGCCCTCGCCCTGCCGTTCTGTTGGTCCTCTAACAGCTATTCGCAGACGCACGAGATGGTCGGCATGAAATCAGCTCAACCCTTTCTCGGGCGCTGGGATTTAACTCTCAAGGCGCCGGATCGTGAATACCCCTCCTGGCTGGAGTTGCAGCAAACGAATGGAGAGGTAAAGGCGCGACTGGTGAGCCGTTGGGGACACGCCCGGCCGCTTCCGAAGGCTGAACTCGCGAACGGCGTTCTTACGTTTGTCTCGCCCAAGGCAGATGAGGAACGGAAAGATGACATGGTCTTCCAGGGCCGGCTGAGCGGCAACATTCTGACCGGCACTACCACCGGGCCCGATGGAACTCCGTGGACATGGACTGGCACGCGGGCGCCATCCTTGAAAAGAACTGGTAAGCCGAAGTGGGGCAAATCGCTGGAGCTATTCAATGGCAAGGATCTGACTGGATGGCATTTCAATAGTCCGAATGCATCTCCCCCATGGACGGTGGTGGATGGAACCCTGGTCAGCCCGGGGCACGGCCCTGAGATTATTAACGATTCAAAGTTTGAAGACTTCAAACTACACGTCGAGTTTAACTGCGGAACCGGTGCGAATAGCGGTGTCTATTTGCGAGGGCGGTACGAGGTTCAGATTGAAGACAACTCGACCCAGGAGCCTCCGAGTCACCACACTGGCGGGGTGTACGGTTTTCTGGCTCCGACGCCTGAAATGCCCCGCAAACCCGGAGAATGGCAGACTTTTGATATCACCTTGGTCGGGCGAATGATTACGGTTTTGCAGAATGGCAAGACCATCATTGACAATCAGGAGATTGCCGGCATCACCGGCGGCGCTCTCGACAGCCACGAAGAATTGCCGGGTCCGGTTTACCTTCAGGGCAGCGAGGATGGGCATGTCGCATTTCGCAAGATCACTATTACTCCGGCGATGAAGTAGGCGAAGGGTCTTGAAGTTACGGAACCTCTGCTTTCGTGGTCCCGTCCAAATTGCTGGAGAGAATGACGCGCTTCTTACAGGACATACTTCGACAGCCGGATGAGCTGGAGAGAGTGTTTCAATATCTCTGCGGACCGGGCCGCCATGTGCTGGAAGATGCAGCCCGTAAAATTCGGGACGCGGGGCACGTTTATCTCACCGGCATCGGCAGCAGTTGGCACGCGGCGTTGAGCGCGCAAGCACTTTTCCAACTGGGCCCTCGGCCGGTGCATGTGCAGGAAGCTTCCGAGGTCTGGCAGTTTACGAATATTCCGCGGGATTCCGTTGTGGCCGTGATTTCACGGAGCGGGCGCAGCGTAGAAATTGTCAACGTGCTGGCCAAAGCTCGTGAGAGCGGCGCCATTGTGGTAGGCATTACGAATTCTGAAGATGGGTTGCTGGCGCAAGCGGCGCAGATTCCGATCCTGGTTCCGATCGCGCGCGATCACGCTATTTCCGTCAACAGCTACTCCTGTTTGGCCGCGGCTGCGGGAGCATTGGCTAGTGCCGCCGCCGGGACATTTGATGCAGCGCTTGCGGCCAAGCTCTCGCAGGTCGTTGGGGCGGCGGCGGACGTGCTGCCAAAATGGCAGGCACAGATTTCGCACTCTGCATGGCCGGAACCGGGTTCCATTTCCTACTTTCTGGGTCGATCTGGCGGCCTCGGAACCTGCCACGAGGCGAGACTGCTGTGGGAGGAAGGAGTAAAGTCGCCCGCGACGGCGATGGGCACGAGCAGTTTTCGGCATGGGCCCCAGGAGATGATAAGCAGAGGCGCTCGCTTCGGCCTCTGGATCGATGGCCAGCGTATGCGCAATCAGGATTTGGCGGTGGCTAGAGATCTGACGCTGTTGGGCGCTTCGGTCATGGTGGTCGGTCAAGATCTGCCGGAAGATGCTGGTGAGCTGGTGGTGCAACTTCCCAGAACTCCGTCCGATTGGCAATTCCTGATTGACATTATTCCCGCGCAGCTTGCCGCTGAGCGTCTGGCTGGTCTTGCCGGGGTCGATTGCGATTCGTTCCGCTATTGTTCCTACATCGTGGAAGACGAGTACGGTTTGATGCCGGACAAAGCCGGAGTACCGAAGCTGGGGAAGTAGTCGGCGGGGGCGAATCGGCGCCGAAGCGAACAAGTATATCGAATCAAAAAACATGAAGCGAGGAAACATCATGACACGGAACGTCTCGCGCCGTAGATTCCTGGAAATGGGTGCTGCCGCGGCGGGCGCCTCTTTCGCAACGAAAACCACGTTGTTGAGTTCGACACCGCTGTTGGCATCGTCTCGTCCGGTTGCAGCAAGCGACCGGCTGCGCTTCGGCATGATCGGCGTGGGCATGCAAGGGTCGCAATTGCTGGCCCAGTCTATCGAGTTACCTGGAATCGTATGCATCGCAGCATGCGACCTGTATGACGGACGTCACACCGTGGCGCGAGAGACAACGGGCAAGGCCGACCTGCCTGTAACACGCCGCTATCAGGAACTCCTCGCCAATAAGGACATCGATTGTATTGTTGCCGCGGTTCCCGATCACTGGCACAAGCAAATTGTCGTGGACGCGGTGACTGCGGGGAAGGACATTTACTGCGAGAAGCCCATGTCGCACAGCGCTGCCGAAGGCGTGGAAATGGTGGACGCCGCAAAGAAGACTGGCCGTATCGTGCAGATTGGCGCGCAGCGCGTGAGTTCCCTGATCTGCGCCAAAGCCAGGGAACTAATCGCGCAGGGCGCCTTGGGCGATTTGATGATGGTAGAGGGATGGCTGGGGCGCAACGATCCCACCGGCTCCTGGGAATATCCACTCCCGACCGACCTGTCTCCCAGCACTCTCGATTGGGACACCTGGCAGGGAATAGTCCCGAAGAGGCCGTTCGATCCTTACATCTTTGCGCGGTGGCGATGCTGGAAGGAATACGGCACGGGGGTCGCCGGCGACCTTTTGGTTCATCTGATCAGTGGAATGATGTTTATGTTGGGCATCAATGAAGCGCCGCGGCAGGTCATGGCTATGGGGGGAATCCGGCGTTGGAAGGATGGGCGAAATATGCCCGACGTTCACGCCAGCCTCTTTTACTACGGGGACATGCCGGTTTATATGCGGCTGAATCTGGGAACGGAAATGCCCGAGACCTATCGCATCCAAGGATCGAAAGGAGTCCTCGAGGTAGGCGAATTTGGGCTGAGCTACACGCCCCAAAGCGGCAAGGACTCCGGTCCCAGCTACTACGACGCCGGATTTCCCCGCGCCATGCGTTCAGCTTACGAAAAGAAATGGCATGAGGAGAACGATCCGAAGCTGGGCCACGAGCCGATGCCCGAGGCCATGACGTGGCGAGGACCGGACTACGACGACGTAAAACCTCACCTCTGGACCTTCTTCGAAGCCGTGCGATCCCGCAAGGCGGTTGTTGAAGATGCAGTCTTCGGCCACCATGCGGCGCTGGCGTGTCACATGGCGAATGAAGCTTATTTTCGCAAGACCCCGGTTTCGTGGGATGAAGCCTCCAAGAGCATCAAGAGCTAACCGGCAGGGAATAAGGAGGGTGCGGGCGAAACCATGATCGGGGCGGTTGACATTGGCGGAACAAAAATAGCGGTTGGAATGGTGAATGATACCGGGCAAGTATTGTCGCGGAGGGAGTTGCCCACCGCTGCCGATAGCTACGCGAAAGGTCTGGCCGCAGTGGCCAGCATGCTGCGAGAGACGGCGCGAGAGGCCGGGGTTGAAATCACCGGCATAGGGATTGGCTCGACGGGTCCGGTAGATCCGATCACCGGACAATTTGGCGAAGTTGATTTTCTTCCCGGGTGGCGCGGGCAGAATCCAGTGAAAGATCTAGCCCGAATGTTTAAGCTGCAGGTAGCCCTGGAAAACGATGCCGATGCCGCGGCCCTGGCGGAGGCTGGTTGGGGGGCCGGTAAGAACAAGTCGCGGCTGATCTATGTAACGGTGGGAACCGGGATTGGCGGCGGGATTGTGTTCGATGGACATCTTTATCGCGGCGTTGCTGGCTCTCATCCCGAATTGGGGCACCAGGTTATCGATCCCTCCGGACCGGCCTGCTCTTGCGGTTTCCATGGCTGTTGGGAATCACTGGCGGCAGGGCCAGCGATGGCGGCATGGGCTGCCAACAATGCGCCCGCTGATTATCCACATCGCGCAAATCTCACCGCCAAACGCATCTGCGAACTCGCACAACAGGACGACAAACTGGCCCGCCAGGCTGTCGAACGGGAGGCCTTCTATCTGGGTCTTGGTCTGGCCAACCTCATCAATCTGTTCACGCCCGACGTGATCGTCTTGAGTGGCAGCGTGATGAAGAGTGCGCCTCTGCTGCTTGACGGCATCCGCACAGTGATTTGCCGGGGCTGCCGCTTCGTCCCATTCGAGAAGACAGACCTTGCCCTGGCTTCGCTCGGAGACGATACCAATCTTATTGGCGCGGCCAGGGTCTGGCACAACCGCATGCAGCAGGGAGTTCCGGGTGCTTCCTGACCTTCCCACCTCGTGTATCTGCCGGCAAGAACCAGAGGGATCCTGATGCGCAGGAATCGCTACATGGTCGTTCTGGTTTTTCTCACGTTTTTCGTGATTTCCCTCTTGACCAACATTCTTGGCCCGATTGTGCCGGACATCATCAGCAGTTTTCACGTGAGCCTGACCGCTGCGGGATTCCTGGCCTTCGCTTTCTTTATCGCGTATGGAGTGATGTCGATCCCCGCGGGCTTTCTGGTAGAGCGATTTACTGAGAAACCAGTGATGGTACTGGCTTTTCTGGTGGGGACAGCGGGATCCCTGAGTTTTGCCCTGTTCCCGGAATATCGCGTCGCCATGATTTCATTGTTTGTGATTGGCGCCGGGATGGCCACGCTTCAAGTAGCGGTCAACCCGCTGCTGCGCGTGGCTGGGGGCGAGCAACACTACGCTTTCAATTCAACTCTCGCCCAACTGGTCTTCGGCAGCGCATCGTTCGTCAGCCCGCGGATCTATTCTTACCTGGTCCTGAATCTAAATGGAGGTTCAGCAGGGCAAAATATTTTTCTGAGGGTTCTGGGGAGAGTGACTCCCGCTAGGCTTCCATGGGTGTCGATGTATTGGATTTTCGCGGTGGCCACATCGCTGATGGTCGCTGTCTTATCTTGGTCCAGGTTCCCGCAGGTTCAGCATACCGCCGAGGAGCGCGCTGGATCGTGGGAAATGTATCGCAGCCTGGCGCGCAAGAGGGTGGTGTGGATGTATTTTGCCGCCATGTTCGCGTATGTTGGTTGCGAACAGGGCACTGCGGACTGGATTTCAAAATTCCTCCATCAGTATCACGGCTTCGATCCGCACACTACTGGTGCGACGGCGGTCTCATGGTTCTGGGGGCTGCTCACTGCGGGATGTTCCATCGGCATGTTGCTGTTGAAGATATTCGACAGCCGCAAGGTGCTGACCGGCGCGTGCATCGGAGCTCTACTCTGTCTATCTGCCGCTTTGTTCGGTCCGGCGAATGTGTCGCTTGTCGCTTTCCCCGCCATCGGCCTGTTCGCGTCGGTAATGTGGCCAATTATCATTTCGCTCGCGCTCAATTCGGTCGCTGAACACCATGGCTCTTTCTCGGGGATTCTGAGCACCGCAATCGTGGGCGGCGCCGTCGTCCCTGTGATTATCGGCAGCATCGGCGATCGCTTGGGACTACGCACCGGCGTGGCCTTGCTTTACCTTACGTTCGGGTTTGTCTTCAGCGTCGGTTTCTGGGCAGAGCCATTGATCAGCAATGCCACAATCACGCTCAAGAAGACTTCTGCTGAGCCCGCGGTTTGAGGCAGCACAGGATTAGGCGTGAGATAGGATGCCGATCACGAAGATGTCAGAAATCGCATCAACTTTCATCGGCATGGAGCCAATGACTCAATGATTATGCGCAGCCAGCGGTTGGCGGTCGCTCTTGTGGTTTGTTCTCTGGTTCAGTGTCTCACCGCGCAGGCTACACTGCCGGGACCGAACGTGGAGAAACGGGTCGATTCAATTCTCGGCAAGATGACGCTAGAGGAGAAGATCGAGATCGTCGGCGGCATCAATGATTTCTTCACTCGCCCCATCCCCCGGCTTGGAATACCCGCTCTGAAGATGTCCGATGGTCCGATGGGCGTTCACGACTATGGGCTAACCACTGCATATCCTGCCGGCATTGCTCTGGCAGCCTCCTGGGATACTCAACTCGCGGAGCGATTCGGCGCCTCGATGGGCAAAGACGCGCGCGCGCGCGGCGTGCATTTCATTCTTGCCCCCGGAATGAACATTTATCGCGCGCCCATGAATGGCCGCAACTTCGAGTATTTTGGAGAAGATCCTTTTCTCGCCTCCAGAATCGCCGTTGCCACGATAAAAGGAATCCAGGCGCAGCGCGTCATCGCGACCGCAAAACACTTTGCCGGAAATAACTCGGAGTTCGCGCGTATGACGCTCAGCTCCGACATCGATGAAAGGACCTTGCGCGAAATCTATTTGCCGGCGTTCGAAGCCTCGGTCAAGGAAGCAAGAGTGGGCGCGGTTATGGATGCCTACAATCTGGTGAACGGCACTTACATGACCGCGAACAATCACATCAACAACGAAATCCTCAAGAAAGAGTGGGGTTTCGACGGCATCCTGATGTCAGATTGGGGAGCGACGCACGACGGGGTTGCGGCAGCGAACGGTGGCCTCGATCTCGAGATGCCCTCTCCGACCTTCATGAACCGAGAAACCCTGCTCCCCGCTATCAAGGAAGGCCGGGTCTCAGTCGCGACTCTGGACGACAAGGTTCGAAGGATTCTCCGAAAAGCGATCGAATTCGGATTCTTCGATCAACCTCAGACGGATACAGACATTCCTTCCTATAGTCAGGAGGGGCGGCAGATTGCCCTCGAAGAAGCCCGAGGTGGCATGGTGTTGCTGAAAAATTCCGGCAACCTGCTTCCGCTGGATGAAAGGAAATTGAAAACTGTTGCTGTTATTGGCCCCGATGCCTTCCCTGCTGTGCCTGGCGGCGGCGGCAGCGCTGAAACCAAGCCGTTCAACGCAGTCAGCTATCTGGAAGGCATCAGCAATCGGCTGGGCACCAAAACCAGAGTCTTGTATGCGGTCGACACGCCTCCTCTCGACGAAGTCTTTGAGAACTCTGAATTTGTTACTGCACCCGATGGCGAGAGCGGGCTGAAGGGGGAATATTTCAGCAATGAAGACCTGCGGGGCACTCCTGTTCTGACGCGTACAGACAAGCACGTTCATTTCGACTGGGGGGAAGGCAGCTTTGCTCCAAACCAGCCGATCGATCACTTCTCGGTCCGCTGGAGTGGCTATTTCGTACCCAAGAAAACGGGAGACTACAAGTTCTTTACCTCAGCGGATGATGGGGTTCGGCTCTACCTCGGCGACGATACCGTGATCGATGATTGGCAACGCCATTCCCAGACCGTAGACAGCTATATCACACACCTGGAAGGCGGCCGCGCGTACAAGCTTCGCCTCGAATATTTCGAGGCGGTGGGCAGTGCCATCGTTGGCTTCGGCGTGACTCAAGCCGAGGCGTCCATTGGCCGCGAGACCAAAGCGCTCGCCGCGAAGGCGGACGCCGTCATCATTTGCGTTGGCTTTGATCCGAAGACGGAAAGCGAAGGGTCTGACCGAACCTTCCAGCTTCCTGGCGGACAAGACGAACTCATCCGGCAGATCAGTGCGGTCAACAAGAACACAATCGTCGTGCTCACCGCCGGCGGCAATGCCGATATGACCCAGTGGATTGACCGTGTTCCAGCACTTCTGCACGCATGGTATCCAGGGCAGGAAGGTGGAACGGCGCTGGCTCAAATCCTTTTCGGCGACTACAGTCCGTCCGGCAAGCTGCCGGCATCTTTTGAACGCCGTTGGGAAAACAACCCTACCTTTCACAACTACTTCCCCGAACCAGGCCAGAACCGGGTTGCGTACTCGGAGGGTGTTTTCGTAGGGTACCGGCACTTCGATCGCTCTGAAACGAAACCGTTGTTTGCCTTCGGTTACGGTCTCTCCTACACAACTTTTGCATACAGCGGGTTGTCCGTAACGCCGCAGGCGGGAAACTTGAACCAGCCGGTGACTGTTTCCTTCGATTTGAAGAACACGGGGCAACGAGAGGCAGCCGAAGTGGCGGAGCTGTACGTTGGTGAATCGCGTCCAATCGTTCCGCGGCCAGTCAAGGAGTTGCAGGGGTTCGCAAAAATAAATCTGAAACCAGGCGAGACCAGGCGCGTGACTATCGTGCTCGATCGCAGGGCTTTCTCTTTCTACGACGTCAAGAAAAGCGACTGGAGCGCGGATGCAGGTGAGTTCAACATCCTTGTCGGTGGTTCTTCCGACAACATCCAACTTCACGGCAAATTCACGCTGGTGCATTAGAAACAGAGTCGCGAGCAACACCGCAACCACGACTAGGGGAATACACAAACTCCTCGAAAGGCGGATGTTCAACAGAATATGCGAAACCGGCTTCTCCTAAACACTGCTTTTCTCTTCTCAGTCTTTGCCGCGGCAGAGGCACAACAACGGATCAGCGTCGTACCCATGCCTTCCGTTGTGCAATTCGGCTCAGGTCAACTGAAAATCGATCGGTCCTTTTCCATTGCCATCAGGGGTTTTCGTGACGCCGCGCTGGAGCGAGCGGTGCAGAGGTTTGCCGCTGAAATGTCCCTGCAAACTGGAATTCCATTCAGAAGTAAATTGTCCGAAGCTTCCAGTCCCACCCTCCTGATCCGCGCGGAGCGGGGCCGCGAGGCGGTGCAAAAGTTAGGTGAGGATGAGTCATACGCGTTGGCAATCAACGAGTCCGGAGCGAAGCTTGTTGCTCCGAATCCACTCGGGATTCTCCACGGACTTCAGACCTTCCTGCAACTAGTCGAACCAGGGACGAATGGATTTATTGTCCCGGCCGTCACGATAACGGATCGGCCGCGGTTTGCCTGGCGCGGCTTGCTCATCGACGTCGGACGCCACTTCATTCCACTCAACGTGCTCAAGCGCAACCTTGACGGAATGGCAGCGGTGAAGATGAACGTTCTCCACCTTCATCTCGCGGACGACCAGGGCTTTCGAGTCGAGAGCAAGCGCTTTCCCAGGTTGCACGAGATGGGCTCGGATGGTTTGTACTACACGCAAGACGAGATTCGCGAACTGGTTGCCTACGCACACGACCGTGGTATTCGCGTTCTTCCAGAATTCGACACCCCTGGCCATAGCGGCTCCTGGTTTGTCGGCTATCCCGAGCTTGCCAGCAATCCGGGTCCTTACGCCCTCGATCCGGGCGGCATCGATTCCGTCACAGATCCCACACAAGAGGCAACCTACAAATTCCTCGACAAGTTTATCGCCGAGATGGCTCAGCTCTTTCCTGATGCCTACTTCCACATTGGCGGAGACGAGGTAAATGGTCAGCGCTGGGATGCGAATCCGAAAATCCAGGCTTTCATCCGTGCGCATGGCATGAAGAATAATCAGGATCTACAGGCTTATTTCAATCAACGCCTGCAAAAGATATTGAGCAAGCACCACAAGTCCATGATCGGGTGGGATGAAGTGCTGCATCCGGATTTGCCCAAGACCATCGTCATTCAGTCATGGCGGGGACAAGAATCACTGGCAACAGCAGCCAGGCAGGGCTATAGCGGGCTGCTCTCGTTCGGTTATTATCTCGACCTTATGTGGCCGGCGGCGCGCCACTATGCGGTCGACCCCATGAGCGGCGCGGCTGCGACTTTAAGCCCGGAGGAGAAAGGCCGCATCCTTGGGGGCGAAGCTTGCATGTGGACGGAATGGGTTACTCCTGAGAACATCGATTCACGGGTCTGGCCACGCAACGCTGCGATTGCTGAGCGCTTGTGGTCGCCGCAAGAGGTTCAAGATCCAGGATCGATGTACGCCAGACTTGAGGGGCTGAGTTGGCGTCTCGAATGGCTCGGCCTTACCCATCGATCCGGCAAGTTTCAGATGCTCCGCCGCATGGCCGGATCCAGCGATATTTCTGCGCTCCGCACGCTCACCGATGTTGTGGAGCCGGTCAAGGAATACGCACGCATGGACAGCGTGAAAGGCCCCTGGGACTTTCGCGCACCCTTAAACCAGCTGGTCGATGCGGTCAGCCCGGAGAGCGAATCCGCTCGCCATTTTCACAACCTCGTGCAGACCTACATTCAGGGCGGTCACAAGGAGCAGATTGCTGAAGCGAAAATTCGGGCAATTCTTACGGAGTGGCGCGATCATGCTGCGAGACTGCATCCGCTGTTGGAACGATCTTTTCTTCTGCACGACCTAGCGCCGCTCTCCGAAGACCTCTCAGCGCTCGGTGTGGCCGGCTTGCAGGCCCTCGATTATCTTGACAAGTCCCAGCCCTCCCCGGAGGCGTGGAGGACGCAGCAACTTGCGCTAATCGAGCGCGCAAGAACGCCGAAAGCCAACCTCCTGCTCATCATTGTCGCCCCGCTGGAGCAGTTGATCGCGAGCACAGCAACCTCATTGGCTGGCAATGATCGCAACGCTTGCGCCGGTGACTCGAACCTGTGGAGAGAACTGTGTGATGGCAAGGACCTGTCCGGGGACCGACTCGGACGCACGGCGGAATGGGCCCGCTTTATTGGGCGAAGCGGAGGCTCTTGAAATCTTGAAACAGAAATTTCTCACGACTGAAGGATTCCTGCAGCTGGGGCTGCTGGTCCTGTCTTGCCTGCTCCCTTCCGGCGTGCTCGCGAATACGGACTACTATCGCCACGTGGTTTTCGACAACAGTCTTCCGGCTGACACCTACTTCTACAGCGCAGGCTCGGCGAACGGGCCCAGCTTTCTGGAGCAGAAAAACGGGCGCCTGCCCGTCGAAACCCGGACTTTCTTAACTCCGCCGAATGCCATCCGGCTCCAGTGGGAGTCGCAACCCGGCGGCGGATGGGAGGCCGAGGTGCGGGTCGTCAACTTTCGCAATCGCTTTCCGGAATTTTCCGGACACAATCTGTACTTCTGGTGTTTTGCTCCGCAAGCGATTTCCGGGAGGGATCTTCCTTCCCTAGTACTCTCCAACACAAGCGAAGGTCTACAGGTGGCGGAAATACCGGGAGCCTTCAGCGAACCCTTGCCCATGGGAAAGTTTGCCGGCGATCTCCCCTCCGGGCGGTGGGTTCAAGTGCGCATCCCGCTGCCGTCATTTCACACGGGCTCCATCTACGAATTCCGGCCAGAGTATTTGCGGAATGTTGTCTTCCATCAGGGGCGCGCGGATGGCGTGCGGCACACGCTCATTATCGACGAGATTCGGATTGACGATGACCTGCCAGCTGGCAGCGTGGCAGCGACTCTCCCTGCCCCCGCCAACGTTCACGCGGTTGGCTACGACCGGCATGTGGAAGTCAGATGGAATCCGATAGAGAGTTCCGCGCTCGGCCGTTATGTGATCTATCGTTCGCTGGATGGCCGGGACTTCGAGCCGGTAGGCATTCAGTGGCCCGGAACCCAGCGCTATTCAGATTTTCTGGGTAAGCCTGGAGTTACAGCGCAATACAAAGTTGCTGCCTCAGACGCGCAGTATCGCCTCTCTCCCATGTCGAGCGCGGCCAGTGCGACCACCCGCGAATTTAGCGACGACGAACTGCTCACCATGCTCCAGGAGACCTGTTTCCGCTACTACTGGGAAGGCTCAGACCCGCATTCCGGCATGGCCCGCGAGAATATCCCCGGCGACGACCGCATCGTGGCCACCGGTGCGAGCGGGTTTGGGATTGCCGCCCTGGTGGTTGGCGTCGACCGCGGGTTCATCACGCGAGAACAAGGAGTGGAACACCTCACCAGGATCGTCGGCTTCCTGGAACACGCGCAGCGCTATCACGGAGCATGGTCCCATTACATGGACGGAAAAACGGGAAAAAGCATGGCCGTGTTCGGCATGTTCGACAACGGCGGCGACCTGGTGGAAACGTCGTTCCTGATGCAAGGGCTTCTTGCCGCCCGGCAGTACTTCCACGGCAAGACAGAGCCAGAGCAGGATCTCTACCGGCGGGTTACGCAGCTCTGGGAGTCCGTCGAATGGGATTGGTACCGGGGCTCGCCGACAAGCGACTTTATTTACTGGCACTGGTCTCCACAATGGGCCCGGCAAATTCATCATCCTCTCATTGGATTCAACGAAGTCATGATTACGTACCTGCTTGCGATGTCTTCGCCAACGCATGGCGTGCCTGCTGAGATGTACTACTCCGGGTGGGCAGGACAATCGAAGACGGCGTTCGATTATCGCGCAGGCTGGTCCGGCAGCACCGACGGTGATCACTACTCCAACGGACATACATATTACGGAATCAAACTCGACGTGGGCGTCGGTACGGGAGGCCCGCTTTTTTTCACACAGTACTCTTATTTGGGCTTCGATCCGCACAGCTTGCACGATCGATATACGTCCTCCTATTTCGAGAACAACCGCAACATCGCCCTCATCAACCGGGCCTATTCGATCACGAACCCGAAACACTACGAAGGCTACGGGGCCGATGCGTGGGGCCTGACCGCGAGCGACGGACCTGCCGGCTATGTGCCGCATGCGCCCGACGAAGCCAGCGACAAGGGGACGGTCACGCCTACGGGGGCCCTTGCTTCTTTTCCCTACACACCCGAAGCCTCGATGGCGGCTTTCAAACACTATTACCGCGACCTGGGCGCTCAGCTCTGGGATATTTATGGCCCGCGCGACGCCTACAATATGGGGCAGGACTGGAATTCGACGATCTACATGGGATTGAACCAGGCTCCCATCGCGGTCATGATTGAAAACTACCGCACGGGCCTGGTCTGGAAGAACTTCATGGCAAATCCCGAGATCGGCACTATGCTACGCAAGCTCGATGCCGTGACGGGGAAATGATGCGGCACAGTAGACTATCCGCCGCGAGGTAAGCAATGGCAGGACAAGATATTCAGCGCCGGGAAATCCTGCGGGTCATGGCCATGGCCGCGGCCGCAGCAACCTTTCCCGGTTTCACCAAGTGGGCCTTTGCCGGTTCCCACCCTCCAACTGGCGCGCTCCAGATCAAGCCGGCCAGCTACAAGCCCCAATTTTTCTCGGCCGAAGAATACGCTCTGGTGGAGCGGCTGACCGAGCTGATTATCCCCAGCGATGAAACTCCTGGAGCGCGTGAAGCAGGCGTCGCGGAGTTCGTAGACCACATGATCGCCCACGATCGTAGTCAGCAATACAAGTACCGCACCGGCCTCACGTGGCTGAATGCGCACTCCGAACGAATTGCGGGACAGCCATTCCTGAAGCTCTCGGAAAAACAGCAGATTTCGCTTCTGGAGCCGCTGGCCTATAAGGCGAAGTACCGCCCTGGCGAAGAAGATGGCCGAGAATTCTTCCGCGCGATTCGAGAAATGACGGCCATGGGTTTCTACAGCAGCGAGATCGGATACAAGGAGCTGGACAATCCGGCACTGAAGTTCTACGCCGAATCGCCCGCGTGTCCGCACACAGACGACCGGGAACACAAACATCTTCCCCCGGCAAAATGGTGAGCCATGGCGAAGCAAATCTATGATGTGATCGTGATCGGGACGGGCGCAGGCGGCGGTATGGCGATGAAGACGCTGTGCGAAGCGGGCCTCAAAGTGTGCGCCCTGAACGCCGGACGGCGGCTCGATCCGGTAAAGGACTTTCGCAATCACCGCATGCCTTGGGAGATGAAGTTCCGCGGCTTTGGCAATCCGGACAAAGAGGCCGAGTCGTATGGGTACATGGATAGCGAGTGGGTGGAAGGGGTTTGGGAGCACGAGATTCCTTTCACCACGGCTCCGGGCACAAAGTGGATGTGGCCGCGATGTTTTGCCGTGGGTGGCAAAACTAACTTCTGGGGAAGGTCGTCGGCGCGATTTGGCGACATCGATTTCCGCGCCGCAACTCTCGACGGTCATGACGTGGATTGGCCCATCACGTACGCCGAGATCGCTCCCTACTACAGCCGCACCGAGCGCATGGTCGGCGTCTCCAGCACCGTTCAGAACCGGCCGAGCAACCCGGATGGTGAGTATCTGCCGCCGTTCAACTTCCGGTGTCTGGATCGCATTCTGCAAGCGGGCGCCGAGAAGATCGGCGTTCCTTATCTGCCAGATCGCATTTCGCAGCTGACGAAAGACCACGAGGGGCATCCCGCCTGCCACTATTGCGGTGGATGTACGACGGGTTGCGATACCGGATCATTTTTCTCGACGCCATGGCGCTTCCTTCCCCGGGCCGAGGCTACAAAGAATCTTGAGCTGCGGACGAACGCAGTAGCCAAGGACATTCTGGTCGACCAGAACGGTATGGCCAGGGGCGTGGCGTATATCGACCGGAAGACAAATCAGGAAGTGGAAGTATTTGCGCGTGCGGTTGTCGTCGCCGCTTCGTGCCTGGAATCTGCCCGTATCCTGCTCAATTCCAGGTCCCGGCACTGGCCGAATGGGATCGCGAATTCGAGCGGGCAGCTTGGACGGAACCTGTGTGACCATCTTTACGGCGAGTCCGCCAGTGGATACTTGCCGCAGTTGCTGGGACAGCCCAGCTTTCCCGATAACGTCGGCGACAACACGGTGGCGTGGATGCCGCGCTGGCAGAACCTGAAAAATCCTCACGAGGAAAAATTTGTCCGCGGCTATTCGGTCTACCCGGGAGGCGGGTGCACGGAGTTTCCCTGGTATGCCAGCCAGGCTGAGGGATTTGGTTCCGCTTACAAGCGGGCGGTCAAGCGCCGCTATCCGACTCCGGTAAGCTTCACCATCCAGTCGCCGACGTTGCCGATGGCCTCAAACTATGTGGATCTTGACCCCGAGGTCAAGGACAAGTTCGGGATTCCGGTGGCGCGCATCCATTTCCAGTGGGGTGAGAACGAACTCAAGATGTGGGAACACTCGAAGCAGGTGTGCGCTGACGTGCTTCGAGCGGCGGGCGGTGAATTCGAGAGCGCAGCCAACGAGCCCCTAATGCCCGGATGGAGTCTGCACGAGACCGGAACCTGCCGCATGGGCAGCGATCCGAAGCAGTCGGTGACCAACAGCTTCGGCCAAACCCACGACGTGTCCAACCTTCACGTGTGCGACGCGAGCGTCTTCGTGACGCCCACCGATAAGACCACGACGATCAGCATCATGGCGTTCACGTTGCGTTCCTGTGAACGCCTGATCGAGAATCTTCGCCGCGGCGGCCTGTCGAGAACCGCCTAGAACTCAATCCTTAGCGCGAGCTGTCCGACGCGGTTCCCCCCGGCGTCGCCGGTGCGAGAGGCGAGAACCTGTCCGAATGTGCCTTCACTCAGATTGTTGCGCGGATCATCGAAGTTTGGGTGGTTGGGAACGTTGGTAAAGCTGCTCTCGAACTTCAGCTTAAACCTTTCCGTGAGCTGGAAATCCTTGGCGAGCCCCAGGGAGAGGTTAAATGTTTTGGGGCCAACCAGCGATCCCACGCCGGCGTTGCCAAAGCGGCCAACGACGCCGCCGTTGGGGAGGCCTGAGCAATTAAGCGTGAGCCCGTCCGGGCCAAAGTCTTGTCCTGGGACGCCGCCAGGACAAGCGTATACGTTCGGGTTCCACCACTGCGTGCGAGTGTGGTGGAAGTTGTTGGGATTGCCTGCAACGTCAGGCCGGTTAAAGCCATTATTATTGGCGTTTCCGGAGGAGTCGAATTTCAGGAAGGGAGTATCGAAGGGGCCAGTCTGCACTAAGAGAATCGTGCTCAGCCGCCAGCCGCCGACGATCCCGTTCAGCACTCCGTTGGCGTTGCCCAGGAGGAACCGCCCTTTCCCAATCGGAAGCTCGTCCACCATGGTCGTGATCCAACGATGCTTGCGGGTGCCACCGACGTTGCCGTAATCCCCTCTCAAATTGTATTGGTTCATCGCATCGCCCGTAATTTCCCCGTCAAAGCCGGAACGAGGCCACGACTCGGTGTCCGACAGGTTTCGCGCCCAAGTCCAGGTAGATTGGAAGGTCAGCCCGTGGGAATACTTGTGGATTAGCTCGGTCTGCATCGACTCATAGGTGCTGATGGCGCCGCTGCAACGGCACCTGACCTTATTCCAGGCGGGGAACGGTGCAGGCCCGGGTACGCCATTTACGATGGGCCGCTGATTCAGATTCGGGCTCCAGGTGAGCTGATCCCCGCGGTTGGCAATATACGACACACGCAGGGCGGTGTTGCCGTGGAGCACCCTTTCGACCGACAGGTTCCACTGGATGCTGTACGGGTCTTTTTTGTTCAACTGATTCGCAGTGAAGAATGATTGACTACCAAAGCCGGTGTTGACGGGGTTGGTACTTAGGACGTCGGGGAATCGGAAAAAGTTAGGGTTCGGGGTGCAGGTGTTAGGAAGGGAATTGGGATCACAAAACGAACTGTTCGAGAAATTTCCCTGGAAGCCGTCGTGGATACCTGCCACAGAGAAAAATACGGCTCCCAAGGTGGTAACGTCGTAGATGCCGATGCCGCCGCGAATTACCGTCTTATTGTCGGCAAATGGCCGATATGCAAAACCGACGCGAGGAGCCCAGTCGGTGTAAGTGTTGCGCAATTGCTTCGGCCACCCCGCCTGTTTCGACGTCAGGAAGGGAGTGCAGGGAGGCGGGCCGGGATTGGGATTGACATTGTTGGGTGAATTGCAGGCGTTGACGGCCTCTGCCCACAGAGGCTGGGTTGCCGCCAGGGACCTGGGGTCGGAGGAAATGATGACGCGCCCTGTGATGGGAACGGTGGGATCGAAGTTGGTGAGGTTAATGGGATCGTATAAAGCCGGCAACCTCGAAATCCTTAGGCCAACGTCCAATGTCAGTTTCTGAGTGGCTCTAAACGTGTCCGCTGCGTAACCGTAGTAGTGAGTGGTTGTGCCATCGATGTTCCTTGGTGGAGTGTGGGTGACGTAGGTGTAGTAGGGAACTCCAAGCAGGAAGTCGGCAAAGTTGTTTCCTGTGTACTGGCCATTAAAGAAAAAGTCTCCGTAGTCGTCCGCCGGCGACGACCCAGAGTACCAGGCAGTCACCAGGTGGAGCTTGCGGAGATCGAAACCAAACTTCATCGTGTGCTTCCCTTTGGTCCAGGTCAGGTTCTCATTGATCTGGAAGTTGTGGGACAGCTCCGGATTTGGCCGGGTGTGAACAATGGCGTCGTCATTCCTGGGTTCGAAGACAAAGTCGGGGAAACCGCCTGCAGGGAAAGGTCCCAGTTGCTGGGGATTCAATCCCAATTGTTGCATGAAGGCCGGTCCATTGATCGCAAACGTCCCGCCACCCTGCCTGCTGCTGATTCCTCCGCGCAACTCATTGATCAGGTTCGGTGTGATGGCATAGTTGTGCGCGATCACGATCTGATTGTCATGTTCGAAATCCAGTTCCGCAGGAAGGGCCATGCCAGAAGGGTTGACCGTCCTCCCATTCTTGTACGTCCAGCGTCCGAAAATATTCTGCTTGGTATTAATGGTGTGGTCGATGCGAATATCAAACTGATCGGAAAGGATAGGATTGGGAACGTTTAGTGTGTGGTTGTGTCTCGCAAAATTGTCCACGCCCCCCTGGATTGGCAGCGGATAAAACTTGAGAATCGCGGGGGCTCTCGAATCGACGCGACCCGTGGGGATAATGTTGGCCTGCCCCGAAATGGGTAAACCGGTGACCGGATCAAAACCAAAGCCGTCTTGCACCGGCGCCGTGCAAGGTGGTTGGGTCCCTGGGGGGCATTGCACAATCACGATACGAGTGGTGTTGGGATCGAAAATCTCGCCCTGGAAAATCGGCCGATTCAGAGCATCGACGCCTGATTGCCCGCCTAAAAAGCCGCTGAAATCGCCATTCCGCATGGCCTGGTTGGGTACTGTCTCTTGGCGGGCCGTCTGAGTCCGGTACCGCATGCCTTCGTAATCGCCAAAGAAAAAAGTGCGCTTCCCAAAAAGGGGTCCGCCGAGGGAACCTCCGAATGTGTTTGCGCTCTTAGCAGGCTTTGTCAGCTGGGGCACGGTAAATCGCGTAGCATCCAGGGCCGCGTTCTGAAAGTACTCAAATGCGGATCCATGAAATACGTTTGTGCCCGACTTGCTGGTCGTCGTAATGTCCGCAGGGTTGCCATATTCTGCTCCGCCGCCCGACCCCTGTACCTTCATTTCTGAAATGCTCTCGGCAGAGGGGAACATTTCTACTTGCGGCCCCGCAAAGCGGATGTTGGTTGTGCTAATACCATCCATCGAATATTCGACTTGATTGGTCCCTGTTCCCTGGACCGAGATGGCGCCACTCTCGTCGCCGGTGACGCCGGGGAGAAAAGCCAGCAAGGCATACGGGCTTGTGCTTCCAGCCCCGCGGTAGTTGGCCGGCAACCCCAACACCTCGGTGCTGGTGACGCTGGCGGAGACCACCTGCGACTCCGTGTTCACCAGCTCGGCGTTCGCTTCTACCGTGACTTTTTCTTGCGCGCTGCCCATCGTCAGCTTCATATCGGCGCGTACAGTCTGCCTCGCGTCAAGGTGGACGTCCTTCAGAACCGTATCTTTGAAACCGGTGGCTATCGCCGAAACCGTGTAAAGCCCCGCCTTCATGTTTTCCGCTTGGTAGTTCCCTTGGGCATCGCTGCGCACGTCGCGCGAAACATTTTCGCCCTGGTTCGTGACCGTGATCACGACGTTGGGCATGACCGCACCCGAGGCGTCGGTCACCGTGCCCAGAATGGTTCCGAAGGTGCTTTGCCCGAGTCCGGGTATGGCTAGACACACAGCGATCACGGCTATGGCGAATGGAATGACGAAAGGCTTAAGTTTCATTGGAGGTCTCCTCCTCGATGCGGCGCCCGTTCGCGGCTAACGTATGAAACCGGTTTCATAAGGGAAATCGCGCGAAGCATATGCCACAAATGCATCCAGAGTCAAGACGAAAAAAACTGCCTGTTCCGATGTAGACTGACATTCTTTATGGAACTGAAGAGGAAAGGCTTACCGTGGGTCATGTTGCTGGCAGGGTGCGCCACGACGGCCTCGGCCGCCCCTTTACCTGTCGTTTCGTCCCGCCCCAACATTGTGCTGATCACCCTGGACACCACCCGCGCCGACCGCATGGGCTTCCTGGGATCGAAGCTGGGGCTTACTCCGAATCTGGACGCACTGGCCCGCCAGGCTGCGGTCTTTTCTCACGCCTACGCCCAGGTGCCGCTGACTACCCCCTCACACGCCACCATCTTCACCGGAACCTACCCCCAGTTCAGTCGCGTGAACTACATGGGAGATCCTCTCGACAAGGCTCTGCCGTATCTGCCCGACATCCTCCACAAGAATGGCTACCGGACCGCCGCTTTTGTGGGGGCGCTGGTGCTCGACCCGAAGAAACTGGCTCCGGGATTCGAACGCGGCTTTGACGTCTACGACGCCGGATTCCATCGGCGACGATCGGGCGAAGACCACTACCATAGCCTGGAGCGACGCGGCGAAGAGGTGGTGAGTCGCGCTCTGGCCTGGCTGAGCAAACGCCCCAGCGGACCGTTTTTTCTTTGGATTCATCTCTACGACCCTCATGACCCCTATAGTCCTCCGGAACCGTACAAGACCCGTTACCAGGCGCAGCCCTACGACGGAGAGATTGCGTACACAGACGCGGCGGTGGCGAAGCTAATCGCCGGATTGCGAGCGCGCGCTCTATTCGAAGGCGCATTGATCGCCGTGATGGCTGACCACGGTGAGGCGTTCGGCGAGCATGGGGAGAACCACCACGGCATTTTTCTTTACGATGAAACGATCCACGTTCCGCTGCTGATCAAGTTGCCCAGGCAACGCTCCGCGAGGAGAGTTGAAACCAGAGTAGGGCTGGTGGACGTCGCGCCTTCCATCCTGCGGGCTGCACACTTGCAGGTGCCCGCCACCATGCAGGGCGAGTCGCTCTTGAGCTTCATGACATCGGGCCAGAATGGCTCTGCTGACCAGCGGAACGATTCGAATCCGTTGCGTCCCGTTTATGCAGAAAGCGACTATGGTCACCTTTCCTTTGGCTGGAGCGCCTTGCGGGCGTGGCGGACGGAAAAGTACCTGTACATAGAAGCGCCGGAACGCGAATTGTACGACCAGTCGGCGGATTCGCTCGCGGCCCACAATCTGGCCCCCGAGTCCAAGGCCGTCGTGGATACTACGGCATCTCTCTTGGCCGAGTTCTACCGCAAAACCAAAGGGGATGCCGCGGAGAAGACACAGTTGAATATGGAGCAAAACGAAAGCCTGCACGCCCTCGGCTACATGAGCTCCAGTTCGGGGACTTCCAGCGCTGCCGACACTCAGACCGGACCCGATCCCAAGCAAAGAATTGCTGTCGCCAATCTTTACTATGAAGCACTGGTCGATGTAGAGAATGAACGCTATGAGGAAGCTGTCCCAGTCCTGGAACAGGTGGTCAAGCAGGAACCGAATACTCCCTCAGCTTATTTGCAACTCGGCCGCTCCTACATGGCGTTAAAGGACTACCAGAAGGCGGTGACGCCGTTGCGGAATTTGGTCGAAAAGAAGCCCGAGGACGCTTTCGCGCACTATGAATTCGGATGCGCATTAGTGAAGACTGGACACTGGGATGAGGCGGCGCCGCATTTTGAAGCCGCTGTTTCGCAGATGAGCGGCTCGTCCATGATGCACTTCTATCTGGCACTTGTGTATGAACGAACTTCACGAAGTACCGAAGCTCTGGCAGAATTCCAGAGCGCGCTGCATCTGGACCCCAAACACTTTCCGGCTAATCTTCTTCTGGGCCGGATGTTGGTCATGCAGCAGAAAGCAACGGACGCCCTGCCGTATCTGCTCAAAGCAATCGAGCTGCGTCCCGACGCGATTGACCCGCACCGTTTCCTTGCCGATGCCTACACTCAGCTGGGACAGGAAGCAAATGCCAGCCGGGAACTTGTGGAAGCTGAGCGTATCAGGTCACAAGGTGGTTCCAGACTTGGAACACCACTCGATGATTCCGGTGGTGATGTAAAGCGGCGATGATCGTGCCTAGGGGAAGTCGCTTGAATCTGGAAGAGGCTGCACTTCCGCACGCGCCAACGCCGAGCGATCAAGCCTGCAATCGCGACCGTCTGCCATGAGAAGCCCTGAGCCTGACTCGCAAGCGCCGACTCCGGGCACCCAGACCGATGTCTTGTTGGTATCTCATTGATTTTGTTGTGTCGTGCATGGAGTAAGCTGGACGTGCAAGTTGTTGTTTGTAATTGTGTTGCCGACCCCTTTAAGGCATGGGTCGCAGGTTCAAATCCTGCCGCGCTCACCAGATTTTTCAACGACCTAGAAGGGAGTTGGTCACTCTTTTGTTGTTCTTCTTCGCTTGCCTGATCCCTGCGTACAACCCTCGGGCGATGATTTTTTCATATCCAGCGGCATCCAGTGACGACATGACGGTGGCCGCAATCCCGCCTGGAGTCGCCGCCTCCTGCAACAGTTCCTTCACGGGCAAGTTGCCCGCGCGCCAGGCCGTAATCCCGTCCGCCAGCGCATGAGCCGCGGCCACATGCGCACTTTTGCGGTCGAGTCCGACATCTTCGGCCGCCTTGATCAGCGCAGCCAGCGCGTGATAACCGTGACTGCTTGAGTACGTTACAGTGAACGCGTCAAACCGTCTCTCCGGGATCTCGAGCACGGTACCGACCAGCGCAAACAAATCCCGGACTTCCGCCCATGCAACCTTAGATAGGCCCCGCTCAAAAGTCAGAGCCGTAAGTCCTTGGCCGGTGCGGCATACAGGACTGGGCATGGCGCGGGCCCAGCGCACGGGCGGCCCAAGGCCGGCACGCAGTTTGGCTAGAGTTACTCCAGCAGCCAAACTAACCGCGGTCAATCGTCGACGAATGTTGCGAGTTCGGATTTGTTTCAGTAACCCGCGAACCGAGTCTGGCCGCACCGCGACAATCAACACGTGAGCTGACTCCACGGCTCGATGCAGATCGGGTTCGACGATAATTCCGTATTGCCGCTTGAGTTTTCGCAGCTTTTCGGGATGGCGGTCATGCACTACGATCGGTGGGCCGTATTCCGCAAACCGCAATCCTGCTACGAGCGCGCTGGTGATGCGTCCGCCGCCGAGAAATACGGTGGCCTTCACGAGAGTCCCGAGCAGGCCTGGTCGGCAGCCTCGATGAGCGCTTGCACGTCGGCATCGGTGTGCGCGGTCGAGATAATCCAGTGCAGGCCGTTGGAAGGCGTCATATAAATGCCACGTTCGAGCAGTCGGTGCACGAAGCGCGAATAGAGTTTCGTATCCACATACTTGCAATAGTCTCGGTAATCGTAGATAGCGTCGCGGCCGGTGAAGTAAATCTGAAACATCGGTCCGAAGCCTTGGACGAGCGCTTTTATCTGGTGCCGGCGGAATACTTCCCGGAGGCCGGCAATGGTGGAGTTGCCCACCTGGTGAAGCTTGCCATACGTGCCTTCGGTGGTAAGCAGATCCAGATTCGCAGCAACCACTTTCATGGTCAGGCGGTGTCCATTAAACGTGCCATAGTGCAGGACCATGTTCTCGCTCCAACGCATGCGATCGAGGATCAAGCGCGGTCCCGCCACTGCGCCCACTGCAAAACCCGCGCCCAGAGCCTTGCCGAAGGTGCTGATATCCGGTTGGACGCCGTAATATTCCTGGCAGCCGCCCAAAGCGTAGCGAAAACCGGTGACCACTTCGTCGAGAATCAGCAATGCGCCACAGTCTCGTGTTAGTTCGCGGAGGCGCTGCAAATATCCATCGCGCGGAAGGATACAACCCATGTTGGCCATGATGGGCTCGGTGATCACGGCGGCCAGTTCATGTCCGTGCCGCTTCAGCACATGTTCGAGCGCGGCCATGTCGTTCCACCGGGCCAGCACCACGTCGTCGAAGATCGAGAGCGGGATTCCTTCGGAGTCCGGGATGCGCGCCGGGTTCTCGACCGGGCCCAGTTGCTCCGGGGGATGGCTGTGCGCGTTGAGCAGAAAGGGATCGTACCATCCGTGATAGTGTCCTTCGAACTTCAGGAATTTACGCCGGCCAGTGTGGGCGCGGGCCAGGCGCAAAGCCAACATGGTCGCTTCGCTGCCCGTGTTGGTGAAGCGAACGACCTCCGCGGATGGTACCAGGCGGCGAAAACGTTCCGCAGCCTCCACCTCCGCTGAAGTCGCCGCGGCAAAGTGGGAGCCTTCCGCCATCGCTTCGGAAACCGTTTTAACCAGGGTTGGGTGAGCGTGCCCTTGGATCAGGGCGCCGAACGACATCATGAAGTCGACATATTCATTGCCGTCCGCATCCCATACGTGCGACCCCCGGCCGCGCTCCAGTACGATCGGTCCGGCAGTATACACAGTCGTGCCCCGCGAAGGCGAGTTCACGCCTTCCACCAGCGATTGCTGTGCGCGTTCAAACCACTGTTGGGAGCGGGTGCGGGTTCGCGTCTGCATGGTTTCCGCCATGGGAATTGAATTCATTTAATCTGGATTCGCGCTCAGTCTGCGAGCCCACCGCCGTCCACCACCAGGGCTGAGCCAGTCATAAACGAAGAATCATCCGAGGCCAGAAACAGTGCGGCCTTCGCGATCTCGTCAGTTGTACCAATCCGACCCAAAGGACGGTTGGCACATCCGGCCAGATAATCCTCCCACTTCAAACCGCGCATGCGCGCATCTTCGGGAAGCATGGGCGTGTCGACATCGCCGGGGCAGATGCAGTTCACGCGGATGCCTTGCCGTCCGTGGTCGATGGCCATCGCTTTGGTCAGCAGGACAACGCCACCTTTGGAAGCGCAATAGGCAACCGCCGAGTCTCCACCCGCAATCCCCCACCCGGAGCTGTTGTTGATGATGACTCCGCGACGCTGCTCGATCATGTGGGGCAAGGCCGCCTTCGACATCAGAAATGTTCCCTTCAGATTGATATCCATCTGCAGGTCCCATTCTTCTTCCGTGCAATCGAGAATGGTGTGCGGAAAGAAAACGCCAGCGTTGTTAAACAGGATGTCGAGACGGCCGAAGGCACGCAACGTCTCATCCACCACGTGGCGACATTCCTCTGCCTTACGAACATCGGAGCGAATGAATATGGCCTTGCCGCCATCGCTCGCGATCTTCTCCACGACGGCGTGGCCGCGTTTTTCGTTGCGGCCCGTCATCGTGACTTTGGCGCCTTCCTGGGCGAAAACTGCCGCCGTGGCTTCGCCGATGCCGGATGTGCCGCCGGTGATCAGAGCGACTTTATTTTCTAATCGCATCTTCTTAGCCTGACCCCGCCAGGCCACCGCCGTCCACTACCAGCGCCGTCCCGGTCACAAAGGTTGCTGCGTCACTGGCCAGATACAGCACAGCGTTTGCTATCTCTTCCGGCTTGCCGACGCGACCAAGAGGACGCCGGGCTGAATCGGAGAGAAATCGATCCTCCGCCTCTCCCATTTGCCGCGCCTCACTTCGCAGCATCGCGGTATCGGTGTCTCCCGGGCAGATGCAGTTTACGCGAATCTTCTGCCGGCCGTGGTCAATCGCCATGGCCTTGGTCATCAGTACGACTGCGCCTTTTGAGGCGCAATAGGCGGCGGCTCGCGGACCTCCCACCAAACCCCATCCGGAAGCCGTGTTGATGATCGAACCGCCTTCTGCCCCTGCCATGATTGGGACTACCTCGCGCGACATGAGGAACATGGATTTTACATTGACGGCCATCACCGCGTCCCAATCCTCCTCGCTGATTTCAGGCACCGAGGAGCGACGGATAATGCCCGCATTATTGAAGAGTATGTGGATGCCACCGAACTCCTGGACGGTGCGCTCGACCACGCGCCGGCAGTCGGCATAGCGGGTGACGTCGCCAGGTTCGAACAACGCGCGGCCGCCCGCGGCGACTATTTCTCCTACGACCTCTTGCCCAAGGTGCTGGTTCAAGTCAACAATGCTTACTGACGCGCCCTCAATGGCAAAAAGCAGGGCTGTGGCGCGGCCAATGCCGCCCGCGCCACCAGTAATGAGAGCGGTCTTGCCATGAAGTTGTTTCCCGGGCATCTTCCTTTTCATGATTCCTTGCCAGTACTATGCTCTTCAAACTCCGATTGAAGATTCAGCTCAGTCGTTCCGGTACGCGAAAGAAGGAAGCCTTCGATGCCGGGTCCACCGCACGAAGAGTCACTGAAAAAGGCCTACCAGCGCGCGAGGGCAGGCTGTGGAGGTAGAATTTTACGGAAATGAACAAGCGCGTCATTTCGCGGGCTGATCTTTCGCCATCAAGTCTCTCGAGCGGAATAGGTGATGTCCCGTTTCGCTCCCGGATTTTTCTGTTGTCACCTGCCAATGCATCCGGAATCAAGGGACAAAGGCTTCTTAGCGGAACCGCACAGTCCGAATTTGCCCAGCGCCTCACGTCTTCCGGAGTTCCGCTTGGGGAAGTGTACCGGTTCATCAGCAGCCTGTACTTTCGCGGGAAACTCGACTATGCGGAACGATTCCAAAATCCTCCTCAAGGCGTCCCGGGCGTGCACATTATTACTGGGTCTGGATTGATCTTGCCGGAAACGCTCGTAACGTTGGAGAAACTTCGCAGAATCTCAGCAACGCCCATCGACGCGAAAAATTCACAATACCGCCGGCTTTTAGATTGCGATTTGTTGCGCCTGCGAGAGCTGGCTGGTGCTGACACTGACGTGATCCTGCTCGGAAGTGTTGCGACCTCGAAATACACTACACCGTTGCAGCAAGTCTTTGGAAACAGGCTGTTGTTCCCCAGGGACTTCCTGGGACTTGGCGATATGAGCCGGGGCAGCGTGCTGCTGCGGTGTTGCGCCCAAGCGTCGGAACTTGCCTATATACCCGTGGAAAGAATCCTGACGATCCATCACCAGCCCGCCTAGCTGTCGAATGCCTCGAGTGCATACCGGAATCCACCCGTCTTGCTGGGTTCCAGGCGCCTCTCTTTCAATTTGAATTGAAGGCCTCCGTGAGAGACATGGTTTTTAGAGCACCTCTAAGTTTCTCCAGCGTTGCAGAGGACTTAAGGCGGATTGTGACGGGCTCTGCAGGAAGCAGGTCGAAATAGTTGTCCGAGATTTGAACATCAAGATCCCCGAAAGACAGATACACGTTGCGCGCGAGTTTCGATGATTGCAGTGTGATCGTGTAATCCTCGCCGGTTTTGTTGAGAGTCGTTTCAATGTTAGGTGAAACCGGCAGTTCCAGGTTGTGGCTGACGTCGAAGAACGTCAGGTTACGGGACACCTTCCTTCCCGCAACCTCCAGGTCAAACACCAGAAAGCTTCGGCGCAGATCGCCCTTTGCCGCCAGGGCCGCCTTATCGACGGTAAAAGAGATTGCGCTCGACTGCGCCGCGATCTGAACGTCCTTCGTTTGATCGAGCAGAACATTACCAGAGAAGTCGAGCAGCCGCATATGGACCGTTCCGGAAAGTGGTTGGAGCTTGTCTGACACGACGTATACGTCCACTTGATCGTCATGCAAGAAGGGCGAGATCAGCACATCGTCGTAAAAGCGTCGAGCGTAGTAATGCAGAGCCTTCCAACGTCCGTAATAATCGATGCTGGCCCATGAAGCTACCGGCCAGCAGTCATTCAATTGCCAGTACAGCGAGCCCATGGTGCGCGGTCGCTGCCGGCGCAAATGCTCTGCACCGATCTTGATGATCTCCGCCTGTTGCACCTGGCTCAGATACACGAACGAAGCAAAGTCTCTCGGCTCGCGGTATTCGCGCAGCATATAAGTCAGGATGCGCTCGTTCCCCCCCTTGTTTTTCTGGTGAGCCTGCATAACCGTGGAATGAATGTTGAAGTCTTCAGGCTTGGCAAATGCCCGGATGGTGCGCATTTCGGGAAACGACTGAAATCCGAATTCCGACATGAAGCGCGGAAATTGCAGCGTGTAATCCGAAGCGGGCGCTTGCGCGTGCCAGACTTGCCAGTAGTGCATGTCGCCGTTCTGCGGATTGTCGGGAGGCTCCTCGAAGTTAGCGCTCGGAGAACTGGGTGTGTACGGCACCGGATCGGCATATTGCGCGACGGCGCTCTTGAGTATGTCGGCAAAGAGGATTACATAATCCTGCCAGACGCGTTCTCGAGCTTGCGCAGAAATCGATTCCTTGAATTCCTGGCGGTCACCCCAGTGGAGCCATCCAGTCTCGACCTCATTATTTCCGCACCAGATCACAATACTGGGATGATCACGCAGGCGTTTGATCTGGTCGATGGCTTCTTGCCGGACGTTCTCCTGAAACGCGGTATCGCCCGGAACCATGTCCCCGCCGAACATGAATTCCTGCCAGACCATAATTCCGAGCTCATCGCAGATGTCATAGAAATCATCGGACTCGTAGTAACCGCCGCCCCACTCGCGCACCATGTTCATGTGCGCGTCGCGCGCGGACTGAAGAATGTTGCGATGATTCTCCGGAGTTACACGGTTGGGAAAGCTGTCGAAGGGAATAACGTCCGCGCCTTTGGCGAACACGGAAATGCCATTCACGACAAACTCGAAACTCTTCCCCCACTGATCGGGAACCCGGCGCAGCTGGATGGAACGCAGCCCGGTCTTGGTTTCCGATCGAGAGGCAACCTCACGGCCGACGCGGACCGATGCAGAAAACCGGTAGCGGTTTTGAGAGCCATAGCCGACCGGATACCACAGCTTGGGCGCGGCAATCCGCAGAGGAAACGAAAGATGATTGATCCCGGCATTGAGTTGCAGAGTCTGGGTGCCGTCGGCCGTTTGCGGGCCAGACAGTTCATCGTGAGTCAGCGTAAGAGTTGCCGTCGTGGGCCGGCTGGCTTCGATCTCAAGCTCTGCCGTAACGTTGGCCATGTCAGCCGTGATGCTCTGCTGGTGGATGTGGAAATTCTCAATGCGCAGCACATCCCAGGTTTCTAGATGCACGGGCTGCCAGATGCCTTCCGTAAGGAAGCGCGGGCCCCAATCCCAACCGTAGTTGTACGGAGCTTTGCGCGTGTAGGGGGCAGTCGCGATGTTCTCTTCGTTTCCATAGTTATGCGTCGAGATCGAAGGCAGAACGTAAGGCAAAGACTTCACGTATGGAAGCATCTTCTCGACGGCCGAATGGAACACGACTCGCAGCGTATTGGGCCCGGACCTCAGCAAAGCTTTTGAGGGAACGCGCCAGCGTCGGAACATGTTGTCGGCGTGGAGAACCGCCTGGTCATTGAGATAGACGTCGGCAAATGTATCCAGCCCGTCAAAAACCAGGTCGACATGGTCGTGCGCGAGCGCCGCCGCATCGATCTGAAACGTAGTTTGATACTCCCAGTCCGCCAGTCCGATCCATTGCAGACGGAACTCGTTGTCTCGGTCGAAAGGGTCAGGGATGAGACCGCCGTGCAGCAGGTCGGTTTGAACCACGCCCGGGATCTGCGCCGGATGCCATTGCTTGACGTCAGATCGATCTGTGTTCGCCACGGCTCGAAACTGCCAGCCCGAATCCAGATTTCGCGACGAAGGTTCGGCTGCTTCCAGTGGCAGCGCGGCGCAAGAACAAAACACCGCCAACCCGAGAAGATAAAACGTGGCAGCAACCGGAGTGCGAAGAAATCCAGCGCGAATCGGTCCCATATTCAGCGATGCTCCTATTCGATGGAGAGCCAGTAACGGCCATCGTCGAATGAAGATATCACTTTACCTGTGTTTGGAGTGGAACGAATCGCCGCGACATCGATTCGACGCATGGCGGATTCGATTGTATGAAGGAGTAATCGAGTTGGCGGATTAGGACGCGAGCAGCGATGAGCCAAAAACACTTGTCCTGACTTCAAGCGCCGGCAGAACGATGTTTGCCCGCACTACTTCTCGCCGTTCGCGCGCTGAGTTCCTCGATCGTTGGCACTGATTCGGGAGCTATCAGTTTGCGCTCAGGTGGTTGCGATCCGTTGCGGATCGCTTCCGTCAGCATTTCGAGAGCGAGGTCGGTGTTGGGACGAATGTAGATTGTGGCAGTCAGGAGACCGCTGCGCACCCAGGACTGACCCGTCTTTGGCAAGCCGTCGCAGCCAGTGAACGGTATCTGCAGCCAGCGCTCGCGCTCGCCCTCCGCAATTTCCGCAAACGCTTTTCTGGCGCCCGCCGCCATGCTGTCGTCCTGGGCTCCGACCAGATCAATGCGCATCTCTTGCGAAGTACGGAGCCGCAACCAGGAACTAACGGCGCGGTGTGCGCTCTCCTCAGTCCAATTGGCCCGCATCGTCTTCACTTGAATGTTAACCGGCCGGGTGAGGTTCATTCCGCTGGATCGCTCTTGTGCGGCAGAACTGTTGGCCGGACCTTCGATATAAAGAATGGATCCACCATGCGGCAGCAGCGCCGCAAACTGTTTGCCCTGAATCTTGCCAACTTCTTCGTGGTCGGAACTGATGGAGAAAATCGGGACATGGCAACCCTGCCGCAGTTGCTGGATATAGTCTGCATCGTGGTTCAGAACGACCCACCCAATATCCGCAGCGATGGCTGCACGCGCTACTTGTGGAAACGCGGTTCCGCCCGCGGGCTCGAACACGATCGCATCCGGACGCGAAGACGCCGAACCCTGGATGAAGTGCAGCAGTTGCTGACTCTGCGTCACCGCGTCATTGTTGGCATGGACGATCTTGACATCCACTCCAAGTCGCCTGGCAGCTTTCTCCGCCGCCGATGCTTGCTCCTGCTGGTAATCGTTGTCGTTATTCGTCAACGAGACTACAAAACTGAGTTTCTTCATCGCCGCACCCAGCCTCGATCATAGAGCAACTTCGCAAGTAGCCGATGGTAACTAGAGTAACCATGCAATTCTTACGCAGGCCCCAGACCATATTTCTGGAAGAATTGACTGCGATACTTCGCATCGCGAAAGGCTTCCGTGCCGCCCGGACGCGTGGTGGAAAACGCGCCGGCCACGTTCCCGGCTACGAGACAGGCGGCCAAATCAGCGCCCCGAAGATAATGATGAAGGAAGCCCGCATCAAAGCTGTCTCCCGCTCCCACTGCGTCCACCGCGTCGACCGTTAGGGCAGAACTTACAACGCGCTCTGTTCCACGTTGCGCCATCGCGCCTTCGCGGCCAAGTTTAACCACGACCAGGGGCACCAGCGCTGCGAGTTTCTTCACGGCCGTTTCGAGATCGCTGACTCCCGCCGCTTTTTGGGCTTCCCGTTCATTCGGCAGGAACACGTCCACATATCGAAGTGCATCCCGCAGGCCACCCTCCCAGCCGTCGTCGGGATCGTCATTGGTGTCAAGTGAAATGCTGAGTCCGGCCTCCTTCATTTTTCGAAAAAGCTCAGGGACGCGTGGCCTCAGCCCACGTTGCAAGTAATAAGAAGAAATGTGAAAGTGGCGCGCATCGGCCAGGTAGTCGAGGTCGAGATCCTCCCACGTGAGTTCCGCGATGGTTCCCGAATAGGTCACCATGTTGCGCCAGGCCTCGCGCTGCAAAATAACGGTCAGCCCCGTCTTCACCGCACCGGGCACGACGCGCATCTGTGAAACATCCACGCCGCTGTGCTGCAATGGTTGCAGGGCAGCCTGGCCCAGATCGTCGTCGCCGATGCGCGATTGAAATCCCACGCGGCTGCCTAATGCCGCCAGATTGTGCGCCAGAATCGCAGAGGATCCCCCCAGAGTCAGCACCATGCGATCGGCCAGCAGTTCGCGCTCGGGCGGAAGTTCGTCGGGGAGTCCGTAGAGGATCAGGTCGAGATTGAGCTCGCCGGCGATGCTGATGTCAAAGCGTGGCATCATGGCTCCCGTAGTTTCTCCGGATGGATTTTCCTGAAGAGTTTCAGACGATCGTGATCTCGGCCCCGGCCTGCTTCAATGTGCGGAGATCGGACTTTGGAATTCCCCGATCGGTGATGACTTCCTGAAGCATCGAAGGAGGCGCGATCAGCGACAGGCTGCGGCGCCCGAACTTACTCGAGTCACACACCGCAATCGTGCGCTTCGCCACCTCGACCATCACGCGGTTCACTTTCGCCTCCAGAAGATTCGGTGTGCTCAATCCGTAATGCACGTCGAAGCCGTCGACTCCGAGGAACAGCAAATCGGCGCTCAAGCGGCGTAACGTTTCCTCGGCGATCGGTCCGACCAACGAAAACGAATTCTTGCGCAACGTGCCCCCCGTGAGAATCACCTCCACCGCTGTGCCAGCCAGCTCCGCAGCGATATTGACCGCGTTCGTAATGATCGTGAGGCTCCGAAAATCGCGCAAAGCGCGGGCGATAGCTGTAGTAGTAGTGCCCGAGTCGAGAATTACGACTTGGCCCTCCGTGACTTTTCCGGCGGCGGCTTCCGCGATCCGCAGTTTTTCCTGCCGGTGCAGCTTTTCTTTTTCGCGCAGCGTCGGATCTTCCAGGACACTCTCGCGCGCCGGCAGCGCCCCCCCATGAGTGCGATGAACCTGGCCGTGAGCGTGCAGAATCTCAAGGTCCTTGCGGATCGTAACTTGAGAAGTCTCGAAGTGCCGCGAGAGTTCCGTGACCAGAACGCGGCCCTGCCGGTTGAGGATGTCCAAAATCGCCCGGCGACGTTCTTCGTTCAGCAATCGAGTTTCGCTTCCTGAGCAGGCTCGGGCGCGCGGGCCGCCCAGCGTTGCTTTTCTTTTCGTATTTCTTTTTATAGCGTTTTATTTCGTTTGTCCACTGGAAAGGTTCGCAGCATTCTTCGTCTCGCAAGCTGCCAGAACGGTCAGTCAGAAAGCCCTTCCGAGCTCGAAGTCGTCCCCGTAAACCCAGCTTTTGTCATCAGTTGGGAACCACGCGCGATGATAACCAACCCAATACCTGCCACCGAAGGACGATTGTTTAGTGCGGAAGCTCTGCCGTAATCTCAATTTGGACACAAGCGCGGCTGTCTTTCGATAGTGGCGAATGTTACGAAACCCGAACAGGGGAGGTTGCGACATGCTGACCGGGCTAGAGGAACAACTTTTCACGCGTTCGCGGAGCGTGGTTTCCCGCGTCGTGGCTGGCGAAACGCTCATCGTGCCGGTGCGCGGCAAGGTGGGAGACCTGGCGTCGATCTACAGCTTCAACGGCACCGGCTCATTGATTTGGCAATTGCTGGACGCGCCACGATCGCTTGCGGATTTGATCGATGCGGTCGGACGCGAGTTCGACGTTGAGCAAGAGCAGGCGCAGAAAGATGTGACGCAATTTCTGAGCGACATGCGCTCGGTGGGCCTGGTCGATGCCTGCCCGAGAGTTGCTACGGCCGAGACAGAAATAACTGCGATTGATATGACTGCGACAGTATCGAACCGGCAAGCGGTGTTGGAGACGGCAGGTTCGCACTGACAGTGCTAGTGATAGTGACTGCGGTCGCGCCGCATCCAGCCAGATCAGAGGGAACTGGGCTAGGAGAAGCATGGATCAGTTAAGCTACGGAGCATTCAGCGCAGACCTGCACCAGCGGCAAGCCGGCCAGCGGATGCCGATGCAGGTATCCATTGAAGTGACGCGGCGCTGTCCGCTGGAATGCCAGCACTGCTACAACAACCTGCCCATGGGCGACCAAAATGCCCGCAACCGCGAAATGACTACGGAAGAGCATTTCCGCATGCTCGACGAACTGGTCGAGATGGGCTGCTTCTGGCTTCTCTATACCGGTGGCGAGATTTTCGCTCGCAAGGATTTTCTCGAAATCTACACCTACGCCAAGAAGAAAGGATTCCTGATCACCCTCTTCACCAATGGCACGCTCATCAACGAAAGGATTGCTGACTACTTGGTGGAGTGGCCGCCCTTTGCCATCGAGATCACGTTGTATGGCCGAACCAAAGAGACCTATGAAGGGCTGACGCAGATACCGGGCTCATACGAGAGATGCCTGCGGGGAATCAAGCTGCTGCGCGAGAGAAGCCTTCCGCTCAAGTTGAAGACCGTTGCCACCAGCATCAACAAGCATGAGATCGTCGCGATGAAGCAGTTCGCCGAAGAAGAACTCAAAGTCGATTTCAAGTTTGACGGCCAAATCAACCCGCGGATCGACTGTTCGCAAAGTCCGCTGGCCGTGCGGCTTACGCCGGAAGAGGTGGTGGCGCTGGATTTTCATTCTCTCGAGAGGGCTGGCGAGTACTGCAGGTTAGCCCAGCATGAACTGGAGAGTTCCCTCACCCATGCTCAAGACGACGCTGTGTACGCATGCGGCGGAGGGGTGAATTCGTTTGCTATCAATGCCTACGGAGAGATGGGAATTTGCGTGATCTCGCAACAGGAAACCTTCGACGTCCGCCATGCAGGTCTCAAGCCGGCATGGGAGCATTCTCTGCATGAAGTACGGATGCGCAAACGTACACGGGTGACGAAATGCATCGAGTGCCGCATTAAATCGCTCTGCGGAATGTGCCCCGCGAACGGCGAGATGGAAAACGGTGACCGCGAGAGCCCAGTGGAGTTTCTTTGCAACGTTGCCCATCTTCGAGCCGCCTCTATGGGAATTGAGGTTCCGCCGCATGGAGATTGTGAATTCTGTGCGGGCGGAGGCGAGCACGAAGCGTTGCTGGAATCCAGTCGCCGAATCGTGAGCAAGGAAATCGACGTGGAAAGTTGGACCGGGCCTCAGCAAGTTTTTTCGATTTTGAACAATTCCAGTGTGACTGCGGGCGGCTGCGGAAGCTGCGGCAACCACTGACCAGAGGGCGAATATATGGGTGGGATATGGCCAGGGATCGCATCTCCCTGCGGTCGGCGTTTACAAGCTCTGAGAGCGGAGTAACTGGAGGCTGGATGGATCTCGAACCGAAACGAGCCGAAAGCAAGAAAACATATGAGCCGCCGCAGTTGACGACCATCAGCCTGCGCCCGGAGGAGGCGGTTCTTGGGCATTGCAAGACCGCGTCAGGGGGCGGGATGAACGGTTCATGCCAACAGGTCTTCGGGGGATGCCCTAACCAGGGATCGTAGTGCAGGGAGAGGACGTGGAATCGAAGGTCAGAGAAGGTACCGACTGTTGGCGAGACAAGTGGCGCCAGGAATCGTGCGCACCGTATCGCAGTGGTTTTGGTGTGGGCGGAGTGTCGGTCGGCGTCGCTGGACCACGCGAGCAGGACGTGTTCCTTGGTCCGCAGCTACAGCCATTCCATCTCGCGGCGGCTTCTTACGATATTGGTATTCGCATCGAGTGGGTCAACGATCTCCCCAAAATGCCGGGTCGAGAGCTCTTCGATTCCGGCGCCGCTTGGCGCCTTTATGAGGGACAAGGGGAGCTTCAGTTCGACTTCGGTTATCCATTGCCCGGCAAGCCTCCCCACAAGAGGCTGTTTGTCGACAGCAATTTTTGCCGCGCCACTTTACAGATGAGCGAGGAGTTTTTTGCCGACATCCCCGTCACCCCAGACCCCTTGGAGTACCCTCTCGACGAACTCCTGATCATGCACCGCCTCACGCAGGAGAAAGCGATCGAACTGCACGGAGTCGGCATGGTTGGCCCGGACGGCGCGAGCAACTTGTTTGTCGGCCACTCCGGGGCAGGGAAGAGCACGACGGCGCGTCTGTGGACCTCGCTCCATGAAGTAGAAATCCTGAGCGACGACCGTATCATCGTCCGCGAAGACAAGCGAGAAGATACGGGCTGCAGAGATACGACCCAGATTTTCATGTACGGAACCCCGTGGCACGGCGAGGCCCATTTCGCCCTGCCCCAGCGCGCTCTCTTGCAACGCATCTTCGTTTTGGAACACGGACACGGCAACATGCTCACGCGCTTGACCCGGAGCCAGATGGTCGCGGAACTCTTTGCACGCAGCTTCGTGCCCTTTCACCGCCACGAGTATGTGGAGAACGCCTTGAGCTTTCTGGAGCGAGTGGCAGATTCAGTCCCTTGCTATCGCTACTCTTTCGAGCCCGACGAACGCGCCGTACAGAGAATTCTCAATTTCCGTGACTGACCGCATGAGTACTGATTGCACGGCTAAAGATCTCACGAATAAAGATCGCACGAATGAAGATCGCGCGAGCGAAGTTCGTACAAGAGAAGACCGCCCGCAGTCGCGGCAGTTCGAATCCTTCAGCCTGGAATGCCTGCAGGCTGGACTTCGCATTCGCTTTCAGGCGCGTGGAGCCAGCATGTCTTCCGCGATTCGCGACGGAGAGATGGTTTACGTCCGTCCCGCTTCCGAGGCCCGCTTGCGCAGAGGAGACATTGTTCTGGTGAAGAGCGACTATGGATTCCGCCTGCACCGCCTGATCCACGCTAACACTGGCCGCGATGTCTTCATCACGCGCGGAGACTGTGCATTGCAAGACGATCCTCCTCTCCGGCGCGAGCAGATCCTGGGCGTCGCAGTAGCCAAAGACGTTCGCATCGGAACCAAGATGGTGCGTGCGAAGTTTAGAGGAGCGGGCGGACGGTTTCTGCGCGGCGCGGCGCGGGGCCAGTCGATTGCGTGTAAGGTCGCAAGCCTGGCGAGATTGCGCCCGCTGCGCTCGACCGCGTCGAGCCCCATGCGCCAACGAGTTGGAAACATTCTCGGCGCTTTGGCTCTGCTGTTCCTTCTGCTCGCCGTGCCGCGCCTAAGCGCTCAGGTGGCGGTGGATGCCACCACCTCCGGCTCGGTCACGATGGCAGGACCGGGCACGAGCAATCTCACTTTCGCCCACACAACCACCGCCACGGCGAACCGCGTCCTGATTGTAGGCGTCTCCATCAACATTACGAACTCCCCCACAACCGGCGTGGTGGGCGTGACCTATAACGCTGTGCCACTGAATTTTGCGGGAGCGCACAACGACGCCGGAAACACGCGCCGAGTCGAAATGTGGTACCTCCTTGCCCCGGCCAGCGGCAACCACAACGTGGTTGTTTCCGTGAACATTCCCGCAGCAGTCAACGAGGGCGTCGTTGCAGGCGCGACAACTTTTACAGGCGTGGACCAGACCGTGCCCCTGGGAACCTTCGTGTCGGCCGATGGCGCGGCGGGCGCCAACTCGCAACTCAATGTGCCCAGCGTGGTCAACGGCATGATTCTCGACACGCTGGCCACGGATGGAACTCAAACGGTCACGGTTTCCGGTCCCCAGGTTTCGCAGTGGAATGTCCAGAGAGGAAACAACACAAATCCCGGTGTCCGAGGTGTCGGCAGCAGCCGCACGGGTGCTCCGAGCGTGCCTATCTCCGAAACCTTCAGCGGCACCTCCAACTGGTCGTTGGGAGCCATATCCATCAATCCCACGGCGGCCGATATCGCGGTCACTACCAGCGTCGCCAGCGCCGTTTTCCTGGGCCAAAATACTACCTACAATATTACCGTCACCAACAACGGACCTTCACCGGCCAACAACGTAGTTCTCACCGATGTTGTGGGTCTGACTCCGGTGTCAGTCACGCCGAGCGCTGGAACAACCTGTGTAGGCACCACCACCCTAACTTGTACACTCCCGACTCCCCTTGCCAGCGGCGCGACGGCCACCGTCGCCGTGGTGGTAACTGCAGCCACTTCCGGGGCATATCCCAACGCAGCGAGCGTGACTGATTCCGGCACGCCGCCAGATCCCAATACCGGCAATAATACTTTCACCGCGGTAGCCACGGTGCAGGCGGTGGCTTGCGCAACAGTTTCACAAGCCGCGCCTGGCAACAATCTGACCGGAGTACTGAACACCTATTATCCGGGATCGGCGAACGCAGCTGCGGGGGCGACGTCTATCACCTTGGGCGCGGCCACCGGTGGCCCCGGCGGCGTGCCCACCGCAATCGCAGCCGGCAATCTTCTGCTGGTGATCCAGATGCAGGACGCCAGCATCAACGACTCGAACACGGTCGCGTACGGCAACGGCAGCACTGGCCAGGGTTTCACCGCGCTCAACAGCGCCGGGGACTACGAATTCGTTACCGCGCAATCCGCCGTAGGCACGGGCGGTGGCTCGGTTACAATTTCTGGCGCGGGCGCGGGCGGAGGACTAGTCTTCCCCTATCACTCCGCCGCAGCCTCAACGAACGCAGGTCAGAGCACCTACCAGGTAATCCTGGTACCGCAATTCACCACTGCCTCGTTTAGTGCCGGCAGTCCCCCCATAGCACTCGCGTGGAATGGTTCTACTGGTGGAGTGCTCGCCTTGGATACCTCAGGCACTCTCACTCTGAGCAGTGCCACTGTATCGGTGGATGGGATGGGTTTCCGCGGCGGTGCAGGACTTCAACTGAATGGGGGCGTCGCGGGCAATAATACGGACTATCTTCACTCCGCCCCAGCGACCTACGCCGGTGTTGTTAAGAACGGACTGGATGCCGCGAAGGGTGAGGGGATTGCCGGCACTCCTTTTTGGGTCCAGTCGGGTGGAACCTTCGCACCAGGAAACAGCAGTTACCCCAGTGGCGCGGCAGGTGTAGACGGCAGCATGGCGCGCGGCGCTCCGGGGAACGCTGGCGGTGGCGGTACCGACGCGGATGCGGCAGGCAACAGCCAGAACGCTGGCGGCGGCGGCGGCGGCAACGGCGGCGTCGGCGGCTTTGGCGGGGATTCATGGAATACGAACCTGAGCGATGGTGGAGAGGGTGGTATCGCCTTTCCCGCTACGATTAACCGCATCGCCATGGGTGGCGGCGGTGGCGCAGGTACACGGAACAACTCCGATGGCGACAATCAGGCCAGCAGTGGCGCGGCCGGTGGCGGCATCATCATCTTTCGCACTTTCGCGCTCAGCGGAACCGCGACTCTTACGGCCAACGGAATTGCTGCGTACAACGCCACGCTCAACGATGCGGGCGGCGGTGGCGGCGCGGGTGGCAGCATTGTTGTGCTCTCCGCGAATGGTGGAGAAGGTGGCCTCACCCTGCAGGCAAACGGCGGGCGGGGCGGCAATGCATGGCAAATTCAGCCCTACAGCCTGGCGGACCGCCACGGTCCCGGCGGCGGTGGAGGCGGCGGCGTAGTTCTTGTTTCCGGCCCCCCGGCGAGCATCAGCGTAACCGGCGGCACCAGTGGCCTCACCCTCAACCCCGGCGTTTCCTACGGAGCAACGGCCGGCGCCGCCGGCACCAGCGTCACCAACGCCTCGATCTCTTCGACTTCGGGCACTCAGTCCGGCGCGCAATGCACTCCCGACATGACCCTGGGCAAGAGCCACGTCGGCAATTTCACTCGCGGCTTAACCGCCAGCTATACCATTCCGGTTTCCAACTTAAGCCCGTTCGGACCCACCAGTGGCACAGTCACCGTTAACGACACACTGCCCGTAGGACTGATCCCGACCAGCGCCAGCGGCACCGGGTGGACGTGCTCGGTCACATCCCAGACCGTGAGCTGCACCGACTCGACCGTTCTCGCCGCGAACAGCAGCTATCCCTCGATCACCATCAATGCAAACGTGGCGCAGACGGCTCCTGCCACTGAAACCAATACCGCCGTGGTCGGCGGCGGAGGCGAAGTCAATCTTGCAAATGACACCGCCACCGACGTGGCCAACGTTGTCTCCAGCGCGGACTTGAGCGTCACCAACACCGCAGTGCCGAATCCGGTCGCTGCGGGCAGCAACATCACTTACACGCAGGTGGTCACCAACAACGGTCCGAGTGCCGCCGACAACGCCACCCTGGTCGAAGCCGTCCCGGCGAATACAACTTTCGTTTCCATGGCGGCGCCCGCAGGCTGGACCTGCCTGACTCCGGCCGTCGGCGGCACGGGCAATGTTGTCTGCACCACGTTGAACTTGTTGGGAAGCACGGCGGCTAATTTTTCGATGGTCGTCAAGGTCAATGCAGGCACTGCGAATGGCACGGTGATTACCGACACTGCCACGGTGAGTTCGTCGGTGAGCGATCCGGTTTCGAGCAACAACAGCGCCTCTGCATCGACAGTTGTAGGAGCGACCGCTGCGGCAGAGCTCACAGTAACCAACTCTGCCTCGCCCAATCCGGTCGTGGCAGGCAACAATATCACCTACACGCAGGTGGTCACCAATACGGGTTCAGTTGCGGCCACCGGCGCAACGTTCAACGAGACGACGCCCACGAATACCACGTTAGTTTCCATCACGCCACCGGCGGGTTGGACTTGCGCCCTCTTCCCGCCGCAATGTACGAACCCCAGCGTGGCCGCCGGATCGAGTGGAACGTTCACCGCCATTTACACAGTAAACGCGGGCACAGCCAGCGGTACCGTCATCACTGACACGACCACCGTCAACGCGGCGAACCAGGCTTTCGGCCCCAATTCCGCCACCGCAACCGACGTCGTGGCCACCGGCGTCCAGGCGGATCTCGCCCTGACCACGGTCGGCACGCCCGCCACCGTGATTCCCGGCAACAACATCACTTACACGCACACCGTCACCAACAATGGTCCCGCGTCAGCCTCCGCGGTGAACTTCACCGAGGCAATTCCAGCCAACACCACATTTGCTTCCGTCTCCGCTCCGGCTGGCTGGACCTGCGTGATCACGGCCTCCGTCACCTGTACAGACCCGACCCTGGCTGCGGGTGTGTCGGCTGACATCATCGTTGTGGTGAATGTCGCCCCAACCGTAGTCGTCGCGACGATCACTGCGAACTCGTCCATCTCTGCAACTACCGCTGATCCCAACGCGGCAAACAACAGCACTACGGTCGTCACCAACGTCGCGCCGAATTGCGACTTGGCGGTGACCAACAGTGGAACGCCGAATCCAGTAACAGCGGGCGCCAACATCACTTATACGCAGGTCATAACCAACTCAGGTCCCAGCAATTGCAGCACGGCGACCTTCAACGAAGCACTGCCGGCGAACACAACATTCGTGTCCGTCGCGGTTGTGACCACCGGCGGCGGCACGTGGACCTGTCCGAACTCCTCGCCCGTGGCCTGCTCCAACCCAAGTGTGCCGCCGGGCTCCACGGGAACGGTCACTGCGATCTATAAGGTCAATGCGGGTACGCCTGCGGGAACCATCATCACCGACACCGCAACCGTAGCCACGGCCACGCACGACACCAACGTGAACAACAACTCAGCCACGGTCACCATTGCCGTTGCCGGAGCCGCTCAAGCTGACCTGAGAGTTACGAACTCAGCCAGCCCGAACCCAGTGAATGCTGGGCAGAACATTACCTACACGCAGAGCGTCACGAACGGTGGTCCCGTCGCGGCGAATGCTCCCGTATTCACCGAGACTCTTCCCGCGAATACGGCCTCCGTATCGCTGACGGGTCCGGCAGGATGGACCTGCGTTCTTGCGACCCTCACCTGTACGGATACTACGACACTGGCTGCCAATGCGACGGCGAACTTTACTTTCGTCGTGACCGTCAACGCAAACGTGGCGGCGGGAACTATCATCACGCAAACAGATTCGGTCTCTTCGACCACCAGCGACCCGAATCCCGCCAACAACAGCGCGTCGGTCAGTGTGCAGGTGGCGGATTCCGCCGATCTCTCTGTAACGAACTCGGCCAGCCCGGTTCCAGTGCTGGCGGGCAATAACATCACCTACACCCAGGTCGTAACCAACGGTGGACCGAGCACCGCAACCAGCGCCAGCTTCACCGAGAACACGCCTCCAAATACAACCTTCCAGTCTGTTACTGCGCCAGCGGGCTGGGCTTGCGTTCATCCCGCTATAGGCTCCGCAGGGACCATCACCTGTACGAATCCCACATTCGCTCCAGGCACCGCAAGCTTCACGGTCGTGCTGCAAGTCACTGCCGGAACCGCTGCCGGCACAGCAATCAACGATACCGCGACCGCAAGTTCCTCCACCACCGATCCCAACCCAGCCAACAACAGCGCGACTGCGGCGGATGTGGTCGCGACCGCAGCGCAGGCGGATCTCGTGACCACGAACTCCGCGTCCCCGACTTCGGTCGCCGCCGGAAGCAACGTAACCTACAGCCAGAGCGTCACCAATCTGGGCCCAGCCGTGGCCACTTCCCCGGTAAAGCTGACCCAAACCACTCCGCCCAATACCAACTTCCAATCGATGACTCCGCCCGCCGGCTGGACTTGTATTACGCCCTCAGTCGGCGCAGCGGGCACGATTACTTGCACCGACGGCGGCACTCTCGCAATCAACGCCCCGGCGAACTTCACTTTAGTTCTGCAAGTAAACGCGGGCACGCCGTCTGGAACAAACATCGCAGAGACAGCCACGGCCACAGCCGGCAATATTGTTCCGAACCTCACTACCAATAGCGCCACCGCCACCGTCGTTGTCGCAAACGCCAATAGCGCCGACATGGCGATCGTGAAGACCGCCACTCCCAGTCCGACCGTGCCGCAAGGCGACACTCTTACCTATACCCTTGCGATCACGAACAACGGCCCGGCGTCGGCTACCAACGTGACAGTCATAGATCCCTTGCCTTCCGCCGTTACCTTCCTGTCGGCAACAACGACCGCCGGTACCTGTTCGGAAGCGGGCGGCACCGTCACCTGTTTGCTCGGCACCATGGCCAATGGTGGCACGGCTACAGTCACCATCCTCACGCTCGCGGGAATGCCAGGCGTCATTTCGAATACCGCAGCCGTATTCGCGGACCAGGTGGACCCCAACCTCCTTAACAATTTTTCCACGCAGACCGAAACCATTACCTCCGCCACCAGGATTCAGTTACAGAGTTTTGCCGCGCGGATGATCACTGACAAAACCGGGGCGAACCGAGTGGCGTTGTTCTGGAAGACCGGCGGAGAAGCTCACAACCTCGGGTTCAATGTTTATCGCGAACAGAACGGCCAGCGCGTCCGCCTGAATCCTTCTCTCATAGCGGGCTCGGCCCTGCTGATGAGTGGAGCTCTTCCCAAACATTCAGGGAAAACCTATGCCTGGATTGATTCCTCCTTACTCTCAGTCAGCGGTACCTACTGGCTCGAAGATGTGGACGTCAACGGAACCCACGCCCTGCACGGGCCAGTGACGCCCGAAGCCGCTGCGAACCCGGCCTCCGCAACCATTCCCGCCGCGGCCATGATGTTCAGCCAGATCAACCAGTCGCAGCCCGCTGCAGCTTCCAACGAAGGCAGTCATCCCGTCGAGAGCGTGTTGCATGAATTTGAGCCCACCTCAACTCAAAGGCAGAAACAATTCGAACTCGCGGCTCATTCCGCCATCAAGATCTTCGCGAAGCACGAAGGCTGGCATCAGGTAACGCAGCCCGAACTGGTCAAGGCTGGCCTCGATCCGAATGTCGATCCCGCATTCCTTCATCTCTATGCGGAGGCTATCGAGCAGCCAATCAAGATCACCGGCACAACCGCAGGCCCCGGAGGTTTCGGACCCAGCGCTGCGATCCAGTTCTACGGCACGGGAATCGATACGCAGTATTCCGGCACCAGAGTCTACTGGCTGGTTGCCAATGACGAGCCCGGCCTGCGCATTCACACGTTGCAGCCCTCCAGAGGCTCAAACCAGCCTCCGGCGAATTTTCCCTACACTGTGGAACTCACGCCGCACACAACGTACTTCGCCGCGCTGATCACGACCGCCGGAAATAACTTCTTCGGATCGCTCGTCTCCTCGACACCGCTCGATCAGACCCTATACGTGCCCCACCTCGACAAGAATTCGACCGAACTTGCAAAGCTGGACGTCACTTTGCAGGGCATAGTTCTCGCCTTCCCGCACGACGTGACAATCAGCCTCAACGGCACCTCCTTAGGCGACGTCACCTTCACCGGTCAAGCCAAAGGCAGATTCCGCGCCAGCCTGCCGCCCGGCATCTTGCGCGATGGCGCCAACACCATCACGCTCACCTCTCAGGACGGCGTATACGATACCAGCCTCATGCAGTCGATCCAGATCACCTATCCTCACTCCTATATCGCCGACTCTGACCGTCTCAAGTTCACCGGCCGTGCCGGAGATGAACTAAAGCTCACAGGCTTCACCAGCCCTCTAGCCGCAGTGTTGGATATCACCGATCCCGATCAGCCGGTGGAACTTACTCCGCAAGTCATATCGGACACAAGCTCGAATCATTACGCGCTGGAGGTGCAGGTGCCGTGGTCCACCACGAACTCTGCGGCGTCAAGTCGTCACACTCTGCTGGCCGTTGCTTCCAACCGCATCGACTGGGTAGCCGGCGTTCGCGCGAATCACCCATCCCATTGGCATCGCGCCCAGCAAGGCAGCGAAATTGTGATGGTCTCGTATGGAGCTTTCGCCGCTGCCCTCAATCCGCTTGTCAGCGCGCATGAAACCGAAGGCAAGTCGGCGGCTGTCGTGTTGATCGACGATCTCTATGACGAGTTCAATTTTGGCGAGCACAGCCCCGTCGCTATCCGCGAGTTCCTGCGCACCGCGACAAAAGTCTGGCGCACGCCGCCGCATTATCTATTGCTCAACGGCCGCGCATCCCTTGATCCGCGGAATTATCTCGGCTTCGGCCATCTCGATCTCGTGCCCACAAAGATCGTTCCCACCACCAGCCTGATGACGGCGTCCGACGACTGGTTCTCCGACTTCAACGACACCGGCATGCCCACTATCGCGACCGGACGCTTCCCCGTTAGCACCGCTGCCGAAGCCAATCTGGTCGCGGGCAAAGTGGCAACCTATGAAGGCCAGTCCACAAACGGCCCGTGGACTTCACAGGCCCTGATGGTAGCCGACTTCAACGACACCGAAAACTTTAGCCAGGACAGTCAACTCGTTCAGGCGCAGTTGCCCTCGACTTTGCAGGTGACCGATGTCTTCGCCAGTTCGATGACCAGCGTACAAGTTGAGCATGCCATCGTTACTTCCATTAACTCCGGACAAGTATTGGTCAATTACGTGGGTCACGGATCCGAAGATCAGTGGTCAGGCAGCGACTTCTTCAATCCCACCACCGCGAATGCTTTAACCAACGGCTCATCCTTGCCCGTTTTCCTGATCATGAATTGCCTGAATGGTTTCTTCCAGGATGTTTATGCACAACCGCTGGCGGTCACGCTGATGATCGCACCCAATGGAGGCGCAGTCGCGGTGTTTTCTTCCAGCGGGCTCAATCAGGCTCCCCCCCAAACGTTGCTCGACAAGCTGACAGTGCAGAACGTATTCGGCCCGTCCTCCCCAACTCTGGGAGACGCAATTCTCCAGGCCAAGTCCGGCATCACCGACCTCGGAGTGCGCAAGACCTACAATCTGCTAGGCGACCCCGCCATGCAAATCAAGCCCCCGGCCAAGAATTCAGCACACTAGAAGATAAAATGCGGACAAAGAATTCATGTGGGGACCCGCAAGAATGCGCGGCCACACTATTCCCGAGGGACTGCTTTGCTTCTGTAGTGCCGCCTGCCCTTGATAAACCACCAGGCGGGTATTAGGACGTTCGCGCCCACGTAAAGCCCCCCTGCGATGTCCATCGCACGCGTCAGCGCGGAACCACCATGATCGACATCCCACTCATTTGCCATAACAATCAGCAATCCGCCCCCACAAACAATCGAAATCAAGGAGAGCGCCACTAGCGGTGGGTGTCGAAACCGCACCGTCTGCCGGATGCCGTAGATCGTGACATAGAGCATTCCTGCGACAACCGGAAGACCCAGAAGCATTCCAACAAGCAAAGCCACCCCGCTCAACGTTTGCCCAACACCTCCCGAATCCTTGCCAATCGTTCCCATGTCGAAGTTCATCAGGCCGAACACTTGCAGGAGAGCGGCAAGGCCTAGGGGCAGGGTTATTAGTCCGAGAAAGGCGAAGCAGCGATAAGCGCGGTTCACCAGGAACTCATCGCTCTCTCTTGCAACGTCCATCCGCTAGTCCCCCCGGACACACTCAAGTCTATAGGTTCTTCCTTCTCGATTGCTGGCGAAGTCTGGCTTCAGTAGCGCCGTCTGCCCATGGCAAACCACCACGCGGGTATGAGGATGTTGACGGCTATGTAGATCCCGACTCCGATGTCCGTCACGGAGTCGAGAAGTGGATGGCCGCGGTCGCCGTTCCGCGTAGTCAGGAGAGCTAGCGATCCGTATCCACAAACAATCGAGATCGTGGAAAGAACCACCAGCGCCGGGTGCCGGAACCGCACCGTCTCCCGAATCCCCCACACCGAAGCCGTCAGTATTCCCACAAAAATCGGAACACCGAGAACTATCCCAACAACGGTCAAATTTTCCTCTGCACCGCCCGAACCTATATGAAAGTTCATTAGGCCGAGCTCTGACAGTAAGCCGGCAAGACCGTAGGGCAGGGCTGCCAATCCGACAAAGGCAAAGCAGCCATAAGCCCGGTTCAGCAGAGACTCATCGCTCTTTTCTGGGACCTTCATCTGCTGCCCCTTCGGGAACTTCAAGTCTACAGCTCTTCCTTCTCGATTGCTGGCGACGTCAGGCCTTTACCACTCAGAACCGAGGTCAGCGAGTGATATTGATTCCATGACAATGTCGGCTCCTGCGGCCGAGTAAAGTTGGTGGTTGCAAAAGCCAACCAACAGGCTCGGGAGCAAGGAGCCGAACGATGATCATTATAGGAGTAGATTCGGTGTTCATCGTTTCGCGTGCTCGGCCAATCCTCAAGGGAGTTAACGGGTTCGGTCAATCCTATCGTGCCATCAAGTTTCCGGTCTGTCCGCTAAGTAGCGCCGCCTGTCGACGGTGAACCACCATGCCGGGATGAGAATGTTGATGGCGGGAAAGATACATGCCAGTGCGACGCCCAAGCCTGACAGAACTTTGTGAGATGGGCGGAGCACGGGGACCGGAGGTTGGAAGGCGGGGTCGATCCGCAGGTTCGGATCGGGTAGCATCAGAACCTTTCCGGTGCGCCGGATATCTTCCATGTCAACGCAGCCCGGGAGTCTGCTGCCGTCCGACTTAATGAACAGATGTTCCTGGGCGGTCCACCCCGTAGAGCAAGGGGTGTGCGTGTCCCAGGGGACCGCATTGAAGGGGCGGGCCTCGGGCTCAGCATTGACATCAAAAGCGATCATGACCGCCACGAAGAAGAGCGACGTCACGTTGAGCGCCACGAGCGTGAGCCGCCGGAGTTTTATCGTCAGAACAACGCCGTAGGCGAAAGCACCGAGTCCGGCCAGTGACATCGGGACCAGGACAAAGATAGCAAATCCCAGTTGGTTATTCCGATCTTTCCCCGCCAGAACTCCGAGTGCGGCAGTCGTCAGGATCGCAAGCCCAATAAAGCCGAAGCACGCGTAGGCACGATCCAGTTGGGATGCAGTGCCCTTGTCTGAGAGTTCCAAGGCTTTTCTCCCCTACAATCTTTCTGCCGGAGTCTACAACCGGAAGGAAGACTTTGCTATCTCTCAAACCAGAACCCAGAGAAGTGCAGCCGTACCGCTGCCCCGCGCCCTTAAGCTCGCCGCCAGCAACGGCAGACACTTCACCTGAAAACAGTGCGTGCCGTACGAAGGCCAGAAAAGCCAGCTCACCGTCTCGCTCCCGAAGGGATGGGGGCAAGAATTCAGCACACTAGAAGATAAAATGCGGACAAAGAATTCATGTGGGGACCCGCCCTCGGCTGTCCACCGCACGCAGCCCGGTTCAAGCCGCAACCGCGACCCTGCGCAGCGGTTCCACGAGCCCCCTCATTACCCTCTCGAACCCGGCGAAATCCAGCGACTGTGCCCCATCTGACAGCGCCCGCTCCGGACAAGGATGCACTTCGATAATTAATCCATCCGCTCCCACCGCCACCGCCGCCCGCGACACCGCCGCAATCAGGCTCTGCTTTCCAGTCCCATGCGAAGGATCCGCGATCACCGGCAGATGAGAAAGATCGCGCGCCAGCGCCACCGCCGCCAGATCGAACGTATTTCGCATTTCCGTTTCGAACGTTTTGATGCCGCGTTCGCACAGCACCACCTCGCTGTTTCCCCCCGAGAGCAAATATTCCGCCGCCAGCAGCCATTCCTTCACCGTCGCCGACGGACCCCGCTTCAACAGCACCGGCTTGCTCACCGTCGCCAGCCGCCGCAGTAGCGCGAAGTTCTGCATGTTGCGCGCCCCCACTTGCAGCATGTCGACATGCTCGCAAATGATGTCCACATCTTCCGTGCTCATCACCTCCGTCACCACCGGCAGACCGGACTGCTCCCGCGCCTCGCGCAGTATCTTCAACGCCTCGAGCCCCAGCCCTTGAAAATCATAGGGAGAAGTCCGCGGCTTGTAAGCCCCACCGCGCAGCATCGTAGCCCCAGCCTTCTTCACCGCGTGCGCCGTGCTGATCAACTGCTCCCGCGATTCCACCGAGCAAGGTCCGGCAATCACCACCACTCCCGGCCCGCCAATCGCAACGCTGCCCACCTTCACCACGCTGCGCTCCGGCTTGACCTGCCGGCTCACCAGCTTGAACGGCTGCGCAATGGCGACCACGTTGTCCACTCCCGGCGCCACTTGCAGCGCCTCGATTTCGTGCCGGCGCCCGCTGCCCACGGCAGCGACTATAGTGCGCTCCACTCCGCGCGTGACGTGGGGTTGGTACCCCGCCTCGCGAATGCGTTCAATAATGTGCGCAATCTCCTGCTCCGTTGCCTTCTCCGACATGTTGACGATCATGGGTTACTCTCCCGGGGGTACCCCGTGTTCCTCCGTGCCTGCCCTGAGCGAAGCCGAAGGGTACTCCGTGGTAAAGGTTTCTTGTCGCCGCCAAAAAAACAAAGCCGCGATCTGAAATCGCGGCCTCCAGCTGAAGCTTGCTTGAATCTAGTCGGTCATGTCTGACTCGATTTCCCCGCAAGTTCCGCCGCAGCCGCTACTCCGGTAAACCAGTAGTAGCGAAACTGCCCGGTAAACGAGGTAAATCGCCTCATGAAGACAAACTCCAACCTGTGATTCTGAACTGTTGCGCTCGCGCAAGCCGATCCTAATTCGAGATCGAACTGGCTACGTTGGAAAAGGCATTATTGGCGTTGGATCCAATCAGCCGTATCGTGCCCACCACCAGCACCAGGATCACGGCCAGCATGACTGCATACTCGGCGATATCCTGCCCCGTCTCTTCCGACCAAATCCTGCGAATGAACTCAGACATTCGTTCCCTCCAATTGGTATACCCATTCCCTCTAGACGGAAGAAGCGCAATTGACGCACCCCATAATGCCCCACTGTGCAGTCCTTGTCAATTGTGGAAATGTAACGCAATGACAGTTCCCAGCTCCAGCGCAGTACGACCAACCCGCAACTGGAAACCGGCACCGGGCAACTGTTCTGCTTTACAATCTTCCCGTGCCCGTCCTCCACAACCTCCGCGTCACCCTCGAAATGATCAAGTGGGAGCACTCCATCTTCGCTCTCCCTTTCGCTCTCTGCGGAGCCATGCTCGCCGCCTCTGGCCTTCCCACCGCCCATCAACTTCTCTGGATCGTCGTCGCCATGATCGCCGCCCGCTCCGCCGCCATGGCCTTCAATCGCCTCGCCGACGCCGCCATCGACGCCGCCAATCCCCGCACCCGCACCCGCGCCCTTCCCGCCGGCCATCTCTCGTCCGCTTTCGTCGCCACCTTCGTCATCGTCTCTTGCGCCATCTTCATCCTCGCCGCAGCACAACTGAATCGTTTGACACTCTGGCTTTCCCCGGTCGCCCTCGCCATCCTCTTGCTCTACTCCTACACCAAACGCTTCACGCGCTGGTCGCACCTTGTGCTCGGCTTCGCTCTCGGCATAGCGCCCGCTGCCGCCTGGATCGCCGTTCGCGGCTCTCTCGATCCCCGCATCCTTCTCCTCACCGCCGCCGTAACTTTCTGGGTCGCAGGCTTCGACATCCTCTACGCCTGCCAGGATTTCCAATTCGACCGCGACGCCGGACTCCACTCCATTCCCCGCCACCTCGGCATCCCGCGCGCCCTGTGGATCGCCCGCGCCTTCCACTTCACATTGCTGCTGCTTCTGATCGCGTTGCTCCCAGCCTTCGCTCTAGGAAAACTCGCGCTCGCCGGAGTCGCCGCCGTAGCGCTCCTCCTGCTCTACGAACATTCCCTCGTCAAGCCTGACGATCTCTCCAAACTCAACGCCGCCTTCTTTACTATGAACGGCGTAATCTCGGTAGTCTTCGCCGTGTTCGTAGCCGCCGACTTGCTCCTACGAAAATAAAAGGACTCGCGGGGGACAAGAGACTCATGTGGGGACAGCCGCCCTCGGCTGTCCGGCGAGCGTAGCGAGCCTGATCTGCTTGGGGGAGGGAAGCACTAGCCCCAAACAAAACCGGCATCCCCACCCCCTGCGGTGGAAATACCGGTTCCCCATTCCCTCTTGGTGACGGAGGGCGTGAAGATCACGCTCAGAGCTTTGCCCCCTGAGCTGGCCTAATCATGCCCCACCCGTCAGCCCGCATTTGTCAGATCGATGTAAACAGTTTGTAAAAACAGAACTTCAGCTGCCGTTCCTTACCGCATTCCCTTCGTAACCCGGTTCCGTCCCCCGAAACTGGTAGCATAAAGACTCCTCCACTCAACCGTGCGCTCACTGCTCCACCTCGGCATCCTGCTCCTCGCTCTCCCGCTCCTGGCTCTTGTTGTCAACGCCCAGAGCAATGCCGGAGAACTTCGCCTCAAAGTTGTCGGCCCCGACGGCCTCCCTGTCAAAGCCTCGGTCGATCTCTCCAGCGACGCCCTCCAGTTCCACCGCTCTCTCTCCACTGACGACTCCGGCCAGCTCATCGCGCGCAACCTGCTCTTCGGACGCTACCGCCTCCAGGTCCATCGCGAATCCTTCTCCCCGTACGATGGCCTCATCGAAATCCATTCCGCGCTTCCCACCGAGTATGTCGTGAAGCTAAGCATCGCTGCGTTGAGCACCGCCATCAACGTCACAGCCGGCGCCACGCTGCTCGATCCCGAGCGCACCACCACCATCAACCATCTGGACTCTAAAGCTATAGCCAACCGTCCCGCCTCGCTCCCCGGCCGCTCGCTTCCCGACCTCATTGATTCCCAACCCGGCTGGCTCTACGAAGGCAACGCCGTGCTCCATCCCCGCGGCTCCGAATATCAGACGCAATTCGTTGTCGACGGCATCCCCCTCACCGATAACCGCTCACCCGGCTTCGGCGCCGAACTCGAAGCCGACGATGTCGATTCGCTCAACGTCTATACCGCCGGCATTCCGGCGGAGTACGGCCGCAAGATGGGCGGAGTGGTTGAAGTCAACACTCTGCGGGACACGCAGCCCGGACTGCATGGCCAGGCAGTCCTTTCCGGCGGCAGCTTCGACACCGCCGGAGCTTTCGCCAGCATTCAGGACTCCTGGGGCCGCGACACCATCGGCGCCAGCGCCTCCGGTAACATGACTGCCCGCTATCTCAACCCGGTTGTGCCGGAAAACTACACCAACCGCGGCACCACCGGAAGCTTTGCTCTAAGTTATGAGCGCGAGATAACATCGAAAGATCGTCTAACCCTCAGCGTCCGTCACGAACTCTCACGCTACGAAATTCCCAACCAGCTTCTCCAGCAATTCCCACAACTCCAAAATCCTGCCGGGACCGCCCCGCAACTCCAGACCGCCGGCAATTTCGAGACCATGGGCATTGCTTCCTACCAGCACATCTTTTCGCCCAACATGCTGGTCAACCTGCGCGGCATGGTGCGCGACAACTCCGCCACTCTCAACTCCAACAGTGGGGCCTGGCCCATCGCGGCTTTTCTGGACAACCACTTCAGCGAGGGCTATTTCAACGCCTCCATCGCCATTCATCACGGCCGCCACGAATGGAAGGCTGGCCTCGAATCCGACAATCTTGTCCTCCACGAAAACTTCAGCGACCTCATCACCGCAAGTCCATCCGATCCCAACTATCCTTTCGACCTGGGAACTCCTTCCACGTTCAGCTTCACGGCGAACCGACCCGATCTCGAACAGTCCGCCTACCTTCAAGACCTGATCCACTTGGGCAAATGGACCGTCAATGCCGGCCTGCGCTGGGATCACTATCAACTCGTGGTGAATCAAAACGCACTCAGCCCGAGGATCTCCGTCGGGCGCTATTTCCCCGCTGCCAACCTGATGCTGCACGCCTCATACGATCGCGTATTTCAGACCCCATCATTCGAAAATATTCTCCTTGCCAGCTCTCCCAATGTTGTTGTGCTCAACCCGAACGTCCTTCGCCGTCCCATCGAGCCATCACACGGCAATTACTTTGAAGTCGGCGCCACCGGGAGCTTTCTCAGCCAGTTCCACCTCGACGCCAACTATTTCCGCCGCTACGTCAACAACTTCGCCGACGACGATCAGATCCTCAACACCGCCGTCAGTTTTCCCATAGCCTTCCGCAAAGCCATCATCTACGGCGCGGAGGCCAAGCTCGAACTCCCGCACTGGAACCGCTTCTCCGGCTTCCTCAGCTATTCCTACATTGTCGGCAATGTCTGGTTCCCGGTAACCGGAGGCCTTTTCCTCGGGGACGATGCTGGGGCCGCCGGCACGCATCTCACAGGGCATTTTCCGGACTCGCAAGACCAGCGCCATACCGCTCGCGCCCGCATTCGCTATCAGTTCATTCCGCGTTTGTGGTTGGCCGCAGGCGCTGAGTACGGCAGTGGCCTGCCCTTCGAATTCACCGGATCCCTCGACCAGGCCGTCGCTGTTTACGGGCAGCAGGTTGTCAACCGGATCAACTTCGCAGATGGACGCATCAAACCCACGCTTTCACTCGGCGTCTCCGCCGGCGCCGAACTCTACAAGAAAGAAAAGCGCTCCCTCCGCCTGCAAGCCGACGTGGAAAACCTCAACAACCGCCTCAACGTCCTCGACTTCGCCGGCCTGTTCTCCGCCGCCGCCATCGCCCCACCCCGCAGCTATTTCCTTCGCTTGGCTGCCACCTTTTGAGCCACTGCACTTTCGGTATTGTTATCCTGAGCGAAGCATGATTGTCCGAAGGACAATCATGCGCAGTCGAAGGATCCCTTGCGTGACAGCGGCACCAGAGGCCCGTCGAGGAGTTTCTACGCGCGGCGGCCGGTGTGTCTCAGCTTCGCTTGAAATACTGCACCGCCCGCTCATGCTTCTCCGCCGCCGCCCGCGACGAAAACGTCCCCAGATTCCTCCGCTTCCCAGTCTTCGCATCCTTCTTCCGCGAATAAAGCCGGTACTCCCCGGATTGTAATTTCCGAATCATGCAGAAAAAGATGCGAGTTCCACATCGCCCGGTTGGAAGAAAAGCGGGTGCTCGCAGCGCCCCAGAAGGTCCCGGGCTTACCCCGTGATCCCCCGTGCCCTCTGTGGTTAAGATTTTGACTTTGTATCCGTGCAAATCCATGGCAAAACTACACCACGAAATACTTAGCCCCCGGATGATGCACCACCAGCGCCGAAGTCGACTGCTCCGGCTCCAGCAAAAACCCCGAAGTCAACCGCACCCCAACATTCTCTTCCGGTTTCAGCAGGGCAAACAACTTCGTCTGGTCCTCCAGATTCGGGCACGCCGGATACCCAAACGAATACCTCGACCCACGATATTTCTGGTGAAATAAATCTCGAATGGCCGGAGCATCCTCGCCCGCAATCCCCAACTCCTCGCGCATCGTCCTATGATGCAGTTCCGCCAGCGCCTCCGCCGTCTCCACACTCAGCCCATGCAAATACAAATACTTCGTATACTCCCCGCCCTCGAACAACTTCTGCGTCTCGACCGAAGCCTTAGCCCCAATCGTCACCAAAGAAAACCCAATCACATCCATCTTCCCGGAAGACTTCGAAGCAAAAAAATCAGAAATGCACAGTCTGCGCCCCTCCCGCTGCCTCGGAAAATTAAACCTCAACAGTTCCCCCCGTGAAACCGAGCTTGCCCTGAGCGAAGCCGAAGGGTGCCCGCCGTGGTTAAGGTTTTGCTCGTCGCCAGGTACTGAGTACTCGGTACTAGGTACTTGGTAAACCACCACATCATTCCCCTCGCTCTGACAAGGAAAATACCCATACACGACCTTAGGCTCAAACAAATCAGACGCAGCCACTTCCTCTTCCAACTTCTTCTTGATCGGACGAAACTTCTCTTCCACCAGCCGAACATAATCCGCCTGCGAAGCCGTTTTCAACTGCCACTGATTCTTGAACAGCGCAGTCTCATTGATATAAGGAAAAACTTTCCGCACATCATAGCTCTTCACCCGCACTCCCCAGAACGGAGGCTCCGGAATATTCGGAGCATCTCCCACTACCGCGCTCCGCTCCGCAAATACCGGCCCGGTCTCTTCATCCACTGCTGCCGCTTTCGCGTACTCCTTCACCGTCCGCCCATCCCGCAGGCGCGTCTCCCGCACTCCATCCTCCGTGATCAAGTCCTCCATCACATGCAGCCCGGCAAACGCGTCCTCCGCATAAAACACCGCATTCGAATACTCCCGCCGCAAATCGTCCTCAACATACTTCCGCGTCAAAGCCGCGCCCCCGCAGATAACAGGGAACTCCAGTTTCTGCCGCTGCAAGTCCTGGATCACATACTTCATCTCCAGCGTCGACTTCACCAGCAGCCCGCTCAACCCAATCGCATCCGCCCCATGCTCCTGTGCCGCGCTGATAATCTTGTCCCCTGGCTGCTTGATCCCCAGATTCACCACCTTGAATCCGTTGTTCGACAAAATGATGTCCACCAGATTCTTGCCAATGTCGTGAACATCGCCCTTCACCGTCGCGAGGACGATTGTCCCTTTCTGCGACCCGCCTTCCTTCTTCTCCATCTTCGGCTCGAGATAGGCTACCGCCTGTTTCATCACGCCCGCAGAATCAAGTACCGAAGGCAATTGCATTTTGCGCGCCCCAAACAAATCGCCGACCGTCTTCATCCCGTCCAGCAGCACCGTGTTAATCAGTTCCAAAGCCGAATACTGGAGCAAAGCCTCCTCAAGCAACTCCTCTAAAGATTTCTTGCGCGCTCCCTCGCCAACGGACTTCTCGCCATTGATGATGGCAAACTTCAGCTTGTCTTCGACGGACAGCGTATCCACGTGCGCAGTCGTGGATGCCGCCGGCTTGCCCTTCAGTCCGGCAAAGTGATTCATATACTTCTGCAACGGGTCACCATCCGACTCGTCGCGGAAGATCAGCTTCCGTGCCAGATCCGCTTCTTCCTGGGGAATCTTGTACAGCGGATAAATCTTCGTGTAATTGACGATGGCCATATCCAAGCCATGGTCGACGGCCTCGTGCATGAACACCGAATTCAACACCCGCCGCGGATAGGCATCCAGCCCAAACGAAATATTGCTCACCCCCAGAATCGTCTTGACGTTGGGCAGTTCTTTCTTGATGCGCTGCACCGCCTTCAAAGTTTCGATCCCCGCGCTCCGGTACTCGTCCTGCCCAGTCGAAATCGGCAAAGTCAGCGCGTCGAAAATTAAATCCGTCCCGTCCAGCCCATACTTCTTCGTCGCCAGATCGAAAATCCGGTGCGCAATCGCCGCTTTCTTCTCCGCCGTCAGCGCCATCCCGTCTTCGTCAATGGTCAGCGCAATCACCGCCGCCCCGTACCGCTTCGCCATCGGCAGCACCAACGACGTCCGCTTCTCTCCATCCTCCAGATTGATCGAGTTAATGATGGCCCGCCCCGGAATCCGCTTCAGCGCCTCCTCCACGACATCCGCCTCGGTTGAATCGACCAGAATCGGCGCTGGAACCCGCGTCGCAATCTTTTCCAGAATGGACGAAATGTATCCCTTCTCATCCTCACCCACAATCGCGCAGCACAAATCCAGCATGTGCGACCCGTCATTCACCAGCTTCTTCGCCAGCGCCAGTATGTCGTCGTACTTCTTCCCGCGCACCAGATTCCGGAAATGTTCCACGCGGGTAGTCGTGTTCATTTCCTCAGCGACGATCAACGGCTTCGGCTCCAGATCCAAAGGAACAGACGTGTACGCGCTCGACGCCGCGCCAACGCGTCTTACTTCGCGCTTCGCAGGTTCCACTCCAGAAACCGCATCCACCACAGCTTTCAAATGCGCGGGAGTCGTGCCGCAACATCCGCCTACGATCCGCACGCCGTAATCCACCACAAAGTGTTTGTGATACTCCGCCAGCTCCTCAGGAGTGAGTTTGTAAACCGCGTGCCCGCCTTCGTTGAATGGCAAGCCGGCGTTCGGCAAGATGGAAACTTCTTTCGTGCAATTCAGTCCCAAGTAGCGAACCGCATCGTTCATCTCTTTCGGCCCGGTAGCGCAGTTCAATCCGAGGATGTCCACATCGAACGGCTCGAGCGCGGTCAGCGCCGCGCTAATTTCCGTGCCCAGAAGCATCGTGCCGCTCTCTTGTAAGGTCACCTGCACGGTCACTGGAAGCCGCTTATCGGCCTTCCTCATGGCTTCGAGCACGCCGATGGTTGCTATCTTCGCCTGCAACAAATCCTGGCATGTCTCGATCAGCAGCACATCCACGCCGCCCTCGATCAGCGCCGCCGCCTGCTCTTCATACGCTGCCGCCATCGCTTCGAACCCAATGTGTCCCAGCGATGGCAGCTTGGTTGTCGGCCCCATCGACCCCGCCACAAATCGCGGCCGGTCCTTGGTTGAGAACTGCTGTGCCACCTCCTTTGCCAGTTGCGCCGCCTTCACGTTGATCTCGCGCACCCGGTCTGCCAGTTCAAACTCCCCCAGCACAATTCGCGACCCGCCAAACGTGTCGGTCTCCACTATGTCGCAACCAACGCGAAAAAAGTCGGCATGAATCTCCCGAATAATGTCAGGCCGGCTCAACACCAGCACTTCGCTACAGTTCTCCTTGCCCCAATAATCGTCCAAGGTGGGATTGCGAGACTGAATATTCGTCCCCATCGCGCCGTCGTAGACCACAACGCGCTCCTTCACGGTTTGTAAGAAATCACTCATGCTGATTTGTCTTCACTGGGTACTAGGTACTCGGTACTAAGCAGCAAGCACAAACGCCGGCCCCCGAGGACCGGCGTGTGATCAACTCAAAACTCGCTTGCGAATCTAGCTCCCCGCAACCATCTCCGCCGGAGCCCCGCCATCCACGTCGGCCTGATTGAACACGACGTTCGCTCCCATGTGCGCTGGCCGTGAGGCCAGCATCTGCTCCTTGCGGTACACCAGATTGCTGGCGCTAAACGTCGCCAGCTCAAACCCATGCCCATGCGTAATCGCGTCAGTAGGACAAGCCTCCACGCAGTATCCGCAAAAAATACAACGATTGTAATCAATATTGTAGATTTTGGCGTAGCGTTCGGCGCCGCTTACGCGGTGTTCGGCGGTGTTGTCGGCGGCTTCGATGTAGATGCAGTTGGAGGGGCAGTTGGCGGCGCAGAGGAAGCAGGCTACGCATTTTTCGAGGCCGTTTTCGTCGCGTTGCAGGACATGAGCGCCGCGGAAGCGGGCTTCGAACCTTGCTCCCTTGAGCGGACCTTTGCCGTCGGGATAATTTTCTACGGTCGTGGGCTGGAACATCTCCAAGAAGGTGATGCTCATGCCTTTGGCGATGGCCGCGATGTTTTTCAGGACTGACACGCTTCTAGTATACCGAAAGACGGCGGGATCGGCGCGCACGGAGGTCCGTGGGTTGGGAGCGGGTCAATTCAGTCTCGGCCGCGATCAATGAGGTCAGGAAAAACAAAATCAACGAGACCAGGAAAAACAAAATCAACGAGATCAGGAAAAACAAAGGGCGCGGCTTTGGCCGCGCCCCGACTGGTTTTTCTGACTTAATCTTTTTCTAACTTATCTTTCCTGACTTATCTTTTTCTGACTTAATCTAGCCCCGGACCTCTAGCGGCTGCGTGAGCTTGAAGGTCAGGCGCCGCTCGGTGCCGAAGGCGACATCCTTTTTGCCGGTTCCGTAGGCCACGGCGGTCCCGCCGCCACCTCCAATCGCGCTTCCAACGACAGCACCGGCTCCGCCACCCGCGATGCCTCCGATCACAGCACCCGCTCCTGCTCCGCCGCCGATCGAGGCCAGGTTACGTTTCTTGTGCGATTTTCCCTTGACGTAGACGTGGGAGGTTTCCAGCGGTATGTCTTTGCCCTGAATGGCCACCGAAACCAGCGTCAACCCCAACTCCCCGGGATGGTGCAAGCGCCCTGAATGGCGCGCAATCGTCACTTTGCCGCGAACCGCCGCTCCACGCGGCACGACGGTACGTCCATCAACCGTCAGGGGCTCGTCCAGCACTGCATCGAACGTCTCGCCAGTTTGTGAGCTCGCACTGGAGACGGGCGTTTGCAGGCGCACCGTGACCGCTGTTCCAGGGGGCACGCTGACCGGTGCTGGCGGTTGTGGATTTTGCGAAGCGTCTGGCGACATGCCGTTGGTGGCGTCCGTGGCGGAGTCTTGCTGATCGCCCGCCGGCGAACTGGCGGACTTACTGCAAGCAACCATCAAGGCCAGAGCCAGCAATAACGAGAGTAGCGGCATAGGGTGTCGCTTCATGGTTTCCTCCTGTTCAGACCACCCTTGGTAAAGGCAACCTCGTTGCCAATGTTCGTGTTGATTTTTCAACAACTTAGCGCTATGAGATGGGGATAGACCGTGTATTTCTTGGACGAGTTGGGTTGGTTCCACACTTGTGGAGAAATCTTGTCAAGACCCTAAACCTGAGCATTTTTCCTTAAGTCTCTGATTCGCTGGGAAATATAAAGTCGGCAAAGGTGACACAATTACCCCCTCCAGTTTGATATTCTGAATATATAGAGTCAAGAAAACGACGGCGTGGGCCTTTTGGCCTGCGCCGTTTGCGTTTTGTGAGCGTCATCAGGACGGATAGAAGTGTCTGTTCTACAACCAACACAACCTGGATTATCCGAGCAGTGCAGAAAGAATGGGGCATCAGTATGGGCGTCGGTATGGGTACGGAGAGTGGGTTGGGCTGGGCTGCAAAAGCAAGAGCAAAGTCAAAGGCAGCGGCCGGGGGCACCTGCTCTACGCTTGCGTGGGCTGCGAAAACCGAGAGCAGGATTTTTGCGGGGCTCTCGAGCAAGCAGCGCGGGGAGTTGGCGGAGATGATGTTCATGGTGAAGGCTGCGCAGAAGGGGTTCGCAACGGCGAAGCCTTATGGGGATAGCCGGCGCTATGACTTTATTCTGGATGTGGGAAATCGGCTGTGGCGGGTGCAGGTGAAGTCGTCGAGCTCTAAGGAATGCGGATCGTACCAAGTGAACTTGCAACGAAATCTGAACGGGGAGGTGGTTGAGTACGACGCCTCGGAAATTGATTTTGTGGTGGCGTACGTGATGCCGTTGGATGCGTGGTTTGTGATTCCGGTGGAGGCGATCTACGGGCGGAAGACGGCGAAGCTGTGTCTGCACGGGAACCGGAGGAGCGGGAAGTTGGGGAAGTATTGGGAGGCTTGGGGATTGATGACGATGCGGTGGCCGGAGAATGAGTAAGCGCTCGCTGGCGACGTTCGGGGAAACCCACCCTTGCGAGACGCAAGGGTGGATCACCTACGTTGTTGCTGCGCCCTACTGTGCCGCAGACGCCAGGCCCGCGGACTGCGCCCTTGGCTTAATTCGTTCAGCGGCACCGTTTCGGGAAGCGATGCGAAGGTCGTAATCGTTCTGGAGGTTGAGCCAGAACTGGGCGGGCAGGCCGAAATATCTTCCGAGGCGGAGTGCGGTGTCGGCGCTGATGGCGCGCTCTCCGCGCACAACCTCGTAGATGCCGGGAAAGTGCAGCGCCTTGGCGAGCGCATAGGAACTTACACCAATTGGTTCCATGAATTCGGTCTTGAGAATCTCGCCGGGATGGACGGCGAAGATTTTCTTTTTTGAGTTGGCCATTGGCTTTCTCCTGTATGGGTCCTGCGGACCCTATTAACCGCGCTTTCGTCCTTGCCTCTAGTGATAGTCCACTAGTGATAGTCCACGATCTCTACATCGAATGCATTGCCGGTCCGCCACACGAAGCACACACGATATTGGTCGTTGATCCGGATGCTATGCTGGCCCGCCCGATTTCCGTGGAGCGCCTCCAGATGATTGCCCGGCGGAACCCTCAGGTTGTCCAGCGCCAGGGACGCGTTCAGTATCGCCAGTTTCTTGAAGGCCCGGAGATGAAGAGCGGGCGGCAGGCGGCGGCTCTTGCCGGTTAGCCATAGCCGCTCGGTTTCCGGGTCACGGAAACTCACGATCATGGGCCTATACTAACGCAACGCGGTAGTACTGTAAAGGGTTAGTAGCTGGGGCGGCCGCCAGTGGATGCGGTGGTGCCCAACGCTTTGAGAATCGCGAACCGTGAGGGCAGCCTTCGTCGTGATTGGGGCGAGGTGGACCAGCCCACGAAGATGCGATTTAGAGAATGCCTGGCGGCGATGGCGTGTTGTGGGAGCGTATAGGGGTCCCTTCGACTGCGCTCAGGGCAGGCTCTTCGACTGCGCGGGGCGCGCTTCGCTTACCCCGCTTCGCTCAGGATGACACGCCGGGGGATGCCGGAGGATGTTCACATTCTGGTTAGCGAACCAACACCTTCAGCGGAAGGGCGCAATATACCAAGCGTAGTAGGTCGCGACACCGGTGATCACAACAACTAACCAAAGCACAAACTCGGTTCGCATCCATCGCTTCCAGTTTTTGAAGCGCAGCCACACGGGAAGAACGTTAGTGGCCGCCACAAGAACTATATAAAGTCCCAGAAGCTCAGCCGCCACTCCCAGAGCCGCATGAAGCATAGGCACAGCGTAATACGAGCGATGAAACGCCCTGGCAAACCTTGGAGTTACTTGTCGCCGGAACGCGGGCCACATCACGAGTCCGATCATCAACAAGTTGAGGAGCAGTACCGTGGTCTGACAAATACCGTGTGCTCGGTAACGTTTTTGTTTTGCAAGAAGGACCCCCGCAACCAGCGCCACTGCCATCACCAACTGCACGACGAGGTTGAGATCAGCCTCGAAGGTGGCGCCGGTCCTGAGGAATCCCCTGACTGGCAACGAGACAACGCAATCGATGAGCAGCTCCATCTATTTGTCAGTAACCGGCGAACTCCTCGGTCCGGATGTCGTCGTCGTCCACAGCAGCTTCGACGAGTGCGCTTCTAGCTGCGGCGACCATCGAAGGTGGTCCGGCAATATAAAAGATGGGGCCTTGCAGCTTGCCGACGCGCCGGGAAAGCATTTGCGGGCTGATATGTCCGGTCTCGCCTTTCCAATCGCCAGGATTCCGGTTCAGCCCGGTGAGAGTGGGAACAAAGGAAAACCGAGGGTTGGTCCGCTCCATTTTCCAGAGCGCATCAATGAACGCGGCATCCTCGAGGAAACGGTTCGCGTAGAACAGAATGATGCGGTGGCGAAGGCCTTCCTTTCGTGCGTGATAAACCATGCTCAAGAATGGTGCGATGCCGATACCACCGGCTAATAAGACAGCAGGTCTTGCGGTATTGTTGTGAAGCGTGAACGAGCCTCTAGGGCCGTCGATACGGACCTCTGCACCGATCGGCAGGCTGGACAAGCGTCGCTTGAAGGCTGTATCTCGCATGCGGGTGACGACCATGATCTCGTCGTCGGAGGGATCGCCGGCAATGGAGAAAGTGTGTGTGAGTTGGTTTTGAGGCTCCCGCCCTGCCCCCAAAAGGATCAAGTCAACCGATTGCCCTGCTCTGAATAAGAAATTGTTCGGTCTCTCAAACTGGAACGCAGTTGTATCTTTCGCAACCTCTGTGCGGCCGAGTAATCGGCTGGGGTAGCCGATTACTCCGGTCGCTAATTGTTGATCGTGTGTGCTCTGGGTTTCGTATGGCATCTGGCTCCTTCTGTACAGGTTTGAGACACTAGAGGCTATAACCAGCAAGGCAGAAACGGTCCCTCCGTTGCATCATCCGTCCTGCGAAACAGTGCGAACGATCTTCAGGAGAGTTCGATTCCATCGATGACTGCATTGACCTGCTGAGCCGGATTCTGTTCTCCGTTTGTCGCTGCGTTCGCTAGGGAACCGACCTGCAGGAAGGCGCAAATTAGCGTGAGCATGGCCGAGATTCTCGAAGCATGACTTTGTAGCCTCCATTCTGTTGTTTGTGCGAAGGCCGGCGCTTACTTAGGCGAGGGAGCAGCACGCTCCGGCTTGCATATCCTTAAACTGGTGCACTACAGGAAATATTCCTGATGAGAGAAGAAAATTTGGAGAGATTGGCGGGGACGGGTGGCCCACTCGCCGGGTCTGGGCTTAAGTGCGGATGTTCACACGTCGCAGACTTAGTCCGGTGAACGGACTAGATTGTCCTCATGCCATGGGGAGTGACGCGTTTTCAGCTTCGCGTGCACGGTCCCTGTTTACCCCTGCAAGATGCGATTTAGAGAATGCCTGGCGGCGATGGCGTTGTGGGAGAGAGTATAGGGGTCCTTCGACTGCGCGGGGCGCGCTTCGCTTACCCCGCTTCGCTCAGGATGACACGCCGGCCATACCCCCGAGCTTGCGAAACAACCAAGGTGAGTGCTATTTGAAACTTGGCTTCGGCGGGGCGCACACTGAGTCAAACCAGCGGCTGATGTAAACCTCGGCATGGGCTTCACCGCAGTAATGCCGGGCTCCGGCGGCGTTGGCGGTTTCAGAATTCCACCGGTGCACGGTCAGCTCGGAGTCTCCGCATCGAATCACGAACCAGTGGATGGGATTACTGGTCACGATTCCACAGACTTCACATCGGAATTCCCGCAGTGTTGTCATGAATGTAGTCCGTATGTCGGAAAACTAGTCGGCCTTTACGGCAGCCTGTAGCCGGTTTGGGGTCAGCACGGTTAGCTCGCCCACTTGTTCTCTCCTGGCCGTGTCGCGAAGGTGGGCGGCATGATCGGTCATCCAAAGCTCGGGAATGATTTCGCCGACCAAGTGCCCGTGACAAAAAAGCCGAACCACCGAGCTTTCAGAAACGACAATTCCCACAGCCTTAGTTACGGCGCTCATGTTGGCGGCGGCGATGTGACGGCTGCCGAGACCGAGTGGCACCTCCACTTGAGCGGCTACAGCGTCGAGGTAGCGGCATGCCGAAAGGAAAAATCCGTCGCGACTGACCACGAAGCCACCATCGAGTTGCGCCAATTCTTTAATGGTTCCGCGGAGATTGAGATTGGTGATGTGGCGTGAAGGCTCAGGATGGCCTAACAACGGATCTAGAATCAGCGGGCGCGATCTGGCGAGCACGGCAGCCTCATCTCCGAGCGTGAACAGAGTGCCAACGCGTTTTCCCTCGCGGCCTTCGCGGGCAATTTCGACGGCGAGCCCGATCAGCGGCTCAAGAACGCCCGGATCGTATTCGGTTACTTCGCACAGAAGACTTTCAAACATCCAATCACACTCCTCACGCCAGCTCAACAATAGCTGGACTTCATCGTTCACAAAGGAATCGGCCCGAACCAATAGTGCGATTTCCGAAGCCTATATTAGCGCGTGGCATCCGCCAAGGGCAGCCAGACTTGGAAACGGGTGTCGCCGGGCTTGGAGTTAACCTGAATATTTCCCCGGTGCTTCTTCACAATTCGCTGGACGGTGTCCAGGCCGAGGCCCGTGCCTTCTCCCACTCCTTTGGTCGTGAAAAAAGGCTCAAAAATGTGCGGTTGCACCTCGGGAGAAATTCCTGGACCGTTATCTGCAATCTCGACTACCACGCAATTGTCGTCGCGGTAGGTTCGGATGCGAAGCTCGCCTTTTCCGCGCATCGCGTCAATTGCGTTATCGATAATGTTGGTCCAGACCTGGTTTAATTCGCTGCCAAACGAATTCACGAGGAGCGGAACGCGCTGGTAGTCGCGCCGCACATCTACTCCTTGTTTCAGCTTGTGATTGAGGATCGTGAGCGTGGTTTCCAGGCTCTTTACGATATCGACGTTCTGCACCCTGGCCTGGTCCATGTAGGTATACTCTTTGATCGCGCCCACTAGATCCGATATTCGCGACGTGCTGCTCTCGATTTCGTGCAGCAGGACAGCTATCTCCACGGAGGCCGCGATCCTCACCAGGGCGGCTCTGGCCGCGTCTGCATCCAGGGTCGCAAACAATGATTCCAAAATTTCCGGCTTAATATTCCGCCGCGCCAGGTCCGCAGCTAATTGCCAGAGATCGTTCTGCCCGTGACTGCGCAGCAGAGAATCGATCTGGTCCTCCAGATCGCTGATGGTGAGTGCGTCGGGCGGAACAACATCTTTTTGGGTAAACAAAGCTTCCAGGTTTTCGATTTCTGCTTTCTGGGCCTGAGTAAGATCGCGCTTTCCCAGCTCAACACTCGCACTCTTGATTTTCTTGATCATCTCGCGCAGCTGGCTGGCGGCGCGTTTCGCGGCGGAAGCTGGATTGTTGAGTTCGTGCGCCAGTCCGGCCGAAAGCTTTCCGAGAGAAGCCAAGCGATCCCGTTGTTGCTCGAGGCGGGTGACTTCACGGATGCGGTCCGACATAAGGCCCACGAGACGCTTGGTCAGCTCGGGCATTTTCTGTATGAGATCCGGAAACAGCGAGGTGGGAAATCGCAAGGCTCGGCTGTCCGTCTCGGCACGCTGGCTCACGGTGAACTGCTTCATTCTGGAGTATGGCAAGACCCCGGTAACGTCACCCGGCTCCAGGTCAAAGACGATGGTATCGCCACTGAGTTCTCCGCGCCCTTGAATGTGCCCTTCGAGAATCACATACATGGAATCGGCTGGGTCGCCCTGGCGTGAGTACGTCTCACCGGCTTTGAGATGCATCTCTTGCGCCTGGCTGAGAAACCAATCCAGTTGATCGTCCGGCAAATCGGCGAATTCAGTGACGCGACGTAATTCAGATTTATCGACCATTTACACCTTGCTTAAATATTGATGGATAAACTGCACTGCCACCGAACCTTCACCGACTCCGGAAGCCACGCGCTTGATAGAACCGTGGCGCACATCGCCCACGGAAAAAATACCGGGAACATTGGTCTCGAGCAAGAATGGATCACGGTCGAGGTTCCATCCCTTGGGGCGCTGGCCGTCACGAATAAGGTCGGGGCCAGTCAACAGGAAGCCGCGCTCGTCCCGTTCGACGATGTCCGCGAGCCAATCTGTCCGCGGCAAGGCTCCAATGAAAATGAACATCGAACTCGCCGGCACGCGTTCAATCTTGCCGGTATCGGAACAAAGCACCGAGATCTCTTCCAGCCGGGTTTCGCCATGCGCTTCGGCCACGCTGGCATGGGTCCAGAGCTGAATGTTCGGCGTCTCTTTGATCTGGTCAATTAAGTATTGCGACATGGTGCTGGCGAGCGATTCGCCGCGCACAAGGATAACGACGCGGTCTGCAAACTTAGCGAAGTTCATCGCCGCCTGACCCGCCGAGTTCGCGCCGCCCACGACATAGACGATCTCACCTTTGCAAGACAAAGCTTCGGTTGCGCCGCCACCATAGTAAATCCCAGCACCCTGTAACCGGTCCACACCCGGGGCTTCCAGTCGCTTCCACTGCACGCCGGTCGCGATCATCAGTGCGTGGCATGAGATCTCGTTCCCATCCCGCATTTTGAGAATCCGGTAAGAGGCTTCGGTTCTGACGCCAACCGCTTCCTGCGGCGACAGAATCTCCACTCCAAAACGCTGGGCTTGCACTACGGCGCGGCGGGCCAGATCGCCGCCGCTAAGCCCGGTTGGAAATCCGAGATAGTTCTCAATGCGGGAACTCATACCCGCCTGACCTCCAGGCGCCTCCCGCTCAATCATCACGGTATGCAGGCCTTCGGAGGCTCCATAAACGGCGGCGGCTAAACCGGCCGGACCCCCACCCACAATGGCCAAGTCATAGAAACTGGTTTGGGCGCGCGTCCGCAGCCCGACTTTTTGCGCAACGTCGGCGGGTATTCCTTCAAGAAGTTTCGTTCCGTCGGGGAAGAGCACCACGGGGAGGTTGGCCGCCTCTGGACCCAGGGCTTCGAGAAGGCGCTTGGTTTCTGGATCATTAGCGGAAGACTCAACGTCTATCCACTGATAGGGGACGTGGTTGCGCGCCAGAAAATCCCGCAACTCGTAGGATCGCGGGGACCAGCGGGTGCCTAGCACTCTGATCCCTTGAAATGTTGGGCGGAACGAAGCCTGCCAGTCATCGAGCAAATCATCTAACTGCGGATACAAGTGCTCGGAGGGAGGATCCCACGGCTTCAAGAAAAAATAATTGATGCTGGCTTGATTGATGGCACTGATAGCAGCGTTGGTGTCGGCATAGGCGGTGAGCAATGCCCGCTTCGCACCGGGATAGATTCCCATCGCCTGCTGCAAAAACTCCACGCCGTCCATGCGCGGCATGCGCTGGTCGGCGAGCAGCAGCGCCACGCTGTCATTCCGCACCTTCAACTGCTTCAGAAGATCAAGCGCACCCTCGGGCGAATCGCTTCCGATCACCCGGTATTCAGCGCCGTATTGCGAACGAAGATCACGCTCGATCGCCCGCAAAACGTCAGAGTCGTCATCCACGCTCAGCAGGATTGGTTTGGCCATGCTCGGTCTCGGTTCCAGGCAAACAAATGATTACACATTTAGATGAACTCTGGTGTAATTGCGATGCTCATTCAATCCCAGTTCTTTGGCGAGGGCTTTCCACTTGCTATCGGACGAGGGATTTTGTTTTTGCGTCCATGAGGAGTTCGCTGGGCCAGGGGCGGGTGATGCCTTCAGTGGGCCATTTGCGGGTAGCGCCGATGCCATCTCGGAGCCGTAATTGGCGAGGCGGGAGGGTGGTATTGAGAGAGCCTCTGTCGTGGCGAGGCAGAGGTGCGCCACCCCCGCATTTTAGTCCGGGGGTGGGGTCGAGCTGGCGAGGGCGAGAATCGCTCCGGCAAACAGCAGCGTATCGGCGAAGTAGTTGATGCCCTCAACCTTAACTGCAGTGCTCGGGTCGGCTAGCGCGGCGATCAGAATCGGCCCATAGATGAACACGACCAGCAGCACAATCCAGGCGCCGAGATACGTTGCCGCCATCCGCGTCTTCTTATTCAGCAAAATGCTTGTCCCGGCAATCACAAGAATTGCGCCTGTCAGATAGCTGATGAGCAGGCGCCCTGGAATCCACACAGGCATCAGTTTTTCGAGTGGGACTCCGGGGACGTTCGCGGGGTGCAGAAAATGCTCAACGCCATAAAAGATTGCGGCGATCGCGACCAATACGCGGCCCACAGTAATTAGAAATGGGGCAAACTCGATGACCCACCCTTCCACGATAATGAACTTGCTCTTGCTTTGCTCGCGCAGGGCGTTTCCCGCAAGAATCCAGGCTCCGCCCCCGAAGGAGCTTTCGCGGAAGACAAGCGTCCATGCAAACCGGTCTCTGGGGCGGGCGACAACTCCCGGGATGATCAACATCGCCACAAAAGCAAACATCATGATTCCGAACAGCAGGCCGGACCAGCGCACCTGAATTTTTGTGGCGATGCTTACGGACGCGGCCAGCAACGCGCAGCCCACGAAATACGCCCAGAACAAACGCCATGGCATATACGAGGGCACCAGCGGCAGGACGGAATCTACGCTCGAGAGATGCAGGGCGCCGAAGACCGCCAGGGGGATGGCGAAACACAAATTGCTCAGGGCTACGATCTTGTCGAGGCCGCGGGCTCGCGCGATATCGGGCCTGGCAGCCCACAGGGCAATCAGGAAGAGCAGGACGCCGGCGGTGCACATCGAGAGCGCGGTGCGGGAGAACTCAAAAAATGTGGCAAGAATGGTTGTGTGCATGGGATGCCAAGCGTGAGGTCGCGCGCTCTATTCTGGAGCACGCGTTCCCGGATCAATGCGGCTTCAAATTGTACAACGAAGAGTAGGTGAAGATATTCTTCGGAGCGCGGCCCGCAGCAACGCTGGCGACAAAGGCTGGGCCAGCCCCCACTCAACCGCGTCTAGTTTGAGTAGTTGAACGAACTGCACTTTTGCAGCTTCAGCGGATCAGCGCCTTCTACCGGAGCGCTGAGGTAGCGACAAAAATGGAATTCATGGTTCCCGCCCTGCAAGTCCTTATACGGAACAATTCCAAAGAAATAGAACTTGTACAGCCCAGAGAGCACTGCTGCGACATCATGATCGTGGGCCAAATTCACCTTGCTAGTTGTAATAAGAATCGTATGGTCGCCAGTAGCGAGATCAGATGAAGTTATCTGTTCTATCTCCGCTGGATTGGGGTTGGTGGCCGGATCAAAAGGATTGTTGGCAGGACCAAACTCGTAACGGATCATCGGTTGCATCTCTTTGGCTGTTGTCCGACCAAAATTCGTAATAGTAATTCGTACCCTGATCGGTTCGCCAATCGCCACCGGCTTCAGGAGTTCCGTTGTTTCGGAGAGTTCCGGTAGCGAAGACTCGTAGCTCAGCGTTCGCGCTTGGTGTGACTCCCAAAGGCTTCCTGCGCTAATCAGAAGCGCACCTAGGCTAATTAAGATCGGAAGAGGGCCGGTCCTCTTGGCTTGTTCCTTTCGATGCTTCATCGCGCGGGCATTATACGATACATCCAACTTCAAGCACGCCACTTCCACAATTGAAGCGGCGGGAGGAAGATACGTCCTAGCCTATTAGCTGAATAATGTTGTTACGGCAGCTCTAATGCTCTGCGATATCTGCCTTCGCGGTTTCTCTTATGGTCTTCATTATCTCGCGAAACGCGGTCGAAAATTCTTTTGAATTGCTCTCAACAAAAAAAGTGTGCGTTGCGTCATTCCATCGGTCAAGAAGATGAATGCGTTCAATATCATCATGGATAAAAACTCGATTGCTGATTGTCTCAATTGCTCGCATTCCATGTTCATGTAGCTCTCGGCGGTCTCGATCTTCCTTCGAGTTCATCGCTCCTACTCTGAGGATTATCGTGAAGGCTGACATCAGGGCTTCAATCAGTTCGCGCCATTCCTTCAAGCGGTTGTCCGAGACCCACTGTCTTCTTTGCGCTTCACGTAGCAAGTAATGTCCGATGAGCACTCCTGCAATCGGGCCCACGGCTGCCCAAATTGTTAGAAAAACCGTAACCCAGAGAGGCATTAAGGGCATTTCAGCCATACGACTCCTGTGCGCCGAGGCGCAGCGCGGTGAGCTCCCTAGGGCAAGCGCTGGACAAATGCTATTACCGAAAAAGTGAGTTCAGCCGCGACAAGAATGACAATCGCAATCTCCATCAAAATAGACCATGTTTCTTTTCGTTCCGCCCGATCGTATTGCTCCGTCAGCCAAGGAAGCAGAGAATCACGAACAGCCGTTGTATCTCGCCACGTTCGCTCATGCAGAAAGATGTGACCGTTTGCTTGAAGTTGCTGCATCACAACCACGCCCAGTTGCTCAAATGTTGCCCGCAAAGACTCGTCGATCTTCGCATGTCGAACCGTAAGCTTCATCCCCGCTCTCCCTCTTGACCTTCCGCGCCGCCATTGTACGATTTAAGTAATCCCACCCCAAGCGTGAAATCCACGAAGTGCGAAGCGTGCTGACGCGGCGACCACGAGGACTGCGACGCCCCCGAGGGTTTGACGAGGGGCACGATCTAGTCGATCCACAGCTCCCGATCCGCATCCCACCGCTAAGAAAAGAGAGTAGCGCACAACGCTGAGGACAGACGGCCCACGTTGTGTCCAAATCTGCGTGGGCCCGTTCATTTGGTTGCCGGCAACTGCGAGCGACGAATCGCCTCGCGAGTCTGTCGATCCTCGGTCTGTCGATCCTCGATTGCCGCATGGCAGGAATTGTGCAACTGCTGGTATCGAAATGAAGGATCAGCATTAAAGGGGACGGGAGTTATTCCCCCACAGCTTACTCAATCCCTAACTCTTTCGCTAAGGCCTTCCACTTCCCATCCACCAACGCCTTTGTCTTCGCGTCCATCACAATTTCATCAGGCCAGGGGCGGGTGAAGCCTTCGGTGGGCCATTTGCGGGTGGCGTCGATGCCCATCTTGGAGCCGTAGTTGGCCAGGCGGGAGGCGTGGTCTAGCGAGTCGATGGGGCCTAGCGTGAATTGGATGTCGCGCTCGGGATCGATGTGGTTGAGGACTTTCAGGGTTACGTCGGCGAGATCCTGCACGTCTACGTCTTCGTCTACGACGATGATGACTTTGGTGAACATGGCTTGTCCTAGCGACCAGATGGCGTTCATCACTTTGCGGGCCTGGCCGGGATAGGACTTGCGGATGGAGACGATCATCAGGTTGTGGAAGATGCCTTCGATGGGAAGATTGATATCGATCAATTCAGGGATGGTGAGCCGCATGAGCGGCAGGAAGACGCGCTCGACGGCTTTGCCCATGTAGGCGTCCTCCATGGGCGGTTTGCCGACGATGGTGGTGGCGTAGATGGGATCTTTACGATGCGTGATGCATTGCACGTGGAAGACGGGATAGAGATCTTCGAGGGAGTAGAAGCCGGTGTGGTCGCCGAAGGGGCCTTCGGTGCGGAGTTCGTCGAGATTGACGTAGCCTTCGAGGACGATTTCGCTGGTGGCGGGGACTTCCAGGTCGACGGTTTCACACTTCACCAGTTCTACCGGGGCGGCGCGGAGGAAGCCGGCGATTAGATATTCTTCGACATCCGGCGGCGCGGGGACTATGGCGGAGAAGGTTACGGCGGGGTCGGTGCCGATGGCTACGGCGACTTCTAGTTTGCCGGATGGGTTTGCGGAGAGGACTTGGCCGCCGGAGGTGCGAGCCATTAGATCTACGGCTGCAGATTTCCCACCTTTCGCAAAAGACGCGAAAGATGGGGCACCCTCTTTTGTGGTCGTGTCGGCAGATCCGCTTCCTGCGTTTCTCAGTGCTTGACGATAGTGTTCCGCTGCAATTTTTTGTCTCTGCCAATGCGCCCCAGTTGTCTGGGCGTCGTAGACCTGGAGGCGGTACATGCCTAGATTGCGTTTGCCAGACTTCGGATCCCGCGTGGTTACGCAGGGGAGAGTGATGAAGCGGCCGGCGTCCTGGGGCCAGCATTGCAGGATGGGAAAGTCGAGGAGAGAGAAGTTGTCGCGCTTGATGACTTCTTTGCAGGGGCCGGTGGGGACGGTCTTGGGGAAGAACTTTCCGGCTTCGGTTAGGAGCGGGAGCATTTTTAGTTTGTCGAGGAAGCCCTGGGGGGATTTGAGGTCCATGAAGACGCGGATGCGGTCGGCGAATTCGTCGAAGGAGGTGACGCCGAGGGCGAGCTTCATGCGGGAGTCGGAGCCGAACTGGTTGATCAGGAGTTGGGAGTTGGGGTGGTTCTTGATGTTTTGGAAGAGGAGGGCGGGGCCGCCGGGCTTTCCGGTTTTTGATTTACTTACCCGGTCCGTGATTTCGGCGATTTCCAGGATGGGGTCGGCTTCGGTTTGGATGCGCTTCAGTTCGCCGGCGCGGTCGAGGGCGGCGATCCACTGGCGGAGGTCGTCGAAGGGCAAAGTGGGCTCTCCTGAGAACTGATGATTATAAACAGTGGCCAGTGGTCAGTGGGCAGTGGTCAGTAAAATCAAAATCTTTAACCACGGGGTACACGGAGATTCGCGGGGTAAATCCTTACAGTTTGCCGCGGAGCATGCTGATTACATCGTCGGAGGTGACTACGCCGACTAGTTTGTTGTGTTCGTCGATTACGGGCAAGGTTACGAGGTTGTATTTGTCGAAGAGTGCGGCGACTTCGTTGTCGCTGGTCTCTTTTTGGGTGGAGATCAAAGGCTCCTGAGTCAGAGAGAGAAGCGGCGTTTCGGGCTTGGCGAGGACGATTTTCACGAGGGGGACGGCGCCGACCAGCGTGCCGTGGGAATCGACAAGATAGATGGTGATGACGGATTCGACGCCTCCTTCGAACTCGCGCATGACGCCGATGGCATTCTCTACTGTGGCGGTGACTGGGAGGGCTAGAAACTCCGTCGTCATGCGTCCGGCGGCGGTTTCTTCGCGGTGTTCGAGGAGTTCGACGACTTCCTGGCTGGCGCCGGGCTCCATCTCAACGAGGATTTGCTCGGTGTGATCCTGGGAGAGGTCGCTGAGGAGGTCGGCGGCAGCGTCGGGATCCATTTCCTCGACGATGTCGGCGGCGCGTTCAGAGTCGAGGGATTCGACGACGGACTTCTGGACACGGGGCTCGAGTTCTTCGAGAGTTTCGGCGGCGACATCTTCGTCGAGGGTGCGGAAGACGGCTTCGCGCTCGTTGGGGGCAAGGTCTTCGACGATGTCGGCGATGTCGGCGGGATGGAGGGTGGCCAGACCATCGTGAGAGATTTTTAGTTTGATGCGGCGGGCGGGATCGGTTTCGATCAAGTCGACAAAACTCCAGGGAATCGTGCGAGGAGGAATTTTTTCGACTAGCACGTGGAGAGCTGCGCGAGGCGCGAGGCCGCGGAGGAGGCGGCGAACGGCGCCACGGACCCCGATGTCGACAGACTGGATGCGCAGGACGGCGTGCGAGACGCCGGCTTCGGTTGTGGCGTCGACTTCAAGGTCGACGTCGTTGACGCGGACGACTTTGCGTCCGTGAACGTCGATGACCTGCTGGTCGAGTAGATCGCGTTCGAGCAGGAACAATCCCTCGGCGCCGTTGGCGGCTGGCCAGTCGGCTGGATTGGTGGAGGTGTGAATGTTGGCGTCGATGGTGGTGACGGCAGAGAAGGGAAGGACGCGGTTGCCGGATTTTGTTTTGACGATGAACGAGGCGATGCGGTCGCGGTCTTCCTGAGGGGCGAGAGTGACTTCGCGCACGCGTCCGGTTGCCGCGCCGGACGGGTCGTAGACCGTGGCGCCGAGAAGCTCGGAAAGAGGCAGCGTAGTCATCCCGGGGTAGAGAATAGCGGAATTTTGTGGGGGAGAGAAATGAAATTGTGGGTGTGGGAAGAAAAACGACGGCCCTTGCCACGGGTTTGCCCGGATTCACACGGAAAGACCCAAACCTTAACCACAGAGGGCACAGGGGATCAGAGGGGATTCAGTTCGCGAAACCGACCCCCTTTCGGGCTATTTCAATTTCACAAAGAGCAAGACGAAGATCGCCCATATTCCAACTGTGACGGGAAACTGCACTACGGCTGCATCGCGCATAGTGCCTCCTCTGGGCAGCGCATACGTAAGCAGCATCATTGCCAGAGCGGTTAGCACGCCCAGGGCCAGCTTGCTTTTCCAGTTCATCGTGTGACCTCCATTTTTTCTTTGTCCGACTCGCCTTCGCGCAGCGCTGGGAGTATACGCCCCAGGGCGCGGCTGAACAAGCGGCTGCTGGTGGTGAGCGCAGCACGCGTCTTAGGGCAGGAGAACTGCGCGCATTCGATCCTCGTATAATCAGGCTGGCATGCGGCTGATCTTGGACATCTTCGGGCAGACGTTGCGGACGTTGTGGGGGCACAAGCTGCGGTCATTTCTGACCATGTTTGGAATTGCCTGGGGAGTGTTTTCGCTGCTGCTGCTGGTAGGGCTGGGGGAGGGATTCCGGTCAGGGAACAAGAAAGAGTTCGATCAGCTCGGCGACAACATCATGTTCATCTGGTCGGGACGGGCTCCGGCGATGCAGGGGAGTTTTACAGCGCTGCGGCAGTACTACCTGACCTACCGTGATTATCTGGATATTGTGCGCGAGTGCAGGAGCGTGGGGAAGGTGGCGCCGGTGATCCGGCGCAACGATATCCGGGCTGTGAGCGATTTTTTTCAGGCCAGCGGACAGATGTTTGGAGTGCCGGCGATGTTCAACCAGATCCGGAACCTTCCCATCAACGAAGGGCGTTGGCTGAATGACATGGACGATGCGCAGAAGCGCGCGGTGATCGTGCTGGGCGATGAGGCGCGGCGGACGTTGTTTCCGGGACGGCCGTCGGTGGGGAGCACGATCCTGTTGAATGGGGTGCAGTTTGAAGTGATCGGGACCCTGCAACGGATTGGGCACGGCGACAACAACACCCAAAATCTGCAATGCTTTGTGCCGTTCAGCACCATGCGTGAGTATTTTCGTCCGATGAACGTGGGGCAGGCTCCGGACGTGATCTCGATGATGAACTACCAGCCGAGGACGCGGGCGCTGCATGAGACGGCGCGGCAGGAAGTGCACCGGGTGATTGCGCGGAATCACGGGTTCGATCCGGACAATCCGGATTCGTTCGATGAGTGGGATACGGTGAAGACGGTGGACCAGGTCGGAAAACTTTTCGACGCGATGAACACCTTTCTTGGCAGCGTGGGTTTGGTGACGCTGGCGCTGGGCGCGATTGGGATCATCAACATTATGCTGGTGGCAGTGGCGGACCGGACTCCGGAGATTGGCTTGCGGAAGGCGCTGGGAGCGACGCATGCGAGCATCATGTTCCAGTTTTTTGTGGAGGGCGCGTTTCTCACGCTGCTGAGCGGAGGGATTGGAATTGCGGCCGCGGCGGCAGTGATGTCAGCGTTGTCGGGAGTTTCGCTGGGCGAGGGATTTGATCCTCCGAAGCTGGTGGCACGAACAGCTCTGCTGGCGGTGGGATCGCTGGCTGCGGCAGGGGTGGCGGCGGGATTGTATCCGGCGCGGCGGGCGGCGATGCTGCAGCCGGTGGAGGCGCTGCGGAAGGAGTAAGAGCAGTGCAGTTGCCAGTTAAGAACCACTTGCCACGGATTCACACGGATAGAAACAAGATCTTCACCACGGAGGGCACGGGGGATCACAGGGTAGATCGAAATGTGAGGGTTTCGCTAGGAGCTAGAAGCTGACTTATGCATCGGGATTTGTTACAACAGGCGTTTTCGGCGATGCGGCATGACTTGCGCAAGACCTTGCTGACCATGGCGGGGATGGCGTGGGGCATTGCGACTGTGGTGTTGCTGCTGGCTTACGGGAACGGATTCGCGGGGGCGATCGAGAATATTTTTCAGAGCTTTGGGGCGACGGCGGTGGGGATTTTTCCGGGACGGACGTCGCAGCAGGCAGGAGGAAATAAGGCGGGAGTGCAGGTACGGTTCACGAATGACGACCTGGAACTGCTGCGCAACAACGTGCCGCTGTGCAAGCATGTGGCGCGCATGTCGCGGAAGGATTCCACGGTGCAGAACGCCAATCGCTCCTTCACGATGCCAGCACTGGGACTGGATCCGGCGGCTGGCGACATCTGGGCCCTGGAGATGGACCAGGGGCGGTTCATCGACGATGCGGATAATGAGCGGCACGCGCTGGTGGCGACGATTGGTTCGGAGGCGAAGGATAAATTGTTTTCGGGGATGCCGGCGGTGGGGGAGGACATCCGGGTGAATGGAGTGGAGTTTCAAGTGGTGGGAGTGGTGAAGCCGCGCATGCAGGAAGGCGACGACGACGATAACCGGACGATCTATATTCCTTACAACTCGATGGACGTGGTGAAGGACAATCACTATCTGGATGGAATCTGGATGGATTCGCAGGGCCTGGATCACGACAAGCTGGACCGGACAATTCGCGAAACGCTGGCGGCGGCCCATGGTTTCAGGAGCACGGATCAGCGGGCAGTGTTTGTGTTCGATGCGCAGAAACAATTGAGGCAGTTCGATATCATCTCGCTGGCGCTGAAGTTGTTGCTGGCCATCATTGGGACGGTGACGCTGGGGATTGGCGGCGTGGGGCTGATGAACATCATGCTGGTGTCGGTGACGCAGCGGACACGAGAGATTGGAGTGGAGAAGGCGCTGGGAGCCCGGCGAAGAGACATTCTGTTTCAGTTTCTGGCCGAAGCGATGGTGATTACGGCGGTGGGAGGGGTGCTGGGGATTTTGCTGTCATACGTGGTGTCGGTGTCCGTGGGGCGGCTGACGTTTTACAGCGCGATGGCCAAACATGCGGAGGCGGGGGACATCCGGCTGATCGTGTCGCCGATGATTCTGCTGGTATCAACAGGGATCTTGGCGGTGGTGGGCGTGGTGAGCGGGATGGTGCCGGCGATGCGGGCGTCGAGGCTGGATCCGATTGAGGCGCTGCGTTACGAGTAGGAGCAGTGGCCAGTGGTCAGTGATCAGTGGCCAGTTTAGGAAACATCTTCGCCGCTGATTTGTTGAGAGGACGACAAAAACCTTTACCACAGGGGACACAGAGGAACACAGGATAAACCGGAGTGATGACATCATCCGATGACATTTTGAGTTTGGCTCCGCCTAAGGCGGATGCGCGCGCGGCTTATGGCAGCGATGCCAATCAGTTTGTAGATTTGCGGATGCCGAAAGGGAAAGGGCCTTACGGGCTTGCCATCGTTATTCATGGAGGGTTCTGGCGGGCGAAGTACGATCTGGGATATGCGGGGCATTTGTGCGCGGCGTTGACGGCGAAGGGGATTGCGACCGCGAATCTGGAGTACCGGCGGGTCGGGAATGCGGGCGGTGGATGGCCGGGGACGTTTGCGGATGTGCGGACGGCGTATCAGTTTTTGCTACAGAGTGCGCGGCAGTATCAGCTTGACGCGCGGCGCGTGGTGGTGATCGGGCACTCGGCTGGAGGTCAGCTCGGGATTTGTCTGGCGGCGCATGAATCCGGCGTGAATGCCGTGGTTTCACTGGCGGGCGTGCTGGATTTGCAGCGGGCGTACGCGCTCCATTTGAGCAACGACGCGGTGGTGGAGTTTCTGGGCGGGACTCCGGCGGAGGTTGGGGATCACTATAAGGAAGCAGATCCGATGAAACTGACGGTTGCGGCGCGGCAGTGGCTGGTGCATGGAGCAGAGGATGATGTGGTGCCGCCGGCGTTCAGTCGCGATTATGCTGGCGCGAAGCGGAAGATGAAAGAAGACGCGCGGCTGGTGGAGATCGCTCGGGCGGGGCATTTTGAGGTGGTCGATCCGCGGGCTGGGGCCTGGAAGGATGTGGAGAGAGTGGTGATGGAGGCGGCGGGGTGAAGAGATCTCTATCAACGGTGAAGAGTCGGGCGCGCTGTTTGGAAGCACGGCTCACCCTGTAGCCCTTGGCTCTCGGCGAATCGTTCGCACTAGCAGACCCATAAGCCCCCGGGCAGCACGAGGGCTGCACCCACTCCAATCGCATCCAAAATATACGAACATAGGGTGCCGAAAGCTACGTACTTCCACATGCGCGCCCGGGCTTGCAGACCACGGTCGAAGAACAGCCAGATCAATAGAGACCATTCCCCGATGCGAATTGGCAAAAGGAAGACGTAGTAGAGGACGCCACTGTAGCTATCTGCAACGAACTTACTGAGGACGAAAATCCAGAGGCTCCCATAGAGAAGACCGGCGGCAATCCCGATCCCGGTGCGTGTCAGTCCCGCGCTCCAGACATTGGGCTTACTTGACCCGCGTAGCCCATATCCGTTCTTCAAGACGACGGATGCGGCTGTGTAGCCGGCGGCTTTCACGGCCGCGAAGTAAACAAATCCCATTGGTCCAGGGCCTGCTGGCATGCGATCCCTCCTTTCTGTTTCTACTTCCGATCTTCGATCACTTGTGCGCGAGCGCGTATCGCCGTGTCTGTCTCCATGGCTTGTCGACGCACGTCGTTTGAAATATCCGGGAGGTCGCGTTCGTAGGGACCGATGGCGGGGATGTCGCCGGGCTGTCCGATGAGATAGAGGGCGCGCAGGGCTTCCCATACCTGATCGTTGGCGGGATCAATCACTGCGACTTCTGCGCCTGCTGCCAAGTTTGCGCCAGCGCCGGCTACAGAGCGGATTCTCCCGGGAATTGGGGAGCGAATTTCTGCAATCTGCTCGTGACCGTATTGCAGCTTGGCAATCAGGCCGCCCAGGTGGATGGCGGTGCCGGGGCGGTCGGAATCGATGATGCAGCCGGATTGTGGGGAGGTAATTTGCGCGGGCTGCAATAGGGCGAGAATCTGCGAACGGCCGGTGGCGTCGCCGAAGCGGACCAGCGAAAGCGCGGCGTTGCCGCGGACCATTTGCGACGGGTCGTTCAGCATCTTCAGCAGCGTTTCGTGAAAGCCTGCGCCGGACGTGTCCTGGCCCATGACCCAGGCGTCGGTGTTGCGAACCTCTTCGACGGAATTGGCGGCGAGGCGAACCAGATCGGGATACCACTGTTTCGAAGTACCGTCGCGGCGCGTGATCCGTTCGCCCACCTGTACGAGAGCTTGCTGGATGTGGCGCGGCTTTTTCGTGTCGTGCAGGTACTCGGTCAGCTGCTGGTCGGAAAGCTTGCGGCCAAACCAAGTGTTCCACCAGAACAGGAACGGCATCAGGCAGATCAGCCACGCGGTGAGGAAGAAGAGAAGTTTTTGGGTGCGGGACATGCCGTGCTTTGGCCGCGGTTGCAAAACGGCACATCCGTCCGGAGTGGTTGGAGAATCAGCAAACGGGGACGCGGTAGATTCAGATGGTGTAGACATGCAATCCGATAGTGAGTTCAGTCTATTACATCGGCGTCTAGAACGCGCTCCTGCTCGAGATAATGCGACACGGCGTATTGGGCCAGGAGCGGCGTCAGGAGCGTAATTTCGGCGCCGATCCATTCGCCCTTGGCGTGTGGAGCGTCGGGGGCGTGGTTGCAGCGGCCGCCGCTGCCGAACTGGGGGCCGAAGTCGGCGCTCTGGATCTGATCGAACTGCTTGATCTCGCGCCAGGCTTCGTCGGCTATCGTCCCGGCTACGTCGATTTTTAGTCTCACGACCGACATAAAATCAAAACCTCTAACACAGAAGGCAGAGGGGAACACAGGGTAAATTTCTATCTATCCCGTGCTTTGTTTCATATTGGACCCTAGCTGTGCGGGAACCATTGGTAGAGCATGAAGTATACGATTACGCCGGTTACGCTGACGTACATCCACAGCGGGAAAGTCCAGCGCGCGATGATGCGATGACGATCATAGCGGGCGCGCAATCCGCGGCTCAACGTGATGATCACCATGGGGACGATCACGATGGCTAGGGTGACGTGCGGAATCAGGATCGCGAAATACACCGTACGCCATAGACCCTGGCCGAGAAAAAGAATGTTGCCGGCACGAAAATGGAAATAAAGGTAGCAGGATAGAAACAGCGCGGAGGCGATTACGGCAGCGATCATGCAGGCACGATGAGCGGCCATGCGTCCGCGCGCGATCATGTAGCGGCCGGTAACGAGAAGTACCGCGCTGGTTCCGTTCAAGCTTGCATTAAGGGCAGGGAAGAAAGCGTATTGTTCGGCGATCATGCAGCGGGCCTCGTGGTTCGGCGGTTGGCCATCAGGAATGCTAGCCCAAACATGGCCAGCGAAAACAGAAGCAATGTCGCCATCGAATGAGCCAGGTCGAACGAGGTTTCCATCCCAGGATAAAGCAGGTCGCGCAAGGCTTCGACGCCGTAGGTGAGCGGGTTCATGTACATCAGGGCGCGAATCCATCCCGAGGCGCCCGACAGCCGGAACAGCGCGCCTGACAGAAGCCATAGAGGGATCAGAAACAGATTGATGATGCCGTGGAAGGCCGATGTTGAATCCATGGGCCACGCGATGGCGAAGCCCAGCGCGGTCAGGGCGAACGAAACCAGAAAGACCACCACAGCCACTAACAATACTTGCAGTGGGTTGAGATGCACGCCGGCGAAGGGCGCGAAGATGAGGAAGATCATCCCCTGAATTGCCGCGAGCATGGTTCCACCCAGAACTTTTCCCAGCACGATTGCCGAGCGTGGTACCGGGGCCACCATCACGGAGAGCAGAAATCCCTCTTTGCGGTCTTCGATGAGAGACATCATGGCGAAAATAGAGGTGAAGAGGACGATCAGGGTCAGAGTGCCGGGATAGAAGTAATCCAGATAGTGCTGTTGGCTCGCCCCACCTGCGGAGCGGAAGGAATTGCCAAATCCCGAGCCAAGTACAACCCAGAACACGAGCGGGGAAGCGAGCACGCCGACCACGCGCGACTTCTGCCGGTAGAAGCGCACGATCTCGCGCCACCACAGCGTGAAGGCGGGCAGCAACACGCCTGCCGAAGCAGGGGCGATCGGTCTCGACAGGGCGGCGGTTTGAGTGGCCACGAAGTTCAACTCGCTTTCGCCGCTGGAGGTTTGGTTGCAGGCACCGCGGATTCCTTCTTGCCGGGCATTTTCTTGCCGATCATGCCCAGGTCGCGCATTTCCCAGTAGGCGTTCAACATAAAAATTCCTGAAAGTGTGAGCAGGATCAGGCTCATGAACAGGCCGTCAACGGTGGTGATCATGCCGTTCATCAGCGTCCAAACGACTCCCAGCAAGGGGAGGATGCCGAGCACGAGAGAAAGAGCAAGCATCATAGAAAGCATTTTACCTCCTGTGATCTTCTGAACCTCGGTTCACATCTTCACTGCCGTAATTTGCTTCGCTCCAGAATTTATGTCCGGTGCGGCGAATGAAAACGTCTTCGAGCGCAGGCTTGCTCACCGAAATCGCCTCAATCTCTCCGGGGAAAGCCTCGACGACTTCGGTGACGAAGCGGTGTGCGCCCTCGCGCTCCATGCGTACTTGATTTTCCAGGACCGTGGTCTCCACGTGAAAGCGGGCACGAATGCGCTCGGCGAGCACCCCGGCATCATGGGCGGCATCGAGCCAAATCACATCGCCGCCGATTTCGCTTTTCAATTCCGCGGGCGTGCCCAGTGCCACCAGATTGCCTTCATTCATGATGGCCAGGCGGTCACAGCGCTCGGCTTCCTCCATGAGATGCGTGGTGACGAGCACGGAAACATGCTCCTCGTCGCGCAACGTCGCCAGGTATTGCCAAAGATCGCGCCGCGCACCGGGATCGAGTCCGGTGGTGGGTTCGTCCAGCAAGAGCACGCCGGGATGATGCAACAATCCTTTGGCCAGTTCGATGCGGCGTTGCATTCCGCCGGAGAAAGTTTCGACGAGTTCTCTGGAGCGATCCGCGAGGCCGACGCGCGAAAGAATTTCCTGTATGCGCTGTTTGAGCGCAGCCCCGCGAAGACCGTAAAGATGTCCTTGATGCCAAAGGTTTTCGTAGGCGGTGAGCTTCAGGTCGATGCTCTGGGCCTGAAAGACGACGCCGATTTGCCGCCGCAATCGAGCCGGCTCTTGCGTTGCGTCGTATCCCATGATGGTGGCGCGGCCGGCTGTCGGGAGCATCAAGGTGGAAAGAATCCGGAAGAGGGTGGTCTTGCCGCTGCCGTTGGGGCCGAGCAGGCCGAACAATTCCGCCGGGCGTACGTCGAACGAAACGCCGTTCAGAGCCGTGCGGTCGCCGTAGCGATGCACCAAGTGCTCTACGGAAATAACGGGCTTGGCGGAGGAATACGTCTCTTCCGGGGCGGCGTCAGCGATGGCGGAAACTTTCGAGACCAAAGGGTACCTGAAAAACGTTCAATACCAGTTTACGGCATGTCGAACAATATCGGGGAGACAGTTAGGCGGCGGAAGCATCCCGTTGTGGATGGGGAACGCGCTCCGCAAAGGCCGCCGGAACGTGCCGCCATACCTGAATTGCCAGAACCACCGTCGTCGCCAGCAGCAGCGCTCCCACGGCAACGTGTGCCACTGTAGCCGCTACCATGGGAAGCTCGGGTTGCGCCGCGCTTCGGCCCCAGGCCACGCGAGTCAAGAATGCTGTGAAACCCAGGCAGAGCTGCATGATCAGGAGCGACAGCATCACGATTGCCGGGCGCCGCACTGCCTCAATGTTCGAATACACCGAGATCGCCCGGATTGCGGTCCAGGCCAGCACGACCGACACAATCACCGCATGCAACACGTGCGGCCACCAACTCATGCCGTGATGGCGGAACATCCCGCCAAGAATGAGCTGGACGTAGAGCACGAAGATCGAGAGCAAGGTCAGCGTGAATAGACTCGGGCGACGGGAGTCGAACTCCACGTGCGGTTGTTCCTTTTCCGGTTGATCTCTGACCCAATTGCGTCCGGTGAAGAGGGCGATGGCTACGGCGATGCAGAAAAATGTTTGCGCCACCGTGGCGTGCGCGGTAGAAAGCCATGGAGGCTGGAAGAACAGGACCGTCAGTCCCCCCAGGGTGGCTTGGGCGATAACCGTGCAGACAGCGCCCATGGCCAGCCAGCGCAACCAGCGCCGGCGCTCGACCAGAAGAGTCCAGACCGCGATTGAGAGGGTAAGGAAAATTAGAGATCCTGCCACCATGCGGTGGCTCCATTCATAGCGTACGCCGCCCACGAAGTGCGGGACCTTTACCAAGTAGCCGAACGAAGTTGGCCAGTCGGGAACGGAAAGGCCGGCGTCGTTGCTGGTGACTAATGCGCCGGCAGTGATCACGACCAGCGTCGCGCACGCCGTAAACACGGCGAATGCGTGGTGGGCGCGGTTGTAGGTGGCCGGGATGGAAGTCAGAATGTTTCCCTTGGGAACGGGGATGAGAGTGTCCCCGCTTTCGAGCGCGGCGGGGTGCGGCGGTCGGCCCAGCCCGCTACGCAAACAGGTAATTTTATCAGATGGCGCGGTTCCACTTATCGACCTCTAGGCCACATCGATCACAGGTGTAGCCACCCCATAGTGCTTGTCGAAGGCTGCGAGGGGTCCGAATTTGTCCGTGCATTCTATGGCAGCCGGGACATTCAATCGGGCTGCTGAGGTTAATGCCCCACCGCGTCTTGAAAATCGTGCCGTGGACGACCAGAAGAATGCCCGCTCCTAATGTTCCACCGATGA
>DATMOP010000081.1:0-5500 GCA_035568115.1 Candidatus Acidiferrum sp.
CCGATCTCAACTGCTTTGACTGCCTGCAGGGACATAACCGCACTCGCCAGCAGACCGTCGAGACGCTCATCCCACTGCGCGTATGTTCCCAAACCTGGCGGGACGTTGTGAGCCACCACTTCGAAAACCCCGCCAACGGAATCTCCGGTTCGCAGAACTTTGTCGACTTCTCCCTTCATCAGTTGCTCGGCGTCGGGATCGGCGCAGTTCAGCAGAACCTCGTCGCGCGCCGCGAGCCCCTGTATCTGTTCCCAGGCGACGTCCTTGTTCAAAGACGCTCCGCCCACGGCCACCACATGACTGAGCACTTCGATTCCCAGTGCGTGCAGAAATAATTTGGCCAGGCCGCCAATCGCAACGCGCGCCGCCGATTCGCGCGCCGACGCCCGTTCCAGCACGTAACGTGCCTCTGAAAAATTGTACTTCAGAGCCCCCGCCAGGTCGGCGTGCCCAGGCCGCGGCGAGGCCACCCGCTTATGCTTGGCTGGATCGCCCTCTCCTACGGGAAGCGACTCCTGCCAGTTCTTCCAATCTTTATTCTCCAGCAAAATCGAGATTGGCGACCCGATGGTCGCGCCGTTGCGCACGCCGGAAAGAATATGGGCTTTGTCAGTCTCGATCTTCATCCGTCCGCCGCGGCCATAACCTTGTTGGCGGCGCCATAGTTCGCGGTCCAGAAAGGACTGGTCCACAGCGAGCCCGGCCGGCAAACCCGAAATAAACGCAACCAGAGCCTCTCCATGAGACTCCCCTGCGGTGAAGTAACGAAGCATCGTTTTGGAATTGTATCTGATGTGGCGCGAAAATCCGGAACCGGTCCGCTTGTCGGGCGATTAAGAACTAACTGAGAACTGACAACTGAAACTGACGGCTGGGATACTACTTAGTTCCGTTGGGATAGACCAGAATCTTGCTGGCCTCGCCGGTCTTCAATCGCTCCATGCCCTTGGCGAAGTCTTTCATTCCGATGCGATCGGTGATGACAGGGTGCAGATCGAGTTTGCCCGCTTTCAGCAGCGCAGTCATCTGATACCAGGTCTGGTACATACGACGGCCGCTGATGCCCTGCACCGTAATGCCTTTGAAAATTATGTCTTCGGAAAAATTCAGTGAGATCGGCTTTGAAGTAAGGCCGAGAAGAGAGACTCGGCCGCCGCGCCGCACAACGTCAAATGCGGTGCGTATGGCACTGGGATGGCCCGCCATCTCCAGGACGACGTCCGCACCCAAGCCGCCGGTCTGCTCCATCACGATCGCGTTCACGTCGTCCTTCGATGGATCGAGCGCAAAGTCGGCTTTCATTTCGCGGGCAATCCGGCGGCGATGTTCGTTGACTTCAATGGCGAAGATTGTTGTCGCGCCCACCGCACGCGCCACCGCAATCGAGAACAGGCCGATGGGCCCGCAACCGGTAATGGCCACGGTCTTAGCCGCAATCTCGCCGGCCAACACACTGTGGACAGCGTTTCCCAGGGGATCCAGAATCGAGGCATACTCGGGCGGGATGCCCGGATCCAGCTTCCAGATATTCGATTCCGGAATCACAACATATTCGGCGAAGGCGCCATCGGCATCGACGCCGATAATCTTCACGTTCTGGCAAATGTGGGCTTCGCCGGTGCGGCACAGCAGGCACTTCCCACAGGCTACATGCATCTCCGCCGAAACAAAGTCGCCTTCTTTCACGCTGGTAACTTCGTTCCCGTAGGCGACGACTTCGCCACAAAACTCATGCCCGGGAATCAACGGCGGATGAATTCGGTTCTGCGCCCACCGGTCCCACTCATAGATATGGAGGTCAGTTCCGCAAATGGAGGCGACTTTCACCTTGACCAGGACGTCGGTGCGGCCAAAGGCCGGGGTCTTGACTTCCCGAACTTCCGCACCGGGTGCGGCTTTCGGCTTGACGACGGCGAGCATGGTTGGGTTCATATTGGAGTTCAAGAATGATTGACGAAACTCGATTCTAGCATCGGGCCGGATGTCTGCCGGCACGGGCATCAGCCAGCCGCATTACGCAAGTGATGCTACCTGGTCATCACCGGCCAGCTTTCCCCCATCCGCCTCCGCCCGGACTTTCAATTCTGATCCGCTCGCCTTTGCGCAGGCGAACATTGGATTTTCCCGGCAACTTTTCCATTGATCCCTCATGACGAATCATCGATGCGCTGCCCGGCGCGCCGTCCTCGCCTCCGCTCAATCCCCAGGGGCCACGCGTACGGCGGTCGGCGAGCAGGGTGACTTCGGCGTCAGTCAGGACTTCGATTTCGCGGACGATACCATCCCCGCCCCGGTGTTTGCCCTTACCACCGCTGCCGCGCCGCAGCGAGTATTGCCGCACGCGCAACGGATAGGAATACTCCAACGCCTCTGCTGGGGTGTTCAGAGAATTCGTCATGTGAGTATGTACGCCCGAGACACCGGCTTTGGTGGGACGAGCGCCCATCCCTCCGGCGATGGTTTCATAGTAGGCAAAGGGTTCACCGGTGTGTGAATCAATTCCTCCGATTGTGAGATTGTTCATTGTTCCCGCTGCTGCCGCTGGAATCTTATCCGGAATCGCCTGCGCCAACGCCCGAAGCAAGACGTCAACGATGCGTTGCGAGGTTTCCACATTTCCACCCGCCACGGCAGCCGGAGGCCGGGCATTTACTACCGACCCGGACGGTGCAATCACCCGAATCGGGCGCATCAGCCCGGCAGTTGCGGGAACATCTTCCACGAGCAGACATCGGAAAACATAAAAACAGGCTGAGTACGTGATCGCCTCGACCGCATTGATACTGCCTTCAACCTGTGGATCGGTGCCGGTAAAATCCACGACGGCCATGTGGCTGCGGGCGACTCGCCCGCGCTTCGGCGTGCCGCCTCCGGCAAACTTTACTGTCACCGCGATCCTGACTGGCCTTTCGCTGATGCCGTCGCTATCCATGAAATCTTCAGCCCGGTACAGTCCCTTGGGAACGCGTGCCAGGAAGGCACGCATCATCTGCTCCGAATAGTCCAACAAGTCTGCGGCGGCGCTGGTCGCCCGTTCCAGGCCATAGCGGTGGCAGATTTCATGCAGCCGCCCGGCGCCGGTGTGGCAGGCGGCAATCTGCGCCCCGAGATCGCCCTCGCGCTCATCCGGTGTGCGAACATTGTTCAATAGCATCGCCAGTACGTCGGGTTCGATGCTTCCGCCGCGCATGATCCGCACCGGCGGAATGCGCAGCCCTTCCTGATAAATCTCGCGACACAGGCCCATCGATCCAGGATACGTGCCGCCCACATCAGCATGATGCGCCCGCGAAGCCACGTAAAAATCAGGCCGATTTCCCGCCTTTCGCAGACTTCGCACATATACCGGGGCCACCAGCGTGATGTCCGGCAGATGGGTTCCGCCGCGAAACGGGTCGTTCAGCATCACCACGTCGCCCGGTTGGAGACTGAAGCTCTCGATCGCCGCTTGCACCGACATTGGCATCGAGCCCAGATGCACGGGCATGTGATCGCCCATGGCGATGACCTGGCCGCGGGAATCGAAAATCGCACAGGAATAATCCCGCCGCTCTTTTATGTTGGGAGAAAATGCGGTGCGGCGCAACGCCGCGCCCATCTCCTCGGCAATGGAGTGGTAGATGTTCTTGAAGATTTCCAGTTCGATGGGATCGCGTCGCATGCTTAAGAAGAATTGGCAGGGATCAGACACCCGCCAATCTTTGCCAGTGTACGACAATGTTCCAGTTGCACCATCATCGGGGCAATGCTTCAGGTTTTTCTGTGGATTTCTCTGCGGCATGACCCGCAGGAGACAAGAGTGCTCTAGAATAATGGTTGTTCCGGACGCGAGGTCGTGCTAGAAACGCGCATGGGGAACAAACAGGCGATGCGCGTTCCTGAAAGTCGTTCCTGAAAAGCCGGCGCGCGCTTCTGAAGCCTGAAAATTGAGATGAGCCCACGAGCCCGCGACACTGCCAAGTCAGTTACCGCCGACGTTCTGATCCCAGAAAAGCTCTATTTTCGCATTGGGGAAGTTTCCCGTCTTTGCCAACTCCCCGCGTACGTCCTGCGCTTCTGGGAGACGGAGTTCCCCCAACTCAAACCGGTGAAGAGCAGCACCGGGCAGCGGATGTATCGCCGCAAGGACGTCGAAGGTGTTCTCCGTATCAAGCAACTGCTTTACGAAGAAGGATTCACCATTCCGGGCGCACGCCAGCATCTGCGGTCTGAAGTGAAGACCGACAAGAAGCAAAATCCGCTGCCGTTCCCAGCGCGTTCGACTTCCGATCTGAAGTACGTTCGCCAGGGTCTGCGCGACATTCTCTCGATGCTTTCAGCCCGGCGCTAGTTGCGATTAAAGTTCCCCGTAAAGTTGGTGCGCCCCATCCTTCCGTTCAGGTTGATCATTTCAACCTCGTTGCGGTCGCCATTGAGCCGGACGTCGGCGCGTCCCTGCGCGTCCCCGCGATTGGAACCGGTAATTCGCATGCTGAATTGCCGGTTGCCGTCGGTGCGGTCGACCACTCCGTAAAACGTAATCATGAGGTTGCCGCCGCGCAGTGAAACTGAAGGCCGCGCGGTGGTGCTATCCACGAATCCACGGGTGATCTTGACGTTCGAGGCGAAGCTGCCGTTAAAGTTCCCTCGCCCCGACGTGTCGACCCGCACTCTGGGGTAGTTCCCAACTCCTGGACCTCCCGGATAACCCGGGCCCCCCGGATAACCGGGTCCGCCGGGATAGCCTGGTCCCCCAGGGCCACCGCCTGGCCAGCCGTTGCTGTTGGCGCGAGGGGTGTAAGTCGCGCGTTCCACCCGATTCTGAGGCTGGTTCACGACGCAATCGTAGGTCGCGGTCCTCCAGCTGTTCGGCGCGCCGACGCCGTAGCGCAGCCGGCCGCGAAGACCCTGCCGTCCGTTACCCGCAGGATACGGGCTTTGAGTATCGAAACTGATGCTCACTCGCCGGCGTGCATCGGCACTGATCTGGTCCGCGAGCGTGCTTTGGCATTGCGTCGCGATCGGCTGAGGCCGATTCGGCGGGTATTGGCCGGGAGGATACTGTCCGGGACCGCCTTGCACCTGAGGGGCTTGTGCCCATGAGGACGGCGCACCCGAACTTGCAGCTAGAATTAGCGTCGAGACTGACAACCCGACTAGTCCTGCCAACCTCAAAAACCTGTGATCGTGAGGCATGATGATTCTCCCCCAGGCGTTCTTCGCCATCGGCCCGCATTCCGAGGCCGCAATATACATCAGCCCCGAAATCTTGGCAAAAAATGCAGGAGACCACTCCGGACGTGAGAAAGTCCGAACGTGAGATAAGGAAGACGGACGAAGAACTCTTAGAACTGTCACCTACCGCAAGCCGTAGACGGCGACACCGTATGTTGTTCCCACGTAAACTTTGCCGTTTGCAACCGTGGGCGTGATGAATTTATTGCCGGGGCCGACCTGGTCTTGCACAAAAGGGGCCTGATTACTGTTGTAGAGCTCTTTGGAAAGATCGGTAGCATCATAG
>DATMOP010000082.1:0-3235 GCA_035568115.1 Candidatus Acidiferrum sp.
CATCGGCGTCAGTGCGCCGGATCCCGAGTCAATCGCGAAGCCCGAAAAATTGCCGCCCGTCAGGCTCGCAACATACAGAAACTTCCCCGCCGGATCGACGATAATCCCATTCGGCCCGAGCCCCACGGCATACGGAGACCCCGGAACCGGCGTAAACCCGCCTGAGGAATCGATCGCGAATCCCGACACGCTGTTGCTGCTGTTGTTGGAAACGTAGATAAACTTCCCCGACGGCGCAATCGCCAGCTTCAGCGGCGTGAAGCCGGTCGCCACCGACGACGCGGCCGTCAGCGCGCCCTTACTCGTATCGACCTTGTACGAATCGATTGTGTTCGAGCTCGCATTTGCCGCATATAGAAATGTGCCGCCCGGGTCGATCGCTAGCGCCGACGGATTCACTCCCGTCGGCGTTCTCGGCATCACTTCCGTCAGCGCTCCCGAACTCGCCACTTGAAACAGCGAGATGTCATTTTCTCCGCCATTGGCCAGATATACGAATTTTCCGGACGGAGCCAGCACCGCCTGCGTCGGCGAAATTCCCGTCGGGTACGGCGATCCCAGAAGCAACGTGAACTTCCCCGTAATGTCGCTGATCGTGTAAACCGCGATGCCGCTATTTAAAGGGGCGGTGATGAAGGCCATCTGGTGGCCGCCATTCCCGCCGCCACCGAAGAAAATGCATCCCGTAAAAGTCAGAAGGCCGGCCAGAATTGTCGCAACGACGGTTACTCTCATGAACACCGTTTGGGCTCCTTTGCGCCACACGATCGCATCCGCGATAACGACGGGCGTAAGTCCTTTGGAATCGTTGAAAAATGGATCGAGATATTCTATTCCATCCGCCCCGGCAAGGCTCGATCCGGCGCCTCTACGCAGTATTCAACAGTGCAGGCGGGCTGAGCTTTTAGACGGACCCTCCGCCGGGAACGTTGCCCGGCTGCCCAGCGTCAGGCCCGAAGCCACCCCGCAAGGGGAGGCGTGTGCAAGAAAGTGGCAATGAGTAGAGTCGAGAACAGATATCTGAGTAAGTCTGTCAATAGTTTTTTCATCTCCCTTCGCGAACCTGTTCACAGGATGTCCACAAAGATTTCACAGCATCGTCCCACCAGGAACGGCAGCCAGCGGTGAGTTTCGTTTGGCGAGCGTGATCAGATATCTGCTCTCGTCATAAACCGCCCGATCTTTCCAGCAACGGAAAACGATGCGAATCCATTTAAAGGCCAACCCTCGCACCGCCGCGTGGTGCCCCTTGCCACGCTTCCGCTGCTGTTGATAGTAACTTCGCGCCCACTGGGAGTGGGCAATAGAATGACCGGCCCATTCGTGAAAACTTTGCCGCACAAACTTCGGACAAGCCCAGCGAAAATGTACCCACTTCTTTTTCCCGCTTCGTTTCATCACCGGCGCGATACCACTGTAGGTTTGTACTTCTTCGGCACTGGTGTAACGTTCCCGCTGCGACCCGAACGCTGCCAACAAGCGTGGCGCCAGCACTGCTCCCGCTCCGGGGAGCGATTCAAAGATGAAAAAATCTGGATGCGCTGCCGCCGCCTCCTCGATCTTGCGGTCCAGATCCGTAATCCCGCGAACCAGACTTCGGATTACTTGCGCACTCACCTTCACCACCGTGCTCTTCGCCTCAATCACCGCCCTATCCCGAATCGCTGGTATCGCCTGCCGAATTCCGACCAGACGTCGCTCGATCAATTCTGGATAGCGACAGCGCTGCTTGTGGAAGAACGTACGCAGCCGCTGCGGCGGAACCTTTTGCAGTTCCTCCAGCGTCGGCCAACGCTCCAGCAGCACGCATACCAACTCCGTGTCCAACTGTTCAAACCATTCCAGCATCTGCGGGAAATAGATCTTCAGCTGATGAGTCAGCCGATTAATTTGCGCTGTTTTTTCGTCCACCAATTTGCGCCGCTCATCAACCAGATTTTGTACCCGACGCGTGGCTTCGCTATCGGGCGACAAACGACGCAGCTTATCGCGATGCTGCAACAACAACTCCAGCAACAAGTCTGCATCCCGCGGGTCATCCTTGGACCCCGACGGATACAACGCTTCCCGCATTTTGGCCGACATCGTCGGCGGAACCGGAAACAAATGCAAGAACCCATACTTACTGAGCATGAACACCAAGGCTCCCTTCACTTGTTCCACTGCGACCGCGATCGGGCGATTGGCGAATCGTCGGCAGAGTTGCCCCACCCAGGCTTCGATCGCTTCCGGCGTGTGCTCCACTTCTCCGTTTTCTCGGTGCGTCGTGTCTGCGGCTTGCAAGCACCACGCATGCTTCTGGTCCGCCCAATCGATCCCCACCAACGCCGCGAACTGGAGTTCCTGCACTTCGCTTTCTGACATTGCTCCCACTTACCCTCCTTGCCCTCCGCATCCTGCAGGCCGGCTTTGCTCCCGCGAAACCCTTATAGAGAGTCTTGCTTTGTTGTTACGACAGACCTTATCTGAGTGTTCGTTTTGGAAGCAAAGCGCGTCCCACCGCTCGAGATTCTGTTCTAAAACATCTCGTGTTTGGCGCAGCCACTCGTAGCAGTGGGACGCCTGCGAGCTGCCATTGTAGGCAGCCCCCAGAAAACTTCATCCGCAGTCCCTGCACAGAGATTTTCACAGCGGGGTGGCCCGGCGACTGCTGTGGAAATCTCCTCCTCAAATCTCACTCCCTGAGTAACTATAAAGGCGCAGTGGCTTTAGCCTCCCGGTGGCGGTTGACTAGGCTTTCACCTCGTCGCCTCAGTCCGGGTTGGCTTGACTCTGTTTCCTGTTCGCCGGGTGGGGCAGTGGCGCGGACCGGGCTTCGAATGATGCCGACGTTTCCACTGCTCCCCCTAAAATTCCGTAGGGCGGATTTACTCCGCTACGGCTTCAAGGCCGGATCTATCAGACGACGCCTTCCCGTCGATTAGCGAGGTCTTCGCATCGTGCGGTTTGCATCCGTCCTTCGTGCCCATCGCTTGCCGATCGAAGTCCTCGTACTGAGCCGAGGGACCCAGCGCGCTTGGACACCTCCGTTCGAGCGGTTCCTCCGCTCTACCCCAGGGGTCCTCGCTCCGGATCGGGTTATAGTGTCCCGGTCCATCCTCACTTAATCGACCCCATCCGCCCCACTCGCAGGCACAACTCGACTTCGCCGCTTAGCGGCTTATACGAGATGTCTTCGCTGTGCATCAGTGCATGGGCTCCAATGCCTAGGCAACCTACGAGTGGTTCCGTGCTT
>DATMOP010000083.1:0-61786 GCA_035568115.1 Candidatus Acidiferrum sp.
AGGGGTTCGATCATCTTTGCCGGGGTCGGTGATGCCTAGAGGTGGATGGTTGAGGTGGTGGGAGAGCAGGGGCCAGGCTTCCATGTAGGGCTCGTACTTGTGGCCTTTGAGGTGAGGAGTGAGTGCAATCGTGCGCTTTCCGGCCAGGGCCCTGACGGGGAAGATGTACCAGGTGTCGGCGGGGAGCACGTAGATGGCGTAGAAGTCGATTTCTTTGGCGGTGTAGGGGCGGCGGCCGTAGGCGTAGAGCTGGCATAAGTAACAAGTGCCCAGCCACATATCGGTGGATTTGACCTGAACGCGAAGGAATCGGCCGTGCCTTTCGAGACCGACGTCGTAGCGGCGCGATTCGCCCCAGGGTTTTGCGACGTTGAAGCCGCGGCCTGCGGCGACAGTCATGAACAACAACTCGGTCCACTCGCCACGCTGGTTGTAATCCTCAAAAAACCTTTTGCCCCGATGTGCCATAAGCTCTCCTAAAACACAAAAGGCGCGGCCCGTGGGCCACGCCTTGTTTTGTCGATTTCTCGACTCTATAAGTATAGTATATCACGCCGCTATAGGTACAACCGCCAAATTTGCAGATTTATATTTACTTTACTTGCTGTCACATAGAGAAAATCGTTTACTACTTAGCTATTGACAGGAATTGGCTATGGTTTTTCATAGGTTCAGGTTAGAGGTCAGAATCCCGAGGGATTGAGGTTCGTGGAATCCCATGTTGCGCAAAGAAGGCGAAACAGGGGCACCCGGCCTACGAATGCTCCGTCTTTCCATCCAGGAGGTTCAGCGCATGAGGAATCAGATCGAGCACAGCTTCCAATGATTCCACGGCGCCGGTGGGACTGCCGGGGAGATTGAGAATCAAAGTCTTTTCGCGTACGCCACAGACTCCGCGGCTCAGGGCGGCGAACTTAGTTTTCTTTGCGCCTTCGAGGCGCATGCGTTCCCCCACGCCATCGATTAGACGATCGCAGATGGCCTCGGTCGCTTCGGGCGTCACATCGCGCGGCGCAATTCCGGTTCCGCCGGTGGTTACGATGAAGTGGACTTCCAGAGCGAAGTGGACCAGGGCGTTCTGAATCTGCATGGAATCGTCTTGCACGATTTGCGTGGCGACGACGCGAAAGCCATGCTTCTTCAGGATCTCGGCAACGGCTGGGCCTGAGAGATCTTTGCGTTCGCCGCGCGCGCAGGAATCGCTGACGGTGATTACCGCGGCGGTGAGGGTTGCAGGTACCGCTGATTCAGGAGGTCCGTCAGTTATCGAGGAGGACATCTTCTTCCTCTTCCGAGCGTCCGCTGCGCGTGCCGCCGCTCGCGGTGCCGGCACTGGCAGCGCTGTCTTCTTCAGTTCCTGCGGCAGATTCGCCGCCGCCGTCGCGCTGCGATTCGTCGAGCAGGCGCAGGCCCTCCATCAGCAGGCCCTGGGTGTTGAGCTTGGTGGTTTCCTGATCGGTCTTGCCCTCGAAGTTGAGTTCGAAATTGCCGCCGGTCCAGCGCAGAACTTTGAAGACGGCCTCATCTCCTAATAACGACCCGTAAGTCGCGTGCTTCACCTGGCCTTCGACGAAGAAGACTTCGCACCTGTCGCCCGCATTGTTCAGCTTGAGCTGGCAACTCTTGCGTCCCATCTCGAGCGACTGCATCAGGTCAATAACGTTCATCTGAGAAAGGTTGCCGCGCACCACTCCGTCGGAGGGCGCAGTCTTCGCCATCTTCTCAAGCGCGATACGGTCCACAGTGCGCTTGATGCGGCGCGTGGCCTCTTTCAGGAAGAAAGGCTTGGCGATATAGTCGTCAGCGGCATCTTGCGGCGAGAGGCGCTCGTCAATGTCGGACCGGCTCGCCAGCAGGATCGCGGAGAAATTCGACGTAGCGGGCCGGCTCTTCAGCTTCTCGACCAGTTGGCGTCCATCCATGCCGGGCATGCGGTAGTCGCAAACCACCAGCTCGGGAGGATCGTCGACCGCCTTCAGCAGCGCGTCGGCGGCGTCGCCGGCAGCGACCACGCGCGCGAATGGAGACAGGGCGCGCTCGAGCATTCCCAAAATCATTGGGTTGTCGTCGACCAAGAGTAGTTTGACGTCGTTGGCCATGTTTACTTGATTATGTCTACTTCGTCCGGCGGTATTCGCCGCTCTTGCCGCCGCTCTTACGTTCCAGAACTATCTCGCGAATCTCGATCCCTTTATCGAGAGCTTTCGCCATGTCATAAATCGTCAGCGCGGAAATTGCGGCGGCTACGAGTGCTTCCATTTCTACGCCGGTTTCGGCGGTGGTCACGACTTTGGTGGTGATGGCGACGCCATTTTCGCATAGCCGCATCTCGACATCAACGTGGGAGAGCGGGAGGGCGTGGCACATAGGGATCAGTTCTGACGTGCGTTTGGCGGCCATGATCCCGGCGATGCGTGCGACTTCGAGTGGATCACCTTTGGGATTGTTCGGGAGCGCTTGCAGTACCGACGGCTTCATCTGCACAAAAGCGCTGGCTTCGGCCTCGCGACGAGTGGCGGATTTGTTGGAGACATCGACCATGCGGGCGCGGCCGGCGGCATCGTAGTGGGAGAGCTTGTTCGGCATGCGGAAGTTCTATCTTACATGGGATGATGGCGGCTAAAGCCGCTTTTGATTTTAGGGACTCTTGCGGCGCGGCTGAAGCCGCGCCCTTTCAAAACGAATCAGAGCAGCATGACTGCGACCCACTCGCCGGAAAGGATGTGCTCGCGATCTGGGGGGATTACGATGTAGCAATTTGCGCGGGCTCGCGCCGCGATGTCGCCTGATCCCTGCCAGGGAACGAGTTCGGCTTGCGAGTCTTCGTATTTTCCGGAAAGAGTTGCGGGGAGGAAACGGGTCAGGCCGGCCTTGACGCGGATTTCGGATTTGAGGCGGGCGTGCAGATAGGCGAGTGGGCGGGGGAACATTCCTGCGAGAGCTTCGAGCATTGGTCTGGCGAACAGCTCGAAGGTGACCATGGTGGAGACTGGGTTGCCGGGGAGGCCGAAGAAATATTTCAACACCGGGGCTGAAGCCCCGCTGGCGGGGGCGCCCGCGCCACACTTGACGCGGCCGAATACGACGGGGCGGCCGGGCTGGATTTTTGCTCCGGTGAAGAAGAATTCGGCTTGCAGGTCGGCGAGGACTTGCTCGACTAGATCGTAGCGTCCCATGGAGACGCCGCCGGTCATGATCAGCAGGTCGGATTCCAAGCCCTCTTCTATTAATTGGCGCAGGCGGCCTAGCTCGTCGGGAGCGATCGGCAAGAGGACGGGCTCGCCGCCGGCTTGCTGGATTTGCACCGCCAGCGAATAGGTGTTGGAGTTGCGAATCTGCGTGGGGCCAGGGTCGGTATCGATCTCGACGATCTCGTCGCCAGTGGTGAGCACTGCGACGCGCGGACGAACGAATACTTGTAGGCGCGATCTGCCGACTGAGGCTGCGAGGGCGATGGCTGATTCGTCGAGCCGCGTGCCACGATCGAGCAAGAGGCTGCCGCGTTTGGCCTCTGCGCCTTGAGGGACGATGTTTTCGCCGGGGGCTACGCCTCTTGTGATTTCGACAGAATCGGCTTGCAGCGACGTGTATTCGACCATCACCACGGCATCCGCACCCTGCGGCACAGGCGCGCCCGTCATGATGGAGAATGCTTCGCCGCGATGCAGTGGGGATGGAAGTTGCAGGGGGCCGGCTTTGATTTCTCCGATTACTTTCAGCTTGGCGGGAAGCTTCGACTGGTCAGAGGTGTGAACCGCATAGCCGTCACGCGTGGAGCGGTGGAAGGGAGGGATGTCGCGGTCGGCTGTGACGGATTCGGCCAGGACGCGGCCAGCGGCGTGAAGCAGGTCTACCGTTTCGTGGCCGCTCGCAGCTACGTGCGAAGCTTGCTTGTCGACTATCCGACGGGCGTCTTCGAGGGTTAGTACAAGAGGTTGGGTGGGCGGTGAAACCATGGGGAAATGATAGCGGAAGGAAGGATTGGATACGTTGATGGAAGGAAGATTTCCCCTCGGATCGATCTGGCTAGAAGTAAGTCCTAATTATATCAGCGGCTTATATATGCGCAACTAATGAGTTGCACTTGTAGCGTTTATCTGATATCGTTGTGTTGACAGGATTGAGAGGCCTGTCAAGTATGGCACCAAGCAGCGTAGCGTCAGCCAATGACATTTCTCCCACAGAACAACGAGAGATCGTCGATGCATATTTGAAGCTTCGCGAGGTGGAGGCTAAGTTCCTTGGGCCAGATGGCCGGGCAGAGATTCTGCCCAACAATCTCTACTCGTTTCTGCTTCGGTTACTGGCCGAGCTGAGGGCTGGTAATGCAGTTACCATTCTGCAAAACAGGCACGAGTTCACCACAATCGAAGCAAGCAGGATTCTTGGGATGTCCAGACAGTTCCTGGTTCGATTGTTGGAAAAGGGCGAACTCGCGTTCCACATGGTTGGTACACACCGCCGCATGTACGCGCGCGACGTCCTGGCGTACAAGGCAAAGCGCGATTTATCTCGCCGGAAGACTTTGGACGACCTCGCTCGGGCGGAGTATGCAGAGGGGTTGTACGACCAGGCGCCGGATGATTTCAATGCGGGACAATGAGGTACGCTGCGGTCCTGGATGCTTGCGTGCTGGTTCCGATGCCTCTGTGCGACACCCTGCTCCGACTCGCAGAAGAACCCGCCGTATATAGGCCTGTTTGGAGCGAACAGATTCTGCTTGAAGTGGGTCGCACCCTGGAGAAGAAGTTGAATCGGACTCCGTTCCAGAGGGAAAGGCGGCTTCAAGCGATGCGAAATGCGTTTCCGGAAGCTGAAGTACGGGTTCCGTGGGATCTAGTCAAATCTGTCACTTGTATTCCCGATCCGAATGACCGGCATGTGGTGGCCGCAGCCATCCTCGGTTCGGCTGATGCAATCGTGACCTTCAACGCGAAACATTTTCCCGCTGACTGCGTTAAACAGTACGGTTTAGTTTGCCAGACACCGGATGAATTTCTGGTGCAGCAATTCGATCTGGCGAGGGATCTTGTGCTAGAAAGGCTGGACTCCCAAGCGGCCGCCCTTGGCCTAAAGCGCTTGTTCATTACGGGGAAGCTGGAAAGGATGGTTCCGTCCTTTGTTGGTTTAGTGGAGCCTCGAATTGGCCTAGCGGACGAAATCGAGTGAATAGCGGCGCGCCCCGGAACGGTCAGACATCCACGGCTCGCTAACCTAAACCGTTTGGACCAGTCCCCGTCCCGTGAAAAGGGGACCGCGCTGCCTGGTCCGTCTGAGATACCAGCGAATTCCGGACGTCGTTAGCCATATGAAGAAGTACCCAACCCCCAGCGCGATCGGAATGTACCAGTGTCCGAGCACTTCGTGGACCGGATCGGAGTAGCGTGGCACGTGGAATCCAAAATCAAAAACGCCAGGTCCCATCCATAGGCCAACGTTTCGGGGAAAGATCGGCTTCAGAATCGCGGTCAGCACGAGGCCGCCGCCCATCCCATAGCCGACCAGAGCACCAAGGAATAGAGCGAATCCTTCCGCGCCCCGTCTCGCCAACGCCAGCGTTACCCGCAGAATCAATACCGGGGAGAAACCGCGGCTGGCGCGCCGCATCAGGCGGTCGTGTCCATACCGCGAAGCCAACCTCTCCGGAGAGCCGAGGCGTTTCAGGGTGTTATCAATGCTGTTGTGCGGTTCTTGCGTGCACTCCCGAATATGCGCGCTGATCTCGCGGACGATTTCTTCCCGGTCCTCCACCGGCATGTGGGGAAGACTTTTCCGCAGCTTGCTGAGGTAGTTGTCAACCTGCAGCCAATGTTCCTGGGTTGGATTCATTTCGTCACCTCTTCTTCTTTTTCCTTCTGCGCCGTGATTACCGGTTTGATCAGCCGAGCTAACTCGCGCGAAAACTCGGTCCAGGTACCGGCCATGTGCTGGAGGCGCGTGCGTCCGGCTGAAGTTAGCCAGTAATACTTGCGGGGATGTCCAGCTTCCGCCTCCACCCACTCCGAAGCCAGCAGCCCTTCGCTCTTGAGGCGCGCGAGTATGGGATAGATGGTGCCCTCAGCCACGGCAAGTTGTGAGCTGTCTTCAAACCGGCGGATGATTTCCAGTCCATACAACTGGCCCGACCACAGCGAAGCAAGGGCCGCCATTTCCAGCGCTCCTTTGCGCATTTGCTGCTCCCAACGTTCGGCGGATTGGTTCTTCTCCAGATCCACGGGCTCGGTTTTTAGCTTCATTGCACTATACCTAGTAATGCAATGTATAGGGCGGGGCGATGTTTGTCAAGGGCTAAATTGCGGGCAATCGTGGCAATCATGGCGTCTGCTAAGATGTGCCGTGTCCGATTCCCCATCCATTCTTGGCCAGACCGTCTCGCACTACCGTGTTCTGAACAAAATTGGCGGCGGCGGGATGGGCGTGGTCTATCAGGCTGAGGACATCCAACTCAGCCGTTTCGTGGCGCTCAAGTTTCTTCCCGACGCCCTGGCTAATGATGCGCAGGCGCTGGAGCGCTTCCGGCGCGAGGCGCGTGCCTCCTCTGCCCTGAATCATCCGAACATCTGCACCATTTACGAAATCGGGGAGCACCAGGGCCGGCTCTTCCTGGTGATGGAATATCTGGAAGGGAAGACTCTGCGAGATGTGATTCTCGGCCCACGAATCGAGTTGGAGCGTTTGCTTGATCTCGGAATCGAAATTGCCGACGCTCTGGACGCAGCCCACGCCAAGGGAATCGTTCATCGTGATATCAAGCCCGCGAACATCTTCGTGACCGAGCGCGGGCACGCCAAGATTCTCGACTTTGGATTGGCGAAAACTCACGCTACAACAACTCCGGACGGCGCCACCATCGCCAGCCCTAACAATCCACATCTCACCAGCGCAGGCAGCACGCTGGGGACGGTGGCTTATATGTCCCCGGAACAGGCCTTGGGCAAGGATCTTGACGCCCGCACCGATGTCTTCTCTTTTGGGACTGTCCTGTACGAGATGGCTACGGGACAGCTTCCTTTTCGTGGAGACTCTACGGCTGCGATCTTCGATTCCATCCTGCACAAAGACCCTGCGCCGGCGCAACGTCTCAACCCTGATCTTCCGCCGGGACTCGAACACATTATCGGCAAGGCCCTCGACAAAGACCGAGAGATCCGCTATCAGAGTGCCGCCGAAATCCGCGCCGACTTGAAACGGCTGAAGCGGGACAGCACCTCGGGCAGAGTGACCGTCGCCGCGCCCCCGGCGCAAGTTCCGACAAGAAGGCGCCGATGGCTTTGGCCGGCCGGCGCGACGGCGGGGCTGTTGATAGGGGCTGCGCTCGTCTGGTTTTTCGTCCCAGTGAGTCCGCCGAAAGTCACCGGCACCACTCAGATCACGCATGACGGCTTCACCATGGGAAACATGCTGACGGATGGCGCGCGCATTTATGTCACCCAGTGGCGTCCTGAAGGGATGGTCCTCGCACAGGTTTCGGCGGCTGGTGGCGAAACCTCCGCAATCCCGGCGCCAGTCAAGAGCATGGCGATCTATGACATCTCTGCCGACCATTCCCAACTGCTGGTTGGCAACATGGTGCCCACCGGAAGCAGGGTAACTCCTTTGTGGGCTGTGCCGTTGCCTGCGGGCTCTCCCCGCCGTCTGGGAGATGTCCAGGGCAGGGCCGGCGCCTGGTCGCGGGATGGACGGCAGCTCGTGTTTATCAAAGGTTCCGATCTATACCTTGCGAACGCCGACGGCACAGCCGCGCACCTTCTCGTCTCCGCGGCCGCGCCCGGTTCCGCCTATGCTGTAGCTTTCTCTCCCGACGGCAGCCGCATTCGCTTTTCACTCCGGGACGAGGCCAACACGAACTCATTGTGGGAGGTCCGCTCCGACGGCTCCAATCTGCATCAATTGCTCAAGGGATGGCACACACCGCCGAATGAATGCTGTGGCCGGTGGACCGGGGATGGCCGCTACTACGTCTTTGAAAGCGGCGTCGGCCAGGGCAACGATATCTTCGCTCTCCCCGATTCCACCAGCGTTTTCCGCAAAGCCTCCGTTGCTCCCACGCAACTGACGACTGGCCCCATCTTGTATTCCACGGCTTTACCGGACCTCGCTGGCCGGAAACTATATGTGCAGGGCGGTCAGCCGCGCGGAGAACTCGTTCGCTACGACGCCGCCTCCAAACAATTTGTTCCGTTCCTCGGCGGGATCTCCGCCAGCGACGTGGCCTTCTCCCGCGATGGCAAGTGGGCGGCTTACGTTGCCGTTCCCGGCAATACACTATGGCGCAGCCGCGTCGATGGCAGCGAGCGCCTGCAACTTACCTATCCGCCGATGACGGCTGCGCTCCCGGTTTGGTCTCCGGATGGAACCCAAGTCGCATACATTTCCGGTCAAGCCGGGAAGCCGTGGAAGATTTTTCTGGTTTCGGCGCAAGCGGGCTCGCCCGAAGAACTCTTGCCGGAAAATATTGGTGAGATCGACGCTACCTGGTCGCCGGACGGCACCCAGCTTGCCTTCGGACGCCATTCCAATACGAATGCCGGAAACGTTAACATTCAGATAGTGGATATGAAGACCCGCCAGGCTTCGACCCTGCCCGGTTCCGCCAGCTTGTTTTCTCCGCGCTGGTCTCCCGATGGCCGGTATCTGGCGGCCCTGAGTGTCGAGGGATCGAAGAAGCTCATGCTTTATGATTTCCGCTCTCAAAAGTGGTCGGAGTGGCTTACCGAAGCCAATAACGTGAGCTATCCATCGTGGTCGGCCGACAGCCGGTATATTTACTACGACAATTTAGCCACCGACAATCCCAAGTGCCGCCGCGTTAAACTCGGAGAAAACCATCCCGAGGAGCTGTTCAGCCTCAACAGCCTGCGCCGCTATTTGGGCCCCTGGGGCACGTGGAGCAGCACAGGCCCAGACGACTCACGGCTTTTCGTGCGCGATGTGAGCACGCAAGAAATCTACGCGCTGGATGTGGATTTCCCCTGAGGGTTTCTGGCAATTCTGATCCGCCGCGGAGAGTTTCGCTAGCGGGCTAACTCCTGGCCCAAGACTGTGGGATTGCTGGCGAAAGACAGCCCGGTTTCGAGGTCAACGATGCGGTCACGGACCAGTTGGGCGATCTCGCCATCGAAATGCTGCATGCCTTCGGAAGCGCCGGCCTTCATGGCGTCGAGCAAGGTCTTGCCGTCGCGCTCGCCTTTTTCAATGCATTCACGGGTGCGCGGATTGGTTTTCAGAATTTCGGCGACCGGGACTCGGCCGCTGCGATCGGGTTTGGGCAGGAGCCGCTGGCAGATGATGTAGCGGAAGGTTTTGGCGAAGCGGTCCCGCGCAAATTGCTGTTCGCCTGGCGAAAATGAGGTAACGATGCGCTCGACGGTTTTGGGTGCGTCCATGGTGTTCAGGCTGGAAAGCACCAGGTGGCCGGTCTCGGCGGCTTCGAGGACGATCTCGATGGTTTCGCGGTCGCGCATTTCGCCCACCAGAATGACCTTGGGGGCCTGCCGCAATGCGGAGCGTAGAGCATGCGCAAAGCTGGGAGTATCGCTGTGCAGTTCGCGCTGATGGACGGTGGAGCTTTTGTGGTTGTGCAGGAACTCGATGGGATCTTCGATGGTGATGATGTGATAGTTCTTCTCGCGATTGATGCAGTCGAGCAGCACGGCCAAGGTGGAGGATTTTCCTGATCCGGCAGGGCCAGTGACGAGGACAATGCCATCACGCAGCTTGGCAATATCGGCAAGGTGCGAGGGCAGACGGAGCGAGGCGAAATCAGGAATGGCGGTGGGGATTACCCGCATGACGACGGCGCAGCTGCCGCGCTGAATGAATATGTTGACGCGAAACCGGGCCATACCGGGGTGGCCGTAAGAGAGGTCGCAGGATCCGTGTTCGCGGAGAGTGGCGACCGCTTGTTTGTTGTCGCCAATCAGGTCGGCGGCGATGTGGCGCGTGTCGTCGGGAGTGAGAGTCGCGAGTCCGGGCACCTGGACGGAAATAAGCTGGCCGTAAACCTGTACCTGAGGGGGGCGTCCGGGAGAAAAGATCAGATCGCTGATTTTTTCGGCGGCGCGCAGCATCGCGCCCAGCAAAGCGGGTGTAGCCACTTTGCCGCTGCCAGAATAGCCATCCAAAGAAACAGAAATTGCCGCGGTGCCAGGTGCTGCCATTCCGTCCTCAGTACAAACCTGTTGTTAATTCTTAGGGATTGCGTGCGCCACAGTGGGAGACGCGGGCCGACCGAAGTGGGCCTGAATACCTATACTTTACCGCGCTGGTAAGAGAAACGTAAGGACAGTTAGGACATAGCCCTTGGTAACGTGGCGGCGCTCGGGCCTAAAGGAAAAGGGGCGGCCGAGGCCGCCCACAGTGATTCAATCCCGTGCCGATTGAGGATTTGGGTTACCTGATGCTTATTTTTTTGTCGCGGGTTTCTTTTTTGTGCCGAAGCCAGTTTCGATTGAAGCGCCAATGCTGGCCAGCATCTGCTTGGCGACGTCGGCGTAGGGTCCGGCGGGCTGGAGTTCAAGGTATTTCTGGAAAGCCTCTGCCGTTCCTGGGGGCGCGACCATCTTGTCGCCTTGCAGTGTCGCCTTTCCGATAAGGTTCACGCCTTTCTGGTAATAAGCTTCGGCCTTATTGGGATCGGCAGCGATGGACTTGTCGAAAGCGGCGATTGCATCATCTACCTTGCCAGCATTGGTCAATACGGCGCCGGCATTGTAGTAATACCCGGCAGCGCCTTCGGGGTTCAACTGGCCCGCCTGGGTATAGGCCTTCACGGCGTCGGCAGGCTTGCCGGTTCTGCCAAGAGCCTCTCCCATGTTGTTGTAATAAGCCGCCAGCCGCTTGTTGTCCTCGGGATCTTTCTTGCCGGACTCCATGGCTTTCTGCTTCATGTCGATCGCTTTCTGGTAGTCGGCGATAGCCTCCTGTAGGCGCTTTGACTTCTCCGCGGAATCCGTTTGCTTGGCTGCGGAGGCCCGATAGGCATCGGCCAGCAGCGCCCAGAGCACTTCCCGCGTGGGATCCATCTGCGTGGCTTCCGTCAAGGTGCTGATCGCGGTGTCGTAATCCGCAGCCTTCATCGCGGTGGTCGCGGCAGTGATCTTTTCGTTCAGAGACTTGATGGTGGTGTTTTCTTTCTTGATCTTTTCCTGCGCCTCTTGCTGTTGCTTGATTTGTTCGGGAGTGAGGCCCTGGCCCTTCGCCTGTTCCTCCGCCGCTTTCTTCATGTCGAAGTCGAGCGTATTCTCATCCAGTTTGACGGGGAAGTTCTTGGCGGTGTCGAGTACCTTATTGGCTTTGACATCGTCCGCATTCTTGTAGAGCGTGACGGTATAGGCGCCCGGGGTAATACCCAGGGAGAAATATTCTCCTTTCTTGTTCGTCTTAAGGGTATATTTCTGGCCATTGTCCTGATTGACCCACACCAGCACAGCATCCGCGACGGGTTTGCCTTCCGCATCCTTGCACACTCCCTTGACAGTTCCCGAAGCCTGGGCAAAACCTGGAGGCACACACAGTCCCAGCATTAAGAGAATGAGAACGGAAACTGCAAAATGCTTCTTCATCTTGGCCTCCCGGCGCAATTAAATTCTTGAATGATGATTCTTGATTGTTGATTGTTGATGGAGAAGCGGTCTAGAGCGGCTTCTGGTTTCGATCAACAATCAACAATCACGATTCAACCAATTGGTTCTCCACATACTGAATCGGATCCCTGGCTCCCGCCGCCGCAAACGCCCGCAGCCGCAACACGCAGCTGTCACAAACACCGCAGGCCTGATCCTCACGTTTGTAGCATGACCAAGTTAAATCGAATGGCGCGCCCAATTCAAGGCCCAGGCGCACAATTTCGGCCTTACGCAGGCGGATCAGCGGGGTGACGATCTCGATGGTACCTTCTTTCGTTCCCGCCTTGATCACACGGTTGAACGCCTCATAATAGGCTGGACGGCAATCCGGATAGCCGGAACTGTCTTGTTCCACCGCGCCGATGAAGACCTTCTCCGCTCCCAACACCTCGGCCCAGCTTACCGCGACGGCGAGGAAATGTGCGTTGCGAAAGGGCACGTAGGTGACCGGGATGTCGTGGCCAGGGGCGCGACGACCGGTAGAGTTCAGCGTGGGCACCGGGATATTTTCGTCGGTGAGCGCGGAACCTCCGATGGCGCGCAGAGCCTCATTGCGGACGACGAGTTTATCCTGGATATTCAGGCGCTGACAAATAGCCAGGAAGGATTGCCGCTCGCGGGCTTCAGTGCGTTGGCCATAACTAATGTGCAGCGCTGCGGCGTTGTAGTCGCGCGCTGCCAGCGCTGCACAGACGCAGGAATCCATTCCTCCGCTGAGCAAAATAACCGCCCGCTTTCTTTCTTCGTTCGCCGTCAGCACACTACCACCTTTTTGTCAGCAAGTAATCGCCAGAGGCTGCTTCGTGATCCTATGGGGTCGCCGCCGTTACGGGCCAGACATAGTTGACTGGTGCGTGATCGGCCAACGAACGCAACGCCACGTCTCCGGTCCTCCAGGCGTAGAGTTCCAGGTAATCAGCCTGGGCCTTGATTTGATCTTTTTCGATGGCCGGATCGTCGGGATCGAGTTCCCGCACGGCGCGATCGAGATCGATGTAATGAATACTGCCGGGAATGTGCGCGTAGCCGAACGCCTTCGGGGGCACCTGGGTCACAAGATCGCAGCAGTCGACGTAACGATGGTTGTCTAAATCCAACAGCCCGGCGGTGAAGGCCTGGTCCCCGACGCGCGGCGAACCGATCGTATAGAGAGACGCCGGCTTTTGCAGACTTGACGCCAGGGTAGCCATGGCCGCACCCAGACTGTGCCCGGTGAACAGAAACTCATATTCGTTGATTGCCTGGAGGGCGGCCTCAACTCCCGGCCAAACTTCCTGAAGGGCTCTGTCGAAACCCGAATGTACGCTGCCACCACCTTTCCACGGTTGGGGCCGGATGTCGAGGTCATCCCCCAAGTCGCTGGGATCGTCCTTATCCGTGCCGCGAAACGAAAGAACAGCCAGTTTATTGTCGGCGTCGAGCGCCAGGAAAGCATGGGATCCGCCGCAGTCGACCGCGGTCGCGGTTTCGAAAAACCTGCAATCGGTAAACTGAATGCTGGCCAGGACCTTCCGAATGCGGGCCTGGTCAAAGGCGAAACTGGTATCGAGCTGGCAATATGCCAGTCGCGCCATCTCCACACAAAGTGCTGCGGGGGATTGCGGCCGGCCGTCAGGAAAAAACACGGCATGCTTTGCCGGATAGTAAAGGTCATCCTTCTCCGCGCTGTAAGGACCTGCCATGGCAAACCTCCTTCTAAACCCCTTTTACCGCAGGGTCCCAAACGAACTTGTGCAATTGCAAACCCAGCCGCGCTGGGACATCGTCGGCGAGCATCCACTCGGCCAGTTCCTGCGGGTCGAGCAAACAGTGCGAACTGTCGCGCGCTCCGCTCGCATCTTTGCGAAAAGCGGGCGAGAACAGGACAGCGTTCACACGCTCCGCGAGGCGATGCCGGTGCGTGAAGTCGCGGGCAAATTCATAGTCCGCACGCCCGCTCAGGACAAATTTGACTTCATCGTGCGGCGTCAGGGTTTCAAGATTTTCGGTGTGGAAGGTATCGGCCTCGCCCGAATTTGGACACTTTACGTCGACGATCTTGATGATTTCGGCGGGAACCCGTTCCAGTGGCCGCTCTCCGCTGGTTTCGAGCAGCACGCGATATTCGGTCTCGAGCAGTTGCCGCATCAGCGGCAGCAGTTCGCGCTCCTGCAGCATGGGCTCTCCACCGGTGATCTCCACGAGCCCGCCGTTGGGGCTGAGGCGCCTCACTTCGTCCCACACTTCCTCGGGAGTCATTTTCCGTCCTCCCTGGAACGTGTACTCACTGTCGCACCACGAGCAGCGCAGGTTGCAGCCTGTAAGGCGCACGAATACACAAGGCAACCCCGCGTGGGTCGATTCACCTTGCAGCGATTTGTAGATTTCGGTTATCTGCATGGAGCAGTGGCCAGTGGCCAGAAAGCAGCGACTAGCCGTGAATTCGGGACGATCAGGTCTGAACTGCTGGCCATTGATCACTGACCACTGGCCACTGCTTCTGGCAACTGTTTATTCGCTGTACTTCGCTGTAGTTGTGTCGGTCTCAAAGACCGTTACGTCTTTCACCCGCACGCGGCCGTTGGTTACGCTCTTCAGCCGCGCGTTCGACTCGTCGTAAAAATACTTGGCCAGATTCTCCGCCGATGGATTGATCACCGTAAACGGCTCAATGTCGTTGATCATCTGGTGATCGAGCCGGTCGATGGCGTGCTTCATGACCTCGCGAAGGTCCTTGAAATCGAGCAGCAGGCCGGCTTTGTCCAACTCGGCCCCAGACAGCGTCACCCGGATTTTGTAATTGTGCCCGTGCGGATTTTCGCACTTGCCCTTGTAGTTGCGCAGGTAATGCCCCGCGGCAAAAGTATCGTCAACCGTCACTTCAAACATGGATCCCTCAGCGGCTACGCGGCAACACCAGCCAGCCGCATTCATCGCGAAACATCTATTGTAACGCGGCATGGACGCAGGCAGTGGGCCGGTATGATTTCCCCAGAGGAGGCTGTTTCGTAACAATCAGCGTCCGAGACGCCGATAGATCAATCGCGACAGGCACGTTTTTACAGCACTGCCGCAACCGCTTGGACGTTGACAATCGCGTCCAGTGAGCCTATTATTATAGCTGAGGGAAATATCTCTTCTTACTCTTTCGCTTTTCGGCAGTCAGTCAGCCCAATCTAGAGTTTTTCCAGATCGCTTTTCTGAAAGAGTAATCGGCATGCATGACTCTGCAAAGGAAAAGGGATCTCGTGTCGGTCCAACCTATTAGCGCGTCTGGATTAGTCGCCCGAGCCTGGAGGAAAACATCATGATCACCGTGAAGAATACGAAGTTTCTTGTGAAAGTGAACCGCAGCGGTACCCGCGCCCCTGAGTACGTTCAGCGCATTGACCGCACTCCCATCCAGACCACGACGAACCGTAAGCTGGCGCTGGCCATGGGGAGGTTCACGGCCGAAGATGCCGTCAAGACCATCCAGAATTCCCGCTGCACTCCGGAACTGATCTCGGTTCAGGTGTAACGCTCCGCCCTCCGGCTACGTGCTGGCGTGACGTTCACTATTGGGTTTCGAACCGCTCAACGCGAAGAACAGGATGTAGAGATAGCAGATCACCGGCAGGAAGAATGCGTGGTGGATTCCGATCTTATCGGCAATCGCTCCCTGCGCCAGCGGAATAAGCGCCCCGCCAACGATCGCCATGATCATAACTCCGGAACCGTCCCCGGTCAGCGGGCCAAGTTCCGCTACGCCCAGAGTGAAGATGCTCGGGAACATGATGGAGTTAAAAAATCCGACCAGGATGATGCTCCACATGGCGAAGTGACCCGTGCTGACCATCGAAATTGCCACGAGTGCGGCGGCGCAGACTGAGCAAATGCCCAGCAGTTGCCCGGTTTTCATCTTCTGCAATAGCCCCGATCCGATGAAACGCCCGACCATGGCTCCTCCCCAGTAGAAGGCAACGAAGCTGGCCGCAACCTTTTCCGTGAGGCCGCCGATCTCGGGCTGGCTGAAATAGTTGACCAAAAAGCTTCCGATGGAAACCTCCGCGCCGACGTATACGAAAATCGCGATCGCGCCAAAGATCAGATTCGGGTGCCTCCAGATGGAGTCGTTTACCTTCTCGCCGATCTGGTGCTGGGCGTGGGGGATTTTCGGTAACTTGAAACTGCCAATCGCGATCGCCAACAGCACCAGCGCGATGCCCAAGCCCACATAGGGCGTCTTGACTGTGGCTGCCTCGTGCAAGCGATAGGCCTGAAGGGCGTCTGGCGCCAGCGACCTTATCTCTTCGATAGTCTTGGGCGCGGCAGTCAGAATCAGGAGACCGCCGAAGAAAGGGGCCAGAAAGGTTCCCAGAGAGTTGAATGCCTGCGTCAGATTCAAGCGGCTCGAGGCAGTCGACGGTTTTCCAAGCACCGTGACGTAGGGATTAGCCGCCACCTGGAGACAGGTGATGCCGGCGGCCAGCACAATCAGAGCGACCAGAAAAAGCGGGTAAGACGGCGCACTGGCGGCGGGCACAAACAGGAAGGCTCCCAATCCCATGGTGAGCAGGCCAACTACCATTGAGCGCTGATAGCCGATCCAGTCGATGACCTTGGCCGATGGAATCGAAAAGAGAAAATACGCTCCAAAGAAGGCGAATTGCACCAGCATGACCTGTCTGTAATTCAGGTCGAAAATTGGTTTGAGGTGCGGGACAAGAATGTCATTCAGGCAGGTGAGGAAGCCCCACATGAAGAATAGAGTGGTCACTACAGCCAGCGGCGCTCCATAGGAAGCTGAAGAATTTTCAGGCGCGGTTGCGTTGGTGGAAGTGCCCGGCGAGACCATTGCCATGATGAATCATCCTTTGTCCCGAATTCGGCGACCTTATCGTTTTTGCATGATAGCATCGCAGACCTACAAATAGGCGCTGACACTCCGTTTTATTGGTGGTTTTGGATGAAACTGGATTGCAGGCTTGCCTGATCAAGAGTGGCTTGTTTCAACGTCAGGCACTAGGCCTGCAGCTTTACCAGCCAGTTCGCCGGCTCGGGGAGGATCGCGAAGGTCGGAAGCTTGCCCCGCACCATGGCGACCTCATCGCAGCAGTGAAACCTGGGACAGACGTGGCAATCCTTGTAAATCTTGTCGGGAAGATCTTCTCGCCGCGCCATCTCGAATCCCTGGCGCGAAAAAAATTCGGGTGCGCGCGTGAACAAGCAGATGCAATCCACACGATGCCGCTTTGCCTCGGCCAGCAGCGCCTTCATCAGCCGGCTACCCCCGCCTTGACCCTGAGCCCGCGGTCCGACGGTGATCGAACGAATCTCGGCGAGGTGCGTTCCGTAAAGATGCAGCGCACCGCATCCGATGATGCGGCCTTCGTTTTCCAGAACGACAAAGTCACGTACGTTCTCGCAGATTTCCGCCAGAGTGCGCGGCAGCAATGTGCCGTCGCCTGAATAGGCCGAGATCAACTCGTGGATGTGTTCTGCATCCGGCAAAATGGCCTTACGCGTGCGCATGAACCTCCTCACGCAGGGCCTCAATTTTCTTCCTCGCAGCCGCAATCCCCTGCCGCACTCGGGCGGGCGCGGTTCCGCCGATAACATCGTGAATCGTCAACACCGAAGCCAGTTTCAAGCAGTCATAGAAGCTCTCATCGAATGCGGGATTCAGAACACGCAACTCATCGAGCGACAAGTCCTGAAGGTCGCAATGCTTTTCCAGGCACAGCTTGACTGCCTTGCCGATCTGCTCGTGCGCGAGGCGCGAAGGAACGCCGCGATTAACCAGGTAAGTGGCTGCGGCCCAGGCATTCATGAATCCCGCCTGCGCTGCCTGGTTCATGCGCTCTTGGTCAAACTCAACCGCACTCATCCACCCCGCGACCAGCGGCAACAAGCCAAGTGCGGTGTCTGCGGCATCGAACAGGGGCTCCTGGGTTTCCTGCAAATCCTTGTTGTAAGCCAGAGGCAGGCCTTTCACGGTAATCATCAGCGCTGCCGCACTGCCGATGACGCGGCCAGTCTTGCCCCGCACCAATTCCAGAAGATCTGGATTCTTCTTTTGAGGCATGGCACTGCTGCCCGTCGAATAAACCTCAGGCAACTGCACAAAGCCGAACTCTTGCGAGGAGAAAAGAATCATCTCCTCTGCCCACCGGCTCAAGTGCAATGCCAGAAGCGAGAGCGCGTTGACGAACTCAAGCACGAAGTCGCGATCGCTTGTCGCATCGATACTGTTCGCTGTCGGACCATCGAAGTTGAGTTCATCCGCCATAAAAGTACGGTCCAGCGGAAGCGTCGCACCGGCTACAGCTCCAGATCCTAGGGGACACACGTTCAGGCGCTTGCGGCAATCGGCAAGCCGGTCAGCGTCGCGCAAAAACATTTCGACATAAGCCAGCAACCAGTGCGCTAGCAGCACCGGCTCAGCGTGCTGTAAGTGCGTGTAGGCTGGCATCGCAACGCTGCCGGCTTGCTCGGCACGGTCAGTAAAAGCGGCGCAGACCTCAGCCAGTTCCTTTCGCAACTCATCGATCGCCGTTCGCACGTAGAGGCGCAGGTCAGTCGCGATTTGCTCGTTGCGGCTGCGCCCGCTATGCAGCTTGTAGCCCACCTCGCCGATCCGCGCTACGAGCTGCTTCTCGACGAAATGATGCACGTCCTCGGCCTCGTCGTCCTCTACCAAGCCTTTGGAGGCTGCTGCCATCTCGCCAATCTGCTGCAATCCTTCCAGAATGCTGATCAGTTCGTTCGCAGATAGAATTCCCGCATTCTTCAGTGCACGGGCATGGGCTCCGCTCGCTGCCAGTTCGTAACTCAGCAGCCGGCGATCGAAGTCAAACGACCGCTGCCAGCGTGCGAATTGCGGGTCCAGCGGTTGCCGGAACCGTCCCGACCACATCTTCATCGTGCAACCTCCACGCGAGCCCGCGCCCGCACGCGCGAAGGCAGTCCGAGGATTCGAATGAAGCCTGCCGCATCCTTCTGATCGTAGCTATCGCCCATGGTGAACGATGAGAGATCGGTGCGGTAGAGCGAATGCTCAGACTGGCGGCTCACCACTGAAACATTGCCCTTGTACAAAGAGAGCCTCACGCTGCCGGTCATTTCTATCTGGGTACTGGCAACAAAAGCGTCCAGCGCCTCGCGTAGCGGCGTGAACCACAACCCGAAGTAGACCAGTTCCGCATACTTTAACGCCACGTGCTGCTTGAAGTGAGCGACTTCGCGCTCCAGGCACAACGCCTCCAGTTCCCGATGTGCCGCGATCAGCAACGTTCCGCCAGGTGTCTCATAACATCCGCGCGACTTGATTCCCACAAAGCGGTTCTCCACTAAGTCGACGCGGCCGATGGCGTTGCGTGCTCCAATTTCGTTGAGCAGCTCGACCAGCGACACCGGATCGAGCTTCATGCCATCTACGGTAACGGGAATCCCTTGCTCAAAGCCAATGGTGATCTGCTCGTCTTTATCCGGGGCCTCCTGCGGAGAGCGAGTCATCTGCCATGTTGTGGGCAGCGGCGCATTCCCCGCATCTTCCAGTTCTCCACCTTCGTGACTGAGGTGCCACAAGTTGCGGTCGCGGCTGTGGATTTTCTCGCGGCTCGCCGCTACAGGAATACCGTGTTGCTCGGCGTAATCAAGGCAATCCTCGCGCGACTTCAGCGACCACTCGCGCCACGGCGCAATCACTTTCAACTCCGGTGCCAGCGCCTGATAGGTCAGCTCAAAACGAACTTGATCGTTCCCTTTGCCCGTGCAACCATGCGCCACAGCAGTGGCTCCCTCGCGCACAGCGACTTCGACCTGATGCTTTGCAATCACCGGACGCGCCAGTGATGTGCCCAGCAGGTATTTATGTTCGTACACCGCACCTGCTCTCAACGCAGGAAAAACGTATCCCGTCAGGAACTCCTCGCGGAGATCTTCTACAATCACTTTGCTTGCACCCGTGGCGTAAGCCTTTTCGACCACGGCTTCAATGTCATCGCCCTGGCCCACATCGCCGACCATCGCAATGACGTTGTAGTCGTAGTTCTTTTTGAGCCACGGAATAATGATGGAGGTATCGAGTCCTCCGGAATATGCGAGCACAACTTTTTCAGGCATGAGCACTCCTGGCGGGCAGACGATCGCCGCCGCCCAGCAGTAAATAAAGAATCGCTTTTTGTACATGCAGGCGGTTCTCCGCCTGCTCAAAAACCAAAGACTGCTGCGAATCTATGACCGCGTCGGTCACTTCCAGCCCGCGGTGCGCCGGAAGGCAGTGCATGAATACCGCATGGGACGCGGCTTCCGCCATCAGCTCTGCATTGACTTGATACGGCGGAAAGACTTGCGCCCGCTCGACCTCTTCGTTCTCCTGGCCCATGCTTGTCCAGGCATCGGTGTAAACCGCGTCGGCTCCGGCAACCGCCTCGTGCGGGTCAGTCAACAATTGGATTTCGGCTCCGGTCTCTTCCGCAACTTCTCGCGCCGCGGCAACTATCTGCGGATTCGGCGCGTAACCCGGCGGAGTCGCCACGCGAATCGCCGATCCCAAACAAGCGCACGTCAGCAGCAACGAGTGCGCCACATTGTTGCCGTCGCCCACATACGCCAGAGTGCGCTCCTGCACATCTCCGAACCGCTCCAGCAGCGTGAGATAGTCAGCCAGCGCCTGACAGGGATGCTCGAGGTCGCTAAGCGCGTTAATCACTGGAATGCCAGCGTGTTCCGCCATTCCTTCGATAGTCCGCTGTGAGAAAGTGCGCAGCACTATCAGGTCCACCCAGCGCTCCAGGTTGTGCGCCACGTCGCTCAACTTTTCGCGCGCGTCGAGCCGTTCGTGAGTCTGGTCGACGAACATCGCCGTTCCCCCCAGGCTCACCATTCCCGCCTCGAAGGTCAGCCGCGTTCGCAAAGAGGGCTTCTCGAAAAACATCACCATCTGCCGGCCCGTGAGCGCATTCCGAAAATCTGCGGGACGCGATTTCATGATTCCAGCGAGATGCAGGACCGTTTCGACGCCGCAGGGGCCGAGGTCGCGAGTCGAAACCAGATCCGGACACCAAAACGCCTGTGGAATTCTCTCGGGAGCCGCCGAAACTCTACCTTGCACATGACTATTCAACTTTGACTCCTTGTTCTGGACCTGCGTACCCGCCGCTTGCGAACTGTACCTGTAATGCGCAGGTGACTGGCTCATGAATACGTGACCTCCGTACCACAAGACAGCCTGGTGAGATAGAACTGCGGCAAGACTTCCGCCTCAGTTGCTGGGAGAATTCTTACTCGCCCCACTCCTTGTTTCAGCGCCTGCCCGCAGGCTTGCAGTTTCGGCAACATGCCGCCGCTGATGATCGAGCCAGCTGCAAGTTCCGCTGCCTGCTTCGTACTCAACCACGGCATCACGCTGCCTGCGGCATCCTTCACTCCGGGCACGTCGGTGAGAAAGATCAGCGTGTTGGCGTGGCAAGCCGCTGCGCACGATGCCGCCATTTCATCGGCGTTCACGTTGTAATATTCGCCGTCGGCGCCCAATGCCAGCGAGGCCAGCACCGGAATTCCTCCTTGCTGCCACAACGCTTCGATCCAGCATGGCTCCGCGAAACAAATCTCGCCCACAAATCCCAGATCGCGCCCATGAACAAACTTCTTACGCGCTCTGAATGTCATACCATCGCCGCCACAGAATCCAATCGCTGGCATGCCCGCTGACTGAATGGCCGCCACCAGTTTCTTGTTGATGATCCCGCCCAGGACCATGAGCGCGGTATCGCGCGTCTCCGCATCGGTGATGCGCAGTCCATCCACAAACTCGCTCTTCTTTCCCAACCGGCTCAGCATGTGGGTCAGCGCATTGCCGCCACCATGAACCACGGCCACGCGATGGCCATCCTGCGCCAGTTCGGCGACGGACCTCGCGCACTTGCGAAGAGTCGCTGCATCTTCAATCGCCGCTCCGCCAATCTTCACCACAATCGTCACTGCAAACCCTCCCGCTCATCCCACTCGTACATCAGGTTCATGTTCTGCACTGCCTGTCCTGCCGCGCCTTTCAGCAGATTGTCCACGCACGATACCAGCACCAGCCGCCTGCCATCCTCTGCCAGGCAAAACCCAAGATCGCAATAGTTTGTGTGCAACGAAAACTGGAGCTGCGGCAACTTCGGCGTCGCAAATATTCGCACCCAATGCTTGCCTGAATAAAAATCACGCAGACGAGACTCCACTTCCGCTGGCTTCATCGCCCGATTCAGCTGGACGTAGATGGTCGACAGAATCCCGCGCGGGATCGGCAGCAGATGCGGGGCAAAAGTCAGATCTGCGTCGTCCAGCCCCAACTGCTCCACCATCTCTCCCAGGTGCCGGTGATTGAAAACTGAGTACGCCGAAAAATTATCCGCCACCGAAACAAAATGAGTGCGCGAAGTAGGCGCCTTGCCCGCGCCGGACACTCCAGACTTCGAGTCCGAAACAATTCCATGCGCCCTGTCAATCAATCCAGCCTTGAGCAGCGGCGCCAAAGCCAGAATCACCGAGGTCGCATAGCACCCCGGATTTGCCACCAACTGAGCCGCCGCAATGCGGTCGCCGTTTAGCTCGGGCAAGCCGTAGACCGCCTTAGCCGTCAATTCCGCGGCCGTAACTGCGTCCGCGTCCTGAAACGAGTAGATGGCACGATGCTGTACCTCTTTCAATCTCCACGCGCCACTCAGATCGATTACGCGCAATCCTTGCGCGATTGCCTCCGGCACAAGAGTCCGCGATGCTTCATGCGGAGTGGCCAGAAAGAGCAACTCCACTCCCTGGCGTTTCAGCTCCGGCCACGACAACGGTCGCAGAGGATAGGCTCCGTTACCCGACAACTCTGGAAACACCTCCGCCAAGTCTGTGGCGCCATCGCTGCCCTCTTCACGACGCAGCAGCACGGGCTTCTCCAGGCGCGGATGGCGCTCGAGAATGCGGGTCAGTTCCAGCCCCGAATAGCCGCTCGCTCCCAGCACCGCGCTCTTGAGCCTCGCAGACATCAGCCCAGCATCTCCTCGATCCGCGCTGCAACCTTCTTCGCGGCGTCCTTGTCCGGACAAACAATCAGGACCGCGTCATCTCCCGCAATTGTTCCCACTACTTCCTCCCATTCCTGCTCATCCAGCGCCGCAGCCACAGGCTGAGCGCTGCCGGTTATCGTTTTCACCACCAGCAGGTTTTGTGCCGGGCGCACATCCAACACAAACTCCCGGACCAGCCGCTGCACCGGAGGCAGCGCCAAACCGCCAGCGCCTTCCCCTTGTGGCAGCGTGTAGCCGCCCGCCATCTTGCTCAGGTTCAGGTCGTGAATGTCCCGCGACAGTGTCGCCTGCCCTACCTTGAACCCCCGCTTGCGCAAAGCCCGCTGCAAATCCTCCTGATTGGCTACAGGTCCCTGCCTCAAGGCGTCCAAAATGGCCCTCTGCCGCAAGACTTTATTCATGCTGAATATTTATTCATTACATTGAATAAATATTCTCCATCTTACAGGCCAAGTGCCTCCTGTCAAGGGGAAAACCTCGCTGCCTCTAATTCTTTTGGTAACCCACAGACCGAACTCAGCCCCGATGCCAGTAGCTGGCGCTCTTGCCAAACCCGAATCTCGGAGACCGCAAATTCTTGCTAGACTACTCACGGTCGAAAGGTCGCCGCCAAGTAGACAGGAGCAAACCGCGTGAGCAACAAGCCAACCTTGGTTGCCGAGATGATTGCCGAGTTCCTCGGAACTTTCGTCCTGATCCTGTTTGGCATCGGTGTTGTTGCCATGGTTGTCTTATTCCCTTCAAACACTCCGGCTGAGCTTATCCATGGCGGCTACACCAATATCACTCTGGGATGGGGACTCGCGGTGACAATGGGGATTTACATCGCGGGTAAAGTTTCTGGCGGCCACCTGAACCCCGCGGTCACCCTCACCATGGCCGTGTTCCGTGGCTTTCCCTGGCGCAAGGTTCTTCCCTACTTCATCGCGCAGACTTCCGGCGCGTTCCTTGCCGCAGCCCTGGTCTACCAGAACTATCTGCCAGCCTTCCACCAGTTCGACCCTCAACTGGAAAAAACCGCTGGAGTGTTTACTACTTTCCCGGCCTTTCCGGCATTGCCACAGGCCGGGTTCCTCGATCAGGTCATCGGCACGGCCCTTCTGCTGCTCATGGTGTTGGCCATCACCGACGAACTCAACGTCCCTCCCGGAGCCAATCTCGCGCCAGCGATGATCGGCTTGGTCGTCGTCGCTATTGGCATGAGCTTCGGAGGCATGCACGGTTATGCGATCAATCCTGCGCGCGATTTTGGTCCGCGCCTTTTCACCGCCGTAGCCGGGTTCAGAAACAATGGCCTCACCGATGGCCCACGGGTGTGGTGGGTGCCAGTGGTCGCTCCGCTGTTGGGCGGACTGGTCGGCGCCGCAGTCTACGATTTCGGCATTCGACGATTCCTGCGCGCGTCCCAGGCTTCGTCGTAGCGCGTAATCCCAGGCGATGTCCGCAGAGAACAGGAGGACTCTTGCGTTACATTCTTTCCCTCGATCAAGGCACAACAAGCTCCCGAGCCATTCTGTTCGACGCTCACGGCGCGGTCCGCTCCGTGGCCCAACGCGAGTTTACACAGATCTTTCCCGAACCCGGATGGGTAGAGCACGATCCCGAAGAAATCGCGGCATCGCAGATCGCCGTTGCTCTCGAAGCATTAGCCAAAGCTAACGCACAACCTCGCGACGTAGCCGCCATCGGCATCACCAACCAGCGTGAAACTACGATCGTGTGGGACCGCGCAACCAGCAAGGCCATCTGCAACGCCATTGTCTGGCAGGATCGCCGCACCGCCGCGCTCTGCGAGCAGCTCAAAGCGCAGGGCCATGAGTCCTTGATCCAGCAACGCACCGGATTGTTGATCGACGCCTATTTTTCCGGCAGCAAAATTTCCTGGATTCTAGACAACGTGCCGAACGCCCGCCAACTCGCGGAAGTGGGCCGCCTTGCATTCGGTACGGTCGATACCTGGCTGCTATGGAAGCTGACTGGCGGCCGAGTGCACCTTACCGACGCCAGCAACGCCTCCCGCACCATGCTTTTCGATCTTCATTCCGGCCGTTGGGATCGCGACCTTCTCGATCTTTTTCACATCCCCGCGTCAATGTTGCCCGAAGTCCGGCCTTCCAGCGAGATCTATGGGGAAGTAAGCTCTGTCCCAGGCCTCAACGGAATCCCAATCGCAGGCATCGCTGGCGATCAGCAGGCCGCGCTCTTTGGGCAAAGATGCACCACACCCGGGCTCACCAAGAATACATACGGGACCGGCTGCTTCATGTTGCAGAGCACAGGCACTCGCGCGGTCATGTCCGCGAATCGCCTGGTTACGACCGTGGCCTGGAGAATCGGCGACGTGACCCATTTCGCACTTGAAGGCAGCGTGTTCGTGGGCGGAGCGGTGGTGCAGTGGTTGCGTGACGGCCTGGGAATTATCCGCACATCGTCGGAGGTGGAGGCTTTGGCAAATTCTGTTCCCGACAACGGCGGAGTCTACTTCGTCCCCGCTTTCGTGGGTCTGGGCGCCCCTCATTGGGATTCCTACGCACGGGGCGCAATCTTCGGTCTCACCAGAGGCAGCAATGTGGGGCACATCGCGCGCGCTGCCCTGGAGAGTATCGCGTATCAAGTCGCCGATCTTATGGATGCGGTCCAAACCGACACCGGCACGCCGCTCCAGGAGCTGCGCGTGGATGGCGGCGCATCCGCCAACGACAGCCTCATGCAGTTTCAGGCGGACATTCTCCGCGTACCCGTGGTGCGCCCTGCAATGACGGAGACCACGGCGCTCGGCGCCGCTTTTCTGGCCGGTCTGGGCGCGGGGTTCTGGAAGGAAGTGCAGGCCATTTCCGAATTGCCCAGGGAGGAACGCCGTTTCGAACCACGCCTGCCACGCTCTCAAGTGGATACCATGCGACAGCGCTGGAACGAAGCTGTCTCGCGCGCCAAGGCCTGGGAGAAAGTTCGGTGAACCCCGCTCTTCCACTCCGGCGCCACACTATCGTGGGCTTGGGCGAGTTGCTCTGGGATTTGCTGCCTTCCGGCAAGCAACTTGGCGGAGCCCCAGCCAACTTTGCTTACATTACGAACCTGCTCGGCGATGTAGGAATCCCAGCCAGCCGCGTAGGCCGTGACTCTCTCGGAGATGAAGCAATCCAGCGTTTGGCTCAACTCGGATTGAATGCCGCCTTCGTTCAGCGCGATCCCATCCATCCCACAGGAACCGTGAAAGTTGAAATCGATAAAGCCGGCCAACCCCGCTTTGACATCTTGGACCCGGTCGCCTGGGACTTTCTACAGTGGACCCCGGCTTGGCAGCAGTTAGCCAATGAAGCAGATGCGGTCTGCTTCGGATCGTTGGCCCAACGCTCCTCTCAAAGCCGGCTGACGATTCGCAGCTTTCTGCAAGCCACCGGCCCCCAGGCAGTCCGCATTTTTGACGTCAATCTGCGGCAGAACTTCTATACCGCGCAAGTCCTCGCGGAATCGATGAAGCTCGCAATTATTGTCAAACTGAATCATGAGGAGCTTCCCAGAATCGTCCACTTGCTCGGATGCGAAAGTGGCGGAGAGAAAGAGTCAGCCCGCCGTTTGCTGTCTTCTTATGATCTGATGCTGGTCTGCGTCACCCGCGGCAATAGCGGCAGCCTCTTGATCTCCACCGACGAATGCAGTGAACATCCCGGCTTCCAGGTGAAGGTCGCCGATACCGTGGGTGCCGGCGATGCCTTCACTGCTGCCCTGGTCAACGGTTATCTCCGGGGGGAGTCGCTTGCGCAAATCAACGAAACCGCGAACCGCGTCGGCGCCTGGGTCGCCAGTCAATCAGGAGCAACGCCGCCCCTGAAGCCGGGGGGCTTGGCGCACGCTCTGGCCGGGATCGCCTAACATCCTACGGAGGATTCCTTCATCTCGTGGCCGTTGGGATCGGGTGGTTCTGCTCTTGCTCCAGACGTTGGGCCATATCCTTCGGCAGCCCATGCAGCAATTCCAGAAACGCTGCATTGGTCCAGCCGAAGCCCACGACGTTCATCTGGTAACCAAGCTCTACATGCGCCTCGGAAGAGCGCGTGACAACGTTATATTTTTCCCGGATGTTTCCATCGTGTCTGAAATTTTCCGCCACCATCGATAGAAACTCGTACGAAATCCGGTCCGCATCGGCATTGAAGCCATACCGGCGAAGTCCATCGACTGCCAGCATTTCGATATTTCCCCACCCATAAGGCAGGTCCCATTGCGCGCCCGTATCCTCGGCACTCATCGCCAGGCCACCCGGCTGTTCCAAGGCCGGCAAATTCCTCACCACAGCCTTTGCCTGCTCTGGCGTGGCCAGCCCAGCCCACAAGGGATAAAGTGTCGCTGCATAGCGATAAGACGACTTCTGTCCGGTCTGTAAATTGAAATCGGAAAAGAATCCCGACTTGTCATCCCAGAGATAGCGCGTGATCAGTGTCTTACGCTCTTCGGCACGCTTGCTCCACTTTTCCGCATCGGCTTTGCGCCCCAGCCAGCTGCTGATCTGCTCCAGATCTTTCGCCGTCTTATACAACAAACTGTTCAGGCACACAGGCGCAAAGTGATGCGTAGCCGCGCCGAACGGGCCGAAGCGAAAACTTACGTCGAAGCCCGATTCGCGCATAGACCGGTCGCCCCTATAGTAGTCGGAACTCAACTTGAATTCCCGGGGCTTTTCGCATTCCGTGCCCGACATCGTCTTGGCAACACCGCAAACCTGCTGCGTGTAAGCGGCCCCCGCAGTCGATTGCTTCGCGCCAGGTTCACTCTCGACGATGTAATCGTCGGCTTGGGCGGGATGAACGAAAAAATAGGTCGCGACCTTCCGGTAGAAACCGGTTTCGTCCTGCACCGCCTCAGCAGGCGGGCCTTCGCCAAAATCGTAATAGCGAGACAAACCCGTATCGCCCGCGCGGTGTGGATCGCGGTTCCACATTTCATAATCTTTCTCAAGATCAACGTAGGCCTTCGCCAACCAGGCCGGATCCGCGTGCCCTGATTTCTGCAGCGCGTCATATACGTCCACAAACATCGAACTCAGAAAAGGAGGCTGAGAACGGGTCAGATAGTAGGTCCGGTTGGCGTTCAGCATTGCGCCGTAGTGTTCGACCTCAAAAAAGAAGTTGTCTACCATGCCCCGCGCAAGCTCCACGCGCCCCGCTCGCAACAGTCCGCGCACAATAAAGTAGCTGTCCCAACCGTACATCTCGTTGAAGCGGCCTCCAGGAACAACATATTTGTTCTGCAAATACAAAAGGCCGTGAGGTTGGATCTTGCTGGTGTCGATTTCGCCGAGATGATGAATTTCAACTGGCAGATGCTCGATTCTCACGTTGCAATCGCTGGCGAGTTTCCGCACTGCCACGGGCTCGGCCATGCCCGCCGGCAGGTACAACACTGGCGCCACTCTCATTTTGGGATCGACTACGCTCTGGCAATCTGTCATAGAACGCGTAAGCGTATCCCAGGCCGTCGAAATGTAGTCAAGGATCGGCTTGAGTCCCTGGCCTTCGGGTGAAATCGATAGCCCACTGGCGGTGGTCCGCGCCAGGCCGACGGGAAGAACGGCAACCACCACTAGCCAGTACAACCTGTACTGAAGAGCTTGGCGAATTCTTGAAAAGCGAGCGAGCATGATTTTCAAAAGGGGCACCTTTCGGGGCATTCTAGTCGCCTTCCCGCAGGCTACGAAATGAATTTCTGAAAAGAGCAGTGGTCATTCGGATAAAATCGCCATGACCCACGTCACCGGAGTTTTAGTTTACTCTGTCTAGTTTGGCGTTTCGCGTTTGAGGGGGCTAATTGACCATATCCCGGGTAGTAGTTCGTTGGTTTGTGTGCATTTCGTTTTTCCTATCTATCGGCTTGAGCACCGCACAGCAAATTCCCGAGAATACGTATCAGGATCTCCACTGGCGCATGATAGGCCCTTTTCGCGGAGGCCGCACTCGGGCCGCCACCGGTGTTCCCGGCCGACCCAGTCTTTTCTACATTGGCCAGGTCAACGGCGGAGTCTGGAAGTCCGACGACTACGGCCGCACTTGGACCCCAATTTTCGACCATGAGTCCACACAGTCCATTGGCGCCATTGCCGTGGCTCCCTCAAATCCCAGCGTCATTTATGTCGCCAGCGGCGAAGGCCTCCATCGCCCCGACCTTTCCGTCGGCAATGGAATCTTCAAATCGACTGACGCTGGAAAAACCTGGGCTCACCTCGGCCTGCGCGATGGCCTGCAAATTCCCGCACTCGCCATCGACCCCCGCGATCCCAATAAAATTTTCGCTGCCGTGCTTGGCCATCCCTACGGCCCAAATGAAGAACGCGGCCTGTACCGCTCCAACGATGGCGGCCAGACTTGGCAAAAATCCATATACAAAGACGAGAATACCGGAGCCTCCGACGTAGAGATCGATCCCTCAAATCCCGACGTGATTTATGCCTCTATGTGGGAAGCCCGCGAAGGCCCCTGGGAAGACAACAATATCGTCAACGGAACCGGCGGTGGATTGTTCAAGTCCACTGACGGTGGAAATACCTGGCATCCTCTTAGCAACGGCCTCCCGAAGGATCTCTCGCAGATTAACGTCGCCGTCGCGCCCAGTGATACGCGACGGATTTACGCGACGGCTGCCATTGCCTCGGGCCCGCTTGCCTTTTACCGCTCCGACGACGCTGGCGAAAGCTGGTCAAAAATGACGGAGGATCCTCGCCCTTCAGGACGCATCGGTGGCGGCGACCTGGCCATCCCGCGAGTGGATTCGAAGAATCCAGATGTGGTCTATAGCGCCAGCACCGTGACCATGCGATCGACAGATGGTGGCAAGACCTGGTCCGGATTCCGCGGCGCTCCCGGCGGCGACGACTACCAGAATCTCTGGATCAATCCCAACGACCCCAACATTATTCTTCTTGTCAGCGACCAGGGCGCGCTCGTAACCGTCAACGGCGGAGCCTCCTGGAGCTCCTGGTACAACCAGCCCACCGCGCAGATTTATCACGTCGCCGTCACGCCCACGTTCCCCTATCGAGTTTGCGGAGGCCAGCAGGAAAGCGGTTCCGTCTGCATCTCCAGCCGCGGCAATGATGGCGCCATTACGATTCGCGAGTGGCATCCCGTCGGCGTGATTGAATACGGTTACGTCGCACCCGATCCACTTGATCCTGACGTCATCTACGGCGGGGGTAGAAGTGAAGTCTCGAGGTTTCATTGGTCCACTGGGCAGGTGCAGAACATCACGCCGATTCCGCTTCGCAGCCCCAAATACCGGACCGACCGCACCGAGCCGTTGATGTTCTCGCCCCTCGATCCCCACATTCTCTATTTCGCAAGCAACGTGCTTTTCAAAACCACAGACGGCGGAAATTCCTGGCAGACCATCAGCTCCGATCTCACTCGCGAGAATCCCGGAGTTCCAGCCAGCGTTGGCAGTCTAATCCCCAAGGGCGCCGAAAAGCAGCGCGGAGTGATCTATGCGCTTGCCCCTTCTTTCAAAAATATCAACACGCTCTGGGCTGGAACCGACGACGGCCTGATCTGGCAGACGCACGATGGCGGCAAGAAGTGGAATGACATCACTCCAAAAGAGCTGACGCCCTGGAGCAAGGTCACGCAGATCAGCACCTCGCACTTCGATGACGACTCCGCCTACGCCTCCGTCAGCCGCTTCCGCATCAATGACGAGCAGCCTTATATCTACCGCACTCACGACGACGGCAAGACCTGGAAGCTGATCACCACCGGCCTGCCCGCCTTCGGCCCAGTGGACACAGTCCGCGAAGATCCCGTGCGCAAAGGTCTCTTATTCGCCGGCACGGAGAATTCAGTCTGGGTTTCGTTCGACGATGGTGATCACTGGCAATCGTTGCAACTGAATCTGCCGCACACCTCCATGCGCGATCTCTGGATTCATGACGACGACCTCATCGTCGCTACGCACGGGCGCTCCTTCTGGATTCTCGATGACATCTCTCCGCTGCGCGAAGTGGCCACTTCGTTTGCTGCCACCGATGCCCATCTGTTCACTCCAGCGCCCGCCTACCGGGTTCAGCGCGACACCTACACTGACACTCCGCTTCCCCCCGACGAGCCCACGGCCGCCAATCCGCCCGACGGCGCGATCATCGACTACTATCTGTCGCACGCCGCTTCAACGCCAGTCGCCCTCGAAATTCTCGACGCCCGAGGTAAACTCGTTCGCAAATTTTCCAGCGACGACAAACCCGACGTCACTGAAGCCGAACTGAAGAAACAGCTCATTCCACTCTACTGGCTGCGTCCTTTCCGCTCGCTGTCGTCCGACGCTGGCATGCATCGCTGGGTTTGGGATCTGCACTATCCCTCTCCTGATTCCCCACGCCATGAATATCCCATCTCGGCAATTCCCGGAGACACTCCGCGTTACCCGCTCGGTCCCACGGCCTTGCCCGGTACCTATACCGCGCGTCTCACAACCAACGGAAAAAGCTACACCGCACCGTTCACCGTGAAGATGGACCCTCGCGTCCAGCTCTCGTCAGCCAGCCTCGAGAAAAAATTCTTCCTTGAATTGCGCCTGGCGTCTGTCTTCAACCAGACTTCCGACGCTCTGCTGCAAGCGGGATCGCTTCGCGATCCGCTACAGAAACTGAGCCAGCAAGCCACCGGCACAACCCGCGATTCCGTTGAGGCCTTCCAGACCAAGCTAGCAGCAATCGTCGGAGGACCGGCCGGTTCTGCTGCACCGCCCGCCGACGCGATCACGCTTACGCGTGTGAATGGTCAGTTCGCAGTGTTATATGGCCAGGTCTGGCAGGCCGACGCCGAACCAACCGTGGCCCAGGTAAAAGCCGGTTTGGCCGCCGAACACGACGCTTCAGATGTAATGCAACGTTGGGATGCGCTCAGGACTTCAGAACTTCCAGCGCTCAATCGCGCCCTTCACAGCGCAAACTTGCCCGAACTAAGAGTCAAGTCGGACCCGCACAAAGAAGAAACGCTCCTGGATGAGGAATAGATTTTGTAGCGCTGACGTCCCGTCGGCTTTGCCAGGAACCGGTCTCGGTTCGGTCTCCAGTTCAAACCCAACAGGCGCCGTGGTCGTCATTTGAGATCGCGGCGGCTGCTTTACAATTCCTCTACTTTCTTCTGCAATTCCCGCGCGATCTGCTGCGGATCTTCCGGCGCAAAGCTGACAGGCTGGCCAATACGCACACGAATTCTCCACGGTGCAGCAACTTTCCTGCCCGCCTGCTTCACTTCAAACAATCCCACAATCCGCATCGGCAGTACCGGAATGCCCAGGTTGTTGGCCAGCAATCCTATACCAGCGCGAAACGGATTGATCTTGCCATCCACCGTATGTCTTCCCTCAGGAAAGACCAGCAGGCTGTACCCGCGGTCGACGGCTTCACCCGCATAGGCAAAACTCTGCCGGAACCCGGCCTCGCGAGGCAGAGGAAACAGGTTCAACAGCGAAACACCGAGCACCCATTTCACGCGATCGAGAATTTTCCCTGGGAACTTTCTCCCGGCCGCGGGGGTGTGCAGTGCCTCCAGCGCCTCGCCCCGCGTCGCTATTGCAATGGAGTGTCGCAAATATGCAGGCAAAGCCGTCTGTACGAAGGCAAAATCCACGTCTGAAATATGATTGCAGACCACCAGCAGCGGCCCACCGAGTCCTCGCAAATTCTCCCGCCCTTCGATCCGCGGCCAGCCCAGAAAAATCATCGCCGGCCTCATCAACAAATAGTGCGCCAGCCATCGCGCCCACGTCACCGGCCACTGCAATACCCATCGCGGATAGTGATACTCCGCGCGCAACTGCGCCTCACCTCTCAACATCCTTTCCACGTCACCCACCGTGCGCGCCGCGCTTAAACGCGTCTCGCTGAGATCCACTTGGTATCGGTCCTCCAGCGCGCTGATCAGTTCCACGCGGTCCAGAGAACTCAGGCCGAGCTCTGCATCGAGGGCAGTGTCTGCTTTCGCTCCGGCGACGCTCCGCCCGGTGATCCTTCCGATCAAATCCATCACCGGACTTTCTGCCGCACTTGCAATATCCTTCCCGCCGGGTTGAAGTATTTCCCGCGCCGCAAAGTCCGCGATCAAATTCCGCCGCGGCTTCTGTGTGCTGGTCCGCGGAAAGTCTTCCTCCGGCCACTGCACCCACATCCGCATGCGCTGGAATTCCGCCAACTCTTGGTTCGCCCGCTCTACCGCACCTGCCACTCTGGCCTCGTCGCGCGCAATCACTACTGCGCAGGGCTCCGCATTCCCGCCGCGCTCAATCCCGACCACCACACAATCTTTCACCTCGGACTGCCGCCGCAGGGCAGCCTCCAAATCTTCCGGATAAATATTCAACCCGCCCGGCGTCACGATCACTTCCTTCTTGCGCCCCTTGAAATACAGGATCCCGGCCTCATCCAGCGCGCCCACGTCTCCGGTGCGATACCACCCTTCTTTATTGACGACCGCCTGTCGTCCACTCTTATCCCAATATCCCGCCGCCACTCCGCCCCCGCGGATCAGAATCTCGCCATCCTCCGCCAGCTTCACTTCCCGCCCCGGCAGTACTTTCCCGATCGACCCTTTCCCCAACTTGAACGGATGATTCACGCTGATCAGCGACGTAGTCTCCGTCAGCCCGTATCCCTGAATCGCCGCATAGCCCAACCGTCCCCAGAACTCTTCGGTCTCCGCATCCAGCGCCGCGCCTCCGCAAATAAATGCCAGGAATTTCCAGCCAAACTGCCGGCGGATTGCGCGGAAAATCCACCAGCGCCACAGGAAGTGTTTCCCCTCGGAAGTCCGGAACCGCCTCCGAAAGTCTTCGATCTTCCCCCCGCCTTCGGAAGAACGGTCTTCGAGATCGCGCTCAATCTTCTGTTTCAGCGACTGTAAAACTCTCGGCACACTCACCAGTACCGACACTCGCTCCCGCCGAATCGTGTTTACAATCTCCGAAGGCTTCAACTCCTCCTGAAAAATCACCGTTCCACCCAGCAGCGGTGGCAGAAACATCCCGAGGAACTGCCCGAACACATGGCTCAGCGGCAGCAGATTCAAAAACCGCACCGGATGTACCCACCGCTCATACTTCAAATACCGCCGCATCTCCCGCTCCAGCGGAGCAATGTTAGCCAGCACATTCCCATGCGTAATCACCACACCCTTAGGCTCAGCCGTCGTCCCGGAAGTAAATACGATTTGCAGCATGTCGTCGCTGCCGATCGACGCATTCGGAGGAGATGCAGAAGAATGACCAATCGCTTTCGACAAGTCTTCAAGAACTACTTCTGGAACGGCGCCAGCCTCGCTCGTATTCTCGGTCGCGTGCTTTCCGGAACAAACCCAAAGCCTCGCCTCAACCTGCCCTGCAACTCGCAACGCAAAATCCGCCGACGTTCCATCATCCATCGGAACAACAACCACTCCACCCAAAGCGCATCCAAAGAACGCCGCAACCCACTCCGCACAATTCTCCCCCCACAGCAGCACCCGATCGCCCTTGCCGATCCCGCGCGCTTTCAGTTCCCGGCAAAAGCAAAACGCCATCTCCAAAACCTGCCCGTAAGTGAACCACTCCATCCGGTACCCACGACGCTGCCCGTAAGCGCGCTCATCACGGTGCGCCTGAAAGTTCGCCACGAAAAACTCTGCTAAAGATTCAGCCATGAGATACCGGGCCGGAAAAAGCTGCTTTTCGACTTCGTTCTTCGCTAAGTTTAGCGAACATCCCCGGAAACCGTATCGGCCAGTGGCCGTCTACTCGCCGAGCGTTCGGAGTTATGTTGGGTAGGGTTAAAGCAAGCCAGCAGCACGGGAAACGACCAAACTTTGACAAATCTCTGACAACTGTGGCGGGAGCCGGCCCTACCTTAATTAGGCTTGGCCGATAACGAAAGCCCTTCGAGGAGAATCAACGTGCCGAATCCCAGAACCACCAATGTCCTGCCCAAAATGCTCACAGCAGCCATCTTGCTCTGCCTGCTTTGCTCAGTCCATAGCGTAAGCATCGCTCAAGCCGATGATTCTCAGCCGAACCCCGCCGCCGGCGCAGGCAGCGTATTCGTACACAGCAAATTCGGCGGCCAAATTTTCGGATTCGACATGGACCAGAACGGCACCGAAGGCGTTCTCAGCGAGGCGCAAACGTTGCCCAACGGCAACGTCCTCGCCGCAGTCGAGACCTTCGATCAAACCACCGGCAAGATCCTTAACGTCGTCGCCAAGACCCAAACCCAGGATGATTTTGTTACCCTCGGAATCGCCGGCAGCTCCGTCGGCCTGGTTGAACGCGAACACGTGGTCAGCCTGTTTAAGATTCAGCGCACTTTCCACGTCCTGAATCCCTTGACCACGAACAAATTCACCGGCCTCTGGACGCCTCCCATTGCATCCGGTTTCCTCATTGAAGAAGTAAGCCGCAACCAGGGAATCCCCATCAACGCTGTTTTCGCCAGCGGCCCCAATTTCAATCCGGTGGTATTCAGCTCGAATATTGCCGCCAACACCTTCGGCCCCCAAATTACCCTTACCAACCAAAACTTCACCTTCGGAGTTCCACCCGTGCTCGGCTACAACAACGTGACCAACCAGGCAGTCCTTGCACAGGACTTTGGCAGCCCAACGAACGTACCGGAAATCGGCCTGGTAGATCTCACCAACGGCAAAACCACGACGTTCAAAGGCGTCGGACTTGGGTTTGTCAACGGGATCGCCGTCGACTCAGCCGACGGCATCGCCTGCACCACCACCGAAATCGACTTCAGTGTCGAGTTCTACAACCTGGCCACGCAGACCGGATTCAAAGTAACTCTCCCCGGGGCTACCCAGCAGATCTTCAGCGGTGCCGACGTCGAATACGATTCAGTTCATAAACTGTTCCTCGTGGCGCAACCCGTATCAAGTACCGCGGCGAGCGGCAGCAGCATCCACGTTTATGACCCCAATGGAAACCTGATTGAATCGATCAACGGCTTCAGTTTCTCGAACGCGTCCAATGTGATTCCCCTGCACATCGCGCTGAAGCCCAGCAACCGAACCGGCTTCGTCGACGGCCCCAGCTCAGGCGTGACGGAGATTCAGTCCTTCACGTACTAGGAGGCGGTTGCTAAGCGTTGGCATCCTGAGGCTCGCGTTTTTTGGCGGGCCGAAGGACCTATGCAACATGCTTATGCCACCGCTGCGGCAAGCAATTCCAATCATCGCAGGTGCCAACAGCGCCACTACTCCCGCCCCACCCCCAGCGCATCCGCCACCCGATTAATATAGTTAAACCAAGACGCGATCAGCGTGATCTGCAAAATCCCGCGATCGTCAAATCCGACGGCCCGCAGCCCTTCAATGTCATCCTTCCAAACCTTGGTAGCGTCCTTCGTCAACTTGACCACATAGTCCACCATCACGCGCTCCTGCGGCGTGATGGGCGCGGTCGTGTAATCCTTCTCCAGCGCCTCCACCAACTCCTTATCCAGTGTCACTCTACGCAGAAACTCTGCGTGCGACTCGATTCAATACTTGCAGCGGTTGGTCACCGAGACCATCGTGGTAATCATTTCGTGCTGCCGCCGGCTCAGCGGCAACTCCGGCGACATCAGCGCCCCAAACGTGGCGAACGAGTGATAGAGCGCCTCCGGAATCAGCGTGTGCGACCCCACAATCGTCGACCCTCCCGACTCGTCCGGATGCACCGGATCGCCATACTCCTTGGGATACAGCCCACGCTGCGCCTCGACTGCCTGGCGCAGCTTCTCATCAGCCTCCGACATCGGTATGGTTCGTATCCAGGTCAAACGCGCAAATTACCCCCGTACAGGTCTCCGGGCAGTTCTCGCCCTGAAAAAGGTTACACAGCTCTGCCCGCCCGTCCCATAGTCAATTCGTACTAGGCGTGCCAAAGCTGTCGCAGAGCGCGAACGATCGGAGCTTGAAATGTGGGAGAGCGCGACCACGATCTTGTCTCCAGCACTTCTCGCGCCTAATGTTCAGGTCCCGGTTCCGGTCAATGTCACCTTCTGCGGGCTGCCGCCTCCAGAATCGAGGATATTAAGCGTAGCAACACGCGTTCCTTTGGCTTTCGGAGAAAAGGTCAAAGAGATTTTGCAACTTGCTTTTGGGGCGACTCCACTACCGCAAGTATTCGTTTCTCGGAAATCGGCAGCATTTGCTCCACTAATGTTCATTGCAGAGATGACGAGCGTGGTTGTGCCCACGTTCTGCAGGGTAACGGTTGTTGGGAGGCTTGTTTTTCCCACGTGTTCCTGTCCGAAGTTAATTGTCTGGGCAGACAAGCTTACGACCGTACCCGTTCCCGACAGGCCGATAACTTGCGCACCTCCGCTGGCGTTATCTGAAATGGCGACGCTACCGGAACGCGCACCCTCAACTTTTGGAGTGAAAGTGATACTGATACTGCAACTGGATCCGGGATTCAGGGTGGCGCCGCAATTGTTCAACTGGCTGAAATCGCCGCGCACAGTGAATCCGTCGATCATAAGCGCTGCAGTTCCAGTATTGCTTAAGATGACGGTCTGAGGCACGCTCGGCGTATTGATCAATTGCGCGGCAAACGTAAGGCTTGTTGGAAAAAGCTTCGCTGAAGGAGCGACACCAGTACCTGTGAGACCTGCGATTTGCGGACTGCCCGTCACATTATCGCTTATCTGAATCTGCCCGCTCCGCCCGCCGGGAGCGGTCGGTTTGAAGGTCACTGCAACCGTGCAGCTTCCTCCGGCATTGAGGCTGGATCCGCAGTTGTTCGTTTCGGCAAAGTCTCCGGTTGCGACGATACTGGTAATCGCCAGTGACGAAACACCAGTATTCGATAGCGTAATATTTTGCGCCGGGCTTGTAGTGCCGACAAGTTGATTGGCAAAAGTAAGACTTGTCGGAAACAAGATAGCCAGCGGGCCGTTGGCAACAGTTTGCGTGAGCGGTGCACCGGTGTGCGGATTGAATACGACGTCACCGGAGTAAACGGCCGTAATGTTATGCGTTCCCTGCGCGAGGGCTGACGCGGTCCAGCTTGCCTGCCCGGAGGCAAGAGAAGCGGTTCCCAGCGCTGTGCCGTTGTCCTGGAACGTAACGGATCCGGTTGGAGTGCCCGAGCCAGCGACTCCGGCCCGCAACGAGGCCGTAAAGGTTACCGCCTGGCCCGGAAGCGATGGGTTCTGCGAACTTGTAGTTGTAATGTACGTGCCGCCTGTATTGAGCAACACGGTTACGTTTGCCGTGGCGAGATCGGGCGCGCCGTCACCATTGAAGTCCCCAACGGCAACGGAAACACCATCCGTCTGCGGCACGGCGTAGTAAACCTGCTGTTTGAAGCTGCCCTGTCCGTTTCCCAACATGACCGTCAGGAACGTGTATCCGCCGCTTGTAACCACATCGAGGTGGCCATCGCCGTCGAAGTCTGCGGGCGCCACAAATTCCGCAACGTAATAGGGAGACGAAACAATGCCCTGCTGGAAGGTGCCGTCCCCATTTCCAAGGAGAACCGGGAAATAATTGAAGGCAGCTATCGCCAGGTCCGGATACCCGTCTCCGTTAAAGTCGCCGTTGGTTATCCAATAGGGGTAGTAGTAGGAAGAATAGGTTTCCGCCGGCTGGAATGTGCCGTTACCGTTGCCGAGCAGTACATTCACGATGTAACCCTGGCAACCCCCGGAAGCTGCCAGGTCGAGATGTCCATCCCGGTTGAAATCTCCAACCGTCAGGCCCTGGGAACATGACGGAGTAGTGAAACTGGACTGAGTGAATGTGCCACTCCCTGTGCCAGTGAAGAGTTCTATTGTGGTGCTGTTAAAACTTGCTACAGCAAAATCAAGGTGACCATCTTCATTGAAGTCTCCTATGACGGCAGAGACTGCGTATTGTGTGGACAGGGTGTAAGTTGCCCCTGGTCGGAAGGTCCCATCGCCGTTCCCAAGGAAAATTGCTACGGAATTGTAATTTACCGCGACAAGATCCGGATGGCCATCCTGATTGAAGTCCGCAGACGCCACAAATGAGTAACTCGTCGAGAGGTTCAGGCTCTTCGAGGCTTGAAAAGTTCCGTCCCCATTGCCCAGGAACACGTTAATTTCGCTGCCTACGGTCACGAGATCAAGCTTGCCATCGCCGTTGAAATCGTCCGCCGTGATCCACAAGGGATTACCGACATTAGAGTAGCCAGTTGGGGACTGAAAAGTGCCATTGCCTTCTCCAATAAGCACTCCGAAGCTATTGTCAATATTGTTGCAGATAACGGCGTCAGTGTTACCGTCACCAGTTACGTCAGCGAGAACTACAAAACTTGGGCCCTTTCCTACGTTGTAGTTGGCCGCAGTCTGGAACGCTCCCGTGGCGCTACCCAGCAATACGCTGAGATTGTTGCTGCCAGAATTTGAGATGACGAGGTCAGGGTGGCCATCTCCGTTCAGGTCTGCAACCCCGATCCATGAAGGGGTCGTACCCGCAGCGTAGCTGACTGCTGTCTGGAAGGTTCCATTGCCGTTGCCGAACAGCACGTCCACCGAACTGCTGTTTGTGACCGCAAGGTCGAGTCTCCCGTCATTATTGAAGTCGGCGATAGCCACGGAATTCGAATTGACGCCCGATCCATAGTTCGTGGCTACCTGGAAGGTGCCATCTCCATTGCCCAATAGAACGCTAACGTTATTGCTGCCTAGATTCGCGACTGCAAGGTCTGGAATTCCATCCCCATTAAGGTCACCAACCGCAACCGCGCGCGGATTCGTTCCAGCGGCGTAGCTGACGGGGGTTTTGAACGTGCCGTCGCCATTTCCCAGAAGGATGGTGGCGTTGCCGCTGCCATAGTTGGCGGTAACGAGGTCTAGATGTCCGTCCCCGTTGAAATCCGCAACCGCCAGGGCGCGCGGGTTGCTGCCCGTGCTGAAGTTGACCGGTGATCCAAACGTGCCGTCGCCGTTTCCATGCAGAATGCTCACGGTGCCATCTACATTATTAGCTACCGCAAGGTCCAGAATTCCATCCCCGTCGAAATCCGCCGTCACCACGCCATAAGGAGAGTTGCCGACAACGTAACCCGGCCCTCCCTGATAAGTCCCGTCTCCGTTTCCCAGAAATGTGGAAACTATGTTGCTGCCCGGAAACACCACGGCCAGGTCTGGTTTCCCGTCACCGTTGAAATCGCCTACAGCCACAGCCTGCGGACTCGTGCCCACGGGGAACGTCTTCATATCGGTAAACGAGCTTGCGCGCGAATGCTGGGCAATGAGAACGAGCGTTAGGGCTGCCGTCGAAATTTTCCTCGAGCGTCGCAGGGCAGAACGAAAGGTCGAGAGCCAGGAGCATGCACAGAACATGCGAGTCTCCTCATTCGCAAGAAAGGGTTGCGTCCGAAAACGCAGTGATTGTAGTCCCCATAGACGGTCACGAATAGTGTGAAATATTTTGCAGGTTTTATGGGTCAAGCTCTTTCGATCGCGGTCCGCCAGCCTCCACCCAGTTCTGTAGCGCGTCCCTATTCCCTAAGTAACCCTTTCGTACACTCCCTTTCGGTAACCCTTGGTAACCATGCGATTCCACCCCTCCAGCCGTACAATTGCCCTTGTCCGACCGGCCATCTCCAAATAGGAGTTTGGCCACGTGACCCCTCCCGGGCAACACTTCCCAGGAGCCGTCATTCGGTTCACACCAGGGCTGGAGTTCGTACTCTTATGGCGTTCGGTTTCGGGTTCAACAAACAAAAGGTCCTCAGCGCTGCGGAGAAGTATGTCCAGCAGGGCAAGATGCAAAACGCCATTGCTGAGTATGAAAAAGTCCTCAAGGCCGATCCCAAGGATCTCACCGTCACCAACACCGTCGGCGACCTCTACTCCCGCCTCGGTGAAGTCGACAGAGCCACCGAATCGTTCAAGATTGTCGGCGATGCCTATGCCACTCAGGGTTTCACGGTCAAGGCCATCGCCATGTACAAAAAGATCAGCAAGCTCAAGCCCTCGCTCGAGAGCGTGCTGAAGCTGGCCGAACTCTACACCCAGCAGGGACTCTTCAACGATGCCCGTGCCCAATATCTGCAAGTCGCTGAAGAATTCCTGAAATCGGGCGAACTGGAAAACGCCGTCCGCATCTTCCAGAAAATTCTGGAAATGGATCCGGAAAACACCAACATGCGGATTCGGCTGGCGGAAGTCTACGTCCGCCTGGGCAAGAAAAATGATGCCTGGCAGATTTTCTCCGCCGCCGCCGAAACCCTGCGTTCCAAGGGCAATCTGAACGGCGCCGAAGAAGTCTTGCAGCGCATGCTCACTCTGGACCCCGGCAACAGCTACGCGCTGCTCATGCAGGGCCGTAATCTGCTCGAGGCCGGAGACGCCGAAGCCGCCATCGACTCCTTGCAAAAAGTTTCCGATCTCGATTCCAATCCCGATGGCCTCCGCGACCTGCTCAAGGCTTACCTCAAGACGGGCCGCCTCTCCGACGCCGGCACTTTAGCCAGCAAGCTCCTCACTGTCCACAACGACCTGGTCGCGATCTCCACTTTTGCCGACGCCCTCATGCAGGCCGGCCAGTACGAAAGCGCTCTCCAGGTTTATGACCAGCATTCCGACCGCTTGCTGGCTGAAGATTCCGACAAAGTTCTGAAGAACCTCCATTCCGTCATCGGGCACGTGCGCGACAATCCCGCCTCGCTCGAGAAACTTCTCGATCTTTTCCAGAAGGCTGGAGAGTCGACTCACCTCACCGAAGTCATCGAGTTGCTGGCTCACGCATCGGTTCAGTCCGGCGACCTTGCGCGCGCGCGCGACCTCTATCAACGCCTCGCCACCATGGAGCCTGGCAATCCCCTGCACATGAACAATTACCAGCAGGTGGCCAGCCAGATCGGTGGCAATTCCTCCGCCAGCGTAATTACCGCGGAAGAAGCGGCCGTCATCGTCGACGAATTGGAAGCAACTGCACCCTCCATCCACCAGCACTATTCCGATGCCGTCGCCCTCGCGGTTCGCTCCGCGCTCACCGACGCCGAACTTTTTATTTCCTACAACATGCCTGCCAAGGCTCTGGGCCCGCTGATGGCCGCTCTGCCTCAGGCGCCCATTGATCTTCGCCTGAACCAGCGGCTGGCCGCCCTGCACACTCGCGCCGCGCGCTTCGCCGAAGCCGGCGTCTGCTGCCGCACTTTGCAGAACATCTACCACGAAGCGGATTGTCCGGAAGAAGCCACGCGTTACGGCGAACTTGCCGACCGCTACGAAGAGCGCTCAACCACTCCCGCTCTGGCGGATCCTGCCATCGCGCACGCCGCTTCTCCGGCAGAAGCAACTCCAGCGCAAATCTCAGTCGCGCCAGCTGCCGCAGCTCCCTGGCCCGCGGCTCCGCCTTCGGCCGCGGAAGAAACCGAATTCGCCATCGTCAGCGATCCACACGCGGCTCAAGACGGCGATCAAGACCAAGCCCAACAACGCGACCACGCTCTGCCCGTCGCCGAGTCCAGCCCCGCCCCCGCGGAGATCGATCTCTCCTCCGAGTGGGATGACTCCATTACCATCGAACTCGAAACGCCGCCTGCCCAAGCCGATATCGAGATCTCCGACACTCTGGGTGACCACGAAGTCCCCGCCGTCCAGGACCGAGCCAATGCAGACAAACAAAAGCCTGTCGAACTAAGAGCCGATCCTGAAAAGACCAACGAAACCGTCGAGGAAATCCGTTTCTACCTCGAGCACGGCATGCCCGAGCAGGCCTCGGCAGCATTCGAAAAACTTCAAACCTTTACCACCGACGAAACCATCCTGTCGGCCATTGAATCTGAAATCCGGGCCGCTGCGCACCACACCACAGCCGCTGAAGAAGTGACCACAGTCGAGGCTGTCTCTGAATTCGCCACCGACGAGCCATCTGCCGAATTCACCATTGACGAAGTTTCAGCCGCAGCCCACGAAGCTCCGGCCATCGTCGAACAGACTCCCGAGTCTCAGCATCCGTTTGCGGAAACCGAAGCTCCGCCCGTATTTCACGTTGAACCTCACGCGGTCGAGCTTCCCGTCAGCGAACCGGCCCCCGGCGTCCTTCAAGAATTCGTCACCGATCTCGAATCTTCCCTCGGCGACAGCTTTCTGCCGGGCACGATCTCGCACGAAGCCGAGCCTGCCGTCGAGCACGCTTCAGCGCAAGCGTCAGCACCAGAGCACACGCTTCAACCTGAAAACGCTCAACCCGAACTAGAGCCGATCGGAAATTCCGCACCGACTACCTTCGGCATAACTCAAGCCGAGCCCATGGGCGAGTTCGTCGCCGACCTCGAAGCTTCCCTGGGTGAGGATTTCCTCAAGGCCGCCCCGGTTGCCGAGCCCGAACCCCAGCCCGAAACTCAGCTCGCAGCCCACACCGCGACCCCGGTCGCCTCAGCTTCTGCGCAGACATGGCCCGTGTCCACACCCGAGCCGGCTCCGCCCGTCAGCGCCCCGGTCGCCAGCGCCGCAGCTGCCGCAGCGGCTTCAGGTGGCCCTGCAATTTCGCAGCAAGCCCCAACTCCTGCGCCTCAGCAGTCTGCATCCGCGGCCGCCGCGCCCAAGCCGCAAGTCTTGCCAATCCTTCCCAGCGCACCCACCGCTGCCAAGTCTTCCCCCTTCGGCGAAGACGCAGGCGTCGATCTCGCGGAAATGTTCGGCGAACTCAAACACGACCTCGAAGTCGGCGCTTCCACCACCGAAGAAGATCCCGAAACCCACTACAACCTCGGAATCGCCTTCCGCGAAATGGGCCTGCTCGATGAAGCCATCGGTGAGTTGCAAAAGACCTGCCAGGCCGTCGATCGCGGACATCCGTTCCCCCAAGTCATGCAGACCTACACCTGGCTGGCCCAGTGCTTCCTCGATAAAGGCGTGCCTCAGGCCGCAATTCGCTGGTATGACAAGGCTCTCAGCGTCCCCAGCATCGACGAAGAAACCCGCACTGCTCTCCACTATGAACTCGCCGCCGCCTATGAAACCGCCGGCGACAAGCCCTCCGCCCTCAAGCACTTCATGGAGGTTTACGGCCGCAACATCGATTATCGTGACGTCGCCGAGCGCATCAAGCCCCTGAAGTCGTAGAATATCTCGATGGGTTCTGTCCCCAATTCACTTCTAATTTGTCATCCCGAGCGAAGCGAGGGATCTTGGTTTATGCCTGCGCCATCCCCGCAGCGGCGGAGCGCCCAGTGACGCCTGACCCCAAGCTTCCCGTTGAAAACGGCCCGGCCACGTCCTCTCAGACCGCGCCGTCCGAAACCACCACCGCGCTCCTCGATCCGCCGCCAATGCCTCAGCCTCCTCAGCCGCACAGCGCCATGCAACTCTGGCTGCACCGCACTTCCATCTTCCTTTTCGTGCTGATCAGCGCCGTCGCCGGCGTCCTTCTCGTCATCCTGCCCTGGACCCCCGAGTGGACCGACAACTATCTCCTGCTCTCCTACCCTTGGCTCCGCACCTTTATGACCACCGGCTTCGTCCGCGGCCTGTGCAGCGGCCTGGGATTACTCGACATCTGGATCGGCTTCTGGGAAGCCCTCCACTACCACGAACACCAGTAGCCGGAGTAGTCCCAGCTCTCGACATTTCCGGTGGTGTTCCGCCACCGATTTTAGCCCCGAAGCGGCGTCAGAATGCAGCCCACGGCGCAAACCGTGGGTGGGAAGCGGGAAAGAAGCAAGCCCTGAAGGGGCGAAAGAGTTAATTCTCGGCGTACACTCTTCAGTCCCAGTCGTCGCACCTTGTCGCTACAATGAGTTTTCCCGCAGCCTGCTAAACTTCAAAATGTGAGTCCTAAATGACCAACAAACTCAACCCCGCTCCCCTCGCCTACAAGAACGAACCCTTCCTCAGCAGTCCCGACGGACGCATTCTCCGCATCCTCGCCGAATATCAGGAACCGCTCGCCCGCTTCCGCCGCGAGCAGATTCAGGACACAGTCGTCTTCTTCGGCTCCGCCCGCTTCCAGGGAGGCGACGCAGCCAAAAGGAATTTAACCGCCGCGGAGAAAAATGCAGCCCAAGCCTCCGCCGCGCAGCATCAAGCCAATCTCAAAATCGCCAGCGCCGCCGTCGACATGGCCCGTTACTACGAAGACGCCCGCCGCCTGGCCCACCTGCTCACCGAGTGGTCCATTCAAATTCCGGCTCGCCGCCGCCGGTTCGTCGTCACCACTGGCGGTGGCCCCGGCATCATGGAAGCCGCCAACCTTGGCGCCCACGAAGCCGGAGGCAAAACCATCGGCCTCAACATCAATCTGCCCTTCGAGCAGAATCCCAATCCCTACATCACGCCCGCGCTCAACTTCGAGTTCCATTATTTCTTCATGCGCAAATTCTGGTTCGCCTATCTCGCCAAGGCCTTGGTGATTTTTCCCGGAGGCTTTGGCACCATCGACGAACTCTTCGAAATCCTCACCCTCGCCCAGACCGACAAACTGGCCAAAAAGATTCTCGTCGTCATCTACGGCAGCGAATACTGGCATCGCATCATGAACTTTCAGGCCTTTGTCGACGCCGGCACCGTCTCGCCAGAAGACCTCAACCTCTTCAAGTTTGTCGACACTCCCGAAGACGCCTTCACCTTCCTCCGCGACGGCCTCACCGAACACCACCTCGGCGGCCCGCCCAAAAAGGAAAAAGAACAGGAAGTCGAACCCGAAATCGCCAAGACCCGGCCGTGATGAATGGAGGACTCAAGCTCTACCCCGTGAACCCCGTGTTCTCCGTGGTTGAGGTTTTTCTTGCTCTAACCGACAGCCGATAGCTGAAAGCTGATAGTCGTGCTCCTCTACTACATCACCGACCGTAAAGCCTTCCCCGGTGACGACCGCTCCCGACTCCGCCGTCTCCTCGACAAAATCGCCGAAGCCGCAAACGCCGGCGTCGACTTCATCCAGCTCCGCGAAAATGACCTCCCCACCCGCGGCGTGGAGCAACTGGCCCGCGAAGCCATGCGCATAATCACAGAACTGGCCACTGCCCACCGCCCGCTGCCCACTGCTCTCCTGATCAACTCCCGCATCGACGTAGCCCTGGCCACCGCCGCCAACGGAGTCCACCTCCCAGCCAACGACATCTCCCCGGACGAAGTCAGAGCAGCGTGGAAGTGTGGCGCGGGCGCCCTCGCCCGCGAACTCTCAGCACGAAATCCGCTGATCGCAGTCTCCTGTCACACGCCTGAAGAAGTAAAAAAAGCCGCCGCCAACCAAGCCACCTTCGCCGTCTTCGCCCCAGTCTTCGAAAAAAACGACGTGCCCGGAACTGGCCTCGAAGCCCTCCGCCAAGCCTGCCGCATTAAAATCCCGGTACTCGCACTAGGGGGCGTAACTCCGCAAAATGCCCACTCCTGCCTCCAAGCCGGCGCAGCCGGCATCGCCGCCATCCGCCTCTTCCAGGAAAACGACATCGCCACCGTCGTCCGCAACCTGCGCAGCTAGTCACCATCCGGGCCATGAAGGGACAACCGCCTCGGCTGTCCAGCGAGCGAAGCGAGCCGTTCTATCACATGCCTTCCAGTGACATACCACAAAACAAAAGCCACGCCGCTCCGCGGCGTGGCCCTTTTCCATGCAACCTACTGTGCGGGAGTTGCGGCAGCAGCTGTTGGACTAGCCACCGCCGGCGCACTGGCAGTCACCTCCGCCGCAGGCCCAATCTTCACCGTAGCCAGTATCTTCTCCAGCTGCTTGAAGATTTCCCCGCGATTCACATGCGTCGCGCCACCTTGGTTTTCGATGTCTGTAGTCGTAACCTTCAGCGCGAACTCATAGCAAGCCCCATTTTCGAACACGTGAAAATACTTCGACGCTTCCTCCCGGGTCCCTTGACTGGCAAGGGTTTCCGAGGATATCAATTCCATGTCGCCGATGATGAGCTTCGATGGTTGCGTAACCGCCGGTGCTCCAGCGTCGGAGGTCGGAGCAAGCTTCGCCTCCGAAAATTCTCCGCACTGCTCCGCGGTCAGCTTCTTGTTCACGCTCACGTCGAAGAACGCCGTACCCAAATCGCTCTTGGGATACGCCGACTCAGGCACCGCCACCGCCGCCACCGCAACTCCGCCAGGCTGCACAAAATCCATCGGCACCGGATCGGACGATACAAGCTTGTCCGCAGCCTCGCCTGTCTTCAGCGAATACTTCCGCGGATACTGAAACGAAACCCCGGAAGTCCTGTCCGCATAAGTAACCGTCGCGGGTACTCTGCGAACAACTTTCTTGTGCGCTGATTTTGCCGCCGGCAGAGCAGCCGCGACCGGCGCGCTTGCCGGAGGGGTTACAACCGGCTGCGTCGGCTGCGTCATTGCCGACTGGTTGTTCGTGCTCGAAGATTGCGGTTTGTCACTCGAGCATCCGACCGCAATCGAACACACGATCAAAAGCCCGGCGAACACCACCGTGCTGACAGTTTTGTCTAAGTTAATCTTGCCCCAGGTAACGGACTCCAAAGTCACGGGGTTACCGGGAAACGTCCTACTGCGAACTGCCTCAGTTCGAACTGATGCGTTGCGAAACAAATTGATACGGTTCATGCTTGATCACCTCCTGCTGCTCAGCAGCGCAGTTGAGATTGCAAAGAGGTGGCCAACAAGTAGGCCTCTGATTTCAAAGGATTTAGAGCACTTCGACTTATCCGCAATCGTGGCGCCCCACACACGATGTGGGTCGCGAGACACGACTGAGAGGTGGATACCAGCCCCAGCCGCGAAGCGGCGGCGGAGTACAGCCCACGGCGCAAGCCGCGGGCAAGCGAGTAGGTAAACAGCCGCGCCCCGGAGGGGAGAAAGAGAACTCGCGACGTAACTCGAAAGGCCACCCGCGAGGCTACGCGGCCGGCCCTACGCCGCCGCCACCCGCCGAATCAAATCCTCCTGCTCACCCCGGCTCTCGGCCCCAATCGTAAACGCGTCCAGCACCCCCAGCGACAGCGCATACCGCAAAGCCTCCGACTGCCGACCGCGCAGATCCCCCTGTCCAAGAATCTTCATCCCCACCACAGCCTTGCCCGCCGCTTTCATCTCCCGTAAAACCCCAACCACGGTCGCTGGCTCGGCGTCCATATGCGACCCAATGGGATTGATCCTCGCCAAATCAATTTCCACCCACGGAGATTTCGCCGCCGCCCGCAACGCCTCAATGCTGTGGCACGAACACCCGTGCGCCCGGATGATCCCTTTCTCCTTCGCTTCCGAAAGCACGTCCATCACCCCGCGAAAACGCTGCGTCCAATCGCCTTCCGTAACGCAATGCATCAAGCAGATATCGAGATGGTCAACCCCAAGCTCGCGCCGGAAGCGGTCAAGATCGGCGCGTGCCGTAGCCGCATCGCGCGCCCACGTTTTCGTCAACACCGTAACTTTGTCGCGTTGCACATGCTTAAGCGCCTCAGCCACATGAGCGTGGCTCCCGTAAGAATCGGCCGCATCAAAAAACCGCAGCCCGTGATCGTATCCATTGAGCAGCAATTCAGACAGCCCTTTGACGCCAAGTGCGGTCTGATTCGAATGATGATCGTATCCGACCGTCCCTGTCCCCATCGCTAGCCGGCTGGTCTTAATTCCGGTATTGCCGAGCGTCACAGTGTCGGAAGCCGCGAACTTCCCTAAAGGATTTTGATTTGCAAGCGCGGCCAGCAAGCTTTTCGGTGTGAGCCAGGCGGCTCCCAGTCCGGAAGCGGAGCGAATGAGGAATTCGCGGCGATGCATAATGTCTCCTACGCGACAAATTTATCTCATATTACTCCGGATGCGCGCAGGCAAGCTATGTGATGCTCAACGAAATGGGTTACCAAGCTTCTCTTCGCAACCTTAGCGGCCTTTCTTCGCGACCTTCGCGGTTAAGAGGTTTATTCAAACTGCTTCCGAAATGCTGCCAACTGCTCCCGCATCTCCGCAACCTCTTTTCGAAGCTCAGCGACCTCGCTCTCAAGCTGACCAACCCGATCATCATCCCTCGAAGAGTTCACCGCAGTCCGCACTGGCGCCGCTTCCCCAGCAGGTGCCTCCCCGGAAAACAGCTGCATGTACCGCGACTCCTTCGTCCCCGGCTGCCTCGGCAGCACAGCCACCAGCGGAGGCTCACGCTGGCTCAACTTTTCAATCGTCGCATGCACGTCTTCGAGTTCCTCAAAACGATACATGCGCTCCGCCCGCCCGCGCAGCTCCCCCGGAGTCTGCGCCCCCCGCAGCAGCAGCACACACAGGATCGCCGTCTCCCGCCGGTCGAAATTAAAAACTTCCTGCAGCCGGTGCTCATACTTCGTCACCCGTCCGTCAGCCCCGCTGGCCGGCCCGGCCAGTCTCTGCTTCTGCAACGACTCCAGCGCCGCCCGCACCCCATCCTCATTCAGCGCCATCACCGGATCGCGGTTGTTTTTCTGGTTACAAGCATTCACCAGCGCATTCAACGACAACGGATAGTAGTCGGGAGTAGTGATGTCCTTCTCAATCAAGGCCCCGAGCACTCGGACCTCAACATCGCTAAGAAAATCCACACGCCCCTCCGGCCGAAAAGTTAAATTGCAAGTCTACCCCAGATCGTCAGCCACCAAATCCTCCTGAAGTATTTTGTACTACCCCGTGAAACCCCGTGCCCCCCGTGGTTAAAGATTCTCGCACTTCTTGATATAGTTCCGAGGAAGGCCGAGTCGCGTCGGTCACAAGGAGCAAAAATGCGCCTCTTACTAAACTGGATTCTCAGTGCCCTAGCCGTCTGGATCGTCTCCCGCATCGTCCCCGGCATTTCCGTCAGCGGCCCGGTATCCGCCCTCATCGCCGCCCTAGTCATCGGCTTCATCAACGCCACCATCGGAGCCCTGCTCAAGATTCTTACTTTCCCCCTGACGGTCGTCACCCTCGGACTCTTCTGGCTGGTGATCAACGCCCTGATGCTAAAGCTCGCGTCGGCCCTTCTGGCCCCAGGTTTTCAAGTGCGCACCTTCACCGCAGCCTTCCTCGGCGCAATCGTCCTCAGCCTGGTCAACATGCTCCTGAAATGGCTGGTCAATCCCCCGCGCGAACGCGACTAGAGACGCCGATGGCCACCGCTCACTCCCACCATCAACCCGCTTCCTGCCTCGAGCCCCAGCTCATCTCTATCCCCGCAGCCTGGTTCCTCATGGGCTCCTCTTCCGGTCAGGATTGCGAACGTCCCATCCACCGCATCTGGATCGACGCCTTCCTCCTCTCCGCGACGCAAGTCACGAACGCCGAATACGCGCTCTTCCTCAACTCCACCGCATCCGATCCTCCGCCCTTCTGGCACGACCAGAATTTCAATCATCCCCAGCAGCCCGTAATCGGCGGCTCCTGGTTCGACGCCGACCGCTACTGCCGCTGGCTCGCCTCGCAAACCGCCCGCCCCTACCGCCTTCCCACCGAAGCCGAGTGGGAGCGCGCCGCCCGCGCCGACCTCGAACAAAATGATTTCCCCTGGGGCAACACCCTTCCGCAGTCTCTCCCGGATTACGCCACGCGCTGGCAAACTGGACCCGAGCCCGTAGCCCGCTACGCCCCTAACGCCTTCGGCCTCTACAACATTTGCGACAACGTTCACGAGTGGTGCAGCGACTGGTACGATCCCAACTACTACGCCGTCTCCCCCCAGCGCAATCCGCGCGGCCCCGAACCTCGCTCAGGAACCGGCCTGCGCAAATCATCCCGCGGCGGATCATGGCGCCATCACGTCAAAATCTCCCGCTGCTCCGCCCGCTCCAGCATCCCTCCCGACTTCCACTATGCCGACTACGGCTTCCGCGTAGCGTGCGACATTTAGCTCGGAATCGGGATTCAATCAGATTGAGCAATTGTGCAATTTGGTAATCTTGTAATTGAAAATCGCCCGTCCGGCAGTTAGGTTTTCAATTGCACAATTACCAAATTACACAATTACTCAATTTCACATGTTTCGCACCGATCTCCTAGGCAACAAGCGCATACTCATCACGGGCGGCGGCACCGGACTCGGCAAAGCCATGGCCACCCGCTTCCTCGAACTCGGCGCCACAGTCTACATCTGCGGCCGCCGCGAAGACGTATTGGAGAAAACCGCAGCCGAACTCTCCCCTCACGGCCCCATTCACGCACTCCCCTGCGACGTTCGCGATCTGAACGCAGTCGAGACCCTCATCGAAACCATCTGGAAATCCGGCCCACTCGACGTTCTAGTCAACAACGCCGCCGGTAACTTTATAGCCCGCACTGAGGAACTTTCCCCACGCGCCTGGGACTCCGTAATCGGCATCGTGCTCCTCGGCACTCTCCACGCCACCATGGCCTGCGGACGCCGCTGGCTCAAGTCCAACCACAAGGGCACCGTGTTGAGCATTTCGGCAACCTATGCCCCAGTAGGCTCAGCCTACGTAGTTCCCTCCGCCGTCTCCAAAGCCGGTGTCGAAGCCCTCACCCGCAGCCTCGCCGTCGAGTGGGGCAATCGCGGCATCCGCATGAACGCCATCGCCCCCGGCCCCATTCCCACCCAAGGCGCATTCTCGCGTGTCCTCCCGCGCCCCGACCTCGAAGCATTAGCACTAGACCGCAACCCCATGCACCGCTTCGGCACAAGAGAAGAGTTGGCAAACCTCGCAGCGTTCCTGATCAGCGACGGCTCCTCCTATGTCAACGGAGAAGTAATCCGCATGGACGGCGGAGAATTCCTCCAAGGCGCCGGCGAATTCAGCGCCCTCGGTCGCGCCCTGACGAACGAAGACTGGGAATCCTTGAAGCCCAGCAAGAAAACTAAATAATGTGTGGACTAGCTCGTGTGGAGCGGGCACTCCTGCCCGCTGGTTTTGACTTTGATCTTTGACTTTGATTCTCTGACTTTGATTCGTTCCCGCCTGCCGCGCCCTAGCCAGTCCCTACCCCGCCTCTGCCTGCCTCATACTCCTCACCACGGTATGCGCCAAACTCTCCACCACCGCCACGTCGCCCTCATCAAAATTAAATGGCTCGGATGCGAGCACCATCAGCAGCCCCACCGTATCCCGCTCATAGCGGACCGGCGCCGCCACAATCGACCGCACGCCCAGCCGGCGGCAGCTTTCCAGATCCACTCTCGGATCGTTTTCTGCATCATCGCAGCGCACAGTTTTCCCCGCGCGAAAACACTCGCCCGACAATCCTGAATTCACGTCCAGCCGCGTCCCCAGCGCCGGCGCGCTCTCCCCCACGCTGGCCCGGCACATCACCCCGCCTTTATGGACGAGCGCAATGGCCGCACTCGTGCCCCGCGTCAGCGACCGCGCCCGCTCTCCAATCAGCCGCAACGCCGCCGTCAAATCCGTGCCCAGGGAATTGAACTCATACTGCACGGTCGCCGACGCCGCCACTCGATTCCCGTTTCCCGCCGCGCCGGTTCCCGCTCCTTCTGTTTCCGCTTCCAAACTTACAAATGCATGATGGCCGGATAAATGATCGCCGGATGAACGCTCGGCGGATAAATGATCGATGGCGACGGGATCGCGATTCGTAGTACCACCGGACCTCGACCCACCGGCCCAGCCTTGCATCTTGCCCACCGTAAGCTTTGGCGCGATCTGACTCGGCGCTCCCGCATTCAGCGTCAACCATTCATTCAAGCGCTGCCGCGCTTCCTCCGGCAAATCCGAGAATCGCACTCCCGCGCGTCCCAGCGCATCGGCCCACGCGATGTACCCCGTAGTCTCCACGTGGGCAGCCGGTTCCGTAAGATCAAGCTCCATCCGCACCCGGCGATCCCTGTCGAGGCGAGTGTCCGTCTGCATCGACAATCCCTCCTCGCTCAAATCCAGAATCATTCCGCCTGAAACTCCGTCAAAGCTGGCAAACGCCGGCGCATGCATACTCTGCCGCGAACACCGCCGCCGCTCCGGCCCGAATTCCAGGTTTGTTTCCATAGCCCTTTAAACGAAAATCCCCAGTAAGCATGATGGGATGACGCACGCTCAGAAGAAAGTGCCACTCCAGATTCCCCCGGCGCCCAGTCTTTAGGGAGCGACTACGGCAGTCGTGGGCTTTACGGCCGGAGAGAGGTTATCTCGGAAGCCGAGAATCATCAGGTCGCCGCTGTAGGATTTGTCCGCGCTCACTCTGTACCGGACTACCGCTCGCAGCCCGTCAACGTGGAAGCACGGCGTGAAGTGGTCGTGTCCCATCCAGAGGGTGTCGGAGTATCCCACGGGAAAGCCCTGGCTGTGAAACGTCAATGCTTTTCCTTCACTCTCGATGGTCACGGCAAATGCTCGATCTTTGCACGTAACCGCTTTCACCACCCCTTCGGCGACCAGCACCTCGGGCGGAAACGGGCGATCCACCAGGATTTCACTTACCCGTTTCTCCGCTGGAATGCTCTTCCACAACTCCATTGCTTCGTCGCGATCAGGACCTCCCCATCGCTCCGCAACGTAGGCGGCGCGGGCGGAAGCTTCCCCCGGGTGGCCGGTACGCAATAGGATTTGGCCGGCCATCACACGGTATCCGGGCCGCGAAGGCTCCAGCGCTTCGGCCTTCTGAGCCATTTGCAAAGCCGCATCCACCTCGCCCCGCGCCAGATCTAATTTCGCTAACTCCACGTAGGCCGGCGCGAATCGCGGATTCAGCCCAACCACCTTCTGTAACGCTTCCTTAAACGACGCCTGGTCCGCAGGCGCATCCCATCGCGACATCGGCGACAGCATAGTCTTGGCAAAAAGCGAAATGTAAGACTTGGGATCCAACTCCACCGCCTGCGAAAATTCGTGCAGCGCGTCGTCGTCCTTGCCTTCATTGAACAGCACGAATCCCATGTCTTCGTGCGCCAGCGCCACCTTGGCGTCACTCTTCAGCGCCGCTTCCGCCAGTTCCCGCACCAGGTCGTAGTGGCGGGATAAAATGTGAAACGCTGCCAACTCCGCCTTGGTTTCCGCCAGGCTGAGCGCACGTCCGGAATAGTCTTTCTCCTCCGTACCTCCTACGTAGGGAACCACGCCCGTGGGATAGGCGATTCGATTGATGTAGTTCCGGTACGCCTTGTCCAATTCCTCGATATTGCCAAAGACCTGTTCGAAGGCTTTCACCTGATCGGTTCCGCGCTGCAGCAGATTGAAGAATTTTTTCAGCTTGTCGCCCTGATCCATCCCCGGACCGAAGGTGAGGAAGTGCGTCAGGGCCCAGGCCTCGGCGTAAAAAAGCTGCGAGTTCGATTCATCCCGCGATATCGAACTTCGCGTTGTGATGAACGTTCGCAGCGGAGTGGGCGTCCGGCTGTCCAGAATTTCCAGGCGATGCGATTTCGCCGGGGCGCCGATATACATCTTGTCGCCTTCGAATCTTGTGTAAGCGTAAAACTCAGCCAGGCCTTCGTCCAGCCATGTCGGCAGCCCGCGAAAATTCGCATGTAACAGCGTGTGAACGTATTCGTGATAAACAGTTGCGAAAGTATCCGGATTTCTCCGGTCTGAGGTCACTACGTCGAGCCGGATGAGCGCATACTCGCGCTCCCATCCCTTCTGAAATTGTCCGGCGATTTGCGAGCCCACGCGCGCGTTGAACCATTGAGGCAACAACATCTTCATGGTTTCTTCATCCCGCGCCGCCAGAACCAGAAGCGGCGCCGGCGCTTCCAGCACAAAACCCGGAAATTGACTGGCAAATACCGCGCGCATCTCTTCAAAAGATCGCGCCACGTGGCGCGCGTCGCGATCGCTGCCATTCGTGATCACGCGAAAGTGCGGGCTCCGCACCTCCAGCCATCCCTTGTCCTGCGCGCCCACCCAGCCGCACACGCTCAAGCCAAATGCAGCCGTCCATACCAGCCGTTGCCTGCGAAGAAACATAAGGGCACCATCATGCCCCAAACCCAGTGTTTGTCAATGAGAAAAGTGGAAGGCATGGTGAGACTCAGCAGCGGCCCGGACTCCAGTCCAAGGAGCACAACACGGCTCGCAAAAATAGGAAGGACTGGCTTCATTTATCCCGGCAACGACCGCAGTTTACCCCGAGCTCGCCGAAGGGACTGCCCTGAGCTTGTCGAAGGGACTCCCTCACACTTGGCGCGTGCAGTACCATCGGCCTGCGGGGCTCAACTTGAGGCGTTCAGAGGCGTGAGCGTGCGTTCTGTGCGCGCACCATCCTCTCCTCGGGCCCCTTGGTACCTTCGTAATCCTCCCCTCGCGAATTCGCTAGGGTGCGCGCATGGACCCAGCGAATACTTCTAGCATGAGGAACCTTTCGACTTTCGCCGCGCTGCTGTTCTGCGTCCTGGCCGCGAACTCGCATGCGCAAAATCAGATTGTCTGGACTGCCGCCACCAGCGAGACAATCCCTTTGGAGCCCGCCAGCCTCCACGCCGGCCGCGTCTACCATCCCGCTGTCGGGGGCGGAGACATGCATGTGCAGATCGACTCCAGATACCCAGTCACCGTGGCCATGGCTTGGGCCGACGAATGGAACGCCGCCATGCGCCCCGGAGCCCCTGCGAATTTCGGCTTCCTCTGCGTGAAGGAGCATGTCACCAGCGCGATCTACGAGTGTCATCTTCCTTCCGATCGCCCCATGATCATCACCTTCCGCGATGAGCGCAGGCCCGAGCGGCCCGTCCTCTCGACCATTGGCGCCGTCCTCGGACCCGGAGCCCGGCCCTTCCTTTCCCCCAACAGTCTCCACATCCAGTACTTCAATTGCCTTCAGCCTGAGTTCCACTGGCGTCGCATCCTCAACGAAAAATACGACATCACGACAGCCCCCAAGGTCTACAGTCTGATGACTCCAGACCACGACGGCCAGGAACTCAGCCTGAAGATCAAGTCGCCCATCCCGCTAACGGTCGCTCTGCTGCCCTCGCATCTTGCCGACCAGGTCTACGACAAGACCGTTACCCTAAACGACGCCCTCGACCAAACCGGCTGCAAGGAACGTGGCGTCCAGTCCATGAGCTTCAATTGCACCTTCAATGTCGCCAACGGCACGCAAACCCTGCTCATCCTCCCCGACATCGATTTCTCCGGCCACAAGAAAGCCACCATCGAGGCCAACACGGTAGAGTGCGTCGAGCATTGTGAACTATTGCCCCCGCCCCCGAATCCGTAGAACTGAAGATCACCATTTCTTCTTGATGGTTGTCATCCTGAAGCGACAGCTTTATCGTCGCTGAAGGATCTCCCTCTCCACCGACCTGTCTAAGCGCCACCCTACCGCCTCCCCCGCACCACCCCCCAAGCCTCTCTCCACTTCTCAAACTTCGATCTTCTCCCTTTACTCCCCGGAAACAATTTCAACGACTTCACTTTCTTAATCACCCGCACCGGAAACAGATACCACGCATTCTCCGGAGCCGCATACCCCGCCAGCGCATCAATCTCTTTCTCCGTGTAACACTGCTTCGAACTCCGGTAAGCCCGCAAGCTATACCCTCCCTGCGGACCCTCCCGGAACGCCGCCTTCACCTGCACCCGGCACAACCGCCCCTCATCATCCACAATAAAGTCATAAGCCCGGCTCTCGCCCCAGGGCTTCGCAATCGCCATCCCCATCCCCAAAGCCCGCCGCAAAAACTCCGCCTCCGCCAACTCCCCCAACTCCTTCGGCGTCATCCCGTCCGTTGCCTGTGAATTTGCCTGTGTGGAGCGGGCGCCCCCGCCCGCTGCCTTTGACTTTGCTTTTGACTTTGAATTTGATTCGAACTCCGATTCCGCCATCCCCCAAATCGAAATCCCACCCAACTCGCCCAACTCCACATCAACCCGATCGCCATCCATGTCCCTTACTCCTTCAAAATAAAATTTGTCATCCCGAAGGACGGGTTCATCGTCCTGAGGGATCCCTACCGCCTCCGCACCCTCGCCCGTTGTCATCCTGAAGGACGGGGCTATCGCCACCCTTGTCATCCTGAAGGACGGGGTTATCGTCCTGAAGGATCTCCCCCTCCACCGCCCTCGCCCTCCGTACCCCAAAACGCAAAAGCCCCCTCCGACCACCGGTCGGAAGGGGCTAAGACGAGCCACGTCGGCTATAACTAAATGATTCCACCCACCCAAATCGAAGTCAAGAAAATAAGCCCCATTCCGGGAAAGCCACTACCCACGAAAGTAGACCCCTCAAAAGTAGACATCCCCACCCCACAACCCTTGTCATTCCGACGCGCGAGCGAAGCGAGACAGGAGGAATCTGCTGTCCGCCAGGAGCGGATCACCCGCGGCACCCCATCCCTGCCGCGTCCCCAGCAGCAGAGATCGCCCCGGCACTAAAACGGCAAGAGCCTGCCCTGAGCGAAGTCGAAGGGGTGGGGATTTTGACTTCCTATCCTCTCAAAACAGAGGAGGGATCAGAATGAATCAACCTTTCCCCTCACGGCGACCTGCGAATATACTCAGCCTAAATGAAAGTGAAGAGATCAAATGCCTTCGAGTCTTTTTTTCACGAGTTTGTAAGAGACTTCGGTGGCGATGTCCTACCCGAAGCCCGAGAAGGATCCACAGCTGATTACTTCTTTCGAAATCAGGATATTATCGCTGAGTTAAAGACTCTTACGGTGGACCAGACAAACGACATAGACAGAAAACTGACACCGAAGGTACTGGAGTGGATCAGGAAAAATGGACAAATATCTTCCGGGCTTATCCAGGGCCGCAAGCACTTCGTCGCCTTTAAAGACATGCCAGCGGAAATTCAGATCTTTTGGCTCGGCCTGTTAAAGGCAGCTGTTGAACCGTTGATCCGTGACGCAAACAGACAGATACGAGACACAAAGCTTCGCATGAACCTGCGTTCCGCCAAGGGAATGATGCTCATTGCCAACGGCTCGAACTTTTACCACGATCATCCTGATAGTTTCAGGCGTCTCATTGCGGAAGTTCTAAGAAAACGCACACCGGCCGGCGATCTTCGATTTCCACATATAAATGGCGCGGTTTACTTCTCCTTCGACGATGTGAAAAGTAGAGATGAGAGAATGTATTTTTGGGCGAATCTTCAGATGAAACAGGCACCGGACGAAGACACCAGCCCGATAGCGACATTCCAGGCGGAGTTGCAGCAAGGTTGGTACAAATACATCCAAAAGTTCACCGGCATTGAGGTTCGCCAGCATTCACAGCCCACGCAGTCGGGCCCGTGACAGGAATTTCGCAAGGAATAAGGTCTGTCGAAATTGTTCTGAACGTGGTCGTCCATCTGTACAGGCACGACCAATTTCCCACTCAGATGGGTCCTAAAAGGAACGACCTACGGTCCCACACACTTGGCACGTGCAGTACCATCGGCCCTTGCGGGGCTTAACTTGAGGCGCTTAGAAGGCGTGAGGGAGCCGCTTTTGGCGACCGGGAGCCTTCTGCCGAAATCCTGAGCGTTCTTTGCGAAGGATCTCCGCGATCAGGTAACTTTGTTAGCGCCTTGTTGGAAGAGCGTACAATCCGCACATGCATTCAGTGAGAGTCCTGGGATTATTGCTCGCGATCGCGCTGGCAGATGTGTCGTGGGCCCAACATGGTAAGCCGTTGATCATGGACTCTTTCACGAACGGCGTCTATACGTTTCACATGGGAGAAGTTGTTGTGAAAGCTCGCTGCGCATACGCCGAGGTCGTTGGTAGCGATCTTGCTAAACCCGTTGTGAAAAAGTGCAGCGATCGCCACGGTGTACTCGAGGTTCCCGGGGACAGCGTCTTGGCTTTTCAGTGGGGCGATCAACCGACAAAAGGCACGACGCGCACTAACGCTAGCTATGAAACCTTCCCGAACGGCGACCTCGATGTCAGCGACCTTTCTAGCTGGGATTGTATAGATGGGCTTCCGCAGTGCTCTCACTACCGAATAGTTATCTATCACTTCAAGGTGCTTGACATGAAACAACAAGCCAAATCGGGGAAGTGAAAAGGAAAAGGCCAATCTGATTTCTCAGACTGGCCTTTATTTATGTCAGCAACGACCGCAGTTTATCCTGAGCTTGCCGAAGGGCTCCCACACACTTGGCGCGTGCAGTACCATCGGCCCTGCGGGGCTTAACTTGAGGCGCTTAGAAGGCGTGAGCGCGCGTCCTTTGCGCGCGGGAGCCTTCTCCCGAAATCTTGAGCGTTCTTTGCGAAGGATCGCCCGCTCAGGGATTCATGCGCATAAAATCACCGAGGCTGGGGTACGAGCGAAATACCCTGCTAGTCCCGGGAGTTGTCCACGCGCCCCAGTAAGTGCGGAATCTTGCTCTCGTCCGGGATTCGTAACATCTCCGCGCCTGAAGTTACTGCACGCTCCCCGCCTGCTACCATCCGACCTTCCAATGCGCGGCAAGGCAGAGGACAACTCTTCCCCAAAAGGAGACACCATGAAAACGAAGTTATCGAGAATCGCAGCTTTAGTGACACTGGCATTGCTATCGAGCATGGCTGTGGGCCAGGAGATGGGGGCCTTCACGCTGCGACCCACCGCCTCCTCCGGCACTTACCTCAACCCGGCTTCCGCCTATGATGGCAGCCTCACAACCTATTCCTATGGAACCGTTACTCAATCTCTAAAGGGAGCGACGACTAAGACAGAGACGTGGTCCGGGTTTTCCAGCGCTCCTCCCGGTGCCAGCGGAATGCATTTGAACATTAACTCCTCCGCCACGACGCAAACCGGAGGCACTGCGGAAATTGACTATTCCCTCGACGGCGGGACGACCTTTACGTCAGTCTACTTTCTGGAAAATACTTCGCGCGGACAGCAAACCGACTCTATCGCGCTGAGCGACACCCAGGATCTAACCAAGGTTCGAGTGAAGGGGAGCGTCTTCGCCTTCAGCGACGGCACCTACAATACGACATCCACGCAAAAGGTCTACGAGATCTGGATCTCGGGAACTGACTAAAGCAAGTAACGAGGTTCGAGACTCCAACATCCGAGCCCAAAAGGAAAAGGCCAATCTGATTTCTCAGACTGGCCTTTATTTATGCCGGCAACTTGAGGCGGTTAGAAGGCGTGAGCGCGCGTTCTTTGCGCGCGGGAGCCCTCTGCCGAAATCCTGAGCGTTCTTTGCGAAGGATCTCCCGCTTGCGCTGCCGTTTTGAAACCTTGAAACCTTGAAACTTTGAAACCTGGCACCAAAGGAAAGGCCGTCGAGATTTCTCTCAAGGGTTGGGAATCTTCGCAACTCTCCCCCATAAATATGGTAATATGGGACTATGAAGACGACCCTCGAAATTCCCGATTTCCTGTTCCGCCGCGCAAAGTCAACCGCCGCCCAACTCGGTGTCCCCCTGCGCCAGCTCGTCACCGAGGCGCTGCAGGAGAAATTGAAAACTACCTCCCAGGAAAAGCCTTGGATGAAACATCTCGGAAAGCTCAAACACCTCCATAAGGAGAGAAGGCAAATCGAAAAGCGGGTGGAAGAAGCGTTCGAGCAGATCGATCGGGAAGTCTGGCAGTGATCGAAGCCTGGCAGTGATCGAAGTCTGGCAGTGATCAATGATCGTTGATACCAACGCCTTGTCCGCCGCGGCTGACGATGACCCTGGGGCGGTTGCCCTTCTCGCCGGCGCCGAACAGATGGTCATCCCCGTAATTGTGCTCGGCGAGTATCGCCATGGCATCGCCCAGTCGCGCAATCGGGCCAGCTACGAAAACTGGCTGGCAGGACTGCTCCATGACTGTAGGGTGTTGGACGTTCAGGAGCCGACGACGCATTATTATGCCGAGATCAGCCTCGAACTAAAGCGCAAGGGCAAGCTCATTCCAACCAATGACGTCTGGATTGCAGCACTGTGCCGGCAACATTCTCTTCCCCTCTTGAGCCGCGATCGCCATTTCGATTTGGTGGCCGGAACCAAGCGGATCGGTTGGTGATCAACGGTTCGTCTCGAGCGGCGGTCCCCTTCCCTCACACCCGAGCAGCTTTGCCCGCTTCGCGTTCGCGCTCGAGCCAGCGCAGGCGCATGCGTTCAAGAGGGTCTATCGCCAAACTCACCAGGAACGTGAATGCACCCGCCACTGCCACGCTGATTCCAACTTCGAGCGCCAAGAACTTTAGTGCCTCCATAATTACCTCGCACCCACGATCACCACTCCACACCCAAAATTATAGCAGCCGCCCCTAGGAAACAATTGACCTTTGCCCGATCGCGCAATGCCATCTGGGAGCGATTTACATGAATCGACATTCCCGCCAAAGTGATTGTGCCCAGCACGATCATGATGCTGATGAGCACCATCCACTCCGGCCCAAACTTCTCGTGCAGCTTGGGACTGATGAACATGCTCCCGGTGGCGCCCATCGCCAGGATGCAGAGGTCCGTGCCGCCCTCGGCGATCTGCGCCGGCATGGGAATGCCCTTGTCGAATTGAATGACAGCGACTGCCACCAGAGCAATCAGAGGCACAAAAATGTGCGCGAAGACCGAAACCAGCACAGATAACGTCCCTTCCAACCACCCGAACAATCATAGGCGTGGAAGGGAGGATTTCTATCAATAAAGCTGGAGAATTCCGGCGCATTCCCGAAAAAGGAAAAGGCCAATCTGATTTCTCAGACTGGCCTTTACTTATGCCGGCAACGACCTACGCTCCCACACACTTGGCGCGTGCAGTACCATCGGCCCTGCGGGGCTTAACTTCCGTGTTCGGGATGGGAACGGGTGGATCCCCCGCGGTAAGATCACCGACAAATCGTAGCAGCGGTCGTTAGTCCTTGGCCGTTTGTCGTTGGGCCAAAAACCTCGCTGCAAACTTTTTGAGCGGTCAGCACTAGCGCATCAGCATCTGTGTTGGCTGAATGCTGATTGCTAAGTGCTGAGTGCTTTTTCAAAGATCGTGAGGACGAAACCTCACAACTGAATAGATTGGTGTGGCTTACTCTCTTCTTTGTTTATTTCCAATTTCAGCCACCGTACATCGGCTTGCTTCCTTACGAAAGCGTCGGCGCACAGTCGTCAGCGGATTTCTTCTTCCCCACCCAGGTTCTGGCGGTAGAAAGAAACTTTGCCTCAGCCGCAGCTCAGGTTTTAGCTGAGGGCTGAAGGCTGATTGCTGACAACTGTTTCTGCACCGAGTAAATTTTATGGTCAAGCCGAACGGGCGATTAGTACTGGTAAGCTACGAGTGTTGCCACTCTTCCACCTCCAGCCTATCAACCAGGTAGTCTTCCTGGGCCCTTCTTATCCCTTACGGGTTGGGAGATCTCATCTTGAGGAGTGCTTCCCGCTTATATGCATTCAGCGGTTATCACTACCGAACTTCGCTACCGAG
>DATMOP010000084.1:0-70996 GCA_035568115.1 Candidatus Acidiferrum sp.
TGCGCGGCTCGGCTAGAATTGCGCGGGCTATCGATATTCGTTGCCGCTGGCCGCCCGAGAGTTTTACGCCACGTTCGCCGACCACTGTGTCATATTTATCGGCGAAAGATTCGGCGAATTCGTCTACGCGCGCGATCCGGCTGACACGCAAGAATTCTTCTTCATTCGCGCCAGGACGTGAAAATACAACGTTCTCGCGAATCGTGCCGTCAAACAGAAACGATTCCTGTAATACGACTCCAAGACGCGTGCGAAAGGAATCGAGGCGAACCGCGCTCAAGTCCGTGCCGTCCACCGAGATTCTGCCCCTGGTGGGAATGTAGAAAGCGGAGATCAATCCGATGGTGGTGGATTTGCCCGAGCCAGATGAGCCTACAAGTGCGGTTACGCTACCGGGCTCGGCGCGGAAGGAAATGTTCCGCAGCACTTCGTGAGTTCCATCGTAACTGAAAGTTACATCGTCAAACTCTACGCTGCCTCGAATGTCGCCCAGCGCGACGGTGCGCCTGGGATCCTGATCCTCGGGGCGCTCGCGCATGATTTCCTGCGTCCGCTCGAGTCCGACCAACGCTTCGGTAAGCTGGGTTCCGATGGAAACGATCTGCATGATCGGCGCAACCAGAAAACCAAGCAACAACGTGTAGGAAAAGAAACCGCCGACCGTCAGCGTGCCGGAGGCAATCTGATGCGTGCCTACATACATGGTAACCGCGCCGACACATCCGAGCAGCACGCTTGCGGAGAGACCCATGACGGACGTAGCGGTCAGAGTGCGCATTACGTTATCCAGCAAGCGGCGCACGCCGGTGGCGAAGATTTTCTCCTCGCGTTCTTCGGCGTGGTACCCCTTGATCACGCGCACGCCGCCCAGTGATTCCGTGAGCCTTCCAGTGACCTCGGCATTAATCTTGCCACGCTCGCGAAAAATCGGCCTGATGGTTGCGAAGGCCTTGTTGAGGGCCACTGCAAAACACAGAAGCGAGCCGACCGCGATGAGCGTCATCTGCGGGCTGGTGCGGAACAACAAAACCAGCGCAATCCCAGAGGTGACCAGTCCTCCGGCAAAGTCCACCAGGCCGGTGCCGAGCAGATTCCGCACACCCTCCACGTCGCTCATGATGCGTGATACGAGATTGCCGGTCTTGTTACCGTCGTAAAACGCAACCGGCAGGCGGGAGATATGGACCTGCACCTGTTCGCGCAACTCCGCGATCAAACGTTGCGCAGCCTTCGACAACAACTGCGTCAGCGAAAAAGAAGTGACGCCCTGCACCAGAGTGGCGGCCAACACGAACAGTACCAGAGACTTCAGTTGCTCGATGTGATGCTTGTTGATGACGTTGTCGATCAGGAACTTGGTGGAATACGGCAACACCAGTGCCGCAACGCGGTTGATCACCATCAAGACGAAGCCGAGCGCGAGCAGCCAGCGTCGCGGACGCATCAGCTTCCAGACTTCCGGCAGAACTGCCTTTAGTCTTTGGACTTTCGGGGGTTTCGGCTGTTTTGGGTCAGAACTCAATCTGTAATTGGACTCCGCTGGAGCTGGATTCGCTTCATTATTACTGCATTGTGACATGCCGGGGGCAGCCGTTGTATCCTCGGGGCGTGGCACGTTCGCCTTCGCCGGAGCGCTCTCCAACCCTGGGCTTGTTGCTCGGCCTGATCATTACGCTCGCGGCCGTTGTCGCCTACTCGGCTTATATCACCTGGCAAGTGGCCGGTCTGCGCAAGCTTCAATCCGATTTAATCGACCGCAATCGCAAGGATTCACTGCAGTTGCTGCGCATCCAGAACAATCTGAATCTGCTCGCAGTCGCAATGCGTGACATGATCGACAACGACGAGCCGTATGCCCTGACCGCCTGGGCAACGCAATTCCAGCGCATCCGCACCGACCTTGACGATGCCATGCGATTGGAAGCACGATTGGCCCCGACGACGCGCACGATCGAGCAGAGCGCCTCGTTGAGCGGTTCGCTGGCACAGTTTTGGGACGCGGTCGATCGCGTGTTTGAACTGGCGGGCGCGGGTAACGAAAGAGATGCGCGAGTGCAGATCCAGCTTTCTTTGCAGGCGCGGCAGGCGGCCTTGAGCACTGCGGTGGCACGGCTGCTGGTGCAAAACAGCGAGAATGAAGAGCAGGCGGCGCAGCGAATTGTGCAGATCTATGACCGGGTGCAGCGGGAAGTCTATGTATTCCTGGCTGCAACGCTGGCCGCGATTCTGCTGACTGGATTTTCCATGATCCGGTGGAACCGGCGGCTGTTTGCGCGCATGGCGGAGCTTTCGGAACGCCGCAGTGAACTGGCGCAGAAACTGATTGCAACGCAGGAATCAACGTTACGTTACATTTCACGCGAGCTGCACGACGAGTTTGGCCAAATATTGACTGCCATGGGGTCAATGCTGGGCCGCGCCGGAACTCACGCTCCGGAAGGTTCATCCCTGCGCGGTGACTTGCACGAAGTCCGCCAGATCGCACAAGACACCCTGGACCGGGTCAGGAGCCTGTCGCAGGCGTTGCATCCCGTGATGCTCGATGAGGCCGGGTTAGAGACTACACTCGATTGGTACATTCCGACCGTGGAAAGACAGACCGGCATTGCCATATCCTATGAGAAGCAGGGCGCGCCCTTTGCAGTGGATGGCAGTGCGGCTGTCCAGATCTATCGCGTGTTGCAGGAAGCGTTGAACAACGTAGCGCGGCATTCCGGCGCGAAACAGGTTTGGGTGCGGCTGCATTTCTTGCCTGCGACGCTTGAGCTCGAGGTGGAAGATCACGGCACCGGTTTCAGCGGGCGGCCTGCGAAGCAAGGTATCGGACTGGTGGCGATGCGCGAGCGTTCGGAACTGATGGGAGGGCGAATTGTATTTTCCGTCCCCGCTGCGGGTGGAACATCCTTGCACCTGATTGTGCCGCGCGAGAAGGTTGAATTGCTCGACAAAGATCAAATAAGTAACAAGTAAAGAAGAACGATGAAAAGAGAAGCATGACAAAGAAGATTACAGTATTGCTGGTCGACGACCACAGCCTGGTACGGCGAGGTTTTCGGCGCATGTTGGAAGATGAACCCGATATGGCCGTCGTGGGAGAAGCTGGCGACGGCGATGAGGCCGTAAAGCTTGTACGCGAGTTGAAGCCGCAGGTTGTTATCATGGACTGCGCATTGCCCAAGATGAATGGCCTCGACGCAACGCGACTGATCCTTGAAGACCTACCAGAGACTGCGGTGCTCATGCTCAGCATGCACTCTGAGAACACCTGGGTGCGCCAGGCAATCGCGGCCGGGGCCAAGGGATACATTCTTAAGAATGCGATGAACCTGGAACTGGGGCCCGCCGTGCGGCGAGTGGCTGGAGGGGAAACCATGTTTGATCCTCAGGTCGAGCAACCCGCGGCGCTCAAAGGCGAACGTAGCAGCGGGTTGACTCCGCGCGAGCTCGAAGTTTTGCAGATGATCGTCGATGGCAAATCGAACAAGGAAATCGCCACCGTGCTGGATCTCAGCGCCAACACGGTTGCGGTTCATCGCGCCAACATTATGAACGCACTCGGCATCCACAAGACTGCCGAGCTTGTGGTCTATGCGATTCGCGCCGGGCTGGTGAACGTTCCGTGAATCGCAGATCCTTCTTGTGGGGCGCCGCGGGTCTGGCATCGGTGTCACAGTTGCCTTGGCTGCGGGCTCTGGGCACGGCATCCGGGGCAGATGTATCGCCCGGCTTCCATTTTGTCGATGTAACCTCGAGCGCTGGCATCCAATTTCAACACAACAGCGGCGCCTTTGGCGGAAAGTTCCTGCCTGAGACTTTGGGTTCGGGCTGCGCTTTTCTCGACTACGATCGCGACGGATGGCAGGACATTCTTTTGATCAATGGGATGGATTGGCCCGGCCACAAGCAGCGCCGCTCCACGCTCCGGCTTTATCACAACAACAGGAACGGCACTTTCACAGATGCAACTTCCCGCGCTGGACTGGATGTAGAAATGTATGGCATGGGCGTGGCCGTTGGAGATTATGACAACGACGGATTTCCCGACATCCTAATCACTTGCGTCGGCCAGAACCGGTTATTCCACAATACCGGCAAAGGAACATTTGTCGATGTGACAAGCGCCAGCGGATTGGGGAAGCGCCTGGGGTTCAGTACCTCCGCGGTGTGGTTCGATTACGATCGCGACGGACTGCTTGATCTTTTTGTTTGCAACTACGTGAAGTGGTCGCATGAGCACGACGTGTTCTGCAGTCTGGACGGCAAGCACAAATCCTATTGCACGCCGGAAGCGTATCGCGGAGAAACCTGCTGGTTATTTCACAATCGGGGCAAGGGTGCTTTCGAGGACGTTACGGCCTCCAGCGGAATCTTTGACAGCAGTTCAAAGTCCCTGGGTGTCGCAATACTGGACGAAGACCAGAGCGGCTGGCCCGATCTGCTGGTGGCGAATGACACTCAGCCTAACAAGCTCTACCGAAACCAGCGCAACGGCGCCTTCAAAGACGTCGCTGTTGAGGCTGGACTTGCCTTCAGCAGCGAGGGCAAGGCGCGAGCCGGTATGGGCGTGGACGCGGCTGACTTCATGAACTCCGGCCATTCCGGCGTGGCCATCACGAACTTCGATAACGAAATGACAGGCCTGTACGAGTTTGGAGGCAAGACATACGAGGACATAGCAGCGCGGACAGGGGTAGGCCTGGCCTCGAAAAACAGTCTTGGTTTCGGATGTGCTTTTCTCGATGCCAATCTCGACGGCTGGCTGGATCTTGTGGTCGCCAACGGCCACATCGACGAGACGGTGCGCAACATTCGCGGCAACGTGGGCTATGCTCAGCCGCCGCTTTTGTTTCTCAACAATGGCAAGGGAGGCTTTCGCGACGTTGCCGCGGAAGCCGGTGGCGGATTCGAGCAGCCGAAGGTCGGGCGGGGACTGGCGTATGCTGATTTCGATCGCGATGGTGACCTCGATCTGCTGCTGACCACCAACAACGGGCCCGCATATCTATACCGGAACGACCAGCTCGCAGGAAATCACAGCATTCGTTTTCGGCTGGTCGGTACCAAGTCGAACCGCGATGCCATCGGCGCCAGCGTCCGCATTTTCTCCGGCGGACTGAGCCAGTTGCGCATGGTGAAGAGCGGATCCAGTTATCTCTCACAATCTGAACTTCCTGTGACGTTTGGATTGGAGAAACGCGATCGTATCGAGCGCGCAGTCATTACCTGGCCCAGCGGAAGGACCGAAGAGTTCAAAAGCCTGGCCGCGGGACGATGCTACGAATGCGTTGAGGGCAAGGGAATCTCGCCGCAGGATGGATATTAACTCTGCCAGCGCCTTCTTCAGGCGGTCAATACACCCCACCCCAGAGTGAGCCCGTCGAGAGCGAGATGAAACGGCGAGAGAGTTCCTACGTGCAGGGCCAGCAATCGGCAAAAGACTTCGGGACGCTCGTGAAAAGCCTGCAGGGTACGTCGCTGAAAGCCGGGGCGGCCGTCGAGCGTGAGCATCAATCGCGCCATTAGCAAGGGGCGCCGGGAGAGGCGCCGATGCGCAGCATTGTAACCGACAAGGTTGCCTGACCTGAGACAGTCCGCCAATACCATCGCCTGGCTGAAAGACAGGCCCAGGCCTTCGCCGGTAATAGCATCAACGGTGCCAGAAGCATCGCCGATCAACGCCACATTTCCGCGCCAGACCCGGTTCAGTCTTCGATTGGCGGTCACCGAACCCCTTTCGGCGGAGGACCTCTCCGCCGCGCGAAGCCGGGCATTGAGTTCGGGAAATGCAAGTAGAGATTCTTCCAAGCGAAGTTCGGGATCGTGCGACGCGACCGCCACACAAACTTCCTCGCTGTTCACGGGATTGGTATAGCCCTGACTGTGCCTGCCCCAATATATTTCCATACGGTCGGTCCAGGGCCGAATACGATAGTGCCGGCGAAAAGCGTATCGGAGACCGGTTCTTGAGTGGGCGTTTAGATTCGCCCAGCGACGCACACGTGAGTTGACGCCATCCGCTCCTACGATCCACCGCGTGCGGATCGTGCGCTCTCCGACCCGAACTTCCTCGCGGGATATTCCCGTAACTACAGTCTGCCAAAGCAGCTCAACTCCCAGCGCGGCGGCACGTTCAATCATGATGCGATGCAAGGCGGTCCGGCGGACCGAGAGCCCACAGCTACCGTGGGGGAAAACAGCTTCCGTGGACAATCCAGAACTGAGAAAGCGCACACCTCGAAGAAGACAGGCGTCAGCGACGGGAACCGCAACTCCCAGCCGTGCCAGCGCCGCAATCGCGTCCGGCATCAGCGCTTCACCGCAGGCCTTGTCAATCGGGGGCTTAGCTCCGTCGGCGACTGCGACGCGGAACCCTCGCTGGCGGGCGGCGATTGCCGCTGCCAGCCCGGCCGGGCCGCCACCAATCACAAACACATCGGTTGAATGCAACTACGTGACCTCACCATTGCAGAAGCAAGAGCTCGGAACAAAACCCGGGTCCCATGGCGGCCAGCAGGCCCAGCGTGCCGGGCTCGGGACGCCGGTTCTTCATCACGTCCTCCAGCACGCACAGGACGGAAGCCGAAGACAGATTTCCCACCTTGCGCAGGCAATCCCACGAGGCATCGAGCTGGCCATTGTGCAATCCCAGCGCGTCGGCCGAAGCATCCAGCACCTTCGGCCCTCCGGTGTGGAGCACGAAGCTCTTAAGATCGCTTCGCTGGTGTCCGTTGTCAGCCAGAAATGCGTCCACATCCCGCCCCAGGTTTTCTCGAATCAGGGTAGGAACTTCAGTAGACAATATGATGCGAAAGCCCTTCTCGGAGATGTTCCAGCCCATCATCTCTTCGGTGCTGGGGTAAAACACCGAGCGCGTGGCGAGAATCTTAGGGCCAGCAATGTCGGCGCCGGAGGGCGCGAATTCTTCGCCGGTCACGATAACCGCCGCCGCTCCGTCAGCGAAAAGTCCTGACGAGATCAGGTTCGCGACTGAAAGATCTTCGCGCTGCAAGGTGAGAGAACAGAGTTCGACCGACACCAGCGCCGCAGCCTGATTTGGATACGCGCGCACGTAATCAGAGGCGCGCGCAATTCCGGCGGCACCAGCCACGCATCCCAAGCCAAAAATCGGAGTTCGGCGAATATTGACGGGGAGCTTCATGCGGTTGATGAGCAGAGCATCAATGGACGGGCTGGCGACTCCGGTGACGGTCGTGAACAGCAAACATCCCAGATCGCTCGGCTGCAGTCCAGCCTTGTGCAGCGCGAGGCAAAGAGCCTGCTCCCCCAACTCCTGCGCGACCCTGATCCAGATGTCATTGGCCTGGCCCCAGGTCTTGATGTCCATGTACTGCTCGGCGGGGATCGCGAGGTAGCGGCCATCCACAGTTACATTGCGGTGCAGCCGTGCCAACAACAGAGGGTTCTTAAGCTGGTCTCCCCAATAGTCCTGAAGGCGATCAAGGAGTTGTTTCTGAGAGTAGTAATGCTTTGGGAATGCGCTCGCCGCGCTTGCAATCCTCATGGATTCTGACTCCTGGGTCAGTTTTGGCGGTAAACAGCCTCGGAACCGACCGAAATCCGGGAACCCTTATCCCGGTTCGTTGCTAAGGCTCCCGTAATAGTACACAGAAGGGACAATCGCCAGTCTGACTATTGTCGCAGAGTTCGGAAATATTGTTTGTAATTGCCGTGTAAAAGCTGCCAAACACAAGGAACCCTTGTGTGAGGCTACCGTGGGCCCCACGCACCGGGGTGGCGCTGGGCCGCATCTGCGGGACTCGGAGGCCGCATAATCCGTTCCGTGTCGAACGAATAGTCCATGCCGGAAGCGTGCTCCTCCCACCGTCGGCCAGCAAGCAGTCATCGTTTTTCTTACTGCAATACGGCAATCGAACTGGGTGTGTTCCCGACGCCGTAGGTCGCGCGAGCGCTTAAACTGCCGTTGCTGATGCTAAACAACTGAATTCCCGCAGAGGCCCCCTGGTTTCCCACCAACAGATATTTCCCGCTCGGGTCCGTCGCCAGAAAACTTGGGCTCGACTCGGTGCTGAAAGCATTCGTGGTAGTGGAACTGGTAAGCGCGTTAGGCAGTCCTGTGGAACTGATCGAGTACGCCGCAACGTTATTGGAAACCTGGTTCGCCACGTAGAGGTACTTTCCCGAAGGATCGAAAATCATTGCGACCGGGTCCGTGTAGCCGTCGTTGATTGGGGATCCCTGAACCTGCTGCGCCAACAAACCCGACGAATCGATGGGGAAGACGGCGATGGAATTAGAAGTACTGCTGTTCGCCGCGTATAGGTAAGTGCCAGCACTGTTGATTGCGAGCCCGTACGGATTGATTCCGTCGGTGCTGGCGGTGCCAAGCAGTGTGAGTTGCCCCGCTGTCACACTGAAGGTCGCGATCAGTCCATTCGGTTGGCTCGCGAGGCTAACGTAGAGAAAGTTGCCAGATGGCGCGAGTTGCATGTTCAGAGGCAGCGCCCCAATCAAAAACGGAGAGCCTCCAACCTCGGTCAGAGCGCCGCTGCCACTATCGACCGAGAAAACCGAGATGTTGTCCGATCCGGTGTTCATCACATACAGAAAACTACCGGCAGGGTCCATGATCAGGAGTTTCGGCTGTGACGCGCTGGGTGCAACGGACGTCCGTGGGGTGACCTCGGTCAAAGTGCCGTCCCTGGCGATGGTGAACAGGGAAATATCGTTTTCGGCGGTTCCCCCTATTCCAGGATTCGCTACGTACAAGAATTTTCCGGAAGGATGGAGGACCAGGGAGATAGCTCCTTGGCCCACCGCGTACGGACTTCCCGAGATTTGCGTGAGTACGCCGGAGTTGGGATCTTCGCGGTAAACGACGATTTGACTGGCGGCCGGGATGGTCGCGTAGACGTAGTGGCTCGAAGTGCTGCCGCAGCCGATGAAACCAGCAATGCTTGTGAGAACAAAAAACAGGACCAGTGCTTTCTGAAGCATCCGTGACTCCTGAGAGAATTTGAAAGCTAGAAACGAAGAACAATAATACTGGCTGCCCGGGAAACCGGCATGGAAACAAAGCACCCTCTATCATACGGTCAACGCCGGGAAAAAGGGACGGTGCACCTGTCCTGCGATGCGATGCTCCTGAATCCAGGTTGTACCGCTGGAATGTTGCAGGAATGAATCAAGCCGCTTAGTGGGCCGGACTCGGAGCCGGACCAGCGTTAGAACCCTTGGCCACGGATGTGTCTGCACCACCCCGCAAGAACATCCGTAAGCGGTCGAGATACACATAGACGACGGGCGTGGTGAACAGGGTCAGGGCCTGGCTCACAATCAGTCCGCCAACAATCGTGATGCCGAGAGGACGGTGTAGCTCGGAACCAGTCCCGGTGCCCAGTGCCAGCGGCAGGCCTCCCAGCAGAGCTGCCATGGTTGTCATCATGATCGGACGGAAGCGCAGCAGGCAAGCGTCGTAGATGGCTTCCGCCGGCTTCTTCCCTTGCGTGCTCTCTACTTCCAGCGCCACATCGATCATCATAATGGCATTCTTCTTCACCAACCCGATCAACAGAATGATGCCGATCATTCCAATCACGTTGAGTTCGTTGTGGGTCAGCAGCAAGGCTAGCAGGGCGCCCACCCCGGCGGATGGAATCGTCGAGAGGATCGTGATCGGGTGGATGTAGCTCTCGTAAAGCATCCCCAGCACGATGTACACCGTAATCACGGCCGTGACAATCAGGACCAACTCGTTCGAAAGCGAATCCTGAAAGGCCGCTGCCGTGCCCTGGAAACTCGCCGAGATGGTCGCGGGAAAGCCGATACTGCGTTCGGCGTTTTCGATGGCCAGCGTCGCCTCTCCCAGAGAAACTCCTGGAGAGAGATTGAATGACACTGTGGCCGACGGCACCTGGCCTTGGTGATTCACTGCCAACGCCGTGTTGGAGGGAACGAAATGGGTGAATGCCGCCAACGGAATAGGACTGCCATTGGAGGCGCGCAGGTAAATATTCTGCAAAGCCTCGGTTGTCTGCTGGAACTGCGGCGCAACCTCCATTACGACGTGATACTGATTGAGCGGACGGTACATGGTTGAAACTTGGCGCTGGCCGAACGCGTCATAGAGAGCGTTGTCGAGATCCTGCGGACTAACGCCCAGGCGACTGGCGGTATCGCGATCGATAACCAGTCTGGCCTGAAGTCCCCGGTCTTGCTGGTCCGTATTTACATCCTGCAATTCCTTCAAGCTCCGCAGTTTTTGAAGCAACTGAGGCGACCAGGTGTTCAACTCATCCACGTTCTCCCCTTGCAGCGTGTATTGGTACTGGGCGTTTCCGCCGCGCCCGCCAATGGTCAGATCCTGAGCCGACTGCAGAAAGAGCGTGGCTCCTGGCACCACCGCCAGTTTGCCCCGCAAGCGGTTGATCACCGTGTCGGCAGTGACATTGGGACAAGATTGCCAAAACCGACGGTTGGGGCACGTCCCACGTTGTGTCAGCGGCTTTAGCATGATGAAGAACCGGCCCTGATTGGAAGCCGTGTTGCCCCCGGCAAATCCCACCACCGAACTCACGGCGGGATCTTTCGTCACAATGCCGACGAAACGTTCCATCTTGTCGCGCATGGATTGGAATGAGACATCCTGAGCCGCCTGTACGGACCCCATGATGCGCCCCGTATCCTGCTGGGGGAAGAAACCCTTGGGCACGATGTAGTAGAGGTACCCGCTCAGGACTGCCACCAGAATGGTCACGACGAGTGTGACCAACTCATATTCCAGAACCCACTCCAGCCCATGGCGGTAGATGGACAGCGTTTTGTCAAAAACCCATTCGCTGGCGCGGTAAATGCGGTTATGGCGTTCATCCTTCGCCGGCGGCCGCAAGAACTTGGCGCACATTGTGGGCGTGGTGGTCAGCGAGACCAGCAACGAAACCGAGATCGCGATGCTAAGCGTCACCGCAAACTCGCGGAACAGCCTCCCCACAATTCCGCCCATCAGCAACAAGGGGATGAATACCGCTACCAGCGACGTGCTCATAGACAGCACGGTGAATCCGATTTCCGCGGCTCCTTTGAACGCCGCCTGCACCGCATCCATGCCCTGTTCCACGTAACGCGTGATGTTTTCCAGCACGACAATCGCATCATCCACCACGAACCCGGTGGAAATCGCGAGCGCCATGAGCGACAGGTTGTCCAGGCTGAATCCCAGCAGGTACATGCCTCCGAAGGTGCCAACCAGCGAAAGCGGCACGGCAATGCTGGGAATGATTGTCGCCCTCACCGTTCGCAAAAACGCAAACACCACCATGATTACAAGAATGATCGAGAGGATCAGCGTGAATTCAATATCTTTCACCGAAGCACGGACCGTGACCGTGCGGTCCATGGCGATGGTCAGCGCAATCGCCGGAGAGATTGAGGACTGCAAATACGGCATCAGCGCGGTTACGCGGTCCACCGTCTGAATAATGTTGGCTCCGGGCTGGCGAAAAACAATAATAAGGACGCCCGGCTTGCCGTTGGCCAGGCCGATGTTGCGGGTATCGGAGACAGAATCCTGAACGTCGGCCACGTCTCCCAGCCTGACGGGTGCACCATTGTGGTATGCGATGATCAGGGGACGATACTGATCCGCTGTAAAGAGTTGATCGTTGTCGTTGAAGGACCAGGACGTCGTCTCGTTCGATACTTGTCCTTTGGCGCGGTTGGCATTGGCCGCATTCAGAGCCGTACGCACCGTGTCCAATCCGACGCCCAGTTTGTTCAGCAGCATCGGATTGACTTCCGCGCGCACCGCCGGTTGCGCCGCTCCGCCCACAAATACGGTGCCCACGCCCGCAACCTGGGCCAACTTCTGCGCCAGAATTGAATCTGCCGCGTCGTACATCTGGGGCACGGTTTCGGTGTCCGAGGTCAGCGCCAGAATCAGAATCGGTGCGTCGGCCGGATTCGACTTGCGATAGCTGGGATTGCTCGGAAGGTTGGCGGGAAGCTGGCTGCGTGCGGCATTGATCGCCGCCTGCACATCGCGGCCAGCGGCATTGATGTCGCGGTTCAAATCAAATTGCAGGACGATGCTGGTCGAGCCCAGTTGGCTGGTCGAGGTCATCTGGTTGACCGCCGCGATGCGTCCAAACTGCCGCTCCAACGGCGTCGCCACCGCGGATGCCATGGTTTGCGGATCCGCTCCCGGCAAGCCCGCGCCTACGCTGATCACAGGAAAATCAACCCGGGGCAGCGACGCCACCGGGAGAAAATTGAACGCAAGAATCCCGGAGAGCAGCAACGCCGCCGCCAGCAGCGAGGTGCCAATCGGACGCCGGATAAATGGAGCAGAAATACTCATGCTTTAAATGGCGAAGCCTAATCCGCCGAGGCATCTCCGGAAGTTGCCTGCTGCGGAATCGGATTGCCAATTCTGTACTTCTCAAATCTGTGCGCCAGCCGGTCAAACCACAGATAAACCACTGGAGTTGTGTAGAGCGTGAGCAACTGGCTCAAAATCAGTCCACCGACGATGGTGATGCCGAGCGGCCGCCGCAGCTCCGCTCCAGTCCCCGGCAACAGAGCGAGCGGCAAACCGCCGAGCAGCGCCGCCATCGTTGTCATCATGATCGGACGGAAGCGCAGCAGGCAGGCCTGAAATATTGCTTCCTCGGGCGGCTTGTGCTCATCCCGCTCTGCCTCGAGAGCGAAGTCGATCATCATGATGGCATTCTTCTTGACGATGCCGATCAGCAGAATGATGCCGATCAAGGCCACCACAGTAAGATCGTTCCCCGTGAGCATGAGGGCCAGAATCGCGCCGACACCCGCGGAAGGCAGCGTCGATAGAATCGTAACCGGGTGAATGTAGCTCTCGTACAGGACGCCGAGCACGATGTAGACCGTGATGATGGCTGCGAGAATCAGAAACGGCTCGCTGGCCAGCGAATTCTGGAAGGCCGCCGCCGTCCCCTGAAATGAGGCGTGAATGCTTGCCGGTAATTGGATATCCTTCTCCGCCTGCTGGATGGCTGTCGTCGCCTCGCCGAGCGAAGCTCCCGGGGCAAGGTTGAACGAGAGCGTCACCACCGGGAATTGTCCCTGATGGTTGACCGAGAGGGGAGTGTTCATCGATTGCGTGCGCGTGAATGCCGAAATCGGAACCGGAGCCCCGCTGGTCGCGGCCGTGGCTGCATTTGCACTGGGCGCTCCGGAATTTGGTGTTGTGCTGCTGGGGCGAATGTAAATGTCGGCCAGCGCCTCGGGGTTCTTGGCAAAGTTCGGCATCACTTCGAGAACAACGTGGTACTGGTTCAACTGTGTGAAGATAGTTGAGACCAGCCGCTGCCCAAAGGCGTCGTAGAGCGTATTGTCGATGGCCTGCGGAAGGATCCCCAGCCGCGAAGCGGTATCCCGGTCGATCGTGATGTTCGTCCTGAGCCCGCCGTTAAGTTGGTCGGTCGCTACATCGGTCAACTCCCGCGCGTTGCGAAGTTTGTCCACCAGCTTGGGAGTCCATTGCGCCAGTTCCTGGGCATCCGCGTCTTCAATGGAGTATTGGAATTGCGTGCGGCTTACGCGGTCTTCCACGGTCAGATCCTGCACCGGCTGCATGTAAAGCGTAATACCGTCCACTTTGGCCAATTGAGGCTGCAGCCGCCGGATGATGGCGGAAGCATCGTCGCTGCGCTCATTGCGTGGCTTCAGGTTGATCTGAATGCGGCCGCTGTTGGGAGTCGTGTTCGTCCCGTCCACCCCAATAAAAGAGGAGAGGCTGTCCACATCTTTGTCCTGGAGAATTACTTTTGCCAGTTCCTGCTGGTGTTGAGACATTGCGTCGAATGAAATGTTGTCCGGCGCTTCCGATATTCCCAGGATCACGCCCGTATCTTGCACTGGGAAAAATCCCTTGGGCACAACCACGTAAAGAACCAGCGTGAGAATCAGAGTTCCGAAAGTTACGAACAAGGTCGCGGTTTGGTGCTTCAGCACCCATTTCACGGTGCGGCCATAAAACGCAATGACGCGGTTGTAATAGTCTTCCGTGACCTCGTAGAAACGACCCTTCTCACCTTCCTTGCGATGCTTGAGCAGTTTGGCGCACATCATCGGGGTCAAGCTCAGGGAAACCGCCGCCGACACGAGAATAGTTACCGCCAGCGTCACCGCGAACTCGCGGAACAGCCGCCCGACAATGTCGCCCATGAATAACAGCGGAATCAGAACTGCGATCAGCGAAACGGTGAGCGAGACGATGGTGAATCCAATCTGTCCCGATCCCTTCAGCGCCGCATCCAGCGGCGAATCTCCAGCCTCGAGATAGCGGTCAATGTTTTCGATCATCACGATGGCGTCGTCCACCACGAACCCGGTCGAGATGGTCAACGCCATCAGCGTCAGATTGTTAAGGCTGTATCCCAGCAAGTACATCACGCCAAACGTTCCCATGATCGAAAGTGGGACCGCCACGCTGGGAATGAATGTGGCTCGCAAATTTCGCAGGAAGAAGAAAATAACGATGACCACCAGCACGATGGTCAACGCCAGTTCGAACTCAACGTCCTTCACCGAGGCACGGATGGTCGTGGTCCGGTCGGTGAGAATCTGCACCTTCACCGCTGCTGGCAGCGACGCCTGCAACTGCGGCAGCAGTTTCTTGATGCGGTCAACCACGCTGATGATGTTCGCTCCGGGCTGGCGTTGCACGTTCACAATCACCGCGGGCGTCAGATTCATCCATGCCGCAAGATGAGTGTTCTCCGTGCCATCGATCACGTTGGCCACGTCGCGCAGCCGTACCGGCGCGCCGTTGCGATAGGCGATGACAATTGGCTTGTATTGATCGCTGGAGAAAAGCTGATCGTTGGCGCCGATGGTGTAGGACTGGCGCGCCCCGTCGATCACGCCCTTCGCTTGATCGACGTTGGCCTGGGCCATCGCCGTTCGAATATCCTCCAGGCTCAACCCGTACGAAGCAAGTGCCGTCGGATTCACCTGAACCCGAACCGCGGGCTTCTGCCCGCCGCTGATCGAGACCAGCCCCACACCCGGCAATTGCGAGACTTTCTGAGCCAGCGCGGTGTCGGCGAGATCCTCCACCTTGGACAGCGGAAGCGAGTCCGAAGTCATGGCCAGCGTCAGAATCGGCGCATCCGCCGGGTTCACTTTGTTGTAAATCGGAGGATTCGGCAGATCCGTGGGCAAGTAGGTGGACCCCGAGTTGATCGCCGCCTGCACCTGCTGCTCTTCCACGTCAATGTTCTGGTCGAGCGCAAACTGCAGCGTGATCACCGAACTTCCAAGCGAACTCGTCGAGGTCATCTGGCTCAGTCCGGGCACCTGCCCGAACTGCCTCTCCAGAGGCGACGTCACCGACGACGCCATCACATCGGGATCTGCTCCCGGATAGAACGTCACCACTTGTATTGTCGGATAGTCGACTTCCGGCAGGGCCGAGACCGGCAGTTGCATAAACGCAACCCAGCCCACCAGAAGCACTCCCACCATCAGCAGCGTGGTCGCCACCGGCCGGAGAATGAATAAGCGTGAAGGACTCATGAACCCGGAGTTCCTGAGGCCGCGGTTCCTGACGATGTTCCACCGCTGCCATTTTGTCCGCTCGGCGTGCTGCCGGGGCTGCTGCTTCGTGGCTCTATCTTGCTGCCGGTTTGCAGTTTGTCCTGGCCGTCGGTTACCACCATGTCGCCCGGATTAAGGCCGCTGGTAATGGTCGTGATGTTGCCCTGGGTAAGCGATATTGCGATGGTGCGCGCTTCGACGGTCTTGTCTGGCTTCACCGCATAAACGTACGTGCCCTGCGGACCGCGAAGAATCGCAGCCGTCGGAAGCACCGTGCTGTTCTTGCGCGTCTCAAGAAGCAGATTCGCGTTCACGAACTGGTTGGGCCAGAGCTGGCTGTCGGCGTTGTCGAAGACAGCTTTCAGCTTGGCCGTGCCCGTGGCCGGATCGATCTCGTTATCGATCGTCTGCAGTTTGCCCGCCGCCAGCTTTGTCTGATCATCCCGGCTGTAAGCGTCCACCTGCAAGGCCGAATTCTTCATATGGTGGGAGACAGTCTGTAACTGATCCTCGGGCAGGGTAAAGATCACCGAAATTGGCTGCAACTGCGTGAGGATCAACATTGGATTCGCATCGGATGCGTGCACAATATTGCCTTTATCCACCTGCCGCAGGCCGATTCGCCCGGCGAACGGCGCCGTGATGTGGCAGTAAGCCACCTGCAGCCTGGCGTTATCGATCTGCGCCTGATCGGTGCGCACCGTCCCTTCGAGCTGATCCACCAAGGCCTTCTGCGTGTCCACTTGCTGCTGCGCAATGCTGCCGGAAGGAATTAGCGAGGTGTAACGTTGCAGGTTCAGTTGAGCATCGCGCAAAGTCGCGTCGTCTTTGAACTTCTGCGCCTGCACCTGGTCCAGTTGCGCCTGGTAGGGGCGCGGATCGATTACGATCAGCAACTCGCCCTGCTTCACATTCTGACCTTCTTTGAAATTCACCTGGACAATCTGCCCATCGACGCGGCTCTTGATATTCGCCGTATTGAACGCAGTCACCGTCCCCAGTCCGGTCAAATACACGGGAACATCCTGCTGTTGCACCTTGGCCACGGCAACCGAAACCGCACGCGGAGCCGCGGCTTGTGCCTTCTGTTGCTGCTTGGAGTCGGCACTGGTGCAGGCAGAGAAGCATGCGCAAACCACACCCAGCGTGACTGCGTACACGAACCGAAGCCGCAAGCGGATGGCGGACAAGGTTTTTTCTCGAAGAAAATTCGAAGCGATTGTTGTCAAGGTTTCATTCCATGCGACTCTTCATCGGATCAGCGTAAAACGTGCCCTTGGTTAGACGTATTCATGGTCGGCTCGGTTGCGACACCCCGCCCGGAAAGGACAGCAAAGATCGCCTTTACGCCATGATTCCCTGTTGGATGCCTCACGTAGGACCGGGAACGCCAGCGGTAATAATAGAACCGTACGGAACCAGCATCCACTGTGGCGCGGCGGAGGTCAAGGACAGGGCGAAGGTTTTACAAATCTTTACTCGTCTTCGCCTATGTTTACCGTGTTGTCGATTGCAGAGCCAGCGGCGCGGCATGCCGCGCTTCATAGGCAGCAATCTCAGTCTCGTGTTGCAGCGTGAGCCCGATATCATCCAGCCCATTCAGCAGACAGTGGCGCACAAATTCGTCGATCGGGAACCTGGCGCGAAAGCCCTGATCGTCATGCACCTCGCATTGCTCCAGATCAATGGTGAGCTGGTAATCGTTGACTTCCTGGGCTCGCCTCATCAGTTCAGCGGCCTCGTTGTCGCTCAAGCGCACTGTGAGGAATCCGTTCTTGGTGCTGTTATTCGCAAAGATATCGGCGAACGAAGATGAAATCACAGCGTGAAACCCGAAGTCCGCCAGCGCCCACACCGCATGCTCGCGCGAAGAGCCGCAGCCAAAATTTTTCCCCGCCACCAGAATGCTCGCGCCCTTGTAGCGCGGCTCGTCCAGTACAAAACCAGCGTTCTGCTGTCCGTTCGCGGAGAATCGCCAGTCGTAAAACACAAACTGGCCAAAACCTGTGCGCTCAATCCGCTTTAGAAACTGTTTGGGGATGATCTGATCGGTGTCGACGTTGATGCGGTCAAGCGGGGCCACGCGCCCGCGATGTGTGCGAAACGGTTTCATTGCGTTTTCCTCGTGATTCCAATCACTGGTATTTCCAATTCCGGATATCTGTGAAGTGACCTGCGATCGCCGCTGCCGCCGCCATCATTGGGCTGACCAAATGCGTCCGTCCACCCCGCCCCTGCCGTCCTTCAAAGTTCCGGTTGCTGGTCGAAGCACAACGCTCGCCAGGCTGCAAAATGTCGGGATTCATTCCCAGACACATCGAGCATCCCGACTCGCGCCACTCGAACCCCGCGTCCACAAAAATCCGGTCAAGCCCTTCCTGCTCTGCCGCCCGCTTCACCGTCTGCGATCCCGGTACGACCATGGCGCGTACCTTCGCGCTCACGTGATGTCCTCGCGCCACGCGCGCCGCCGCCCGCAAATCCTCTATGCGGGAGTTCGTGCACGAACCAATAAACACGCGGTCGATCCCGATATCTACAATTCTTTTCCCCGGCTCCAGCCCCATATACTGCAACGCCAGTTCCGTGGCGCGCCGTTCGGAGTCGTTCACACTGCCAACCTCCGGCACTCGCCCCGTCACCGGCGCAACCATGCCGGGATTCGTCCCCCAAGTCACAAACGGGCAGAGCTGCGCGGCATCAATCTCGACCACCTTGTCGAACGCTGCATCTTTATCAGTCGGCAAGTTGCGCCAGTATGCGACCGCCTTCTCCCATTCCCCATCGCGCGGAGCAAATCGCTTCCCCTTCACATATGCAAACGTGGTCTCATCGGGCGCGACCATTCCTGCCCGCGCCCCGGCCTCGATACTCATATTGCATAGCGTCATCCTGCCTTCCATCGAGAGCGCGCGCACCGCCTCGCCAGCGTATTCAATTACATGTCCGGACGCACCATCCGTCCCGATCCGCCCGATGATTCCGAGCGCCAGATCCTTCGCCGCGACGCCGTCCGCCAAGCGCCCGCGCACCTCGATCTTCATCGTCTTCGGCGTCTGCTGGGCCAGGCACTGCGTCGCCAGAACGTGCTCCACTTCCGACGTTCCAATGCCGAAAGCCAGCGATCCAAAAGCCCCGTGAGTGCTGGTGTGGCTGTCGCCGCAGACAATCGTCATTCCGGGCCGCGTTAGTCCGAGTTCGGGTCCAATCACATGCACGATCCCCTGGTCAGGAGAATCCATGTCGAATAGCTGCACGCCGAATTCTTTGCAGTTCGCTTGCAGCGCCGCAATCTGTTTCGCGGCGATTAGATCGGTGATGGGAGTTCCCCGCGGCTCGGTCGGAATGTTGTGGTCCACTGTGGCCACGGTGCGCGATGGCTGCCGGACTTTTCTCCCCGCAGCTCGCAGCCCGTCGAAGGCTTGTGGCGAGGTCACCTCATGCACCAGATGCAGATCGATATAAATGATCGGGGATCTGCTGCCCGGTTGCGCCACCAGGTGCGCATCCCAAATCTTCTCGAAGAGTGTTCGTTTTGACGACATAGCCTTAGAGGAAGCGCCGTCTTCGGTCAGGCGCGGAATCCTGCGAGTCCCTAGTTTTTCACAGCCCGCGGACTGGAGCAAGCTGGGCGGCCCCAGGAGAACTTGACAACTCCCCATTCCGCTGCCGCTCTCAGGTATCATGAAAGCCTCAGACATGATCAACGGCAAACGTATCGCGGTCGTAATGCCCGCCTACAACGCGGAGAAGACCCTTGAGGTCACGGTGGGAGAACTGCCGGATCTGGTGGACGTCAGCATTCTGGTGGACGACCACAGCTCCGACCGCACCGTCGATCTGGCGCACCGCATGGGATTGCATGTCTTTCAGCACGATCGCAACTATGGCTATGGCCGCAATCAGCAGACCTGCTATCGTGAAGCCCTCACCGCGGGAGCGGATGTGGTCATCATGCTTCACCCGGATTACCAGTACACTCCGCACCTGATCACGGCCATGGCCAGCATGGTGGCTTACGGCGTTTATGACGTTGTGCTGGGATCGCGCATTATCGGAGGAACGGCTCTGCGCGGCGGAATGCCACTCTACAAATACATCGCAAACCGGCTGCTGACCGCGTTTGAAAATCTTTTTCTGGGCGTGAAGCTTTCCGAGTACCACACCGGCTACCGCGCCTTCAGCCGTAAAGTGCTGACTGAATTGCCTCTGCTGGAAAATTCCGACGACTTCGTCTTCGACAACCAGATGCTCGCTCAGTGCGTCCACTTCGGCTTCCGCATCGGAGAAGTGTCCTGTCCCACGAAGTACTTCGAAGAGGCCTCCTCCATTAATTTCCGCCGGAGCGTGAAATATGGCTTCGGCGTGTTGGCGACCACGTTGCAGTTTGCCTTGCAGAGAGCGGGCCTGTTCCACTTGTCCCGCTTCAGCGACAAGGGCCGCAAACTCGAACCGGGTTATCCCACCTACTACGCGCGCAGAACCGAGACGGCGCGACCCGCTTAGTCCCTACTTGTTCGCTGCAAGGAAGACCTGCGCAGGTGAACAAGTTCTTTCGGAACACTCCTTAGGGAATCCGACAAACCCGCACCGCGCTATTCTGATAAACGCAATCGAGCCCGGAAATCCCCGGTTGTTGCACCACGACCCAGTTCGCGCCGTAGGTTCTTTTCAAGCGAGAAAAGCCTTCCGCATGAAGGCTCTTCCACGGAGTTTGCGTCTGCACTTGGTTCCACCATGCGTCAGCCAGCAAAGGGAACATACTCACCGCACCGTTGTCCTTGACCCAGTCGGCCAGGCGGCTTCTTTGCGCGAGACAGCGAAATCCAATTTCGTCCTCGCCGGCGATATGCATGTACTCCGGATCGAGTGCAAATACCGCGTCCTCTGGAGTATTCTCACGAATCCACACGAACGCCTGCGCCCACGGGTTCCTGGGCGCTGCTCCCGGCCTTTCCACATGCGCGCTCGCGGGAAAGAGCGCGCGCTGCGCCATAAACATTCCAAGACTTAGCGGTACGAAAAGCAGCAGCCATCGCCATATCCGGTCGCGCAGAATGTACTCGCCGAGAAAACCGCCGATTACCAGAAACAAGACGATGTAGAGCAGATGCAGGCTGCGCAGCGGTTGCAGGCGAGCCAGTGCTTCAAAGCGGGCCGGCAAGTCCACCACGAGTGAAAGGATGAGATAGATGACGCCATAGATAGCAAAGGCCCGGCACCCGCGGTCCAGAACACGCCACTGCCTTGTCCGCGCCAATTTCGCAAACCACCAGAACAGTCCGATCGGCGCAACCGCGCCCAGCACCTCATACCATTCCCAGTTCTGAATGAAGAAGTATCCATGCAATTTTGCAACTTCGTGATAAGCCGGAGAAGAGATGGGAGCCAGCGGTATCACCGGCCACAACACAGCGAGTCCGCTCATAGTCAGCTTCTTCGCGGGGCTTTCGAATCTGTCCATCACCAGGTGCAACGCGCAAAACGAAAATGGAAATACCCACATCAAAGGATGCACGCACGCCGCGAACGCCAGCCACAACAAGGCACGCAGGTATTTCCCTTCCAGAGTCTTGGTCACGGCGAAGATTCCGGCAAACGCCGCCAGGTTCCGCGGGTTCAAATACTGGTCCATAACATAGAGCGCCGTTCCGGCCACTGGAATCGTCAACAGCGCCGCCACCAGGCACACTCCACACCACCGCGCACTTCGCCGGCCTGGGAAGAACACTCCGCTCAGCTCCCAGCAAGCTAGGAGAAGAAGAAAGATCGACGTGACATGCCACAAAAAAATCCCTGCGGCCAAGGGCAGATGCGTGACGCGCAGAGAGAGCGCAACCAAGTTAGGGAAGAACGTCAGGCTGGCGTGCGACTGAAAGAATTCCCCTCCCACCGGGAACAGCTCGGGATGCAAGATTTTCTCCACCCCCGGCAGATAGATTTCCGCATCCTCCGCGTAGGGATGGTATCCATGCACAAGCAGGGCGCCCGCCGTCAGCAATAGCAGGACGCCCAACGTCTTATATTTGTCAGATCGAATCTCGCTCACTCGCTCACTGCACTCTACTCTGCCACAAAAGAGCCGGCTGGATATGAGTTCTTATTATCCGAAAACGGTGGTCATAAGCTGGCCACTGATCACTGGTCACTGACCACTGATCTGGACCGCTTTCCCCTTGCACCTCCGCTGCGCTCTACGTAGCATCTAAGATGTTATGGCCGCTGCCCTTATCCCCAAGCGTCTTGGTCGCCAGATGGCTGTCGGCGAGATACTCAGCTTCGCCTACGATACTTTTTGCAGCAACAAAGTGCGCTTCATCTTGACGGCACTGGGCATGGTGATCGGCACCGCCTCTCTCATACTGGTTGTCACCATCGGAATGACCGGCCGGCAGTACGTCCTCAACCAGATTCAGGCCATCGGCACCAACGAGATCTGGGCCGAATACCTCGGCGGCGCGCCCCACATCAGCAACTCCAACCCGGATCCACTCACCCTTGATGACCTCCACGCCGTTCAGGAAGTCGTCCCCGGCATCGTCGCCTCCTCGCCGGTCTCCCAACTCTCCGACCGCGTCCCCGTCGGCAACGGCAAAGAGAAAGACGTAACCATTCTCGGCGTCAATCCCGAATACCTGCGGGTGCGCAACCTGGTAATTCCCTCTGGCAGGTTTTTCGATCAGGAGGATTCCCAGGCCCATAACAAAGTCGGCGTGATCACCGAGAAGATGGCGATTGAAGTCTACGGTTCGGCGCAAGCCGCCGTGGGCAAGGTCATCAAACTCACTGGACTGCCCTTCACCATCATCGGCACTTTCAAGGAGCGCGTGGAAACCTTCGGCCAGTCCGAAATCGTCGATAACACCCTGCTGATCCCGTATTCGGTCAGCCGCTATTTTATGGAGACGCCCAGCGTAAAGCTCCTTTATTTCTCCATGGAAGACCCCTCGATGGTGATTTCAGCCACCGCGCAGATCAAGCGGGTCTTGCAGTCCCGTCACCGCTCCGAGTCAGTTTACGACGTCGCTAACCTCACCGCGCTGCTGGCCATGGCGGACCGCATCGCCACCGGCCTGACCTGGGTCTTGCTGACGATTTCCATGGTCACTCTAATCGTCAGCGGCATCGGCATCATGAACATCATGCTTGCGACGGTAACCTCGCGCATCCGCGAGATCGGCATCCGTAAGGCGATCGGCGCCACCAACCGCGAAATCCGTTTTCAGTTTCTCGCCGAAGCCATCCTTATTTCGCTCATTGGAGGCTTCGCCGGCATCGTTATCGGCCTCGCCATCCCCTGGTCGGTCCGCTTCCTCACAGAATACCGCCTGCCCGTCTCCGGGCTATCCGCTATCATCGCCATCGTCGTTTCGTCGGTAGTCGGCGTGATTTTCGGCACCGTCCCCGCCGCCCGCGCCGCCCAACTCGATCCGGTAGAGAGTCTGCGCTACGAGTAGTGATCAGGGCGTGTGCTCGTTGGGGAGGGTCCAAGTCGGCACCCATCCCAACTGAGGCTGCCGCACCCTTCCAAGCCGAAAGAGCCGCAACCAAATCTCCTCCTATGTCAATGATCTTTGTCGGCATTCTCGGTATTCTTTCGTGGTTCTCTTGCCCGCGCGATGTGAGAAGTGTGGCGGCGAGATCAAGACCTTCATCTACCAAAAATCGAAAACATATTGCGATTGCTAAAACGTGGCTACCGGAGTTACGGAGGATTGCCAAAGACCACATCGAACAATCCAATACAGCCGCAGAAAGGGTTAAGGATATCACCGGCTCCAGTCAACCCGCATCACCACCCAGAGGAGATGCATGAGCCCCAGGAGCACTACGAGCCTGATTATGATGGCCTCCACCTTCCAGCAGAACTCAAAGAAACGCTTCATGCGCCTACCCTCAGAGAACCAATTACTCAATAGTCTTAGAACAATCTAATCTTGCAAAACCGTTGGCAACAGATAACTCATGGTCCTGCCCATCCGACATCTAGAGGTGCAAGTCAACGGTACGTCGGTGCATGTACCACTGGTACCACAGGATCTAAGAAAGTCACACGTTACCAATGTCCAAGTCGCTAGTTACTCCTACGGTAGCGTTCGCTAAACTAAACAAAACAAAGGAGGTATGAAACGATCACCGCTTCACAAGAACGGAAAAACAGAAATATCCACTGGCAAGGTAGGCATCCAGGCGCTTTTGAGGGAGATCGCTATCCTTGTTCGAGACGGCGGGTGCGTCCTTCGTCATTACGAGGAAGCAGGACAGTGCGGCGGTACGGCCCGAAATCCGGCAAGCTGATCCTCCAGGCAGAGCACTTAAATGCGCGAGAGAGAATGTGAGTTATGGGGACATGCGGAACATCGTGTGCCCCTGCCAGCGACACCACTGCTAGTTCAAACAGCAGAACGGAGTCTTGTATTTGGAATTGATAAAGCGGTACATCGGCAGAGCGACTTGGGATTGGCTACAGCGCGTGATCGCCGACCGGAAAGCTTATCCGATGGGAATCTACGAGTGGCAGAAGATCGAACTCGCGCTCAAGCAGGAACTTTCTCAGGCTTAGAAGCTTCAGCTTTGCAAAGAAAACACGTGGCTTGATGTTCTCCGCAGGTATCGTGCTTTTTCTCTACACATTGTTTAGTAGGATTTTCCACGCAGTCCGCCGCTCCCCAACAAATCGGAAGATCAGCCCTCAGCCGTACACTCCGCAAGATGTGTTTATAGGGAACCACACCCCGCCAATATTCAATTTCCTTGTATGTCTGCGGAATGCTCTCTAAGTTCTTCTCTGCTCGTTTCAGTGCGTCTTCCCAATACCCAACCCAATTATCACGAGACATAGCCACCTTTCCCCGCCTTGACTACCCGCACCGCTATTGTACGATTGAACTGCACCCACCCAAAACATGAAATCACAGAAGTCCGAAGAGCAGACAACGCACCCACGCGGATTGCGACGGACACATCATGAGAGGCTTCGAACCGCATGATGTCGAATGCTTCTGCCAGTGTCATTTCCCGAACTACCGGCGCCGATACAACGGAAATATCACGATGACCTCAACCAATTCAAAGCAAAACTCCGCCGGCTCGTCCTCGGCTCCTCATCTTTTTCTCGGCCGTCGCAATCGTCGAGACCCTCGCGCATCTCCAATGACCCGATGCATCTACGTGAGAGCCAGCTCGCTCGACCTCGCGGCTCCGGGAAATAGAGCGGTGATTATGGCTCGGGCAAAAGAAGCAGGAGTCCAAGGGATAGCGCTTGAACCCTCCGGAGCATGGGGCTCACATGAAGGAGAAGAGACAATAAGGCGCGTGATCGCCGTGACCGGAATAGACCCGACCACCTGCGTCAAAGGAATTCTCTCAAGCCTGATCAAAGACCTATTCAAATGAGCCGACGCGGGAGAGGGGATCACTCGCCTGACGCCGTTCCTGGCACGCCGTAGAGTTTTCCAAGAAGGCCAAGGCCCCAGCCGAGAGCGAACAAAAAAGTGCTGATCCACCATGCCCTCGCTGAGAGAAGGCTGTTTCTTCTCCGCAACGTTTCTGCGTCGCTCAATATTGAACGGCTGAGCTTTTCAATATCGGCTTCCCACCTGTTTAGGTCGTTCATCGCCGGTTCTTCTACTTCCTTCCAATGACGGTCTCCATATGCCATATTCAAGCGCTCGTGCACATATTTCGCGCGATTTTGTAATTCACTCACTTGTTCCTTGTAGGTCTTCGAAGATGGGAGATGTCCGATCAGTATCCCTAGAGTCTTCAGGTTAACCAAATAAGCGTCCATCCATCGAGAAAACTTTCTCATGTCATCAGTCTGTACTTTTAGTTGTTTTGCCTGCTTTTGCTCAGTCTCATCTCCATGTGCCAATATCACCCTGCGAATCTCGACAAGGCCAGTGTTCAGATCCCAATATCTCTGTGTTTCACCGCTAGTGTCAGCCTGGATTGAATACATATACTGCGCCATATCGATAGCATCTGCCGTTTGCTTCCAGCGCTCGCCCAGTCCCTCTTTCACGACGAAGGTCAAAAACACGATGAATGCACCGACAAACGTGAGGAGATGGCTACGGACTATGAAGAACGGCTTCATGCGGTCAAGCATAGGAGAACCTCCATTGACGTTCTCAGCCGGCATTGTACGATTAAGGAAACCCCGCCACTAGGTAAATGCCCGAAGCTTCACCTGAAACAATTGAAATAAAGCCGAAATCCAAAAAGGCGGGATACCGTCCCGGTTCCGGCCGCAAACCTCTTTGTTCCCAAGGAAGGGATCGAGCGAGTCAAGAGTTCATCGAACAGCACTCCCTTGAGATCGACCCGAAGGACACAAAGAAGCGCGCGACAATCCTTCGCGGGTGCCCTACCCTTTGCCGCCTCTGCAAACGGTGGGCATTCCCAATGTGGACAGTGGGAGCTCTTGCCTTCGACCTTCTGCCCAGATGCGACCGCCAAAGATTTCCACAGCCCCCTTGTGACATCTGACCTTGCGCACAGCCTGCGGTTTGTTCCATCATTGTCCCGGCAGAGGAAGTAGACGCAGCAATATCGACAAAGGCGCTCGCGGTCGAAAATCGGCCCGTAAGTCTTTTGCTTTCAAGATTTTGACTTATAAAGGCTTTGTTATGAAGATTTTGCGAGGAATTTCGTCGGTCGAAGTCGGTAAGTTGCTGATTCTAGATATTTTGTAAAACCGAGGGGGGGAGGGGGGGTAGGGTAACTAAAAGATAAACCTGCCGCCCCAAACGGGATGCCAGCCGCCCTTCGGCGTGGCTCGCAGCATCTTGTCAGGCCGATCCTTTCAAAATAAGTCGTCGCAGGACATGGCAAGCCCGCTAAAAATCCCGGCGATGCTGCTTGCTACAAAAAAGTTGCATTTCCCCACTACTCCGAAGTAATATCCATTACGGAGCTTTACAAGTAGGTTTCCCAGGTTTCCAGACCCTGTACCGCTAATAACTAACTTCCAAACTGCAGTTTCGGCTGTGCAAAAAACATAAGAGGCCGCCCATCAGCCTCCGTCCCGGTTCGGAGAGTTCAATATGGCGTGGTACGCGTACTGCCTTACCGAGCACCAGACCCTTCCCAACGGCACCCGTTCCAGACGCCCTTTTGTAATTGAAAACGTTCAAGGCGTGAACGGAGCCCCTGTGCTCAGCTATCCCAGCGGCGAGTTTGCTGTGATTGTGAGTGAATACGACCAGAACGCTGGACAACTTGACCAGAAATCGGCCATCGAGCATGCCCGCGTCGTCAGCGGCTGCTTCCGCAACTCCACCGTGCTTCCGTTCCGTTTCGGAACTATCTTCGAGAGCGACGACGCACTCCGCCAGGCTGTCCGGGTCAACCGGCGAGCCTTCGGCGTCAGCGTTGCCAAACTCCGTGGCAAGTCCGAAATGCACATCAAGCTGACCGTCACCGACGGCTCCCTGCGCGAAGCTATGATCGACGTCATCCTGCCCGACACTGTCGGCGGAGACTATCTTTCGAAGCTGCGCGTCAAAGCCTCCCGCGAACGTGAACGCCAGACCAAAGCCCGCGCCCTGTCGGTTCAGGTCCACAAACTGTTTAACCCGCTGGAAGAAGAAGTGAGCTGCAAAAAGGTCGCCCCGCAAGGCATGCTCATCGACATCGCCCACCTCATCGACACCAAGTCGGTCGAGAAGTATCAGAACCGCTACAGCAGCGCCGCCAAGCAGTTAAAGAACTGCGAAGTTGCCATCAGCGGCCCCTGGCCCCCCTACCACTTCCTGCCGGGGAAGCTGCGTACCGTGGCGGGGAACAGCTAAGTTGCATCCTTCGGGCCGCCGATTTGCTTCGGCGGCTCGAAATTGCTGCTGGAGCATCGTCATGCAGTGAATGTGCACGCTTATGCACTTCATCAGTTCTGAATTCCAAGCTTTCAGATTGCCCCAGAGTTCCAAGTCCATCCTAAGCTTAGCTCGATCAATCACTTATGGGCTGGCCTGCCTCCAACCCCGGTCCTTCTCCTCTTTGGCTCGGCAAATGCTCCCTCTCAATGTACTAAGAGGCCGCAAACCCAAAGCAATGACCTTCACTCGATCCTCTAGTCACCATTTCCCGAAGTGCCGCTTCGCCTGGCGGAACGGTTACTTGCATCGCCTATCTTGAAACCCTCCAAATTTGACCTCTTGAAATGTGGCCCCAGCAATGGGGCCGCTTTTTGCCCCGGGAGCGCTAGAATACCCTCCACACAAAATGCGCCAGCAGCCCGAACAGCAGCACCATAAACACCCCGCCAATCCAGACCAGGAAGTTCACCGTCAGCTTCGTCGAGTTCATTTCTTTCTTGTCCATGCCTCACGCTAGCATAGCCGCTTTCCCGCGGACTGCTCAGTCGGATACACTGCCTACTCTATGACCAAGGCCTCTTGCTCCGTCGTCGCAACCTTGCTTGCCGCACTTCTGCTGATTTCAACCGCGTCGGTCAGCGCCCAAAACCCGCCCCAGACGACGCCGCCCACCTCCACAATGATGTCCGCGCCTCAGGCCTCTCCGGCAGCCCAGCAGAATTTCCCTCCACTCCTGCTCCAACAGCTTTCCGCCATCAAAGCCGCCGCGCTAAACGACGACTACGCCTACCGCCAACTCACCCACCTAACCGAGAACATCGGAGCGCGCCCCACCGGCTCGCCCCAGGCCAACGCCGCCGCCGAATACGTAGCTGCCGAACTCCGCAAGCTAGGCCTCGAAGTCCGCCTCCAACAAGTCACCGTCCCGCACTGGGTCCGTGGAGCCGAAGTCGCCGCCTTGATCGAATATCCCGGCATGGTTCCCAACACCGCACAAAAAATCGTTCTCACGGGCTTAGGTGGAACCTCGTCAACTCCCGCAGACGGCCTAACCGCCGACGTCGTCACCGTCGACACTTTCGAAGAACTCGCAGCTCTCGGCCGCGACAAAGTTGCCGGCAAGATCGTCCTGTTCAACGAAATCTTCGACAAACAAAAAGCCGCTGCCGGACTAGCCTTCGCCTCCTACGGCGAAGCCGTCCGCTACCGCGCCGCCGGACCCAAAGCCGCCGCCGATCTCGGAGCAGTCGCAGCTCTAGTCCGCTCCGTCGGCAGCGCCGACTATCGCCTCCCCCACACCGGATTCAGTTTCCCCGCCGCCATCCCCGCCGCGGCCGTCACCGCCGAAGACGCAGACCTCATCGCCCATCTCTCCGCCCAAGGCAAAGTCCGCATGCACCTCACTCTTGTTTCGCAAAAGCTTCCCGACGAAACCAGCTACAACGTAGTCGCTGACCTCAAAGGTTCCGAGCATCCCGAGCAGATCGTAGTAGTCTCTGGCCACCTTGATTCCTGGGACCTCGGCACCGGCGCCATCGACGACGGAGCCGGCGTAGTCATCGCCATGGAAGCCGCCGAAATTCTCCAGCGCCTCCACCTGCGTCCCGCCCGCACTCTCCGCGTAATCGCCTGGATGGACGAAGAAACCGGAGGCTCCGGCAGTAAAGCCTACACCGCCGAATACTCCAACGATTTTCCCCACCACGTCGCCGCCATCGAAAGCGACGCCGGCGCCGCCCATCCTCTAGGCTTCCACGTCAAAGCCCTCCCCGCCGCCCTCGACGGCCTCCGCCCCGTTCAATCCGTTCTCCAAAGCATCGGCGCAACCGTCCTCCAGCCCACCACCTATCCCCCAGGCGCCGACATCGAAGCTATGTCCAATGCAGGAGTCCCCGCCTTCGGCGTAATGCAGGACGGCCGCACCTATTTCAACTTCCACCACACCGCCGCCGACACATTAGACAAGGTTATCCCGAGCGAACTCCGCGAAAACGCCGCCGCCATGGCCGTTCTAGCCTACGCCCTAACTAATATGAAGGATCCTTTGCCGCGATAGTAAGGATGTTGATGGATTGCTCTGCCTATGTGGGGACAGCCGCCCCGGCTGTCCCGGAGTGAAGCCCCGCGAGCGACTATCTCGACCGGACATATCACGCGGTAGAGACACTTCGCATTTCCCTCTGTTGTTAGGGGGCTGGCTGTGATCCTTGGCTTTTTTCATGCTGGCACCACCCCAAATGAGGCTGCCGCACCTTTCGCGGTTTCGAAAGGTGCGCATTCGTCCGCCGGCGCCGGGGGATTTCCCGTCGTGCTCCCAAACCTTTCATTTTTGCCGGAACCGTATCGTTCGGGCGGCCCGCGGTGCGAAATGTTCATCCACTAAACCTGGGGACAGACACGGGACGTTCCCTGATTTTTTCAGCTACTTTCTCAAAGGCGGGGCCTGACCTCCGGCCGCCAAGCAGCACTCGGCGGCGAGTGCCAGTCCAAGCGCCGTTTTGAGCCTCAGCTTTGGCGGGCGCCTCAACTCCCATGGTTCGCCTCACTTAGAGGCCAGTATACATATACAGTAATACGTACATTTGTGGATGCACAAAATGTTCCAGTTGGAACATATCTCACATATGTTCCAGTCGCAACATTACGCCGTTCTCACCATGCTTCCCACAGACACAGCCCACAAGCTGTGGAGCCAGGCGGACACCAGCTTCAGAATATGCGCCGCGTCGTCCGTCTTCTGCTTGCGCACGTAACTGCCCCGGATCTGCGCCGCATCTCCGATCCAGATCTCGTGGCCCACGTCTTCGACCAGTTCGATGAACCACTGACTGTGCCCGTGGCCTCCATGCCAATCAACACCGGCGCCGCCAGTTGTTGATAGAACTGTTTGGCGTTGCCGCTTGGCATGCACCAGCCGCTGTTCCCCGCAATCCCCGGTCTCCGTGTCCAACCAGCTCACTTGTTGCCAGCTGGATGGGAAATCACATCCTATAATCATCATGCGAAGGCTCCTTTCTTCCCAGCGTCTTTGGTCCTTAAATCAAGATTACCGGGTTTCGAATCGGGCCTTCGCTCTTATCCAAGCAGGCCTTCGCGGTTTTTGCGAAGGGTGGAAACCACGGACCTCAATCGCCCGAGCGGCTTCACTGAAATGACGCAGACACCCATGAAACAAGAGACAAGCGAGCCGGAACTCCGGCCTCTCGCAGTTGGCACTCTGATCGTTCTCTGCGCCGCCAAGCTGCTGCTGCACATCTTCACCAGCGTCCGCCACTACGGCTACTTCCGCGACGAGCTTTATTACCTGGACATGGCTCGCCATCTCGATTGGGGCTACGTCGATAGCGCGCCACTCATCGCCGTCTACGCCAAAATCGCGCTCTGGATGGGCGGTTCGCTCGCAGCGCTGCGTATCATACCTGCACTCGCAGGCACGGGACTCATCGCGCTCACCGTTCTCATTGTGCGTGAACTCGGCGGCGGACGGTATGCCCAACTTCTCGCCGGGCTCGCCATGCTGCTCTGCCCCGCCGTTTTGCTGACCGACAGCCTCATGACCATGAACGCCGTCGAGCCGCTGTTCTGGATGGGCTGCATCTGGGTGGTCGCTCGTATCCTGCGCACCGGCGACTCTCGGCTCTGGCTATGGTTCGGCGTGCTAGCCGGGCTAGGCCTCGAGAACAAGCACTCCACGCTGTCATTCGGATTCGCGGTCACGATCGCCCTGCTTCTGACTTCTCATCGCCGCGAGTTTGCTAAGAAATGGATTTGGATCGCCGGCGCCGTCGCTCTCGCTATCTTTCTCCCCAACATCATCTGGCAAATCCGCCATCACTTCCCGACGATTGAAGACTTGGCCAACGTCCGCCGCGAAGGCAAGAACGTGGTGCTCGGCCCGCTTGCATTCGTTAAGGAGCAAATCCTCGACCTGCACCCTATCCTGCTGCCGGTCTGGATCGCGGGCCTGGTCTGGTTTCTGCGCGATCGCCGCTGGCGCGTGCTCGGCTGGACGTTTTTCGTCTTCTTCGTACTGATGGAAGTCGCGCACGCCAAGAATTACTACGTCTTTCCGATCTATCCCATGCTCTTCGCCGGAGGGACTGTCGTAATCGAGCACTGGCTGGCAAACCGCGCGGCCTGGACTCGCGTAGCCCTCGTAACCATCATCGTTCTGGCAGCTCTTCCCGTCATCCCGATTGTGACCTGGATGCTGACGCCGGAGCGTCTCCTCGCCTATCAAAACGCGATCGGCATCACGCCTTCGAAAGCCGAGGTTCATCACGAAGCGCTGCTGCCGCAACCCGTTGCCGACCAGCTCGGATGGCCCGAGATGGCCCGCGAAGTCGCCGCCATCTACAACTCGCAGCCACCCGAGGAGCGCGCCCAGACCGGCATCTGGGCCGGTAACTACGGCGAGGCCGGCGCCATCAACCTGTTCGGCCCGCAATACGGACTCCCGCGCGCCTACTCGCGCCACCAGAACCATTGGTATTGGGGCCCGCCCCCGCAGGTCTACAAGAACCTCATCGTCATTCAGTGGAGCCTCGACGACGTGCGCGACAACTGCACTTCATTCCAACCCTTCGACCACTCCCAGCGCTTCGGCATGGCCGAAGAAAACCAACCCATGTACCTCTGCCGCGGCGTCACCTTCGACATCCAGAAAATCTGGTGGCACTCGCACCACTGGAACTAGTTCCATTAGGGGCAGGATCATCGGGCTAGCGGAGTACGGGCGGTAACAATCATCCCAGATGTAACCGGGCCCAAGAGCCACAAAGCCGGGCTAGTTGGCCAACTTCCGCCCCTGCGACACGCGTTCCACCGTGCTCTCGACTGCCATTGAGGCTCCGCGCGTTGGCGACTGGTCCGGCCAATTCTCCGAACTTAGGTCTAGGTCAGTGAAACCAAAGAAATAAGACTGTGGAAAACAATGTGTTCGGCTTTTGTAAATCGGAGCGTTGGTATAGGTCAGTTTTGTTGTCAGACGACTTGTTCAGAACGCCGCGGAATGCCTCCAGCACTCAGAATACCCGTTCTACCCCCTAGTTCGGATTCCGTAAGTGCGCTCTCTCCAAGCTAAGGTCTCCTGTTTCCTATGCTCCGGCTAGTGTATTTCCGACAATAGCCATGCTTGACACGATGCTGTGAGGACCGTAGCTTCCAGTACATGGGCCGTCGTTGAGCCCCCGGACCCTGCGGTGGCTCAGTCCTTCATCGCACAGACCTTTCCCGGCAACTCCCCGAGAGCGGGACTCCCTTACATACGTGACCTATTGAACGCGGACCTATCTAGATAGGCGTGTGGCTCGCATTGTGTGCGCCTGCTTCACGCCGTGTCTAAGCCTGGACCTGTCGTTCCATCGCCAACATTTCAAGGTTGAAAGCAAATCACGAGACAATTTGAGGAGACAACATTATGAGTTCTTCACTCCGACGTAGCATAAAGTTCTGTGCTCGACTTGCAGCCCTGTTTGCATTTACAGCTACCGTGGCGTTAGCTACGATCACGATTCCTGCCGGCACTGGGACACTGACGTTCACCCAAACGATTACCACCCTACAAGTGCATTGCGTCACCGGTGGAACCGCCACCAAGACGACTTACAAAAACACAGGGTTTTCCTACAAGGATGCCAATGCCGTCGTCACCACCCTTTCAGGGACAGAGATCTTCATTGAGAACGATTGCTATGGGAGCGGCAGCGGCGGATTGGTCACCCTGAAGTCGACACAGTTGGACGTTGTTTACGATGCCAGGTATGACCCCGATGGCGTAGTAACTGGGTTTAATCCCCATGGCTACATTAACCCCAAGTATGTGATTCTCGGTGTTACGTACGCCCCGCCGGGTCCGTCGAGCTTTGTGAACTATGCCAGCAGCACAACCCTGAGCAGCACGACTGACGCCAAGTCCACGTTTGCAAGCCAGTACCAGCAAATCCTCAAGACCACCATTGGCGCAACCTTTCTAGGCTGGTCGGCCGGAGTTAGCAATACGAGCACGACAGCTTATACACAAACCTCTTTTACCTCATCTTCCGACACTGTCAGCAAGTCAACCTCGCTGTCCGATCAGACGCCGGGGCCCTCTGACCCCTATGTTGGGATCAATCACGATTACGATATCATCTGGCTCTGGCTGAATCCGGTGCAGCTGTTTACCCTGTATGAAAACACTGCATATAACATCACGAGCGTCGAGTGGAACGGATACGGCTTCAGCACGCTAGATCAGCCAGGGATGGAGGTGTACCCGGTATATGTCGGTTGGCTCAATGGCGACATTACGATGACCACCGATCAGGCTAAGCCCCTGCTACGGGCCTGGGCAGCGGTTGAAACTTGGCCTTCAGGGCAAGGTCCAGCGTTGACCTCAACGGGAACGTCCAACGACTACCTCAGCATCGTTCACTCGGATCCATACTGGCAGTGTACAGAGCTGCCGTCCGCCTGCCCCACGACGGTGGATGGCACGCGCTTCACCAATACTCCGCTCAACCAGAATCTGGTCTACCTGCAAGCTCCGGTGGGCGGCCAGCCCATCACGCAGGTTTACACGGATTCGTATACGCAGAGCTCAACCCAGGGTCAGGGCGCGAGCTACGTCTACGCACAAACCTATGCCTGGGAGACTACATTCGGCGGCGGCGGCTCAATCGGTTCGAATTTCAAATACAGTTTTGGGACAACTGTGACCACATCCAACACCGTGACATCGACAAATGAATGGGATCGTTATTTGACGAGCTCGAACACACAGACAGCGACCGCATCCATCACGGGTCCACCTTGTGTTGTTTCCGGTTCAACCTGTAATCCCGTCTACACCAAATCCACTGAGTTTGGTCTTTACGAGGACAACCTTTACGGAACGTTCTTCTTCTTTCCACTCAACTAGAACACGCGAACGAGAAGGCGGGGCCAGCTTCCCTGCCATCCAGAGTGCCGGTGTGCCCTGTCCTTGTCTCGACGCTCTTTCAGAGACAGGGCAGGGCGATTTAGTCTTGCCTGACGAACTGCGGCGTGGCTCTGGGATACTCGGCGAGCGCCCCAAACACCACAAAGCCGGGCTGGTTGGCCCGGCTTTCTTTGCGTGGAACTGGTTCCGGTCAATCTTGTTTCGACAGCCCGGCCCAGAATGTCAAAATCTCTGTTTCACGGCTGAGAACTGAAATCTCAATTATCGAATCTCAGCAGCGCGAAATCTCATTCCCATTTTGCGTCGCAGGTTCACCGGCCCGCGCCGCAAAGTACTTCTTACATCACCAGCGCGAGATTCTCAAGTTCGTACTGAAGCACCGGCAGTGCACACCCGGCCATCTCAACCCGGCCCGCCGCATCCAGAGCCGCTTTGGGAGAGACCCCGTAGCCGCGCCCCATCAGGAAGACCTGCAACAGTTCGGCGGCTTCATAGGAATCGATCATGCCGCCCTGCAGCAGATCGCTCCGCAAGGCCGCCAGTTCGGTCGCCGTGAATCTGTCTTTATCGTTATTGGCTCGTTCGTTCATTTCGTTTTCAAACTTCTCGTTTTCAAACATGGCCGTCATCACCCGACTCCGACCTTTACCTCTTTTGCCTATTAGACTCATCGGCAGCCATGCAAGTTGCATGCAATTTAGTTGCCGCGCCCGCCCTTTAGTTTCATATACGGAAAGCAGGCCGCTCTAGATCCATTAACACCTGTGAATATCGGAAGTTGCAAGCAACCCTAGCAGGGGATCAGCGTTTCCCCTAGGTGCCGTTAGTAACACCTGAGTCCCAAAAGATGACACAGAGTGTCGTTTTGGAACACGCTGCGGCAACCGGCGGTCGCCCGCGGACTGACCTGAATTGTGTCAAGGTTTGTAAACGAAATTTGAAAACTGAAGTCAGCGGGCAAACGTGGCCGTCCGCAAGGAAGGAAGGTTTCGGCTATCGAAAGGCGCAATCAGTGGTTGGTGATCGAAGCGCCTAGCTCTCGATGCTTGCCTCGTCCACCAACATGACGGGGATGTCGTCCTTCACCGGGTACACCCGGTGGCACTGCTTGCACTTCAAGCTCTCGGGATTCTCCCGGTACTCAAGCGCCTGCCTGCACGCCGGACAAACCAAAATTTCCAGCAAGTCTTTGGCAATCATGAAGAACATTGTACTCAAGATCAATTCACCACGGAGGCACGGAGATACCGGAGAAAACAAGAAACCAGAACCAGGGCCTCTCCGTGTCTCGTGCCTCCATGGTGAGATTCCTCTCACTCCATACGATAGAATCTCAAGGAAGTTAACTATGCCCGCCAGAATCCTCGACGGCACCAGGATCGCGAACGACATCCGCACCGAAGTGGCGGCGGAAGTGAAGACCATGGCTACAGCCGGAGTCCGCCCCGGCCTTGCCGTCGTCCTCGTCGGCCACAATCCAGCGTCGGAAATTTACGTCCGCGGCAAAGTCAAAGCCTCAGAAGAAGTCGGCGTCTACAGTGAACAGCACACCCCGCCCGAATCTGTCACCACCGCCGACCTACTCGCTCTGGTCGAAGACTTAAACCGCCGCGACGAGATTGACGGCATCCTAGTGCAGTTGCCGCTGCCCCCCCAGGTCGACTCGAAGAAAGTATTGATGGAGGTCGATCCCGCCAAAGATGTCGACGGCTTCCATCCGGTCAACGTCGGCTTCCTCTCGACGCAACGCCCCGGCCTGGTTCCATGCACGCCTGCCGGAGTGATCGAGATCCTGAATCGCAGCCACATTCCCATCGCCGGACAGGAAGCTGTCATCGTAGGACGTAGCGACATCGTCGGCAAGCCCGCCGCCATGCTGCTGCTCAACGCCAATGCCACGGTCACCGTATGTCATTCCAAAACCCGCGATCTTCCGGAAGTGTGCCGCCGCGCCGACATTCTGATCGCCGCCATCGGCCGCGCCGGCATGATCACCCGCGACTTCGTGAAGCCCGGCGCCACCGTGATCGATGTGGGGATGAACAAGGTGACGGACGCAGCGGTATTCCAACGCCTGTTCGGCGGTAGGCTGTATCAAAATGGAAAGCGCGAAGAAGCCTTCCGCACCAAGGGCTCGACGCTGGTTGGTGATGTGCACCCCGAGGTAGCGGAAGTAGCGGGAGCGCTGACCCCGGTCCCCGGCGGGGTCGGTCCGCTGACCATCGCCATGCTGATGTACAACACCGTGAAGGCGGCGAAGATGCGGAGGGGCAAAAAGCAGTGGTCAGTGGCTAGTGGCCAGCGGCCAGTACCCAGTACCCGGTAGCGCCGCCATCGGATGCTTCGTCTTCACGTTAGATTTATAAAGGTGCGAGTTGGTTTACTGACCACTGGCCACTGATCACTGGCCACTGTTTCTATGCTCAAAGTCGGCCTCACCGGGGGCATCGCCTCCGGCAAATCGGCGGTCGGTGAGATGTTCGTCACCCTCGGCGCGCAGCTCGTCCAGGCCGATCGCATCGCGCATCAGCTCATGCAACCCGGCCAGCCCGTTTACAACGAAGTCGTGCGCCACTTCGGCGGCGGCATTCTCAATTCCGACCTCAGCGTCAACCGCGCGAAACTGGCGGAAAGCGCCTTCGGCTCAGCCAAGCCTGCCGAAGACTCCCGCATCAAGGAGTTGAACCGCATCGTGCATCCCGCCGTGATTCGCAGCCAGGAGGAATGGATGGAAGAAATAGGACGCCAGGAGCCGCACGCTGTCGCCATCGTGGAAGCCGCGCTCATTCTCGAAGCGGGCGCGGCAAAACGATTCGACCGCCTGATCGTGGTCACGTGCGGCGAGGAACAGCGCATCGCCCGCTTCGCTGCACGCCAGAAGTTGACGCTCGACGCAGCCCGCAAAGAAGTCGAACGCCGCATGGCCGCCCAACTGCCCGAACCAGAAAAGGTCAAAGCCGCCGACTACGTCATCGACAACTCCGGCTCACTTGAACAAACGCGAGAGCAGGTGCATTCCATCTGGGAAAAGCTGCGCGACGAAGCTTCCTAAATGTTAAAGGCTCTGAGCAAACTCAACTCTTCTTCAGAAACTTCCCCTCCTGAAGCTCCTGAAAAGCCTGCTGCAACTGCGCCTGTGTGTTCATCACGATGGGCCCATACCACGCTACGGGCTCTTCCAACGGCTTACCCGAGACCAGCAAAAAACGAATGCCATCTTCCCCAGCTTGCACCGTGACTTCGTCGCCTCGATCGAAAAGAATGAGCGAGCGATTGTCGGCCTCGGTCGGCGGAGCCGTATCCAGCCACTTCACCGCTTCTGTCGGCACCGACAGCGGACCGGACGCATTACAAAACTTTCCGCTTCCACCAAAAACATAAGCGAACGCATGCCGCGTTGTCTCCACAGGCAGCGTCTTTCTCTTCCCCGGAGCCACCGACACATCCAGATAAATCGGATCGGCCGCAATCCCATCCACCGGCCCTTTCTTGCCCCAGAAACTTCCGCAGACTACGCGCACGTGCGTGCCGTCATCATCTTTGATCTCCGGAATATCCAACGCCTTCACTTCCTGATACCGCGGCGTTGTCATCTTGAGCGCCGACGGCAGGTTCGCCCACAACTGAAACCCATGCATGCGCCCCGCCGGATCGCCCTTCGGCATCTCCTGATGGATAATGCCGCTGCCCGCCGTCATCCACTGCACGTCGCCGGCGGCAATGGCGCCGCGGTTCCCCATGCTGTCGCCGTGCTCCACAGTTCCAGCCAGCACATAGGTGATGGTCTCAATCCCGCGATGCGGATGCCACGGAAACCCCGCCAGATAATCCTCGGGAACATCATTGCGGAAATCGTCGAGCAAAAGAAACGGATCCGTCTCCTTCGTGTTCCCAAAGCCAAACGCGCGGCGCAAGTGCACGCCCGCACCTTCTAGAGTCGGCTTCGACTTGATGACCCGCTTCACCGGACGAATGGACATACAGGCCTCCAGGAAACCGTTTGGATGTCGAACCGAGGCTTGGGGATTCTGGCTCGAATGACACACAGGGCCTTCGACCGGCTGCAAGGTAACCGATAGGCCGGAAACGAGCGCCCGGCTTCGCATTCTCTGCGAGCGACCGGCGTAGCATTGTTTTATTCAATGTCAGCGGACAGCCAACTCACGGCGTGATCTCAAATACCCCGCCCCGCCCGTTCGCACCGCCGATCTGCGTCGTGCCATAGAGATTACCGGCGGCGTCGAGGATCAAGCTGGCATAAGGATAGCCGCCATCGCTGAGGCACGTGAACGTGTAGGTTGTGGACTCCGTCCAGCCGCCGCCTGCAACCGGCGCCAGTTTGAAAATGACACCGCAGTTGGATCCTCCACCGCGGCTCGCCGTGCTGTAGAGATTGCCGCTGGCGTCGAGCACAAAGCCTGCCAGCGGACTCACTCCGTCCGAACTGCTGAACGCATGCAGCGCGGTTTCTTTCCAGCCGCCGCCGGAACGCGGCGACAACTCAAAAGCGACGCCACACCCGGATGATCCGGGACAGTCGGCCTGGTTCCCGCCGTATTGCGTCGTTCCGTAAAGATTTCCCGCCGCGTCAAATACCAACCGATCGTTGGGATAACCCCCGTCCGTTTGGTTCTTAAAAACGTAAAGCACGGTTTCCTTCCATCCCCCGGTGGTAAGTGGAGACAGCTCGAAAGCCACACCAGTGCCGCAATTCGCCACGCTGCAGCCGGTGCCGCCCTGACTCGTCGTGCCGTATAGATTTCCGGCGGAGTCGAAGATCAGACTCGCGTTCGGACGCGACCCGTCTTTGCCGGTGAAGGTGTGAAGCAAAGTCTCCTTCCAGCCGCTGGAAGTATGCGACAGCTTAAAAGCCACTCCGCAACCGCAGGTGGGGCTGCCGCCGTTATGCGCCATTCCATACAAATTTCCAGCAGAGTCGAGGATCAGATTGCCGTAGGGACCCGCTCCATCTCTTCCGCCAGTAAACGAATGAAGAATGGTCTTGCTCCAGCCGCCGCCGGAAACCGGCGAAAGCTCAAAGATAGTGCCGTAGCCGGGGATGCCGTTGCCGCCAAGGCCCGTGGCACCATAAAAGTTTCCCGCCGCGTCTTCGATCAGACCAACAAACGGATTCGCTCCATCCTTGCCGCCAGTGAACGTATAGGGCACGCTCTCGCTCCAACCTCCGCCGGAAATTGGTGACAATTCGAACACCACTCCGCAACCTGTACTGCAGGCGGTAAAGTTTCCGCCCTCCGAAGTCGTGCCGAAGAGATTGCCCGCGGCATCAAAGGTCAGGCTGGCCACGGGATTGTATCCGTCGGCGTCATTGGCAAAACTATGGAGCGTGGTCTCGGTCTGGGCCCGGGCGCTCACCGCCAGGCTAAGAGTGAAAGCTGCGAGTGTAAGACCTAAACGGAAAAGACGCGATGTTCGTTGTGTGTTCATAAGACTTCTCCTTTACGTTTCACCTTTCCATTCATTTCGCCCCGATCGTGAAGATTCGTTTGGTTACGCTGTGAGCGGCCACGCAGTTCGGAAATCTACGGGGTGATTTCGAACACCACTCCGCAGCCCGGCCCGCCGCAATCGCTGAGGTTTCCTCCCGCCTCTGTCACCCCATAGATATTGCCGCTCGCGTCGCGGACCACGCCTGCATAATACGGATTCCGTCCGTCGGCCCCGCCCGTGAATGCGTGTAAGACAGTTTCTCTCCAGGCTCCGCTACCGGTAGGAGACAATTTGTAAACCACTCCGCATCCGGATGAGAAGCACTGACTGACATCTCCTCCTGACACGGTTGTTCCGTAAATGTTGCCCGAGGCATCGAGCGTCAGGCTGCCTCGCGGACCAGCTCCGCCACTTCCCTGCAGCACCTTGAGCAGGGTGAATTTCCACCCACCGGTGCCGGTAGGCGCTAGCTTGAAAACGCCTCCTCCCGTGTAGGTCGTGCCGTACAGACTTCCGGCCGCGTCGAATGCCAGCCCTCCTTCGGGATACTCTCCCGTATTGACGCTGCTGAAAAGGTGGATCGCGTGTTCGGTCCAGCCCGTGCTAGACGGAATCAACTGAAACACCACCCCGCATCCCGAGATCGTGGCGACACAGACATTCTGATTGCCGCCGCTGCTGGCGGTCCCATACAGATTGCCCGCCGAATCAAAAATTACTCCGCCGTAGGGGAACGCTCCGTCTGTCTTGCCGGTGAAACTGTGCAGGACGGTCTCCTTCCAGCCCGTCGAGGTAGGCGACAGTTCGTAAACAACACCGCAGCCAAAGCTGGACTTGCATCGGCCTCCGTTGCTGGTCGTGCCATAAAGATTGCCGGCCGCATCAATCGCCAGATTGCCGATGGGAACTCCGCCATCGACTCCTCCGGTGAAGCTGTAGAGCACGGTTTCAACCCAGCCGCCGGAAGTGGGCGAAAGTTCGAAGACATTGCCGCAGGCCTGCCCAGCGTCGCAACCAAAATTCGTCCCGCCGTTCATGGTCGTCCCGTACACATTGCCGGCAGAGTCGAAAACCACAGGTCCGTTGGGACTTCTGCCGCTGGTCCACGTACTGAAGCCGAAGATGCTGTTGAAAGTCCAGCCTCCTCCCGCCGCCGGCGTCAGTTCGAAGACTTCGCCTTCGCCGCTCGTTCCGCCCGCGATGGCAGTGCCCCACAAATTCCCGGCTGAGTCAAAGGTCAGACCGGAAAACGGTATGCCTCCATCGGTCCCAACATCTGTAAAGGTGTGAAGCACGCTTTCCGTTTGTGCCCGGGCACTTCTTGCCAGGCTCAAGGTCATCGCTGCCAGCGCGAGGGCTAAGCCTGCGATGTGGGAAGGGGTTTGCGTGCTTGAGAGCTTGATGATTCTCATACGATTGCTCCTTCATCTGGATCAAAGGGGGCGAGCAGATTCACCCCGGTGCGATTGAACTTTCCGCGCTACACCGCACTGACGGCGTAAATACGCGGACACGACGGATCCTTGGGGCCCGAGACGGAGTGGTCTGTTCCGCAAGACGAAATGCGGAACAAAAACTTAAAGAGGGGGAGAAACAAGTTGCGCAAAAACTATACCACAAAACTCCAAACGAAAATTTACCCGCTCGCAGGTGATGTCCTAGACTCAAGGTGAATAATTAACAGCAAGCGGTTGCATTCGTTCTGGCGTGGTGCTGCGTTTGCCCTATGCCGAAACGAGTTTAGGGCACCGCCCGCTCGCAAATAATCGAGACCAGCCGCGCTTCAGTGCCGCATGAAGCGTCCAACATCAATTCCGGCTCCAGCCCACTCTCAGTGTGCAAGAACCTTCATCTTGACGAAACAACGAGAGGCCATGATGATGGCTCGGTCTTTCCATGCGAGGAATTCACTGACGTCCGAAGGCGTCAGCTCAACCGGCCCCCCGCCCGGGAAATTCCTTGACCATGACGAACTTCCGTTTCGACGAAACGATTCCACCCTGTGAGGTATGTGAAATGACAGCTCCAAGATATTCTCTTCCAATCGCCAAGCTCGCGATGCTGATGCTCGTAGCTTTGTTTTGTGCCGCCACATTGTTTTGCGCAGCCACATCGTTTGCCGCCACCGGCAAGACCGTTCACGCCTTCGAGAGTCTCGCGCATGGCGCGAACCCGCAATCGAACGTCATTTCGGACTCTCTGGGGAATCTCTACGGCACCACTTATTTCGGCGGCGTGCATGACCTGGGCGAAGTGTTCGAGCTGAGCGCCGGCGCGAGTGGGAAATATACGCAGACGATTCTTTACAGCTTCGCCGGGGGATCGGACGGATCTTTTCCGTGGGCTGGCCTGACCTTTGACTCCGCCGGCAACCTCTACGGAACCACCGCCGGCGGCGGAACAAGTACGGCTTGCTTCGGCGGCTGCGGAACCGTGTTCAAGCTCTCGCCCAAATCCGGCGGGGGATGGACCGAGACCGTTCTGTTCACCTTCACCGGCAGTGCTACGGGCAGCACCCCGCTGGCAGGCGTCATTTTCGATTCTGCTGGAAATCTCTATGGCGCTGCCTCAGGCGACTACGGAATCTTCGGCGCCGGCGTCGTCTTCGAGATCTCGCCCGCCACTCCCACCTGGACCGAAACCATTCTTTACACATTCCCCGGGGGCAACTTCGGCTCCTTTCCGACAACCACTCCCGTCTTCGACAGCGCCGGCAATCTGTACGGAACTGCCGTCGGCTACAACGCAAGCGGTCAAGTCTATAAGCTTGCGCCCGGCGCTTCCGGCTGGACGGAATCCACCATTCAGACTTTCGGCGGCGGACCGCTCACCGACCTGATCATCGACTCAGCCGGCAACCTCTACGGCACAACCTCCGACCCAACTCTGTGCGGCCAGTGGGACGATACGGTGTTTGAACTAATGCCATCTACCGGCGGCGCCTGGACGGCAAAAACACTCTACTGCTTCGGCCTCAGCGGCACCGGCACTGACGGGGTGGTCTCCAGAGGTACCATTGCCTTCGATTCCTCCGGCAATCTCTACGGCTCTACCTTTGAAGGTGGAACCATGGGATTCGGAACCGTCTATCAATTGACTCCGAAAGCCACCGGCCGCTGGACCGAACACGTGATCAAGAACTTCACGAACGGCGCTGACGGCGCCCAACCCGAAGGTGGCGTCACCTTCGACCCGGCAGGAAATTTGTACGCCACCGCGTATTCCGGGAGTTCGACTGCCTGCCTGTATGCGAACTACGGCAATCCCGGTTGCGGAACGGTCATTAAACTCACGCCGCGCCTCGGAGGCCCGTGGCCTTCCACTACCATCTCGAACTTCAGCGGCACCGACACGTCGTTTCCCATGGGTGGACTGATCGCCGACAGCTCCGGCCATTACTACGGAACCGGCTCTCAGGGCGGCGCGCACGGCGCCGGCGAGGTCTTCCGCCTCAGCCCAAAAGCGGGCGGGGGCTGGACCAAGACCGCGCTGTACGACTTCACCGGCCTCAACGGAGACGGACTCTATCCCTCCGGCAATCTGGTCTTCGACACGGCGGGAAATCTTTATGGCACGACCGAGTTAGGGGGAGACAACACAGACTACTGCAACAACTTCTATTCCGGTTGCGGCATTGCTTACGAGTTGAGTCCGACCGCGAGCGGTCCGTGGAAGGAAACAATTCTCTTCACGTTCTCGTCAGCGGTTGGCGGATATCCCACGGCCGGCCTGGCCTTCGACCACGCAGGAAATCTCTACGGCACAACCTTGCAGGGCGGACCGGGGAACTGCTTTCTCTTCACCAGTGGTTGCGGCTCCGTGTTCCAGCTTAGCCCCGGTGCGGGCGGCACGTGGACGGAACATACCATCTACCAATTCACCGGCAACAACGACGGCGGCAACTCCTACTTCCCTGTCGCCGTTGATTCCGCAGGAAATCTTTATGGCACGACCTCCACCGGCGGTATTTACTTCTACGGTGGCACTGCTTTCAAACTGTCGCCGGGCTCCGGTGGAAGCTGGACCTTCAGCGTGCTCCATAACTTTGGTGGCGCGAACGGAGATGTCACCTATCCGCTTTCGGGCGTGGTCCTAGATTCCTCCGGCAATCTCTACGGCACAGGTTACGGGCCCAACGGCACTTCTGACACGGGCATGGTTTTCGAACTGTCTCCCGCCGCCGGCGAGTGGACCACTACTGCTTTGCACGGCTTCACCGGAAAGGACGGAAGTTCACCTTACGGCGGTGTCGTCTTCGACTCCGCCGGAAACCTCTACGGCACAACCGCCAACGGTGGCAAGTCCACCACCTGCCAGGGCGGCTGCGGCACGGTCTTCTCGCTCACGCCATCAACCTCGGGATGGACCGAAACCGTCCTTTACTCCTTCACCAGCGCCGGCGATGGCTCAACCCCGATGTCGGGGGCAACTGTGGACTCCGCCGGCCACATCTTCACCACCACAACGCAAGGCGGTGGCGGACATCAGGGCACGGTGTTTGAAGTAATCCCGTAAGCCGGCTTGCGTAGGTCAGCACTGGTGCCCCACTTCCCGCTTCTTTTGCAGGAAGTGGGGCTTTTGTCGTGGAGCAGCACAGCCCTCCACGGAAACGGTAACGCCAGCGGCTAGGGCTCGTTATGAAGGCGAGCTTCGTGTCAGGGCACGCATTCATGCGCGCCGTAGACGTCCCCACTGCAACGCACATTCGGTCGCGCTGGCACCCCAGCGTGCCTCCCGGCCGAACATTGGTTAGAATCAAGCGTAGAATCGAGCGGACCTTCTTCAGAGATTCAGTTCGCGGCAGGCGAGTGATGTCATGGATCATGAAACCACAATCTCCATTGGCAAGGTCCCCGCCGAGGCCCTGCCGACCCTGGTCTCCGCCAAGCCGTCGGACGCTCCCCTGTGCGGTTCTGTGCTCGTGCTGATCCAGTTCGACGTTTGCGAGGAGATTCGCCTCGACCAGCTTCGCCAAATCCTCGGCGCCCGCACTGCCGATGCCAGCTTCAAACATCTCGCTCCCGGATACGTCCGCTACCAGCGCCCCCCGGTAGAAGAAGTCCTCGAACCTCTCGTTCTCGAAAGCGGCGAGCAACTACAAGGCGACATCAAGTACTTCGACTACGGAGTGGTCAGCGTGATCTTTGAGCTGCCTTTTTCCGGCGACTGGGACAAGCTGGTCCAGCTCTCCAGCCGCTGGGTTTGGGACACCAACTTCGAGAGCCTGGCAACTCGCATTGTGAAACAAAAACTCCAGCGCGCCGCTCCCGCGCTGGTCAAGCCCTACACCACCGAGTGGTTGCAGGAGGACTATTTCATCTTCCACCTGCGCGAGATCGCTGGCTCGCCCTCCGCCACCGACCTCCTTGCTTCACAAGGTAGCTACATCTCTCAGGTCGTACGCGGCGAGACTCAGCCTCTCTCTGATGGCGAGCGCCAGGAGATTCTTCAATCGCGGATTTCCTATTACCCCAACGACCTCGCCGTGATCGGATGGAACGCCGCCTTTATCTACGACAGTCCCCTCGGCGCCGAGACTGCTATCCAACTTCTGCAGTATGCCAACTCGCAGTTGCTCGAGTTCCGCCACTACGACGACCTGCTCACCAAACAACTGGAGGGTGTCTACGACTTCCTCGACCGTGGACGGGGCCTCTGGTCGCGCTGGCGCACCGCCGGCGCCGCCTCAAAACTCCATACCGTCCTGCTCGACGTAGGTGAGCTGACCGAGCGCGCCGACAACGCCATCAAGTTTCTCAGCGACATGTTTTCCGCCCGCCTCTACAAACTCGCAGCGCAAAAAGTGGGCGTGCCCGACTACAAAGACCTGGTCCAGCAAAAACTGCAAACCGCCGAAGAGCTCTACCGCTTCATGGTCGACGAGTTCAACCAAAGCCGCGCCTTCGTCCTGGAGCTAATGGTCGTAATCATTCTGATCATCGAACTCGTCTACTTCTTCCGAGGCAAACCCATCTGAGTTCGAGACAGGCGCAACACCGCCCACGATTGCTTGTCACGCCGCCGGATGCAGACGAAGAACTCGCCCAGACACGCATTGCCAAAGGCTTCCAAGCGGAGTAGATTTCGATTACTCCCCTTACACTGTGCGATTTGGAGGTTCTATGTCGAGAAGGTTGCCGCTTCGGATGGTCCTGACGTTGGTGATTCTCAATCTGACGGTTCAGCCGGCGCTGCGTGCGCAACAGGCGCCCCCAGAAGTTCCCTCGATCACCTTCCGCACCAAAACTCGCCTCGTGCTGGTCGATGTGATAGTCACGGACAAGAAAGGTCAGCCGGTCACAGCACTGAAGGCAGAAGACTTCACGGTCGAGGAAAACGGGAAGAAGCAGAAGGTTTCGATTTTGGTGCCGCCCGGGACTGCTCCATCAGTTGCTCCCACGCCTGCCCCGCCCGGGATCCTCTCCAATCGCCCGGAACACATAGGCCCGGCTGGAATCCCAACCGTGTTGCTCCTGGACGCAGCCAACTCTCCCTTCAAAGAACAAGCTTACGGACGCTCGCAAATGCTGAAGTACGCGGCGGAGCAGGGGCAGTCGGGGCGTCCCATAGCTGTCATAGCCTTGACCGACCGGTTGCACGTGCTTCAGCAGTTCACCAGCGATCCGCAAGTTCTGCTTACAGCCATCAAGAACTTCAAGCCGGAAGAACAGATCCTGCAGCCGGGGACAGGTCCGCCGCCGTCCGCTATGCCGCCAGATATGGGAGGGCCCCACTCGCCCGCTCCGCAGCTTCTCGCCGTTCAAGGCGAACTGAGTAGTTTCGCGAACCTTCAGGTCGGATACAACATAGAACGGCGCACCTTGATCACCATCGAAGCCATGCGCTCTCTGGCACGCATGCTGGGGGGCCTGCCCGGCCGCAAGAATGTGGTCTGGCTTACCGCGAACTTTCCCTTTGACCTGATTCCGGCAGACCGACAGGTCAGTGATGCGGAACTCACCGCAGACCTCCCCAACCGCAACCAGAAGTCGGTACAAGTCATCGCTGCTGGCTCTCTTGCAGGCGAACAACGGGAACTTCACAATCGGGAGATTCGTGAGAGCGAGGCGCTGCTCGCGAGCGCCAATATCGCCATCTACCCCGTGGATCTCAACGGCCTCGTCGGCGGCTTGGAAGGAAGCGCCACTGTATCGACCGCCCACATGGGCGATATCCATGGAGCCGTGCTCGCCAACATGGCCATCGCTCAGGTCGATAGCCTGCAAGCCAGTCAGGGCACGATGAGAGAGGTAGCGGCTGAGACCGGCGGTAAGCCTTACATGAATCAGAACGAAATCAAGGAAGGTGTTACGCTCGCTGCCGCCGACGATAAGGCTTCTTACCAACTTGGTTACTACCCTGAAAACAAGAAGTGGGACGGCAAGTACCGCAATATCAAGGTCAAAGTGGCGCAGAGTGACACGCAGATTCGCTACCGCAAAGGTTACTTTGCAGTGGATCCAACTGAAACCAAAAATCAGAACTACGAGCAAAATGTTGCGGAAGCTCTTCAGGTCAACGCACCCGCCACTCAAATTTCCTTCATGGCGCAGGCCAAACCCGGAGATCCTGGCAAGGTCCGTGTGATTTTTCTCGTCGATGCCCACACTTTGACCGCGGAAGACGCGAGTGGCAGCAAGAAGCTGAATGTCGCGCTCTATGCCAGCGTTTATGCCGCCAACGGAAAGAACCTGGCCACGCGCAGCCTCAAGGTGGACCGCACCTTTGACGCAAGTACATACCAGCAGATTTTGGACAAAGGCATGATGGTGCCGCTCGATATGGACCTGCCCGAGGGTGGTACAGAGCTGCGCCTCGCCGTTCTGGACAACAAGACCGGGTTCATCGGCACCGTGAGGGGCCCGCTCGGACAGTAGGGCGGTTCTCCCCGCCGCGGCACAGCCGCAGGGGTAATTCTTTGTTGTTGACTTGGAGTGAGCTCCAGGACTAATATGTCACTGTACGACATGTCGTATGAGGGCATATATGAATCTTCCACCCCTCACCGAACCGGTCTTGCTCATCCTTCTCAGCCTGGCTGAACATCCCCGCCACGGCTATTCCATCCTCAAAGATGTAGAAGAGGTGAGCGCCGGCCGCGTAGTCCTCAGCACCGGCACTCTGTACGGCGCGCTCCGCCGCCTGCTCGATGATGGCTGGATCGAGCGCTTCGAAGAAAATGACACCAGCCGGGGACGCCAGGCCTATCGCCTCTCGTCCCTCGGGCGCCGCACTCTGCAGACCGAAGTCACCCGGCTGAAGCAACTCACGCGCGTAGCCAGCCTGCGCGCCGCGCGCAAGGGAGCATAAGCGATGCTAGCCCTGTATCGAAGCCTTCTTCGCCTGTATCCCGCCCCGTACCGGCGGCAATTCGCCGAGGAGATGATCGCCGTGTTTCGTGACGTCGATGCCGATGCTCACAAAATGGGAATCGTCGCCACGGCGAAGTTCTACCTTCGCGAAGTCGGCGGCCTGTTTCGGGGAGCGATCGCAGAACATGCCCGGCGCATACTCGGCAGCCACGTATCATTTCCACTCTTGTCCAGGAGGTTCACCATGCGTTCCGAATTCCGCTTCCCCAAATCCACCGCGTTGCTGATGATCGTGATTCTCGCCGGAGTCGTGCTCGCCATCCAAAGGGCGGACGCGATCCGCGCTTCCGTCCCCGACGTCAATCCGCCTGTAGTAGCGATTCAACCAACCCATCTCACATTTTTGCCGACCATGGCATTGATGTTCCTGGTGGTCTACATCGCAGGCGCGGTAGGCTGGGTCGTCTTATTCGCCTTGCGCCGCTCCGGAGTGCACCGCCTATCGCAGGTGTCGTCCACTCCCGAGCATGGTAAAACATAGTACCGCTGTCCGGCGCCTGTCGTCCTGCCATTCCCGCTGCCGTCGGGCTGATCGAACCGGCGCCCGATTCCTTGCCCGAAAACTACGCCGATTACTGAGTGCCCACCGATCACTGACCCCTGCCCTAAGGCCCCACTATCACTTGCAGCGCCCTCGGCGTCTGCATCTGCTGCTTGTAAATGGCGTTTCGCTTCGCCACTTCGCCCACTACGTTGACGTACACCACGTAGCCCCCGTGCGGCAGCGTCTCGCCAAACGGCAAAGTCATACCAATCGTGCCCCGCTTCAACGGAAAATGCTGATACCCGATCTCGGTAGCCCGTCCATTCTCTGCCACCGCCTTCACATCAAACGTTAGATCCATGTCGTCCGCGGTCGAGTTCGTCACCTCCACGCTGCCGTCAATCCGGTTTCCCGTCACGTGTGCCGGAACCTTCCAGGCCACGGTGATGCCCTCCACCACCTTGATCACGAATCCCTTCTGCACCGCCTGCTGCGGGTTGCCACCATCCCGCACCACCACTACAAACTGAAACTCGCCCGCTCGCTCCGCCTGGCCCCGCAGCACTCCACTGTCGTCCAGGGTGATTCCCGGCGGCAGCGTGCCACTGACCACCTTCCAATGCAGCACCGGCACATAGTTGCCCCGCACACCGAGAGCCACCTGATATGGCCCATGCGGATACGTCCGCGGCAACTCGGAAGATTCGATCACGAGTCCGTTATTGTCTTCCGTCTTTGCGGGCGCAATCTTGTCCGACTTCTCCACCCCCGTCGAAGGGGGATTCTTCTGACCCGCTCCAGCCTGCCCCGCAGCGGTAGCGATGCCGATCGCACACACCACTGCGCCCAAAAATGCCATCCACCGCAATCTCAATTTACACCTCATAAACTCCGCCGCTTTCCCAGCCCCGACACCTATGCGGGACGTTCCATAAACCATGCTACCGGAATTCTCGCTCCGACCCACAAGTCCGAGGATCAAAGGGTCCACCGGCACCTGAGAGCTGGATGCAGCGATTCGGAACCGAAGCCGGACTCCTGTGGCCAGAATGTAAAGAATATGTAGAACTTGCGCCAAGACCACATTTTCTTCCTGTACCGCGCGCTACTTATTTCCGTGGTTCGGGTTCAAAGCAACAGAATTCACCTGTGCTAACCTCAAAACTAAAGGTGACCAGCTCCACGATTCGTTCTTTCCAGGGGGAAGTTATGTCAGTACGCAATGGGATCGTCCTGTTCCTCGCGCTCTCTACACTTGCACTTCTGCTTGCCTGCGGTGGCTACAGTTCGCCCAAAGTCCAGCCGCCTCCCAGCGGCGGCTTCAGTAACAGCAATTTGAACGGGACTTATGTTTTCTCATCGACCGGCTCCGATTTCAATGGGGGCTTCCTGGCAACGGCGGGCGCTCTCGTGGCGAACGGAAGCGGCACGATTACAGGCGGCACGATGGACTTGGTCGGCACAAATGTCATCCAGTCCGGTACAGTCGCCCAGTCGATCACCGGTTCCTACAGTGTTGGCGTCGACGGTCGCGGCCAAGCCACCGTCATCAGTTCGGCCGGAACGATCAAGTTCGATTTCGTCCTCACCTCAAGCTCGCACGGGCTGATCACGGAATTCGACGGCAACGGCTCGGGCAGTGGCACCCTTGACTTGCAGACTGCGGTCACGAGTCTGAGCCAGCTCCAGGGTCCCTACGCCTTCAGTTTGTCTGGCGTTGACGCCACCGGCAATGCCGATGCGACAGCGGGCGCGTTCACTCTCGACGGTGCCGGCAACATCACTGTGGGCGTCCAGGATTTCAACGATAACGGCCTTCCTTATCTCAACCTCACCGTCACTCCCGTCAACCCCGCAGTCCTGGGCACGGGCACCGGTCCGGGGACTATCAAGCTCAACACCTCCACATTCAACACGCTGACCTTTGACTTCTACCCGATCGATGCCACGCGGTGGAAACTCATCGAGACGGACACTAGTCCGATCCTGGTCGGCGACGTGTCTACCCAGACGGGAGCTTCCATCCCCACAGGCCAGATGGTATTCACCATGGCAGGTGTGGACTCCTTCGGTCCTGTCGCGGCGGGCGGAGTTATGACCTCTGACGGAACTGGCAACTTTACCGCCGGTCTGGAGGACCTCAATGACGCCGGCACGGTTTCGCAGGCGCAACTGTCGTTCACTGGCACGGCCGTGGCGGGTGGCCCCGGGGTCGGCGGTCGGCTGATTGTAAACCTGGCTGGCTTCAGTCCCGCCACTCAAATCGTCATCTATCCTTCCAGCGAAGGCCTTCTGACGTTGGAAACAGACACAGCTGCCCTCGCCGCCGGTGCCGCCTTCGCCCAGAAAAGTACAACCCTCGCGGCCTCGCAAGGTTACGGACTGAATCTTTCCGCAATCAACATCCCAGGTAACTTTGCCGCACCTTTCGAGGAGGATGACATTGCCGAATTTGTCACGACCAGCAGCGGTTTCAGCGGAATCGTCGACCTCAACGATCAAGGCTCCCCGACATTCAAACAGAAATTCACCGGCACCTACCCCTTCGCAATAGACAGCACTGGCCGCGGCGGAGCCAACACTAACTATTTCAACTACTACTTCTACGACGTAGACGGCTCAACGTTCCTTCTCCTTGAAGTCGACAGCAACCAGATAGGAGTGGGAACCTTCCAGTTACAGACGACGCCCGCGGCAGGTGCGGCGCAGCCAGCCATCCCTATGTTCCGGCCGGCAGTCCGAACACATGCAGCCCTGCGGCGCAAGCAGTAGATTCTTGATGATCTCTAAATAACCACGGGCGCGGCCTCAACGCCGCGCCCTTTTTGTCTCTGTACTATGTGTCCCATCGCTCCCCCGCCCGTCGTGACCTTAGTTACCTTTAACATGTGACCCCACTTCGCGCACAATCACTCTGAGATTTCTGTAATTCGCGGGAGACCAAGCGTGCTCTGTCAACGATTTCTGCGTGTATCCATATTGATACTCATTAGCGCCTCGCTGGCATCGGCGCGCGATCTCGCCCTGGTTTCCAACAAGTCCAACGCCGTGGGCGCCATCACCCTCCCTGACTTGGTCAAGGTTTGCAAAGCCCAGACCAACCGCTGGCCTGATGGCAAGCCGGTCACCTTCGTCATGCGCTCCCCATCTGTTCCTGAAATGAAGGTGGTCCTGGAGAAGGTCTATGCCATGTCGCAGAGTGAGGTCGACGGTCTCATCGTCACCTCCAATCATGCACACCCCAATCATCCCGCCATCGTGGTCGCTACTTCCGACGAAGATCTCGTCAACAAAGTAGCGTCCCTCCCAGGCGCAATTGGCGTGGTGGACGTGTATTCCATCAACAGCAGTGTGGCGGTAGTTAAGGTGGCAGGCAAACTCCCTCTCGAGCCCGGCTACCTGTTACACGGAAACTAAAGTGGCCAGTGATCAGTGTCCAGTGGCCAGGAAGAACAGAGATCTTTAACTGGCCACTGACCACTAGCCACTGACCACTTTTTATGGCAGCACCAGGCAAGAAACTCGCGCCCACTAAGCCGGCAACCCCGGCGGGCGCTCACGCTCGCCGCTACCCGCGCTTTGCCATCGACGCGCGCATGCAGGTCCGCATGTTTCAGGACGGCGAATTCCGCGCCTGCTGGGGACGCTCCACTGAACTCGGCCAGGACGGTATTGGCGCAACCCTTACCGGCGACCTCGAAACCGGGGAGATCGTCTCGCTTGAGATTCCTCTGCCTCTTAGTCCCTACCCCCTGAAAGTCCGCGCTATCGTCCGCTACCGCCAGGGTCTCCGCTACGGTTTTGAATTCCTTACTCTCAGCGATGCTCAGCGCGACACAGTCCGTCGCGTCTGCGAAATGCTCGCCACAAGATCCTGAAATTATTGACGCCAATTACCTCAGTAACTTTCGAGCGATTCCTCCTCGTTTTACCATGCCCATGGCTGGTTCCAGAGGGGGGAACTTCCAAATGGGTGGTCGTGTCACCCGTACACCGCAATCGGGAGAACTCGTGCGCGCCAGGAAGTTGCGTCAGGCGCTCCAGGGCGGAGCCTCCCCTACGTTCGTTCCGCCCGGCAACCCCAGTGACATCATGCGACCGCCTTTTCTTTCCTGGAATCTTGAAAAAGCGGCCTCTGAGAAAACGATTTCCGAAAAAAAGAATTCTGCGGAAAAGAATTCAAGGAAAACCAGTCCCGAAGAAGCTCTCAGCATCCGCCGCCAGTATCTCGAGCAGATCTTTCAAAGCTCACCCGACCCTGTCATCATCACCGACGCTTCCTTCCGCGCGCAGTGCGTCAACCAGGAATTTCAACGCATGTTCGGATACTCCGTAGCGGAAACCCTGGGCCAGCCCATCGACGAACTCATCTTCCCCTCTGATCGCGACGCCGAAGCCCAATGGATCGCGCAATGCTTGCAGCGCGGCGAACCCCTTACCCTCGAAACCCAGCGCCGCTGTAAGGACGGCACCCTGCTCGATGTTTGTGTCTCCTCCGCTCCTCTAATCATCGATGGCCAGACCGTTGCCTTCTACGCCATCTATCGCGACATCTCGGAGCGCAAGCGCGCCGAAGCACTCAGCTCTGCTCTCTATCGCATTGCCGAAAAGGCCAGCGCCGCGCAGGATCTCCAGCAGTTCTTCGCCTCCATCCATGGCATCGTCGACGAACTGATGTGCGCCCGCAATTTCTCCATCGCCATTCACGACGAGGAATCGGAACTGCTCAGCTTCCCCTATTTCGTCGACGAAAAGGAGTCCGCTCCCGCTCCCGGCAAACTCGCCTTCGGCCTCGTCGAATACGTCCTGCGCACCGGTGAACCCTTCCTCTGCACTCCCGAACTTGCAGAGCGTTTGCAGCAGCGCGGCGAAGTCGAACTGGCCTCCCCGCCTCCGCTGCAATGGCTGGGCGTCCCACTCAAAGTCAACCATCACATTCTGGGCGCGCTCGTCCTCAAGAGCTATTCCAAGAACACCCATTTCCGCGAGCGCGACAAGGACGTCCTCACTCTCATCTCGCAACAATTGGCCGCCGCCATCGACCGCAAACGCAACGAGCAGGCTCTGCGCCGCTCCGAAGTCCGCTACCGCTCTCTGGTGCAAACCGCCGTCTACGGAATCTACCGCTCCAGCCTCGAAGGCAATTTCCTCGACGTCAACCCTGCCCTCATCGGCATGCTCGGCTACAACGACGCTCTCGAAGTCCTTGACCTCGATCCTCAAAAAGACGTCTTCGTCGATCCCGCCGAGTACGCCCGCCTGGTCGATGAATTCCGCCGCACCGGACGCATGGATGGCTTCGAAGTCCGCTGGAAGCGCAAAGACGGCGCCACCATCACCGTTCGCATCAGCGGGCGCGCAGTCGCGGGTGGCGACGAACCTTCCGACGTCCTCGAAGCCATCGCCGAAGACATCACCGAGCGGCGGGTCCTCGAAGACCAGTTCCGCCAGTCTCAGAAAATGGAGGCCGTAGGCCGGCTCGCCGGCGGCATCGCTCACGACTTCAATAATCTGCTAACCGTGATCAACGGCTACACCGAGGTTCTCCTTTATCACCTCAGTCCCGGCCACCCTCTGCATGCCAAGGCCGAAGCCATACAGCAAGCCTCCGATCGCGCCACCACGCTAACGCGCCAGCTCCTCGCCTTCAGCCGCAAACAGCTCCTCGAACTCAAAGTCATCGACGTCAACGCCATCGTCGCCGACATGGAGCGTCTCCTCCGCCCACTAATCGGCGAAGACATCGAACTCACCACCAGCCTCACTCCCAACATCGGCTGCACTCGCGCCGACGCCGGACAGCTCGAGCAAGTCATCATGAATCTCGTGGTCAATGCCAAAGACGCCATGCCGAGCGGCGGCAAAATCTGCATCCGCACCGCCAGCGTCACCCTCGACGATTCCTACCGCCCGGAAAACACTTTCATCAAGCACGGCCCCTACGTCATGATCTCCGTCAGCGACTCCGGCCAGGGCATGGACCGCGAAACTCAAGCCCGCATTTTCGAGCCTTTCTTCACCACCAAAGAAAAGGGCAAAGGCACAGGCCTCGGACTCTCCACCGTCTACGGCATCATCAAGCAGAGTGGCGGATATGTTTTCGTGCAGAGCGAACTCGGCCGCGGCACGGTCTTCACTATTTATTTTCCCCGCACCGACGAACCGTCCGAGGCTCACGGCGCCACTCCCGTTTCCCACTCCGGCGCTGGCGGATCCGAAACCATCCTCCTGGTAGAAGACGAAGACTCCGTCCGCCAGTTGGTGCGCGAGACCCTCGAATCCCGTGGCTATCGTGTGCTGGAAGCACCCAACGGCCAGGACGCACTCACCCTCGCCGCCACCCATTCCGATCCCATCCATTTAATCATCACCGACGTAGTCATGCCCGGCCTCAGCGGCCACGAACTCGTCCAGCAACTCCTTCCCGCGCGTCCTGCGATCAAAGTCCTCTACCTCTCCGGCTACGCACAGGAAGCCTTCGCTATCCCGGGCGCCGCCGACGCCCCAAAAACTTTCCTGCAAAAACCCTTCACCCTGCAAAGCCTCTCCCGCAAAGTCCGCGAAATCCTCGGCCCGCCCGCCAAGTAGGATTTTGGTTGGCGCAACGCTTCAGCGCTGCGATAGATTTCCCTTTGATAGCTAGCTTTAGCTTCCGAGGTACTTGGACGAACTCCGCCACCGCCCGCTTCCCCCCTGAATCCCCACCTCCACCCTCATCATCAGTACAATAAGAATCTGGAGGAAAAATCATGGCTTACGAACTACCCCCCCTGCCCTATGACTACGCAGCGCTCGAACCTGTCATCGACAAGCAGACAATGACGATCCACCACGACCTTCATCACGGCGCATACGTAAAGAACCTAAACGCCGCCATCGAAAAACATCCCGAACTCGGCAAGAAGTCTCCCGAAGATTTGATCCGCGACCTCAACTCCATCCCCGAAGACATTCGCGGCGCAGTCCGCAACAACGGCGGCGGCCACGTCAACCACACCATGTTCTGGAAGATCATGAAGCCTAAAGGCGGAGGCGATCCCAACGGCCCCATCGCCCAGGCCATCACCAAGACTTTCGGCAACTTCAAAGATTTCCAGGCCAAGTTCAACGATGCCGGCGTAAAACAATTCGGCTCCGGATGGGTCTGGCTGGCGGGTAAAGGTGGCGACATTCAAATCATCTCTACCCCGAATCAGGACAACCCCATCTCGCAAGGCCTATACCCCATCTTCGGCAACGATGTCTGGGAGCATGCCTACTACCTGAAATACAACAACCGCCGTCCGGAATATTTGGCCGCGTGGTGGAACGTAATCAACTGGGACGAAGTCAATGCCCGTTATGAAAGCTTCAAGTCCAGCAAGTCAGTCCAAGAACCGGCGATGGCGCATCGCTAAGTGGATTGTGCGGGTCGGCACTCCCTTCGGCAAGCTCAGGGCAGGCTCTGTCCGACTGTTCCACGCAGAGAGAGGGGCCGGCTCGGCTGGTCCGCGCGCGGAGCGAGCGGAACCGGCAATCAGTCGTAAACAAAAGAGGCCCCGCGCACCAGCGGGGCCTCTTTCTAAGATTTCGGCGAACAGTTTGCGGCTCCTAAGCCGCCGCCGTCTCCACATACTCATTCGGGTCGGCCTCGAACTCCTTCTGGCATTCTTCCGAGCAGAAAAAGTATTTTCTTCCTGCAAATTGCGACTGGAATTCGGAATTCCTCTTTTCGTCAACTTTCATTCCACATACCGGATCAGTCGTCATGATCCCTCCTTGAAGGAATTGTTGCTCCCACCCTCTAGCGGATAGCACAAGTCTTTCCGTTCTCCATCTTGGCCAAGTAATTGAGTCCGTTCGCCTTTCCCGTGAGACGCTTTCATCTACATAAAATCCCCGAAGAAAATTCTTCTACCCCTGTGCACCTTATACCCACCACTCTCCTCCGTCAGAACGAAGTTTTGGGCGAGGCTGTGGAGTGGAATCACCAAACTCAGCCCGGAAGAGGGGGGTGGCAAGGCCCGGCGGAGCAACACCGGGCAGAAGTGGAAAATCGGCACCAAGCCCGCGGCTCAAGAAGGGAACACCAATGCGCGAGGCCGAGGGATTGCAGCGATCTGGCTTCTAAAAACAGGACCCTAGTTGGACATCGACGAGCGACGGTTTTGCAGCTACAATAACCACAGCATCCAAGGAGATGCTGAACAGGCTCTATCCGGCCGAGCCGGAGGGGCACTGGAGGAGACAATGAGCATCACCCCGTTTTTCGGGCGTCCCGACCTTCCTGGTCATGACGAGTTCCGCCCGAAGGTCACCACTGCTTCTCTGCGGCAACAAAAACTCCGTCACGAACCCATCACCTGCCTCACCGCCTACGACTACGCCACCGCGCGCCTGGTGGATGAAGCCGGCATCGAGATGATTCTGGTGGGCGATTCGCTTGCCCAGACTATTCTTGGCTACGACAACACGCTCTCCGTCACCATGGACGAGATGCTGCATCATGTGAAGGCGGTGCGCCGCGGCGTGAAACATGCGCTGCTGCTGGCCGACATGCCTTATGGGTCTTATCACGTTGAGGCTGAAAGCGCTCTCAACAACGCCACGCGCTTTGTGAAAGAAGGCGGCGCGGAAGTGGTGAAAATCGAAGGCGGCGAAAAGCGTGCTGACCTCATTCGCCGCATCATTGACGCCGAGATCCCCGTGGCCGGCCACATTGGGCTGACGCCGCAGTCAGTCAATGTAATGGGCGGCTACAAGGTGCAGGGGAAAGATCTCAGCGGCATCGAGCAACTCATGCGCGATGCCGTGGCGCTCGATCGTGCCGGAGTATGCTGCATCGTGCTGGAAGGAATCCCGCGCGAAGTGGCGGCGATGATTACGGCGGAGGTTGGCACGCCGACTATCGGCATTGGCGCTGGTCCGGAATGCGACGGCCAAGTGCTGGTGTTTCATGATCTGCTCAACCTTACGTTTGCGCCGCCCGCAAAGTTTGTGCGCCGCTACGGCGATGCCGCGGCGCTCATCAGCAATGCTGTGCAGGCGTTTCGCAGCGATGTGAAGTCGCTCCAATATCCATCGGATGAGGAGTCGTACCATCTGCCGAAGGAGACGAAGGCTGGGTTGGACACGGTGCTGGCGCGAAAACGGGCCATGCAGCGGTAGGAAATTCTGAGCCACGGACTTTCGCGGATGAACACGGATATACCAAGACCATGTCTTCAAATAGACCTGGCTGCGGTGCTAGGCTATTGTTGAGGAGATAGTTATGACGCACCTCTTGCCTGCGTTTTTTTTGCCGTTCTTCGGTTTTGGGTTCGTAATGTATTTTCTGCCATCGATCCTTGCCTTTGCCCGCAGTAAGCGGGACACTGCCGCCATTGTTCTGCTGAACTTCTTCCTGGGCTGGACGGTGATTGGCTGGGTGATCGCACTGGTCTGGGCCGCGAAGACGGACGTGCCCATGGTGGCGCGGTGAGTTTGTCCGGCACTCCGGGTGGTTCGCAGGCCTGCTTTGTATCTGCTGTTGGATTTGCACTCGAGATGAGTTTTTCTCTCGCGGCTCAGTCGCGGCAGGACGTGCCGCCAGATGCGGCGACTCTGCTGCGGGCCGCCCTGCTGCGGGCTATCTGGGGCTTCTCCCCAAAATGAGGGTCTGCAACACCATCGAAGACATGCAGGCTGCGTGCCGCGCGGCGCGGACCGGCGGAAAGCGCCTGGGGTTCGTGCCAACCATGGGTGCTCTGCATGACGGGCACCGGTCGCTGGTGCAGGCGGCCATGGCTTCTTGCGATGTCGTCGCGGCCTCGATTTTCGTGAACCCCACGCAGTTTGGTCCTAACGAGGACCTGGCGAAATATCCGCGCACCTTCGACCGCGACCGGGAACTGCTGGAAAAAGAAAGCGTGGAATTGCTCTTCGCTCCCTCGGTTGAGGAAATGTATCCGGCCGGCGCCGTGACCTGGGTCACGGTGGAAGAGCTGAGCAGCAAGCTGGACGGGCGTTCCCGGCCCGGGCATTTTCGCGGCGTCACCACGGTTGTAGCAAAGTTGTTTCACATCATCGAGCCGGACGCGGCTTTCTTTGGCCAGAAGGACGCCGCGCAAGTTGCGATTATTCGCCGCATGGTGCGCGATCTGAATATTCCCGTGGAGATCCTAGCTTGTCCGATTGTGCGTGAGATCGATGGCCTGGCCATGAGTTCACGCAACGCTTATTTGGATCCGCAACAGAGACGGCAGGCGCTGGTGCTGCATCGGGCGCTGACGGGCGTGAAGAAATCCTGGGAAGCCGGCGAACGCTCGGCGGAGGGACTAGCGGCTGTGGGCCGGGCAGAGATTGCGGCAGAGAAAGCAGTCCGCCTCGATTACTTCGAGATCGTCGATCCCGAAAGCCTGGAGCCAGTCGAAAATGTTAGCCAAGTAGCACTGGTGGCAGTGGCCGCATTCGTAGGCCAGACGCGGCTTATCGATAACATCCTGCTCCAGAACAGCCGCTAACGCTCCGCATGGACTGCGGTGGAAACCGCCGCGGAAGCAGTCGGAGAAGTCTCCGGAGAGGACAGTCGCTGGCGCACCATGGCTTCGATCTGCGACCAGATGTGAGGGTCGCACTCGCTCTGCATGTGGCCGGAGGTGAAAACGCGGCTGAACCAGGACGCCTCAGGGCAGGCGATTGGCTCCTTCTGGTAATCCATGCGGTAGTTTCCCAGGACTTGGGTCTTCCCGGGATCGGCGGCCGTGATTTGGGTCCGCCCGTGGAGAATGCCATGAGGCTGATAAAAATTCACGGCTGCGGCGACGTTGTCGGGGATGATGGCGTCGTTCTGCCACGCCTTGGCGACGCTATCCACTTGCACCGTCAGCAAAACCGCTACGCCCTCCCGTCGCAACTCACGTGCCAGCAACACCGCCGCTGCGGCCCCCCAACTGTGCCCGAAGAGAATAATTCGCGCGCGAGCCTTTTCTTCCGGGGAAAGGGTGCCATCGTGATCCGTATCGAGCAGGCGAAGGATAACGTCATAGGCTCGCTTCCTGCGCCGGTTTTCGAAAACACGCACGTAGGTATCTTTGGGAACAGTACGCTGGATTCGTTGCCCGAGTTGTACCGGGCCGTGGCGCGGGTTGTCATGGCCGACGAAACCACCCACGAAACCGATTACGATGCTGGTAGGAACGGGAGTGGTCGCGGGTGGGGCTGCGGCATCCACCGCTCGCGAGAGCGCCGGCATAGTCGCACCCAGAATCGCCAGAGTGACGAGCGAAGCGCGAAATGGAGCTATCCAGCGCAAGCGGGCTCCCAGTCGATCAGATGATTCGTTCCGCCGGACGGATGCGGTAAGAACGGACGATTCATTCGCCGAACGTTACTATCCGAGCGCGTGTCAGCCGCCCGTTCCGGACAAAGTCGATGATGCAGCCAAATGCCGCGACCAGCGGAGATTTTCGCGCATTTGACCCGACCGTCAGTCTACACCCGTTTGTCAAATCTCAAGCGGGCCTTTAGTCTCTGACCGGCGTTTTCTACCGGAGACGAAAGTATTCTCCGCGAGGATGTAGCGCAGCGCCTGGTCGGCAGCTTTGCGGATTCCGATGCGCGGTGTGATTTGGATCTTTCTCGTGCGAAAGCTGTCGTCTGCAATCCACAAGCTAGAACTAGTTGAGGTGAGATCGCATCCGTTATCGCGAGTGCGAGTGATGCCAAAGGCTTCCGCCAGGCGTCCCGGGCCGCTGGTGAGCCGAAGAAGATCGCGGGGGCGTTGCAGAGCCACGTTTCGCGCCCGCGCCATTTCCTCGATGCCCATGAGGGGTTCAAGTGCTCGGAAAAGAACCGACCCGGCCTTCCCGTCGCTCTCACACGACACATTCAGGCAATAATGGTTGCCGTAGATGAAATACACGTAGGCGTAGCCGGGAGGGCCGAATAGAACTGAAGTGCGGGCGGTGTTGCCGGCGGCGGCATGGGCTGCGGGATCGTTCTCTCCGAGGTAGGCTTCCACCTCAACGATGCGGCCTGCCAGGCGCAGGTTTCCGCAGTTGCGAATTAGAATCTTGCCGAGCAGTGCACGCGCCACGCGCCGCGGATCGCGGCCGAAGAATGTCCGATCAAGAGGTTGAAACACGGCGGTCCGAAGCTCGCTTGCCTGCTTAACCATCCCAGCGAAATCTTAAGATTACTGCGAAGCATTGGTCATCGCGCGGCCAATAGTTCCTGTAACGACTCGCTAAATCGGCCTGGGTTCTGTGGTCCTGGCAATGGTTACGTTTGACGGGGTGTCGCTGAACGATTTGCCGGGTTCGTAGGCCCGCTTCTCATGCTTATCACCCACCTTACGAATGGCGTCATGCCAGCCATCGTCCCAGCTGATGCGGGCCTCTCCGTCCACGAAAATCCAAGTGCCGCGTGGCGGGCCGATCGACTTCCTGGCTTTGCCGTCACGTTCGAGGGTGATATAGAAACTGCCTCCATTACCTTCCCCAACCTGCCACTTGCTGACAAAGTGGTTCCTGCCCGGTACTGAAATCGGGGCCGTGTTTTCGAATTCAATCTGCGCAACATCGGTGGCCGGAATGTTTTGCCGATGTCCATCTTTGAAAACGATCATGGCTGGAGCATTGAAATCGATGCGCACGATATCCGCGACCTCAAGATTTTGCCGGTGTCCGTCTTTGAACACAATCACCATGGATCCGTGATCATCGGCGGGGGCGGCGCTTGCCTTGGCCATACTGCCGGCGGCGGCAAAAACAAATGCTGCAAGAATCCAGAATGCTTTGGCGGTATGGCGCACAGCCTTTCTCCTTCCGACTCTTCCGAGCCATGACGAGCGTAAATACACCGCTCCTTCAAGATGGTACGCGGGGAAGCACATATTTGTTCCGGCAGCTACGTGGGCGCAACACAAGCCACGCCCTTTGGCGGGCCGCCTTCAAATAGATCAATATGCCCTCGCACGTCGAACTTACGCCGCTCCCTTGGCTGATTCCTTTAGATACGCCAGCACCTCTCCCGCATGGCCTTCAGCCTTCACCTTGGGAAAGATGTGCTGGATCTTGCCGTCGGGCCCGATGATGAACGTTGTCCGGACAATCCCCATGACCTTCTTCCCGTACATGTTCTTTTCCTGCACAACGCCAAACGCGTCCGCGACTTTCTTGTCGGAATCCGCCAGCAAGGAGAAGGGTAGCTTGAATTTAAGCTGAAACTTTTTCTGCGCCTTGGGCGTGTCGGGGGAGATGCCAAGTAACACGGCGCCGGTTTTCTGCATCTGTCTATAAGTGTCGCGAAACTCGCAGGCCTCGATGGTGCATCCCGGAGTGTCCGCGCGAGGATAGAAATAGAGCACGACGACTTTGCCGCGCAGAGCTTTCAGTGAGATTTCCTCTCCGTTCTCATCCTGCAAAGTAAACTCGGGAGCCTTATCATTGACATTGATACTCATGAGCGCCTCATTTCGAGAAAAGTCCACAATTTCGGCATCGGCAAGGCCGAGGCCGGAACGACTTGTGTCCAGAGAGTTCTTATACCTTAGATTGGGGTGTGCCGTCATCGTCATTCTGGCGTTCTTCGCGGCAGTGACGCCCCGAGGCGCGGCGCAAATGCCGCAACTCAAGCGCCCTCAGGAAACTCCTGACGAGAAGCCTGCCGAGAATAAGAAGTCAAAGAAAAAGGTGAAAGGCCCCCGGGCTGTGGGACTTTTGCAGCTCAACAGCAGTGGCAAGGGGACGTTAATCCCGATCACAATTCTCGTGGACGGCAAGTTCTATGATGCCAGCGTTTACAAAGCAGATCCGATCCCGATGGCGCTGGAATCCGGCACGGTGTATGAGGTTGAGCAGACGGGCGATTCGCAAGGACTGTTTACGATCAATGGAGCGCTGCACAGTAAGAGCCCGGGTAGCGTGCATCCATGGACGGGCTCGGGCTCCTACTTGCCGAATGGCACGGAGGCGGCAAAGACCACGCGGAAAGCGGAAGACGTGCCCCTGGGGATGGGTAGCAGCGGCAGCGACGAACCGCCGCGCCTGACTCGGGGAAGTGCATCGAAGCCGGTGGGGTCCGGCAGTTCGAGTCCCACACCTGAGTCAAAAGCTCCCGCGGGGACAGGATCGTCCGAAAAGGCCGCTGCCAGCGCGTCTCCGGCGTCCCCACAACCGGCAAGCGGTTCATCGGGCGCTGGATCGTCCGCTAAGGACTCACCAAAACCCGCCGTTCAGCCGGCTTCTGACAAGACCGCGGATGAAAGCGGCAAGCAGCAATCGCTAAAGGATAAGGCTCCTGATCAAGCGTCGCCGAATCAGCCATCGCCGGGTCAGGCTCCGACAAGTCAAACGTCATCAAGTCAAACATCCGAAAACTATTATCGCCCTACGTTGCGCCGAGGAAAGCCCACGCAGTCCGCGCCACAGGACGATGAACTTGCCTCGAAGACTGGCAAACCTGAGACGGTGGCAACTACGACTCCGTCCAACTCCTTGCAATTTATTCCGGCTATTTCCGATGACGGCGGCCCTTCCCCGCGGCCTTACAAGTTCTTCTGGAAGCCGGGCGAAGAGGAAGAGCGGCGCAATCAGATGCTGGCGCTGGCGGCAGAAGAAGTGCGGGCTTACGCGAAGGCACTGGCCAAGAACCTCATTCCGGCCAAGCCGCCCGCACCGAAGCCGTCCACTGCAGGACGCAAAGCTCCGGCAAAGCCCGCGCAGCCGGTGTTTGAGAACACTCAGTTTCATGCCTTCGATGTGTGGGGAAACAACCAGCCGGTGATGATCTTGAGCACTGAAGGGCATCTTCCACCAACGCCAGGAGCAACCACGGCGCCTGAGGCCTACAGCATTACCCTGGTGGCCCGGACCGACATCTACGGCAATCTGCGAAAAGTGTACGCAGGCGTGACCGACAAGTTTCACTTGGACGTCACCCCGCGCCTAGAGTTGATTGACGCAGTCGATGCGGATGGAGACGGTCGCGGCGAGCTATTGTTTCGCGAAACGACCGATGCCGGCAGCGGCTATGTAATCTACCGCGCCACCGCCGACAAGCTGTGGAAGATGTTTGACAGCCTGGGCGAGTAGAAGAAAGTTCTCAGTTCTCAGTTCTCAGTTCTCAGAAAATCGCCGACAGCCAGGTCTGAGAACTGGGAACTGAGAACTGGTTTCCTACGTTTCGATGCCTACATGGCAGACGCGGCCGACCAGATAATCGGAGGCGGACTTGCCATCTTCCATGGTCATGACTTCGATGGGATAAGCCTGGTTATGCGGCCGCAGAATCAGGTGGCTACCGGCAGTTTCCACGTACTTCACGGTGCAACTTTCATTCTTCAGCACGGCGTACATGTTGAACTCGCCCTTGCGATAGGGCTTGAGTGAGTTGTAGTGGCGGTCGATGAGGAGCGTGGCTCCGGGCAGCAGGCGCGGGTACATGCTCATGCCTTCGCGGGCATCCACTTTGATGAGCACGAAACGCTCCCATTGCTCGCGATCGCCTTCGGTTTCGGTTTTCAGCTTCTTAAGAAAGCTTTTCTTGAATTTCAGGATTTCCTTGACGTTCATGCTGGTGATGAGTGGGTGGGTGGCGGCGACGGTTCCATCGGTCAGAAGGACGTTCTGGAACTCGTCGTTGCTGGGAGGCAGGATCGAAGCGCGCTTGTTGACCTCGGAGGGATCGAGCAGATCCAGCACCGAAAGATGCTGGACAGCCAGGACCCGGTCCATGCCCTCGAGGCTCAAGCCGCGCTTGCGATTCAAGAAGTTAGAGATATGAGCCTGCTTGAATCCCGTCTGTTGAGCCAGACGGAGGCCGGTCAGATCGCCTTCATCAATGCGCTCCCAAAGTGTATTGCGCAGGTTGTCTTGCAGCACTCGAAATTTCATAGCTGGGAGTATAGCATGGGGCTTATAGCAATACGCTAATTAAATACGATTTCCACAGCCCCTTTGGTATAACAACCTTGACTCCAAAATTTAGCAGCTATAGGATCGCAAGAGTCGTATAACCCAAATACTTTTTCGGGGATCACCAGCCATGAGCAGCGAGTATAACTGTAACGAAGAAAAGGACTTCGTCGAATTCCGCCGGAAGGTGCGGGGGGCCGAAGTGCTCTCCGCGGCGATGGAGCGTTTGCTCAGGTCGGTGAACTTCAGCGGCCGGATCAGCGTGGTGGTGCAGAACGGCCGGGTTTTGAAGTCGGGCTACGAAGAAGGATTTTTTCGGCAACGCGACTCCAGCACAATGCTTGAGCGCGGGGTGCCCATCGAACCATAAACAGTTGCCGGCATTCGCTTTATCGTGTTCAGGGATGCCAGGGGAATAAGGCAGTCAGAAAGTAAGTTCGACAATTAAATAGCCAAGCAGGCCATCGTAAGAGAAACGAGCCCTGCGTTCGGTTTCCGCTTTTAGCGGCGACTGGCGCAGGGCTTTTTGTTTTGGCTGAAGCCTTCGGGCTCTGGCAAAACGTGCCGCAACCGCCCAGGTTCGCAACGCGGAGCCCGGACTCTCTGGAGGAGTGATGAACGCGAAGGCAAGAGCGAGCAGTTCCACGCATGAAATGCAATTCGAACTGAAGTATTGCGAACGCTGTGGCGGGTTATGGCTGCGTCCGGTGGGTGGAGGACAGATTTATTGCGGGGTTTGCGCACAGGCGATGGGTGAACTGCCTCCCGTCTCCAGCAAGTGGGACGGCGGGGAAAGCGCGAGGGTGCCTCTTGGGCCGCGATGGGCCGGGGATAGCGACGACGCAGACAGCTACGAGGACGACGACGAGTTGGGATTCGACGCGGCCGGAGGTGTGGCATGAGAGGCACTATCGATTGGATGGATGCACAAGCAGATGGCTCTCCTCCTCCAGACGATGCTCTCAATTCACACCTGCCCTGCGGGGAAGGGGATGAGCGGCCTTCCGGCGAATCTTCTCCCTCCGAGTTGTGGCAAGGATTGCCCACGCATGACTTTTCTGCGCGATTGGGCATTCCGAATGAAGCACAATTTGACGACGATCCCCTTGATCGAAATCCGGATTTGTGGATGTATCGAAAGCGCACGGTAGGTTTGTTGCGCCGCTACCTCCGCTTTTCGTTGGAAACAGGACGCTTGCCGTCGTTCATTGGACGGGAATTCTTCCGTGCCAAGGTTTCCTTCTACACCGCGGCTACGTTCGAGGACCGGGTGATCTTTGTTCGTGACGTGGAAAAGGCGTTGGAGAGATTGGAGTACTGGGATCGGCAGTTAATTGGGCGCATCGTATTGCAAGAGCACAGTCACGAGCACGCTGCGCGGATCCTGCATTGCAGCCGCAGTACAGTTTCCCGGAGGTTCCCGTTCGTCCTCGACCTGTTGAGCGAAGATTTTCTTCGGGTAGGACTGCTGGCTGAGTCTTCGAAGGGGGGCTCCTCGCGATGACAAAAATCTTGTCAAGAGGGTGTTTTGGGCAAAATCTTCGCAAGTTGTTGATGACATGGCAAATATAATTTTGCAAAACATGACACAATTACCCCCTGCAAAATGCTATTCTGAATATATAGAGTAAAGAAAAAAAGAATACTCTATAGGGCGGCGCGCTGAAGAGCGCGCCTTTCGTATTTTGGCGTGAGTCGAGCCGGAACCTCACGAGGCTACAGCAGGCGTGTCAAAGCCCGGTTTGTGCGCAGGCCTGAAAGACCTGCACCACCGAAGCTGTCTACTGGAGGGCGAAGCGTGAGCGTGAAGAAGGCAAAGGGCAACAAGAACCGCACAGCAAAGAAAGCTGGGAAGAAAAGCGCGTCGGAAAACAATTCAAAGCCGGTGGACATGGTGCGGGTGCGGGAAAACATCAACAACATGGTGAAGAACTCCGCGAGGAAGATTGCCACGGAGGTGATTAAAGTCGCGAAGACCGGGCAACTGGCGTCGGCGCGATATCTGTTCGAAGCAGTGGGGCTGTATCCGGCGACCGAACAGACGGAAGCGCGACCGATCGAAACCTCGCTGGCCCATACGCTACTGAAGCGGATGGGGTTGCCTTTGGAGCCGGTGGTTTGCGAAGACGATGGAACGCCGGCTGTGTCGAGTGTTGCGAAAGACGCTGTGACGAGAGCAACGGGGATTGCTAAGGAAGATCTGGCATGCGAGCGCGACGAAGGGCAGGTCGTTCCGCCTGAAGGCGAAGAGTAAACGCGCATCTGGCACTGGAGCTTCGGGCGTTCGCTCTGGCTAGCCAGTGAAAGGTTTAATGCGGAGATCGCGGAGGAAGGCTGCTGAGATCGCTAGGAGGATACCGTAGAATGAAGCGCGGGAGTTGGAATGCAGCTGAGATCGGCGGCCAAGCCGCACTGTCGGTTTCGCCGCGTGTGGAATCGCGCTGGCGAAAGCTGCTGGTTGCATTCCCGATGGAAGCCTTCCGGGAAGAATCTCTCCAGAAGATTCGGGCGGACAGAAGTGTCCGGGTCAGAGGACGCAGGGTGGGGATGGACATAACGTGGGTGACCGACCGAATCGCGGTTGGAGGCGGGATATGGAACTCGGATAATATGGCGGCGGTATCGCGCGCGGGCATCACACACATCATCGACATGCAGATCGAGTTCGACGATACGCCGCTAGCGGCGGAGCATGGGATCGCGGTGTGCTGGAATCCGGTGGACGATGATTTTGCTCCGAAGGCTCCCGGCGTATTTGCGCGGGGCGTGGAGTTTGCGGAGGCGGCGCTGGAAGACAACGAGGCGAAGTTGTTTATCCACTGCGCGGCTGGAGTACACAGAGCGCCGATGATGACGCTGGCTTTGCTAGCGGTGATGGGATGGACAGTGGAGGATGCCATGAATTTGATCGAGACGCGGCGTCCTGCCGCTGACTTCGCCGCGGTTTATGTTCGGAGCGTGGAGAGGTTTTTGGAAGGGCGGAGTTAGGAGCTTCGGCTGTCGGGGTTGGGATGACCAAGTCCGAGAGCAGCGGGGATAGAAAGTAGAAATGCCTTGCCGGGCCGATAGTGGACAGGCTAGGAATCCTTCGACTGCAGGTTGTACTTCGCTTTCGCGAAGCACAACCCTCGCTCAGGAATGACACGAGGAGGAAGTATGTTTCAGGCATGCCGCCCGACGGGGCGGCTTTTTTTTTGGATGCTGACGGTGGTGGTAATGGCATCGAGCACGCTGGTTTGGGCGCGTGAAGAAGCTTCCTTGGGAAAGCCGGCAAGTTCCCCGACGGCGAAGCCGGGTGCGGCAGAAACGTTGCCGCGCGCGGCTTCGCCGGCCCCCCAAAGCGGGCCGCCATTGACGAGCGTGGTGGACACGGTATTTATGGCGGATGGAACTCCCGCGCAAGGCGTCCTGGTGATAACGTGGCCAGCGTTTGTGGCGGCGAGTGGGGCGGCGGTGGCGGCCGGCGCGAAGAATGTGACGCTGGGGTCCGGTGGCGCATTGAACGTTGCGGTGGCGGCAAATGCGAGCGCGAATCCTCCCGGGGCTTATTACACCGTCGTGTACCAGTTGGGACCAGGCGAAGTGCGAACCGAGTACTGGATTGTGCCGACGAGTTCTCCGGCGACCCTGGCGCAGGTGCGGACCACCCCTGGAGCAGGAACAGCTGTTCCAGGAGCATCCGTGCAGTACGTGAATACGGCGGTGGCTACGAAGGCGAACGACAACGCTGTGGTTCATCTTGCCGGGGCGGAGATAGTGAGTGGGACCAAGACATTCGCGGCATCGCCGAACGTTCCGACGCCGGTGGGCACCGGCGACGTCACCAACAAGTCCTATGTGGATGCGGCGATCGCAACTGTGGGAGCCGGGAATTTTCTGCCGACGGCGGGCGGGGCAATGACGGGGACTCTGACGTTGAGCGGAAATCCGACAGCGCCTTTACAAGCGGCTCCCAAGCAGTACGTGGATTTATCGGCGGCAGCGAAGGCGGATCTGATAAGCGGGCTGGTGCCGACAAGTGAGTTAGGGAGCGGAGCAGCTTCTTCGTTGAACTGTTTGCTGGGAAGCGGGACGTGGGGAGCCTGTGGATCAAGCGCGAATGCGACCCAGATTCAGAGTGTTCCGGTGGGGTCGACGGCGCCCTCCAACGGGCAGGTGCTGACGTATTCGTCGACATCCGGGCAATATGCGCCGGCGACACCGAGCGGAGGCGCGGGCGGCGTATCTGTGACTCCAACAGTGAGCCAGAACATCGCGCAGCCGGCGGGCACGCAGTTCAGCGTGAACAGCCTCAGCGGGATTCGCTATGTGACGCCGAGCGATAACTGGTTGCAGAATCCCAGCGGAAGCCTTGCGACGGGAGCGAACACGGTCACGTTGATCCCGTGCCCTCGTGGCCTGACGGTAAACACTCTTGCCGGAACGCAAACCTATATCTACGTCTCAGGCGTAGGAACACCCGAAACGGCACTCATCAGTTCGACCACTTGTACGCAGGCAGGCGGATCAAACGGGACCATCACTTTCACCGCGGCCAATAGTCACAGTTCCGGGTACGCGATTGGATCGGCGTCTCAAGGCGTGCAAGAGGCGATCAACGCGGCGGCTTTGATTCCAAACTATAGCAACACCGCGGAGTTGGGATCCGTTGTGATTCCTCCTGCGCAATATACGTGGCAGGCGCGGGTCACGGTCCCAGCCGCTGGGATGGAGCTGAATTTCGCTGGTTCGGTCGTGACCTGCACCATGGCTGACACCTGTCTGTTCGTGGGGAGCAGCGCGCATCCCACCTATGTGTGGGATGTGACGATCAGGAACTTCACGGGGCAGGCCGCATGTAATAACTGCAACTTTCCGATGATCGAAGATGCGGCACAGAAGACCCGGCTGATCGCCACAGGGTCGGCCAACTCTTTTCCCTTAGGCAGCGCCACCAGCGGAAGCTCGTTCGGGTCTCTCATTCAGGTGGACAACGACCAGGCTGCGATCATCGACGGATTCTCGTCTTATCAAGGCCGTTGGTACCACTGCACCACGGCTTTCTGCTCGGTGGCGATCAAAGGGGCCGGAGGCAGCGGAAACGCCGGCCTCATGTACATCAAGAACGCGAACATGAACTTGAACTGTGAAGCGAATGGAGTAGACAACCAGAACTCCAATACGCTGCGGATTTCGGATTCTGTCATTCAATCGCAAGCCCAATTTGGCGTGCGCTCGACCTCGACTTACAGCAACGTGCCGAACGTGGAACTGGATAACGTCTACATGGAAGTAGCCGGGTGCGCTGGCTCGAATCCCCTCGGCATCGGGATTGCGGGATTGATCGTGGAGGGCGGATTTGCTTCCGTCAAGAATTCCGTTGGGCCTACTGGAGCATCGCAATTATTCGCCAACACGGGAACGACTCAATACAATTACTACATCGTGGCGCATAGCTCGTCCAACGGCGGGCTGACCAGTGCGCCGTTTCTTGCGGGTATCGCGCTCACGAACGGGTCAGGAAGCGTTCCGGTAGCGTGGCCGCAATTCGGAACCACGGGGACGGTGACGTACGACGTCATCCGGACTTCGGGCCTGGCGAATAATCCCGCACCTTACACGGCGAATTGCGGCGGCGGTTCTACGACGACCTGCGGATCAGTGGTGACGGGATTGACGGTGGGATCGAGTTGCTCTGCGGTAGGCTCGACCAACATTTGCACGTTCACTGACACAGCGTCTGCCAGCACCTCAAGCTATACGGTAACCAGTCCGCCGACATACTGGCCGGCGCTTACGTTCTGGAATGGCGCGGTAATTTACACCACCTCTGGGGATGCAGTGGGGGTAAGCCCGGTGCCGTCGGGCGTACACTTCGACCGATTTGGCGACAATGTGTCGAATCTTGCGGCGAACCCAGTAAACCAGGTGGTGAGCAGCTTCGGAAATCTGCTGCCGAAGTTCTTTGCGCAGCAATGTGTGAATGCGAATGGAGGAGCGTGGGTTTCCTGCGGAGAGACTGGCAACGGCACACAGAATGGCGCTACCCTGTTGCAATCGGGCGTGTACAACGCTCCCGACGCGGCGGGCCAAAAAGGGCGGCTCATCTTTGAGCAGGGGTTATTCGGGGCGGTAGCTGGCGGACATAAGATCACGCTGGTGGATTCGAATCCGGCGAAGACTTTGGCGACTGGCGGAATGCGGTCCAGCTATGACGCAAACGATACCTACGTTGGGCTCGACAATTCCGGGGGGGCATCTGCGAGCAATGCGCAATTGGCCTTCGGAGCGCCAGTCTCCATCTCTCACTACATTGGAAATGTGGGCGACAATACGAGTTTTCTGGAGCGGCTGACGGCTTCGGGGAAGACGTTCAACGTGCCGGTAAATTTCAACGGGAACCTGACGGTCAACGGGCAACTGCTGGTGGCGGGGCCGTGGATGGTGAGTTCGCCAATTCCGGGAACGGCGATGACGGCGGCGGGAGCGGGGACTTCGGCGCTGGGAATTTCAAACGACGGGAACTTTTATATTTCGGCGAA
>DATMOP010000085.1:0-28266 GCA_035568115.1 Candidatus Acidiferrum sp.
AGTCATGATCCGCAAAGATGGAAGCTTGGATTCAGCCGAGATCATCAGCGGGCATCCTTTGCTGAAGCAGGCTGCACTGGATAGCGCGCAGAGATCGCAGTTTGAGTGCCGGGCGTGCAGCGTTGAGGTCACAACCTATTCACTGGCCTACGCGTTCGAGATTAGTGGCGAGTGTCGTTTCGGGCCAAATTGTGAGCACATACAGAGCCCACCGAAGGTTGAGCAGTCGCAGGGCCGTGTCGCGATTACAGCCGAGCCGTGGTGTACGTGCGACCCGGTTTCAAGGAGAGTTCGCTCAGCAAAGTGCTTTTATTTGTGGAAGTGCGGATACCAAGAAGTTAACCAGTAAGGATTATCAGTCCCAAGGGAGTATTGCAGCATCTAAGACTTTTCCAGTAAGTCTGCAATTTTATTCACGGCGAGTCGAAGGAGGAACGGTGGCTGCATTAGCTACGGGAACAAAAGCACCGGAGTTTGCGTTGAAAACCTTGGACGGTAAACACTTCTCTCTAAGCGACCAGCTGGAGCGCGGGCCGGTGGTGCTGGTGTTTTTTAAGGTGTCGTGTCCGACGTGCCAGTATGCGCTGCCGTTTTATGAGCGGCTGTATAGGGCTTATGGGCATAAGGGGGTCGCTCTGGTTGGGGTTTCGCAGAACGATGCCAAGCATACGGCGGCGTTTAACAAGGAATTTGGCGTCACGTTTCCGGTGCTGCTCGATGACACGAATTCCTACCCTGTGTCGAACGCTTACGGGCTGACCAATGTTCCTACGATCTTTTGGGTCGGGCAGGATTCGGAGATTGAGATCTCGAGTGTGGGGTGGCTCAAGGCGGATTTTGACGAGATCAACCGGCGGATGGCGGAGGCGGGGAAGATTGCGCCGGCGGTGGTGTTCAGGCCGGGGGAAGATGTGCGGGACTTCCGCGCGGGTTGAGGGTCGAAGAATTAGCCGCCGGTCCGGCGGGCCCACAAGAAAATAAGCTAACCACAGAGGACACGGGGGACACAGAGGAGACGCTGCGCATTTGGCGGCGTCCGAGGCAGGTGCATGTTCCGGGAGTGGGTGCACTCTCGTGCACTGGGTGCCGCACTTCTCTTACAACCCAGGCGAGGGCCTCCTTTACAATTCCTACAGACTTTCAAGAAAAAACAGCCTTCCAGCTGGCACGCCGCTTGGTTGGGGGAGAGACCTGGTCTATGCAAGGAAAGCTGAGAATCAGTTCAGCGTGTGTGATCGTGTGCGCCAGCCTGCTCGCCTGGGCGGACGGCGCACCGGGCGGTGCCAAGGGTGTGAGGAGTGTGTCTTCGGTCAAGCTGCCGGGGACCGCGATTGTCGCGCTCGAAACGATCACGCCGGAGCACATCCGCTGGCACGTGCGCTATCTGTCGCACGATCTGCTGGAAGGGCGCGGGACGGGACAGCGCGGGGGGGACATCGCGGCGGAGTACATGGCCACGCAGTTTGCCGAATACGGGCTGAAGCCGGCCGGCGATCACGGTACATACATGCAGAAGGTGCCGCTGGTCGGGATCACCACCCTGCCCGAGACCAAGTTCTCGCTGGTCCCAAAGCAGGGCGAGGCCATGAATCTCAAGCCGCTCGACGAGTACGTCGCCTACGACCAGACCCAGCAGCCGCAGTCGGACGTGGATGCCGACATCGTTTTTGTCGGATACGGAATCGAGGCGCCGGAATATGGCTGGGACGACTACAAAGGCCTCGACGTCCACGGCAAAGTTCTGCTCATGCTGGTGAACGAGCCGCCATCGGACGATGCCAAATTCTTCAAAGGCAAAGCCCTTACCTATTACGGTCGCTGGACTTACAAATATGAAGTCGCGGCCCGCAAGGGCGCCGTAGGCGTGATTCTGATCCACCAGACGCAGATGGCGAGTTATCCGTGGGAGGTGGTGCGGAACTCGAATTCCGGCGAGAAGTCGTACCTGAAACTGGACGGTCCGGCCCTCAAGGTGGCTTCGTGGGTGCATCTGGATGTGGCGACCCGGCTGGCCTCGGCGTCGGGCATGGATCTGGAAAAGATGAGGAAGGACGCGCAGACGCGCGACTTCCATCCCGTGAGTCTGGGCGCGAAACTCAAAGCGCACATGGTCAGCAAGGTTCGCAATTTCGAATCCAACAATGTGCTGGCGATGCTGCCTGGCGCGGACCGCAAGGCGGCCGACGAGGCCGTGATGTACACCGCGCACTACGATCATTTCGGCATTCGTCCCGACATGCCGGGCGACAACATTTTCAACGGCGCCGTCGACAACGCCACCGGATGCGGCATTCTGCTGGAGTTAGCACGGGCTTACGGAACTGCCGCGCAGCGCCCGCGACGATCGATTCTTTTCGCCGCAGTCACGGCCGAGGAGCAGGGCCTTCTCGGGTCGGAGTATCTGGGGAAACATCCGCCAGTGCCGGTGGGCAAGATCACTCTCGATTTGAACTATGACGACGTGAAGCCGCTGGGAGCGCCCGAGGAAGTCCAAGTCTCCGGAGCGGAGCGGACCACGTTCTATCCGTCAGTAGAAGCGACAGCGAAGGAATTCCGGCTGGCCATTCGTCCCGATGCTCTGCCGGAAGCTGGCCACTTCTACCGCTCCGATCATTTCAGCCTGGCGCGGGTGGGCATCCCTTCGTTTTCGATCAGCGAAGGAATGAAATTCAAGGGGCACACCGAGGCCTGGGGAATCGAACAGGAACGCGATTACGTGGAAAAGCATTATCACCAGCCCAGCGACGAGTACCATCCCGAGATGGATTTTGTAGGCGACTCAGCGATGGCGCGCTTTGGCTTCGCGTTGGGTTGGGAAGCCGCCAGCTTGCCCAAACGGATTGAATGGCAGAAGGGCGATGAGTTCGAGGCGGCGCGGCTGAAGAGCCAGTAGTGAATACGGCTGCGAGGAAATATAAGTGCGCGGTCAAAGTTTAGGCAAGGCGCTTCCGGCAGCTCTTCAAAACGACGGCAAGCCTTCGACCGCTGCCAGCTTGGCTTGTCGTTCGTCGAAGGTCCAGAAGGCCTTGGCCCCAAGCTTAACCGCGGTGGCAACATGCAGACTGTCCAAGGTTCGAATGCCAAGACGGGCCCCATGGCGGCGGGCCAGGTCTGAGCAGATATCCCATACGGACTCTGGCATGTCGACCGTCACCCACAATCCGCTTTTAATATCCCGCTCCAGTTCGGTTTGCACCCGTCGTGCCTCCAGGGCAGTGATCTCTTTCCGGAAAACATGTTGCGAAACGGCGTGCATCCATTCGGCACGATGCAGCGAGGTGAACCAGATCCGTGGTTTTGCGGCCATCCTGCGCTCCGCCTCGGCCGAATGTCGATCCGGCAAGTACAGGGAGACGAAAAAGCTTGTGTCCGCGTAAACGCTCAAAAGCGGCCGCGCTCCTCGATCACCAGGTCGGCTCCCGGCAAGACTCGTTTCCCAAACAGCTTCTGCCGGCGGCGGGCAAAGTCGGGCCAGTGTTCAGGGGCTGACGGCAGATGCGCCGGAACGATGCGGGCGATCACTCTCTGACGCTCGCGGAGTTCCACGGTCTGCCCGGCGCTTAACATTTCCTTCAAGCGGCGGCTGTCTCGCAGCTGGCGAATATTCACCGATGGCATAGCCATATTGTGACACATAACGTGTCACGTCGCAAGCTAGGGGTCAGCAAGCGCACCGCCGACTCGCGCGATCTCTAAGAACCGATTTCTAAGATCAACGCAGACCACAGTTTAGCGCCCAGTAACCTAGGTAACTTTAGCCGCCGCGCTGTGCGTGCTAACCTCGAAATGTCCGTTTGAAATCAGCAACTTCCGAGTACCTCTGATCCTGAATGCCGAGAATTCCTATTTTTCGTTTAGGTGGAGCGCCCGACAAACCGGCGCTGCCGAATCTGGCCGCGTCAACGCCCTTTGTTGCCCTCGAGGGATTGTCGGTCGGAGTCGATAACCTGCGGCATGATGTGCTGCTGAGCCCGAAGTTTGTCGAGCTGGGACGGGCTCAGGTTGCGCGCTTGATCGCGCGCCATGGCGAGTTGGAAGGATTGCTGTCGGCGGAGTCTCCGCAGTCAACCCAGGGGCCTTCGTGGATCAGAAATCAGATGGGAAAGTCGTCGCGGCCGAAGCACGATGCGGGCGCATGGAAGACGGCGCTGACCGAGTTGCAGATCGGCTCGCTGAATCGCGCGAAACGAGAATTGAAGCTGTCGGTTGATCTGCTGGCGCGGCTGGCGGTCACGAAATTTCTGCGCACGGAAATGAACCTGCAGTTCTCGCAGGTGCTGGAGCGGTGCCGCGTGCTGCTGAAGAGTTATGACAACATGCGGCAGGGCAAGGCGCACGAGTACCGCGAGCAACTGGCGGCGTTCCAGGTGCGGAAGCGCATCATCCTGCGCAAGACAGGGCAGGAAATCTTTGAAACCCTGCGCGAGGTGGAGAAGAGTTCGCTGGCGCGCACCCGCCGCTCGCTGTTCGGCGAGGAGACGGCGGGCGGAGCCTACTTCACTTATCCGCTGTTCCTAAACCGGCTGCTCTTTTCTGAAGATGGCCGGGATGACTACCTCTGTGCCGAGCATTACGTGATGCTGGGCAACTGGGACCGCGATCCGGACCGCTACGGCCGGCTGCGGGAAGTGGCTTCCAGTTTTCTGCGCTCGCAATACGGCGGAGAAGTGAGCGCCGAAACCCTCGACTCGTGGATGAACGTCCCGGAGAATGCGCGGGAGCTGGTGGGCACGGGAACCCCGGAAGATTCCAACGAAGGACTGGCGCAACAGGAGCGGCTGGCGGCCTGGGTGCGCCTGCTTGAAGACGAGCAGGTGATGGAAAACGTGATCGCCTCCTATCATGTGGTGCCTCTGCTGGGCGAGTACGCCCCTCGAATTAATCCGCAGCAGTTGAAGAATGCGCTGATCGACCGCACGGAATGCGACCGGGTCGAGCGCATGATTCAGGAACATGGCAAGCTGTCCCCGAACACTCTGTATGCCGCGGTGGCCAAGGTCGCCAGTTGCCGCGGAGCCGAGCGGGCCAAGGTGGCGGCGCGCTTTCTGGGAGATTTCTTTCATTACCATCGCGATTTACGGCGCCTGGAAGTTCTGAACGCAGCTTTGGATTCCGTGAACCTGATGGGCAACGAGCGGCTGCAGGAACTGTCGCGGGTCAACGGGACTCTCTACGAGTTTCGGCTGCCCGAGGAACAGGGGCAGACCGACACTGAACGGGTGCTGCGCCATGTCGTGCTCAAGGCCGACGTGCGCGACTCCACGCGGCTGACCCGGACCATGATGGAGCAGGGCCTGAATCCGGCGTCCTACTTTAGTCTGAATTTTTACGATCCGGTGAACAAGCTGCTGGAGAAGTACGGTGCGCAGAAAGTTTTCCTGGAAGGCGACGCTATCATTCTCGCCATTCTGGAGCGCGAAGGCGGACCCGGGTTGGCGGTGAGCCGCATGTGTGTACTGGCGCGCGAGATTATCGAGATCGTGCGCGGGTATAACGAGCTGATGCAGCGTTCCGGGATGCCGCAACTCGAACTGGGCTTGGGCATCACGGCACAGGACTCCTCGCCGCTGTACCTGATGGATGGCGAGCACCAGATCATGATTTCGGAAGCCCTGAACGAGAGCGACCGTCTCTCCTCCTGCAATAAAAAAGCCCGCAAGGTCATGGAGCCGCAGGCAGGCCCGTTCCACGTGTATGCCTTTCAGGCGGCGGAACTGGACGAGAACGGCAACTTCGAAGACGTGATTCTGAGCTTCAACCTGGGCGGCATTCGTATGAACGAAGCCGCCTTCGGCAAGTTGCAGCAGGAGATTACGCTCGAGCCCTTGAAAGTACGTCTGCCCCCGTCCATGGCTTCATCCGATAAAGGCGAGTACCGGCTCTTCACGGCCACGGTGCCGGTGGATCGCGACATCTTCCGCAAGATTGTGGTGCGCGAAAGCCGCATCCCGCGCATCGACCCCGCAGACTTTTCCGTCAAGGGATGGACCGAGCGGTCGTATTACGAGGTCTGCACCGATCCTGCGATCTACGCGGCGCTGGAAAAGCGCAAGGGCGTTGGGCGCTGATCGCCGGCACTCATAACGCACTTCCTTTATCTGGCCGCACGCATTTCCTGGCGCCAACCTGGCAATACCAGAAATCTGCAGCGGAATTCTAGCTAGAATCCAGCCCGAGTAGGCCGGAACGGAATCTGGAAGGTCGCCTCGACGTCCACCGGGGTGCCGTTTTTCGTGGCAGGCTGGAATTGCCATTGCGCGACCGCCTCGCGGGCGAACTGGTCGAGGCGGTCGTCGACGCCGCGCAACACGCGCACGTTTCCAACCTTGCCATCGGCGTGAATGATCGCGTACAGGATCACCGTGCCCGCGACGTTGGCGCGCATCAACTGCAGCGGGTACGCGGGATCGACCTTGCGCGTCGCCGCAGGCTGAGAGAGATTCTCGGCGGGCGCATTCGAGTCGCGACTGCTCGAGTCGTGATTTACCTCAGCGAAGTGGATAATCCAACTGCCCACCGCGGAGTTCAGGTTCGGCATGTTGAGTGTGAGGGCGTAGAACTTGCGGTCGCCGAAGACTTCGCGTTCGGCCTCGGAAAGCTTAGCCGCGCTTTCCGGTTGCATGGGCCGTGAGGGAGCGCTGCTCACCCGCGGCGGACGCACGCTGGCCATCAGATTCGGCGCTGCAGAGTTGCTGACCTGCCCGGGATCGCCCGCCGTGGGCGACGTTTTCTCCGCCGACTTTCCCACGTAAAGCCCCGCCGGCAAATCCCCCGCAGCCTTACGCGACGATCCGCCCGAGCCCGCCTTGCCGCTGCCGTTCGCATAGGAATCAGCCGCAGCGGAATGTCCATCGGGCGCGGCGGCGAAATTTCCGCGCCGGTTGCCGGACGGAGGATTGGAAGGCGCGCCCACAGCGGGATGCAGGTTCAGCGCAATCATGTGCCCGCGAGATCCAAAACTCCCCCCCGATGTAGCCGCGGAAACCGAAGGCGGCGGAGGAACGACTTGCGCAGCACCCACGAGGGAAGATCGCGATGCGGAAAGAGTGCGCTGTTCGCCGACCTGAAGTTGCGGCGCGGGCGCGATCACCGAACTCCTCCCGATGTTCAGATCGCCCAGAGGACGTGCGCTCGCGGTCTCGACACTGGGCGGAGGTGCGACGACCGATGCTTGCAACGCGGATGAATTCCGGCGATGCGCGAGATCCTCAGCATCGGGCGGCGGAGCCACCACGGAGTTGTCCAACTGCGGCCCGATTCGGCTAATGTCGCCGGCCAGCGTCAGAGGCGCAGGAGGAATCGCAAGTCGCGGCTTCTCCATTTTCTGTAACATTTCTTCCGACCAGGCCACAATATTTGGCAGCGCAACCTCGTGCCGCAATTTGACGCTGGGCGGCGTGACGATCGTCTGCGAGCGATTGTCGGCCTCGGGAGGAACAGAAATAATTGGCTGTCGAGCGAATGCTTGTTTGGAGAGATCTGGCTCGGCTTTTGCGGGCCGGGGTGCCTGCTCCGTCCGCGTATCAAGTGGAGGAAGATATTCCGAGGCTTGATAGTAGATCGCCTGCGTGTGGTCGAAGGTAGGCATCGCCACCACCTGCGGTTGCAGCGTAATAAAACGATTAGCCCCAATCAGCAGCGCGATTGCAATCACATGATAAACACAAGATTGCACGAAGCGGCCAAAGGGCAGAGCCCGCTTCACAAATACATCAGGCCAGAACGGCGCCGGCGCGGACCGCAGTTCGAGCGGCGGAAGCCGGCGAGGAAAGATTCGATCGCGCAGGTTCCCGAAGAACACGCGAGGCCATGACGGCATCTCGACCAGCAACCGCAGAGCAGGTGCGGCCTGCGGGATTTCGCCAGGATGTCGCTCGGGAGTCATCGTATCCATAGTAGATGCGGAAAAAGGGATCAAGATAGCCGGAAGGACATGGGCAGAACGATTTCCACTCAGGAACGGCGGCCGTCCAGTTCGCGCTCGCGCAAGTTCGTGCAAGCGAGAGCGTTTATAATCTTTGGTTTCGGCAATCTGCCGTAATCCTGACTGTGAAGGACACACTTTGTTAGATTTTCTGGGAGATTTACGTCGCACTCATATGTGCGGGACGCTGCGCGCCTCCGACGCCGGCAAAAAAGCCGTGCTCATGGGATGGGTGAACAAGCGGCGCGATCACGGCAACCTGCTCTTCATTGACCTGCGCGACCGTACGGGTTTGACCCAGATCGTGATCAACGTCGAGAAAGACAAGGCGATTCACGAGAAGGCCGGAGAACTGCGTAACGAGTACGTGATCGCGGTCATCGGCCACGTAAAGCTGCGCGACGCCAATACCGTCAACAAGAATATGCCCACCGGCGAAGTGGAACTGGTGGCGGAAGAGCTGCGCATTCTCAACGAATCGAAGCTGCCGCCATTCCTCCCCTCCGACACCGCGCTGACCAATGAAGAAACGCGGCTGAAATATCGCTACATCGATCTGCGCCGCGACGTGATGCAGTTCAATATCGAGATGCGGCACAAAGTGGCGAAGGCGATCCGTGATTATCTTTCGGAGCAGGGATTCTTCGAGATCGAAACCCCGTTCATGACCCGCTCCACGCCCGAGGGCGCGCGCGACTATCTCGTTCCCAGCCGCGTGCAGCCGGGGACGTTTTACGCCCTGCCGCAGTCGCCGCAATTATTCAAGCAGATCCTGATGATCTCGGGCTTCGATAAATATTTTCAGATCGTGCGCTGCTTCCGCGACGAAGACCTGCGCGCCGACCGCCAGCCCGAGTTCACCCAGATCGATCTGGAAATGTCGTATCCCCAGCCCGAGCGCGTGTGGGAAGTGGTCGAAGGATTTCTCACGGCAGCATTCCAATCCGCGGGCAGCGCGATCAAAACACCGTTTCCGCGTATGGATTACGACGAGGCTATCCGGCTCTATGGCATCGATAAGCCGGACTTGCGCCTGCCCGCCTTCACCGACGTGCGTGAGTGCTTCACGGCGGAAAATCTGCAGGAGCTCGCGATCAACGCGAACTTGCCGGTGATTGCTGTGCGAACGCCGAGGGTCGGCGAACTCTCGCGCAAGGAGCGCGACGACATCAAGCCCATGTTCCACGCCAAGGGCGGCGCGAAGATTTTCGAAGACTTCAAACGCATCGGCAACAAGTTCCCGGAAGCCGCGGCCGCCATCGCGAAGAAAGTCACGATGGAAGACGGCGACCTGATCGTGCTGATCGCGGGGTCGGCGCAGGCCGGCCCGCAAACCGCCATGCCCGCGCATCGCAAAGTCACGCCTGCGGAGCAGGCGATTTACGCGTCAGCGGGACTGCTGCGGCTGGCTCTGGCGCAAAAATATTCCGAGCGCCACGGCATTTTTAAAAAGTCCGGCGACTCAGAAAAAGATTTTCGCTTCCTATGGGTCACGAACTTTCCCATGTTCGAGTGGGACGAAGGCGAAAAGCAGTGGATGGCGGCGCATCATCCGTTCACCTCGCCGCATGACGAAGACATGAGCCTGCTCGAAGCCGGCGTCGAGTCGTTGAACGATCCGCAATCGCCGCTGAGCGCGGTGCGCGCGCTGGCTTACGACGTGGTGTTGAACGGAACCGAGCTGGGTTCGGGATCGATTCGTATTCACCGTCAGGACATTCAAAGCAAAATCTTCCGCGCCCTGGGCATGACTGAAGAAGAGGCAAAATCGCGCTTCGGATTCTTTCTGGAAGCCCTGGAGTACGGCACCCCTCCGCACGGAGGAATTGCCCTCGGCCTCGACCGCATCGTCATGATTCTCGCTGGCGCCGAAAGCCTGCGCGAAGTAATCCCGTTCCCCAAGACCGCGCGCGCAGTGGATCTGATGGTGGACGCGCCAACACCAGTGAGCGACCGGCAGTTGCGGGAGTTGGGGATTGCGGTGAAGAAGTAGCGCGGGCCTCTGCACTTTCGGATCGCATTCTTGCATTTGAAACTTCCTCGGTTGCGCTGCTAGTCTGCCTGCATGGCAAATCGCACGCCGGCTAAGTCCAGGAAATCTCCCGCACAAGTTTCGATAAAATCTTCGCGCTCGAAATCCCCACGTCTCGCAACAACGGCGAGACGTGGGGCACCCTCCTCCGTAGCTGCGTCGGCGCATCGCAAAACGTTTCTCAGCGACAAAGTCGGACACTTCACCGAGTCCGTCATTCGAGAGATGACGCGCCAAGCCATGCTGCACTCGGCGGTGAATCTGGCGCAGGGGTTTCCCGATTTCCCGGCTCCGGCGGAGATCAAACAGGCCGCGCAGCAGGCGGTTGCGGCCGACGTGAATCAGTACGCCATCACCTGGGGCGCCAAGAATCTGCGTAACGCGATCGCGCGCCAGATGGGCGTATGGCAGGGGATTACGGTCGATCCCGAGAAGGAAATTACGGTGTGCTGCGGGTCGACGGAGGCGATGATTTCGACTCTGCTGGCAGTTTGCAACGCCGGCGATGAAGTCGTGATCTTCGAGCCCTTCTACGAGAACTACGGCCCGGACTCGGTGCTGAGCGGGGCCAAGCCAAAATTCGTGAAGCTGCGCCCTCCAACAACCGACGGCGGTGAGTGGACATTCGACGAAAAAGAACTGCGTCGTGCCTTTCACAAACACACGAAAGCCATCATTCTGAATACGCCCAACAACCCTACGGGCAAAGTTTTCACCCGCCGCGAACTGGAGTTGATTCGCGATCTGTGCGTCGAGTTCGATGTGCTGGCCATCACCGACGAAATTTACGAGCACATTCTGTTTGAAGGAACCGAACACATCGCGATGGTGACGCTCGACGGAATGCGCGAGCGCACGGTCACCATCAACGGGATGTCAAAAACCTACAGCGTCACTGGATGGCGCGTAGGATGGGCGGTTGCGCCAGAAAAGATCACGAATGCGATTCGCAAGGTGCACGATTTCCTGACCGTGGGCGCACCCGCCCCACTGCAGGAAGCCGGAGCCGCCGCATTAAGCCTGCCGGTGGAGTACTACGCGAAACTCGCCGAGGGGTACCGCGTGCGGCGCGATCGTCTCATGCCGGCGCTGACCGCGGCCGGGTTCCGGTGTTTTCGTCCGCGCGGCGCGTATTACGTGATGACGGACATTTCCGCGTTCGGGTTCAAGGACGATGTGTCGTTCGCAAAATATCTGGTGCAGGAAATCGGTGTGGCGTGCGTGCCGGGATCGAGTTTCTATCGCGATCCGCGGGACGGCGCGCGGCAGGTGCGCTTCGCGTTCTGCAAGAAACCGGAAACGCTGGACGAGGCTGCGCGCCGGCTGGCAAAGCTGGCCCGGTGACGCGCGCTCTCCAAACGCACACATTCTGCCGGCGAACAGCAGATTCCTCGCTGCGCTCGGAATGACAAAGTTATTGGTTCTTTCCTCGCGCGAGTTCTTACTTCGTAATCACGCCGCACGCCACGCGGTCTCCGGAATTGCCGGAGGGATCAGTCTTGTAATCGTCGGCTTTGGCGTGGACCACGATGGCGGAGCCGTTGCTCAGGAGCGAATGCGGGCCGTCCTTCAAAGTGACGTCGGCATCGGCCAATTGAATTTTAGCTTTGCCGTCGGCGCCCACCGTGAAGTTCTTCATATCCCCGGCGTGGTGACCATCCGGATTATCAAAGCCGTGCTTCTTGGTTTCAGGATTGAAGTGCCCGCCCGCCGATTTGAAATCGGGGCCTTCGCACTTTGGAACCTGATGGAAGTGGATGGCATGTTCTCCGGGCGTCAGGTCATGGAGGTTGAGCTCGAGCCCGACACCACCTGAATCCTGGTCCCAGATCACAGTGTCGCCGACGGACTTACCCTGGGCGTCTTTGAGTTCAACTTTAGTCTTGGCCGCGCTCCGGGACGGGAGGGCGAGCAGCACCAGGAACAATCCGAGGGCGAGATAGGCAAGGCGTTTCATGAGTCGTAACCTCCTGGGTTCGATCGTGCAGACAGCCGAAATTATAGCCAATTCGGACGCCGAGTTATCCGGATCGGCCCCAGCGATGGCTGCTTTCTCCACAAAAATGTGGAGTATACTGCGAAGAAGTTCCTGAATTCCTAGTGGGGAAGAGTGCACTCATGGCTTTGAATGCGGTCGAACAGGTGGCAGAGCAGGTTCCGGCGGACGATTTTCAGGCCCTCGAAGACAAGATTTATCGCACCATAGAGATGTACAAGGCGGCGCGCCAGGCCCAGGCCGCGGCCGAGCGCGATGCGCAGCGGGTGCGGCAGCAGATGCAGGACCGCGAAGAGGAACTGGTCACGCTCCGGCGTGAGGCGGTCCGGTTGAAGAAGGAGCGCGAGGAAATCCGCGGCCGCGTCGAGAAGATGCTGCAGCAAATCGAGTCGATCGCTGAGGCCAGCTAGAATCTGTCGATCGCGGGGAAACGTAGCACGCTTCGTCTCTACGAGGAAACTTCTTATGGCTACTGCTACGAAGGATCAGATGGTGAAAGACGCGCAGAACGCCAGCGTGCGGGTGGAAATTTTTGACCAGGCTTACAACCTGCGTGGCACCGATCCAGAATACATTTTAAAGCTCGCTGAATATGTAGACTCCAAAATGCGCGCCGTGGCCGAGGCCACCAATACCATCGACACCGTGCGGCTGGCCGTACTCGCGGCCCTGAATATTGCCGACGAATACCATCTGCTCAAAAAAAGGCAGGACAGCGGGGCAACCGATTATCTGAAGCGCGCGCATCTATTAGCAGATGCGCTGGATGAAGTGCTGGGCGAAAAACGCAAGGCAGGCTAGTCTGCGGCGCACTGCAACAGGCTCTCTGGTTTCAGCTCCGCTCGTTCTTGCTCTGCTCACCGGCATCGCCTTTCCTCAAGACCCAATCCAAGAGACGAACCACGACACAACTCTCCGCTCCCAATCCAACGTAGTGCTGGTTCCGGCGCTGGTAAAGGATCTGCAAGGCGGGATCGTTTACGGACTCCAGGCCAAGGACATCATCGTGGAGGACGATGGCGTCGAACAAGCGGTGCGGCTCGACGAGACGCCCGAAGGCCAGCCGATCTCGCTGGTCGTTGCGATTCAGCGCGGCCGCCGCGCTTCCTACGAGTTCCCTCGCATGCAGGGTTTGAAGTCGATGCTCGATCCGCTGTTCGCTCTCGGGAGCGCCCGGGTTGCCGTCGTGGAGTTCGACAGCCAGGTCGATCTCACGAGGAATTTTACGAAGGATGGCGGCCTCGTGAAAGACGACCTGATGAATCTTCAGCAGGGCGATGACGGCGTCGCGATCCTCGATGCGATCGCCTACTCAGTCGGCCTGCTCAGGAAAGAACCGGAGGACCGGCAACGCGTGCTGCTGCTCATCAGCGAAACTCGCGATCACGGCAGCACAACAAATATCGACGACACCGTGGCCGCCATCGGGCAGAGCAACGCCGTAATGTACGCCCTGGCGTTTTCCCCGGCGCTCTCCAATATTCTCGACACCGGCCGCGGCACGAATAAACCAGGCACCAGCAAGAACGAGATGCATCCAACCCTCGACCTGCTCGATCTCGCCTACCGGACGGCGCAAGCCATGAGAAAAAATATCCCCAGCACGGTTGCCTCCATGACCGGCGGCGAGTACGAACTCTTCGCGACCCGGAAGAAATTCGAGGTGCGGATGAATGACTTCACCAATCACCTGCACAGCCGCTATCTGATGAGCTTCGCGCCGAGGAGCCCGCATCCGGGCATGCATCAGATTCGAGTGCGTTTAAAAGACGCGGCAGACGCCACCGTGCTGGCGCGCAGCAGTTACTGGGCTGACGGGACAAAGCAGTGAGACCTTCTATCCTTCTGTATCCTTCTATCCGCCGTCCTCGCCTGGCGGGATGCTGCCGCTGGAATCGAGAACTTCCCGGACTTTCGCCGTCAGGGCCGACAAGGTGAATGGCTTGGGAAGAAACCACAGTCCGGGGTCCAGCACTCCGTAGTGAACGATCGCGTTGCTGGTATAACCCGAGATATAGAGCACCCGGATATTGGGGGAAACCAGCGCGATCTGCTCGGCTAGCTCGCGTCCGTTCATGCGGGGCATCACCACATCGGTAATCAGCAGGCGGATGTCGCGATGGTTCGCCTTGCAGATGGCGAGGCCTTCCTCCGGGCTGCCGGCGACTAACATCTTATAGCCGCAATGCGCCAGGACCGAGGAACTGAGCTGGCGCAGCTGCGGGTCGTCTTCCACCAGCAGGATCGTCTCCGAGCCGCGTTGCACGCTCTTGGGGCGGTTCTCCGCGCCGGTCGTCTCGGCGGGCTGGTCCACGCGGGGGAGATAAATTTTAAACGTCGTCCCCCGGTTCTCTTCGCTGTACACCCAGATGTAGCCTCCGCTCTGCTTGACAATTCCGTACACCATCGAGAGGCCGAGGCCGGTGCCTTTGCCGACTTCTTTCGTGGTGTAAAAAGGTTCGAAAATGCGCGCCTGCGTTTCCGCGCTCATACCGTGACCGGTATCGCTTACTGCCAGCATGACGTAGCGACCGGGTTCCGCGGGTTGATGGCGGCGGGCGTAGGACTCATCGAGCAACTCGTTCGTGGTCTCCAGCGTGAGCTTTCCACCGCGCGGCATGGCATCGCGAGAATTCAGCGCCAGGTTCATGATGACCTGCTCGATCTGCCCCGGATCGGCCTTCACCGAGCCCAGATCATTGGCAGGCACGGTGATGACCTCAATGTCTTCTCCAATCAGCCGCCGCAGCAGCGAGTCGAGATTCAGCATGATGTCGTTCAGGTTGATGATCCGCGGAGAAAGCACCTGCTTACGGCTGAAGGCGAGCAGCTGGCGCGTGATCCCGGCAGCTCGATCGGCGGCTGACTTGATCTGCCCCGTACTATTGGCTAGCCGGCTGCCGGCGGGAACTCCTTCCGCCAGAATCTGCGAATATCCCAGAATGACCGTGAGTAAATTATTGAAATCGTGAGCGACGCCGCCGGCCAGTCGGCCGACAGCTTCCATTTTCTGTGACTGACGCAGCCTCTCTTCGAGGGCAACACGCTCGGTTACTTCCTGCGCCAGCGAGGCCGCGCCCAACATTTGCCCCGACTCATCGACCAGCGGAGTGTTGTACCACTCGCACGAAATTGTGCGGCCGTCCTTGGTGAGGTTGTCGTTTGCACTTCGAATTCCGCCGCGCTGTCGCACCAGCTCTTGCCAAATCTTGGCCACATGCTCACGAAACTGAGAAGGAACGATGAAACTGGCATGCTGCCCCATGGCTTCCTGGCGGGAATATCCAAAGATGCGCTCGGCTGACGGATTCCAGGCGACTACACGAAAGTCCAGATCCCACTCCACCACTGCCAACGGAGTGTGCTCGAAGTGGATATGCAGCTTCTGCTCCGACCTGCGCATCTCCTCTTCAGCACGTTTCCGGTCGGTAATGTCGCGCGAGATCCCCAGAAGGCCGACAATTTGTCCGTTCCCGTCACGAAACGGCCCTTTCGTGGAATGATAAGTTCGGACTATTCCGTTCGTCGAACCCTTCTCCTCGAAAGTTTGCGTCTCACCCGATTGCATGAGCTGACGGTCCCGCTCCATGATCTCGCGGCCGTGCTCCGGGCCGTGGAGGTCGATGGCGTTCTTGCCGATGACTTCCTGCACACTCAACCCACGACTGCGCGCGCCGGCGGAATTAATCATCACGTAGCGGCCCTCGAGATCCTTCACGAAGATGGAGTCGGTAGTGCCCTCGGTGATGCCCTGCAGTAGCGCAAGATTCGTCTGTAACTCGCGGGAACTGACGAGCAACTGGTTCTGCACGACAACAATTCGTCCGCTGGCGGCGGCAAAAGAAACCGTCGCCAGGATCACCGACCACGCGAACTGTTCCTGGGCTATACCGAGGACCAGCGGGAATACGATGGCGGGAATCAGCAGCGGAGAGAACTGGGCGAGCAGTTGCAGGTTTCGGGAGTGCGGGTCACGCTCCAGTGCCTGCTCGGGCTGGTTCCAGGTCCCCGCTAACACGATCAGGAAACAGTAGCTCAAGGTCCACGGCAGGTCGGGCCACCTCCCTTGCTGATAGTGCCCGGAAGCCTGCGAATAGAGCGTGGCATTGAGTACGATCCCATGCACGACCAGGAAGCTGCCCATGCGCAGGAAGAATGCCTTTTCGGTGCGACTGAAACTTAGCAAGCCTCGAACCAGGAAGCTGGGGCCGAGCAGGCCAAAGAACAGTATCCCGGCGTGCAGAGTGCGGACCTCCATCGCCTGGCCCGCGACTTGCCAACGCGACGGAATGTAAATCTGGGAGAGTTCGACCGCCAACGCCAGAGTGCTGACCTGCACAAAATCGCAGACTCGCAACCAACCGTATCCTCGGCCCGGGTCGCGAGGACTCAGGAACAGGGTCATCATGATGGGGACAACCCAGAAGAACACCAGAACATCGCTCGGCCAGAGCGTGCCGAACGCCGCATGCCGGTAGTCGTAGTAGTCGGTGTAGAGTCCCTGCCCGATTGCGTTCAGCAGGCTCGAGAAAGCGACCAGTCGCCAGACCCGTTTTCCAAACGTTCCCGCCTGGCGCGAGACTGTCCAGCAGACCAGTGCCGCTACTACTGGCGCTGCAGTGTCAATCCAGTCTCCCCAAAGCGATGCGGTTTCACTGCCGTAGCGCAGCACCAGCACCGCAACGTGAACCAGCAGGAGCAGAGCAGCCGCCGCAAGGGCGGACGTGCGCAACTTGGACATTACTAATACTTCTCCGGCGTGCCGCAGACGCGCCAGCGACTCCGCTAGGGGCCCAGTATTTTCGTACTGAGTATAAACGCACACCCAGCCCGCAGAATCAAGTACTTCCGTGGTCCGGAGTAGGTCGTCGGTGGTTCCAGGGGCAGCTCCGCCGGCAAATCCACGTTCACTTTTGCGCGTTACCCTCCATCCATTGTGATCCTGCGCAGTCGAGGGACCTCGGGTTGTTTTCCTTTGCCCACTCCATCCATGCATTGTCATCCTGAGCGAAGTTTTCGTCCGCGATCAGCGGACGAAAACGGAGTCGAAGGATCCCTATCGTTCAAATGGAGGGCGGAAGTTTGGCGCGATTTTGGCGGGCGGCGAGGTTGAAGTTGGACCGTTCCGGGAAAGTTTACCTTTGGATAACCCCTATCCTAACGTTCTTCGGGGGCCGGGTTTATGCATTCGGCGCTTCGGCTTTGGTTTCTTCGGCATTTCGTACTATCATTACATTGATCTCTGCCTGGGGAGAAAGCGGTGCCCCAGCCGGGGATCGGACCCGGACGCCACGAATGGGCACGCGGTTGCAAACCGCGCCTGTCTGCCAATTCCAGCACTGGGGCATATGAGGCGCTGAATGTAGGAGCGGTGACTCCGAGCGAGGTTTCTCCCGCTCCTACTTACTCGGGGCCTATCAGCACGGCCCTGACACCCTCCTCACTTTCAGGTCTCCGAAAATCTTCATACAAAAATCCTCAAAGCTAGTCCTTCTTTCTCTTTCTGTGAGCCACCTCGGCATCGGCCACCCTTTGCGCGGCTTGTTCGGCAGCAAATCGGTTTGCCTCTGCCTGCTCCGCGAAACGTCGAACTGTTTCTACGGCACCATGTTGCGGGTCAATCCATTGCATCTGTATCTCTCGGTAGCCGGATAGGTCAGGGGAATCCTCGGCCAGTGCTCGCTCTATGGGCGAAATCCATCGGTAGCCGACTATCGCGCCGAGTGCGGTTTTTTCCGGCTTTACCTCGCCTTGCTCCTCAAGTCTTTTCAGGCAGTTGTGAATTGGAGTGAGCGGCTGGCTGTATTTGGAAAAATCAAATCCAAGATTCAACAACCCCACTCGTATTTCCGGCGCCGTAAGGGCAGCGTTTTGATTGCGCTTGAACACCATGCGGACGCCATCGGTGAACTTGACTGTTCGTCTTCCGGGTTTGCCCTCCACGAAACCCGAGACTTCGACATCGGAAGGGTCTTGCTCGTTTTCATCGGCGCAGACGGCTCGCAGGCTATCGACAAGTTGTTTCCACTGGATAATCTGAGCGTCAATCGTCGCACGTTGTTTATCGATTTCGGCACGAGCGGCGACAAATTCGTTGAGCTTCTGAGCTGCAACTAGGAGCGATTCTTTGAGTGGGTTTTTCACACCAGGAAATTATTCCACATAAACAGGTAAACTACAACAACTAAATACAGGTAATCAGCGACGGGGGATGGCTTTGGCGTGCCGGGGGCCTGGCCATCTATAGGAATATATCGCGCATGTCACATATAAAGCATCCAATATTATTATATCGGAAAGCAGGCCGACAAGGGCGTTCTGTGGCCGATGAAGGCAGAAATTTCTAAAAAGAGGTAATTGTTTTATCGATACTTACCGAAAGCTTGTACTGCTCTTTTGGCATGACAAAGAACCGATCAGCAGTTCCCGAAGCAGGTAGTGTCCTAACAGTGCGTTGCTGACTGGTGGCGGCCTCGGGAGAGAAGGCCGCCAGTGGGTCACGCTAGGCCACCCGGCCCCGCCCCCAGCTTAAGGGAAAACTGGAATCCAGGTTTCCTTCCGTAAAGTTCTTCCATCTTGCGCTTGAGTTCATTCACGTCAGAACAGGTACTAGCGATCCCGACTACTTTCCAGATGTGTTCAACCAGCCTACGCAGTCCATATTGACTCGTCAGCCATTGATGATAGTTTTGACCCTTCTGCGGCTTGGGCGCGTTCTCCCGAAGCCACTCTGCAACATCAGGGTCGAGATATTCGTAAATCAATTCCATAACCAACTTCCCCCAATACTTCGGTCGCTGATGAATGGCTCCCTTCCAGTTGGTCAGCCGCCCAAATTGCTCCCAGAGTTCATTTGGAAACGTGCGATCCCATTTCCGCATTTCTTCCAGAAGGAAAAGACGCAATTTTAGCTGTAGTTCTTCGTCCGCCCTACGGTACTGGTAGCCTGTAGCTTCGTCGATGAGCGCGATCAGCCCGACTTTGGAACACGCCGCTGCGAACATGGCAGCCCGCATGGCGATGCCGACTTGCGTTTCAGTCAGTTGACCGTCCTGCATCGCACGAACGTAGCCGCTACAAATCTCAAGATAGGTTTCGGCATCCATCCCCTTCACGGACTTGTTCACCACTTCGGGAATTGTGAAGTCGATATATCGCTGGGCGAGATTTGGTGGCATATACGGCTCAATAGCTTTGATTTGAATGTAGCTCTCCAAATTGCCGCCACCCTTGCCACCAGTCAGCACCGTGGTCGCGCCCGTGCGGCTTATAATGCGCCTGCCGTCCTCAAGCACATACACCGGAATTTCAATATTTCCCACGGTCAACATCCCGGGCCACTTTGCTACAGGAAAGTTATTCTTTTCATTAACTTCCGTAGCATCGTCATTGATTAAGCTGGCATATTCCCCGGCTCCTGCTTTTCGCCATCGGGCTTTAGCCGCTGCGCTTGCTAGTGCTTTCCGTTCATCGACGGTCATCTGCTTCATTCTCGCGGCACCGCCCTTAGAGGCGCGATCTGCTTTCGCGGATTCTTTGGATGTGTCCATAAGCAACACCTCGATGAGCGGAAGATATTACATGCCAGCTTAAATAGCAAGCATTATTATCTGATATTTGGCTTGACTGCCAGCTTATGCCAGCTTACTATGGCTGGCATAGAAAAAGCCCCGACTCTGTTTCAGCAGAATCAGGGCTTGAAACCATCGCAGCCGAAGCCGCAATGAGTCTCGCAACTTCATTATCCGGCAAGTCGGCTGTGAACTCAAGGAGATTTCACAGTGACTTGCCACAACTGCCAATCCATCTGCCGGAAGTTCGGGAAGCACCGCAACGGCCTACAGCGTTTCCGCTGCTCACAGTGCCGTAAGACGTTCACGGAAGATCACGCCACACCGCTTGATACCATGCGCCTGCCGATGGACAAGGCCGCGCAGGTGCTGCGCCTGATGGTCGAAGGAATGAGCGTTCGCAGCATCGAGCGCATCACGGGCGTTCACCGTGACACGATCCTCCGGCTGCTCTTGCTCTCCGCTGAAAAGATCACCACCAAGCTACGGCACACTTTCGAGAATCTGGAAATTGCCCGCATTCAAGTTGATGAGATTCATTGTTTCGTGCAGAAGCGTGAGCGCATGGTATCTCTCGAAGAGACCGCTGAAGTAGGCGAACAGTACACGTTTATCGGAATGGATGCCGATACAAAAGTTATTTTCTCGTGGCACACTGGCAAGCGAACAACCGCGAACACAATCGCATTCATGCGCGATCTGTACTCACGTACTGCGTGGGGGCTCCATCCTCAATTGACCAGCGATGGATGGGGGCCGTATCGGTTGGCAGTTGCCGCCACGTTCCGCAATTCCGTTGACTTCGCTCAACTGCAAAAGGTGTACGGGCCAAGTTCCCCAGGTCGCGCCGGATACGCCCCACCACGGTTCCGGGAGGCCGTATCCAGAGTCATCACAGGAAATCCCGACAGGCAATATGTGAGCACGTCATATATCGAGCGACAGAATTTAACGCTGCGCATGATGAGCCGTCGATTCACGCGACTCACGAATGCGTTCAGCAAAAAGCTGTCGCACCTGAAAGCTGCGCTTACGCTCCACTTCGCGTATTACAATTTCTGCCGCGTGCATCAGTCATTAAAGAAAACTCCCTGCATGACGGCGGGAATCACAGATCGCATTTGGGATATATCCGATTTGTTATCTTAGGGTTGGTGGTACATGACCTTTGGTTTCGCTTTTTCTTCCGGGTTCCTCGTACCCTATTGAAGAATAAGGGAAATTCACCGATAATGTAACAGGTGAGTGCAAAAACCCCGACGATCTACGCCAACGTCGTCACGGTTCGCGCAACATCAAGCGAGCTGATACTCGACTTTGGCGTGGTAGTAGACCCCCCGGAAAATATTTCAGGCCCCGCAAGTTTCGACCCTGACATAAGGATTATTTTGGCTGTTAGTGCAACCCAAAAACTGGGTGAGTTGTTGTTGAACGCGGCAGCAAATCAACTACAACTCACAACTAAACAAGTAGCGGCAGAAACCAAGTAGATTCCTCTAGGTAGGCACAGAAAATGACATTCCTCACCTCGCCAAATGTGGTGTGGCGCGAAACGGTGACGATGAGCCAGCGTGTCGCGACTACGCAGAGCTATGTCCAAAGCGAAAAGAATATCGACTGTATCCGGCCCCGTGGTTCAAACGTCGTTTCCCTGCGGGATGCCCGCACTTCTCTGAGGGAAAAGGCGCACGAGGATACGAGTGAACTCAGCAGAAAATTCACCTGGTAAACAACAACAGGACGACTTTTACGATGCGGCTCCTCTTGAGCCGCATTTGATTTATCAAGGCGAAATCCTCATCGACGTACCTCTCTTCATTGTCCCATTCAGCGAACTTGGGAATCGCTGGCTAATCTTGAGGTCTTCCAAAGGAAAACCAATCCATCAGATGCTCAAGGATGGGGAAACTCCCACATGGATGCAGGTATTGGACCCGAAGAAGAGCGAGATCGCATGGGATGAAGATGGCACGAAAGGCGATTCGGTGATGGGCTACATGTCCAAGCATCCGGTCGTGGTGTTGAGCCAGACTTGTGATGTTGAAACCAAGAAGTTTATTCAGGTCGCGCCAGTTTATCCGACGGTTGATGACGGCTATATAGGCAAACTCATGCGTGATGAAGTCGTCTCTGCTTTCTGGGTGAAAAAACACCCGCCGCTATGGGAAAAAGAGATGTATGCCGATTTTGAGCACATTCAGGCTGTTCACAAGTCATACCGCAAGAAACCATCGCCACATTTCCGGTTGGCTCCAAAGAAGGTGCTCGACTTGCAGCGAGCGATTACGAGATATTTTGGCAGGCCAAATTCGTTCGATGCAAAGAAAGATCTCGCGCCACGATCTGCCACATATCTATGTGTTGGGTGTTTTCACTTCAACGGAGTTGCCACTGGTATTCACGTAGACGAGGGGAAAGCATTTCCAGTCTGCGAGGTTTGCGAGGGAGCGGCTTGGACGATTCAAATTGGCAGCTTGCCGGAGAATCAAAGCCGCTAGCAACGCACTCTTAGGAATCTTTCTTCGTCCCCTCGGCTAGAAGCTTCTTCTGTTCCTCAATCCAGCCCTCGATCACTCTCTGAATGCCAGCGTCGTTGCATTCCTTGCGATACTCTTCCAATCTCGCAATCTCAGCCTTGATCCGCGCTCTTTGGCCAAGGGAAAGCATGGGGGATTCTACCCCCAAATGGGTGGATGTGCTACGCCACTTCGATCAGGCGTTTCTCGGCCTCTGCTCTTCGTCGATCAAGGTGCTCATGAAGGGCGTTTCTGAATTCCCATAGAAGGGACTCTGCTTCGACAGGATCGCTGGTGGATGCGATCTGTAGCCACAAATCAATAATTCGTTCTTCAGATGGGGAAGGCATGCGGCCTTCAGGTTAACTCTTCGCTTTTTGGCTTGCTGTTCAATTTTGGCCATCTAGAAGCAGTGTGCGCTTGCGTACATACGTCACCCCTCTCCCATATGTCATCATGGCCCATGCCAGAGAAGCCCACCTCCGAACAAATCCGCAGGGAGGCCGAAAAACTTCGCGAGACCGCCGTCGATCTGATGGAGCACGCGGCATTGCTCATCAACAAGTCCGCCGATCTGGAGAAGCTAATACAGGCCCGCAACAAACCCAAGACTTCCTGAGCAACGCACTGTTAGGACACTACCCCCGAAGCACTCACCCCCCTTTCCCACAGCCCATCCCTGTTCATCCAACCTTGACTGAGAAAACTCAACAGCCCAAACTGCGGACATGCCCAAAAGTCCGCGCAAGCCCACCGAAACCCTCGCCGAAATTGGCGCCCGCACTAAGTCCAATATCCGCAATACTTTACTCACAAGTCCTTATTTTCCAAGATTATACGCGGACGTCGTCATCTCCTCCGCCCCTAACTCCAATGAAGCCAGGATCTTAGCTGGTAACTACAAAAAAATTGTTGCGAAGGTGAATGCCAATATCGAAAGGACCAACAGGACCAATATGCCAAATCCGAAAGACTGCACCCACATCAAGGTCACCGGCGTCCGCTGCGGCTCCCCCGCTCTCCGCGGAGAGCAGTTCTGCTATTTCCACCAGCGCATGCTGCGCACCGTTAAAGGTCCAGACTCGCGCATCCATCACGCCGCCCTCCTCGAGGACGAGGAATCCATCCAGGCCTCTCTCATGGAGGTCGTCAACGCCCTGCTTCGCGGCACCATCGAAGTCAAGCGCGCCGAACTCGTCCTCCGCGCCCTCAACACCGCCGTCCGCAATATCCGCCGCGTCAAGTTCAGCCTCCACGCCGATATGATTCGAGAGATCCCCACCTACGCCGCCGCGCCGGCCACCGAAGTCGACGAGACCGTCCGAGCCGAAGCCGCCCGCCAGGCCCCGCGCAAAGAAATCGCCCGCGTCCGCGACGCGCATCTGAGCACAGCCACCATAGATCCGACAAAACCCAAGCCACCGGCATCCGAGAGGAGTGCAGAGATCCTTCAGTCGCGCAAACAACGCGCTCCTTCAGGATGACAAATCAAAATCCCACCCCGGCGCGGTTTGAGATAATGCGGGGCATGCGGGGACTGAAAGACAAGCGCGTTCTGATCACCGGGGGCGCGAGCGGCATTGGCGCTGCCACTGCCGCGCGGTTTCTCGAAGAGGGATCGCGGGTGTGCGTGCTGGATCGCGACGCGCCGGCTTGCAAGTCGATTCGCCAGGAACTGCCTGCTCTCGCCGAAGCGATTATTGCCGACGTCACCGATCTGATGCAGGTCGAGGCGGCGTTCGCCGAAGCGATTCGGTTGATGGATGGCGTCGACGTGGTTATCAATAATGCGGGGATCAGTATTCGTCACAAGTTTCTGGACATCGCTCCGGAAGAGTGGGATCGCGTGATCGCGGTGAATCTTACAGGAGTGTTTTATGTGGCGCAGACGGCGGCGCGACATATGTGGGAGCGCTTTTCGGGCGGGGGTTCACCTAGTAAGCCAGGCGCCGGAGTGATTCTGCAGACAGCGTCGACCAATGGGGTGATGGGATATCCGTATTACGCGGACTACAACGCGACCAAGGCGGGAGTGATTGAGCTGACGCGGTCGATGGCGCTGGAACTGGCGCCGCGCGTGCGGGTGTGCGCGGTGGCTCCGGGATATGTGCTGACGCCGATGCAGCGGGCGGAATATTCGGATGCGATGCTGGCGGAGGTGAATGCGAAGATTCCGCTGGGACGGCACGCCAAGCCGGAGGAGATTGCGGGGCTGTTCGCGTATCTGGCGTCGGATGACGCGGCGTTTGCCACGGGCCAGGTGTTTACGATGGATGGCGGAGAGACAGCGGGCGGGCTGGCCAGCCGGTGAGAGTGATGGACCTAAGATGAACATTCGTTTTCGTTTTTTCAGATTCGTACCAACTCTGGTCATCCAGCTGACGGCCCTTTTGTTGGCGAAGCCTGCTCTTGCTCAAGAGAAACCTGTCAACTTGCTGCTCAAGGTGGATCAGACCTCCTCGGGGCCTTACGGCGGAGAGAAGGGATCCCTTTGCCTGCTGGTCTACTCGAACGGCAAGATCGTCGACTCGGAGTGGTCAAGAGCAGGAGGGGAGATCGTAGACCAAAATGGCAAGAAGACCCGAGCGGAAAAGACGGTCAGCTATGAATACCAAGTCGATGAGAGGGACGTTCTTTGGCAAATTGGGGAACTGGAAGATTTCCTAAAGTCGAAACCAGTCCTGCATCTCGCCGCTTCTTTCGATCCACCTCATCGCCCCGTTGACTTCGTCGAGGTTTCAATGATTCAGATCAACCTCCCTCGCGCGAAAACGAAGACCATCGCTGTGCGAGAGTATTATGCGGCCTCCCTGATCGAGAAGGCGAAGTATCCAACGGCTTTGGTGTTATTGATGGACAAGCTGGCACGCCTCGAAGACGATGCAACCACAAAGGGAAAACCGTCAGAGCCTCCAGCCGACTGTCACCTGCAGGCGAAATAGTTTCGATCAAAGTTTATGCGACTCAAGGATAAAGTTGCTTTGATCACGGGCGGAACTTCCGGGATTGGCGAAGCTACGGCTTTGCTCTTCGCGGCGGAAGGCGCCACGGTGGCCGTCACGGGACGGAATGAAAAACGCGGGGCTGCGGTCAGCGAACGAATCGCTGCGGCGGGCGGGGAGTCTATTTTCCTGCAGGCCGACGTGAGTCGGGCGGCCGACTGTCGGCGCGCGGTCGACGAAACTCTGCGCGCGTTTGGCAGGATCGACATTCTGTTCAACAATGCAGGAGTGTTCTATCCGCAGACGGCGATTGAATGTTCGGAGCGGCAATGGGACGAGCAGATCGACGTCAATTTGAAGGGCACATTCCTGATGTCGAAGTTCACGCTGCCCACCATGATCGCGCAGGGGAGCGGTGTGATCATCAACAACGCTTCGGGATGGGGAATTGTGGGCGGCGATCACGCGGTGGCCTACTGCGCATCGAAGGGTGGAGTGGTGCTGATGACCAAGGCGATGGCGATTGATCACGGACGGCAGGGGATTCGGGTGAATTGCGTTTGTCCGGGCGATGTGGAGACTCCGATGCTGCCGGCGGACGCGAAGATGCGCGGGCTGAAGTGGGAGGCCTACATCGCGGGCTGCGCGTCGCGGCCCTTGGGACGGGTGGGGACGGTGGAGGAGATTGCCAAGGCGGTGCTGTTTTTGGCGTCGGACGATTCGTCGTTCATGACGGGAGCGGCGCTGGTGGTGGATGGCGGCGGAACGGCGGATTGAGGGCTTTTTTTGGTGGCAATGAGTTCGTGGTGAGAGGGCGGAACCCGAGGTCCCTCGACTGCGCGGATCGGATCGCTTCGCTCTCCGATCCGCTTCGCTCGGGATGACAACGTAAAGTTTTGCTTGGATGACAAATCTGACGTTTGTGCTTTCGATGACAGATCTGAAGTTTGTGCCTGAGATGACAGTCGAATGAGAAAAGCGATTCTGTTTCTGGGCGGAGGGCACATCACGGGGGCGCTGGCGGCGGGGTTGCGGCTGGCGGGATATGGGGGGGAGATTGTGGTCTACGACCGGCATCCGGAGAAGGTGCGGGCGCTGCGGCGGGAATCGCGGGTGGTGGTGGCGCGCGATCTGAAGTCAGCGACTGAACGGGCGGGGATGGTGGTGGTGGCGGTGCGTCCGGGGTCGGTGCGGGAGATGCTGGCGGAGGTTGCGGCTTGTGAGGCGTTATCTCGAAAGGCGCGGGTGCCGGAGTTGTGGGTTAGTTTGGCGGCGGGGATTCCGTTGCGGAATTTGCGGGCGTGGCTGGGGGCTCCGGTGCGGTGGGCGCGGGCGATGCCGAGTCCAGTTTGCCGGATTGGACGAGGGCTGACTCCGGTGTGTTTTGACTCGAATGTTTCCGAAAGGGAGAGCACGCGAGTGCGGAAGTTTTTTGCTCGCGTCGGACCGGTGCTGGATTTGCCGGAGGGGCAGCTGGATGCGATTACTGCGACGCACTCGCCTACGCACGGCTATCACGCGCTGGCGACTCTGGCGAAGGCGGCGGAAGATGCAGGGCTGGATCGCGCGACTGCGCTGACCGCCGCGGCCCATGCACTGAGTGATGGGATCGTGTATTGGAGAGAGAGCGGTGCGGAACTCAGCGAGTTGTTGCGGGAAGCGGCTACACCGGGGGGGATTGCGGCCGCGACGATGGCTGCCATGGATGCGTCCGGATATGCGCGGGCGGTGGGGAAGGGCATTCGCGCGGGTGTCCGGCAAGCGCAGCGGAACGCTCGGCGATGATAAGACAGTTGGCAGTGGTCCTACGGCTGGAATCATTCCTTTTTGGAGTTGTGGATAGGGCGCGCCGTGCCGCGCTTGGCGGGAGCCTTCGACTCCGCTCATGGGCAGGCTTGCGAAGGCGCCCGTCCCCACACGGTTACCTTTGTCATCATCGAATCGGAAGACTCGGTGTCACAATACCTCAGGCGCAAGGCCGGCCTGAGTGCGGACCGCACTGCGATGGACGTTCAGACACCCAATACGACTCGGCGCAGCACGCGAATCCGGGTGGAGATACCGGTGAGCGTGATCAGTCTCGACCGGAAGCGGCCGTTTGCCGAGAAGTGTGTGGTGCTGATCGTGAGCGCGCAAGGATGTGGGTTCCGCAGTTCACGCGCGTTGCAGGTGGAGACTCCGATCATGCTAAGCGACTTGCCGGGCGGAGGCAGCGTGACGGCGCGCGTGGCCAACTGTTTGCCGCTGGGAAACGATGGCCAGTACTTTCTGATCGGGGCTTCGCTCTATACGCAGGGGAATGTCTGGGGGATTGCGAATGCTCCCGCGGATTGGAGTGTGGCGGGGCAGGGCGGTCCAACGCCAAGGCCGGCAGACCAGGCGGTCGCGGACTCTGCGAAGCCGACGGGGGAGCAGTTGAGCGCGAACAAGAAAGTCTGGCCGTACAATCTGTTTCCCGACGGTGCGGAATCGCATCCCGGGCGCAAGTAGGGATGCGGCAGTTCCGAGCGCGAGAACGCAAGGTCGTTATTGAGGGCAAAAACGAGTCGGTGTTGTTCTTTCGTAACTCGTCAATTTTGCCTGCACTGCCATAATCTGAGTGAGCATATGGCCGAAGAAAGCAATTCGACGGCGCCGGTTGTGGCGGGTGTCGCGTCTGGCAATGAGAGTAAGGGTGTGGACCGGCCGTTTCGCGTGAAGCTGCGGGGTTCGGTGCTGGTGCTGGTGCGGTTGCCCAACCGGCGGTCGGTGCGAGCGGCGTTCCATCAGCTATCGACGACGGGCGGAGTGATTCATTTCGAAAAGCCCTTGGATGAGAAGCTGGAAGTCGAGCTGATCTTTCACATTCGCGAGACCACGATCCGGAGCAAGGCGCAGATGCTGTTCCCCATGTGGGCAACGCTGGGGTGGATGCAGCCGTTTCGGTTTGTGGACTTGTCCCCGGCCGATCACGAGATTTTGGATACGAATCTGAAGTCGTTTCTGGGCGATGTGGCGAAGGCCGCCGTGGCCGGCGTCTAGATATTTCGTTCCGCTGGCGCGAACGGAAATCGGCGGATTAATTCCCTCCAGTCTTATTCAAGTCGATCAAGAGCCGGTGCGGTTCCTTCCCACTGAGTAATCGGAACAATAGGGATTCCTTCGACTTCGCTTGATTGCATAACGACGTTGGCCCATCGCAGCGAGTAGATTGGTATGCGATGAACAAGACCAAGGCTCGAGAGAGGAGCCAACGTCATGTTGATTATAGGCTGTGATTTTCATCCTGGGTTTCAGCAGGTCGCG
>DATMOP010000086.1:0-110398 GCA_035568115.1 Candidatus Acidiferrum sp.
TCCCATCCCGACTTTGATCGTGCCCGAGAGCACGGTGACATTTTCCCGGTTGGGATGGGTGTGAGGGGCGATTTTGTAGCCGTCCGGCATTTTGAGGCGGACCGTGAAGTCGCCGGAGGAAGCCATGGGGTCGCCTTCGAGTACGGCGAGTTGCGCTCCTGCAGGCAAAGATGGCGGGACTGGGCCATACTTCACTTGATCGGGCGTGAAGGCGTTTTGCGCCAGAGATGGCTGCGCCGCGAACAGCGCAACCGCGAATAAAGCGACAACAACAACAACAAAGAGAAACGGTTTCATTGGAAAAACCCTCCTGACAAACCGCTGAATCATAGTCAGTGGCGGCCGTCCCCGCAACAACTTTCCTGTTGCTCACCAAGGTGACTGGCAACCCGTTAGTGCCGGGTGGGAGACGTGGGATGTCCGTTACGTCAGTACCCTGGGCTGCCTGACAAGTTTTTCAATATTTTTCTTGCATCTGTGGAAATTTCCCGTAATCTCACAAATGCGAACTAACTCCGCCGGAATGCCCGGGAATCGCTGAAACCTGGGAGCCGCGAAACATCAAGGGAGACGCGGTGGCGAGAGTGAGTCGCTTGAGGAGGAACACATCGAAATTGGCAACAGCTAGCGCCCCGCGCCACCAAATAGAGAACCCCCAGCCTCTCGCCGTCATTCCTAACCGGAAAAAATTCGTGCGCCTCACGCTCTGGCCTCTGGTCGCCGCCACTTTTTTTATGGTGTCGGGCGGCACCTACGGCACGGAAGACATTGTGCACGGCGCCGGCTACGGACGCGCGATCCTGATCCTGCTGCTTACCCCGCTGCTCTGGAGCCTGCCTACAGCCTTCATGATCGGCGAACTATCGAGCGCGCTGCCGCACGAAGGCGGCTACTACGCCTGGGTGCGCCGCGCCCTGGGAAATTTCTGGGGATTTCAGGAAGCCTGGCTGTCGCTGGTCGCCTCCATTTTCGATATGGCGATCTATCCCACGCTGTTTGTGGCCTACCTGACCCGGATGTTCCCCTGGTTCCAGCAGGGAAATCGCGGCTGGTGGGTGGCGCTGGGGGTGGTGATAGCGTGTGCGGTCCTGAACATTGCCGGTGTAAAGGTTGTGTCGCTCACCTCGCTCTGGCTTTTCTTCGCGCTGTCGGCGCCCTTCGTAGTGATCGTGTTGCTGGCCCCGTTCAAGGTGGGAGCGCTGGTCAACGCCGTAACCAAGCCGACGACTTCGAGCGTGGACATCCTTGGCGGGCTGCTCATTTGCATGTGGAATTACATGGGATGGGACAACGCCTCGACCATTGCGGCGGAAGTCGAGAAACCGCAGCGTACCTATCCGCGCGCGATGCTGGCTGCGGTGGTGATTGTGGCCTTGAGTTACGTGCTTCCGTTTGCCGCATTGTGGATGACCGGACTGACTTCGACCGCGTGGGAAACCGGCTCGTGGGCAGACATCGCGGGATTGCTGGGCGGGCCGCTGCTGCGCATCGGCGTGGTGTTGGGGGGCGTGATCAGCGCCTTTGGCATGTTCAACGCGCTCGTGATGAGCTATTCGCGTCTGCCCCTGGCCATGGCGCAGGATGGTATGCTGCCCGGCATCTTCGGCAAGCTTCAGAAAAAATCGCGCGCGCCATGGGTTGCGATCATCGCTCTGGCAATTGGATGGGCGATGTGCCTCGGCTTGGGCTTTGCCCGGTTGGTAACGCTTGACATTCTTCTCTACGGTTTCAGCCTGATGCTGGAATTCGTGGCGTTGGCGGTATTGCGCTTCCGCGAGCCTGATCTGCCGCGTCCCTTCCGCGTTCCGGGAGGATTGTTTGGGGCAATCGCGATCGGCGTTCCGCCGATGCTCCTGCTGGCCTTTTCCATCATCCGCAGCGAGCATGAGCAGGTGTGGAATATGAGTTCGTTCGCCTTCGGCATGATTCTGATCGCGGCGGGGGTGGTGGCTTACGCGGTCAATCATCTGCTAAGACCACACGGATGGGCTCCCGCGGAGCAGAAACCGGAACCAGCGGCCTAGCAAGATCCACGGCCACGGATTTTCACGGATGAACACGGATTTATCTTTCTTGATCCGTTGGAATCTGGGATGATCCGTGGCCGCCTTGTTTTTGTTGTAAATTGGTGACGGCAGTCCTCGAGTTGCCGCGATGGTCAAACGCAAATCCAAGGGCGCGTACATGATCTCGGCCGTGGCCGAGATGTATGGTATTCATCCTCAGACGCTGCGCCTTTATGAACGCGAGGGGCTGCTGAAGCCGTCGCGTACCGAGGGCAACACCCGCCTTTATACGGACGAGGACTTGCAGCGGCTGGAGTTCATCTTGTCACTGGCGCGCGACCTCGGCGTGAATATCAGCGGCATGGCCATCATCCTGCAAATGCGCGAGCGCATGGAAGAGATGCAGCGCCAGATCCAGGAGTTCGTGCAGTACATCCAGGAAGAGGTGCTCACCCGCGCTCACGCCGCGGCTGACCCGGCGAAGGGCGCCATCGTGCCGGTGAGAAGGCCGATGGTGATAGCGGCGGTGCAGCCGGCGAAGAAGCGGTAATGCTTCCCTTCAAGCTTGTCTACAGCGACGCGTACTACCTCCCGATCGGCGAACACGTCTTCCCGGCCGAGAAATATCGCCGCATCCGCGACCGACTGCTGGCAGAGGACATTGCCGAGGCCACCGACTTTCTAGAACCCGAGCCGGCCACCGATCAGGACATTCTGCTGGTCCACAAGCCGGAATACGTCAACAAGCTCAGGACCGGCACGCTCAGCCCCCGCGAGCAGATGGATCTTGAGATTCCTTACTCGCAAGACCTGGTGGATGCATTCTGGCTGGCGGCCGGAGGATCGATTCTGGCGGCGCGGCAGGCTCTATCCGATGGCATCGCCATCAGCATCGGCGGCGGTTTCCATCACGCCTTTCCCGACCACGGCGAAGGCTTCTGCATGATTCACGATGTGGCTGTCGCGATCCGGCGGCTGCAGCGCGACGACAAGATTCGTACTGCGATGACGGTCGACTGCGACGTTCATCAGGGCAATGGCACTGCGGCGATTTTTGCCGGGACGCGGGCTGCGAGCGCGCTTTTGCCCTCCGCCGGGGCATCGACTCTCGATGCGTCGTCGCTCCGTTCGGCGCTACCCGGCAAGATTCGCGGAGCACACGCCGGAGAAGTCTTCACCATCTCGCTGCACCAGCACAATAACTACCCGCTGTGGAAGCCGCCTTCGTCCATTGATGTGGATCTACCCGACGGCATTGAGGACGACGACTATCTGGCGTGGCTCGACAATGCGCTGAGTTCCGGCTTGCGGCAGTTCGAGCCCGATTTACTCTGCTATGTCGCGGGCGCCGATCCTTACCGCGAAGATCAACTGGGTGGGCTCTCCCTTACGATTCAGGGATTGAAGAAGCGCGACGAACTGGTCTTCCGCGTCGCTCGCGCCCGCAATATTCCCGTGATGGTGACCTTCGCCGGGGGCTACGCGCGGAACGTGGAGGATACCGTGACCATTCACTGCAATACGGTGATCGCGGCGAAGGAAGTATTTGCGTGAAGCCTGTATCCGAGCGGCGCCGTGCCATGTCCGACTGATAAAATAAACAATCATCTCTATGTTTGAGAATCTTCAGGAAAAACTACAACGCGCATTCAAGTCGCTTCGCGGCCAGGCCCGGCTGACCGAAGAAAACATTGCCGAAGCGCTGCGCGAAATCCGGCTCGCGCTGCTCGAGGCCGACGTCAATTTCAAAGTGGTCAAAGAGCTGATTGACCGCATCCAGGCCAAGGCCGTAGGCCAGGAGGTGCTGACGGCGCTTTCTCCCGGCGAGCAGGTCATCAAGATCGTGCGCGATGAACTGGTTGAGACTCTCGGCAAAGACACGGCGCGCATGAAGTTTTCGTCGCAGCCGCCCACGGTTGTGCTGATGGCCGGACTGCAAGGCTCCGGTAAGACCACCACTTCGGGCAAGCTGGCGAATTGGTTCAAGATTGGCGGCCATCGTCCGCTGCTGGTTTCGGTGGACGTATACCGTCCCGCGGCGCGCGAACAGTTGAAAGTTGTGGCGCAGGCCGTCAAGGCACAGATTTACGAAGGCGAAGTGGGCGAGGCGAACACTCCCGCCCAGCTCACGCAGGCGGTCGAGCGACTGGTAAAAGAAGCGCGCCGCGAAGCCATCGTTTCCGGCTGCGACGTGCTGATCGTCGACACCGCCGGACGTCTGCATATCGATGACGAACTGATGAACGAGATGCAGTCGCTGAAGAAGCTGCTGAATCCGTCAGAGATTCTGTTCGTCGCCGACGCCATGACCGGGCAGGACGCGGTTCGCTCGGCCGACGAGTTCCACAAAAAGCTTTCGCTCACCGGCGTCATCCTCACCAAGATGGACGGCGACGCTCGCGGCGGCGCGGCGCTTTCCATCCGGCAAGTAACAGGACAGCCCATCAAGTTCATCGGCGTGGGCGAGAAGTATGATGCGCTGGAACCGTTTCATCCCGACCGCATCGTGTCGCGCATTCTCGGCATGGGTGACATACTTTCGCTGATCGAGCGTGCCGAATCACAGATCGACAAGAAGAAGGCGCAGGAGATGGCCACCAAAGCCCTCACCGGCGACGGCTTCTCGCTCGAAGACTTTCGCGACCAGTTGCGGCAAGTGAAGAAGATGGGCTCGATCAAGAGCTTGATTGGCATGATGCCTTCGATCGGTCCGTTTTCCGGATTGCAGAAGGCCGCCGACAATGTGGACGAAAAGCAGATCAACCGTGTTGAAGCCATCATCAACTCGATGACTCTGTACGAGCGCAATCATCACGAAGTGATTAATGGCAGCCGCCGCAAGCGGATCTCTCGCGGCTCCGGCACTACCGTGCAGGAAGTGAATAACCTGCTTCGCCAATATGCCCAGATGAAGAAGATGTTCAAGCAAATGGGCAAGCCCAGCTTCGCGCGTAGGATGGCGGGGATGAAGCTGCCGGGGATGTAGAAGCAGTGGCCAGTGATCAGTGGCCAGTGAAAACATCGTCTCTACTGATCACTGACCACCGGCCACTGCTCTTATGAAATGGCGATCCCTCGAAGAATCCAGCCCGGAGAATGATGTCCGCCTGCTGTGCGAAATCTTCGCCGAGCGCAAGGAACTGATCGCGAAATACGTTCCGGCGGAGACGCAGGCGATTCATGTTCGGGCTGTCGCGGAGTTGAAGCAGAAACTTTTGGCGGCAAACACTCTGTCCATCGGCTCGAAGATTCCGGAATTCCAGCTTCCAGATCACGATGGCAAGAACGTCTCCTCCTCCGATCAACTCGCCAAAGGGCGACTGGTGCTCTGCTTCATCCGTGGGCGCTGGTGCCCGTTTTGCGTCGGCCAGATGGAAGCTATGAACCTTATCCTGCCGGAGATCGAACAGGCAGGGGCGACGCTGGTCGCCATTTCTCCACAGACTGTACAGCAATCATTCTTCATGCGTGACCAGCACAAGCTGCGCTTTCCGCTTCTCTCCGATGCCGGAAATAACATGGCGCGGCAGTTCGGCTTGACCTACCGCATCCCCGATGAACAGAAAGCCGTCTATCAACGTGCCTTCGTCAACCTGCCCTTCATGAACGGAGACGACGCGTGGGAGTTGCCGGTTCCCGCAACCTACATCATTGATCGCGACGGTACCGTGCTCTACGCGTCCGCGAACGAGGATTACACGGAGCGGCCGGAACCGACGGAGATTGTACGCTTCCTGGCCTGCCAATTTGGCGCTTGAGGCCGCAGGCGGGGGCGCCCGCGCTACACCTGACTTTCGATACACTGATACTTCATGAACTATATCTACGGCATCAACGCCGTCACCGAGGCGCTCAAGGCCCGGGGACGGGCTTTTCAGTGGGTCGGCATGGCGAAGGAACGGAACGACATCCGCCTGCAGCGGATGATCGAGGAGTGCCGCCGCCTCGGGGTGCCCGTGAAATTCCTGCTGCGCACGGAACTCGACCGCATGGCCGGCAACGCGGCACATCAGGGAGTGGTTGCCGTCACCTCGGCCAAGCAATACAGCGATCTTGATGACGTGGTGGACGCCAAACGCGGAAAGTATTCTTTCGTTATCGTGCTCGACGGTGTTGAGGATCCGCACAACCTGGGCGCACTTATGCGCACAGCCGATGCCGCCGGCGCCGATGGCGTCATAATCCCAGAACGCCGCGCAGCCGCTGTTACTGGAACGGTCACGAAAGCCTCCGCCGGAGCCAGCGAGCACCTGCCCATTGCAAAGGTGACGAATATTGCGCGCACCGTCGAGGAATTGAAAAGCCGAAATATCTGGACGGTCGGCCTCGACGAGCGCGGCCCGCAGACTTATGACGCCCTCGATTACAACATGGATTGTGCACTGGTGCTGGGCGCGGAGGGCAAGGGTCTGCACGATTTGGTGAAAAAGAAATGCGACTTTCTGGTCTCGATTCCGATGTTGGGCAAAGTGCCCTCGCTGAATGTCTCGGTAGCGGGAGCGGTGGTGATGTATGAGATTGTGCGGCAGCGACACGCAAAAGGCAAAGAGGCGTCCTCGGGTGCGAAATGAAGTTGTGCATCCTGTGCTTGTGCGTTCTCTGTAACTCTGCGTTAAATGCGTTTTCCCTCGACCGCGAGGCGTTTACTTTCACCAAGTACGACTTGAATGTCCGCGTCGAACCGGAGCAGCAACGTCTGGGAGCCCGTGGCAAGATCACGCTGCGCAACGATTCAGCGACACCGCAGAAGACTGCGGTGCTGCAAATTTCCTCTTCGCTGGACTGGCGCTCGATCACGGCCGGCGGCGGCAAACAGTTGCAGTTCGTTTCGCAACCATACACCTCTGACGTCGATCACACCGCAGCGCTTTCCGAGGCCATTGTCACTTTGCCGGAAGCAGTCCCGCCCAAGGGCAGCGTCGAACTTGAGATCGCCTACGAAGGCGTGATCGTGCTCGATGCGACGCGTCTCACGCAGATCGGCGCTCCGGAAACCACGGCCCACAGCACCGACTGGGACCAGATCAGCACGAAATTCACAGCGGTGCGCGGAGTGGGACACGTGGCCTGGTATCCGATCGCTACCGAAGATGCGACCCTCGCAGACGGCAAAAGCCTGGCCGAAACACTAGCCCGGTGGAAAGCGCGAGAAACTGCCTCTACCATGCACTTGGTGATCGCAGTATCGGCTGATGAAGAGGAACCTCCAGAGCTTCTGGTGAATGCCACAGCCTGCGCCGGCGGGCGCGAAGTGCAACATCAGTTCGTTGCCGATTGCTCATACCGATCAGTGGGTTCGACCGGGCCGACCTTTGTGATTGCCAACTATGAGGTCGTGGAACGGGGGGCAATCGCAGTTCATTTCCTGCGCGGTCACGACGCGTCCGCAACGAATTACGCCGATGCTGCCGCAAAAGTGGTTTCGTTGGTCAGCGAATGGTTCGGGAGGCCGCGAAGCAAAGCACAAATGGCAGATCTGGTTGATCCGAATGCTGCTCCGTTCGAAAGCGGTCCGTTGTTGTTGACGCCTCTTACCAGCACGGATCCAAGAATGGCAGGACTGGTGGCTGCCCATCAGTTGACCCACGCCGCCTTTTCTTCACCGCGCCCCTGGATCAACGAGGGCTTGGCTCACTTCGCGCAGGCGCTGTACCTGGAACATCTGAGTGGCCGTCAGGCTGCTATTGACTACATGAGACTGCACCGCTCTGCTCTTGGAATTGCCGAGAAAGATAAGCAGGCCGCCGTCCCACGATCCGAAGACGATGCGAATCAGTCTTTAGTCAACGGCACCGGCGAGGAACTTTATCGCAGCAAGGCGATGTGTGTTTGGTGGATGCTGCGTGACATGATCGGAGATCAGGCGCTGAAGAAAGGCCTCGCCTCCTACCGTCCTGAGGAGGACAAGGAACCCTCCTACATGCCGCGTTTGATTCAGGCGCAGACCCAGCGAGATCTGGAATGGTTCTTCGACGACTGGGTTTATCGCGACCGCGGCCTGCCTGATTTCAAAGTTGAGTCGGCGTTTACGCGCAAGACTTTGCCCGAGGGTTACATGCTCACCATTACAGTGGGCAATCTGGGGGGGGCCGGAGCCGAGGTTCCGCTCACTGTGAAATTTGCCGGCGGAGAGATCACGAAACGGCTGGTGGTGCGCGGAAAGAGTAATGGCGTGATTCGCATTGAGGTTCCGAAGCCGCCGGAGGAAATCGTGGTCAACGACGGCAGCGTGCCGGAGCGCAACCCGACCAACAATGTATTCAAGATGGAGGCTGGCGACACTGCAAAGTGATTGTCAATTGCCGATCCGACCGAACCCTTCAAACCTTCGCTGCCGGCGGTATGAACAAAAGTGTATCGTCCTCGCTCGGCTCAGGATAGCAAAGCATTTGCACACCTTGCCAGCGCCGCCAGCTTGGCTGCCGCTGCACCAGAATCGATCGACTGCGCTGCCAGGGGAATTCCATCCGCGAGATGATGAACTCGTCCAGCCGCTACGAGAGCAGCCGCGGAATTGAGCAAGACGACATCGCGACGCGGAGATTTTGTTCCGCTCAACACCTCGCGGACGATGGCCGCATTTTCGGCAGCATCGCCGCCAGCAATGTCGGCCAGCGTGGCCCGCTTCATACCAAACTCTTCGGGATCAACTTCGTAAGTCCTCACGATTCCGTCACGAGCTTCAGCCACGCGGGTCGGCCCGGTGATGGTGATCTCGTCGAGTCCATCCAGGCCGTGCACTACCAAGGCGCGACGCAGTCCCAGCATGCTGAGCGCTTCGGCGACCTTTTCGACCATTTCAAGAGCGTACACGCCGACGACTTGTCCCGAAGCACGCGCGGGATTCGTAAGGGGGCCAAGCAGGTTGAACATGGTGCGCAGATGAAGCTCCCGCCGCACTTTCTGCACTTGTTTCATGGAAGAGTGCAGATCGGGCGCATACAGAAAGCAGATTCCGATTTCGCGCAGGCATTGCGCCGCGCGTTCCGGGGCCAACTGGATCTTCACGCCCAGCGCCTCCATCACGTCTGCCGAACCGCACTTCGAGCTGATGCTGCGGTTGCCGTGCTTAGCCACCCGCACCCCCGCTCCCGCGGTCACGAAAGCTGTGGCCGTAGAGATATTAAAGGTGCCGCAGGCATCGCCGCCGGTGCCACTGGTGTCGATGAGTGAGGACTCAGCCAGCGCGTCGCGGCCGGTGCCGCTCAGGTCGAGTGCGCCTGATGCGGAGGCATCCCCAGCAACCGAAATAGGCAGCGGAATTGCTGCGGCGCGGATCGCTTCGGCGAAGCCGACAATCTCTTCGACCGTCTCGCCCTTCATGCGCAAGGCAACAAGCAGCGCGGCGATCTGCGCGTCAGTGCAGTTGCCGGCGAGCACTTCCGCCATCACTCCGCGCGCTTCCGCGCGCTCCAGCGATTGGCCGTGATTGGCGACATGATGAAGGGCGTCGAGAATCATCTGCCTCGGAATTGTAAGGTATAACCGCTCTTCGCGATTAGAGGATCAAGCGACTAGACATTAACGGCGGCCTTGAGCCTGGGCAGAAAATATTCGCGCCAGCTCTCGGGCAGGGCAGCCGTGGCAATCGCTTTCTGCAACAGCGCGCGATTGTATCTCTCCCGGACAAAGAGCCGGTTGATTTCAGCAATGGTAATCCCTTCGCGCTCCCGCGAAATCAGTTCAAACTCATCTTCTACTCCAACTTCGCCTTCCTGCTCCACGGAAAAATAAAATCCACTGCGTCCGCTCTGCAGGAATCGCTCGATCATGTCATCCCGCTGAAACTTGGCGGCGAGCTTATAACAGGGCATCCGCGGCTGACGGACCATCACAATGGATGAACCGATTCGAAAGCGATCACCGATGTGGAGCTCTTCTTCCCGGAGATCTTCGGTCGTAAAATTTTCGCCGAACGCACCCCAGGGCAGGTTCGGCTCAGGCAGTTCTTGCCGCCAATACTTGTAGTGTTCGGAAGGGTAACCGTAAACCGCCTTGTAAGGTCCGCCGTGAACATTGAGGTCCGCTTGACGATCGCCATCCAGGTTCAACGTGCGCAGTGCTATACGGCCTGGCTCCGGCTTCTTGAAGATGCCGGTGTTGACGGTCGCTCCCTTATGCACAATCAGGTGCGGCCGTGCGACGTTCAAGGAAATCAATTTCACGGTGTGGTCCCTCGCTGCAAAACCGGTCCGGTTCCGGATAATTGGCTCTCGACTTTCCGGGTTGGAGTTTAGATGTCCCGCCTTCGAAAAAGACGCGGAGCCCTGTTTGCTCAAATCCGCCACCCTTCTATAAAATTAGAAGTTTGCTGCCCGCAGTCAATGCCGCAAGCAGGTTCCTTCCGATTTTTAGCTGACGAGCGTCATTATGAAAATCCATGAGTACCAGGGAAAAGGGATTCTTAAGAAATATGGTGTGACTGTGCCGCGCGGGACCATGGCAACCTCGCGCGAAGAAGCCGACTCCGCCGCCAAAGAATTGTTCAGCGCTGGCGCAACTGGGGTGGTCGTGAAGGCTCAAATTCATGCGGGCGGCCGCGGCAAGGGCGGAGGCGTGAAGATTGCCAAGTCGGCCAACGAAGCGGGGGACATCGCCGAAAAGATGCTGGGCATGAAGCTGGTCACGCATCAGACAGGCCCTGAGGGCCGCATCGTGCGCCGCCTCCTTATCGAAGAAACTCTCCCCATCGAAAAGGAACTTTACCTGGGCATTCTCGTGGACCGTGGGGAGGGCAAGCCGGTGTTCATGGCCTCGGCCGCCGGTGGCATGGATATCGAGCAGGTAGCGGCGGAAAATCCCGATGCCATTCTAAAGCAACACATTGACCCCGGCATGGGCCTGGAGGCATTTCAGGCGCGTAAGATGGCGTTCAAGCTTGGGTTGAGTGCCAAGCAGATCAACCCCGCGGTGCAGTTTCTCTCGAATCTTTACCAGGCGTTTCTTGATACCGACGCATCGCTTCTCGAGATCAATCCCTTCATTACGACCACCGATGGCCGGCTTTTCGCGCTCGACGCCAAGCTCACCTTCGATGACAACGCGCTGTTCCGGCATCCCGATATCCGCGAACTTCGCGACATCACTGAGGAAGATCCGCTCGAGGTCGAGGCCTCGAAGTACAGCCTGAACTACATCAAGCTCGACGGCAGTGTCGGCTGCATGGTGAATGGAGCCGGACTGGCCATGGCCACGATGGACATCATCAAGTACGCCGGCGGGATGCCCGCGAACTTTCTCGACGTGGGCGGCGGCGCGAATGCCGAGCAGGTTGCGCACGCGTTCGAAATCCTGCTCAGTGACAAGAGTGTGAAAGCGGTACTGATCAATATTTTTGGCGGCATTCTGCGCGTGGATACGCTGGCCACGGGAGTTGTCGAAGCTGCGAAGAAGACTAATATCAGGCTCCCTGTGGTGCTGCGCCTCGAAGGCACCAACGTAAACGAAGGAAAGAAGATCCTGATGGAATCCGGATTCAACTTCGTCGTCAGCGACACCATGAAAGATGCAGCCGACAAAGTGGTGGCGGCTGCGCGAGGCTAGAGGGTCAGGATTGCGGAGAGGCACTTGGGGAAACATACTTATGGCAATTCTGGTTAACGAAAAAACGCGATTGATCGTGCAGGGCTTGACTGGACGCGAAGGCACCTTCCATGCCAAGGCTTGCGCCGCTTACGGCACGCAAGTTATGGGCGGGGTGACCCCGGGAAAGGGCGGAACCACGCACGAAGGCTGGCCTATTTTCAACACCGTGCACGAGGCCGTCGATAAAACCGGCGCCGACGCAACGGTGATTTTTGTTCCTCCGCCCTTTGCGGCAGATGCCATCATGGAGGCGGCTGACGCCGAGCTCGACCTCATCGTGTGCATTACCGAAGGCATTCCGACGCTCGACATGGTCAAGGCCTGGGAGTTTCTGCAGAACCGGCGGTCGCGGCTGATTGGACCGAATTGTCCCGGCATCATCTCGCCCGGCAAATGCAAGATCGGAATTATGCCGGGGTCGATTCACAAAGAGGGCTCGATCGGGATCGTTTCGCGCTCGGGCACGCTCACTTACGAGGCCGTGCATCAGCTTACGCAGCGTGGCATCGGGCAATCCACTGCGATCGGAATTGGCGGCGATCCGATTATCGGGACGAACTTTCTGGACGCGCTCGACCTGTTCAATCGCGATCCTGAAACTGAAGCTGTCATCATGATCGGCGAAATCGGTGGCGACGCCGAGGAAACCGCGGCGGAATTTGTGAAAACGAAGATGAAGAAACCGGTGGTCGGCTTCATCGCCGGCCAGACCGCGCCACCGGGACGACGCATGGGACATGCCGGGGCGATCATTTCCGGCGGCAAAGGAACGGCCGCGGAAAAGATCAAAGCCATGGAAGCAGCCGGAATTCGGGTAGCGAAATCTCCTGCAGCGATTGGCGAAACCCTCGTGGCGGCACTGGGAGTGAAAGTTTAGTACCGAGTGCCTTGTACCGAGTACCAAGAAAAGCATTGCGCTAACGGCTATCTGGAGTAGACATATGAATTCTCCCGAAAACAACTTGCGGATCGACTACATCGAATTTCCGGTCACCGACATTAATAAAACGAAAGCATTCTATGCGCAGGTTCTGGGATGGACATTTGAGGATTATGGCGAGGACTATACCTGCTTTCATGACGGCAGGTTAGCAGGCGGATTTCACACGTCTCCGGAGGTCAAAACGGGAGGCCCCCTGGTTGTGATCTACACAACAGATATCGACGGCATGCAGACAAAAGTAGCTGCTGCTGGAAGCAAAATAGTCAAGCCGATATTCGAATTTCCTGGCGGACGCCGCTTCCACTTCATTGATCCCAGTGGGCACGAACTGGCAATTTGGACCGACAAATAAGAGTCTCGTAACAAGGACGAACGGCCAACAACCCTATGAAAACTCTCCAGCGCACTCTTACTATCGTAAAACCTGACGCCGTCGCCAAGAACGCAGTCGGCGACATCATTGAACAATTCGAAAAGAACGGCTTCCGCATCCTTGCCATGAAGATGCTGGAGATTTCTCAGCATCAGGCAGAGCAATTTTATGCCGTGCATGCGAGCCGTCCATTCTATGGTTCGCTCACCAATTTCATGTCGAGCGGGCCGATCGTTGTCCTGGCTCTGGAAAAAGAGAACGCCATCGCTGACCTGCGCAAGCTGATGGGCGCCACCAATCCGGCCAATGCCGAGGAAGGCACCATCCGCAAGAAGTGGGCGTCGAGCATCGAGCACAACGCCATTCACGGCTCCGATGCCGAGGATACTGCACGCTTTGAATTGAGCTTCTTCTTTGCGGGATATGAGTTGGCGAAGTGACGGCGTCTTGCGGGCGTGAGCGAAGCGGGAGCCCGCAGCCGTCATCCTGAACGAAGTGAAGGATCTCTTATGCCGATGGTTCAAATCACGATGCTGCAGGGCCGCACCGCCGAACAGAAGCGCAAGATTGCCAAACGCATCACCGATGCTCTGGTGGAAGAGGCTGGAGCGCGTCGCGAAGGCATCACGATCGCTTTCCATGAAGTGCCGAAGGAGAGCTATGCGTCGGGTGGCGAGTTGATGATCGACAAGGTTAAGTAATACGTGAAAAGACCAGCGCGGGCGAGTCGCCCGCGCCCAAACAAACTATCCCAGCGCCTCGTACAGATTGCCTTCCACGCGGTCCGCGACTTTGGGCAACTCCTTGCGGGCATGCTGGAGGAAATGCGGCGACGTACGGTGGGCTTCGAGAGCGGCGTCGTCTCTGTACTGCTCATAGATGAAGAAGCGCCGCGGCTCGGTCTTGTGCCGGTGGACCTGAAACATCAGGCAACCGGGTTCCTTCCGGGACTCCTCGGTTAGTTTCGCAAAAATTGGGGGGACATCGGCATCGTGCCCCGCTTTCGCCATCCACGTCACCGCCAGAACCACCATCGTCCGCTCCTTACGTATTGTTACTGCGGAAAATCAATTCTAGACTTTCCGGGCTGAGGCTGTCTTCAACTCATTCGCGAATTCATTCAGAAAAATCGTGTGGTCCCGGTCCGGCCCGGTCGAGACCATTCCAACCTTCGCGCCTGCTTCTTTCTCCACAAATGCCAGGTATTCGCGAGCCGCCTTGGGCAACTGGTCGAACTTTGTAATGCCCTGCGTGGATATCCTCCACCCCGGCATCTTTTGATAAATGCACTCCAGCTTGTCGTAACCGCTGGCTTGCGCAGGGATCTCCATGGTCTTCTTTCCATCGACGATGTAGCCCACGCAGACTGGAATCTCCTCCAGTTCATCCAGCACATCCAGCTTGGTTACCACCAGCCACGAAATGCCGTTAATCATGCCAGCGTAACGCAGCAGCGGCAAGTCGAGCCAGCCGGTGCGCCGCGGACGCCCAGTGACTGCGCCAAACTCGTTGCCCCGCTTCCGCAACTGTTGACCGGCCTCGGCTTTATCTTCGCTGGGGAACGGACCTTCGCCCACCCGCGTGCAGTAAGCCTTGGTGAGTCCGATCACGGAATCGATCGCATTCGGAGCTACGCCGGTGCCAATCGCCGCGCCTCCCGAAGTTGCACTCGAAGAAGTCACGAAGGGATAAGTTCCATGGTCGATGTCGAGCATGGTCCCCTGCGCGCCCTCAAACAGGATGGCTTCACCGTCGGTCAACGCCTGGTTCAGCAAGACGGCCGTGTCACATACGAACGGAGCGATTCTCTCTGCGGCCGCGGCGTATTCCGAATACATTTTGTCGGCGTCAAGCGGTTCGGAATTGAACAGCGCGTGAGCGATCATGTTCTTCTCGCGCACCGCGTTCTCAATGTGTTTCTTTAGAAGTTGCAAGTCAAGCAGATCCGCAACCCGTAGGCCACGGCGGCCCATCTTGTCTTCGTAGGCCGGGCCGATTCCCCGCGAGGTAGTGCCAATCTTCACCCGTCCCGGGGCATTCTCTGCCGCCAACTCGATCATGCGATGGTAGGGCAGAATCACCTGGGCGCGGTTCGAGACGAAGAGATTTCCATCGACTCTCACGCCCGCGTCGCGCAGCGCGCCCACTTCCTTCAGAAATGCCATGGGATCGAGAACCACGCCGTTGCCAACCACGCTGCGGCACGCAGCCCGCAACACTCCGCAGGGAACAAGCTGCAGCACAAACTTCTTCCCGTTGATGATGACCGTGTGACCGGCGTTATGGCCGCCGGCATAGCGCGCGACGACAGAGAAACTCTCCGATAGAACGTCGACGATTTTTCCCTTGCCCTCGTCGCCCCACTGGGCGCCGACAATCACCGCGGTCTTGCCTCGTTTCAATGCCAGCTCCGTTACAGGGATTGCGAGCGCAAAATTGCCCGCACGTATATATGAACACCGGGGTTGCACACGCCTTGCCGCGGATACTCGAAAGGCTAACTGGGATGAAAGCGAGAAGATGTGTACTGGCTATCTTATCGCGCTCGTGCGCGAATGGCAACGCGTGGACTTGGGCCGGCAGGAAGAGAGTTCAAGTACACTGATGAGCATTATGAACGTCAAAGCGGGATACTCAACTCCGATGCTGCACGTGGCAGATATCGAAAATTCGATCCGGTTCTACGAACTGCTGGGCTTCACCACCATATCGGCGGCAAACCTGTCGAGCGACTGATGCTCGCCGACGAATGCCTGAATACGGCAACGTGTGAACACCGGAAGATCAGTGGTCAGTGACCAGTGGCCAGTGGTCAGAAAAAATCAGGAAACTGGTGCTGCTGGCGGGTGCGCGGCTGGCCACTGATCACTGGCCACCGGCCACTGTTCTTGGTAGGCGCGGCAGGAATCGAACCTGCAACCACCGGATTAGAAATCCGGTGCTCTATCCATTTGAGCTACGCGCCCGCCTAGCAAAATTTATCACAAGCTCCGGGTGGAGTATCATGCGGTGTCGCATTGACCTCCGCCGCTCCATCCCGCCTCGCTTACATCGATTGGATGCGCGGGCTCGCCTGTGTGTTGATGTTTCAGACGCACTGTTATGACTCATGGCTTAGTCCCAGCGCCCGGCAGAGCAAGTTCTTCATGTACTCGCAGTTGGGAGGGACATTCCCGGCTCCTCTGTTTTTGTTTCTCGCAGGCATTTCGTTTGCGCTGGTAACAGAAAAACTGCGAAAAAAGAATCTGTCTCCCGCGCAAATCGCGCGCGCCACGATCCGCCGCGGCGCGGAGATCCTCGCCCTCGGCCTGCTCTTCCGGCTGCAAGAATATCTCATTGCCTGGGGTTGGGCGCCGCTCGGCGACCTGCTGCGCGTGGATGTGCTCAATACCATCGGCCTCTCGATGATGCTCATGGGCATCGTGTGCTGGCTGGTGCTATCCATTCGCCAAGGGGCTCGGACGAGGCTTGCCCTCATTCTTGCTTCTGCTGGAGCGGCTTTGCTGATTTCTCTGCTGACGCCACCGTTGTGGACAACCTGGCGCCCGAACTGGCTGCCCTGGCCGCTAGAGTCTTACATCAATGGTGTCCACAATCTGGGCACGCCGCAGGCCTGGCTGTTCCCGGTTTTTCCCTGGACCGCCTTCGCCTTTGGAGGTCTGGCTGCCGGATTTACTTTGCAGAGCGAGTGGGCGCGCCGGCACGAAGCCCTGACTTTTTTTTTGCTGGGCGCGGCTGGCCTGGTGTTCGTTGCAGCCTCCCGCTGGCTTGATGCCCAACCGCGCCAGCTCTACGCGGTCTACGATTACTGGCACACTAGCCCGAACTTCCTGCTGATCCGTGTAGGCATGCTGCTGGTGATTCTGACGCGAGCTATGCCTGGTGCCGGTGGGGCGCCGGACAGTGGGGATTCAGTCCTCTCATTCAGTTGGGCCAGGCGTCGTTACTGGTTTACTGGGTCCACATCGATTTCGTGTACGGACGCGTCTCCATCCTGCCGAAACACAGCGTCAGCATCCGGACCGCATCATTCGGATTGCTGACGATCTTTCTCGCCATGCTGATCCTCGCCTTCCTACGGACGCGGATGAAAGGACGCGGAGCCGAGATGGTGGCGTGGCTTCGAAGCCCAGCACGCGCGAACTGAATGTGTGGCAAGCTACCGAAACTGCTTGGCGAACTCCACCACTTCGCGCTCCGCCCAGCGGCCATCGTAAGCAGGATCGCCATCGCGCTCGCCGATGAAAGCACAGTGGCCACCGTCCCCGGTTTCGACGTAAGCAATATTGGTGTTGGAAAGCAGCGCCTCCCGCGTTTGCGGCAGAATGCGTATGAAGGGATCGTTGGCCGCGTGGATTACCAGCGTGGGCCGCGCGATACGGTCGATCACGTGGGCAGCAGCGGCACGGTCGTAGTAATCGTCGGCGCCGGTGAAACCGCAATAGTAAGCCGTTATGCGATCATCAAACTCGCGAAGTGTTTTTATTCCGCGCAGACGCGAAGCGTCGAAGCTCGCAGGAAACAGCTTTACCTTACGGCGAAATCTCTGGAACAATTGCAACAGAAAATAGTATTCGTAAATCCGGTTGGCGGGCTGATGCAACGCATCGGCCCCAGCCGCCAGGTTCACCGCCGGACACACCGCCGCCACTCCCCGAAACTCCATCGGACCGTCGCTTCCCCACTCTCCCGCAAGCTTCAGAACCAGATTGCCCCCCATGGAGAAGCCAATGAGCACGAAGCCCGGAACTCCGTCACGCTCAACCAGGCTGCGCGCCACCGCCGCCACGTCCGCGGAACGGCTTGAGTTGTAAAGTGTGGGCGCGCAATGGTCCATCCCGCCGCAGTTGCGCTGGTTCATCCGCACCACGTTCATGCCAGCGGCCAAACCGTTGCGCGCGATTCCCACCATGTATTGCGACTCGCTCGATCCCTCGAGCCCGTGGACGACGATCAGCGTCAAGACCTTGCGGTCCGTCTGCCAGTGACAGCGGCAGAGCACAGAAATACCTCGTTCCACTTCGATCAAGCGCTGTTCGGACACCGGCAGGTCGACGCGGCGTGGAAGAAAGAAGGAAGCGAGAGTCTGCATATGCCCACCCCGCAGCCCGGGATGGGGCCGGAAGACGGAAGGCACGAACGCGCGCGGCGACTGTGTCACCGGCTCAGTTTGCGAAGTTTCCACAAATTGATTCTAATAGAGAGTAGCCAGCCGCACGGGAGCGATCGTCATGCCGATTTTCGAATACATCTGCCGGGAATGCCAGCACGAGTTTGAATCCCTGGTCTTTGGCCGCGACAAAGCCAAGTGTCCCAAGTGTCAGAGTCAGAAGCTGAGCCCACAGCTCAGCGTGTTCGCCATGTCCGCCAAGGGATCGGCGGCTAGGTCCGCTCCCGCCGGCGCGTGCGGTTCCTGTGGCGATCCTAGAGGTGCGGGCGCCTGCTCACTTGGCGATCTCGACTAGCAGTTCAGCCCCCGTCACACCAGCGGTAACCAAACTTTCGGCACAGCTTCGTCCGTGACTGAGGTTACCTTTGCCTCTCTCCCCGGCCCGCCTACCATGCCGTGATCCCCTTTCAAAGCCAAGGAGCATCGCATGGATCGCCGCAGCCAGTCGCGTGTTTTCGTTGACCTTCCCGTCCAGATTTGGGGCATGGACGCCCATTCCCGCCCCTTCACCCAACCCGCCAGCCTGCGCACCATCAGCGGCCGCGGGGCAACCCTGCAATGCGTGGATGCTCAGCTCAAGCCGGGAGACGTGGTCGACGTTCTCTACCTGGGCAACAAAGCGCAATTCCGCATCGTGTGGTGCGGCAAGCCCGGGACCGAAATGGCAGGAGAAGTAGGAGTCGAGAACATTTCCGTTGAGACCAGAATCTGGGATTTCGATCCGTTGCGCTGCGCAGCTTCGGTGGGGCGGGGATAAGACAGGGCAGTTTCGCGAGAGCTCCGGAGGAAGGCAACAAGCAAAAGGGGAGGGCGGGGGGAGGAGCTGAACCCCGCACTGCGCGGGCCATTTGCAGTATGCAGCGGCAGTCCCGCGAACGCAAGGAGAAACCGCGCAGTGTCCCAAGATTCGTGCCCGTGTTGCAGAAATTTTCACACTTAGCGAAGTCAATTCGCGGAAACCTTGCAAGTTCCTGTCACCTTGACCCGGCAATTGAGGTTTCCCTCGGGAACCTTGGTGTCCTTCGCGGTTAACCGAGGTCCCGCCTAAAAGCTGTAAACTCACCACAGATGCAAGTAACGATTCTCGGTTCAGCGGCCGGAGGTGCGTTTCCGCAGTGGAACTGCGCCTGCGCAAATTGCCGCGCGGCTAGAGCGGGCACCTTCCGCGGCAAGCCGCGCACGCAGACGCAGGTTGCCATCACGCAAGATGGCCACGCGTGGTTTCTCCTGGGAGCCTCTCCGGATTTGCGTGCGCAAATCGAATCGACGCCCGAGCTGCATCCGCGCGATGGCGTGCGCCAGTCGCCGATCGCAGGTGTAGTGCTGGCCAACGCCGACCTCGACCACGTCCTCGGGTTGCTCTTGCTGCGCGAGCTCCAGCCCCTGCGCGTCTACGCCACTGCTGCTGTTCGCAGAATTCTTCGCGAGGACAACTCTATGTTCGGCATGCTGCAGCGCATCCCGAATCAAACGCAGTGGACCGACTTTGAATCCAGCGCAAAATTCAGCCTGTGCAACGCTCAGGACGAAGACTCCGGCCTGCGTTGTGAGGCGTGGTCGTTGAGCACGCACTATCCCGCTTACGTCGCGGCAGACCGGCGGTCGCAACTCGCACCTGGCCAAGCGTCCCTCGGATTCATCTTCGAGTCAACCTCCAGCGGTCGATTGGCCTACATGCCTGCAGTTCCACAACTCGACGACGCCCTGGTCGAACAACTCGGCACCTGCGATGTCCTGCTCTTCGATGGCACATTCTGGAACGATGGCGAACTCATTCGCGTGCAAGGCAGCGGACAGACGGCACGCCAGATGGGCCACATCCCGGTCGAACGCACGTTAATCAAGTTGGCGGGATTGCGCCGTCCGCGTAAAATATTTCTACATATCAACAACACCAATCCCATGCTGGACGGGGCGAGTGGCGAATATCGCCAGGTGCGGGACGCGGGCTGGGAAATCGCGGAGGATGGATGGCAGTTCGATCTGTAACCGAAACAGCAACGCAAGCCGCCCCCCTGCTCTCGATCGATGAACTGCGCGCGCAACTACAGGCCACAGGCGAAGAGCGCTACCATCATAAACATCCTTTTCATTTGTTGATGCACGAAGGCAAGCTCAGCCGCGGGCAACTCCAGGCTTGGGCGCTGAACCGCTACTACTATCAGAGCATCATCCCCATCAAAGATTCGATCATCCTCTCGCGTGGTCCCGACCCGGTCTTCCGCCGCGCCTGGCGCAAGCGCGTGGTCGACCACGATGGCGACGCCACCAATAATAATGACGGCGGCATCCATCGCTGGATAAAATTGGCGGAAGCGACAGGTCTCGATCCACAAATGGTCCGCGCCGGAAAAGGCATTCTTCCCGCAACCCGCTTCGCGGTGAATGAATATCTGAACATCGTTCGCAGCCGGACTCTGCTCGAGGCGGTCGCCTCCTCGCTGACGGAATTGTTTTCCACCAAGCTGATTACTCTGCGCGTGGAGAAATTGCGCCAGTATTATCCCTGGCTCGCGGGAGGCCTGGATTATTTCGAGGCCAGACTCTATCAGGCGCCGGAAGATTCGCAGTTCGCGGCGAACTACGTTTACGAAAATGCGAAGACGCGGGTGGAGCAGGAGTTGGCGATCCAGGCCTTGCGCGACAAGTGCGACATCCTGTGGGCGCAGCTCGATGCACTCTACTTTGCCTACGTTGAGCCGGGATGGCCGCCGCCCGGAGCGTTCCGCATCGAGGCCAGCTAGCATGGCGGCGCCCGACGATTCCAGCCAGCCCCGCTTGGCAGCCGGCTGCCGCTGGGGTGGCACAGAAGAAGATCGCGTGATCCTGTTCCCCGAAGGCGCAATCAAGCTGCAAGGCACAGGGCGACAGGTTCTGGAGCGTTGCGACGGACAGCGCACCTTCGCCCAGATCATCGCAGAACTGCAGGCCCAGTTCGGCGATGCAGACCCTGCGAAGATTCGCACCGACATCAGCCAGTTCCTCGAGCAACTGCGGCACAAGCGGATTGTTGATTACTAACTGTCTATGGTTCATCAGCAGCAATGACGATTCCCAACCCTCTCGCCCTCATTGCCGAGATCACTCACCGCTGCCCGCTGCACTGCGTCTACTGCTCAAATCCTCTGGAGCTGGCTGCGGCAGGTTCGGAGCTCTCCACCGGTGAGTGGATCGACATCTTGCAACAGGCGGGCCGCCTGGGGATGCTGCACGCGCACTTCACCGGAGGCGAACCGCTGGCGCGTCCCGATCTGACTGAACTCATCGCGGGCGCACGCGCCGCGGGCCTCTACACGAACCTGATTACATCAGGAATTGGGCTCAATGAAACCCGCTTGCAAGCGCTGGTCGATGCCGGACTCGACCACGTCCAACTCAGCTTTCAGGATTCGCGGGAAGATGCTGCCAACTGGATTGCTGGCGCCAAGGCGCACGCGCACAAGACTGAATTGTCGCGCCTCATCCGCCGACACAAGATCGCGTTCACAGTGAATCTTGTCATCCACCGGCAGAATATTGATCACCTCCATGAGATGATCGCTTTCATCGAGCAGCTTGCCCCCGAACGCATGGAGATCGCCCACACCCAATATTACGGATGGGCGTTGAAGAACCGGGCCGCTCTGCTGCCCACGCGGACCCAGCTGGAAAAAGCCACAGATGCAGTAGCTGCCGCGGAAAAACGTCTCACGGGACGCATCCGCGTCGATTTCGTCGTTCCGGATTACTATGCGCGTTTTCCGAAAGCCTGTATGGGCGGATGGGGACGTAGATTGATGCTCATCAATCCTGCGGGCAAGGTTCTTCCCTGCCACGCCGCAGAAGTGATTCCCGGCCTGGAGTTCGAAAACGTCCGCGAACAGACTCTGGAGTTTATCTGGCGGCAGTCTTCTTCGTTCCAGCGCTTTCGGGGAGAAGAATGGATGCCGGAGCCCTGCCGCAGCTGCGACCAGCGCACGCAGGATTTTGGCGGATGCCGCTGCCAGGCTCTTCTGCTCACCGGAAACGCGGCCGCTACAGATCCAACCTGCTCGCTCGCGCCAGCGCGCCACATCGTCGAGGTGGCACTGGCCGAAGCCAATTCCAGCGGCGCGGTTTCGCAGCCCGTTCCCACCGCGTCGTTCCTGCAATTGCAGGAGCGCACCGGAAGTCTGTGGAGCTACCGAACCAATCCGGAATGACCTACCAGCGCAAACCGACTGTGATCGGACGCACATCCGTGGTAATGCCATTGTGCGATCCGTGAGTGAAGCGGTATTCCGCGTAGAGCTCCACACCGCTCGGCATTTTCCGCGTCACGCCTCCCCCAAAGTTATATCCGAATTGGTTCACGCTGGAATTCACGAAGCTGCCGCTGAGAGGAATGCTGACATTCGAGCACGCACCCCACCAGGTCCAGAATCCATTGCAGGCCGAACCTGGAACTACCGTGGAGCCCTTCAGGCTCCCCGAACGATGGTAGTAGCCCGGCCCGATGAGAACATACGCACCCCACAGTTTGGTCACGGGAAAGTTGATGATGGGATCAAGCGTGAAGTCCAGGGCATAGCTGGTAGCTCCCGTGGCCTGCGCCAGTTGCTGGGTGGAGTTGCGCAGCGGCAGGTTCGCATAGAAGAAATCCGCCCGCAGTCCTAAATACTTGTTTGCGTTATGAGCCACGCCGGCCGTGCCCACAACGCCTCCTCCGCGCACCCAGGTGCGCGTCGCGCCGCTGTCAACGTTCGCTCCTGCACCGACATTAAAAGTCCACCTTTTATAGTCGCGAGGCTTCGGCTTCCGCCGCATGGATTCTTCGTCAGCAGGCTCCTGGCCGGTGTCGGGCGGTTGCGCCGCCGGTTGCTGCGCTGCAGGCGCTGGCGTTGTAGGCTGCGCCGGTGTTTGCTCCGCCGGCGTTGTCTGGGCGAATCCCTGCGCTCCCAACAGAATTGTCAGAACCATCAGCGTCAGCGTACTCGCGAACTTTCCTGTCATCCATTCTCCTCCATAACCGGGCGTGGTGGCGGACCGTAGCGCTCGGCATGAAGAGGCGAGAGGCGCCGTGAGTAAAGGTTCCGCTTGTGATTCCTCGCAGACAGGCTTTGGCCTTGGTTGCGGCGGGATCGCATCATCTTATCAACTTTGATGCTGACTCTGCCTGGCAAGCCGCCCACGCCAGGAATCCCTTGGACAAATTCCGTTCGCTGGAACCCCTTACGTTTTCCGCGTCAATCAGTCTGCTTTCCGTACAGAACACGAGGACCATTACTTTTTCTGCCCTGTAAGTTCGCTGACTACTTTGCCGCTCTCATCGAGGAACTGCAGTACTGATTTCCCATCTGACTGAACCTCCAACAATACCCGGACATTGCCGCTACCGTCGCGCAGACTCAGGCCCACTGATCCATCAGGAGCGCGGCCAACGACCAGTCGTTTCACATCGTGCCGATGCGTTGCGAAAAATTCTTTCCAGGCATCGTCCTGTTTGTCCTCGGGCAGTTTGCCGATCCGCCCCTCGGCCTTCCTCTTCTCTTCGACCGGGTAGTCTCCCTGATCGGCGATGGTGATGCGAGAGAACTTGTCTTTTCCATCTTGACCCGCATCCAGGGCAAAAATCTGATTCTCCTCATATTGGTCAAGACTCAGATGCCCGTGGTTTTCTATCGTGCCGTCAGGGAGCTGGCTCGCTCCCCATATCAGGCCGCCCTGTTCAGTACCTTCCTCGTTCATGAAGAGCATTCCCGCTGCCTCCCGGCGATCCGGCCGGGGAGATTCCTTTTTATGAATCCACCCACCTGGAAAATCAGCGCGGTTGGAGATGGTGAGCCGCACCGTTCCGTCCGGCTCGACAATGTTGATACGACGGGCGGTGATGATGCCAAACTGAGGATTTCGCATCATCGCGAATCCGCACAGAACCGTCGCCGCAAACGCGAAAGTGATCACGCCGGAGTAGATGGCAAGAAAGCGAGGACTGGATACAGTTTTCATGGCAGCCTCTCCTGAGAAACTTACAGCGACTTGGATTGGTACGTCGATTTCGCTATCAGGTTCCATACAAGAATAGCGTGCTTGATCTCACATCGCAGCCTTTCCACTTCGCGGAGGCGCAAGTCCCACGTATGATAAATATTACGTTTCGATTTCAAGGGCAAGCATTGCATAAGACTCCGCCAGATCTGTCGCCTGACGCCCAAATCGCCCCCACTTCAGGGGATCGCAATTCCGCGCGTAGCGTGGCGCTGGTGGGCTTCGGAACTGTGGGCCGCGCCGTGGCCAAGATTCTATGCGAACGCAGCGATGGCTTGCTGCGCCTGACCCACATCTGCAATCGCAACGTTGAGCGCAAGAAGCAGCCCTGGGTTCCGAGTGACGTAGTCTGGACGGAAGACCTTCACACGGTTCTCAACTCTGATGCCGATATCGTCGTTGAACTGATCGGTGGTTTGTCGCCTGCCGAAGAACTGGTGCGCGGCGCCCTGAACGCAGGTATGTCGGTAGTGACGGCCAACAAGCAACTCATCGCCCGCCACGGCCCAGAGCTGCTCCAGCTTGCAAGCGCGAATGGCTGCCAGCTTGAGTTCGGGGCGTCCGTCGCTGGCGGCGTTCCCGTTCTTCCCGCGCTGCGCACCGGTCTCTGCGGAGACCGCCTGCACGGCATTTCCGGAATTCTCAACGGCACTTGCAACTACATTCTCAGCCGCCTTGAGAGTGATCGCATTCCCTTCAGCGAGGCTCTCGAAGAAGCGCAGGCCCGCGGCTACGCCGAAGCCGACGCCAGCGAAGACCTCGACGGCGGTGATGCGCGCGCCAAGCTTTCCATTCTCGCGCTGGCAGGTTTGAAAATTCGCGTGTCTCCGGGAGATATTCGTGCCCGCACCATCCGTCCCATCGATGCGGTCGATTTCGACTACGCCGCGGAGTTGGGCTGCACCATCCGCCAAATCTCGCGCGCCGATTTGAAAGAAACGACGCTATTTGCCGACGTTGGTCCCAGCCTGGTTCCCACCGCCTCGCCCTTCGGACGCGTGCAGAGGAATCTGAATCTGGTGTTGACCTCGGGGGAATACGGCGGCGACATGGCCTTTCTGGGCGCGGGCGCGGGAGGAGATCCAACGGCAGTTGCGGTCGTCTCAGATTTGATGGCGGTGGCGGAAAGTTTCGCGGCTGGACCTCGCCCGCGGCGCGCACTGCAGTTCGAATCACCGAAGGTAAGCTGCGACTTCGAGACGCCCTGGTATTTGCGGTTGGTCGTGAAAGATCAGCCTGGCATCATCGCGGGGCTGGCCGCGATCCTCTCGGCTCATCAACTAAATATTGATGCGGTGCTGCAAAAGCCGGGCTTCGACAAGAACGCTTTGCCCTTCGTGATCACGCTCGAGCCCTGCCGCGACGCGCAACTGCACCCCGCGCTTCAGGAAATGTCTGCTTTGCCCTTCGCGCTGCGGCCCTGCCTCTGCCTGCCCATCCTGCGTTAATCAGACCTCGCTAGCTGGCTTTACTCCAGAAAGGATTCTTCAGCCCGGCGGGCGCCAGGGCGCTATTCGTCTTGGTTTCCGTGCCCGAATCGTCCGAGATTTTCTCATCCTGCAAACGAGACGACGGTGCTTTAGGATCTTCCTGGCAGTAGGATGGCGTCATAGGAGATGGATATTCTGGCTTCATGGGAGACCTCCACGATCGTAATGATCTAGCTCTATTGGAACACTCGCAGGGCGATCCGGAGGCCGCAAAATCTCGATACATCCCATCGAAAAATCAGCACCCAGATAATTCGGCGCATGCCGGCATTTCGAGTGTCCCGGCAAAACTGCTAGGATGTCACCGCGAGTAAACGTCCTTACTAGAAGATCAAATTCATCACGAGGGAAAGCATTCATGAAATACCGCAAGCTGGGCCGAACCGGTTTCGAGATCAGCGACGTCGCCTATGGACTGTGGGGCATGAGCGGCTGGAGCGGCTCCGACGACCAGCAGTCGCTCGATTCCCTGCAACTCTCCGTCGACTCGGGCTGCAATTTCTTCGACACCGCCTGGGCCTACGGCGAGGGCAAGAGCGATGGCCTGCTAGGTGAAACCATGGCGCGCAACTCAAAGAAGCGCCTGTATGCCGCCTCGAAAATTCCTCCCGCCAACGACAAGTGGCCCGCACTGCCTAAATACAAATATCAAGATGTGTTCTCCACGAACCACGTGCTCAAGTACGCCGACCAGATCCGAAAGAAACTGCGAGTCGACTCGATCGACCTGCTGCAGTTCCACGTCTGGGATGACAGTTGGACCGGTGATCCGGACTTTCGCTCCACTGTCGAGAAGCTGAAAGACGGGGGTTGGATCCGCTCCTTCGGATTGAGCCTGAACCGCTGGGAACCGGAGAACGGCATCAAGGCGCTGCACACCGGGTTAGTCGACGTCGTGCAGGTGATTTACAACATTTTCGATCAGTCGCCCGAGGACAAACTGCTCCCACTTTGCCAGGAACTCAACATCGGCGTGATCGCGCGCGTGCCGCTCGACGAAGGCAGCCTGGGCGGCAAGATGACGCTCGAAACCCGCTTCCCGAAAAACGACTGGCGCTCCGGATACTTTGGGCCAGAAAATCTCGCGCATACGATTCAGCGGGTCGACAGGCTCAAGAAAACCCTGCCTCGAGGCATGACTCTTCCAGAAATGTCACTGCGCTTCATCCTGTCTCATCCCGCGGTCAGCACGACCATCGTAGGAATGCGCAGCCCGGAGCATGTGCGCCAGAATGTCGCTGCCAGTGACGCCGGCCCACTCGATTCAGGCCTGCTCGCCGAATTAAAGAAACATCGCTGGGACCGCAAGCCGCAACGCTGGTCGGACTAGTCTCGCATTCGACTCCCCTCTACGAGCGCTGGTAGTAGCCCGGCCTTGCAGGCTACTCTGCCATCAGCCGGATGAGAACACCCGGATCGCTTGCCGTGTTTGGCTTAGGACCCGATGCGGCATTCACGGCAAGCGGCAAGCCATTCCACGTGCGCCGGCCACCGCAAATATGAAAACAGTTTCGCGCAGAATCGGAGTCGCCCTTACCCTGTTCGCGCTCCTCCTCATGGGCAATCTCTACGCCCAGAACTCCCGCGGATCGTTGCGCGGCACGGTGCAGGACGCCACTGGCGCCCGCGTCTCCTCCGCCAGAATCGTCGCGCAATTATCGGGCTCCTCGGTGCAGCGCGAGGCCACCAGCGAAGACCGGGGCGAATTCCGCATCGATGACCTTCTGCCCGGCAACTACCGCATCTCTGTTACTGCCGCCGGCTTTGCTCAGGCACAAGCGGACGTGACAATTGCGGTCGCCACGGTTCGCGATATTGCGGTCACCATGAAGCCGTCATCCTTTCAGCAAACCGTGAACGTGAGTGCTGAAACCTCTTCCATCACCACTCAACCTGTCGATCTGGCCAGTGCCATTCACCAGGGCGTGGTGTCCCGCCAGGACCTGGAAACTCTTCCACTCGCCGCGCGCAGCTTTGCCAACATCGCTTATCTCGTTCCCGGCACCGAACCGTTGGAACCCTCCGATCCCACGAAGGCGCGCATCACGGCTGTATCGACTGGTGGTAGCTCGGGGCTGAACAACGAGATCTCGGTCGATGGCGCAGACAACTCCGACGACTGGATCGGCGGGTTCCTCCAGAACTTTTCTCCCGACGCCATTCAGGAATTCGCCATGCGCACCGCCCAGGAAGATGCCGACACCGGGGGCACCACTGCCGGCTCAGTTGTGATCACTACCCGGCGCGGAACCAACGAATGGCACGGCAGTGGCGCTTTTTACGACCGTCAAGCTGCGCTGAACGCACGATTCCCTATCGAGAATCCAGCCCCCAATCCCAAGCAGCCGTTCTCCCGCCAGAATTATGTTGCGACTCTCGGCGGCCCCGTGCTGAAAGACAAGGTCTGGCTGTTCTCGTCGTTCGAATATGTGCACGAGAATGCCAGCATCGCCTACAGTCCTGCCAGCACTACACAGTTCGATGCACTGGCGACGCTTGCGTCGGAAGGACTGATTCCCGGCGTCCGCTCGATTGCCGCACCCGCAAACGTTCCCATCCCCTTCCGCGACTACATCGGATCGCTTCGCTTTGACTGGGCGCAATCCTCGAGTTCACAATGGTTTCTGCGGGTTTCGGAAGACAACTACGTCACGCACAACGCCCTGGTGCAACAGGGCACCCTGCCCTCGACTGGGCTGACAACGCGCAACAATTACTGGAACGCAGTTATCAGCAATACTTACGCGTTTAATTCGAGATGGCTGGGCACACTGGTCTTGGGGGCCAGCGAGTTGCACCTCACGCAAGCCCGCAACTCGACTCTGGGCTTCGCTCTGGCGTTTCCCTTTAGTTCCACTTCACAAACCGTTTCAGGATTCGAGACTTACGGCGACAATCAGTTCGCCACCCCGATTACACTATTCCCCTCCCTGCGTAATCAGCAGAAGTATCAGCTCCGTTATGACGTAAGCCACGCCGCGGGCGACCACGCCTTCAAATTCGGCGTGAACTTCATTCACGAACCGGTGCTCGGCGGCTCGTTTCCCGGGAATCAGGAAACGCTCTACAGCTTTCCCAACGATCCCACGTTCTACTTGACGAATCCAGGGCAATTTGGTGCTGACTATGCGGCAGGCGCCTCGACCACTCCAGCCACAGACGGCAGCTTCTCGCAAAGCGTGCAACGGCTCGCACTCTATGCCGAAGATTCGTGGCGCGTAACCCGGCACCTCACCTTCAACTACGGCCTCCGCTACCAAACTACTTTTGGACTCTTCACCGCCTCAGGCCGCAGCCAGACAGCGAATCCGTCCTACTCGCTGCTCCCCTCGCTGGGATTCCCGCTAAGGCCGCCTCATGACGACCGCAGGCAACTCGGACCACGCGTGGGCATCGCTTACTCTCCGGGCGACAGCGGCAAAACTGTATTCCGTGCTGGCTTTGGCCTCCTTTTCAACGACCTTGCGCAAAACGGCTGGGCTGCGGCGTTTCAAGCCGTCAACGGCGGACCCAACCCTCCTGCCGCTTTGATCGATCCGAAGTACAAAACTCCTTACGCGCTTCATGCCACGGGCGGCCTGCAGCATGCATTCAATGCGAATTGGACGGTGAGCACCGACTATACTCACGAAGAAGGCAATCACGCCTATCGTGCCTATCCCTTCGCGAGCGCAACGGTTTTCCGATCCGACAATCGCTCCAGCTACAACGCTCTCATGTTGCGTGTTCAGGGAAATGTTTCGCACCGCTTCAATCTGGTCGCCAACTACACTCTGGCGAAGGCGCAAACCTGGGGATGCGTGCTGGGCGAACTCTTTGACTACGTGAACGGCGTGTGCGATCCGCTGAATGCTTTTGCACCGGGTGACTACGGGCCCTCCGGCGAAGATGTCCGTCACCGCTTTGTGCTGGCCGGAACGGTGCACCTCCCCGGCGGTTTCGAACTGACAACGCTCACCCAGGCGGAGAGCGCCCGCCCATTCACCATCACCACCACCGATAACAGCAACCGGATTTCCGTGAACGGAGTGAAGACCCCACTCGACGCCTTCCGCGGCATGCCCTACATCCAGGCGGACCTGCGCGTCAGCCGTCCCATTAAGTTTGGCGAGCGCTGGGAAGTTCTGCCGTTCGCGGAGTTCTTCAATCTCTTCAACCGCAACAATCCCGGCGCCAACTATGTGGCAAACGTGGCCGCGCTTTCGATTGTTCCCGCCGCCGAAGCGCAAGCCGGAAACGTCACCGATATCTGCACCAACGCGGATTGCTCCGCGACGAAGCCCGTCACCAGCCTGAATCAGTTGCGCGTACCCGGCGGCGGCCTAGGGGATTTCTTCGGACCCGGCACGACGGTAGGCATCCCCTTCGCCGGGCAGTTGGGCTTAAGGGTGACGTTCTAAGGTTCTCGTCTAAGCGGGGAGCGAACCTTCGTGGCTCTCCTAACTCGCGCCACGCTGCGCCCGCCCCCGAGTAGATCGTTCTCCAGCCGCCAAGCCCTAATCGCGATTAAGGCTTGACCACGAACACCGTGCCCTCATTAAACGTTCCGCCGTAGTAGGTATTTCCGTAGAGACTGCCGCCGGAACCCAGTACTACGCCGCCCTCGGGAAAGTATCCGTCGGAACCATTCTCGTTAAAGTTATGCAGTATTTTTTCGATCCAAAGCCCAGCGGTGGGCCTCAGCTCGTAGACAATGCCGCAAGCTTGTTGAGTCCCAGGGCAGGTTCCAGTGCCGCCCACGAGGGTTGTGCCATATAGATTGCCGGCGGAATCAAGGGTCAGGCTGCCAAAAGGATTGGACCCGTCGGAACTGCTCTGGGCAAGGAAGTAATGTAAGACCTTTTCCTTCCAAACTCCTCCCGAAGAGGGTGAGAGTCTGAAGACAGTGCCGCCGCCAGCAGGGCCGCCCGCAGTGGTAGTGCCGTAAAGATTGCCGGCCGCATCCAAGATCAGGCTACCCCCCGAAGGGAGGCCGCCGTCGACCTTGTCGTTGGCGAAGCTGTACAGTATCGTTTCAGTCCAAGTCCCGCCCGTGGAGGGCGACAGTTGGTATACCGTCCCGCCGCCGAGGGCGCCGCCAAAGAGAGTGGTGCCGTAAAGGTTGCCAGCGGAGTCGAGGATCAGGCCACTCCTCGGATCGGAACCGTCGCCACCGCCGGCGGTCTGGTGAAAAGAGTGCAGCACAGTTTCGGTCCAGCCCCCGCCTGCGGTGGGCCTTAGCTCGAACGCTGTGCCCACCACGAAAACGCCGCCGGATCCTGTCGTGCCGTAGAGATTGCCAGCAGAGTCCATTACCAGGCTGTTCGCAGGATTCTGCCCGTCGGTACTATTGTTGAGGAAGCTATACAGCACCTTCTCTGTCCACGTCGTGGCCGGCGGAACCGGCGGTGACAGCTCGAAAACTGTACCTACGCCATCAGTGCCACCGATGTCGGTTGTGCCGTAGAGATTGCCAGCGGAATCGAAGATCAAGCCACCCGCGGGGTTTTGCCCGTCTGTACCGTTCTTGGCGAAGCTATACAGGAGCTTCTCCGTCCAGCCTCCGCCAATCTTTGGTGACAACTCGTACGCAGTACCGATGTTATCAGTGCCGCCGTTGACCGTCGTGCCGTAGAGATTGCCGGACGCGTCAAAGATAAGGCTGCTTGACGGGCCGACTCCGAATTTGCTGTTGCTGCCGAAGCTGTGCAGTACTTTTTCTGATTGGGCGGCCGCGTACGTGGCCGTCGTAAGAGTGGAGATCGTAAACAAGGCCAATACGGCAGCCAGTCCGAGAGAAACTTGCTTGTTGCGCATGGGAAATCCTCCGTACGACGATGCAGCGACACGACGAGTGGTCAGTCTTGCTGTGGGGTCAGCAATCTTTAAAAAGAGTTAGGAGTGAATGGGACTCCTACCTTGGGGAGGGAGGCCAATCTACAACGGACGTCTAGGTCAAGTCAATCGGGGAATTAACGGGGTGGTGTCTTAAATGGCATGGCATACGGAATTAAAACGTGGTCCTGTTCGTCAGGACCACGATTCGAGCGCGGCTGGACTGAAGTGCCCCCTCACCTGCTTGTGCTTGTCATCGAACCATACACAGTATACGAAGACTCTGTTTTCGCTTTCGGTTTCTACTCGCTCGACGGTCATAACCGGGCCGCCAGACTTTAACTTGACCACATCTCCGGGTTTGAAGTTCATTACGTCATTCTCCTGCGCTAAAGGACTAGCTACATGAACAAACGTTTCAACAAAGCTGACATTGTACAACTAAATAGCGGTGGTCCAGAGATGCTAGTCGTTGCAAGTGACGGCGACAGCGTAGAGACGGAATGGAGCAGCGCGGATCGAGCAACCCTCAAGCAGGCAATGGAGCGCACGTTCAGCCGCTTCGGGGTTCGACAGGAACGTGTCGCGGGTGAGCTTCGTGTGCGGTTCGGAAAATCGGTTCTTGCAGGAAGTGCATTTCCAGCGTTGAGTGTGGTGTTTGCCAAACCTCCCGGCCTTGACGCAGTTCGTGTGCTGGCATCTGATACAGGTCATGGGCTTTTCTCCGCTTGTGTTTTGCGGGAAAAGCCTTACAATCGTTTTGGGTCTGGATTGCGGCTTACCCCGCGATTCGAAATGGCCCTGCCGACTGCTCTAACAGGCGACAGGGCAGACTTTTGTTACCTAGCTAATTGGTGGCGGTCTTCCCATGTGCTGCCTCCTCTCTGTTTCGACCGCTCTGCGCTTGCATCGCAGAGCGGTTCGTATTTGCATCCAAAGTCATTTCTTGTTCAAACTCTCGTGGGCTTTCTTTCTGTCAACAGCCATCTTCCAAGCATCGCCGGGAGTATTCATCGGTACAGCACTCAAAGGCGGCAAATTACGCTTGAGGTAGCCAGCCCATATATAGCCACTGCCACTGATTTCCCGCGCCAACTCGCCTGCCTTATGCAAGCGCGCCAAAATAGTGACTACGGACGACAGGGGATTCTTGCCGGAAAAGGTAACTCCCATCGCCTGCACTCCCTTAAGCACATCCGCTGCGGAAATGTGGGCTTGGGCACCTTTGACAACAATGCGGATCGTTTCAGTCAGAGTCCGCTCCTCATCTTCTGCAACATTCGTCAGAGTTCTAAGGGCGGATATTGTTTGCTGAAGTTGCGCCCGACGGCGTTCGATGACCGCTGCCTGATTGCTGAGTGCTTCCAACTCCTTTTCAGCCGCCGTCAGTGCGTTGCTGTAGTCGTTGTCGGTCATAAGTGTTCTCTGTACGCAAATACACGATAGAAGGGTTATACAGAAATGTCAACACATTTGTTATAGAATCTGTTATAAATGTATCGGGGGTGGAATCTGCCATTTCCGAACGCGGAGCAGAAAGCCCTTGAATTTGAACAAAAAGCAGTACTCTTTAGAGCAATAGCAGACGTTTGTAGGAAGAGGCAAAATGCTGGTGAGCCGTGGCCGGCAACGCCATGGGAAAACCAAACTTCAGAATCGTGCCACCGTGTTTAAGACACTACCATTAACGGACCAGCCATTCGGTCGCGGTGTGGACCCGCACCAGAAGCTCGCCGTAAGTCACGACCAGAGTAGCCACCACGGTTGCCACAGCGCATAGTAGATAGGGTAAGGAATATCGCGGCGCGGCGTTCTCCCGAGGTTCGGTCCAGGCAATCAAACGCTCCACGCGGGCGTTCAACGAACTTGCCGGGCTATGCACCAACGCTGTGGTCAACTCCGTAGGCGCTTCCAGCAAGGCCAGGCGCGAGAGTTTGATCACGGCCGCGGCCAAATCCAGCGCTTCGGAAGCGCTCGAGACCGCGCCATCGTCGGCGGCCATTTCGGTAGCTTCGCGCCAGACGGTCTCCAGTTCTGCCATTCCAGGAAACACCACCAGACGCAGAATCAGCTTTCGCAGATTGTCCCGGCGGCGGACGTGGGCCATCTCATGGCGTAGGGCGCTCTCCAGTTCCCTCTCACTCAACACAAACTCGGCAGCGCGCGACAGCCAAACGCTCGGCCGGAAAATGCCCGCCGCTGTGAGAGGAAGAGCAGCGCTCGAAACCCGTTGTACAGCGACCGGGGTGCCGCAATCGCTCCTGCCGGATGCGATCGTATCGGCTGTGCGCGACCACTGTGCGACCGTGCGCGACGCCTGTAGCAACGCGGTCGCGGCTTTCCACACTCCCGCCAGCATGACGGCCAACCCGCACAATCCCAGGATCACAGGCACGACGCCCAGAGGCTCATTGGCCGCGTGAGGTTCGAGCAGCAGAAAGGAAGGCACGGCCAAGGTGAGAGTAACTCCGCCAGCAATCACGAATGGAGCCATGCGCAAAGCGAAGAGCAAGTCGGCACAGGGCCTCGCCGAAGAGCGCTGCCCGTAAGCGAACACCTTGCCCCACACGCCGCAAACCACCAACGACAGGGTGCAGTAGAGCAGGACGAAGATGGAGAAAGAAACCGCGATCCCCCGCAGCGCGAACATCATTCTTTCTCCTTGCGGCCTGTTTTCGGTTGGCCTGATTCCCGTTGACCCAGCGCGCAGCGCTTTCGTTCCACCAGTTTGCGCAAATCATCGAGCAATTGCGCGTCGCGTTCACCCAGGATTTCCACAAGAAACGAAAGAGGCAATGCCGAAGCCGGACTTGCATCCAGCAGTTCGCGAAACGCGTGGCCTGCCGCTTCGCGATGCAACTCCTCACGGCTGAATCGCGGGGCGTAGCGGAACGCCCTACCTTCTTCTGAACGTGTCAGCAAGCCCTTCTTGAACAGGCGGTCGAGCGTGGTCATTACCGTGGTGTAGGCCAAGTCCTCGCAGCCGCCTTCAACCAGTTCGCGGACGGTCGCGCTCCCCTTAGTCCACAACCCGTCGAGCATGCGCTCTTCGAGCGGACCGAGTTGCCGCGCCGAGCTTCGAAATGAATGGAAAATTCGCATCCTTTGCTTCCCACTGCACTCCGGATTCTATCCCGGGCCGAAGACTCGCACCAGAGGACTTTCTTCTCGCTCGTCCATTAAACCATTGTCGTAGAGTGGATTGAAGACGTGCGACGAAGCCACGCGGTTACGCCGCACCTTCCTGGCTCTTCGACGTCACATCCTCAATCGCCAGCAGGATGAAGGGGTGCCCCGGCTGCAATTCCACCCGTCGGGCATTGAGTTGCATATCGCGCGCTCCGAGGTGAGGAAAGTCATGGCTCATTTCGAAATCGTCAACGCGGGAATTTTGCGGGACGATTTCCTCCAGCAGTTCGCGCAGCCTTGGGATATTCCACTGCCCGTTGCCCAGCTTATAAATCAAACGCCCTTCCGTTTCTTCAGGGGTCACCTCGAAAAACTTGTAGAACGCCGGATTCGCGGCCGTAACGTGCAGACTGGCGTCCAACACCAGGATCGGTTCCCGGGCACTCTCGACAATGGTGTCCGCGTACTCTCGCGTCTGCTCCAACGTGCGCTTCAGAGCGTCGACATCCTGCAAGCTGATGACTGCCCCTTCGATCCGGTTGTCCCAGGTCTTATAAGGCCGCACGTGCAGCATCTGCCACCCGCCTTCTGTCGTGCGCACCTCACGTTCCTGCGAGGTTGCGCGGCGGATGGCTTCGCGGGCCAGACCTTCCAAATCTTCCACGTCAAGGTTTGGACGGATCTCTCCCAGTCGCCGGCCAATATCCCCAGGCAACAGGTTCAGAAGTTTTTGCGCGGGCGGGGTGAAGCGGCGGATGCGTAAATCATTGCTCACCATGACTACGGGAATATCGACGTGGCCCAGCAGGTTCAGCAGATCGTTGTTGGCCGACCCCAATTCCGAATTGCGGTTCTGCATCTCCTCATTGAGTGTCGTGAGTTCCTCATTCGTCGACTGCAACTCCTCTTTGGCCGTTTCCAGCTCTTCATTGGTGCTCTGCAATTCCTCGTTGGCCGACAAGACCTCTTCATGCGCTGCCTTGAATTCTTCCGCCATGGTCTCATGCTCTTCGATGAGCGAGCGCAACTGCTCCCGTAACTGGTTAGCCTCGCGCTTCAGAACTTCGGTATCCCGTGCCGTGTGGGAGGCTGCCGGCTTGCCAGCTTTGGCCTTGTCCGACAAGACGACGGGCTTGCGCGCCGCGTCCTGAAATACGACCACGTAAAAGCGCTCGTGCGCAGTCGGGCCGCGCAGAGGCACCACCTCAAGGCTGATCTCCCGCGTCCCTACTTCGGATTGAATCCGCACTCCCTCCTTCCGCACCGTTGCGTTAGTTTTCTTGGCGGTATCCAAAGCAGCGCGCAAGTCGACCAGCAAGCCCTCACGCGCCATTCTTGCGACGCTGAAGCTGGGTTGCCCAGCCGGTGGTTCCAGGTAGGCTCCCGTCTTGCCCTGGAACTGCACAATCTCCATCTGATCGTTCACCACAATGCTGGCGGGAACAAACCGGTTCACCAGCAGATGCTCCACTTCTCGTTCCACGGTGAAAGGGGCGGGCAACTCACGGGCCAGCTTCGCGTCTCCGGTTCGGATCGGCAAATAGTCCGCATTCGCGAAGTAAGTAGTCAGCCGCGCCGTGGTCTTTCTCTTCTGGTAGATCTTGTCCTTCTTGTCGACCAGGCCGAAGTGGTCGGCAAAGCCTCCCAGGTTTTCCGATGCTCCCAACATCAGGTAGCCGCCCGGCTTCAGCGCGTAGTGCAACGAGGGGATGACCCGCCGCTGCAAAACCGGACCCAGATAGATCAGCAGGTTGCGGCAACTTACCAGGTCAAGGTTCGAGAACGGTGGATCTTTCACCAGGTTCTGCTTGGCGAAAATGCACATATCCCGAATGGACTTGTTGATCTGGAATCCCCCATCCAGCCGGACGAAGAACCGCTTCAAGCGCTCCGCCGAAATCTCCGACACGGCCCCCTCGGTGTAAAGACCGGTGCGGGCGCGATCGAGCGCGGTGTCGCTGATGTCGGTGGCAAATATCTGTATGGCGGTGGCAGCCTGCGAAATGTTCCGGCTATGCACCCACATGTATTCCAGCAGCGTGATCGCGATAGAGTATGCTTCTTCGCCAGTGGAGCATCCCGCCACCCAAACTCGTACGGGGTTATCCGGCTTGCGGCCCTCGAACAATTTGGGATAGACATGCTTGCGCAGCGCCAGAAACGCCTCCGGCTCGCGGAAAAATCCAGTAACGTGGATCAGCAAGTCGCGGTAAAGTTCGTCCAGTTCTTCCGGCTTCCGCCCAATGTAACGCAGATAATCCTTTACCGTTTCCACCTTGTGCACCGCCATGCGCCGCCTGATGCGCCGGTGCAGGGTGGTGTGTTTGTAGTTTGTGAAATCCACTCCGCTCGATTCCCGCAGCAGCCCGAACAGCGCGTTCAAATCGCTGCCCACCATTCCATGCGGGCCTTCCGTCTCAGGCGACACAACACGCGCCACGTAGGGATGCTGACTGATTCCGCCCAGCTCTCTGGCAATGTCCTTGGGCGACAGGATGAAATCGATGCACCCCGCGTTCACTGCATTGCGCGGCATGCTGTCGTATTTCGCCGACTCTTCATCCTGGGCAAACGTTATGCCGCCTGCTGTCTTGATGGCGCGGCATCCCTCAGTACCATCCGAGGCCGTACCCGACAAGATGACGCCGATGGCCTGCTGCCCGGCACCTTCCGCCAGGGAGCGAAAGAAATCATCGATCGGCATGTGCTGGCCATGGGTCAGCACTCGCGAACCCAGTTGCAATATCCCGTTCTTGATCGTCAGGTTCGTGTTGGCCGGAATCACATAAGCGTGGTTCGGCTGCACCACTACGCCTTGCACGACCTCAGTGACCGGAATCTTGGTAGTCCGTGCCAGAATTTCCTGCAACGAGCTGCCGTGTTTGGGGTCAAGGTGCTGCACCAGCACGAAGGCCATGCCAGTCTTTTCCGGCAGATAGCGCAACAGTTCGGAGAATGCTTCCAGCCCGCCCGCCGAGGCTCCGATCCCGACAATGGGGAACGATAGGGAGGACGTCTTCGCGTCATTCTCAGTAGTGGCTTTGCGACTCGATTTGACTGGCTTGCGTGGAGAACTCTTCATTGAAGCTGCTCCTAAAAACTCAAGACTTCCAAGGGGCTTCCTAAAGGAGCCGCGAGGGGCGCGGAATTTACTTGCCGACGTGTCGTCCGCGACGGGCCCTGCGAGCCGCAACCGCGCCCGCGCGGGAAGATTCGTGGAAATTTTAGAGCAGCCGGATTGGCGGGTCAACGAATGCGGAAAAGAAAAACCCGCCAAGCGGCAAGGTGTTTCCCAATATGGGACGGACCTAATCTTCCTCTATTTTTCGCGCGTCAGGCTGGAATAGCGGTATGATTCTGCGCATCGCCATGGTTGTCGAACTTAGCCTTTGGCCTCAGGTCAGCAAGGACCAATGGGACCTGATCAAAACCGTCGCCGCTATGACTGGGGCGCTACTGGCCTTGGCTACTGCAGTTGTCAAGATATCCGGCTGGCTGAAGCCCCGTTGGCGTGCCTGGCGCGACCGAAGGACTCTTAGGGAGCGAGTCGGGGCCGAACTTTATGACTTGGGTGTAATCCAGCGGGCGACAACTTACTACATACACCCGGATTGCCAGAGCGTCGATCCGGCTGGTGCCGAAGAACCACGGCACGTCATCGCTGCACGTGAGCCTCTATTCGATGCCGTCGACCGGCTATTAGAGAACCCGGGCCAGTACAAGTTCGTGATTGTGCTGGCCGACTCCGGAATGGGTAAGACCTCTTTTCTTCTCAACTACTACGCACACCATTGGTGGTCGAGGCGGCACGATCGATTTCGCTTGTCCCTAGTCCCCCTGAATCTGCCCAACAGTGACGAACTCATTCGGAAGATCCCCCCCGAACAACAGAGCGATACAGTGCTTTGTCTGGATGCACTGGACGAAGATCTTCAGGCCGTCCGAGATCATCGCGGACGCCTCGGCGACCTAGTGAGTGCGGCTCGCGGTTTCCGGACCGTCATCGTAACCTGTCGCACCCAGTTTTTCCCAAAAGACGAGGAGATTCCGACAGAGACTGGCATCTTGAAGGTTGGCCCTGTCGGTCCCAACGAGCCGCGTATTTTTTATCTCCACAAGCTATACCTCGCTCCGTTCACGGATGCACAAGTGGATAGGTACCTCAGACAACGATTCCCCTTCTGGAAGCACCGTCGGCGACGAGCGGCGCGGGCCATCGTGGCTAAAGCTCCGGACCTTGTAGCCCGTCCGATGCTGCTGGCACACGTTCCGGACCTGGTGGACACGGACAGGAAAATTGAATACTCGTTTCAGATATATCAGGCGATGGTGATCGCTTGGCTTGAGCGTGAGAAGGGCTTGGTTCAAGACAGCGCGGCCTTAGAAGAATTTTCCGAGAGACTGGCCGCTGATCTCTTCATCAATCGCAGCAAGCGGCAGATGGAGCGAATCCCCGAGGCCGAGCTTAAGCCGCTTGCCGAAGAATTCGGAATTCATTTGGAGGCCTGGCAGCTTCGAGGTAGATCCCTTCTGAACCGCGATGCCTCGGGGAACTACAAGTTCGCACACCGCTCTATCATGGAGTATTTGTTCATCAGAAGGTTTCTAAGCGGCGACGTTTACCATTGTTCCGAACCTTGGACCGACCTGATGAAGACCTTCGTACGCGAATTGCTCCGTTCGCGGAGCATCCGTCCTGACCGCTTGCGTGGGGTCGATCTCAGCAACCTAGACCTCCGTGGGATATTCCACCTCGACGCATTCTTGCCATCCATTTTGCGGGAAGACCGGTACCTAAACATCCTTGCATCAATCAAGGAGCCGCAGATGACTCAGTACGCCAAGGCAAAACGGCGAAGTTTCGCAGCTGATGCCGCGTTGCTTAGGGTCGATGCAAATGGGGCGAACCTGAGCGGGACTAACCTAGCCGAAGCGACTCTCGTCGGTGCGAACCTCCGTGGAGCAAACCTTAGCCGAGCAGACCTTCGTGGTGCGCTGCTCGTCGATGCTGATCTCACAGAAGCAAACCTCACCGAGGCTAATCTTGCGGGAGCAATCCTGTGGGTTGCCGCTCGGGCATGGCTCGGTGTTGGGGCAACGCCGCCGCATGCAAATCTTGATCGAGCCGACCTCACCGGAGCCGATCTCCGCGGAGCGCAACTCTGGCACGGAAGCCTACGGCTGGCGCGCGGTATGACGCCCGAGCAAATCGCGTCGGCACTTGTTCAGGGTCCGGAACTCTGGACCGATTAGTTATGCTCCCTAAGGAGCGAGGAGACACCGGCGCATGCATCGCGGCAGAAATTCTGGGGTGGGAAACGGGAATCGAACCCGCAACCGTCGGAGCCACAGTCCGGTGCTCTGCCAGTTGAGCTATTCCCACCGCCTGCTTGATTATACAACCGCGCTTCGCCGATGTCAGAAGCTCGCGTCCGCACCGCCGCTCCGCAATTCCAAATCGGGCCATACTGCTCTCGTCCGATACATCCCGCGCCCTGTGCAAAACTTCCGCTTTCCATGTGATGGATGACCTGGACTCCGATTTTTTCTTCGCTTACTCTGAAAGCGTTGGCCAGGATGTTGTGCCGCGCAGTTCCGGACACCTCGCGGCCCTGCCCTAATCCCACGCGAGACTGTGGGCAGGACATCTGAAGGCGGGCGTTTCACGTGGCTTCCCTGGAAAGCCCAGGGCTGGCGCCCGTTGTAGGGGTGATCACTCCTCAGCTAAAAAACGGCTGCACCACCAACTAAATTGGTGAGTCAGGCTGGAGAAGGATAAGTAGAAGAAGGCAAACGAGAAACTATCGAGAATTTCAGAGAGCAGATCGGAAAAACGGGATAACAACGCCAGGCGCTCAGGCTGCGGTGCGGGATTGATGAATTCTTCGTTCACAAGTCCTGGGAGGAGTTTGTCTGCCCTGCAAGATCTTCATCCCGGTTCACCGCAAGCGGTCACCGGACGCTACACTCATTCATCCCCGCCCGACGCCGACGTATTCAAATCCCATGGCGCGCAGCCGCACGGAATCCAACAGATTTTTCGTGTCCACGATGATGGGTTTCTTGAGCAGGTGCTTGATGCGGTCAAAGTCGAGCGCCCGGAATTCCGGCCAGCCTGTGCCCACCACCAGCGCATCCATGCCTTCCGCCGCCGCGTAGGCGTTTTCGCAATAGCGCACCGAACCATTCAGCCGCAGCTTGGCCTCGGAAAGCGCAACCGGATCGTAAGCCCGAACCCGCGCACCTTTGGCGACCAGCGTCTCGGCCAGCCGCACTGCGGAGGAACCCGCCACTGAATTCGTATTCGGTTTAAACGCGAGCCCGAGAATTCCCACGTCTTTGTTCTCCACCGAATTCAAAGCCAGGGCAATCTTGTCGACGAGGCGATCGGCCAGAGTGTGGTTTACGTCCCGCGCCGCGCTCAGCACTTTCAGCGGGACGCCATTGGCCTGAGCCAACTGCGCCAGCGAATCCATGTCGGACTCGGCGAACACGCCACCCATGCCCGCTCCCGGCTGCAAGCAGCGCGGAGCGATCTTCTTATCGAGGCCCAAAGCTAGCGCGAGACTCACCGCATCGGCCCCCACGCGCTCGCACAGTGCGGCAACTTCGTTGATGAAAGAAATCTTGGTCGCCACGAAGGCCGTCGCCGATTCCCGTACCAGTTCCGCGGTCGCCTGGTTAGTCACAATCACCGGCACGCCGCGCATCACCAGCGGATGAAAAATCTGTTTGAGCACTTGTACCGCTTCGTTGGAGGTCGACCCCAGAATCAGACGGTCAGGCCAGTTGAAGTCTTCCACAGCGCAACCGTCGGTGAAGAACATGGGCTGGGAGACGATCGTCCCCTGCAAGCCCGCATCTTTCAAAGACTTCTCGAGCGCCGCCGCAGTGCCCACCGATACAGGCGTGACGATAGTCAGAATCGGAGGCTTGGTCGCCAGGCGCGCGATCCGCATCACCACGTCGGACAGGTTCTCGGCTCCATCTTCAGCTAGAAAAATGACTTGCGTCTTGCGCGCAAAGGATTCGATGTCGGTGGAATACGCCAGGCGCCCCGCGCGAACGTTGCGCCGGATGATCTCTTTCAGGTTCTTCTCAAAGAATGGGATGTTGCCCTGGGCCATCTCAACCATGCGCGTGCGGTCGGGATGACAACACGAAACGGGAGTGCCAAAATCCGCCAGACAGGCTGAAATCACTGTTCCCAGATAACCCGAACCGTAGACCCCGATCTGCATGCGTGCCCTCCGGCTTGGCTGAACCCGCGCTCGCAGAAGAAGCTCGAAGCGGCTACTCGGCGCGGGATTCAACCCATTCCCTCTCTTCTGTTTACAGCGGGGCGAAGGCCTTCGCAACGCACGGGAGGGAAATGTACCAGAGGCCATGTGGACTGCGCAGGCGGTAACGTAATAGGCAGGTAATCAGTCGGGTAACAAGGTCCGACACGCAGGCGACGAGGCTACCTTTTCAGATCACCCGCCCAGTTCGTGACCAACACCAGCGGCGTGGAAACGCTTTCCGGGTTGGTGGCGAAGATGAAATGCTGGCCGTCCGGGCTCACGTCGTAGGCGTTCCCTATCGCCGCGATGTAGTTGACCTGGAATAGCGCGCGCACGGGACCTAATTCGAACTCGTCGCTTTTCGTGTTCACGCTAGCGGAGTGGAGGTAGGCGTCGAAGCCAAAATAGAAAATCTCTTTGCTGTCCGCCCGCCACGTGGGAAAGGTGCCTCCGGTCTGCGAGACCTGCCACTTGCCGGCGCCGCTGGGGAAATGAGTGACGTAGACTTCCTCGCGCCCGGACTCGGTTGAACTGTAGGCCAGCCAGCGGCCGTCGGGAGAAAGACGGGCTTGAATGATTCGGGCTTGCGGAGTCTGCGGCTGAACGATGGCGAAAGGCTTTTTGTCGCCCGAAGTGGGCAACGCCCACACGCCGGTGACGGTTGGGCCGCTCTGCTCGAGGTGCACGACGTAGTGTCCGTCGGGCGACCATTGCGGCTCGGTCAAGGTATGGGCGGTCGCGGAATTTTCGCCCTCCATCAGAATTTCTTCCTGGCCGCCACCGTTCGCCAAGCGGGCGCGCAGTGACGAACCGGTAACCGCCGTAGCGCCGCTCTGGCGCACGTAAATTATCTTTTGGCCGTCGCCAGACCACGACGGCATCAGGTGAGTGGCGCCGCCAAAGGTAAGGCGGGTATGCGATCCGCGGGCCAGATCGAACACCCAAATATCGGCCTGCGGATCTCCCAGGGAAACAGCGAGGCGTTTGCCATCGGGCGAAAGCTGGCCGCCACCCTTGTAAAACCCCTGCTCTCCCACCTTATTCAGCACCTTGCCGTTGCGATCCAGCCAGATAAGCGCCGATCCCTGAGCCTTCGATCCGGGCTCGTAGACGAGGACGCCGTTCTGGCTGGCGGCAAATGTGGTGTGCCAGGTTGAGGAGTCATATTCCACGGAGCTGGTCACGGGGACAGGATCGCCTGACACCGTCCCAGTGTCGGGATCAAACTTCTGGGCAAGCAAGGCTGACTGCAGATGGTAGAGAAGATAGCCGGAGGCGTACTGAGCATCAGAATCCGCGTCGATTACGTGCTTGTAAGAACCATCCTTCAGTGATCCGAAATAGACTCCTTGCTGCGAACCTCCCGAGTGATTGGTGGCGAAGAAGAGGAAATGCTTGCCATCGGGCAGGAACCTGGGCCAGCGGTGGGTGGTGTGCTTGTCCATTTCAAACTTTGTCAAGCGGACCGGGATTCCGCCGGCAGCGCTGATTCGCCACAAGGAATCGCGGTAGTCGGGCTCGTAAATGATGACGTTATCCTGGTTCCACGAACCACCACGAGGATTGGCCGCATCTGCGAGAACCGTGACTGGTCCGCCCGCGGCCGGAACCTTCTTCAGATGGCCGTCGGCGAAGAACCCCAAAAAATTTCCATCCGCGGACCAGAAAGGAAAAGAAGCTCCGTCGGTGCCCTCGAGTTTCCTGGGAGTCAGGTCGCTAAGGGTTTGCACCCAAATTATGTCTCGATCTTTCTGGTTTCGGGCGCAAAAGGCGATCGCCGTCCCGTCGCCGGTGATGACCGGCGGTCCAGAAAAATCGCCGGTGAAGTCGAAGCCGATCCCCGAGGGCGGAGGCAGGTAGGAGCGCAGGGTCCGCGCTGGCTCGCGTCCACGCAGTCCGAACCACAGCAAGCCCGCCAGCAGCGCCACAACGGCCGCCGCTCCCACTATGCGCTCAGTGAAACGGCTGCGGGTATCAGTTGTCGAGGCGACGCTGCCGCTCGAAGCGTCCGTCGCGATCCAGCGCAATTCGCGGGCAACATCGGCGGCACTCTGCCAGCGCGATTCCGGATCTTTCGCCAGGCAGTCGCCGACAACGTGATCGAGCGCGGCCGGAGCCATGGGTTGAATCATGGTAACCGGTTCTGGCTCTTTCTCCAGGATGGCCGAGGCGACCGAGAGCTGGCTCTTGCCTTCGAAGGCGCGCCGTCCCGTGATCATTTCGAAGAGCACACAGCCAAAGCTGAAGATGTCGCTGCGCGCGTCGGCTTCGCGGCCTTGCAGCACCTCCGGTGCCATGAACTGAAACGTTCCCACGATGGTTCCTTGCTGCGTAAGCGTCCCCGGCGGCGGGCTGAGCGCGGACAGGTTCAGGGTTGGAGTGGAAGGCGTGAGTTGACCGTGGCTACTCAGAGGCTGCGTGCCTAACGGAGCCACGGCCGGTTTCGCCAGACCGAAATCGAGCAGCTTGGCGCCCGACGCGGTGAGCATGATGTTTCCCGGTTTGAGGTCGCGGTGCACGATGCCGGCGCGGTGCGCCTTCTCGAGCGCCTCGCAAATCTGCACGCCAGCTTCGAGCGCCTGCTTCAGAGGCAGCGGACCCTTACACAGCCGGGATTCCAGACTTTCGCCCTGCAAATACTCCATCACCAGGTAAGAAGTTCCATCCTGGCTACCAACATCATGCAGCACGCAAATATGCGGATGATTCAGCGACGAAATGGCGCGAGCTTCCCGCTCGAAGCGCTGCTTGGCCTCAGGATTCTCAGAAAGATGCGTTGGCAGGATTTTGACCGCCACCGTGCGGTCAAGGCGAGTGTCGCGGGCGCGGTACACCTCGCCCATGCCGCCGGCTCCCAGCGGCGATTGGATTTCATATGGACCGAGCTTGGTGCCAGAGGCGAGAGGCATCTTCGCGGCAATTATAATCCAGGCCGCATTTGGCCGGCGGGACGAAACGATAGTGGAAGACTCGATGGTCGAAGCCTCGCCTAGAAATCCGCGGCCGCCTCGGTCACAGTCTGGTTCCATGGGACAAGCTTGTGGATGCTGGTCACCTTCAATAAGTGTTCAATGTGCTTATTCGCGCCCGCAAGTCGCAGCTCTCCGCCAGCCTGCTTCACCTGTCCGGCGGACGTCACTATCGTACCTACCCCGGTGCTGTCGAGATGCGTGACTCCGGTCAAGTCGAAGATAATCTTCTTTTTGTGTTGCTCGCGCACCAGGCTGTCGACTGCTCCCTCCAACTGCTTGCTCTCGCGGCCGAGCATAATTCTTCCCGTTATTTCCAGGACGACAATGTCGGGTTCCAAGTGCCTGATTTGAATCTCCAGCATCAGCAACGCTCCTTAATCCGAGGGGGAACCGTTCTTAAAAGGGGATCGCCCGTCCTGCCACCTTTTCGATGCTTTGGGAATGCGAGGCGGTGTGGCCAATCACGCGGGAAGGATCTATCCTGGGGATCATGTTAGGGGTCAAGCATTGGCAAGTCAACGAGCTGCCTTCGGACCAGGCTAGAGCATCTTACGGTGAAACCAGGCTGCCGCCGAGCGGGACTGGGGCCAGGTCGATCCAGCAGTTGGGCGAGTCTTCGCGCACAAAGGTGAGCTGGTCCAGCAGGATGCGGCGGCTCCCGGAATACACCCGCCAGTGTTCGCGGGCGATTCGCAAAGCTTGTTCGGCGGCTTGTACGTCCGGCATTTTCACGATGGTCAGGTGCGGAATGTAAGGCCACTCCTCGCAGAAGGCGAGCGTCTGCTTGTTCAACTGGTCATGCAACTCTTGTAGACGGGCCGCTCCATATGCGACGCGGATGTAAACCGTGGGCGTAGTGGGAATAAAGGTTTGCATGTCGCCCAGGGTTACGTCGAAGGGCTCGGCGTGGCCGCAGATCTTCGCCAGCGCCTGTAGCGCCTCGCTTTCCGTTCCCTGCAAAAGACGCGGTGGCAGAAGAGTGAGATGGGCCGCGAAATGAGGCAAGTCGGGATGCAACTCCCGCCGAAGGTTCTCGACGAAGTCTCCTACCGGACCCTTGACGTAGGCAACCAGCGCATACCGCATGCTCTGCATATCCAGAAAAATTATAGCGCGTTCCGTCGTTTATAATCGGGGAGTCGTCAATTCAGGCGATCGTTGATGTTGACAAAGTCGGGGCGTAGCGCAGCCTGGTAGCGCACCTGCCTTGGGCGCAGGGGGTCCGCGGTTCAAATCCGCGCGCCCCGACCAAATTTGAAAATCAATCCCGGTCCGGCCCCAGAACTCATCGGGCTTGACTCAGATCGCGACTGCTTTCGATTTCGGCGTAAACCTCTTCTTGTAGTACGCGGTCCAAACCGCGATGGCAGGGGCACCCACGATGGTCGGCCAGAGCCATACCCACCACGCCGCGCCAAACCACCGCGTCAGATTTACCGCGGAGAAAGCCGTCAGAGCCGCGATGTAACTGCCCATCATCCCCTGCATGTGGGCAAACCACCAGAACATCTTTTCCGTGGGCGGTTTGAGAAAACCTGCAATCGAAGCTTGCCCCATGCGCATCCCGATGACTCCGAACACGACGGAAACAATGCTGACCGCACGACCCGCAACCTGAATCACGCCCACGCCCATCATTTCCGGCTTGAGAAAACCCATCAGGAACAACAGGAAGCTGGCTAGGATCGTGATCACCGCAGCGAGCCAGTCCACTGGCTTTGGCCGCGCTCCGGCGTACATGTCTTTCAAAAACAGGATGCGATAGGCCGCGAACGCCGAGTAAAAGCTGAACACGGCGACCATCGCGAGGAAGAAGATGGGCAGCGCGAATGACAGAATCAGAGCCGTCACTGCGACTCCCGCCATCGCCCAGAAGTAGATCTTGCCAAATCGCCGATGCGTCTTGCCGCCCTTGGCCGTTGACAGGGCCACTGGAGCGCACACAAACGCGACCGCTCCGCATACGATATGCAGAGCCAGCAAGACTCGCAGGTAAGTTGCCCAATCGGAATGCATCGCGCTTCCTCCCGCCGTTGTCTGCCTACTTCTCTTGCTTATCCATCTGGGAGTATTCCAGCCACTCGCCCATCCATCGTACTCGGATATCTGATGGCCGGGGTATTGGGGACTTCATCCGCGTCGCTGGTGCACTTTGGTTGCTTTGGATATACTTCTCGGGCCACAGTGGACTCGCCATCGCGCACTCAACGGGAATACCGGCTCACACGAATGATGGAGGATAGCGCCGTTTCTTATTGCAAAAGGAAATACCGGGATTCCCTGCCGTGCCTGCTGGCTTTCCTAGCCTTCAGTTTTAGCGCCTTGGCACAGACTTCTCCTGGCCCTGCACCGGCGGGTCCCACGCAGGACTATCTCGTTTACGTGGTTTGCGAATCCGCGGACAAGATTCTGCTCATTCGTTTTGGCCCGGGCGGTGCGCGCATTGAGAGCCAGATGCGGACCGGACTGATGCCCATGGATGTCAATGGGCCGCACGGAATCGCGGTGTCTCCGGACAAACAATATTTCTATGTTTCCGTGGGCCATGGGCGACCCGAGGGGTCCGTGTGGAAGTATCGCGCCGGAACCGACAACGTGATCAAGTACACGAGTCTTGGCTTATTTCCGGCGACGACTGACATCACTCCTGACGGCAACTTCATCTACGTGGCCAATGCGAATTTTCACGGCGACATGGTTCCGTCGTCGATCTCGGTCGTGGCCACCGACCAGATGATCGAAGTAAAACGCATTCCCACCTGCACCATGCCGCACGGGTCGCGCCTCAACCACGCGGGTACGAAACACTACTCGGCTTGCATGATGGACGACATGCTGGTCGAGATCGACACCAGAAAGTTCGCCGTGGACCGCTACTTCATGCTGGCGCAGGGTAAAGAGATGGGCATGAGCGGCTCTCCGGCGCAGGCGATGAGCGATCACAAGATGGCCGATCACAAGCCAGTGTGCACGCCGACGTGGGCGCAGCCCTCGAATGACGGATCGATCATCTATGTGGCCTGCAATCAATCGAACGAGATCGTTGCCATCAAGACTGATACCTGGACTCTGGCGCGCCGTTTTCCCGCCGGAACCGGCGTCTACAATCTGGCGATGACAAAGGACGGACGGCTGATCGCGACGAACAAGCGGGGACAGTCGGTTTCCATTTTCGATCCTGCCACGGGGCGCGAACTGGCGAAGATCCCGACGCAGAGAAAAGTTGTACACGGCGCGGTAGTGTCACCCGACGACCGCTATGCATTTGTTTCGGTCGAGGGAGTCGGATCCGAGCCCGGCACCGTCGAGGTGATTGACCTGGGCAGCTTGAAAACCGTGGCGACGGTCGACGTTCCGCCACAGGCGGCGGGCATTGACTTCTGGAAGATGGAAGCGAGCAAGCAATAAAACCGTCGTTGATCGTTAGTCGTTGGTCGTTGGTCGTTCGCTGGTTTTTGCCAACGACTAACGAACACAACGACGATTCACTTCAGGCCGGAGGACGAATGTTCAAGCACAGCGCAATAGTCTTGGCAGTTGTGGTCATGTTTCTCTCAAAGGGAACCATCATGTGTGCGCAGGACGCAAGTCCTGCCAAGCAGGACGCGGCAGCAGCTAAGCAAGATACGACTACCGCCAAACAGGACAAGGATTCGGACGCCACCAAGCAAGAGGCTCCCACCACGTCGGTAGCTCCCGCGAGTGTGGAGGTAAGCCCGAACACCCTCGATGCTCACGTCGGAGAGAAAGTAAAGTTTAGCGCGGTTGCCAAGGATGCGGCGGGCAATCCCATCGACGAAAAGCCTTCCGTCTGGTTTGCCGCTCCGTTCGACGTGGCAGGCGCGGATGAAGCCGGCGAAGTGACTTTTCATTCGCCTGGAGTAGTGACCGTAGGCGCGGTGATCGCGGGGAAAACGGGCTATGCCACCGTGAACGTGGGGGACTCGAAAGTGACGGGCGTTGAGATCGAGCCGCCGGCGCATCCCGCGGTCGTGGTCGGCGGCGCGGAAAAACTTACGGCGGTCACGCGCTCAGGCAATGGGAATCCACGAAGTGATGTGTCCATCAAGTGGACGTCGGAGAAACCTGCGATCGCGACCGTGGATGCGGCAGGATTGGTGAATGGCGTTGCGCCGGGGAGCGTCACCATCAAAGCAACTGCGGAAGGGGTGAGCGGTGCAGTTACGTTGCAGGTGGCGCGTGATGCGGTACGTAAGTTGACGGTGAAGCCCGCTTCCGCGGAGGCCCGCACCGGCGACGTGGTTCACTTTACCGCGAACGCGGCCGACGGAACCGGCGGTCATCTGAAAGATCCTCCCGTACGCTGGTCTTTGAGCAGCAGCGGTAGTGGCGCCGCGGTTTATCCGGACGGAGCATTTGTTGCGGAGAAGGCCGGCACCTACGTGATCATGGCCAGCAGCGGCCAGCACAGCGCGGTCGCGTCGGTCGTCGTTCGCCCGCGCAATGTGGAACGCGATGTGGAAGTCGTGTCTCACGTTCCCATGCCGGACTTGCAGATGTCGGAAGAGTGGATCATCGGACACCACGCCTACCTTTCCACCGTTGCAGACAAAGTATTCGTTTACGACATCGCCGATCCCGCGAATCCTAAACTGCTCGACACTCTCAAGGTAGACGCTCGCATCATCAACGACATCAGCACGACACCGGACGAAAAGATTGGAGTGTTCACGCGCGAGGGCGCTTCCAACCGCAAGAACGGAATCGTATTCCTCGACACTTCCGATGCAGCGCACCTGAAAGTTCTTTCCGAATACACGGCGACGGTCAGCGGTGGCGTGCATAGCGCCTACATTGACGGCCACTACGTATACATCACCGACGATGCCACCGGGTCGCTCCGCATCATTAGTTTTGAAGATCCCAAGCATCCCAAGGAAGTGGCGCGCTGGGAAGCCCAGAATCCCACCGTCGTCACCATGAGCACCAAGCACGGAACGGTGACGAGCGGACGCTATCTGCACGACTTGCAGGTGAAGGATGGCCTCGCTTATCTGGCGTACTGGAGGGATGGATTGATCATTCTCGATGTCGGCAATGGAATGGCGGGAGGGAGTCCGGAGAACCCGAAGCTGGTCAGCCAATACCACTTCAACCACTACGAACTCTACGGCGACGGCTGGCTGGCGGGCACGCACAGCGTCTTCCGCTACAAGAATTATCTTTTTGTGGGCGATGAGGTTTTCCCGGCGATTTTCGAACTCGACGATCGGGACCGCATCCCAGTGCGCGCCATCTGCCACGTCATGGATATTTCCGATATCAAACATCCGCGGGAAGTGGCGCAGTATGAAGTGCCGGAAGGCGGCTCGCACAATTTCTGGGCTGCGAACGACATGCTCTATGAGGGTTACTACAGTGGCGGGGCGCGGGTGCTCGATATTTCCGGCGAGCTGCGCGGCGATCTCTATCGCCAAGGGCGCGAAATTGCCCGCTTCTGGACTGCAGATGCCAAGGGATTTCGTCCGAACCTCCCGTTCACATGGGGCGGACAACCTTGCTCGGTGACTTGTGACAGCCCACTGCTGAATAGCCTGATTTATTTCAACGATATCCACTCGGGCCTGTGGATCACGAAACTAGGCGAGCCCAAGTTCGAAGGTTCAACCAGTTCGCCGGCGGTGCGCAAGAGCGAACGAACGATTCATTAGCGAAATGGGGATTACTGGGAAGCGCTGCTGGCGACAACCGGCACCGGTGTGACCAGTTTTAATTGGTCGAGCTGGCTCAGCACGCTATTCCAGTCGCCCAGGTTCTTCTTCGTTTCGAAGGCAACCGAGAGGTCGGAATAAAACAGCAGGATGTTTGCTCGCAGCTCAGGCGATGTCTTATCGAACTTCCGCTCCGACAACTGGCCCAGCAACTTTGCGTAGGCATCGTCGGTAAGCGAGTATTCGGCAGCTTTGGTTGGGTTGCCGGTATCGAAATCGCAGTTCGGCAGCACCAATGTGCCGGCGCCCACCGCTTCGAGAAGAGCGCGGTACTGATCGACGGTCGCATTGATGCTCTTGAAGTAGAGATCTTCAGTCTGCGGCGTGGGGCTTTTGAATGCCAGCCCTTTGAAGGGACCAACCCTCGGCATGTAGCGCAGGAGCGTCGACAGAATGCGGGTGCCCGGACCGGGCTTCACGTAATCTTTTCCCCACTGCTTTTCGTAGTCGGAGCGCGAAAGGCGATATAGAAACTTGCGTTTCGCAAAATTGGGCGTTTCGCGTATCAGATCCTTCTTGTGGGTTTGCAGCGCGACCCGGGTCATTTGCGGAATCAACCGGCTCACCGCAAAGCGGTACGAACCTACCGCCAAGTCCTCGTGGGTGAGCACATCTTTCAATTCCACCCCATAAACCACAGGGAAGACCCGCTCCAGCAGGGGCTTGGACACTTCGAATCCGATGAAGTCATGGTACTGCTGCGAGGCATAACGATTCTTCGCGACCTGGGCGGTATCGAATCCAAATTCTATTTTCAGATGCGCGGTCTTGTCCTGGGCATAGCGAACCGACTGGCCATATTTCGCGCGCAACTTTGGGTACTCGATCGCGACAGCCTGGTTGACCGCGGGGTGACCGGCGATATCTGAAACATAGTGCGACAGCGCGCCGAGCGCGAAGGCATACTCATTGACATCCTGGCTCTCGATCAGCAGCTCACGAACGAAGTCTCCGCTGCGAACGTAGTGCACCAGGTCGCTGAATTCCCGGCTGCCGAATGGGTAGTAGCCAAGGTCCTGGATGACGGCACCGCCATAGGCATAGGCGTGCGCCTCTTTGAGTTGGTCCTCCGACAGCCCCGGGTATCGCTTGAGGAGCAGGGGCCTGATCTCGTCAGTCCATAGCAGGTCGACGATCTCCTCGTGCGTCAGGACGGAGTATGCGGATAGGCCGCTGTTGCACATCAATACTGCCAGAACAAGCGATGCAGCACGGACTAAAAACAGGCGCCACCCTCTGCCTATGGCCAGCGACGAGATTGATGGATGGCGCATAGCTCAAATGCGCCCGAGAAACAGAAGGATGACCACGATAAAGAGCGCCAATCCAAGGCCGCCGGTCGGGGCATAGCCCCACTCGCGGCTATGCGGCCAGCGGGGCAGCGCACCCACCAGAGCCAGAACTAAAATTACGAGCAATATTGTTCCAAGCATGTTGTGCTCCTTTTCGGCAGGAAGAATAAGAGCGCAGCCTCTCGCGAGGCTGAATCAGATCGATTGGCTACATCGAGATGTTGATGGCGATGCCGACGTTCGGATACCTGTTGTTGTACAGGTAATAGCCGTTGTCGACGTAGACCACATAGACGTCGTCGTTGTCGTACCAGTCGTCGCCCCAGTATTCCGGCCATGGGTCAACCATGCTGACCCAGTAGCCGCCGTATTGAAAGCGCGGGTATCCGCCCACTATGAGGAAAGGCAGGCCGGAGATGCGGAAGCCATGGTCCTGACCAAAATATCCACGGAAGCGGTCGTCAGGAATGCGATATCCGTTATAGCCGCCGCGCTGTTGCCAGGTGCGGTGGTCGGAATCCCAACTGTGTGAGCGATGTTGCTGCATGGCGCTCTGCTGGACGCGGTGTTGCTCCTGTGTGCGCTGCGGCTGTTCATTGCCGCGTTGTTGCTGGGCATGCTCTTGCCGCTGCGGATGCTGGTTCTGCTGCTGTGCCTGGTGCTCGTTCTGCTGGGCAGGCTTTGCGTCCTTCGCACGTTGCTCATCGCGTTGGGCGGGCTTGTCCTGTTGCGGTTTTTCCTGTTGCGCCCGCTGCTTTTCCTGCTGTGGCTTTTCCTGCTGCGCGCGCTGCTTTTCCTGTTGCGGCTGTTGCTTTTCCGGCTGAGCTTTCTTTTCTTGCTGCTGTGGGTGTTTCTCCTCCTTGGCCGGTTTGTCCTGTTGCTGCTCCTGCTGCGCGTACACCGGAGCCGCGATGGTCAAAGACAGAAATGCTGTGCCTATCACTGCAATTAGTCTCATGAGTATTGCCTCCATTCCTGGTCGTTTACGGGACGCGGGCCACCCCGCGTCCCCCGTGCTTACTGCAAGTTTCCTGTGGTTGCGTTGACGGGTGAGCCAATGGCTTCACCGGAGACGAGAAGTTCCACTCTGCGGTTCTGCTGCCGGCCCGCGGAGTTGTCGTTGGTGGCTACCGGCAAGGTATTGCCGAAGCCTCTCGAGGAAACCGAGCCGGTTGCGACGCCTTGTTGCACGAGATAGTCGCGCACCGAGCCGGCGCGATTCTCCGACAGGGTTTGATTCATGGCATCGCCGCCGACGTTATCGGTATAGCCGCCGACTTCGATGTTGAGCCCGGGATAAGCGAGCAGAATTCCGGCGACTTTCGCCAGCTTCTCGCGCGCTCCCGGCTTCAATGAGTATTTTCCTGTGTCAAACAGTACGTCGGACATGCTGACAATCAGGCCGCGCGCGCTTTCGCGAGTTTGAAGAATGGAATTCAACTGCTCAGATAACTTTGTGCGCATGGCGGCTTTGTCCGCATCCGCTTGTTGCGCGTTCAGTTGCGCCTGTTGTGCCGCCAGGCGCGATTGTTCCGCATCCGCCTGGGCTGCGGAGAGCGCCGTCGCCGACGAAGCCTGATTCGCTGCCGCATCCGAATTTGCTCTTGCGGTTGCTGCTTGCGCATCGCTGGCATCGTTGCGTGCTCTGGCTGCGTCGGACTCTGCCTGAGCCTTGGCAGCCTGGGCATTGGCTGCATCGGATTCGGCCTGCGCCTTGGCAGCGCGAGCATTCGTCGTGTCAGACTCTGCCTGGGCCGTTGCTGCCTGGGCTCTTGCCGTGTCGGACTCCGCCTGCTCCTTCTGCCGCATCGCATCATTGGCCTGACCTTGCGACTTGGCCTGTGCGTCGGCTGAGTCCTGACGTTCGTTTGCCAGGCGCACATCGTCCATCTTCTTGACAGCGATTTCGCGCGCATCTTCCGCCGTTTGCACGGCCTCACGAGATACTGCGATCAGCGGCTTCCTGTCCTGGTGCTTTCGTATCGCATACTCATTGGCACGATCCATTAACTGGACCGCGTGCCGATAGCTGGCACTGGCATACTGCTCGGCGCCCTCGGATTGAGCGATGCGCACCGCATTGCGCGCCTCGAAAAATTCCAACGGCAAGTTGGCGTTCAAGACCACCGGATCGAACTTGTAGCCGGTAGGAATGTAGCCGCCGCGTTCCATCAGTTCATATTTGGCGTTCACGGCTTCGGTTGTTCCCTTGGTGCTGTCGCGAACCACATTCTCGAGAATCACAGCATTACTCGGCTGCCGGACCGCATAGTAAGGTTCCGCGGTGACGATCAGAGCGAAGGCCTGAAGGTCCGTGGTGACGTTCAGCTTGCTGCGATGGTTGTCGCCGACCAGCACCTCGCCCAGGTTCACGGCGCGGCCTTCCGGCGAAATCGCCCACAGGACGTAAGTCAGATACTCGTTCCCGAATGTCGTCGGCCTTTGCAGATCACCGAATTCCGCTTCGATCGCGATCGATCCCCGCTTGCTGTTCACCTGGGCAACGCCATTCGCGGATGGCATCAGGTCGGTGCCTGCGAAATCCACCTTCGACGACCCGCTGCGGTGCTTGTAGTTGACCGCCTGCACGCTGCGGCTGATGACGGTTACGCGGAACGTGGGCGTCGTATTCATGTGCTCGACGCCGTCTATGGTTTGAGAATTGGTTTGAGCGAACGCACTCAAACTGAGGGTGATTCCGACTGCCAACAACATTTTCGTTTTCAAAATATCTCCTTCAGGCAGGTGACTGCCGTGTTGCTCTGTATCGATCTCTGAAGTGATGCGATCATCCGGTTTGCTGACGGGTTGGCCTTCATCCGACGTGGATTCGGGAAAGCGAATGAAATAATCCAAAAATATTCATGAGCCACAGCACAACAGCTATGACCACCACGCCGTTCAAAATTGATTTGATGGATCCCTGCATGGGAATGAAGCGATTCACCAGCCAGAGAAGAACACCCACTACAACGAGAACTTCCAGGAGTTGAATTAGAGGCATGAGCTTTGACCTTCCTTTTGTCTTGGGCGTACGTTTCGCAGGCCAAGCCTCTCCTATGCCCGGAGGCATCGCCGTGCTTTGTACGTTAGAGCTTTTAGGGTCGAGTCGTGCTGGCCGCAGGTTCGCGGCCACACACGGATGAAGAATGCCGATTGCTGGATGTGGTCGCTTCGCCGTCGATCACGACCCGGCCTGCAGCAACCTCGGAATGAGAGCTACGAATCAGCGTCCGCCGCTCCGTCTACACACTCAGGAGCATTAAGAATGACAGGTACCGATTCTCCTGTCTGAGCAAGATAGCTCACATGCGCGGGGGAACCTTTGCGTCGACAGTGCCTGAGTCCCCAAGCCACAGCAGACGTTCCTTAATCCTGCGCCCGCTGCCGCCGCTCGCAATTTCCATTTTCATCGAGCCAACTGAGTAGAGAGCGCACGCTGGCCCGAGCCAAAGCGATGGCACAGTCCGCGGCTCCGTAATAGATGTTGAGAGTATCGCCATCGGGCGCCATCGTATAACCGCAGGGGAACACTACGTCGTCGACATCGCCGTGGACTTCGTATTCCGCTTCCGGGCCAAAGATCCAGGAATCCCCGCGCAGCAGGCACTTTGCGGGATTCTCGAGCTCGAACAGCGCCAGGCCTAAGCGATACAAACAACCGGACGGCGTATGCCGAACTCCGTGGTAAATCACGAGCCATCCCCGGGAAGTCTCGATGGGCGGCGGCGACAAACCAATCTTGTTGGCGTCCCACCAGGCGCCGCGGCGGGCTTCCAGCATCAGCCGGTGCCGGCCCCAATGACGAAGATCAGGAGAGTAGGAAATCCAGATGTGCGCTCCGAGGTTGGTTGCGGGGCGGTGGATCAGCGCCCAGTGTCCGTCAATTCGCCGGGGAAACAGCGCCGAGTCTTTGTCGTCGGGCGGCATGATCACGCCATAGCGCTCGAAAGTTCGGAAGTCTTTGGTGAGTGCGAGAGACACGCCGGGCCCCCCGCGAGAATAGGAAGTGTAGGTGACGACATATTGCTGTAGTTCGGGCACGAACGTGATGCGCGGATCTTCGATGCCCCAGATTTCTTCGGGGAAATCCTTCGGGCTTGGCATCAACGTCGGTTCGCTATCGATTTGCCATCCATCGACTCCGTTCACGGAGCGCGCGACGCACAGGTGTGAGAGACCGCGGCGGTCTTCCACACGGCAGAGCAGTAGAGTTGAGCCATCTGCAAGCATCGTGGCGCCCGCGTTGAACACACTGTTGATCGAGTACGGCCAATCTTTGCTGGTGAGGATCGGGTTGGAGGAATGTCGAACCAGTAACGGCTCGAGGCTTGTACTCAGGATGCTTACAGATTTCTCCACGGGGACGGTCAAGACGAAATCTCCTTTGGCTCAGACTCATGCAGCGCACGCATTTCCAGCAGTGCCATCAAGAACGACAGGGTTGATTCCGCACCTTGATTCTCGTTGGCGCGGTCGGGATGAAGGCCGTCGCGGCAACCGCCGGTGACGGAATCATAAAGAGCAAGTTGCAGATCGTTGTCGCCAAGAAACCAGTTGAATGCCGACCACGCCTCATCGCGCCAGCGAGCGTCGCCGGTTACGCGGTACGCTTGCAGACAGGCGGAAACCGAGCCCGCGGCTTCAATCGGCTGTTGATCGAAGCGGGCTTTTTCACCACCCTGGCGATAGAAACCTTGCGAGCCGATCGGAACAAAGTGGCCGTTGGCTTCGCAACGCTGCGTTTCCATCAGCCAATCCAGCGATTCCAGTCCGGCGGAAGTCATGCGGTCACTTTCGCAAGCCGCACCCACCAGCAGCATGGCTTGCGGCAATCTTGCATTTCCGTAAGCTGCAACATCCTCAAACCACTTCCAATCTGGACGCCGGATCGACTCATACATATCGAGCAATCTCTTAGCCAAAGCGAATCGTACGTGCTTGGCGTCCCGGTCGCCAGAGTACGAATGGAGGTACTCTTGAATTCCAAGCAAAGCATAAGCGCAGGCACGAGGACTGTAGAACTCGAGAACTGCGGGCAGCGAGAACTCGAACAAACGCCCGGCCGCGCCCCTTAATCCATGATTCGTAGAGCGGGCCAGAAGAGTCCCCAGCGCCCACAAGGCGCGACCGTGCGAATCCTCCGATCCCTGTTCTTCGATCCAGCGGTGATCGTAGCCGAGGAAGTTTCGGAACCTTTTCTTCTCGGGATCGAAGGCGTGTTCCAGGAATGCCAAATAGCGGAAAGGCCAGTCGGGGTTCACGGATTCGGAGTTCGCGAACTGGCTAATCCCCAACTGCTCCAGCAGCACCGAGAAGATGAGGGCGCGCGCGTTGTCGTCGGTGGTATATCCCTCGGCGCGATTGGGGATGGTAAAGATGGCATGCTGCAGCATCCCCGTATCGTCAGTAAGCGCGTTCACGTGACTCAGATTTAATTCCGGCAGCTGGTTCAACGTTTTCTGCGTCGCGCGGGCCAAGAACTGGACGCGAGGGGCTTCCATGCGATCGCTGCGCACGCGTGAAAAACTCTCCATGTAGCCTTGCGCAACTCGTTTCCAGATCATCTCTCGTGCGTACAAATACGCACGCTTGCGCATGGCATGGCGTATGGCCGGTGTGTCCAGAAGCTCAATGGTCTTTTGTGCGACCGCATCTGGGTTTTGGAATGGCACCAGAGCCCCGCGACGGTCGTCTAATAATTCAATCGCGTGCCAGTATGGAGTCGAGATAATCGCCTTGCCCGCGCCCAGCGCGTACGCGAGTGTTCCGGAGACGACCTGCGCTTCGTGGCGATAGGGAGTGATATAGATGTCGGCGGCGCCGATGAACTCGGCCATCTCCTCGGGGCTGGCGAAGCGGTTGTGGAAGATTACCTGGGATTCCACTCCCACCTCCTTGGCCAAAGCTTGCAGGCTGGCACGATACTTGTCACCCTCGCGGCGGAGGATGTGAGGATGGGTCGCGCCCGCGACGATGTAAACCACATTCTTGTGTCTGGACAATATCTGCGGCAAAGCTTGAATTACGTTTTCGATTCCCTTGTTCGGTGAGAGCAGTCCGAACGTGAGAAGAACCGCCTTCCCTTGCACACCGAATCGGTCTTTGTAGAAATTCGGGTCAAGAAACGGCAGGTCTGGAACTCCGTGAGGAACCATGTCGATCTTGCTGCCTGGCACCTTGAAGATCTCCTGCAGGAACTGGGAGGAGAGCTGGCTCATGACAATCAGGCGATCCGAGAGCTCTGCGATCTCTTCCATGACCGCCAGTTGGCTGGGGTCCGGTTCGCGCAAAACAGTGTGCAGCGTGGTCACTACGGGCATCTTCAAGCCGCGCAGCAGATGCAGGATGTGGCTACCCGCCGGGCCGCCGAAGATTCCATATTCGTGCTGCAGGCACACCATGTCGATATTGTTGAAGTTCAGGAAAGCAGCTGCTTCCTGATAGGACGTCAGTTCGTCCTGAGCGAGCGACCATCGCACGCGCGCGGGATAGTCGTACCCTTGGTCGGTATCGTTCACCGGCAGAGCCAGCAATCGGGCTGTGCCGTACTCGGCGGCGATGGCCTCGCACAGGTCGGTGGTGAATGTAGCGATTCCGCAGTGCCTCGGGAGATAGTTGCCGATCACCGCGATCCGACTGGGCAGCGATGGCTTCGATTGCGGCCGGGGGCGAGCAACTGAAACCGCTCCAAGCGCAAGAGGTCGGGGGCCAACGACTTGCAGGATTCGTTTGGGAAACATCGTGTTGGGTAGCGACATTTGTGCCTAACCCTGAGGAGAATAGGTATCGCCCAGTGTCCGGACGAGCTGCGAGCCATCATCGGCGCTGACTTTAAAATTTGCTTGTGGTTCAGTATTTAACGAAAACCGCTTTGAGACTGATCACTATTGATCAGTACGTGAACAGGCAACGGTGCATTATGCGAAGATGAGCGCCAAAAAAGACCCGGCCTTGGCGGTGCGTTGCCCCACTTGCGGGGCCAAACGGGGAGAGAAGTGTGAACTGGGCACTGGCCAACCCCGCACCACGCCGCATCGAGATCGGCGTCTAGTGGCTTCGGAAAAGTAACTGCTGGTTTTCAATTGGGTTTCTATAAAGAAGACACCGCTCGTTTCCTACCGCGGCCGGCTCATTTCCGGAGAACAATCCCTACTCAGCAGCGCCGCTATTCCTAGATTGGTCGGCGCGCCAAACGTAGAGGTATTTCTCGTCGCTCGACGTCAATACAGGGATTTGTTTCTCGCGCGTTACGCGGTTCAGCGCGGAGCGAAGATTCTGCATTTTCTCACCATTCAAGCTGCTCAGCGGGATCTTGACTGCTTGCTTGTCGTTCAGCTTTGAAAGGTCGGCTAGAATGTCCGCCACTGCCTTCCGATGTTTTCCCTTGCGACCCTGTGGAACATCGGACCGATTCACCGCCGCATAGTGGCTGTCTTTTCCGTTTCCGTTTCCGTTTCCGTTGCGTGCCATGGTTAGCCTGCTCTCGTTGCGTTATGTACGCTACGCGACAAATCGTACCGCAAAGAATCGTATCCTGCAACTGAAAATCCATGCGAAACCAGACTGCGGCAACAATCCGCTGCGTATCCGTACATTACGTCTTGCATTATCAATAACTTACACTACTCGCGTTACACTAAGACCTGCTAAGAGTTCACCCGTATTGAGGAAAAAACGATAGCGTAGGTGAGGAATGTTGGTGAAAGGGAGACTGGGACTGAGAGACTCTCCGCAAGAACGACAGGAAATTATGACTCCAGTTACGGTAGTGAATAACAAGAGACACCATGAATTCGATCCCGACACCTTCCTCGCGACGATTGGCGATGGCAGGAAGATTCTGTTTGTGGCGAAAAAGCAACTGATCTTCGCGCAAGGTGACCAGGCAGACGCTGTGTTCTATATCCAGAAGGGCAAAGTGAGGCTCACCGTCGTGTCACAGGCAGGCAAGGAAGCAACGATCGCTCTTGTGAGCGAGCGGAATTTCTTTGGCGAGGGATCGCTGGCCGGTCAGGTGCTGCGTATGGGATCCGCCTCGGCCATGACCGATTGTGACCTCCTCCGGGTGGAGAAGAAGGCGATGATGCAGGCCCTTCACCGCGAACACGCATTTTCAGACATGTTCGTGGCGTATCTGCTGGCGCGCAATATCCGGTACGAAGAGGATCTGGTCGACCAACTGTTCAACTCCAGCGAGAAGAGACTGGCCCGCGTCCTTTTATTGCTGGCTCACTTCGGCAAAGAGGGCATTCCGGAAACGGTTGTTCCGAAGATCAGTCAGGAGACCCTGGCCGCAATGGTCGGAACTACGCGCTCGCGAGTAAGCTTCTTTATGAACCGGTTCAGAAAAATGGGCTTCATTGAGTATGCCGGGGGAGCGGAAGGCGCTCTGCAAGTCCACAGCTCTCTGCTCAATGTAGTTCTGCACGATTGAGCGCCTCGGCGTATGCGGTCTCCAAGTGGCCCGCGTCTTTGATGCTCACCATCTCCCATTCAATCGGGAAAAAATAGCGGACGCCTCCCGGGATGCTTGCCGGATCTGGCCGGTGGCCACACGACAGGCAGATCGCTCCCACTGAGCTGAGGTCAGTCTCTTTCGAGATTTCATTCTCGCGGACCCCCAGCGAGCCGGCGATGACCGGGCCCGCGCACAGGTGGCACAGGTAAGCCGATAAGTGAAGGTATTGTTTCCTCATTGTTTTCTCCTTGAAGAGTCTGCCGATGGATTTACATCGTAGCCCTTGGGACATGAGGCATCTGTTCACAATTGCTCTCCGCAGACATTCTGCGCGCACATACGTATTAGCCAATCACAGAACAGTTCGCTACGACCCTTTGGGCAAGGAGTGTGCAAATTTGAACAGCATTGTGTAGCCCCATAACCGATCATTCTGAGCAAGGGGCTTTGAGCAAGGGGCTTTCAGATGTCGACGAATGGGACCGGCAAGACGATCCTTTGCATTGACGATGATGACGGAGTGCTGAGTTACCACAGAGCGCTGCTCGAGAGGCGTGGATATGAGGTGCTCACCGCAGCCTCCGCACGAACAGGGCTGCAAATTGCAGCGACCTGCGCCGTCGCGGCAGTCATCGTTGACTACCACATGCCGGAAATGGACGGCCACGAAGTGGCAGCCGAAATAAAGCGCATCAGTCCACAGGTTCCTATTGTCATGGTTTCCAATGACCCTGAGGTCCCGGAACACGTGTTGAAGGTGGTCGATGCTTTCGTTTCTAAAGACGAGGCGTCCAGCCGATTGTTGCCAGTGATCTCCCAAATGTGCGGGCAAGCCTCGCCGGGATTCCCGGAAGCAAGAGCCACCGCATAGAAGTTGGGGCTCATTTCCTGCCCTTTTCTGATTGAGCAATTGTGAACAGAACAGGAAACCCTGGGCTTGTATACATAAGTGGGTATGGCTGCCAACAATATCCTTCTCTGCATACACCGGGATCCTGAACAACTCAGGGTGTTGCAAGAACACGGATATAACCTGGTCACAGCCACCGATGGGTGCGAGGGATTACGGCTTTTAATGTCGCGCTCCGTGGATGCAATTGTGCTCGAGCATTACCTGGGCCTGCTGGATGGTTCAACCATCGCCTACGAGATCAGGCAGGTCCGGCCGGAAATCCCCATTGTCCTCGTTACCGACCACCTGGAATTGCCTGATTGCGCCTTGAATTCCGTCGATGCCCTTGTGACCAAGTCCGATGGGGCGCATTTCCTGTGGGCGACAGTTCATTTTGTCCTGAATGTGAAGCCAGCCCAGCGGTTGGAGCGGTTGGAAGGAAGGAAGAAATATCAAACAACCGCGCATCTGCGGCGTCCCGGCAGAGGAAGAGAGCCGGCGGTGCGTGCGCAGGTCAACTCTCCTCAATTGGCCAACAGGGAGAAGGATGCAGCTTTCCCGCGCACAGTGTGGCGAGGCATCCGGAATGGGACGATCCAATTCTGACCCGAATTGATCCGCTGCGCGATTCCCTTTTCAGGCCAGGCTAGGACCCTTCAGAGCGCCAAACTAGACGTTCAGAGCAAGATTGACCATCTTTTCGCAGTGCCAAAGCCTAACAATTAAGGCGTGACGCCCGAACTCACATTGCGACACATCCTTTCGGTCAGTTGCCCGATGTGCCGGGCAAAACCTAGAGAAAGGTGCGTGCTGAGCACCGGACATCCGTGCAGCAAAACTCATCTAGCCCGCGGATCGGCAGCGGCGAAACTTCCGCAGCCTGACCACCCTGTTCTGGCTGCTATGCGTACCATCCAGAAACTTGCGAGCCGTAGGCTGCGCGGTCTCCTACAACGGGAATAGACCGCGCCAGAGACTTACGGGATTCACAATTCCGAGAGAACGCCTTTCACACTGCGCGGCGGCCACTGAGCAGGTTAATGACTAATACCACCAGCGCCACCACCAGAAGCAGATGGATCAGGCCTCCAGCCACGTGCAGGCTGAAGCCCAGAAGCCACAGAACCAGAAGAACAACAAAAATTGTCCAAAGCATAGTAGTCTCCTCACTCCAAAGGTCGGTCCATTCTGCACGGGCCCCGTCCTGAATACTGAGCCGCATTGCTCTATTGCGCAAAGTTAGTTGCTGGCGAGCATCTCCCTGTTGCCCGCAAACGGAAGTGAGCAATTCAGACCAGCCATGGCTTCCCGCCTGAGCGATGATGATTAGGAGACGAGCACCTCTTCTCTCTCTTTCAGGTTCTCTGAGCTAAGTCAGCCCATCTGAAGTTCTCTCCTCTTAGTTTCGCAGTCCTAAAGGAACAATTCATGAAAAAGACAATGTCACTGCTGTTGGTGAGTTTGATGGGCATGTTGGGAACCTATGCATGGGCGGGGTCGGCCCGCGAAGATACGGTCGAGCGGATGCAAAAGTCAGTGGACGTACTGCACGCGATCATGTCCACACCGGATAAAGGCATTCCGGAAGAAGTTTTGAACGACGCGAAGTGCATCGTGGTAGTGCCGGACCTGATTAAAGGAGGCTTCATTTTTGGCGGCAAGCACGGACGCGGCGTGGCCTCCTGCCGGACTGCGGAAGGGTGGAGCGCACCGGCATTCATTTCGGTCGGCGGTGGAAGCTGGGGATTGCAGATCGGAATCGAAGGAGTAGATCTGGTCATGCTGGTTATGAACGACCGTGGTCTGCAACATTTGCTTTCTAGCAAGTTTGAACTCACGGGTGAAGGATCGGTTGCTGCAGGTCCGGTGGGCCGTCACGCATCGGCGGGAACTGACTGGAAGATGAATACGGAAATGCTGACCTACTCGCGATCGAAGGGCGTGTTCGCCGGCTTGACGCTGGAAGGCGCAGTGGTCGAGCAGGATAACGACTCGACTCATGCCATTTACGGCAAGCACATGCTGTTCCGCAACATTCTTTCGGGCAAAGCCACCACTCCGAGGAGCGCGGACGCATTCGTCAGAGCGGTGTCCGAGGCAGGCCAGCACGCCAAGGTAGCCGAAGCGCGCGAAGACAACAAATAGGCGCGTCAGAACCATGCAAACACTCAAAGGAGAAAACAAAATGAAATTGAACTGGATTTGGGGATTACTGTTCGCAACCGCTCTGTGCGTCCCGGCGTCGGCGCAGATTTCCGTATATGTCGGAAGCGCGCCACCGCCATTGCGTTACGAAGAGCGTGGGCCGGAGCCGGGTCCAGGCTACGCCTGGGTCGAGGGCTATTGGGCTCCGAACGGGCGTCACTACCGGTGGGTCGCAGGACGCTGGGATCGTCCGCCGTACGAAGGCGCATATTGGAACCATCCTCACTACGATCACCAGCGGCAAGGCTGGCAATTGCATGAAGGCCATTGGGATCACGAGAACCACGACAGAGACCACGAAAATCACGGCGAGCACCATGATCACGATCACTAACTGCGGCTGATGTTCTGCGCAGTCAACTGGCGGGATCAGGACTTGCGCTTGGCCTTCGCTCGCGTACGCTTGTACTTGAGCGCGATCATGCCCCTGGAATAGGTCTTGTTCTCGACCAGCGAAAAGTCGCGCTGGGGGAAGCCGCTCGGGAATAGCGGGATCCCTTCCCCCAGCAAGACTGGAACAATGCCGATGTAAAGTTCATCCACGAGATCTGCCCTGAGGAAGTCGCGGGCGAGTTCTCCGCCGCCCATGAGCCAGATATCTTTTCAGGGGCGTTTGCGGAGCTTGCTCATAAAGGCTGCTGGAGACTGGTTGACGAACGTCCACCCCTTGCGCTCGCCAGGCGGTTGGGTGTGAGAGAAAACATAGGTGGCCAGGCCGCCGCTATCGAACTTGCCTCCGCCCATCTTCAGACCGGCGTCGAGCGTCTTGCGGCCCATGATCGCGGTGTCGATGGTCGCGAAGAATGGACCCATCGAGTAGTCCTTTGGCATGAAGAGGAAGTCGACGGCGCCGTCGGGGCGCGCGATGTAACCGTCGAGGCTGATGCCAAGGCCGAGAACGATTTTGCGCATGATGGGGAATTGTAGACGTGAGCCTATATTTTCTTCATCTCTTTTCTGAACACATCAGGCCTGCTGACACCGGTCGCCTGGGGTTTCAGGGGACGATGACCGCGGCTCCGTCGATGGCGTCATTCTTTACCGCAGCGAGCGCCTCATTGGCTTGGTCGAGCTTAAACACGGTTATCTTGGGCTGGAGACGGATGTCGGCGGCGATCTGGAGAAAATCGCGCGCGTCCGAACGAGTCATGTTGGCGACACTGCGGATTTGGCGCTCGCCCCACAGTAGCCGGTCGTAATCGAATTCAGGAATCCGGTCGAGATGAATGGCGTTGATGGCGACGACGCCGCCTTTCCGCAAGCTTGAAAGCGCCGCGATCACCACGTCTCCGCTGGGCGCAAAGGTCACAGCGCGATCGAGTTGCACGGGCGGCTTGTCGGTTTCACTGCCTACCCAGGTCGCGCCTAGAGACTCGGCCAGGCGGCGATGCGAGGCGCCGCGCGTCGACACATAGACTTCGCATTTCCAGGCGCGAAGGACAGCAATCGCCAGATGCGCTGACGCCCCAAAGCCGAAGAGTCCCACGCGATCGCCTTGTGCAACTCCGGCCACGCGCAGACTGCGGAAACCAATAATGCCGGCGCAGAGAAGAGGCGCGGCGTGCAGGTCGTCCAATTCCTGCGGAAGTTTAAACACAAAGTCGCTGCGCGCCACTGCGTACTCCGCATAGCCGCCGTTAACGGTGTATCCGGTAAAGACCGGCGCGTCGCACAGATTCTCGAGGCCACGGCGGCAGTACGGGCAAGTTCCGTCTATGCCACCGATCCAGGAAACACCCACGCGCGCACCGAGTGGCAAGTCTCCGGTCGCACCGTCTTCAACAATTCCTACGATTTGGTGGCCGGGGATGAGTGCCTCTTTTCGCGGCGGCAATTCTCCCTCGACAATGTGCAGATCGGTGCGGCAGACGCCGCAGGCGCGAACGCGAAGAAGGACTTGTCCACTCGTGGGCTGAGGCTTGGGAGTCTCTTCGATGCGAAGAGGATCTTTTGGCGTTTCGAGTAGCGCGGCTTTCACGGCCAGGTCGCCCGCATAAGACAAGACTAAAACATCTTCTGCGGATCACGAATCGCTTCAGCGAGGTCGTTCAAAAATATAGCTGCCCGCGCGCCGTCGGCGGCGCGGTGATCACAAGATAGAGTCAGCGTAATCATGGGGCGGACGGCGGGCTTGCCGTCGACAGCGACCACTCGCCCGCCGATGGCTCCCACGGCGAGAATTGCCGCTTGCGGCGGGGTGATGATCGCGGTGAACTGATCTACTTTGTACATGCCGAGGTTGCTGATGGTGAAGGTGGCATCGGCAATGTCGGCGGGGCGCAGCTTTCCTGCCCGGGCGCGCACGGCGACGTCGCGGCGCTGCTGGGCAATTTCCGCGAGACTCGCTGTGTGCGCGTTGGGGATTACCGCGGCGACCACGCCGTCGTTCACCGCAATGGCCACACCCATGTTGACGTGATCGTGCAGGCGAATGCCTTCCGCAGTGAAGCTTGAATTCAGACGCGGATGCTTGAATAGAACTCGCGCCACCAGTGCAACCAGCAGATCGGTGTGCGTGACGCGGATGTTGTGCGTGCGCTCGATCTCAGAAACTACTTTCTCGCGATATTCATTGAGCGCACTGGCTTCGATTTCCCGCGTTACGAAAAAGTGTGGGATGGTCGTCCAGCTCTGGGCGGTGCGTTCGGCCATCAGGCGGCCGAGAGTGCTGGGGACCTCGAGGTGGGGTGATTTCGCCCGTGGTGCAGAACTCGACGCTTTAGCTGCGCCTGCGGATTGCACATCGGACGCAAGAATCTCGCCACCAGGTCCAGAGCCACGCACGGTGGCGATATCCACACCGAGTTCTTTCGCGAGTCGCCGCGCCTTTGGAGAAATTCTCTCGCCCTGAGCAGCGGGAGGCTCGGAGGGACTCGCGGCTGCGGGCACAGCGTGCGATTCTGTTTTTCCTCTCGCGGGTGGCGCTAATACAAATTCGTTTTCCGCAGGAGGCTTTTCGCCCGGAGCGACGATCCACGCGATCGTCTGTCCGACAGGAATATCGGCTCCAACCACTCCTGTGATTCCGGCGAGGATGCCGTCAGCGGGCGCCTCCACTTCCATCACTGCTTTATCAGTTTCGATTTCGAGAAGGGGCTCGCCTTTGGTGACGCGCTCGCCCTCTTTCTTACGCCACGAGATAAGCTTGCCAGTTTCCTGCGCCATCTCGAGGGCGGGCATGACCACACTGAAGGCCATAGTCTTCTTATCGGGGAAGGGCTGTGACTATGGCCTTCAGTCCGAAACTCCTACCTGCTCAGTTTTCGCGCTGGCTTCGATCATATCGATCACGCGCGCGCTGGGCGGAGCTTCCGATTCGCGAGTGGTAGGCAGAGGTCCGTTGACCGTGAAATAATGCGCGCCCGCCACCAGAAGTTGTTCCGCCGGGAAGCGGGTGATCACCTCGTGCCCAGTCGGTGTCACCACGATTTCTTCTTCAATGCGCGCCGCGCTCCAGCCGTCAGTTGAAGGCCAGAAGGTTTCGAGGGCGAACACCATGCCCGGCTCGATCGTCACGGGATGCTCGAACGATACCAGGCGGCTGATCACCGGCTTCTCCCAGATGGCGAGGCCGATGCCGTGACCGTATTGCAGCGCGAAACAAGACTCTTCGTTGGGGAAACCAAATTCTTCCGCCCTTGGCCAGACTGCGGCGATTTCGGCGGTGGTGCGGCCGGGACGCACCAGTTCAATGGCTGCGTCGAGATATTCGCGGCAGCGCTTGTAAGCATCGACCATCGCGTGCGAGGCGTAGCCGACGGTGAAGCAGCGGTAGTAGCAGGTGCGGTATCCCATGTAGGAATGCAGAATGTCGTAGTAGACGGGATCGCCGGGGCGCAGCACGCGGTCGGAGAAGACATGCGGATGCGGATTGCAGCGCTCGCCCGAAATCGCGTTCACCGCTTCGACGTATTCGGAGCCCAGATCGTAGAGAACTTTACTCACCAGGCCGACGGCTTCGTTCTCGCGCAGGCCGGGCTTCATGGCGCGGTAAAGTTCGTCGTAGGCGGCGTCGACCATGGCGGCGGAGGTGTTGAGCAAAGAAATCTCATCCTGCGTTTTGATGACGCGAGCTTCGGACATCAACGCCTGGCCGTCGACCACCTTGATGCCTTCGCGTTGCAGCGCGAACAGAACCGGCAGCTCGATGATGTCGATGCCGACCGGCTCTTTGTGGAGGCCGCGCATTTCGAGTTCGATACGAATTTTCTTCGCGACATCTTCGGCGCGGCCCATCTCAGGCGTCATGGCGCCGCGCAGCATGGAAATGCCAGCGCGCGAGCGGCCATCGAGCCACGGGCAATTTAATTGATGATGTTTGGCGGCGGAGCCGAAGTCCCAGAGGATCGGCTCGTCGTTCTGCGGCAGCAGCGTGAAGCGGTTGGCCTTGTCTTGCGCCCAGGTGCCGATGTGCGTGGAGGTGAGGTAGCGCACGTTGTTCATGTCGAAACAAAGCAGCGCGCCCATCTCTGACTTGGCCAGCAGAGCTTTCGCTTTCGAAAGGCGCTCGCGGCGTAGGCGATCGAAGTCGATTCGATTCTCCCAATCGACTGCCATCGTTCCGTGAGTTCTTAGTCCCATAACAACCTCCAGGGTTCAGGCTACCTCTTACCGCACATCGATCTCGCTGCATCGAACACGGTTTGCTCCGTCGGCACCGTTGCATCTTCCAGCGGCGGGGAGAACGGGATCGGTACGTGCATTGCTCCCATTCTTTTCACCGGTGTGTCCAGATCGTAGAATGCGCCTTCGGCGATCACGGCGGCAAGTTCCGCAGTCACGCCGTAGCGACCATAGCCTTCGTCCAGCACGATCACTCGCGAAGTCTTTTTCGCCGAGTCGATCAAAGTTTTTTCATCCAGCGGCCACGTCGTGCGCGGGTCAACGACTTCGGCGCTGATGCCTTCCTTGTCTAATAAGACCGCGGCGCCCAGCGCGACTTGCACCATGCTGCTCGTGGCGACCAGCGTGATGTCGTCGCCGGCTCGCTTCACATCGGCCACGCCCAACGGGATCGTGTAATCGTCCTCAGGAACCAAGCCCTTCAGCTTATACATCATTTTGTCTTCGAAGAAGACGACTGGATTTTCGTCGCGGATGGCCGCTTTGAGCAGGCCTTTCGCATCGTAGGGTGTGGAGGGCAGAACCACTTTCAATCCAGGAACGTGGCTGAACCAGGCGTGCAGCGACTGCGAGTGCTGGGCCGCGGACCGCCGCGTGGCACCCAAGGTAGTACGCATCACCATGGGAACTTTCCAGTGTCCGCCCGACATGTAGTGGGCTTTGGCGGCCTGGTTGACCATCTGATCCATGGTGAGGGTGATGAAATCGCCGAACATGATATCCACCACGGGGCGAAGGCCCGTCATTGCCGCACCGACGGCCACACCGGTGAATCCGGCTTCAGAGATGGGAGTATCGACCACGCGCTTTGCGCCGAATTCTTCGACTAAGCCCGAGAGCACTTTGAAGGGCGTGCCGGCCTCGGCTACATCTTCGCCGATGATGCACACGCGCGAGTCTCGGCGCATTTCTTCCGCCAGCGCTTCGCGAACTGCCTGCGCAAATGTGAGCTCGCGTTCAGGCATAGACGTGCTTCTCCACCTCGTCCACGCTGGGATAGGGCGCGGCGATGGCGAACTTTACTGCCGCTTCCATGATGGCCCGAACTTCTTTTGTGGTTGCGTCGAGGGTGGCGACGTCGGCATAGCCATGTTCAATCAACCACTTCGCCAAAACCAGAATAGGATCGCGGTCTGTCTTCCACAGGTGTTCTTCCTGTTTGGAGCGATAGTATTCGCGATTGATGTCGCCGACGTGGTGGCCGCTGTAGCGGTAGGTATCGCATTGCAAAAATGCGGGCCCGCCGCCGGTGCGGGCGCGATTGATCAGGCGCATCGCAACTTCATTTACTGCGCGAACATCTTGTCCATCGACTCTGACAGCTTCGATGCCGAAAGCGGCGGCACGGCCGAGGATGGTGCCGGCCGTGGTTTCCTGATAGTGCGTGTATTCGTTGTATTGATTGTTTTCGCAGACGTAGATGACGGGAAGCTTCCACAACTGCGCCAGGTTCATCACTTCATACAGCGAGCCTTGGCCAAGCGCGCCCTCTCCGAAGAAGCAGACTGCGACGCGATCCGTACCCAAGGTCTTGGCAGCGAAAGCAGCGCCCGTGGCGATTCCTACGCTGCCACCCACGATTGCGTTTGCGCCAAGGTTGCCGGTTGCGGGATCGGCAATGTGCATCGATCCGCCTTTGCCGCGGCAATAGCCCGCTTCTTTTCCCAGCAACTCGGCGAACATGCGGTCCGGCGACGCACCTTTCGCGAGGCAGTGTCCGTGGCCGCGGTGGGTGCTGGTGATGTAGTCGTCGATGCGGAGCGCTTCGCAGATTCCAACGGCGACAGCTTCTTCGCCGCTATACAAGTGAGCGAGACCCGGCATGAGAGCCCGGGTGTACACCTCGTTCACCTGCTCTTCAAACTGGCGGATGCTCACCATCTGGCGGTAGGCGTGAAGCCATTTTTCTTTTTCTGTCGCAGTGCCGCAGGCAGTTTCAGGCTTGGAAGTTGCAGTCGTCATTTCTTCTTACCTCCCGCGGTGACCGGCGTCATCACGCCCGACATGGCAGCCAGCACATCGAACATGCAGGCGAAGTCGTATTTCGTCCAGCCCATGCCGCGAGCGGCGGTCAGAATCTCATTGCTTACCGCGGTGGAAGGCAGCGGCACGTCGAGCTGCCGGCCCAGATCCATGGCGAGAACCATATCTTTCTGCATCATGTTGACGTCGAACCAAGCCTCTTCCGGCTGCCGTAGAACGAAAGGCCCGCGGTATTGAATCATCGGCGAGGCGATGGCGCTGTGGACCAACACGTCGACAGCAGTCTCGCGCGCAATGCCGCTTTTCTCAGCCAGCAAGACTCCTTCGGAAAACGCCAGCATCTGTACTGCGAGGCTCAGGTTCACTGCAATCTTCATGGCGAGCGCCAAACCGTTGTCGCCAACGTGGGTGACCTTCGGCCCAATGTCGAGCAGCAGCGGCTTTACCTTCTCGAAGGTCTCGCGGCGCCCGCCGACCATTACAGAAAGCTTTCCTTCCTGCAACGTGATCACGCTGCCCGAGACGGGCGAGTCGACCATGTCCGCTCCTTTTTCGCGCACCTTCGCGGCCAGCGCCCGACTCACCGTGGGACTCACCGTGCTCATATCGATAAAAATCTTGCCTGCACTCAGGCCGGCCAGCATTCCATCAGGACCTTCCGTGATGGAAGCGATGGCGGCGGCGTTGGTGACCATCGCGAAGGTGAAATCGGATGCGCTGGCAACCGCGCGCGGCGAGTCGGCCCACTTCATCCCTTTTTCAACCAGCCACTGCGCTTTCGAGCGTGTACGGTTGTAGCCGGTGACGGTGTGACCTTTGCTGAGCAGACGGTTCACCATCTGGCTGCCCATGACTCCCAGACCGATAAACCCGAGTTTCGCCATCCGACCGAAAACCTCCGAACTCCGAACCTAGGAAGTGATTTTCGAACTCGCCGGCAGATGCTTTCCAGGGGACTTGCTGCCGGAAGAAACCTGCGAATCCTGGCGTACCTGCTCGAGATGAGCACGCATGGCGGCGCGAGCCATCTCCGGATCGCGCCGCTCGACGCCTTCCAGAATGCGCTTGTGGTGAACCTGCCCGCGCTGCGGTCCGCCTTCGACGTTAAAGATCTTGATGCGTTGCTGACGCAGCAGCCCGACAATGGAGTCGATCAACGAAAGAATCAACGGATTGGCGACGGCCTCGGCCAGAGCGAGGTGAAAATCAAGATCGGCTTCGATGTAGGCTTCGGGATCCTTCTGCGAGCGCTCCATGACTGCGACCGCTTCCCGCATTGCCGCGAGGTCTTCATCCTTAACGCGGTCCGCGGCCAAAGCGGCGATACCAGGCTCCAGGATCAGACGCAGTTCCGCCAGATGCGGCGAACCTTCCTGCTGGCCAATCTTTACCATGAGATCAAAGGATTGGCGCGCTGCCTGCGAGGTTCCGTCTGTAACAAACGTGCCACGACCGGAGTAGGCTTCGACCAGGCCTTTCTCACGCAGAGCCTTGACCGCTTCACGCACGGCAGTGCGGCTGACGCCGAGACGCTGCGCTAGTTCGCGTTCGGCGGGAAGCTGATCGCCGGGTTTGAGTGTTCCATCAAGGACAGAGGCTTCGATCTGCTGAACGATCTGCTCGTACAGCCGCGAAGTCCGGACAACTTTGTACACAGGAGTTTCTCCCGCACGAGCCGGTCTGGGGGAACCGGCGAAGGTCTGACTACTATACCGCAGGTCCAATGGGTGCGGAGCGGCTTCTGCCGTGATGGAGTGAGGGCTTGGCAAATGCGGTCTCTAGGTATGGTGGTATGACAGCTAGACAGTACCACTTTGCTACGGTTGGGTGCAAGTCCTGCTGAAGAATCATTCTTCATCGGTGTATTGCGAGGAAAACTCTACCCTCCGGGGCTGTACCAACCAGGCTCACAGAGGACGAGACTGGAGGAATTTCCTTGACTTCATCCGCCGAGCAATGGTATGGCTGTCGGACCAGCAAAACGGAGGAAGTTTCGATGACATCCCGACGCACCGCCCTGTCCGCGGGTCACGAGGCTACGTTAGCCCCCCGGACGGTTTTTTTTGCTCTTGCCCTGAGCCTGATAAGTCTGGCGGCCCTGGCCCAATCCACCGCCGGCCGCGTGCTGGGCAGCGTCTCCGACCAGAGCGGCGCTTCGATCGCGGGCGCAACCGTGGTGGTAACCGACACACAGCGCGGCACCACTCGCACACTCGCAACCGACGCGTCCGGAGACTACGTTGCTCCAGATCTCATCCCGGGAACCTACAAGATTCACGTCGAGGCCAAGGGATTCAAGTCGGCGGAGCGGCCCAGCGTCACCATCGAGGTCGCGACCGACGTTCGCGCCGACTTCGCTCTGCAGCCGGGAAATGTTTCTGAAATCATTACCGTGAGCAGCGAAATTCCTCTGCTCAACACAACTTCCTCCACCTTGGGAGGAACGCTGAGCAATCAGGAAATCAACGACCTGCCGCTGAACGGCCGCAACTACGAAAACTTGTTGCAGCTGCGACCTGGCGTCATGCGCTATCCCGGAGGCGGATTTTCGACGACGAGCACCAACGGCCTGCGTGCGGAGGACAATGCCTACTTTGTCGAGGGATTGTTCAACAGCGAACCGTTTTCCGGACAGGGCATCATTAATGGAGCTGGCATCGCGGGCGATTCCGCGACTATCCTGCCCATCGATGCGATCCAGGAGTTTAATGTTCAGGAGAATCCTCCCGCTGAGTACGGCTGGAAACCGGGCGCGGTGGTCAATGTCGGACTGAAGTCCGGAACGAACAAGGTTCACGGCAGTGCGTTTGCATTTGGCCGCGATGGGGTCATGGATGCCCGGAATTATTTCAACGCTTCTCCAGCGGCGAAGACCGATCGAACGCTGGAACAGTTTGGCGGCAGTTTCGGCGGCGCGATTATCAAGGACAAAGCGTTCTTCTTCGGCGCCTACGAGGGCCAGCGCTATAACGTGGGAAATTCCTATGGCGTGACGACTCCGTCAATGGCTTCGTTAACGCTTGCCTCAGGGGCAGCGACGAACTGCACCGATCCCACCCTCGCCGGGAACGACTGCGGAGGCAGTATTCCGAATGCCGTCGACGATCTGCTGGCGAATGGCGTTGCGATCAGTGCGAACAGCCTGCTGATTTCGGGTTGCGCGGTCAGCGGCTCTGGCATAACAGCCACGGTCACGTGCGCCGGGACAGGCTTCCCCACCAACAACACGCAAAGCATCAGCGTGGTGCAGGGGTTCCCCAACGATGTGGGCGTAAACAACGCAATTGGCAAAGTGGATTTCAACCTGAATCAACGCAGTACCATCAGCGGCATCTACTTCTTCGGCAATAACTCCGGAACGGTGGAAGACTTTCCGGAACTGCAATCGCAGTGGCGCTCCAAGATTCACACGCGCGCCCAGGTGGTTGGAGGAAGCTGGATTTGGACGCCCAACGCACGCTGGGTGAACGAAGCCAGGGTTGGTTACAACCGCCTCTATCAACCGACGCTGCCCGGCGACCTGAACAAACCCGCGTCAGCCTACGGGCTCAACACGGGCGTAAGCGGGCCTTTCACCGGAGGCCTGCCGCGCCTCGGCTTTGCCGGAGCCTTCGTCCCGGGACTGGGTGCTTTCAAGTGGCCAAAATTTCAGGGGCCGGACTCGATCACTCAGTTTATCGACCATGTTTCCTACAGTGTGGGAACGCACGCCCTCAAATTCGGCGGAGAACTGCACCGCGACGAGTTTAGTGGCGGCGCGTTCGGCAATGCTCGGGGCAGCATCACGTTTTTGGGCGGCGTCGCCATAGGAACCGGTAACGGTTCGACTGCGTTGGAAGATTTCTTTGCCGGCGATCCGTTCAAGGCATCCGTGCAGGTTGGCGATCCCACCCGGCAGATCCACAACTGGTCCTATGGGGCTTTCTTTCAGGATGACTGGCGCGTGAGCAAGAATCTGACAGTCAATTACGGGCTGCGCTATGAGTTCAATTCGGTGATCAAGGAAGCCCACAACCTTCTGGGGAACTTCGATCCCAATTCCACAACCGGATTGATTCAAGCCGGAAGGAATGGGATAAGCGGTGTCTACAATCCCGATCACAAAAACTTCGGCCCGCGCTTCGGCTTTGCCTGGGACGTCGTGGGCAAAGGTAGTACGGTGATACGAGGCGGAGCCAGTCTGATGTACGAGACGGTGAATTGGGAATCGTTCCTTGCTTTCAACAACAGCTTTGGCCTCGGCAACGTTCCCACCGGAGCCATCATTTCCGGAACGGGCACCACCAATACCACCGCCGGAGGCACGATCACGGCCGGCAATTTGGCAATCCCTCCTGTCCTTCCGCAATGGGACAGTGGCGCACCCCTCTATGGCAATGTCAGCAGCAGCAGCATCAACTGCGATCCCGGCCCTAACGGACCAGGTCCCTGCCCTATCATGAGCGTAGTCCGCAACCTGACCACGCCCTACGTTTGGAACTGGAATCTAAATATCCAACACTCGTTTACTCCGAACCTGTCTCTTGAACTGGGATACGTCGGCAATCGCGGTACGAACCTGACCGGCATTCGGGATATCAACCAGGAGACACCCGGTACGGACGATCCGACGACCCGTCCATTTACCGCCAACAATAAATTCCCGTTCCTGGCTCAGATCTTCCAGATGGGAAACATTTATCGATCGAATTACAACGGCCTGCAGGCAACCCTGAACGCGCGAAACTATCGTGGACTGAGCATGGTGCTGGGTTACACCTACTCGCACGCGCTGGATGACGTGGGCGCCAATTGGGATTTTGGGGCCGGGTACGGACTTCCGCAGGATTCCACCAACGTTGGACGGGAATACGCGAACAGCGATTTCGACATTCGCCATCGCCTGACAATTTCTCTCACCTACGCCATCCTGGGGAAGAGGGGCTTCGGTCAAATGCTGGAAGGCTGGGAGATCAATACGATCGCAACCCTGGAAAGCGCTCAACCTTGGGGGCCAATTGACCTGACCACCGACCTCACCGGACTCGGCGGCCTGCCCGTAAGCCCGCCGCAGGCTACGCCCCAGCGCTGGGACTTTTTGGGGAAGCCATCCGACTTCAAATCAGGACCAACGCCGATCCCATTTTTTCCCGGCACCAGCAACGCTGCCTGTCTGGCGCACGCCACGACGCCGGGCCTGCTCACCTCACTCGGAACCTGGGGTTGCTATGCCAAAGGCAACTCCATCATGACTCCGCCGGCCTATGGGGCGTTTGGAACTATGGGGCGCAATATCTTTCCCGACTCTGCTTTCCGCAATCTGGACTTCTCGATTGCCAAGAATTGGCACTTCGGCGAACGTCTGCGCGCCCAGTTCCGGGCGGAGTTCTTCAACATTCTCAATCACCCCAACTTTGCCAATCCCTACGGGGGACAGAACGGCTACGGGCAGAACGATCCCGGGGCGCCGGGCTTCGGTTGCGGATGCGCCACACCGGACGTAGCGGCGGCCAACCCGGTCATCGGCTCCGGCGGCAGCCGTGCCGTGCAGTTGGGCCTGAAGTTCACGTTCTAGCGGTGCGGCCAGAATTGAGGGATAAGAGGAGGCCGGACGCAATTCCGTCCGGTCTTTTTTCGTAATGGCTCGCGTGCGCGGGTCAGAAAGAAATGGGGCCAAGTTATGAAAAAACGAAAGTGTGTTTCCTTGCCAGTCTTGTTTTCCATGTTTCTCGCATTCATTTCCGCGGGGGCTTTGGCTCAGGCTCCCGCTCAAAAGGAAGAGCGGCGGGAGCGCACCATCGACGAGATCCGGGTCGAAGCCATTCGTCGCGCCGAGGTAGGGCAGTATCCGCTGATCGGGCTCGATCCCGCTGACGTGAAAGAAGCTTTCGAGAGCATTCACACCGGCGACAAAGACGAGTGGGCCGCGGGATTCATGCATGTGGCCGATCGCTACTTCAATGAAGCGAAGTCGCTGGAGAAAGACAAGTCTGATGCCACCAAGGCGAACGCCGACTACATCCGGGCGTGGCGGCTTTATTCGTTCGGACGCTGGCCGATTCCGGCGTCTGCGGGCAAGCAGCGCTCGTATGAGAAGGCGATTGAATCGTTTCTGGATCATGCCAAATTCTTCGATCCGCCGCTCGAGGTTGTGCGCATTCCGTTCGAGGGGAAGGAAATCATCGCCTATCTGCGCCTGCCGAAGAACGCGAAGGGTCCGGTGCCGCTTGTGATTGCGGTGAACGGCCTGGATAGCCGCAAGGAGGATCTAACGGAAAGCTTCAGCGCGATCCTTCCCTTTGGGATTGGTTATCTCGCGGTTGACGGGCCGGGCACAGGAGAGAATCCGATTAAAGTGAGCGAGACTTCGGATCGCATGCTATCTCGCGTGCTCGACTACGCGCAGTCGCGGCCGGAGATCGATAAGAGCCGCATCGCGATGCATGGCGTAAGTTGGGGAGCATACTGGGCGACGAAGATGGCGATTGTCGAGCGGGCGCGGCTGCGTGGGTGCAGCGCCCAGTCTCCGCCAGTCGATAAATTTTTCCAGAAAGATTTTCTGATGAACTCGCTGCTGGGGAACCGAGAGTATCTGTTCGATCAGGTTCCGGCTTTGATGAACATTCTCGAGGGCGTGCATTCGCTTGAGGAAATGGGCGAGTATCTGCCTAAGATGTCGCTCGTAAGCCAGGGACTGCTGGGCAAGCCGATGGCGCCCATGCTCATTTTGGCTGGGGTCAACGACACGCAGGTTCCCATCGAGGACGAATACCTGCTGCTGAACAAAGGGGACGTGCCGAAAGAAGCGTGGATTAATCCTCACGGGGGACATCTCGGGCGGCAGGTGGGAGTGTGGCCCGATCCCCGGATATTTAAGGAAGTGATTATTCCGTGGCTGGTGAAGACGCTACAGGCGCCGTAGAGCCAGTGGTCAGTGGCCAGTGATCAGTGGCCAGACAAAATCCTGATAGGAATCGAACGGCTTTTCAAAGCGAATCAACCCAACTAGACATGCCCGCACCGATCACAACATCAGAGTCCGAGGCGAGATCCGCAACACCGCATCGCAAACCGTTCTATGCATCGCTGTGGGTGCAGGTGCTGATCGCCATGGTGGTAGCCGGGGCCCTGGGATATTTCAGTCCCGCGCGCGCCATTGCCATGAAGCCGCTGGGCGACGCCTTCATCCGGATGATCACCATGATAATCACGGTCCTCATCTTCTGCACCGTCGTCACCGGCATTGCTGGCATGCAGGACTTGAAAAAAGTGGGACGGGTGGGCGGCAAGGCGCTGCTTTACTTTGAAATCGTTTCGACCATCGCGCTGGTGATCGGGCTGATCGTCGGCAACGTGGTTCGTCCGGGCAGCGGCTTCAACGTAAACCCGGCGTCGCTCGATGCCAGGGCCGTTGCTGACTATGCCGGGCAGGCCAAGGCGCAAGGGGTGGTCGAGTTTCTGATGCACATCATCCCTACGACCGTGACGGATGCGTTTGCCAAGGGCGACATCCTCCAGGTGGTGTTCGTCTCGATTCTGTTTGGCTTTGGCTTGTCGGCGGCGGGGCCGCGCGCCAAGCCGATCACGGCTTTGCTGGAATCGTTGACTCAGGTCGTGTTTCGTGTGGTCAACATTCTGATGCTGTTTGCGCCGATCGGAGCGTTCGGCGCTATGGCATTCACCATCGGCAAATATGGGTTCGCCTCGCTGGGGCCGCTGGTCAAGCTGATTGCCACGTTCTGGGTGACTTCGATTCTGTTTGTGCTCATCGTGCTGGGCGCGATTTGCTGGTTCGCGGGATTCAGCATTGTGAAGTTCCTGCTGCATATCAAAGAAGAGATTCTGCTGGTGCTGGCCACCAGTTCGTCGGAAACGGCAATCCCAACTTTGATGGAGAAGCTGGAAAAGCTGGGCTGCTCGCGCTCTTTGGTCGGCCTGGTGGTTCCCACAGGCTACACTTTCAATACCGACGGCAGCAGTTTGTACATGACGCTGGCAGCGCTGTTCGTCGCCCAGGCCACCAATACTCACCTGACGTTGCTCGAACAGATAACCATTTTCTCGGTCGCGACGCTGACCTCGAAGGGAGCGAGCGGGGTGCAGGGGGCATCTTTCATCGCGCTGGTCGCGACCTTGTCGGTGATTCCGACGATTCCGGTGGCGGGGATGGCGCTCATCCTCGGCATTGACCGCTTCATGAGCATGTTCCGCGCACTGGTCAACATGATCGGCAACGGCGTGGCCACGCTGGTGGTGGCAAGGTGGGAGAATGAGCTGGGGCGGGAGACTCTGAGGGGAAGGTTGGCGTGAGAGACGGCCATGAATGACTGTAGAGTTGGCCTGACCGCCTGGCGAAATTGCTGGTTGCGTTAATTCTCGCTGTGTCATACTTTCAGTCGGTTTTTTCGTGAGATGAACATTCTAGCGACTGCTACAGTCTTAGTCTTGTTGCTTGTGGCGTTGCTCGTCTCTATTTTCAAGGGCAGCCGCCCGCCACAACCGATACCTTCAAACCCACTGGCACCGAAGCGCGCAGCGCTAGCTGTCTTCGTGCCGATTGTATGCGTTGCCATTCAGTACGCGACATTTAAAGGTGTCGCCTTATACCGCGTGGCCTATCTCGAACAACCAAAACCGTTGATCATCCTGTTAGTGGGCGTGATCGCTCCGTGGTTCGTGGGTATTTATTGCGCATACATGGCTGCGCGTGCAGCGAGCAAGGCGTTGAGGGCAATCGGCGCTGTTGAAGTGCTGACGTTTCTATTAGCCGCGGGAATAGCGCTCATCGCCCGATGAATGCTCGATACCTGTGCGGCTCAGTGTTGGAAGGGGAATTTCTATGTCCGAAAAGATTGCTCTCGTAACCGGGGCCAACGGTGGCCTCGGAACTCACGTCACGAAAGCCCTGCTGGATGCAGGATTCACAGTCCTCGGCCTCTCGCCGCGAATCCAGCAGTCTGACTTCAACCATCCGAATTTCATTGCGCTTCCCGCCGCGCTTAACAGCCTCGACACTGCGAAGAAAGCAGTCGACAGCGTGATCGCGCGCTACGGAAGAATCGACGTGCTGGCCCATCTGGTGGGCGGCTTCACCGCCGGCCAGACCGTCGCCGCTACGGACGACGCCACCTGGCAGCGAATGTTCGATGCGAATCTGAATAGCGCGTTTCACATCCTGCGCGCGGTTATTCCTGAAATGCGCAAGGCTGGAGGACGCATCATCGCGATCGGCAGCCGGCAGGCCGAAGAACCCGCGCCCACAATTGGTGCCTACAGCGCGTCGAAGGCGGCGCTGGTGTCGCTGATAAAGACGGTCGCGCTGGAAAACAAAGACGCGGGCATTACCGCGAACGTGATCCTGCCCGGCACCATCGACACGCCGGCCAACCGAAAAGATATCCCCGGCGCGGACGCTTCCACGTGGGTGCAGCCTGCCTCAATAGCCAGCTTGATCGTGTGGCTGGCGGGAGACGCCGGCAAAGACGTGACCGGCGCTGCTATTCCGGTGTATGGGCGCGGACTTTAGGGGTCGCGGACCACAAGTTCACGGCTTGTCGGATCGGTCTACATCGTCCCCCCTGTGTGCAAGAACCTTCATCTTGACTCGGACCTAACCGACGCGCAGCATGTTTGCGTCGTCTGAATCGGGGTGGAAGAGGATTGCGCTATGGTCGGAATCAGGTGCGTCGTGTGGGCAACAATGGCTTTGATTCTCGCGCCGCGGGCGGGGGCGCAGTCACACCCGCGCGATCCTGAAATGCTCGGCGGTGGCAGCCCCCGCAATCACGCACGCTGGGTCAATGATTCCGATTCTTCGCCCGCTTCGGCTCTGGCGCTGAGCTATACATCTCTTTCTTTTCCCGGGTCAACGAATACCTACGCCTCAGGAATCAACAATCTCGGCTGGGTTGTCGGCCAGTATGACGATTCAACGGGTGGTGGCCATGGCTTCATCTATCGCAATGGCACATACAGCAGCTTCGACGTTCCGGAAGCATTGGATACGGAACCGGGAGGAATAAACGACCTTGGACAGATTGTTGGCGCCTATGAGGGCACAGACTCGCGGACGCACGGCTTTCTGAAAACGCAGGAGGGGTTTACAGCGATTGATTATCCTGGAGCGGCGGCTACTGTTCCTTACGGGATAAATTCGGCCGGACAGATAGTGGGCCTATTCCAAGAGGAAGGTTCAGGCAACTACCAGGGGTTCCTCTACCAGTCTGGACAGTTTACGCTGATCAACTTTCCCGGCGCGATTAGCACAGCAGCCTACGGCATTAACAATTACGGACAAATCGTCGGCAGCTACGCGCCGGCCGGCGCCTCGGACATCCTCGGCTTTGTGGGCAACGCGGGTACGTTCAGTAGTATCACTGTGCCGGGAACTACTGATCCGAGTCTCATGGGAATCAGCGATCTGGGACTGATCGTCGGCTCAGGACAGTTCCGGAGCCACGGTTCGACAGTTCAGGAGGGATTTTTCGATGTGCAAGGGACATTTATCCAGGTGCTTTATCCCGGCGCTGAATCTACCGTTATATTTGGAGTCAATCGCAAGGGACAGATGGTCGGCAATTACTATTCCAATGGGCAGTATGGACTGATCACTACATTGTCAGCACCCTAATCTGAGGTTGATCCAGTCCGATCCTCGGTTCCATAGTTTTCGGCTCTTCGGCTTTAAAGGTTGCGTCCCCTTTTGGTAACTACGGTAACTCCCCTGCTGCACAATTTTTGCTGCACGTTAACATTCGTGAAATATCTTGCGAGTAATATGTTTGCAGGAGGCCGCATGGGTTTGCCGCGCATTGCGAAGTCGCTGCCGCTACAGGTGGCCGCAGTCTGTTACCGCAAGTGTGGCGACATCGTGGAGTTTCTGCTGGTGAACACCAACGGCGGAAACAAGTGGACCTTCCCCAAGGGATCGCCGGAGGCCCGCCTCTCGCATAGCCAAGCCGCCGAACGTGAGGCTGCGGAAGAAGCCGGGGCCCTTGGCACTATCGAGCCGCGCCACTTTCATCTCTACATTCACTCTAAGGGCGTGTTCTGGCAGCCGGGCGGCGTGCAGGAATTTGTGGTGAAAGCCTTTCTGATGGAAGTTCATCAGGTGCGCAAACCCGATGAACCATTGCGTCATCCCACCTGGTTCAGCCCGGAAGAAGGCCGGCAACGGCTGGCCAAGGGACGCGAAGTGAAGTACGCGCATGAACTGGAAGCGGTGATTGATCGCGCGCTCGAGCGGATTCAGTTCCACACCGAGTTGTGGGGCGCAACTCCGGAAAGCCGCAACGCCCGCGCCGCCGCGCATTCTTGATTTCTTTCGCAACTCCGTTCGAGCAGAAGACGTCCCTCAGGGGCTGACGCCCGCGTGTTTGGCGGCACGGGGCGGCACAGCTGAAGCCATGCCCTTTCCGAAACAGGTAGTGAGGCCCAGTTCTCGGTACTTGGTACCCGGTACTCGCTTTTTGTGAGACGATAAATCCAGCCCATGATTCAGCTTTCCGACGCCGGAAAACGCTTCGGCCACAAACTTCTTTTTGAAAACACCGACTGGCTGATCACGCCCCACGACCGCGTCGGCCTGGTGGGCGCGAACGGCACCGGCAAGTCCACGCTGATGAAGGTGCTCGCAGGCCTCGACAGCTTCGACTACGGCTCGCTCATCGTCGCCAAAGGAACCACTGCTGGCTATCTGCCGCAGGATGGACTCACGCTTTCCGGTCGCACCGTGTTTGCGGAGTGCATGACGGTGTTCACCGGACTGCATGCCATCGAGCGCGAACTGGAAACGCTGACGCATAAGATCTCCGAACTCGATCACACGAGCCCAGAGTATGCCGAGGTCGCCGACCGCTACCACAGCCTGGAGCACGAGTTCCGCACCCGCGATGGTTACTCGATTGAAGCCGAAGTGGGACGCGTGCTCCAGGGACTCGGCTTTCGCAAAGAAGACTGGGAGCGGCAGACGGGTGAATTTTCTGGCGGCTGGCAGATGCGGCTGGCATTGGCCAAGCTGCTGCTGCAAAAGCCGAACCTGCTGTTGCTGGACGAACCCACCAACCATCTCGACCTCGAAGCGCGCAACTGGCTGGAAGAATATCTGCACGATTATCCGCATGCGCTGGTGCTCATTTCGCACGACCGCTATTTTCTCGATGTGGTGGTGAACAAGATCGCGGAGATCTGGAACAAGCGCTTCTGGTTCTACACCGGCAACTACGACAAATTCCTGGCCCAGAAGACGCAGCGTAACGAGCAGTTGCAAGCCGCCTATCGCAACCAGCGCGACCGCATCGAGCAACTGGAAGTATTCATTAACCGCTTCCGCTACCAGGCCACCAAGGCGAAGCAGGTGCAGAGCCGCATCAAAGAACTGGAAAAGATCGAGCGGATCGAGATCCCGCCGGAAGAAAAGACGATCCATTTTTCCTTCCCGCAGCCCAAGCCGAGCGGGCGGATCGTGGCCGAGTTCGTCGGGGTGGCAAAGATTTATCCGGCGAAAACGGGAACCAACACCAGTGAGAAGGAAGTCTTTCGCGACGTCGATTTCCTGATCGAGCGCGGCGACCGCATCGCGCTGGTCGGCATCAATGGGGCGGGCAAGTCCACGCTGATCAAGCTGCTCGCTGGGACGGAGAAGACGAGTCGCGGCGAATTCAAACTCGGCCACAATGTTGAGCCCGATTATTTCGCGCAGGATCAGTACAAAGAACTCGATCCAGACGCGCGCATGATTGACGATCTCGGCGACGCTTCTCCCGGATCAACGCAAACCGAACTCCGCAGCCTGCTAGGTTGTTTTCTCTTTTCCGAGGACGATGTCTTCAAGAAAATCGGAGTGCTCTCCGGCGGCGAGCGGGGACGGTATGCCCTGCTTCGTCTGCTTCTGCATCCCGCGAACTTTCTGCTGCTCGACGAACCCACAAACCATCTGGATCTACGCGCCAAAGACGTTTTACTTGAGGCACTGATGGAATACAACGGCACGGTCGTCTTCGTCTCTCACGACCGTTACTTTATTGACAAGCTGGCCACACGGGTCTTCGAGATCGGCGACGGCAAGGTCGAGGTCTATCCCGGCAATTACGAAGACTACCTCTGGCGTAAACAGGGCGGGAGCGCGAAGCAGAATGAGGCGATCCGGCAACGGCTGAATATCCCCGTGCCTGCCTCTCCAACACCGTCCAACGGCAACCAGGCCGCAGCGGAAAACCAACCCGCAGCCAAAACGAAGCGCATGAATCCCATCAAACGCAAGAAGATGGAGGACCGCATCCACGAACTGGAAGCCGAAATCAGCCGTACTGAGACCGTGATCACGCAGTGCGAAACCGCCTTACAGGATTTCGTCAGCGCCGACGAAACTCAGCTCCAGTCGCAAGAACTCGACCGAAACAAAACCACGCACGCCGCCTTGATCAAGGAGTGGGAAGAACTGAGCGAGTCCTTACACGAAGCCGACTAGCGACAAGGTTACTTCCGCAACCGTACACTCTCTTTCGTAATCTCGGAGGATTACTTACCTCTGTGCGATAGTGAGCATGGCCGAAGGGACACGAACCATCCGTCGGCGACAATCCCAGAGTAACGCCAGGCTCGGAGCATGCAGCACGCGCCTCGCGGAATCGAAGGAAGGTAAAATGCTCCAGTCCTCAGAAACTTTCAATGGCGTAAGGTCCACCTCTCCGGCTTCGAACCCTAACTCTTATAACCCCGTCAAAACCACCACTGCTCCCATCGAGCAGGCCACTATTGGGCGCACGCTCGTGATCAAGGGCGAAATCAGCGGCGCGGAGGCTCTTTACATCGATGGCCGCATCGAGGGCAAGATCAGCCTGCCGGATAACCGCATCACCATAGGCCGCAACGGTGTGGTGCAGGCCAACATTACAGCCCGCGAAGTTGTGGTGATGGGCAAGGTGAATGGAAACATTGAGTGCAGCGACCGCGTGGATATCCGCAGCGAAGGCTCGGTCACGGGAGAAGTTTCCACGGTGCGCATCAGCGTGGAAGACGGCGCCGTGCTCAAGGGCGGCATCCAGGTGAAGAGCGGCGAGCAGAAGCAGAACCAGGCCCAGTCTCAGCCGAAAACGGCGGAGACGTCCAAGCCCGCACCCGCGGAACCGGCAAAGGCCCTGGCTGCAACCGCCAGCGCCTAAATATATTCACGAACCTCACAAGAATGAACAGGGGCCCGCACAGGCGTGCCCCTGATTTTTGGCGGGTACTTGTCTGGCTCGGCGCTCGCCGTCTCCGCGACCGGATCTTACTTCTTATCCTTGGTCTTCAAGTCGAGCGACGCGGAATTCATGCAATACCGCAGCCCGGTCGGCGCGGGACCATCTTCAAACACGTGCCCCAGGTGTGCGCCACATTTCGCGCAACGTGCCTCCACCCGGACCATCCCATAGCTGGAATCCTTGTGCTCTTCGACCTTGCTCTCGTCCGCAGGTTTGTAGAAACTGGGCCAGCCCGTTCCGGAATCGAACTTCGTTGAGGAATCAAACAGCGGCTCCCCACAGCAAACGCAGTGATAGGTCCCCGCGTCCTTGGTCTTCCAGTACTTCCCGGTGAAGGCCGGCTCAGTTCCGGCCTCGCGGGTCACATGATACTGCTCCGGCGTAAGCTTCTGTTTCCACTCCGACTCGCTTTTTGTCAATTTCTCTGTCATGAATAACTCTCCAAAATCAGTGATCAGTGGCCAGTGGTCAGTAAAACCAAGGCCGAAGCCCGTTCAGGTTTTACTGGCCACTGACCACTAGCCACTAGCCACTGTTCTTAGATGTTCGGCGTCCTGAAAAGTGGCGGACACATAGCACAGTCTCCTCTGCTTTGTCTGTGACATCCGTCACAACGTCTTTGTGACATCTAACCTTGTCTTCCACAGGCCCGGCAGTCGATTATGAACGAAACGTCTGCGAGTCCCTCGGGCCCGGCCGACCCCCTCAGAAGGCAGCCGGGCCTTTCAACGTTCAGTCCGCCACTTGCTCCCCGATCTTGCGGTATTTGCCGCGGAAAAACGTCAGCGGTTGCCCCTGGCGCACCACCACGTCCTCAACTTCCGCAATGAAGATCGTATGATCGCCCGCCTCCTGCGCCGACTGCAGCCGGCATTCCAGATAGGCCAGCGCCCCATGCAATATCGGAGTTCCCTGCGCCGTACGTTCAAAGCGCGCCCCAGCTTCCTCTTCGGCGTGCCCGTGAGTGTGTACCGGCCGCGCGTAGTATTCCGAAATCACCTGCTGGCCCTCTGCCAGAATGTTGACCCCGAAACGCTTCTTGGCATGCAGGTGGGCATGTGTGCGCGCGCTGTGGTCGACGCAGACCAGCAGCAGCGGCGGATCGAGCGACACGGAAGCGAAGGCGTTGGCGGTCATGCCATGAACTTCGCCTTCCAGATCGAGGGTGATGATGGTCACTCCCGTGGCGAAGGTCCCCATCGCTTTTCGAAATTCGGTTGGAGTCAGGCTCATAGCGCGACGGCGGCCTGAAGGCCGCGACTGCCTACATTAGCACGGTAGTGGCTTGCTAAAGTCAATCAGCGTAAACGCCTGTCTGCAACAGTTATCGCTTTAGCGATTTCGCCTTCTCGTCATAGGATCGTGCTTCTGTGTGTTCGCCCAATTTGCGACTTGTCGTCGCGAGCATTGCATATCTTATGGACTCTGGCGGGCCAGCGGGGCCGGACTGGAGACAAAGGATAAACTCTCGCTTTGCTCGTTGAAAATCTCTTAATTCATACAGGGTGTAGCCGAAATAGTAGTGAAATACCGATTGCCAATCTTCGCTCACCCCGAGCGAGTTGGCACACTCGAATTGCTCTTTGGCCAGGGGATAGAGAGCCAGCTCGTGATAGCACGGACCGAGGTGACAGTAAACGTCGCTCTGAACTCCACACTCCAGTTGGAACGAAAGCGCTTCCTCTAGGACAGGTCGCGCTTCCTCATTCTTCCCAATGTGCATGAGAGAAAATGCCCGTTGCAGCTGCACAAGTTCGTATACGTTTCGACCGTCGGGATTCTTGAAGCAGTCCGCGTATCCAATCAGCATCGCGGACAGCTTCTGTAATCCCTCCTCTCGTCTGTTCTCATTTATAAGCAACTTAGCGTGGAACAGGTCGATCTCTGCGCAGGCCTGCACACTCGCGGCGGCTAGCAGCTTGGCCTCTCCTGTAAGTGTTTCAGCATCCCTAAATTGGCCCTGTTTTTGAAGGTGGGCCGCTTGCTCCAACAGGTGGGCTGCTTTCCCCAGGGAATCATCGCTATCAATCATGCTCAAGATAAGAGTGATTATGCCATCGGACAGAGACTGTTGGCGTAAATATCGCCCCTACACTCATTGGCCCCTCCCAGAGCCGGTTGTCACTGCCCACTAGCCACTGTTGTATGATTCGAGAATCCGCGCGCTTGCGGAACCGGCCTTTGTGACTCCAACCGCCATCAGCACGGCCCCCTCAGAACACCGCACATCCTGCGCGGCCGAACTGGCCGATGTGCAGCCCGGCTCGCCCATCTCCCGCGACTTGGCTCTTCGCCTAATCCACTGCGGTAACGAGGATCTCCCCGCCCTACTGGCCGCCGCACGCGCCGCGAGAGACAACTTCAAACCCGGTGTCATCACCTATTCGCGAAAGGTTTTCCTGCCGCTGACTAATCTCTGCCGCGACTATTGTGGCTACTGCATTTTCCGCCGCGATCCCTCGGACCCCGGCGCGCACACCATGACTCCGGAAGAAGTCCTCGAGGTAGCCCGCGCCGGCGAAAAGCTGGGATGCACCGAAGCCCTCTTCAGTCTGGGCGACAAGCCGGAACTGCTTTTCCCCGAGATGCGCGACACGCTCCGTCATCTCGGATACAAGTCCACACTGCACTATCTCGAGGCCATGTGCGAACTGGTACTGCGTGAGACTAGTTTGCTGCCTCATCCCAATCCCGGGCTGCTGAGCGCCGAATGGATCGCCCGCCTGGCCACAGTTTCGCCCAGCATGGGCCTCATGCTTGAAACCACAAACTCCGCCCTGCTGGCGCCTGGCGCCGCTCACGACAACGCTCCCGATAAAGTCCCGGCCAAGCGTTTGCGCACCATCGAAGAAGCGGGAAAGCAGCGAGTGCCCTTCACCACGGGATTGCTGATCGGAATCGGCGAGACGCCCGAAGACCGCGTCGACACCCTGCTCGCTATCCGCGACCTGCATGAACACTACGGTCACATCCAAGAAGTGATCGTTCAGAATTTCCGCGCCAAGCCCGCCATCCCCATGGCGCAGGTGTCCGAGCCCAGCCAGGGTGAGATGCTCCGCGCTGTGGCGGTAGCTCGCTTGTTAATGCCCAACCTCAACATTCAGGCGCCTCCCAACCTCAATGCGCCGTATTATGAGGAGTTGCTCGACGCAGGCATCAACGACTGGGGAGGAGTTTCGCCACTGACCCCGGACTACATCAATCCAGAGAAACCCTGGCCGCATCTGGAGGAACTCCGTGTGAGAACCGAGAGTAAGGGATTCCTGTTGCGTCAACGCTTGCCGGTTTATCCTGAGTTCGTGCCTGCCCTTATGTCCCGGCCCGGATTGCTTGCGGAGAAGCTTCAAGCCGCCCGCGACGCTGAAGACCTCGCGAAGCAGAGGGCCGCATGATCTGCGTGCTCACTGGCGGCACCGGCGGCGCCAAGTTCGTCGATGGTCTGCGGCAAGTCATTTCCGCGGAAGAAATCACTCTGATCGTTAATACCGGCGACGACTTATTGTGGTGGGGACTTTACGTTTCGCCCGACATTGATTCCATCACTTACGTTCTCTCCGGCCTGCTCAGCCGCGAGCGCGGTTGGGGCGTGAAGGGCGACACCTTTCTCTGCTTGCAAGCCATGGGACAACTGGGCGAGCCTACGTGGTTCCACACTGGAGATCGCGACCTCGCGGTCCACCTGCTGCGTTCGCGCTTGCTGGCGGAGGGCAAAACGCTCTCCGAGGCTACCTTTACAATTTGCGAAAAGCTGGGCGTGAAAGCTCGCATCCTTCCTATGAGTGATTCGCGGGTCGAAACGCGAGTGGATACACCTTCGGGCGAGTTGAGCTTCGAAGAATATTTCGTGCAGCGCTGGTATCAGGATCCGGTGAACTCGGTGCGATTTGCCGGAGCCTCCGACGCCGAGCCCGCGCCGGGAGTGATCGAAGCGATCGTCTCCGCCGACGCTGTGATCATCGCTCCGAGCAATCCCATCACCAGCATCGGCCCGATTCTTTCTGTGCCCGGAATCCGCGAGGCTTTGCGCGGAGCACGCGGTAAGGTTGCGGCCGTGAGTCCGATCGTTGGGAATGCCCCCGTGGCCGGACCTGCGGGCATTCTCATGGCCGCACAGCGGCTGCCTTGCTCGATCGCCGGCATCGCCAAAGCCTACGAAGATTTTCTCGACCTCCTCATTTGCGACACTCGCGACGTTCGCGCGGCGGAAACGCTTCGCCGAAGCGGTTTGCGGGTGCAGTGTGCGCAAACCATCATGCGCTCCGCCGAAGACCGGGCCGCGCTCGCTCGAACCGTTCTTTCGTCCGCTGTCAGCGGAATGCGTTCTGACCAATCCGCGGCCCGCGCCGCCTCCGAACAGCCGTGATCCTCATCCCCGTCAAGAATTTGTCCACGGCCAAGCAACGGCTGGCCGCCGTGCTGGATCAACCCGCGCGCACCGAGTTGGCGCAGGCCATGCTGCATGACGTCTTATCCGCTCTTGCGGCATGGCAGGGTCGACCTCCATGCGCACTGGTGACCAGCGACCCTTTCGCAATGGCACTGGCGCGACAATACGATTTCGAAATCATCCTCGACCCGGCGAACCCTGGAGAAACTGGCGCCATCGAGATGGCGACGCAGAAATGCCTGGCCCGCGGCATCGGCAGTACGCTCGTCATTCCCGCCGACATTCCGTTGATTCAAGCCAGTGAGCTGAATCAGATTCTCGTGCAAGCTCCCCACGAAGGCTCGGTACTCGCGCCCGCCGCCGACGGACGCGGTACCAACGCCGCCTTCCGCCGCCCCGCCAATTTGTTCGCACTGCGCTTCGGGAACGATAGCTTCAAGCCCCACCTCGCCGCCGCTCAAGCTACGGGTAAACCCTGCATCGTGCTGCAACTGCCGGGCATCGCGGCCGATGTGGACACTCCCGAAGACCTGCGGCAGCTTCTCGCACACCCCGGCGAAACCCGCACCCAGAGCCTGGTTCGGAAGTGGACACTCGACCGAAGCTTCCTCTCCACAAAATCGGAGGTCTCGTGAGGCGCACGCTTGGCGCCGCCGGGAAGCGGCGAAAGAGTACTGCCCACGACGCCGGCCGCGGGTCCGCGTCGAAACGAGAGCGAGCCCCGAAGGAGCGGAAAAAACAAACCCGGCTCGTATTGTCTGCCGATCTGCGCATCATCGGCATCCGTATCGCCGGTGAAATCGGCGCCGGTGATTCGCTCGCCGACCAACTGCTGCAATCGCTTCGGCGACATAAGCTCGCATTCACATCCGGCGACATTCTCGTCGTTAAACACAAAATAATTTCTAAAGCGGAAGGCAGCACGGTTAACCTGGCAACCATCATGCCTTCTGCCCAATCGATTGCGTGGGCAAAGAAATACAAGCTGGATGCTCGCGTCATCGAGCTCGCCCAGCGTGAGAGCCGCTCCGTCATCCGCCGCAAGAACGGCGTCTTCATCACCGAGACGCGGCACGGCTTCATTTGCGCCAACAGCGGCGTAGACGTCTCCAACGTCGATGGCGGGCGTCATGCCCTGCTTTTGCCAGCCGATCCAGATCGCTCCGCCCGCAAACTTCATCGCGAACTCAAGAAACACACCGGGCTTGCCATTCCCGTTCTCATCACTGACACCTTCGGCCGTCCGTGGCGCGAAGGTTTGGTCGATTTCTGCATTGGCATTGCAGGCATGAAAGCACTGCGCGACGATCGTGGCCGCCGCGATCCACACGGCTACACCCTGCAAGCCAGTCTTGAAGCCATCGCCGACGAACTCGCCTGCGCCGCCGCACTGGTCTGTGCCAAGCTGAACCGCGTGCCGGCATGCATCATTCGCGGATTCTCCTACGAACCCGCGCGGAGCCACGCGCGCGATTTGCTTCGTCCCGCAGCCAACGACCTATTCCGCTAACCCCTCGCCAAACGGCGGTCTCTAGGAGTAATTTGGAATACCAACAGCTTTGGAGGAACTCGTGCCCCGCGAACTCTCGATTTCGGAACTGGAAAGTTTTCCTGCCCTCGACTGGTTTGACGTCGCGCCACGCCTCACGCCTGCCGTGCGTTCCTCAGTGGAGAGAATTCTCGAAACGCAAAATGGCAATGCCGTCTCGCTGGAAGAAGCGTATGCTCTCGCCCACTCCGAAGGCGACGACCTGCTCGGCCTGCTCGCCGCCGCCAATCTGCTGCGGGCCGAACTCTGCGGCAATCTCGTCACCTACGTGGTGAATCGCAACATCAACTTCACCAACATCTGCTTTGTGGGATGCAAGTTTTGCGCCTTCAGCCGCGGCCCGCGCGAGTCCGACACCTATTTCCTCGAGCCGGAACAAGTCGCGCAAAAGGCCGTGGAGGCCTGGCATCTCGGCGCGACCGAGGTCTGCATCCAGGGCGGACTGCCGCACGGCCTGCCTCCGTTTTACTATCGCGATATTCTGCGCGCAGTGAAGGGCGCCGTGCCCGCGATGCACATCCATGCCTTCTCGCCGATGGAAATCGTCTACGGCGTCGAACTTACCGGCATGCCCCTCGCCGACTATCTCTCCATGCTGCGCGATAACGGCCTGGACACGCTGCCCGGCACGGCTGCCGAGATTCTCGACGACGAAGTTCGGCACATTCTTTCGGCCAACAAACTTTCTACAGCGCAGTGGATCGAAGTCATCCGGACCGCGCACCGCATCGGCATCCGATCCACTTCGACCTTGATGTATGGACACACGGAAACGCCGGAACATTGGGTCCGGCAAATGCGCTTGTTGCGCGAGATCCAGAACGATACCGGAGGCTTCACAGAATTCGTCCCGCTCGGATTCGTCCATCAAAACACGCTACTTTTTCATCAAGGCCTGGCGCGCTCTGGACCGACTCTCGCTGAGCATCTGAAAGTGCATGCTCTCTCCCGCCTGCTGCTCGCCGGCTCCATCAACAACCTTCAGGTTTCGTGGGTGAAGTTGAACCGCCGCCTCTCGCAACTCTGCCTGCACGCCGGCGCCAACGACTACGGCGGCACGCTGATGGAAGAAAACATTTCGCGCGAAGCCGGGGCCACCGCCGGCCAATACACCAGCCCCGAAGATTTTCAGTCGTTGATTCTGGAAATGGGCCGCGTCCCCGCTGAGCGCAACACAACCTACACGCACATCAAGCTCAAGCTGCCGCTCGAAGACTGCACCGCCGAAGAAACGCTGGAGCCGCAGTTTGCATGAGCGACGCCTCGCGTCCCATCGCCGTTCTGGGAGGAACTGGGCCCGCAGGCATGGGCCTCGCTTTGCGTTGGGCGCGCGCCGGAGAAACCATCATCATCGGATCGCGAGACGCGCAGCGCGCGCAAGCGGCAGCCGACAAGATCAAACAGAGAGTCGGAAGTCAGGCTCGCATCTCCGGCATGGAAAATTCTGCCGCCTGCGCTGCCGCGGATCTTCTCGTGCTCACCGTTCCATTCGAAGGCCAGGCCACGCTGCTCAAAGAACTCAAGCCGGCGATTCGCCCCGGCAGCATTCTTATCGACGCCACGGTTGCGCTTGCCGCCTCAGTCGGTGGACGCGCCTCACGCACCCTCGGCGTCTGGCAAGGTTCATCCGCGCAGCAAGCCGCCGAACTCGTTCCCAAGGGAGTGAGCGTGGCCGCGGCATTTCACAATCTATCGGCCGAACTTCTTAACGGAGACGAACCTCTCGACTGCGACGTCATCATTTGCAGCGACGATGCTAACGCCGCTCAGCTCACGCGCGCACTTGCCGCCAAGATTCCCGGCGTCCGCGCCATCGACGGCGGCAAACTGGAAAACGCCCGAACCCTCGAGCAGATTACCGCCCTGCTCATTGGCCTCAACATCCGCCACAAAGGCCACGCCGGAATCCGCATCACCGGCCTGCCGCCGGAGGCATATCGTTAGACTTCCCGCGTCTTATTGCGTCTCTCCGATCCACGCCCCGAACGCCTCGACCGAAAGCTTGCTGGGATCCACCTCGCCGGGCGCGCCAAATGACGACAGGAGTGTCTTCGCCGCTTTTGCCGGCACGCCCTTTGCAGCCAGATTGAGATTCACGGTCTGCGCTACGTCGCTCATATTCAGCACGACGAGAACGTTCTCGCCCTTATAGCTGCGCACATAAGACAGCACGTTCGCATCTTCTTCATCCAGCGCCACGTACTTGCCCTCCAGCAGCGCTTTGTTCGTATGCCGCATAGACAGCAGCTTGCGGTAGTAGTTCAAAATCGAATTTGTGTCGCGCTTCTCGCTCTCGACGTTGTAGCTTTTGTAACGCTCATCCACCGGCAGCCACGGAGTCGCGGAGCTAAATCCCGCATTGGCTTTCGTGTTCCACTGCATCGGAGTGCGTTCGCCGTCGCGGCCTTTTTCTTTGGGCCAGCCCAGCCTCCCCATCGAATCCTTCACGTCTTCGGGACGTTTGGGATCGTTGTTCTCCATTCCAATCTCTTCGCCGTAGTACATGACGGCGGTGCCGCACAGCGTCAGGTACAGCGACGCCATCAGTTTCGCGATCTGGTCGTTGTGTTTCCCGTCGCCGTAGCGGTCATACACGCGCCGAATGTCGTGGTTGCTGAGCACATAGACGGGCCACTCGCCAGAGGCGTCCACCCAATTTATTTGCTTTCGGAAGTCGGCCGGCGAGAGTTTGTTCACAGTCGTGAACATGAAATCCATGGGCATGTTCACTTCGTCGTTATGTTTGCCGTAGTAGCGTTTGAGTTGGTCGATGTCACTGGTCCAGGTTTCGCCAATCAGCACGGCGTTGTATTCGTCCGCAACTTTTCGCAGGCGTTGCAACACTCCATGCAGCTCGGACTGGTTCTTGTCGTTGATTTCCCGCTCCACGGGATCACCAAACGCGTTCGTTTCAGTTCCGACCACGGGGTTGTCGCGCAATTGCGAATCCACAAACATCACGTCGACCGCATCCAGACGAAACCCAGCGACGCCGCGCTTATACCACCAGCGCGTCACATCGAACATATTCTTTTCCACCTCGGGATTGCGCCAGTTCAAGTTGGGCTGTGGCGGATAGAAATAGTGGTAATACCACTGTGTAGTGGCGGCGTCGTACTTCCACGCGGAACCTCCAAAAAGCGAAGTCCAATTGTTCGGAGGCTGTTTCGCGCCTTTCCCGTCACTCTTTCCGTCGTGCCAGATGTACCAATCCCGCTTGGGATTACTGCGTGAAGACTTCGCCTCCTGAAACCATCTGTTTTGATCGGAGGTATAGGTGAGAACAAAGTCGAGCAGCACACGAATGTTGCGCTGCTTGCCCTGGGCCAGCAATTCGTCCATGTCCTTCAGCGTGCCGTACTCGGGATTGACATTGTAGTAGTCCGAAACGTCATAGCCCCAATCCACCTGCGGTGACGGGAACATGGGTGCAATCCAAATCGCATCCACTCCCAGCCAGCGCAGATAGTCGAGCTTCGAGGTGATGCCGGGAATGTCGCCGATGCCGTCATGGTTGCTGTCGGCAAAACTGCGAGGATAAATCTCATAGAAGACCGCGTGCTGCCACCAACCGTGCCCCTCGGCGTCAACGGCATTCTTTTGAGCAACGGCGGGCGACACCAATACTGCGAATAGTAAGACTGCCAGGGTCAGGGGACGCTCCCGCATCTCTTCTCTCCTCGCTATACTATTGAAACAGTATGAAAGAGCCCGGCAGGTCTAGTCTTCTACCGCCTGGGCCGTCATCTCCGAAGGCTCGCCCCCGGCGGCTGCCTGGGCCACAATCAAACGCCTCGCTTCCACGCGGATTTTCGGAAGCTGCAGTCCGAACCAGCCGGCACCCGCCAGCGAGGCCACGCCTCCGATTGCCACGGTCACCGGCGCACCCAGATGTTCCGCCAGCGCGCCGCCCAGCAGCGCTCCTATCGGAGCCATGCCCATGAACATCATCGAATAGACGGCCATCACGCGCCCTCGCAGCGCATCTGGAACCATCACCTGGATCAGCGTATTCGAGCACGCCATCTGCAGCATGATCGTGTAACCCACAGGCAGCAGCAGAATCACTGAAATCCAGAATGTGTGAGATATCGCAAACACCACCAGACTCGCCCCAAAACCCGCGCTGCACCATGCCACCCAGCGCCCCAGTCCCTTCACTCCTTCGCGGAACGCCAAGGTCAGCGCCCCCAGCAATGCGCCCACGCCAGTAGCGCCCATCAGCATGCCCAGGCCCCTCGCCCCGCCGTGTAGAATCTGGTCGGCAAAAATTGGCATCAGCACAACGTAGGGCATGCCCACCAGGCTTACCACTCCCAACAGCAGCAGCAGCGCCCGGATCGGCGCCGTCTCGTTAACAAAGCGGAACCCCTCCATCATGTGTTCAAAAGGCGACGCCTGCGATGCTCGCGCGGGGCTGTGCACCCTCATCATCAGCAATCCAATGATGACGGCGACATAGCTGACCGCATTGGCAAAGAAACACCAGCCTTCGCCAATTTTCGCCACCAGTATCCCCGCGATGGCCGGACCGATCACGCGCGCGCCATTGAACATGGAGGAATTCAGGGCGATGGCGTTCATCAGATCTTCCTTGCCCACCATATCCACCAGAAACGATTGCCGGCCAGGAATATCGAACGCATTCACCACGCCCAGCAACGCCGCCAGAATAAACACATGCCAGACCTGAATCTTGTGGAGCAGAGTAAGCGCCGCCAAAATGAATGCCAGCAGCATCGCCGCAACCTGCGTACCGATTACGATGTGGCGGCGGTTAACGCGATCGGCCGTGATCCCGCCCAATGGCGCAAACAGAAACACGGGGATCTGGCTGGCGAACCCCACTGATCCCAGCAGCAACGCCGAGCCAGTCAGCCGATAAACCAGCCACGATTGCGCCACGCTCTGCATCCATGTGCCCACCAGGGAAATCAATTGCCCGCTGAAGAAGAGCTGGAAGTTACGGTGGCGCAGAGCCCGCCACGCTGCTTGCCACCGGGATCCGCGCCGGGAAGCCGCTTCCGCACCACTCACCGCCGCACTATCCTGGATTGGGATTCTCGATTCAGACACGTTCGCTTCTTTGGATGATGAGATCCACTCTCTGGACCAGGGAGCGCTATTTTGAAATCGGCCGCATCGTTCGCACCAAGTAGAGATAAAGAATCCCAGAGCATAGGAAACAAAGGCCCATCCATATTGTGGCAGAAATGTAGGGCACGACAAACGGGGGAAAGCGGTGATGCTCGTAGTTGTAATTTAACAAGAGAGTAACTATGTCGATCAGAAAGGCTACGCCGCACACGGTAGTACTGGCCAGTGCCAGCAGCCGAAGAGTCCACATCATTTACGGCGCTCCTTTCGCCCTCCGTCGCTCAGCGGCTTCCCAGAGGGCCTCAGTATGCCACGTTTGCCAGTCGTCGCAAGATGAAAGCAGTCCACTACCCCCGATTACTATAACCTGCGTCTTGTCCGCATATCAGCGAGGCAATTCGCCCTTTATGCAGCAAGGCTTGTGCAATATACGGAAGCGCACTAATTTTTGACTTCCCAGACCGTCCGGACTGCGCTACAGTGGCAGTTGTTGTTGCCTTCCCCGGCGATTCCCAAAGGACGTGACGCGACCATGACGAATCCTCCGGTTGGTGTTGAACGCCGCGTTGGACAGCGCTTCGCTTTTAACCTCCCGGTCTCGTTGCGGGATGTCGCTACCGCAGCCGAGGGCCTGGGTTTCACCCAGGATGTCAGTTCTCGCGGAGCCTTCCTGTTCACCGACATGGCGCTCAATGAAGGAGCGGAAATCGAACTCACACTAAAGATGCCCTCGGAGATCACGCTCGGTGAAAACATGCGCGTCCGTTGCCGGGGCCACGTTCTGCGCATTGTCAAGCCCGCCGACACCATCTGGAGGCCCTCACCGTCGGTCGAGGCCGAGACTGAGACACATACACATACACATACGAAGATCGGCGCCGCGGTTTGCCTGAAGGGCTACGAATACCTTCCCGAAACGCAGGACAGCTCCGCCGACTTCCGGCGCATTTCGGCCTTGCACAGCCCCAGCGAAGTAGAGCGGCCCGCTGCTCCCGCCCCCGGCAATCCCCGTGTTGCCGCCCACTGAGCCTGTACTCGCGCAAGGTGAGCGGCGCGTTCCGGAAGGGCCGAAATCAAGTGCAGCGAAATCCCAGCTTGGGCCGGTCCCGGCAGACTTTAGTTCGTTCTGCCCTTCTCAGTCCTTTTCAATCTCCGCCGCTTGGCTTAGAATGTCAGTCACTGGTGGGGTTCGTAGGGGAGTATTCCTGTTGTGCATCTCACACTGAGTTTTTTGCTCTCGCAAGGCGCTGCTCGCACGTCTCCGCGTGAATCGTGTCGTCTCATGCTCTCTGGCGGTTACCTAGGTCACTTGGCGAAGGGGACTTTCTCTTTCTAACATGCAAACACCGAGAGAAATCAGCGAGAACCGCGCTATGCATGGGATCGCCGTAGCCCTCCTGACCGAGGACCGTGAACATCTATCCGAACTGCAGAACCGCCTGGAGGCGACACGGCTGGCCCGGGTCGTGTTCAGTCACATCGGCTTTCCGGCCGGTCCCACGGATTCCGTCCTGCGTCAGATTCAGGATTTGCGCGCCGAAGTCGTCCTCGTGGACATCTCCGCCGGGAATCCTCAGCCCGCGATCAAAGCCATCGAACTTATTCAAGCCAATACCCTGCAACTCGCCATCTTCGCCAACGGAACCATGCAGCAGCCCGCCACCATCGTGGCCAGCATGCGCGCTGGAGCCGGGGAATATCTGGATGAAAGCGCCGGCTCCGAGGCTCTGCTCGAAGCTCTGACCCGTTTCAGTTCCAATCGCACCCGCACCCGCGGAGGCGCCGGCAAAGCCCGCATCTTCACCTTCCTCAGCGCCAAGGGAGGCGCTGGCGCCACCACTGCCGCAGTCAACACCGCGCTTGCCCTTCAGCAATCCCATGGCAGCGTCGTTCTTGTGGACTTCGCTCCTGTCGGCCATGCCCAACTCCATCTCAACCTGCGCCCCAGCTTCGGAGTCCCCGACGCGCTCGAGAACCTGCACCGCCTCGACGCTTCCCTGCTCGATGGTCTGATGACCGTGGCCAAGGACGGCTTGCATCTCCTTGCCGGACCACAACAGCCCTATCCCTCCGTCCCCACGCCGGCGGAATTGGCCCGCCTGTTTGATCTGTTGGTGAATCACTACCGCTACGTCGTGGTCGACGCCTCCAGCCGCCTCGATTCCACCACCCGTCTGCTCTCGGATCTCTCCAATGCCGTGCTCATGGTCGCTCAGACCGATGTCGTCTCGCTGTGGAGCGCCGGCCGCATCCATACCTTCCTCGAAGAAGGCGCTGGCCGCAACCGGCTGCGCATTGTTTTGAATCGCTACAAGAAAATTCCCGGCTTCACCGACGAAGATGTAGAACATGCCACGCGCTGCAAGGTGCTGTGGAAGATTCCCAACGCGTTTCATGCGATCTCCCCCGCCATCGATCACGGCACGCCCGTGGTTTTGCAGGAAGGTCAGGAAGTGAGCCGCTCCTACCGCGCATTGGCGGCAGCACTGGCCGAGGCCTCCTCAACTCAAGAAGGTGGACTCGATCTCGTTTATGGCCAGGAAAAACTCGACACCAAGAAGAAAGCGGCTGGCCGCCTCGTCATCACTCCCGCCCGCGCCGGCCAGTAGTTAGTACCAAGTTGCGAGTACTGGGTACTGGATACTAGGGATACTAGGTACTCGCAACTAGTTTCTCGCCTCCCTTGGAAACATCTTCAACTCCACCTCGCGCGGATGCGTGATCGCTTTCCCAGCATCGCTCGTGTTATACGTGAGAGTTCCCTTCAGCACGTAATAAGCCTCGTCTCCAGGATTCTTCCCCGCACCTCGCTCCACCGTTCCCCTGAACTCGAACCACACCGCATGCACGGTTTCGGTGACAAAGCTTAGCTTGTTGCCATCCAGCTTGCCGCTGCGGAAATACTGATCGAGAAACGCTCCCTTGTCGCTTTCCCCATCTCCATAGCGCGAGACAAATCCCGTCACTCTGCCTTCGTCTTCCACTGTGATCTGCACGAACTCTCCCTCTTTCAGAAAGCTGTACATGCCGGAATACTGTCTGCCCGAGTTGGCATCCTGCGCCGACGGAGAGGGTTCTTTCGCTCTCGGCGTCGTTGACTCTTGCACAGACTGTTGTGCTCCAGAGATGTAAGGGAATACCGCAATCGCGGCCAGAGTCACACAACATACAAGCATGGCGTGCAATTTCTTCATGAGGTTTCTTCTACTCTGCATCCATCGTACTACCTTCCAAAAAATAACTCCGCAGGACCACTAGGCTACCCCGAAATCCGGTTTTCCATCTAACATAGAACGATGCACGAAGCCCCGGGCTCCCTCCAGTTGGCAGAGACTGAACCACCTGCCCCGGAGCTGCTCCTCCTGATCGCTCCCAACCCATGGTTGCGGAATTTTCTGCGCAATCTTGGCGACCTGTTTCGCAGCGCCGATCCCGGCCCGCTGCCGCTTGAGTCCGCTCCGGCTGCCTTTTGGCCTGACGTCTTCGTCGACCGAGGATTGCCCTGGCGTCGCTTCCTGGAGTCCGGCGCGTATCACATCCTTGCGCTGGCCTTGATCTGGGCCGGATCGCGCTTCCACGCCCTGCAGCCTCACGCCACAGCTCAGCCCACGTTCACGAAGGCAGACGTCGTCTACTACACGCCCTCGGAATACCTGCCGCCGCTCGACACTCGCCGCCCGAATTCCGCTCGCGCCCGCAAGGCCGACCCCGAATACTCTGCTCAACCAATTATCTCCGTGCCTCCGGAGGCCGACAACCGCTCGCAAACCTTGTTTACTCATAAAGACGTCACGCCGCCCAACATTCAGTTGCAGCGCGACGTTGCTTTGCCCAACGTCGTCGCCTGGTCCGGAAAGCCTCAGCTGCCCATCGGGCCGGCGCCTGTGGTTAACGCGTCGGAGATCACGCGCCTAGCGCCGCGGATGGAACGCTCTGTCATCGCGCCGCCACCAGACTTGCAAGCGCTAAAGCGGGAAACTCTTCAGACTCCAGAGGCGGCTGTAATCGCTCCGCCTCCGGCGGTGGACACCGGATCGGCGCGCCGCCTCGGAGATCTCAACATCGGACGCAACACTGTAATCGCTCCCGCGCCGCAACTTTCCCTCGACGAGCAGCGCGCGCTTCCCAGCCGAAACTCCACCGCATCAGGCAGACATTCGCCGCAAGTAATCGCTCCGCCACCGTCGCTCGGCGCGGCAGGACGCTCCCGCGCCGGCGGAGCCATGATTGCGCTCAGCCTTCATCCCGCGGTGGGCGCGCCGCCAGATCCGCCTGCGGGCAATCGCCGTGGCAGCTTTGCCGCGGTACCCGAAGGCCATCATGGAGCTTCGGGCGCAGCCGGCGCAAACGCTGGCAGCGGGAACGCGAACGCAAGTGGATCCGGGAAGAAGAGCAGCGGCGACTTGCCTTCGGGATTGTATGTCGGCAAGGCCGCGAATGCTGCCGCGACCGTTGCGGGCGATCCTGCGAAGAGCTCTGGCGGGAGCTCCATCGCAAACACCGTGAATCCGAACCTGATTGCCAATGCACGTCCGGAAAACGCGCGTCCACCACGCGTTTCGGCCCACACTCCGCAACCGGAGCGGCTTCAACCTGAGAACGACAGCAAACTCTCCGCCGAAGAACGCGCCGTCTTCGGCAACCGCAAGTTCTACTCGCTCAGCCTCAACATGCCGAACCTGAATTCCGCCGGAGGCAGTTGGATCATCCGCTTCGCCGCCCTCAAGCCGGATTCAACTCCCGGCAGTCTTGCCGCCCGCGCTGCCGCCGCGGGAGATCCATCGTCAGCCACTTCATCGTCCGCTGCGTCGACCGATCTGTCTGCGCCGTCGGCCACGCGCAAATTCGATCCCGCCTATCCGCTGGAACTGATGCGGCAGAACGTAGGCGGAACCGTCATCCTCTACGGCGTCATCCACGCCGACGGAACTGTAGGCAGCGTGCGCGTCCTGCGCAGCGTCGACGACCGCCTCGACCAGTTCGCCAGCCAAGCCATCGCCAAGTGGCAATTCCAGCCCGCCACAAAGAACGGCGCTGCGGTGGACGTGGAAGCCACGTTCTGGATTCCGTTTCGGCCGGGGAAGTTCTAGGGGCAGTTCTCAGTTCTTTAGGTTTCCAGTTCTCGATTCTCTGGTCGCTCGCCCACGCACGCCGCTTGACGAGCATCTGGTGGCCCAGTAGAATTGCTTCACAGTAATCTATTTTGGCCCGGGGCATTGGGCTACATGGATCATGAATTGAATTTAATGATGAGGTTTATTTATGAGCATAGTGATGATGCATTCCAGCATTAGCGAACCTAGCCCACGGGATATTGCAACTCTCCTCCAGACATTCTTAGACCTACACGATCCCTCCCTTGATCTTTTGATTGCCTGCGAAAGCTACCAACAGGCTAACTCATTCAGGCGGTACATAAGGTCGCACCTGGAAGATCAACTGGTTGATCCCGACCGGTTCAATTTCACCACGGCGGGGTCGTCCGCCGTCCGAATCTCGCTGACTCCCGCCGTGCGGCCAGACGAAGATCGCGTAGAGGTGGAAGCGGATCAGGCCGAGTTGGCAACACCAGCGCGGTCACCAGCACGGTCACCAGCACCAGCAGTTACTCCGCAGCCGGTCGTTGTCGCTCCGCAGACCCTACCGCGTCCTACCCCCGAAACCGACGGGCATGTGCCCGAGGGGGATTTCAAGGTGATTGGGCGCAGGTATGAGAAAGTTGAGAGAGCCGGAAGATACCTCGTCGTCATCACGTGGGAGGTTCTTGAAGGGCCAAGCCAAGGGAAGCAGTTTCAGGACAAGGTGTTGATCTGGCCCCCCGATGTAAGGGCGCAGCACTTCGCCCGCGCTGTCAACGCGAAACCTCAGGAACTTGCCCAGCGGTTAGACTCCTTGATCGGCATCAAGGTCTGGGATCGGCGTCGCGACGTAATCCGCGAGGATGGAACGGCCCTTACGGTCAACCACTATTACCCGCCAGAGTGGACGCCACCACCAAACTGGCACTGAGCACCTAAGCGGGGAACGTGGGTTTGGCTGGGGCCTTGACACTTTATGCCGCTTGTCTGCCCCAATTGCAAAACGGTGTTCACCGATCCTGGCGGGGACCCACGTTCCTATCACTGCAACGTGTGCGGTTATGCGCCGCTTCAGCGCACGCCAAACGCACCTCTTAACAGCGACACGGGCATCGGTCTTATGGCCGGTGCCGCAGTGGGCGCGGCCATCGGCGGGCTGCCTGGTGCGATCATCGGGGGCATCCTTGGTCTTGTAATTGGAGCGCGCCAGAATTTATCGAGGCACCAGTGAGCGTTGATCAGACCACGATTACGCTTGGCCTTGCTCTTGCTGTGACGCTGCTGCATTCGTGCTTGGCGCACTATCGCAAAAAAAGGCTGACGATCGACAGTGTCGCCATGTTCGCGTTGCTCTGCGCAGGAATCGTCACCGGCGTGTACCTGGTCATTGGCGCATTCAAAGTGCACGACCGAAATTCGTTGTATTCCGGCGTATTCGGGGTTGGTCTCGCTGTGGTATCTGCCCAAAAGGTTATCCTGCGCTTCGAGGCCGTGTGCCGTAGGCCACCCGGCAAGAATGCGGCTACTCAAGGCCAACCGGCCGACTAATCCGTTAAGTCGGTCCTTAGGGCGGGCTGGCCCACATTTCGCGCCGTTCCCGCTGAGGCTGCCGGTGCCAATTCTCTTTGGAATGCCGTGCGTGTGGGAACCAACGCAAACAATTGACATGTAGTAATGACAGCGTGACTCTGGTTTTTTGATGGCCGCGCACACGCACGCTCGCTGGGACGCACCCGATTACGAACCGGGTTATGAGCCAGACATCGGCGAAGAGCAAGAAGAACGACCACGCGACCAAGTTGTAGACCAAGCGAAAGATGCGATACGTGCGTTTTTCGATCATGAGCGAGCGAGCGTGTTTTACAAGCAGCAACTCGAAGTGATTTTTGAAGGTGACTTTTTTCACTGGGTGACATCGCGAGCGTTGTCGGAATTGGCAGCAGAGGGGCATATTGCGGTCGAACGCGAAGAACTGCCGGGTATTGGGGCTATCATGCTCTACCACGCGACAGCTCACCGGTACTGGCGCAGACAAGCACAGGATGTGATTGCGCTAGTGGGCCAGTTCTCTGCCCCTGCATTCACTGCTGGTCTCGGAGCACAAGGGGAACTCATGTTCGATGCTGCGCTGCCGACCGCAGGCTTCTTGCCGACCGCACGGAAGGTGAGGGCATACGGCGGCAAGGAATGGAAGGAAACCGAGCACGATCTAGACCGCGTGTTCGAGCGAGACGGCATAGGATATGGCGCTGAGATAAAGAACACGCTGAAATACATTCCGCGCCGAGAGCTAACAGTGAAAATCAAGATGTGCCAACACCTTGGCCTGCGACCGCTCTTCATAGTGCGAGCGGCAGCGAAGAGCTATATAAACGAAGTAGGCAAGCTCGGCGGATTCACGCTCGTGTTCAAATATCAGCTTTATCCATTCGGGCAGAAGCCCTTCGCAGACCAAGTCCGTGAAGCTCTGCGACTGCCCGTCGACAGCCCAGCGCGAATTGCTGATGGTACTGTGCAGCGGTTCCTCAAGTGGCACTTGAAAACGCTAGAGAAGGCTGAAATTGTGTGAATTGCTAAAGCAATTCACAGAAGCTTAATGGTAAGTCCTTTCGGATGAGCACTGTAGCGGTATCCCCCATGAATACAATATGCTCTGGGTTCTCAGGCGGCGAACGCTCCGAGAAATTTCCACAGCCTCCTTGTGACATCTGACCTTGCGCCCCGGATCAAACTTGCGCAATCATGGTCGAGGCCCTGACGGTCGGGTGAACCCACCTGTCGCGCCCCTAAGTCTTTTGCTCTCTAGATTTTGACCTCTAAGTTCTTTGACATCTAGATTTTGCGGGCTAAAACATGCCTAGCCGCATGATTCCAAAGATTGAGGGGGGTGGGGGAGGGGTACGCAAATTGGTCTAGACCACGCGAACCAGTAGCTAGGCTCCACAAAGTTATTTTCGGCAGGAGACTGACAGCCGGAGCCGAGAAATTGCCTTCCCGAGCGAAGCGAGGGATCCCGGTTTCTCCCGCCGTGCTAGAATTCGCCGCCGAGGGAATTCTTCCATGAGAACTCGCACGTGCTCCACCATCCTTCTCACCCTGCTTGCAATCCTGACCGCCTCGCAGTCCGCACACGCGCAAGCTGCCGCGCCGCAGCCCAAGCTCTCCGTCCACTGGGAAGAACTCACCGCTGCCGACTTCCGCGAAGGCATTCACCGCTCGCAAGGCACTTGTCTGCTGCCCTTCGGCATCCTGGAGAAGCATGGACCGCATCTCCCGCTCGGCACCGATCTGCTCGACGTACGTTACGCCGCGCTGCACGCCGCCGAGCAGGAATACGCAGTCGTCTTCCCCGAATATTATTTTGGACAGATTGCCGAAGCCCGCCACGAACCCGGAACCGTCGCCTACAGCCGCGAGATGCAACTCGCGCTCTTGCAGGAGACCACCGACGAGATGGCCCGCAACGGCTGCAAGAAAATAGTCATCGCCAACGGCCACGGCGGCAACGAGCATCTGCTGCCGTTCTTCGCGCAGTCGCAGTTGGATAAACCCCACGACTACGTGGTCTACATTTTCGATGAGCGCACTCCAGACTCGGGAGGCCCGCCGAGAAAGACGAAGATCGACATGCACGCCGGCGAAAGCGAAACTTCGAAGATGATGATCTCGCGCCCGGATACGGTCCACCTCGACCGAGCCAACAACGAATCGGGCGCTGACCAGCATCATCAGAATCTTCCGCAAGATGTTTACATCGGAATCTGGTGGTACGCGCGCTTTCCCAACCACTATTCCGGCGACGGCTCCGCCGCCACGAAAGAATTGGGAAAATATCAGATGGATTGGTGGATTGACACCTTGGCCAAGACGATCCGCGCCGTGAAGGCCGACGACGCCAGCCTGAAACTACAGAACGAATTCTACGAAAAGAGCAAACACCCGCTGGACACGCAACCGTAACGCTGGAACTATGAACTTCCAATCAGCACGCCGGTGATAAACACCAGCACGCCGCCGAGCCCAACCTGAAGCGCCGCCGAAACCCACGGACTATCCATATAACGATGCCGAATCCATGTGATCGCAGCCAATTCAGAAATCACGACAGCGCCCGCGGCCCACAGCGCCAGCCTGAAATCGGTCAGCAGAAATGGCAGCGTATGTCCAATCCCGCCGACTGCGGTCATCGCCCCGCAAACCAGTCCGCGCACCCAAGGATGACCGCGACCAGTCAAGCTGCCATCATCCGACAGCGCCTCGGCAAATCCCATGCTGATGCCCGCGCCGGCCGATGCAGCAAGGCCCACCAGAAATGCCTCGTGAGTATTCTTCGTCGCAAAAGCGGCGGCGAAAACCGGAGCCAACGTGGAAACCGAACCGTCCATCAATCCCGCTAATCCAGGCTGCACAATCTGGAGCACGAACAGGCGGCGCTGCGCGCGTTCTTCGTCGGCCTTCACATTGGCGGGAAGTTTCTCTTTATCCAGTTCCTGCGCGCGCTCCTCGTGCTCGCGTTCTTCATTGATCAGATCATCCAGCAGTTGGCGAATGCTGGCGTCCTGAGTGCGCGCGGCGGCCTTTTCGTAAAAGCGCCGCGTCTCCACTTCCATCGTGCTCGCTTCTTTTCGCACCGCTTCAATGCGCAACGGACGAATCAGCCACAGCGCCGGACGCTCCACGAACCCGCGCACGTCTTGCCGCCGGATCAAAGGAATATGCTCGCCAAACTTCTGCTGGTACATCTCAATCAGCCGCCTGCGGTGTCCCGACTCTTCTTCGCGCATGCCCTCGAACATCGCCGCCGACGCTGGATAGTCCTGCCGCAGTCCTTCGGCAAAGTCCGCATACACACGCTCGTCCTCTTCTTCCAGAGCGATAGCCAATGCCAGCACTTCGCGTTCGCTAAGTTCGTGAAACTTCTTCATGGCGACTTAGCTTACCTGTCGGAGCGGGGCTTAGACAAATCGGAAAATGGCCCAGGAAGACGACCCGGCTTCAGTGCTACTATCCATTTCATGACGCCGCGGAAATCTTCCGGCCCCCGCAAGCGCGTGAAACCATCGCGTACCGGGAAGAAAACCCGTAAAGCCGTTGCGCGTGATGCGCAGCATGCCCCCGAGCTGGTCATCATCACGGGTATGAGCGGATCGGGCAAGGCGTCCGTGCTCAAGGCTTTCGAGGACTTGGGTTATTACTGCGTCGACAATCTTCCGGTTGAACTGATTCCGCAATTTGCCGAGATGGCGTTGCAGTCAGCCGAGATCCGCCGCACGGCGCTGGTGGTGGACGTGCGCGAAGGGTCCAAGCTCGAGCAACTTCCTGGCATCCTCAAGGCAGTGCGGCGCATGATTCCGACCAAGGTTGCTTTCCTGGAAGCTTCGGATGCAGTGTTGCTGCGGCGCTTCAGCGAGACCCGCCGCCCACATCCTCTAGGCACGGACGCGCCGGTGAATGCCTCTCTCAAGACTGAACGGCGTCATCTGGCGCGCATTCGTGCGCTGGCGGATATTGTCATTGACACTTCGAAATTCAACGTGCACGAACTGCGCGCCCACATCACCGAACGTTTCAGGGAGCAGGCGTCGGAGAAAAGCATTTTGGTATCGTGCAGCAGCTTCGGTTTTCGCCACGGTTTGCCGGAAGAGGCCGATCTGGTGTTCGACGTGCGATTCCTTCCTAACCCGCACTTCGTGCCGGAATTCCGCGCGCTTACCGGCCGCGACCCGCGCGTGGCGAAATACATCCAGTCATTTCCCCAGACGAAAGAATTCATTCGGCGCATTTCCGATCTGCTGGTTTATCTGCTGCCACACTACATCCACGAAGGCAAAAGCTATCTCACCATCAGTTTTGGCTGCACCGGCGGCCAACACCGCTCGGTGATGATTGCCGAAGAAGTAGGTAAGCGCCTGCACCAGGCTGGATACCGCGTGAAGGTTGCGCATCGGGACATGCCGAAGTGAAAGAACGTCGCTGGTCGTTAGTCGTTGGTCGTTGGCCCAAACCTAAGTTCCAGCTAGTTCTGAGTAAATGAATCAACGACAAAGGACCAGCGACCGCAGTAAAATAGGCCCTTGCACCCCAAGCTTATGTCACCGTCCGTAAGCCACAGCGGCCTGTCCGGAGCGGTATGCGCCAACTGACGCGACTCGTCCGCTACGTGTTTCCATTCCTGCCGCAGTTGTTGCCGGGTGTGTTGCTGTTGGCTGGAGTGGGTTTTCTGGAAGCGTTCCGGTTGGTTCTGCTGAAGCCGGTGCTCGACCGCGTGCTGGTTCCCGCTTCAGGCTCCGAAAACATCGTGTTGTTCACGATTCCCCATACCGGCCACGCCGTCTATCTGCAACGCTTCGTTCCCAGCCATTTTCACAATGCATGGACGATTGTGGCCTACGCGCTGGTCGCCTCGACAGTGCTCAAGGGGATCTTCGACTATTGCGGGACTTACCTGGTGAACCACGCTGGCTTCGGCACGATCACGAGCCTGCGCAATGACCTCTACAATTCGGTCCTGCGGCGTTCCGCGGCTTTTTTTCAGAAGCATGCGACCGGGACGCTGATCTCGACCATCATCAATGACATTGAGCGGGTGCAGTATGCGATGTCGAGCGTTCTGGCTGAGTTCCTGCAGCAGTTCTTCACCTTTATTTTTATTGCCGCTGCCGTAGTGATGCTGGGCCGGGGTCTTGCCTGGGTGCTGCTGCTGTTTGTTCCGTTCATCGTCTTGTCGGCGGTGCGCATCGGACGCCGTGTCCGTACGACCACACGGCGCGGGCAGGACCAGTTGGCGGACGTGCAAAATCTTCTGCATGAGACCATCACGGGCAACCGCATCGTCAAAGCATTCGGCATGGAGTCGTGGGAAGTTGCGCGATTCCGGGAAGCCGCAAACCGGTTGTTTCGCGCCAATCTCCGTTCTGTGGCTGCCGCTGCTATCAGCTCTCCTTTGATGGATGTCTTTGGCGCGATCGCCCTCGCCCTGCTGTTGCTGCTGGGACGCGGCAAGATTGCTCACAACCAGTTCACGTTAGGCGGCTTCGTCGCCTTTTTCGCTGCAGTCTTTGCTTTGTATAACCCAGTCCGCAAGTTTGCCCTCTTCAATAACAACTTTCAGCAAGCCTTGGGCGCTTCCAGTGAAATTTTTAAGTTCATGGACATTAAGGATGATGTCCGCGAAAAGCCGCACGCCAGGCGATTGCCTCCATTCTCGAAGAACGTTCAATTCGATCACGTCAGCTTCACCTATGGCAGTGAGGGCGAAGACGCGCGCGTGCTGCACGACATCAACCTCGAAGTCCGCCGGGGAGAAGTGGTGGCAATCGTCGGATCGAGCGGCTCGGGCAAGAGCACGCTGGTCCACTTGATTCCGCGCTTCTTCGACGCCACGCAGGGCCGGCTGCTGATCGATGGCCACGATGTGCGCGATGTGACGCTGGCGTCCCTGCGGGAACAGGTGGGAATCGTCACGCAGGAAACCGTTTTATTTAATGATACGGTTCGTAACAACATTGCCTATGGCCAGCCGCATGTGGCGCTGAAAGATGTTGAAGCCGCGGCCCGGGCGGCTTTGGCGCACGACTTCATCCAGGCGCTGCCCGCGGGCTACGATGAAGTGATCGGGGAGCGCGGCGTGCGTCTTTCCGGCGGAGAACGGCAGCGCATCGCGATTGCGCGCGCGATTCTGAAAAATGCTCCAATCCTGATTCTGGACGAGGCAACCTCCGCACTCGACAGCGAGTCGGAGGCTCTGGTGCAATCGGCATTGCACAATCTGATCAGCGGCCGAACGGTATTTGTGATTGCGCACCGGCTTTCGACGGTGCGCCGCGCTGACCGCATCGTGGTAATCGAAAATGGCGCCATCGCCGATATTGGCGCGCATGACGACTTGATGAAAAGGTTGGGAACGTACAGGCGCTTGTACGAGTTGCAGTTCGCGGACTTCGAGCCGAAACTGGAGCCGGCACAACCCAGCTAGAATCAGCAATCGGAAAATACAGCAGTCAGGAATCCTGGAAAATCCTTTATGCCTCTCCGCTCCATGACGGGTTTCGCGCAGGTAAAAGGCAAAGTCGCGCAGAACGAAGCCAGTATCAGTCCGCTGCCGGCTGGCCCGGTCTCCATGTCGCCTGTCCAAGGCAATGGCCAACTGGCCTTCGCGCTCGCGCTGAAGTCGGTGAACCACCGGTTTCTCGATCTGCATTTTCGTCTGCCCTCGGGCTCCGACTCGCTCGAAATGCAACTTCGCCGCTTGCTCAAGGAAAAAATTGCCCGTGGACACGTTGAGGTCACCCTCAGCCTGGAGCGCGGAAGCAGCGAGACTCTTGCGCTGAATCGCCCGCTGGTCAGTGCTTACATCGCGGCGTTTCGGGCAGCGGCCGGAGAGTTTGCGGTACCGGCCGAACCTGACCTCAACGTCATCCTTCGTATTCCAGGCGCGCTCGATTCTGCAAGCAACCCCGAGGATGGAGCGCTTGAGTCGGCGGTAATGGCCAGAGTAGGGGAAGCACTCGACCGCCTGAATCAGATGCGCGAGCAGGAAGGCCGGAGCATCGAGCAGGAACTTCGCGAGCGTATGGCCCACTTGCGTGAAGCGGTGAAGACCGTGCAACTGCACCGCCGCACCGTGTTGCAGAGCTATGCGGAGCGGCTTCAGTCACGGCTTCAGGAACTACTGAGTTCCAGCTTCGACAAGGAGCGAGTCATCCAGGAAGCGGCGCTGCTGGTCGATCGCAGCGACATTCAGGAGGAAATTGTTCGCCTGGAAAACCACGTCGAACATTTTCTCGGGTTCCTCGATGAACACGGGGAAGTAGGAAAGAAGCTGGACTTCTTGCTGCAAGAAATGAATCGCGAGGCCAACACGCTGCTTTCGAAGACGTCCGGCCTGGCCGGCGAGGCGCTAAAAATCACCGAGGCCGGACTCGCCATGAAAGCGGAGATCGAAAAATCGCGCGAGCAGGTGCAGAACCTGGAATGAGTGTTCCAGCCCACAAGCCCCTCGTGTATATCATCTCGGCTCCGTCCGGTTCGGGCAAGTCGACCCTGGTCAACGAACTGCTGAAGTCGGTGCGCGATCTGGATTTTTCTATTTCCTACACTACACGGCTGCCGCGCGGCAGCGAGGAAAATGGGAAACAATACTACTTTGTCTCTCGCTCCGAATTCGAGAAGATGATTCGCGACGCAGAGTTTTTGGAGCACGCCGAGGTTTTCGGCAACTACTATGGGACGGCGCGCCGCTTTCTGCGAGAGGCGGAACAAGAGCGACACGACCTGCTGCTCGACATCGACGTGCAGGGCGCAGCGCAGATTCAGCAAAAACTCCCAGAAGCCATCAGCATCTTCATTTTGCCTCCGGATCGCACTACGCTGGAAGAACGATTGCGTAAGCGCAGCGAAGACCGGGAGGAGGTCATCCAGCGCCGTTTGATTACGGCCAGTCGTGAAATCGAGAACTACGACCGCTACAACTACATTCTGGTAAATAATATTCTGGAAGAATCGTCCGCGATTCTGCAGGCGATCGTGCGCTCCGAACGCCTGCTCCGCTCGGGGAAGCCGCTGTCGGAGGAGGACGCAAAAACCGTGGCTCTTGCGGACCGGTGCCGCCTGGCCAATGCTCGCGACCGCCTGAAGCGGATTCTGGACTCGTTTAAGCCCCCCGACGATTCCAGGACGGGGTAGACCTCGGTAACCATATTTGGGGGTGGAAGCCCCCGCAAGCTTGAATTTCGTGGGAAAATAAGGGAGCAGTTCTTGGCTTCCGCTGGCGAAGAACAACAACGAAGACCGGCAACTTTCGGAAATCAAAATCTTGTGTCCCCGAGCAAGGGAGAGAATCCATGAAATTGATCGAAGGCTTCGACAGCAACTATCGCTACATTCTGGTCGCCGCCCGGCGTGCCCGCCAACTTCAATCCGGCGCCCCGCCGGTGGTTCAAACCAACTCGCGCAAGCCCTGCCGCATCGCACAGGACGAAATTCGCGCCGGCAAAGTGAAATGGGAGATCCCGGAAACTCGCAGCGCGGCGGAGCAAGCCGCCGAAGTTCTGGATCAGGCTTTCGGGCACGACGCCTAGGGGTCTGCCTCGAAATTATGAAAGTTG
>DATMOP010000087.1:0-42296 GCA_035568115.1 Candidatus Acidiferrum sp.
CGGGCTCGCCCAGGCTTCCGGCTTCACCGAGATAACCACCAAAGAAGGCGCGACCTCGATGGGCTTTTACAACGTTCAGCAGGGGGACGCGCCCTACTTCACGTTCCTCGCGGATAACTATGCGATGAGCGATAACTTCCACCAGTCGGTGATGGGCGGAACCGGCGCCAACCACGTTATGCTGGGTACCGGCGACGCCATCTGGTTCAGCGACTCCACCGGGCAACCCACTGCGCCTCCGGAGAACGTTCTGGTTGCCGGAGGCAGCCCCAACGCCGGCATCGTGAACGAAATCGAGAATCCCAATCCCCAGCCCGGCACCAACAACTGGTACACCGAGGATGGTTACGGCGGCGGTTCCTACGGGTCTCCTTCCTACGGAGGCGGAACCTATACCAACTGTTCGGATAAGTTGCAGCCCGGAGTCGCCTCGCTCGTCCTCTATCTCAGCTCGCTCAGCACACCGATCGATCCCCGTTGCGAGGCGGATCGCTACTATCTGCTCAACAACTACAACCCCGGATACTTCGGAAACGGCGTCAATGCCTATAATGACATCGGCAGCCCCTTCCAGACGGTATTCACGATTCCGCCCTCAACCGTCCGCAATGTCGGCGATGCATTGAATGAGAAGAGCATCTCTTGGGCGTATTACGGCGACCAGTGGAACGCTTATCTAAAGAATCCCGACATGAACTATGTCCTTCCCAACAACACTTACTGCAACATCTGCGACTTCTTCCTGTACTCGACCTCGATCATGAAAAGCGCATCGAGCCGGGCGAATCTGCTGGACACCACCGATCTCTACAACGCGATCAAGAACGGTACTCTTCCGGCCGTTTCCTACGTGAAACCCGACGGCTGGCTCGACGGCCACCCGGCTTCCTCAAAGCTGAACTTGTTCGAGGGCTTCGTAAAGAAGATCGTGGACGATGTGCAGGCCAACCCGGATTTGTGGGCGAGCACCGCCATCATCGTCACCTTCGACGAGGGCGGCGGCTACTACGACTCCGGCTACATTCAGCCTCTGGATTACTTCGGTGACGGCACCAGAATTCCCACACTCGTGGTTTCTCCATTCACCAAGGCCGGCCACATCTCTCACAGCTATACCGACCACGTTTCGATCCTGAAGTTTATCGAAGCGAACTGGGGACTGGCTCCGCTCACCGGCCGCAGCCGTGACAATTTCCCCAATCCCGTCACCAGCAGCAGCAACCCGTACGTTCCGTTGAACAGTCCGGCCATCGGGGACTTGATGGACTTATTCGACTTCTCTGGGAGTAAGTAACGAGAGGGGAGCTAAAGCGGCAGTTGCTGGAACCAAAGTGACAAAGCGGATGTCCTGAAACCCGGGACATCCGCTTCGGCGTTCGCGCGGCTGGACACAACCGGTACCGAAATAGGAAGCATTCCAGCAGACTGGGAATCGTCACGGGTTCCCCATTGGTTAGTCGTGCTGGAGCGTCACATCAAGATCCCGTGTTTGGGCCCACCTTTCGATGCCCCTTCCAGTTTTGGTGACGTAGCGAACTCGGCACCAGCCGTCTCGCAGCTTTCTATCATCGATTACTTCGACCTTATCGCCCCTCACCAGATACATCTTGCTGGCCTCGCCTGAATCCGGAGAGAAAAATAGCTGCGCCTTTTCGGCAATTACCGAAGCCGTACGCGCCGGTTTCGTGCTTCCAGTGGCGGAACCTACGTCGATGTAACGGGAGAGCTCTTCCTGGGCTTTCGCCCATCGGAGCGCAGACTTCTTCGAGAGCGCGGGGGTTTGGTGACCATCGTCGCTTCGAATCGCCAAGCTGTTTTTTCCGGCCACCACGTAGTTGACTCGGTAACAATACGGAGCGTCGTCGGAGGCATTCGGCTGCTTCCGCACAATCACCAACTGGCCAGCCGCGGGCGCTTCACGGTCCTTCGCCCCACACAACGGTATACGCCCGAACTTGTCCGGCACGCCCTGCTTCTCGATCTCGCCGAAAGAGTCCGGGCGAATGAACCGACCACCTTCATACTCCAGCGGTCCTACGCTGTGATCGAACCGGTCATAGATGAATGCCTTGTTCTCTTGTGCGTTTAAGGGATCGCTGCACTGAATGATCGTAGCGCCGCTCGATTTGCTGTAAGCAATCAGCACGGAATACCCGGCGCAAGGTGCGGGAACCAGCGCCGCGGCGATTACGTTGATCACACACACATCAGCCGAGCAGGCTGGGCCAGAGACAGCCTCATGGCTGGCCCAGCCTGCACAAACGGATCCGGCACAGACCAGCCACAAGAGCGCTGTGGCCGGCTTAGAGGCCCAAGACATAGTTTGTTCCAAACTGGCCGATCAGGCTGAGTTGAGGGTTCTTCCGCATAACCGTGTTGCCGCTCTCCACAGACTTGAAAGGAGACCCCGTAAGGATTCCCATCCTCCGGCTAATACAGTCCGACATCGACGCAGTGCTAGCGGTTAGTCCTCTTTCCGTGACTACGATTTTCATCAAGTCCAGTTGCGTTGAGGGTTTTTCGGTCGCAAACCTGCTCTTAATGCTCTTCATCGCCACGCCATAATTCTTGCTGGTTTTCTTTTCGTAAAGCCCGCCCTGTTGCACAACCAAGTCGAAGATGGCAGCGTAGCTTCTGAACTCGACATTCGTGAACAGCGTCGCGGCGATTTCCCGGATTTCCTTGATCACGGCAACTGCCAGAGGGTGATACTGGCCCACTGCTTGTTGTAGCTGAATCTGGTTAAAGGTTGCGTTGGACCCCACCTTCGCGAACGCTGCCGACCACGCACTCCTGTTGCTCTTTTGCAGGGCGCGGGCCCACTTAAGTTCCGCATTCTGGTCGCCCGCGATGAGAGCTTTCTTAAGAGTGTCGTAGTTGGCGTCCGTGCCGAAACATGCGGCGAACGCGGCGGCGTCCTTATTGAGCATCATTTTAAGAATCGGTCCGAGCGTATTCTGGCCAAAGTTCCACTGAATCAGGCCAAATGACATGCCCATACCGTCGAGCTCATCGCCCGCCAGCGCCCCGTAGTTCATGGACTGGCTGCCCTCAAAGACAGTCGTAATGGCGAGGGCCATTTGCTGCGCATTGTCCAAAGCAACGGTCGGTACTGTCGCGGTGGTCCCAGCCGAGGTCGAGGCTGGCTGATCCATGCCAACCGACAGCGGAAAGCCATCGGGGGATCTGCAGACCAGATCTGCATATGGCACCGTCGAAGAGTAGAGCGGCAACGTCGGGTCTGCCCAATCGAATATGCCGAGCGAGCCGGGAGTGTCTCCGAGCAGAGATGTAACATTCGGATCGGCCTGATCGTTGACGCCCAGCGGCCCAGGTGTTCTGGGAGGAATCTGGGAACCGGCGCTGGGAGGGTTTATAGGACCTGGCTTGCGAGAACCTGCCATCTTAAGCCTCCTCACATTCCACACGCAGGCCCAACTTCTGTTGGGCAAATGCTAACGAATTTCTAGCGATCTCGCAAGACCGCCCCGGACCTCGATTCCTGCCACAGAACACAGAATCTCCCGCGTCCCGTCGCGCATCCGTTATTCTAGTAACGAGCTCATATGGCTACTCCGAAATCCACGATTTCTAATGGCAAGTACGCCTCAGTCGCCGTCGAGACTTCCTCAAACAACGTTAGCAATCCCGAACGAGAACGCGTCTTCAACGCCTTCCGCCAATGGGGATATCTAGAAGGCGATCTCGATCCCCTCGGCTTTCTCCGCCCGCGCCCCACTCCCGAATTACAGATCGAAGGCGAGTACGCCCGCGAAGCCCGCGCTATATACTCCAGCACGATCGGAGTCGAAATCAATCACATCTACGCTCCCGAGCGCCGCCGCTGGATCTACGAGCAGATGGAATCGCCGGCTCCCGATTCCGAGGTTACGGAGAAGGACCAGAAGCGCATTCTCGATCTGCTAATCCGTGCCGATGTTTTTGAGCAGGTCATGCAGCAGCGCTATCTGGGAAGCAAGCGCTTCTCGCTCGAAGGCGTCACCGCGCTGATTCCGCTGGTGGACGAACTTCTCGACACTGGCTCCCGCCTCGGCGCTGCCGAACTCGTAATGGGCATGAGCCATCGCGGTCGACTAAATGTCATCGCCCACGTCGCCAAGCGCTCCCCCGAGGAAATCTTCGCCGGATTCGAGGATGTCGACCCGCGCAGCGTTCTAGGCTCCGGCGACGTGAAATATCACATGGGCGCGACCGGCGAATACATCACGCGCAGCGGCAACAAAGTTCACATCCATCTGGTCTCAAACCCCAGCCACCTCGAAGCCGTCGATCCCGTAACCGTCGGCCGCACTCGCGCCAAGCAGGATCGCACCGGCGAAGGCGGACGCGAGAAATATCTCCCCCTGCTCGTCCACGGCGACGCCGCTTTCGCCGGGCAAGGCATCCTCGCCGAAACTATGAACTACGCGGACCTCCCCGGCTACACCGTCGGCGGGACCATTCATGTCATCGTCAACAATCTGCTTGGATTCACCACCAGCTATCTCGAAGAACACTCCACGCGCTTCGCCGCCTGCATCGCCCGCCGCCAGTCCATTCCCATCTTCCACGTCAACGGTGAAGATGTGGACGCCGTCGTCCGCGTAGCTCGCCTCGCCGCCGAATACCGCTACCGCTTCGGAACCGACGTCGTCATCGACCTGATCGGCTACCGCCGCCACGGCCACAGCGAAGTCGACGACCCCACGGTCACCCAGCCGCTGCTCTACAAAAAAATCAAAGAACATCCGCCGCTGTGGGAAATTTACGCTGACGATATCGGCGCCACAGACGCTCAAGCTCAAGCTGCCGCCGTCAAAGCCGAATTCGAAGCCGCGCAAAAAAATGCTGGCAAGGTGACGAAGAAACCATTGATGCGCGACCTGCCTAAGTATTGGGACCAGTACTACGGCGGCCTCCACAAACGGGAATTCGAAGTAGAAACCGGACTCTCCATCGAAGAGTTAGCCGAACTTACCAACCACCTCACCACCTATCCCGCAGGCTTCCACATCCATCCGAAAGTGAAGAAGCTCCTCGAACAGCGCGCCGAGATGGGCGCAGGCAAGCGCACAGTAGACTACGGCATGGCCGAAGCCCTGGCCTTCGCCAGCCTGGCAAAAGCCGGAATCCCGATTCGTCTCTCTGGCCAGGACTCCCGCCGCGGCACCTTCAACCAGCGCCATTCCGTCCTCCTCGATATCGAAAACGAAAACGAATACGTCCCGCTGGAAAACATTGCGCCCGGCCAGGCCCGCTGCGGAATCCACAACTCAACTCTTTCCGAACCAGGCGTCCTCGGCTTCGAATACGGCTACAGCCGTGACTATCCCGAAGCGCTAGTCCTCTGGGAGGCCCAGTTTGGCGACTTCGTAAACGTAGCCCAGGCCATCATCGACCAGTTTATTTCCGCCGGCGAAGCCAAGTGGAACCTGCTCTCCGGCCTCGTGCTGCTTTTGCCCCACGGCTACGAGGGCCAGGGACCGGAGCATTCCAGCGCCCGCATCGAGCGCTTCCTGCAACTCGCCGCGAAACACAATATCCAGATCGCGCAGCCCTCGAACGCCGCGCAATACTTTCACCTGCTCCGCCGCCAGGCCCTGCGCCACTGGCGCAAACCGCTGGTAGTCTTTACGCCGAAAAGCATGTTGCGACATCCCGATGCTTCCTCGCCCATCGCGGACTTCACTCAAAAGAATTTCCAGAACGTAATTCCCGACACAGAAATTGGAGAAGCCAGCCGCATCCTGGTCTGCACCGGCAAGATCGGTCACGAACTCCGCGCCGAGCGCAAGAAGAGAAAGGACAACTCGACCGCGATCGTATTCCTAGAACAGCTCTATCCCTTCCCGGAAAAAGAACTCGCCGCTGAATTCGCCCGCCACGGCAACTCCGGCGAAATCGTCTGGGTGCAGGAAGAGCCCGCCAACATGGGAGCGTTATTCAACATGCTCCCCCGCCTCCAGCGCATAGCCGGCACCCGCCACGTACTCTCGGTCAAACGCAGCTCCAGCGCCAGCCCCGCCACAGGCAGCGCCAAAGCCCACGAGGTAGAACAGAAGACACTGCTGACGCTGGCCTTCACGACCAAGGGATAGCGAAGGGATCACCACCACTCATGTGGGGACAGCCGCCTCGGCTGTCCAGCGAGCGTCGGCAGCAAATGTTACCCTAATTTTCCGACTCAAACTCCATGCCCCGCCGCCCCCAACCCCTCCGCGTAGCCATCGACACCGGCGGCACCTTCACCGACTGCGTCTGGATAGATGAAGCTCACGGCCGCCTGCGCATGATTAAAGTCTTCTCCACGCTAGCCGATCCCTCCCAAGCAATCGTCGAAGCGCTCGGAAAAATCAATCACGAAGGCGAACTGATCCTCCTGCACGGCACCACCGTCGGCACCAACACTCTGCTCGAGCGCAAAGGCGCCCGCACCGCCCTGGTCACCACCGCCGGCTTCGAAGACGCGCTCGAGATCGGACGCCAGGCCCGCCCCAAGCTCTACGACTTCTTCTTTGACCGAGTCGAACCGCTAGTCCCAGCCGTCCTCCGCTTCGGCATCGAAGAACGCACCGCCAGCGGCGGCGAAATCCTGACCGCACCCTCACCCGCGGACCTGAAATCGTTAGCGTCTCAGGTGGCGGAGAAGCAGCCCGAGTCCATCGCAATCTCGCTGCTCTTCTCGTTCGCGAATTCAAACAACGAATTGGCGATCGCGGAAGCCCTCCAGCCTCTCGGCGTCCCACTCTCGATCTCTCACCTGATCCTCCCCGAGTTCCGCGAATACGAGCGCACCTCGACGGTAGTAGTCAACGCCTACCTGCAACCAGTGATGCAGCGATATTTGAAAAACCTGGAACGTCGCGCCGAGGAGCCAGTCCGGCGACTCGACTCGAAAACGGATTTTGTGGAAGAGCGGCGCTTCAGCGCCGCGAAAAGTGCCAATAAAAATTACCGGGCTTTAGTCCCTGAAGTTCCTCAGCCTCCCCGCATCTTCGTCATGCAGTCCACTGGCGGGATCACTTCCCTCGCCGCCGCCGCGCGCGAACCAGTCCGTACCGTCCTCTCCGGCCCCGCCGGAGGCGTAGTCGGCGCAGCCGCCAGCGCCCGCGCGAGTGGCTTCCCCCGCATCATCGCCTTCGACATGGGAGGCACTTCCACCGACGTCTCCCTGGTCGAAGGCGCAATCACCACCGCAAGCCACGCCGAAGTTGCCGGACTCCCGATCGGCGTCCCCATGCTTGATATCCACACAGTCGGCGCTGGCGGAGGCTCACTCGCACGCTTCGATGCCGGCGGCATTCTCCGGGTGGGTCCCGAATCCGCCGGAGCCGATCCCGGTCCCATCTGCTACGGCCGCGGCATCCAGCCTACGGTCACGGACGCCAATGTCTTATTAGGCCGCCTGCAACCCACTCGCTTCCTCGGCGGCGATTTCACTCTCGATCTCGACCGCACCCGCCGCATCACCCGCGAATGGCTAAAACAGCAAGGCAGTCCGCTGACTCTCGAGAAGTTCGCAGCCGGTGTAGTCCGCGTGGTCAATGCCACCATGGAAAAAGCGATCCGTGTGGTTTCCATCGAACGCGGCCGCGATCCTCGTGACTTCGCCCTCGTCGCGTTCGGCGGCGCCGGAGGCCTCCATGCTTGCGCCCTGGCCGAAGCTCTCAGCATCCCCCGCGTGATCGTGCCCGCTCTCCCCGGCGCTCTCTCCGCTCTCGGCATTCTGGTCAGCGACGTCGTCAAAGATTACTCTCGCACCGTGCTGTGGCGCGTCTCGGGCAAACTCCCAGCCGCGCAACTGGATCGTGAATTCTCTGCCCTGCAGAAACAGGCAGCGAAGGATTTTCACGAGGAAGCCTGGCAGGGAAGAGTGCACTACCACCGCAGCGTCGACATCCGCTACCGCGGCCAGGGATACGAACTGAACCTTCCCTGCACCCGGAATCTTCAGAAGGAATTCGAGCAGGAACACAAGCGCCGCTACGGCTATGCCCATCCCTCGCGTGGACTGGAGCTGGTAACCCTCCGCCTTCGCGCTATGGTGAAATCACCGCCGCTAAGAGCCACCGATGCAGGCACAGGCCATGTGGGGACGGCCGCCCTCGTGAGCTTGTCCCGAGCGAAGCCGAGGGATCTAGGTCGAGCAAAGCTCGGCTCGCTTTCCTCGCCCAAAGGTCCAGTCTTATTCGACGGCAAGAAACTCTCGACGGCAATCTACTCCCGCGAAGGCCTGAAGCCTAGCAAGACTTACCTCGGACCAGCCGTCGTCACCGAATACAGCGCTACCACGGTCATCCCACCCGGCGGACGTTTTCGTCTTGATCGGTCCGGAAGCCTAGTAATTATTTCGAGATCGATGCTCCCTTCCAGAACGTGACGGGTCTCGGCGACTTAAGCTTCATCTCACGGGTGTCACGATGGAGAGTACGGTCCCCAGACTGTTCCATTTTGGAACTGTTGTGACCAATTTCACAGGCTTTGAACAGGTTATCAACAGAGTGTCATGCTGCGCTGGTGGCACTCTGGACGTGCGCTCTTTTTGGTTGTGTTCCCGATTCCGATGCTCGTTTGGGAAGGGGACTTCGGTGCTATACGTCGATCCACGAGCGAGATGGAAATGGAGGGATCAGCAGAATGCCGCCAGCGAGAAAGCCGCCCAAGGAAATAAAACCCGCGCCGCCTTGTCATTGCGAGTGCTGGGCCTGCGATAAAGGAATTCACTGCGGAAACAAGAAGTCAGGATGCGAACATCCGCCATACCGAACTACGCGGAGAACACACTAGATGTTTCGGCACGCTGCACGGCAGGCGACTTGCGCCTCTGTTCCTTTTCTACCCACTCAACGAAGAGTGCCTGAAATTCCTCTTGCGTATATATGCCCTTATGGATCAGCAGTGTATTCATCGCGTACACCGTAGCCTTAAACCCTTCATCCCGCGAGGCAACCGCCAGTGCTTCTTCAAACGACATACTGATTATTCTCCTAGCGTGGAAGGAACAAGTCCTGACGCTCATCAAATCACTTTGGATACTCCACAGTCAATGCCGTTAACCGGACAGTCATCATCCGAAAGGCCCTTCCACCTCGACCCCCGCCTCCAACCTGATTGTTACAATCCGATAAATATCACGCCTCCACGGACGCGACTTGCTACTCGGTACTAGGTACAGCAACTGGGTTCGCCTACAATAAACCCGTGAAACCAACGATCTTCGTCGTCGAGGACGATCCCGACATTTCCCGCCTCGTTCGCCACCATCTGGAGAACGACGGCTTCGCTGTGCGCGTCTACCCCAACGGCTCCAACGTAATCGCGGACGCCGAGCGCCAGCGTCCGGCGCTCTTCGTGCTCGACATCATGGTTCCCGGCAAGGACGGTCTCGAGCTTTGCCGCACCGTTCGCCAAACCCCAAGCCTCGCACCCGTGCCGGTGATTTTTCTGACGGCCAAGAGCAGCGAAGCCGACCGCGTCCTCGGTCTCGAGATCGGAGCCGACGACTACATCGCCAAGCCCTTCAGCCCGCGCGAACTCGTGGCCCGCGTCAAGGCTGTGCTGCGCCGCTTTGAGCGCCCGCTTCCGCCCAGCCCACTCAAGGTCGGCGACATCGCCATCGACCCCGCTGCCATGATCCTTACCGTTCGCGGACAAACTGTTCCCACAACCGCCACTGAGTTTCGACTGCTCGACTACTTCGCTCGCCACCTCGGCCGCGTCTTTTCCCGCGATCATCTTCTCGATTCCGTCTGGCGCGACACCTCCTACGTGACCCCGCGCTCAGTCGATGTGTACGTTCGCCGCATCCGGGAGAAAATTGAACCCGACCCGGAAAACCCGCGCTACCTCAAAACCGTGCGTGGCGCGGGCTACCGCTTCGAGGCTCCAAAGGGAGAAGCTTCCAAGTGAGAAGCTCCAAAGTGAGTAAGAATTGAGAAACCGGATTTTCTTCAAGCTGCTGGCGGCTTTTCTGGTCGTCATCGTCGCGTCCGCCATCACCTTCGACGTCATGCTCGGCGATGCCTGGCAAGCTTCTCTGCGCAACGAAATTGAACGCAATCTCATCCAAAAGACCCATCTTCTCGCCCATCGCGTGGAAACCGACCGCAGCGGCCGCTCTCTCGGCGACATCGCCGCCCAGGAGGGACAGTCCGCCGGCGCTCGCGTCACTATCATTGATCCTGCCGGCAACGTGCTGGCCGATTCCGAATCCAGCCCGGGCACAATCGAAAACATTCCCCAGCGCAAGGAGTTCGCCGCCGCGCTCTCCGGCCACGTCGGTGTGGACCAGCGCCGCAGCGCCACCATCGGCATTCCCTTTCTTTACGTGGCGGTTCCCATCTCCGGTGGCGCTGTCCGCCTGGCATATCCGCTCTCCGATGTCGAAGCCGTTTCGGCGCAGGTTCGCCGCCGACTGGGACTGGCTTCCGCCCTCGCCTTCCTCTTCGCCCTTCTGGTGGCCGCCGTCGCCGCTCATTGGAGCGCTCGCCGCCTCGAGCGCATTGTCGAGGTCGCCGCCCGCATCGCCGACGGCGATCTTCAGGCCCGCATCCGCGAAACGTCGCAGGACGAAGTGGGCCGCGTCGCCGCCGCCATTGATGGGACCGCCCGCCGCGTCGAACAAAGTTTCGCCGCAGTCCGCTCCAGCCAGCGCCAGCTCGAAACCCTGCTCAACAGTATGCAGGACGCCGTTATCGCCGTCAGTGCCGACGGCCTCGTGCAGTGGGCCAACCAACCCATGAATCGCCTGGTGCCGCAGGGCACCCGCCTGCATCAGCCGGTGGTGGAAACCATCCGTGATCCCGATTTCCTGGCCACGGTCAAAGAGGCCGCAAGTTCCCGCGAAGTCAAAACGGCGCGCGCCACGTCGATCGTTTCCGGACGCGCCTTCGACGTCACCGCCGCGCCCTTGCCCGATGGAGGCGCCGTTGCCGTGCTTCGTGACCTTACCGAGACCGAGCGCGTGGAGAAAACCCGCCGCGACTTTATCGCCAACGTCTCGCACGAACTGCGCACCCCGCTCACGTCGATTCAGGGCTACGCCGAGACTTTGCTCGACAGCACTCCCGACAGCGTCGCACCTAACCGCGAATTCCTGGAAATCATTCGCAAGAATTCTTCCCGCATGTCGCGCCTGACTGAAGACCTGCTCACCCTGGCACGGGTCGAATCGGGCGAGACGCGTTTCGAAGTGGAGCCCGTTCCCCCCGCCGAACTTCTCCACGACGCCGAAGAGAGCTTCCGCGAAATCGCCCGCACTCACGGAATCGAGTTGCAGATCCAGGACTTGTCGACTCAAGGGAACTTGCCAAATCATGATTCCCCGATCCAGCATCTGCGCTCGGTCCGCGCCGACCGCGAAGCCATTCACCAGGTCTTTTCCAACTTGATCGACAACGCGCTGAAGTACGGCGCTTCCGGAGGTCGAATCGTCCTCGGTGCCCGCGCCGTTCCTCACGCGGTAGAATTCTTCGTTCAAGACTTCGGAGCCGGCATCGCCTCCGAGCACCTCCCGCGCCTCTTCGAACGCTTCTATCGCGTCGACAAAGCCCGCTCGCGCGAATCCGGAGGCACCGGCCTGGGCCTCGCCATCGCCAAGCACATCATGCTGGCCCACGGCGGCTCCATCCGCGCCGAAAGCGACCTGGCTCACGGCTCCACATTCCTCTTCACCCTGCCCACCGCCTAGGAAGGCGAATGCAGGAACATCAACGGCACATGTGGCGACGGCCGCCTCGGCCGTCCAGGCCTGGGCGAAGCCCGGCGCCCCGGATACGACACAGCCAGCCCTCAGTGCATTAAGCGTTAGTGTTAAGATCGCTGCAAGCATCTTCCATTCGGAGACCTCATGAAACGAATCGCCGCCCTCATACTCCTGATCGTGCTAGGCGTCGCGTCATCGCTCCCTGCCTCTGCTCAACGCGAAAACCGAAGCATCGGAGAAAATGGCCGCGAAGCCCGCAAGGCGGCCAAGCAGCAGCAGAAAACGTCAAAGAAGCTGGCCAGGAAACAGCGGAAAGCAATGAAGAGATATCAGAAACAGCAGCGCAGGGCAGCAAGACAGCAACATCGCCACAAATAACCCCCGCACAGTAGCGCCGGCAGCCTGCCCTGAGCGAAGCCGAAGGGGCATCTTGCCCTCGCTGCCTCCACCACCGCAAGCTCCGCCGAGAAATGACGAAAAATTCACACCTTCTTAACCCACGCCCGAAAAACAAACTCTATCCTGAGTCGGTTGACCATCCGCCTATGCCTACGGCAAAATTACGGTCAATAGGTGCGCGCACCCCCAGCCCACGCCAGAGGGATACCCTCATGAGCACTGCCCGCGTTGAAAGCTTGCCCCCCGAGCCAGCCCATCATCACATCGTTCGCCGCACCGTCGAAGCCTGCCGCCTCGCCCAAGAAGCTGCCGGGGCCGCCGCCGAAGGCATCGCCACCGGCTCCACGCCTCTGCTCAATTCTCTCCGCCAGCGCGAGCGCGACCTAGACACGCTCGACATGGAAATTGATACCGCGGTGACCACCGCCATCACTGAAGTCGAGCCCGCCGAAGCCCGCGAGCTTCTCGCCTGCATGAAATTCATGATCAGCCTTGAGCGCATCGGCGACCTCTTACTCAGCTTCGCCAACAGCGCTCAGGCCGCCGCCGGTCGCGTCGATTCCGAGGACACGCGCGACCTCACCCACATGGCTACCATCCTCGAAAAAATGCTGACCGACGTCGGCGACGCCTTCTCCACTCGCGATGTCGGCAAAGCCGTCGACGTCCTCCGCGCCGATTCCGAAATCGACCGCCTCCGCAACCTCATCTTCCTCCGCCACATCGAGAATCCCGAAAACATCGAACGCCAGGCCAGCCTTCAAGTCATCTTCATGACCCAGTCTCTGGAGCGCGCTGGAGATCACGCCAAGAACCTCGCCGAAGAAGTCTGCCACGTCGTCAGCGGCCACACCGTCCGCCACGTGCTGATGGCCTACGACAAGCCCGTCGAACAAATGTTCATCGACTACCTTCGCAGACGGGACCAGCACTAGTTCGTGTCGGGCGGACACCTTCGATCCATTTGACAAACACCGGCATCCCATTTAGCCTTTCGACCAAGTCTGAGGGGGACAACTCAATTTACTTTGGAGGAGCCCATGGCTCGCTTCGGAGGTAACTTGTTCCCGTCGTCCGATGATCGCTCAACCTCACAGGCAACCCACACCGCCAAGCGATTTGCTGCAACCGCCATTTTGCTGTTTGTGATCTCCGCTGGTGTTTATGCGCAGAGCGCCGACCCGAGCACAGGCTTTGGGGTCGTCCCCCATCAGACGTACCTTGGTGAATCAGAGAACATCAACCTCGGCACCGGAAACGTGAATATCCAGATTCCGTTGCTTAAATTGCCCGGGCGCGGTGGACATGATTTCACGCTCAACCTAAGCTATAACAGTCAGATCTGGTACGTTTTCAATTACACGCCTCCTGTCGGCCAAACGACCCATCAGTACGCGAATGCTCCCGGATGGAACTTGAGTCTGCCGCAACTCATGTCTGACGGATCGGTTCCTGCCTACGGCAACACTCAGTACCTCTGCAACGGAAATTACCGGGTCAAAATGTGGGATGGGCGTACGATTTACTTCCCTTATGTCTACACGAGTTGCTTTTGGATTAATGGAGGAGGCGAAGCCACCCAGGTAGAAAACCTCATCGGCAGCTCTGACCCTCCATTCCAGAGCACCGGCAACCAGTGCTCGGCAGACTTCGCCGTCCTGGAAACATTCCGGACTGGCACTACCGAAGCGAAGTTGCACCTTCAAAACGGGGAAACCCTGTGGTTTCAGAGCGGCGGGCTTTCGAAAGATGAGGACGCAAACGGCAACGTCATAACTTTCGCGGGGAACACGGCCACCGACACCGTCGGTCGAGCGATTACATTCACCAGTTCGGCCATCACTTACAACGATTCCAATGGAACACCACAGACCATAACCATAACGTGGGGAGGTTACAACACAAACCCGAATTTCCCGATAAACCAATACGGGGAACAAAATCAACCGATCACGGTGTCCTTCGTCACAGCTGTGACCCTCCCAAACGGGGACAAGTGGCAGATGAGTTATGACCCAGACTCAACTGGTCACACCTACGGAGAGCTGACCAAGATCACCTATCCAACCGGGGGCTACACGAAATACGACTACACGTTCGTCGGAACCGCTAACGGAGACAATAGCGGAGCAACCAATCTTCGCCAGGTAGTCGCCAAACACGTGTGCAAGAGTTACACCGGGAGCTGTTCCACGACCGACGACACCAGCATAACTCCCACCCCATATCCCCTATACGCTGGCGGCAATTCGTCTAGTTCGGTTATCGATGCCCTTGGAAACAAGACGACATACACTTTCACGAACTCCCCACTTTTCTACGAAACGATCCGCCAGGCGTACTCGGGGACCTCGACTCTGGTAGAGACCGTGGCGAGCGCTCCCAGCTGTTGGGGCTCATCCCAGGAAACCGTGACCCTGAACAACAACAATCTCGTTACCCAGAAAACGCTCCCGCTGAATCTTCCGCCTTACACTTGGTATGGCTATCAGACGACTTCTACCGCCACGTCGAATCCGGTCGTGACCACCTCGGAGTATGACTACGGTACTGGCTCCCACGGCCCGTTATTGCGCCAGACCCTTACAACCTTGATGGCAGTGAATCCCTTCAACGGTCAAAACTACACCACCTTGCCCGTTCACGTGTTGGGGCGAAAGCTCAGTGAAGTAGTGCAGGATGGAAGCGGAAACACCGTTGCGCAGACCCAGTACGAGTACGACAACTATTCCTCTACAGCACCTCATGCCGTCATCACGGCGAGCGGAGCCACTCAGCACGATTCAACCTACTCGACCAGCTATACCACTCGCGGGAACGTAACGGCGACGACAAGATGGCTGAATACAACCAGCAGTTGGTTACAAACCACAAACACATACGACGATGCTGGAAATGTTCTGGGCAACACCGACCCTAGGTCCAACACGACGAACTTCAGTTATGCGGACAACTTCACCGACGGTACGAATCACAGTGCGATCGCTAACGTGACGAAGACGACTTATCCGGTCACAAACGGAGTGTCGCATATCGAAAGGAAGCAGTACTACTTCAATACTGCCCTCTCCGCCGCCTCCTGCGGGCAGAACTTCCCTGCGGCCACCGCCTGCACAAACTCTGCCACGCTTCCACAACCGGACTATGCCAACTTCACCTACGATTCGCTAGGAAGGCTAATACTGACGAATGTCGGTGACGGTGGGCAAACTTCAGTCTGCTACAGCGACGATCCCGGCAGCGGTTGCAATGGCAGCGCGCCACAGCTCAGCGTGACGACCACCAAGCTGATTACGGCCACCACTAGCCTCGTGAATGTGACTCTGCTGGATGGTGTTGGGCGCACAGTACAGACGCAGCTAACGAGTGATCCAGACGGGACCGACTACGTTGACATTGCTTACGACGGATTAGGCCGCGTCCTTACGCGGTCGAACCCTCGCCGTGCGTCCGGTTCAACCACTGACGGAACTACAACCTACGTCTACGATGCGCTTTCCCGTGTGTGTGCGGTGGTCCAACCGGATGGCGCGGCGGTCTCACAGTGTCCAACCACCGCACCGCGAGGGGATGTGTTCACCCAATATGACGTGACAACAACGCATCCCGGAGATTGCACAATCGTTACCGACGAGGTGGGCAACCAGCGGATGTCCTGTTCGGATGCCCTGGGCCGGCTGACCGGCGTGTGGGAGGCTCCCAATCTGACCTCCACATACAACTTCGATACATATTACACGTATGACACCCTGAACAACCTGCTGAGCGTCACACAAAAAGGAGGGGGTTCATCGAACTGGCGCACGCGGACATTTACCTACGACTCGCTGTCGCGGCTTCTCTGCGCCGCCAACCCTGAAGTCCAAGCTGTAACGTGCCCAACCTCGGCCACCGGAACTTTTCCCTTTGGCGCTACTCTCTATACCTATGACAGCAACAGTAACGTGTTGACCAAAACGGCGCCCTCCCCGAATCAGCCCTCCACGGGCACAGCGACGGTCACCACCACGTACACATCCTACGATGCCCTGAACCGCCTCACTGGCAAGAGCTACAACGACACTTACACACTGAATCCTCCCACCCCGAGCGTGGCGTATGGCTATGACGCAGTGGCTCTCACCGGCTGCACCAAAAACCCTCCTGGGCTAGCCGACACCTACCCGGTCGGACGGCGCACCACAATGTGCGACGGTTCGGGCGCTACCTCGTGGAAACACGACACGATGGGCAGAGTGTTGTCAGAACGGCGAACGATTGGCGCTGTAGCGGGCGACTTCGAGACCGACACTTACAACCTTGATGGCTCTCCATCAAGCGTAACGACTCTTGGCTACGGCGTCAGTTACACGTACAACCGTGCAGCCCGGCCTATAACAGCCACGTACTATGGAACCAATCCCGCCACGAAGTTTGTCAGCGGGGCCACCTACGCCCCGCCCGGCGAATTGGCCACTATGACGATGGGCTCGACGACCAGCTTTTCCGGAATCGTCACGAACAACGCTTACAATATGCGTCTACAGCCAATCCTGCTTTCCGCTGGGGTCGCAGGCCAGAACCCGGTGTTCAGCTTATGCTTTGACTTTCACTTAGGCGTGGCGGTCACTGCACCCTCGCCGTGCTCGTTCTCTGCCAGCACGCTGGGCAACAACGGCAATGTCTATCAGATCGTGAACAACCGGAGCAGCGACCGGACCGAGAATTTCAATTACGACGCGCTCAATCGAATCCAGCAGGCATACAGCAGCGGTTCGATCTGGGGCGAGACGTACAGCCCAACCGCGACAAGTCCGGGCATAGCACCCTCAACTCCCGGCATCGATGCCTGGGGCAATCTCACGAATCGGTCGGGAGTAATCGGCAAGAACAGCACTGATCCGCTGGCCTGCCCAGCCAACACCAACAATCACCTTACGACCTGCTCTTTGGGATACGATCCTGCCGGAAACGTGACCAGCAATGGTTCGGTATCGTACGTCTACGATGCGGAGAACCGCTTGATCGCCACTTCCGGATACTCGTACATCTACGACGGCGATGGCCAGCGTGTCGAAAAGTGCACCCCCCAGGGCAGCACGCAGGACACCTGTGCGAGCGGCGCCACGGGAACCCTCTACTGGAGAGGCATAGGCAGCGATCCGCTGAGTGAGACAGATTTGGCTGGGAGTGTCCAAAACACCTATGTCTTCTTTAACGGGCAGCGGGTGGCTCGCAGCGACAGCACCGGAATCCATTATTACTTCTCCGATCACCTGGGCACGCACGGCGTGATGGAGAATGCCACGGCAACGGTGTGCGAGCAGGACATTGATTACTACCCCTACGGCGGTGTTCAGAACGACTACTGTGCCCTTGTGCAGCAGCATTACAAGTTCACCGGCAAAGAACGCGACTCCGAATCCAATCTTGACTACTTCGGAGCAAGGCATTACGCGTCGACAATGGGACGTTTCATGAGCCCGGACCGGTACAACGCGATGCTGATTAGACAGAATATGGAGGCCGCTGGCTTGCCTTCCGATGCAGCCCAGTCTTTCTTCGACGGATACCTTGAGAATCCTCAGAGCTGGAATCAATACTCCTATGTCAGAAACAATCCACTCACGCTTGTAGACCCAACGGGAGCGGCTCCGGTAGACGGACATCACTTGATCATTTCGCGAAACGTGCTAACGGGTGTTGCGCGGGACTTCGCAGATAGCATCAAGACCGGATCGCTCTCTGGCAGCGGAGCCCCAAATCAACCCGGCTTTAACGCCATGCATCGTGAGTACAACGCTGCAGTTGAGGAGGTCCTCGAAGAGGCAGAGCAAACAATGGGGGATCGAAACACTTGGAGCATCCCTCAATGGAAAGATGTCGCGAATCAAATCCTGAATTCGCAAGTTCCAGCAATCCGAAACTTTTTGGAAGAGCTTGAGGCGAATAATCCTGGAGCCAAAGCGGCGCTGTCTGCTGCAATTGCAGGCTATCGAGTTTCGACCTTTTTTTTGGCGCGAACGATCGCTGCGGCTCTCGGAAGTGCGCTCGTAAGATTGCCGCTAATAATTTATATCGACGTCAAATCGGCATTCCGCCGTCCAGACCTAGAGGCAGACAGAAAACCTCCTCACAAGAGATGCCTGATGACGCGGGATGGTCAATGCGTCGACTGACCCAGTCACGTGTGCGTATGCTTTATCCGATCTCTGTGCCAAAACCGGGAAGTGCGGAAGATCTCGTCGGCTTCATTGACCGGCAGGGTCGCACGGCGATTCAGCCGGTGTATCTTGGGGGCTCCCATTTCCATGAGGGCAAGGCCTCGGTAGTTGATACCAGTGGAAAATCTGGGTTCATAGATGATGTTGGGACTCTGGTGATCGCCTGTCGGTTCCAAGGGCTCGGAAAATTCAGGAGTGGGCTTTGTTCAATAAACGGCGGATTCATTGACCACTCAGGTGAGTGGGTTATTGAGCCTCGTTTTGCCGTTGCGGGCAATTTTTCTGAGGGCCGCGCCGTTGCATCTACGGATGGAGAAACGTTTGGGTTTGTTGATTCGACTGGCGGTTTTGTTATCCGCCCGGAATTTCAACAGTGTCGCCAGTTCAGCGATGGCCTAGGCTCTGTCTGCCGTGATGGTCGATGGGGCTACATTGATCATCGCGGGGAAATCAAAATTCCCCTCGTCTTTGAGGGGCCTCAAGCGCAGTGTTTTCGTAACGGAGTCGCTGGCGTTCAAATCGATAGCCGATGGGGATTCATTGATCATTATGGCGCCTTTGTCGTGAAACCTGAATACGACGACATAAGATTCTTCTCCGAAGGCTACGCCCCGGTCCAACGGAACAAGAAGTGGGGCGTGATCAACATCGAGGGGCAACAGGTCGTCGACTGCCGATTTGACGAACTCAGAGAGTTCGATCAAGGGTTGGCCCCCGCGAAAATCGATGGAAAGGCTGGGTTCATATCTCCAAATGGTTCTTGGGTAATTCAACCTGCTTTCGACAGATGTTACCGTTTTTGGGGCAGCTTGGCCGTCGTGCGCGTTGGCAATGTCTACAAATATGTCCACCGCAATGGAGATGTTGCGTGGACTTCCGAACCAGGTGCTGCAGTGCAGACTCCGCCGTTATTTGGAGACTGGCCCGAGGTTTGAGGAGATTTCCCGACCTCTGATCTATGCCTCTACTGGAGGGGCGTGGGCAGCGATCCCCTGAGTGAGACAGATTTGGCTGGGAGTGTCCAAAACACCTATGTCTTCTTTAACGGGCAGCGGGTGGCCCGCAGCGACAGCGCCGGGGTCCATTATTATTTCTCAGACCAAGTGGGCTCGCACGGCGTGGTCGAGAATGCGACGGCAACGGTGTGCGAGCAGGACATCGATTACTATCCCTACGGCGCTGTCCAGAACGACTACTGTGCCCTCGTGCCTCAGCACCACAAGTTCACCGGCAAAGAGCGGGATGCCGAAAGCGGGCTGGATAACTTTGGCGCACGCTACAACGCCAGTTCCATGGGTAGGTTCGTGAGCGTTGACCCGCTCTGGGTCAAAGCGGATCGGATGGTTGACCCTCAGAGATTGAATCTCTATGCGTACGGAAGAAACAATCCCCTGAAATTCACCGATCCGACGGGTATGGACATGAAGATGGGCAATTGTCCGGGCAATATGACAATCTCTATGTGTGAACACGCAATCACAAACGGGTTGAGGAAGGAAGATCGTGGTCACGTCCACTTTATCGAGGGCAACGGAAAGAACGGACTTGGGAAGGGCGATGTACTGATTCAAGCGGACAAGGACTATAAGAGTAGCTCGCCAAATTTCACCAGACTACAAGGGTTAACTAACGACCACAGTGGCGTCGGTGTCATGAATGTTGAAGCGCCCACCGGGGCGTTCCCGATGGTGACGGTAACCGGATGGTCTTCCAAGACTGGCACAGCGTACGCAAACGGATCGTCGACGCTCGGGCATCTGACGGATGCGGATGCCTTTCACGGAAGTACCCTGTTCCCGCTGGTAGGCTCAGCATGGTCACCTCTTAGTCGGTATACGCCTCTTCCGTGGACAGAGGTGTACGTGAACTCCGAAGACGCGTCTGTCGAGCTGGCGGTAGACGTCGCTCACGAGCTGGTTCACGTGAAGTTGGGAGATTTTGGCCGGAACCCTGGAGCGGCTGCCCATCAATCTCCGGATCATCCTAACCCAGAGCTAGAGAAACAGATCGGGGAGGCCGAGGATGAAGCGAGGAAGAATGCACAACAAAAGGACTAGGTCTTTATGGACCATGCTATTTCTGTTGACCCTCTGCTGTGCTAGCGAATCGCAAGACCGGGAAAATCAGTCACATGCGCAAGGATGCACGGCGCAAATACAGAGCCTTCGCATAACGCGATTGCGTGCGCCCCAGATTCTTTCACGCCTTGTCGAGAAGAGTGAGGTTGTGGTCCCTGAGTATGCTGGCCGGGGGACCGCGGTCACGCTAGAGGTCGTAATAGGATCAGAAGGCCGCGTCTCGTGCATTGACCACGTTAGGGGCCATGCGTTGATGACGGGACCCGCTGTGGAGGCTGTGTCGAAGTGGCATTTCAAACCGCTAGTACGAGCCGGGACTAGCCAACCGGAACCTTTCTACGGCGATCTAACCGTCGCAATTAGAGGAAACGTGAAAGACGGGGGGGACAGGGGACGGGGAGGACAGGGGAACAAATCTGGGGACAACAAATCTGGGGAAAGAATTCGGGGACAGACGGTACATTCGCCATCACTAGAGCTGCGCAGCAAAGACCAAGCCGTCCTGCCTGGAATCCGGTGAGGGTTTTTTCGGCCGTCCGGCCTTGCCCGGAGCAAGGGGTCGGTGGGCGCGGGCCGGTGCACGCCTTTGCCCCACCTCACTTTTCGCGACTCACTCCGGTGTCGCTTCCGTCGGCTCCCATTCATCTTCATCGTCCGCGCACGCCAGAATCGTCAAGCCAGTCTCTTTCAGCAAGTGCCAGGCTTCCCGATAGGGTCCGTACTTCTGCCATTTACTGTCCGGGGCGAAGTGAAGGCTTGAGGTCGTCAAGGCCACACGGTCAAATGGGATGATGTACCACTCGTCGACCGGAATCAGCAGGACCGCGAAAAAATCCAGTGACCCTGGCCCGTACTTCCGTTTTGTGCCCATTCCCATGACGTTCAGGGAGTAGGAGTTCTTGCGGCGTGTGAAGAGGGTTGACTTCACTTGAACGCGCAACACTCTTTCGTGATTCTCGACCCCAACGTCGTATTTCCCCGACTCGCCAAACGGCTTCGAAACCCTCATTCCCAAGCCCGCCGCCTGCATCATGAAATAAAGCTCCGCCCACTCCCCGCGCTCCTTGCACCCCGTCAACCTCCCACCAGCCAACCGATCCTTCTTCTTCCACATATTGCTCCACATCGCCCGCTCCTCTTCCAGACCAAAAAATACGAGGCTCTGCCGAGCCTCGCGCCTTGCCATCCTGAGGCGGGCTTTTTTGCCCGCCGAAAGATCTCCGTCACCGCCACTGCACCGTCCACTGCCCACGAACCACTTTCCCGCGAACTACTCACAGTGTTTCAATCTTTACCAACCAAGTCACGGTCATCCGTCACACAAACAGCGTTTTCTCTGTGGAAAACTCCTAAACCCTTTGCCTAGATGGCCTTAGGATGCGACAAAATCTTGCTGCAGGGGTTCATTTCGAAGAATGTGTGCAGACATGGAGAACCCTTAGGCGCACTCCTCAGAGGTTTGGACCTCAGCAACCGGCGGAACTGCCCGGGGTGGCATGATCACCGCGGTTCGCTCTCCCCGACGGATCAGCACGATCGCTGCCAGAATCGCCAACGATGCCATCACCACTCGCATGCTCAAAGGCTCGTGTGCCAGAAACCATCCCAACAAGACGGCTACCACTGGATTCGCATACGTATGCGTCGCCACCAGCGCCGGAGGAACGCGTTGCAGCAGCCAGGTGTAGGAAGTAAAGGCCACCACCGATCCGAACGTGATCAGATAACCCAATCCAAACACTGATCGCAAGGAGATGCTCGCCCAGTGTGTGTGCTGAAACTCGCCCGTAACTCCGGCCGCGATCAGCAACATCGCCGCGCCGCAGATGGTTGGCAGCGCCGTCCGCCCCAGCGCGTCGGAAGGCAGCTTGAGCCGCGGCGAAATCACGACACCCAGCGACCACGACAAGGAACCGAGCAGCACCGCCAGCAATCCCAGCAGGCTCGAGCCTTTCACCGTGAGTTCAGCTCCCGTCAACAGCGCCACACCCACCACGCCCAGACCCAAGCCCAGCGCGCTGGCCCCGCTAATCTTCTGCTGGCCCATAATCCATCCCAGCGCCAGGATGAACATTGGCTCCGTCGCCATCAGCAGCGCCGCCAGGCCAGATCCCACATGCTGTTCCGCCCAGTGCAGCGTGCCGTGCCCTACTAAGAAGAAGAGCGCGCCCAATGCGAATCCCGCCACCCACTGCTGCCGCGTCGGGCGAAACCCGCGCCACCAGGCCCAAGCCAGCATGATCCCGCCTGCAATCGAATGCCGAATCCCCGCCGTCACCAGGGGAGGAATCGTTTCGACTGCATACCGGATCGCGAGGTAGGTCGAGCCCCATATGACGTAGATCGCCACGAAAGCCAGCGCCAGCTTGATGGCGTGGCTTCGACCATGCGCCCTCGCGGGTTTGCCTGGTTCAGGAACAATTATGGGTCTACCTCCAATATGCACCATTTTGCCGCTGCGAATCATGGCCATGATCTGTGCTGGGTGATCGAGAATCATGGAAACTGACCTCCTAAGTCGCTAACCTCTAAACATTCATTAGTAGGTTATCCAAGATGCTACCGATCCCGATATAACTTGTCAAGCTAATTTTGATGGTTATATAATTCGGAAAGTAAGGATTGGCTATTCCACATGCCCGAAACCAAGACCGGGAGGCGGCGGCCACCCAAGTTCGAGTTGATTGGGGGAAATATCTGTCTGGATTTCATCAATACGCTCGACGATCGCCCGAGCGACAAACCCAAGGAATTGCTGACTAACTACTACGAACTGGCGCGTTTCGGCGAAGACACAGGCATCCTGACGCCAGAGCAGCTTGATTCCTTCTACGAACGCGTTCACCTCGCGCCCGATGGGGCAGAGGACGCGGTGCGCCGGGCTCGCAACCTGCGCGAAGCTCTGCACGACATCCTCAGCGCTGTGATGAACAAGCAGAACGCCCCCCAGATGGCGCTGGACAGGCTCAATGCGAACCTTCACGACGCGGCGCTGCATTCGCGACTGGTACAACGCGAAGGACGCCTGGAGTGGCGCTTCGACGAGATGACGTCTTCGTTCAACGCGATGCTGTGGCCGATCGCGCGCGCTGGCGCGGATCTGCTCACCTCCCCGGATGTAGCGCGGGTGCGCGCTTGTTCCTCGCCGACGTGCCAATGGCTTTTTATCGACACCAGCAAAAATCACCACCGCCGCTGGTGCAGCATGAAGCAGTGCGGCAACCGCGCGAAAGTCCGCAGGTTTTACGCGCGCCGGAAAACCGTGGGCTGAGACCTGTCTTCTATCCCTTTACTTCGAGTATGTTATTCAGCAGCCGTGGAAAGTGGCTCGAGCACTCGCGCGGCGCTTTCCAACTATTAGGAGAACTCCAATGATTCAGTGTCGAACTGTTCCAGAGCACCTGTTCCGTGCGCGAACGGCAATCATACTAACGCTCGCGACTCGCCTGATACTCATCGTGACCCTACCCGAGCTTGGGCGGGCTCAGGCTCCCGACGCCGCATGGAAGCCTGTAGAGGACGCGATGGGCCGTCCGGGACAGGCTCAGCCCGGGGACGTCATGCGCTTCGGCATGCCCCGCAAGGACCTCCATGTCACGCTCGGAGGCGTCGCCATCAAGCCGGGCTTGGCCCTGGGTTCGTGGGCTGCGTTTGTTCACACCGAGCATGGAGCAATGGTGATGGGCGATCTGGTGCTTACTGAGGACGAGGCCGGGCCGGTGATGCACAAGTTGCAGGAAGGCGGAATTGAAATCTCAGCGCTACATAATCACTTGATCGGCGAATCCCCGCACGTCATGTATATGCACATTGAGAGCCACGGCGATGCTGTGAAAATGGCTCACGCGATTCACGACGCGATTGCGCTCACCAAAACGCCGGGGCCGGATACAGGCAGCTCTCCAGCGGCGTCTGAGCCGTTGGGTATCGATCAGAAGGCCGTAGAAGAAGCGCTCGGGCGCAGCGGTAAGGTGAACGGAGGGATCTTGCAATTCGGTGTGCCGCGTGCGGAGAACATTACAGAAGAGGGAATGGTTGTGCCGCCCGCCATGGGCACCGGTACAGCAATCAACTTCCAGCCGACGGGAGAAGGGAAGGCTGCGATCACTGGCGACTTCGTGCTCCTGGGTAAAGAAGTCAACCCGGTGATGAAGGCGCTGCGTGACCATGGAATCGAGGTCACGGCGGTGCATAGCCACATGCTGGTGGAAGAGCCGCGGCTGTTCTTCATGCACTTCTGGGCCAACGAGGATGCCGTGAAACTCGCGAAGGGCCTGAGAGCAGCGCTGGACCTGACGAACTCAAAGAAATGACGACGAGCACCAGCGAGAATCAATGACGGCTACGACCATGCACTCCGACGCCCAGGAAGTTCGCCTCACGCCGGTTTCGCTGACTCAGTTCACGGGATACTTCCTATGGCTGGGCACTGTGGGCTTTGGCGGACCCATCGCGCTGGCTGGACGCATGCAGCAGGACCTTGTCGACGGCCGCGGATGGATCTCGCGCGAAGACTATGTGGAAGGCCTGGCACTGGCGCAACTCGCTCCCGGACCGCTGGCGGCACAACTGGCGATGTATCTCGGCTACGTGCGAGCCGGCATTCTGGGCGCGACTCTGGTAGGGATCGCGTTCGTCCTGCCGTCATTTCTCATGGTGTTGGCGCTCTCGGCGGCCTACATGCGCTATGGCGGCCTGAATTGGATGCAGGCGGTTTTCTATGGCATCGGAGCAGCCGTCATTGGCATTATCGCGCGCTCGGCGCACAAACTGACCAGGCTCACGCTGCGCAAGGAACCGCTGCTGTGGGTAATCTTTCTGGTGCTCGCCATCTCCACCGCGTGGACTTCGCGCGAGATCATTTGGCTGGTCGTAGGCGGAGGCGTGATCAACCTCGCGGTCAAAGCGATTCCACGACGAAAGCGGGCCCTCGCCAGCTTCGTCTTGCCGTTGGGTATCGCTCTTCCTGCGAGCGGTCCCGTGCTGCAGATTTTTCTGTTCTTTGCCAAGGCCGGACTGTTCGTCTTTGGCAGCGGTCTCGCGATTGTGCCATTTCTTTATGGCGGCGTGGTCCAAGGACATCACTGGCTCAATGATCGCCAGTTTGTCGATGCGGTGGCTGTGGCCATGATTACTCCCGGCCCGGTTGTCATTACAGTGGCCTTCATCGGATATGTCGTCGCTGGAGTCACTGGCGCTACAGCAGCGGCGCTCGGAGTCTTTCTTCCCGTCTATCTGATGGTCGTGCTGCTCGCGCCTTCGTACAAGCGCTGGGCGAAAAATCCGCAACTGAATGCGTTTGTGCGTGGCGTAACCGCTGCCGCCACCGGCGCGATCGCTGGCTCGGTGGTGGTGTTGGCTCGGCGGTCGATCTACGACTGGCCCACGGCTCTTATTGCTCTGATCACTCTGGCGGTGTTGTTCAAGTGGAAGGTGCCGGAACCGTTGATCATCGCGATTGCGGCTGTGGTGGGATTGATTCTGCGGGGGCATGTTCTGTGGCGATGACGCCCTTTAGGTCTTCGTTTGACTGGTGTGTATACAGTGTGTATTATATTGCTGTAAGCAACGCGAGGAAACGTGCACAGCCGGGACCTCATCAAGGAGTTAAAGAAAGACGGCTGGTATGAGGTGAATCAGGTAGGGAGCCACAAGCAATTCAAACATCCGACGAAAAAGGGAAGGGTAACTGTGCCGCACCCGAACCGGGACATACCGATAGGCACCCTCAAGAGTATCGAGAAACAGGCTGGGATCAAACTGAGGTGATCGCCTGGAGTAAGGGAGCGCGTCGTGGACTATATTGCCTATCTTCATAAGGATCGGGATTCCGATTACGGCGTGAGCTTTCCCGATTTTCCGGGTTGCATCACAGCCGGAAAGACCCTCGACGAAGCGAGCCGGATGGCGGCTGAGGCACTGGCCCTCCATATCCAGGGCATGATCGAGGACGGAGAAGCAGTGCCAGAGCCCTCGAAGGTCGATGACATTGCTGCCGATGCGGCCCAGCGCGGGGCCGTCGCTTTTCTGGTGAGCGTTGACGCCCCAGATGCAACTGTACGAGTTAACATCACGGCACGCGAGAGCCAGATGGCAAAAATTGATGCCCTGGCCGAAGCCGCCGGCCTGACGCGGTCAGGTTATATGGTGCGCGCGGCCATCGGCGGGGGTGTTGGCGAGGGGAAGCGGGCTGCGCGCGCACGGGTCCCACAGCGCGCGGGAAAACGAAGATAATCGCGGCGTAATTGCACCAATACGGTGTAGTCATTCCTGCTGCCCACTCTCTCGACGTTGCTTCTCCGAAAAGTAGTGCCAGAACGTATAGCTCCAAATAACATCCGTAAGTCGAAGCGTGACGGCGAGTGGCCCATTGGGTTGTTCCACAACGACGGAGGAGTGCTGCCCGATCTCGTGTAGTCCCCGCAGAGCATCTAGCGCACTGTAGACATCGGTTCGGTCTGTTCTCGCGAGCTTATCAAGCGCTTCCCGGAGATTCGACTCCAGACTGCCAGTACATTCGAGAACCGCTTGGGCGACCGCGCGAGCACACCCGATCATCGCCCCAATCTCCAGCCCGCTCTCACTTATGTGCCTGAAGCGGTCAGCCGCGTCAGCCAGGGGAGAGATGCGCTGAAACTTCTCAGTCGGACTAGAAGACTTGTCATTGAGGATGCTACACACCTCTGTAAAGCGCTCCTGGTTGGTGACAAGCTTCTCGGCAAGACCAGATCCTTGCGCCAACTTAGCTCCAAACAAGACACTTTCCACGCAGAATCGAAAAACCTGCTGGCCGTAGGATAGCAGGGACCGATATTGCGGTCCCCCTTTGTTCTTGGAATCGCTAGCGACGAACCTGACCCTGTTGGTTTGACCCCTATGAACAACATCGGAACGAGCACCATAGAATTGGTCAGCCCAAATGTCGAGTCGGGGGGTTCTGCCGAGAAGCAGAGAAACAGCGTCCGTAAAACGTTCGGTCACTCCCTTTCCTTCCGGCAGGCCGAGGATAGTCTCAAGGGCAATCGCCAAATACACGATGGCAGATTCTTCGTTGCAGGTCCGGCTGTTCGCGGCGTTGAACCACTTCATGGCGGTGAAAACCCGATCCAAGGTCACGCTCGACGGTCTCTCAATTGAAGCCAATAGCAATTGATAATGAGAATACCCTCGGGACCACTGGCCAAAGTCAGCTGCCAAGTTCTGAGATATATTCAGCACGATCTCAGGCACAGGCGGATATACCCGTGACCCGCTCACAACGCAAAAATGGTGCTTAAAATTGTAGAGGCCGCTGTAGCCTTGCACAAATCCGAACTGGTCCGCCTCGACGGGTTGGAGTGGAGCGATCGGCTCGGTGTGATGTTCCGGACGCACCGTATGAATCGATACCTTTGACGGGCTAAAGACTGCGAGACTCGCGTCCTCGTAGTGCAGAAACGGATGACCAAAAATCTCGTGGGGTGCTGCGTAGCAATACGCTACGATCGCTTGCAGTCTCTCCAGCCCTGTTAGTAAGGGTCGCTGATTTTCCAAGTCGACGTATGGAACCGTGGCATAGGAGGCCGACTTAACACGGTAGTCGTCCTGAAGGAAAAGCATCCTCGCTATTTCTGAAACGTGAACGGCTTGATCGGGACTGAGACTAGCGGTGTCGTCCGTAGAGCGGAAGTCAATTCCTCCAATCGATATCACGCCGCTGGTCTTCAGGAATGGAAAAACCACGAAACTGTAAGGCGACAATTGTTCCGACGAAGCTCTCCGTCCCATGCCTCAGTTTGGAGCGACCAGACAAGAAACGCAAGGGTTAGACGCCCTCGATTCGCGGTGCAGCGCAGTCCACTTGGTCTAGAAGATAGCGTGAAGCACCTCTCCGCTACAATTGACAATCCGCCTGGAGGTTCGCCGCGATGCATCGCATTCTTGCTGTCCTGCTGCTGTCAGCTTCAGCCCTAGCGCAGAACACCGTCCACTACACCGCCACCAACACCAACGTGAAGTACTTGTTCGCGACAGCCGAGCCGGTTGCGCATTTGAAGTCCGGTGACATTCTTGACACCAACACGCTCGACTGCTTCGGCAATGTGCTGAAGAAGCCGGGGGACACGCTGAGCATGGTGAAGGGCGACAATCCTCTGACCGGGCCGTTTTTTGTTGAGGGCGCGGAGCCTGGGGACACGCTGGCCGTCAAGATCCTCGACCTCGAAGTGGATGGCGACACTGGCGTGGGATCTTTCTCTCCAGGGTTCGGAGCGTTGAACGGAACGCATTACACACCCGTGCTCGAGCCGCCGTTGCCTGAGCGGGTCTGGTTCTATCACATCGACCATGCCGCGAACACGGCCACGTTCAAGGCGATTGATTCCGATTTTTCGGTAAAGATTCCCATGCATCCTTTCTTTGGCTGCATCGGAGTCGCGCCGGCAGAAGGTGAGGCGCGAAGTTCAATTGTGCCCGCCGAATTCGGCGGTAACATGGATTCGCCGGAAGCCAGCGTAGGCAACACGGTTTATTTTCCGGTGAATGTGAAAGGCGGACTGTTCTACATCGGCGACGGCCACGCAGCGATGGGTGACGGCGAAGTGGCGGGGAGTGCCGTTGAAGTGCCGCTGAAGGTGCGGGTGCAGTTGAGCGTGATCAAGGGCCGCACCATCGCCTGGCCGCAGTTCGAGAACGATTACGCCATCATGACCGTCGGCGCTTACCGTCCGGTGGATGATGCGGCGCGGATTGCGTTTACCGAACTTGTGCATTGGATCCACAAGGACTACGGGTTGTCGGATCTGGATGCTTATGAGCTGCTATCGAAGGTCGGGAGGGTTCATCTCAACGAGATGGTGGATCCGAATTATGTGGTCGTCGCGTCGATTGAGAAAAAGTATTTGCCAGCGAAGAAGAAATGACTGCGGCGATAGGCACCTCAGTACTAAAGGCCGCACTGGCGGAGCGTTTATCGCAGCGCTGCGAGCGCTGGGTCACACAAGATCCAAAGTAGCGCGCCGTCGAAACATTAGAACGGGCCGCGCCATCCAATTGCGGGAGAGAGGTGTTACCATTTCCGGGTCCGCCGGGCTTCCCATGGCTGCGCACGCATCCAACACGAATCAACACTCCTGGCCCGCATTGCCGCTGGAAGCATGGCAGGATACCTACGCCACGCTCCATATGTGGACGCAGATTGTGGGCAAGGTGCGGCTGGCGCTCAGCCCGCGAGTGAATCACTGGTGGGAGGTTCCGCTGTATGTGAATGCACGCGGGCTTACCACTTCGGCGATTCCGTACGGCGATGGGGATTTTGAGGTTCAGTTCGACTTTATCGACCACAAGCTCATCATTCAGACTAGTTGGGGTTCGTCGAAGACTCTGGCGCTGAAGCCGCAATCGGTCGCAGACTTTTATGCGGAATTCATGTCTGCCCTGCGGTTGCTGGGCATCGCAGTGAAGATCTGGACCCTGCCATGTGAGGTGCCAAACCCAGTGCGCTTCGAGATCGACACGCAGCACGCTTCCTATGATCCTGAATATGCGCAGCGCTTCTGGCAGATATTGGTCTTGATCGAGAACGTCTTCCAGGAATTCCGCGCCGGGTTCATCGGCAAGAACAGCCCTGTACATTTCTTTTGGGGAAGTTTCGATCTGGCGGTGACGCGCTTCTCCGGACGACGGGCTCCAGAACGCGCGGGCGCCGATTCGATTACGCGCGAGGCCTATTCGCATGAGGTGATTAGCGCGGGATTCTGGCCGGGCGGCGGCGATATTAAAGGTGCGGCGTTTTATGCTTATGCGGCGCCGGAGCCTGCCGCTTTTGCGGAGCAAGCGGTGCTGCCGGCGGCGGCTTTCTACCATCCGCAGATGAAGGAGTTTCTGTTGATGTATGACGATGTGCGCCTGGCAGCATCGCCGCGGCAGGCGCTGCTCAGCTTCCTGCAAAGTACCTATGAGGCGGGAGCGAATCTCGCGCTCTGGGACCGGAAGGAGTTGGAGAGAGCTTAAGGAGCTCAGCAACAAGTTAGAAGAAGTGTGAAAACAAAGCGTGCTGGGATGGAAATGCCTTGCCAGGTCAAGGGTAGCGGAGGCAAGAAATGGATCCTTCGACTGTGGTCAGAATGACAGTTAGGAGAGATGGAAATGTCAAAGAAATGCAGGCATCTGGATCAGATTAAGATCACGGCCACCGACAAGCACGTCTGTGAAGACTGCGTGAAAATCGGCGATACCTGGGTTCACCTGCGCATGTGTATGTCCTGCGGGAAGGTGGGTTGCTGTGATTCATCGAAGAACAAGCATGCCACCAAACATTTTCATCAGAGCAGCCATCCGGTGATGCGCTCGATCGAGCCGGGAGAGGACTGGATCTGGTGCTACGTGGACGAGATGATCGCGGGCGCGGGCGCCGCGTAAGCTTGCCGTCATCCGATAGTCCGGGCAAGCCGCGGCGTCAGCCTTTCACAATTTTCCTGGCTGCCGCGTCCCACACCGCGGCGGACTTGTTGAAGTAAGCGAAGTTCGACAGATGGCACCCGATGGCGGCGTTGTTGCCGAAGATTTCATTTTCCGTGACTGGTTTGCGGGTGCGCACTGCGTTAAAGAAATTGGCCTCGTGGTCAACAGTGTCGCTGTATCCGGGAGGCGCGGCGTAGGTCTCGCCTTCCTCATTCAGTTGCGACGCCAGCGCAGCCGGCTTCGGATGCTCTGCGTGCCACTGCTTCAGATACTGCTCACGCAATTCCTTGGGCCAGCCGAAAACCGAATAGCCCTCCGGCGACGGTCGCGTGTCCTGGGGCTTGTAGCTCAACGTGGAATCTTTAATGATCAGCGTGCCCTTGGTGCCATAGAAGGCGATGAACTCTCCGCCGTCGTTGTTCAAATTGCAGCGCAGGCTCACGCGGAAGTTCGGATAGTCGTAGACGGTTTCGATCAGATCAGGAAACTCGCGGCCATCCTTGAAGTGAAAGAGTCCGCCGCTCGATTGTGCGCGCTGCGCCACCGTGTTGGTACCGGAGATGAAGTGGATTCCGGAAATCAGATGGACAAAAAGGTCGCCGGCCAGGCCCTCGCCGTAATCGGTGAAGCAGCGCCAGCGGAAGAAGCGCACGGGATCAAAGGCCCGCTTGGGCGCGCTGCCGAGAAAGGTGTTCCAATCAATGGTCTTTTCGCTGGCGTCGGGAGGAACGGGATAAACCCATGCGCCGCTGGGACTGTTGCGGTCCCAATACGCATTGATCGAGGTGACCTCGCCCAGCTTGCCCGAGTCGTAGATTTCTTTGGCTTTGGCATAAAGAATCGAGCTTACGCGCTGGCTGCCGATCTGCACGATGCGATTCGCCTTGTGCGCGGCTTCGACCATGGCGAAGCCGTCTTCCACCGTGTGAGACATGGGCTTTTCGCAGTAAACGTCCTTGCCGGCGGCGCAGGCGTCTTCGAAAACGCGGCGGTGCTGGTGATCGGTGACGGCGATGATGACGGCGTCGACGTCTTTGCGGTCGAGGATGGAGCGATAGTCGCGAGTGGCAGGAACGCTGGGGTTGTCCACCGCTTCTTGCGCGGCGATATGGCGGCTGTCATAAAGGTCGCAGACCGCCACGCACTGCACGCCAGGGACTTGGAGCGTGGACTTCAACAGTTCGCATCCGCGAACACCGGTGCCAATGCCGGCGAAGCGTACGGTGTCGCTGGGCGGCAGCGGGCGTGCCGCGGCTGACAGCAGATGAGGCTGCAAGAGATTTCCTGCCACCGTGGTCGCTGCGAGAGCTCCCGTACCGATGTGGATAAACTGCCGACGAGTCACCGGATTCTTAGTCATGCGATTCCGCCCCTGCAAAGTATTTTGTTTTGTGCTTACGGGCTGAGATTATCCCACAGGAAGACGTAAAACTGGTAAATCGATTTTGCAGACAAGGGAGCGCACGGCCGTCACGCTGGACACTTTGAGACAGCAATCTAGTAAGGGCTTGTTTTTGGGATTAGAAAGGCGGGGAAAAATTGAAAGGGCCGTGACATTGGTTATGCTCTAGCCGCCGCCTCCTGCGAGGGAGCCAACAGCGTGGACGCATGTACCGTCACAGCCCCTTGATGTGAACACTGCTTTCGCAGTCCCAAACCCCAACTGCACCTCGCAGCGCCGTCGGTTTTTTCAGGTTTGGCTGCCCCTCGGGTTGCCCCGCTTGGCTGATCACCCAGTCTACTTCGGGTCAGCAAGGTTTATTTCGCTGTCCCTTTCAACCGTCGACGGGAGCAACCTTAACAGAACGTTAATAAAAGTCAACGCAAACTATTGGTGCAATGCCTCGCATTCGTCCTGTGAATATCAGAATGTGCAACCTATTGCAAAGCCAGAGTTTATGAATAGGCATTTCCAATTCGGGCCGTTTTTTCACACAAAATTTCACAGCGTCTGGTAAGCCAAGAAATCAGAGAAATCCTCAGCCTGAACCAAAGATTCGTCTTGACTCCGAAATATTCTCGGCGCATCTTGCTAACAGCAGAAAAGAATTCGTGATGTCAGAACTCGTGGCCTATGTGGACGGTGGTTCCCTGGGCAATCCAGGGCCATCGGGTATTGGGGTGGTGATTGATGGCTGCGAGAGCGGTCCCATCCGCATCGCCAAGTGGATTGGCCACCAGGACAACAACGTCGCCGAATATGTGGCGCTGATGGAAGCCTTGCAGTGCGCAGTCTCGCTGAAGGCCAAGGCGCTGCACGTTTATTCTGATTCTGAAGTGGTCGTCCGGCAGATGCGCGGCGAGTACATCTGCCGCAGCTCGCGCCTGTATTCACTGCATTGGACCTGCCGCAAGCTGGCCCGCGCTCTTAGTTTTTCCATCTCTCACGTGCCGCGTGCGGACAATGCTGAAGCGAACCAGCTGGCTAATTCGGCCGTGCGGGAGCGGGAAGTGGGTCTTGGGTGTTAGGTCCATAGCGCCCGCGCCAGTCTCAAAAGCCCAAGGCCTAAGACCTAACACCTAACACCCAAGACCTGACACCGAGGACCTGAGCCCCACGCTCCTCCCTTGACACCATCCCTTCCCGGAGCGAGACTCCAATTACTGACGCGCGCCATGGATCAGCACTCGATTCTCGACCACAACGCCGCCTTGCCCGCGGTGGAAGGAGACATGCCGGGCACAAGTGCAAGCCGATCCGCGACTGCGAGTGTCTCCGCGGGAATCGCCGCGGCCAGCGCGCACCTGCCACAGTCGGCGGAGCCGGGACCGCGCTTTCCTGGAGAAGGCGCCGGACGGTCATTGTCATTGGCCGAAACGGCCCACAGGGATCTCGATGCCGCCCTGCAATTGCTGGCCGAGCGCGCCCAATACATTACCGGAGCGAGTGGCGCCGCGATTGCGCTGCGCCGCGGAGAGCACAACGACATGCTTTGCCGGGCCAGCGCCGGCTCGAATGCGCCTGAATTGGGCGCACTGCTCTCCATGGAATATGGGCTCTCGGGGGAAAGCGTACGAACCCGGCAGACCCTGCGTTGCGATGATGCCGAACGCGATCCGCGCGTGAACCGCGAAGGCTGCCGCCAGTTAGGCATTGCTTCGGTTGTGGTGATGCCCGTCTTGAGTGAGCAGCAGGTGCTCGGGGTCTTCGAGCTTTTTTCCGGCAAGCCGCGAGCCTTTGAGGAACGCGATATTTCCGCCCTGCGGCGCTTGAGCGAAATGGTGGAAACCGCCGTGAAGCATGCGGTGGCGGCGCAAATTGCTCCTGAAGCCGCGGAACCAGCCACCTCGGAGCCGCTGCAGCCGGTGGAAGGGATGGCGGCGGAAGCGGCAGGAGAGGAATCCCCTGTGAGCGCGACGGAGACAGATTTGCCGTCGGCGCCGCCGGTGAACGAACCTGCTCCGAAGAATCTTCCAGACCTGCCGCCGGAACTGGTAGAGACAGTGCAGGAACGGGCGGAACCGGAAAAAACAAAGCCCGAACTGAAGAAGCCGCTTTTCTGGTCGGCCGCCGTGCCGACCCCAGTCGGAGCCAATGGGACGCCTGAGACAAGCGCTGTGCCTCCGGTACTCAGAAATCTGCAGAAGTGTCAGGCTTGCGGCTTCCCCGTATCGCAAGGACGCACGTTTTGCGTGGAATGTGAAGAGAAGCAGTGGCGCGGCCAACCCCTTCCACAATCCGCCGCAGGCACAGCTCCGCAAGCACAAGGGGAGCCGCAAGTGGAGCGACAGGTTATCCGCGCGGCTGACGTGCCGGAGGTTTCTGTTTTGAGGGATTCGTCTTCGGCTCGGGCTTCGACCGAGATCAGGAAAACGGCCGCCGGCGAAAGTGCAATGACCCCCGTTGTTGCGGATTTGCCGCAGAGCGTCTCGCAGGATGTCCCAGCAGAGTTTCCCGCCTCCGCAAATTCCACCCTGTTCTTGAGCTCGGCTGCATCCTCCGAATCATGGCTTGCAGCCAACAAATACGTCATTGGAGTCTTGCTGGTCGTCGCTATTGTCATCGGCGCGATCGTTTGGCTGCGCTGACATTCTCACCCGCGACAGATTACAATTCCTTTCCTGACTTCGAGGATTCGTCCGGGAGGGTTGATCGTGCCACCAATCATGCGTGTGGTGCTGCGCCGGCGCCTGCTGGTTCTGCTGCTGGCCGCGGCGGCAGCTGGCCAGAGCACTGAGCAGCGTACTGCCCGCTACATGGAATCCGTGCGTAAGCAGCCGCCGCTGTTGCTGGCCTTTGTGCGCGACCTGCCCAAGGGAGGAGATCTGCACAATCATCTCGATGGCGCGATCTACGCCGAGGATCTGGTGGATTTCGCCGCCTCCGGCGGCCTGTGCGTGGACCGCACGTCTTCGCGTCTGCTGGCTCCGCCCTGCGACTCCTGCGAAAACTACACGGCGAAACCGGCGGCCCGCTGCGCTTACGGCGATCACGTGCTCTACAACCAAATGATTGACGCCTGGTCGATGCGTAACTGGAGGAGCGGCGAAGAATCGGGCCATGATCACTTCTTCGCCGCGTTCGAAAAGTTCGGGCTGGCCTCGCACACCCACGTCGCCGAGGCCATTGCCGCGGCCACCAACCGCGCGGGCATGGATCATCTGCAATACGTGGAGTTTATGCACACCGCCGACGGCGGGGCGGCGGGGCGACTGGTGGGAAAAATTGAATGGAACCCGGATTACGGCAAGATGCGCGATGCGCTGCTGAGCGCCGGATTGAAAGACGTGGCCACGGAGACAGGCAAGAAACTCGCCGCCGAGGATACCCGCGCTAAAGAGATTCTCAAGTGCGGTACCGCGGACGCTGCTCCCGGATGTAACGTGACTGTGCGCTATCTTTATCAGGTGCTGCGCGGGTTGCCGCATGAAATCGTGTTCACGCAGATCCTGCTGGCCTATGAGTTGGCATCGTCCGATCCGCGATTTGTCGGACTGAACTTGGTGATGCCAGAAGACTGGTACGTCTGCATCCACGACTTCAACGAGCACATGGCCATGATTGATTATCTGCACGGCGCGTATCCGAAAGTACACATCACTTTGCATGCCGGCGAGCTTGCCATGGGACTGGTGCCGCCGGAGGATTTAGCATTCCACATTCGGGCGTCGGTCGAGCGCGGACATGCGGAGCGCATCGGCCACGGAGTTTCCGTGATGAACGAAAAAGATCCCATCGGCTTGCTGCATGAAATGGCGGAGCGCAATGTGCTGGTCGAAATCGCGTTGACCTCGAACGACATGATCCTGGGCGTGAGTGGCGATGACCATCCGCTGCCGATTTACATGAAGTACGGAGTGCCGGTGGCGCTGGCGTCGGATGACGAGGGCGTGTCGCGCTCGGACATGACGCATGAATATCTGCGCGCGGTCGAGGGTTATCATTTGTCTTATGCGGATCTTAAGCGTTTTGCACGTCAAAGCCTGGAACACAGCTTCCTGCCGGGCCAGAGCCTGTGGTCGGATACGAAAGTCGTGTTTCGCATAGCGGCTGCGTGTGCAGGCGAAACGGCGGGCGCAGTGAAGCGGTCGGCGGGATGCGAACAGTTCCTCGCGGCCAACGATCGCGCGCGCATGCAGTGGATGCTGGAGGGCGAGTTCGCGACATTCGAGAAGAAATACTAAACGTAGCGCCGTTTCGGTTGTCGGTCGAGAGCAAGATGCCGGCGCTGCAATACCAGTCCTACCACTCCGGAGACCCATGCCACGCAAGCCGCGAACGTTGATTGCCTCGCCGCTGGAATGGCAGATGAGCGCCTCGCCCGTCTCTCATCCCATCGTGCCCGTACTGGCCGAGCGCGGCGGAACTCAACTCCGTACGCCGCTACCGGTCGCAGTAGTCGACACGCGCGAACAGATTCCGCTTTCGTTTCGTCGGTTCAAGGGCTGGTTTGCCGGCATCGAAATGCGGGCGTTGCCGCTAGGCGATTACAGCGTGGCCGGGATGGAAGATTCCTGTGTGGTCGAGCGCAAAGATCTCTCCGACCTGGTCAGCTCGTTCACAGAAAATCGGGCGGTGTTTCTAAAACGCCTGCGCCGCTTGAGCGAACTTCCTCACGGCTTGCTGGTGATCACCGCACCTCTCAGCCAGATCAAAAGCGCATATCCATACGGCCGCGGCAACCCGAACCGGGTTACGCAGTCTCTGATCGCGGTATTGGCCGGGTTGCGCTTGCCTTTTATTTGCACTGAAACGCACGAATTGGGTGAAGAAATCGTGGCGTCTTACCTTTATCAGACGTTTCTATATGATTGGCTGGAGCGCAACGGCCACGGGCGGTTCCTGGTGGATGACGACTTGTAATTCGCGGTTGCAGTTTTTGATTCGCGGTTCCTATGAACGATCAATTCACCCTCGCGGAAACGGCTGCGCGGTCTGTGCTGCAACGGACTTTCCTGCGTCCGCAGGTTGGTTTGGTATTGGGCTCAGGGCTGGGCGGGTTTGCCGATTCTCTAGCCGACGCGACGCGCATTCCCTTTGCTGAAATTCCTGCCTTCCCACGCTCCACGGCGATCGGGCACGCTGGACAACTGGTGATCGGCAACGCAGGCGCGGTTCCTATTGCCGTGATGCAAGGTCGCGTCCATCTTTATGAAGGATATTCGGCGCAGCAAGTCGCATTCCCCATGCGTGTCTTCGGGCGCATGGGAATTCGCGCGGTCATCCTCACAAACGCGGCCGGTGGCATCAATCTCCGCTATCAGCAGGGCGCGCTAGTACTGGTCAGCGATCACATCAATTTGCAGGGAACCAACCCGCTGGCGGGGCCGAACGACGACCGCTTCGGCGTCCGCTTTCCAGACATTACGCACGCCTACGAGAGATCGTATCGTGAACTCGCCCGGGAGGAAGCGGGCAAGCTGGGAATGACGCTGCACGAAGGCGTCTATGCCGCGCTGCTCGGACCGAGTTACGAAACGCCCGCCGAGATCAGGTATCTGCGAACTATCGGGGCGGATCTGGTCGGAATGTCGACGGCCTTGGAGGTGATTGCCGCGCGTCACATGGGAATCAAAGTGCTTGCGATTTCGTGCGTCACCAACATGGCAGCCGGAATCCTCGATCAGCCGCTCTCGCACCAGGAGGTCATGGAAACGGGCGAGCGCGTAAGGAGCAGCTTCGAAGCGTTGTTGCGCGCAGCTCTGCCGCGCATCGAGACGGATGCTTCGCAAGAAATAGCTGGGTAAAACGAAAAGTGTTGTCTTCCCTCGCTTCGCCTGGGGCGACAGGTATGGTGCTAGTCGCGGCGGTCTATTTCTCCGCTCGAGGAATAAACAACTCCGCGGGCGGCTTCACTCCATACACCCCGACAAAACTTCCCTGGTTCACCGCCAGGCCGAGATGTCCGCGCGAATCGATATACAGCAGCGGCTGTCCCAGCGCCACGTCGCTGAAGGTCCGCACAAATTTCATCTTCATCTCTTTGCCGGCGAGCTTCACCGGAACTTCCTGGCCGCGCTGGTAGCCGAGCTTCAGAAACTCTTCGCCGTCTAGGTTCGTTACCAGATTGCCGAATGGACCGTCGGTCGCAATCACTTCCGCGGTCACCCCTCGATCGTCGAGGTGCGCCGCCTTCAATTCCAAACGCACCAGCGACGAGACCGTCATCTCCGGTCCAACCTTCGTCCAATCCTCGCCCCGCGCCACGTGCGCTCCTACGGGAGAGAAAATGTCGCGTCCGTGGAAGGTTGACGACAGCTTGGTGCCGATCATCCAATCCGTATTGGTGATTTCGTGCAAGGCTTCGATGCCATCGCGCTGCTCTACCAGCGTGAGCACTCCGTTATCCGGAAGCACAAAATATTGCCCGCGCTTCGACTTGGCAACGATCGCCTTGCGCGTACTGCCCACGGTGGGATCCACGACCACCACGAAAACCGTTCCCGCGGGATAGTAGGGCGTCGCCCCATATAGAAAGCGCGCGCCATCGAGAATGGAAAATGGCGTGACCTGATGGGTCAGGTCGACAATGCGCACGTCCGGAATAATCGAATACATCACGCCCCGGCAAATCGCCACGGAGTCATCCAGGACGCCGAAGTCGGTCATGAAGACGATCGTCGGCGGATACTTCGTGGTCTGCGCGCTCACGATTGCCGAGACAAGCATCAGCGCGAGCAGCACAATGGGCAAGGCACGCCTTCCAGCAGTGCTGTATGCGTTGCAATTCGTCGCCATGCCCCGGGAGTCAGCCTTCATGCGCGTCCAGTTCTCCTGTTCCGGCAGCGCACGGGCGCTGCGCCATAAACCTTGTTGAATTCCAGTAAGTTCGCCATTCTAAACGGACGGCCGACAAACGGGAAGTCCCTCGCGTCACCGGACTGACTGGCACGGCCCGCGTCGTTCTATAATGTGCTTCGTTGCCCGACCGCAAGGAGGCCTTATGCCGGATGTTATTCCCGAGAAGTACCGCGATTTGTTCCAGAAGCGCGCCTTCGCCACCCTGGGCACACTTATGCCCGACGGCCGTCCTCAAGTCACGCCCGTGTGGTGCGACTTCGACGGCGAACACATTATTTTCAATTCCGCCAAGGGACGCCAGAAGGATCGCAACGTCCGCCGCGACCCGCGCGTGGCCATGGCCTTGATGGACCCCGAGAATCCCTACCGGTACCTCGAAATCCGCGGCCGCGTGGTCGAGATCACCGAAGACGGCGCCAGCGCTCACATCGACAAGATGGCCAAGAAATATCTCGGCGTCGACAAGTATCCCTACGGCCAGCCCGGCGAGGTGCGCGTGATGTACAAAATAAAACCCGAACACACCACGGTGATGGGCTAGGTGACGGAGTAGCGTCAGCGTCGAGTAACGCCGGCCAGAGTAGCGCCTGCGTCCCGCCGGCTGTCCCGAGGGCATCTTGCCCTCGGGTAGCTGCCACGAACCTCGCGGTGAGGAGATCCTAAATTCATACTTACAACCTCTGCTTCCTCGGCTTCGGCAACGTCAACCGGACCCTCACGCAACTACTGCTCGACCGCGAACAAGAACTCCGCGACCGCCACGAGATTTCCTTCCGCATCAGCGGGGTAGCAACCCGCCGCGTGGGATGGATCGCCGATTCTAATGGCATCGATCTGGCCCGTGTGGGCCGGACACTCTTGTCCGACAAAAGTCGGGAACCTGATACAAATCCGGCGAGTGTCAGAGACTGGCTGAAAGCCACCCAAGCCGACGTCGTCTTTGAAGCCACGTCACTCAACGTGGCTGACGGCCAGCCCGCGGTCAACCACATCCGCGCCGCGCTCGAGCACGGAGCCCACGCCATCACCGCCAACAAAGGCCCAATTGTCCACGCCTACCGCGAACTCCGCGACTTGGCCGCCGCCAAAGGCAAGCGCTTCCTGTTCGAATCCACTGTGATGGATGGCGTTCCCATCTTTTCTCTTTTCCACCAAATGCCCGCAATCCATCTCCTGGGATTTCACGGCATCCTGAATTCCACCACCAACGTGATCCTGAGCGAAATGGAAAACGGCATTAGCTTCGACGAAGCGCTGAAAAAGGCGCAGCAACTCGGCATCGCCGAAACCGACGCCACCCACGACGTCGACGGCTGGGACGCCGCCGTAAAAACCGCCGCCCTGATTACCGTGCTGATGGATGTTCCGGTAAAGTTAGAAGACATCGCCCGCGAAGGCATTCGCGACCTGACCACCAATGCCCTCCGCAACGGACGCCGCGATGGCTGGCCTTTCAAGCTGGTCTGCCGCGCGCAGAGGGTTGGCGACGGAGTGAAAGCCAGCGTCGCGCCCGAAAAGGTATTGAGCACCAGTCCAATGGGCAAAATTTCCGGCACGTCCTCTTACATCTATTTCGAAACCGACCTCTTCCCCGGCCTCGCCGTCACGGAAGAAAATCCCGGCCTCTACGCGACCGCGTACGGGCTGCTGGCGGATTTCGTCCGCGCCGTGGGAAGATAGATCACGACCATGCCAACTAAAGAAGCCGCCGCGCCCGTCCTCGACCTCACCCACATACGTTCCCAATTCCCCTCCCTCGCCCAAACCGTCAATGGCCATCCGGCTGCCTTCCTCGACGGCCCTGGCGGAACGCAAGTTCCGCAGCGCGTGATCGACGCCATCTCCGGCTACCTGCGCCGCGACAATGCCAATACCGGCGGCGCTTACGCTACCAGCCGCAATACTGACACCATGCTCGCCGAAGCCCGCGCCGCCATGGCCGACTTCCTCAACTGCGGCGCGGATGAAATCGTCTTCGGCCCCAACATGACCACGCTAACGTACGCCATGTCCCGCGCGATCGGCCGCGACCTTGGCCCCGGCGACGAAATCCTGGTCACCCGCCTGGATCACGACGCCAACGTCTCCCCCTGGCTGGCACTCGAAGAGAAAGGCGTCATCATCCGCTGGGCTGAAATTCACGAAGAGAGCTGCACGCTGGATCTTGCCGATCTCGCCTCGAAGATCAACGAGAGAACTAAGTTGGTTGCGGTCGGCTACGCCTCGAACGCGGTCGGTACGATCAATCCTGTGAAGGCCATTGTCCGCCTGGCGCACGCCGCCGGGGCGCTCGCCTACATCGACGCCGTACATTACAGCCCGCACGGCCTCATCGATGTCGCCGCCCTCGATTGCGATTTTCTCGTCTGCTCGACCTACAAATTCTTCGGCCCGCACATGGGAGTGCTCTTCGGTAAGCGCGAGCATTTGCAACGCCTGCGGCCCTACAAAGTCCGTCCACTCACCGATGCCATTCCCAACCGCTGGGAGTGGGGCACGCTCAACCACGAGTGCATTGCCGGCATCACCGCCTGCATCGACTACATCGCCGACCTAGGCCGCCGCGCGGAAGGAACATGTGGGGACAGCCGCCCTTCGACAGGCTCAGGGCAGGCTCTCGGCTGTCCGTCGAGCCAAGCGAGACCATCGGGGATATCCACGCGCCGCGCCGCAATAGTCGCCGCATTCGAGGCAATCCACAACTACGAGCACGGACTGATGCAGCGCCTGATCGCCAGCCTGTCCCAGATTCCAAATCTAAAGCTCTACGGCATCACCGATCCCGCGCGCTTCGCCGAACGCTGCCCCACCCTCGCCCTGCGCGTCGTCAATCAAGCCGCCGACCAAGCTCCGCTCGCACTCGCCACAAAGTTAGGCGACCTCGGCCTCTTCACCTGGGACGGAAACTACTACGCCCTAAACCTGACCGAGCGCCTCGACGTGGAAAAGACCGGCGGATTTCTGCGCATCGGCCTCGTCCACTACAACACCGTCGAAGAAGTGGATCGCCTACTCTTGGCATTGCGGGGGATTGTGGCGGTGTAGAGTCTAGCGCGAAATAAGAAAAAGTGGAACAGGCTGCAGAAACAGGTAGTGGGTCAGTCTGATTTCCACAGGGTATCGCATCTGTGGCTAAAGATGGAGTATTAGGCTGAGAGTCCAGCAGACGAAAAGAATCAGTGTTATTCCAAACAACCAAATGACCAAGGGCGAAACGTCAGGGACATCGC
>DATMOP010000088.1:0-8553 GCA_035568115.1 Candidatus Acidiferrum sp.
GCCCGGGGATGTTTTGATACTGGGAGCAGGCGTTGTCGGCTGGAACACCGCTCTGATCGCGGCCGGGATGGGCGCGAGCGTCACGCTAGTGGATCGCTCCATGCCCGCGCTGCGCCGGGCGGCTGATCACTTCGGCTCTCCTGTACAGACCGCATTCTCAACTCCACACGCTGTCGAAAATCTCGTAATGAAAGCGGACTTGGTAATCGGCGCCGTGCTGGTGGCCGGCGCAGCAACGCCAAAACTGGTGAGTGCCGCTATGGTCAAGTCCATGAAACCCGGAGCTGCGATTGTAGATGTAGCCATCGATCAAGGCGGATGTTTCGAAACCAGCCGTCCCACCACTCACGCGCAGCCGACGTATATCGTCGATGGAGTGGTCCACTACTGCGTTACGAACATGCCCGGGGCAGTAGCGCGGACTTCGACTTTTGCGCTGAATAATGCGACGTTGCCTTTCGTTCTGGCCTTGGCAAATAAAGGCTGGAGAAAAGCTATGGCCGACGATCCCTACCTCCGCACGGGGCTGAACATCTGGGACGGAAATATCACACACCCGGCGGTGGCAGAAGCCCTCGGCCAGCCGTATATGCCCGCGGACGCAGCACTCACGGTCGCGCCGAACGTGATCCCGAGCTGATCCACCTTTTCGTTCGATTATTCAGCGCAGTGGTATCTGAGTTCCCTGTCACCGCGGCTTGTCAGAAGAATCTTTCGGGGCAACGGGATTGTCGGCCTTGCCACTGGTTGGCTTTGCGCCGATGTGGTCCGCGAGTTCATCGCCGCTGAAGCTGCCTGTCGAGCTTTCGTCGATTTCCGGCAGCATGGCCGCGTTCCATTCGTACCACTCGGCCAGGAGTTTAGCGTAGACGTCCCTGCGGCGCTCCTTCAGGTTGGCTCGCTCCATGGGATCGTCGACCACATTGAATAAGAAAGTGTTGTCGAGGATCTTCAGAAACTTATAGTCTCCGTCGCGTACCGCTCGCTGCGCATTGGCCTTGTAACGCCAGAAAAGTTTGCGCGGAACGGGCGCGGCGCTCTGCGTGAGCATGGGCAGCAGGTTCGATCCGTCGGAAGGAAAGGCCGGGTCGGGCTGCGTTCCCGCAGCGGCGAGAAGCGTCGGCAGCCAATCCATGCTGATGGCTACCTGATCCGTCGTTCGGCCCTTTGAAATGCTGGCCGGCCAACATATCACAGCAGGAATTCGCAAGCCGCCTTCCAGCAATTCCGTTTTCCTGCCGGTGAAGGGCCAGGTATCAGCAAAGCGCTCGCCGCCATTGTCGCTCGTGAAAATGACGATGGTATTTTCGGTCAAGCCATGCGTGTCCAAGGCTTCGAGCACACGACCGATCTGAGAGTCCATCTCTTCGATCATTCGCTGATAGGTCTTCTGCGTACCGCCATCGAAGTCAATCAAATTCCCGTAGCGCAGACGATTCGATTCCGCCTCGTCACCCGGCGCCTCCCAGGGCCAGTGTGGCGCATTGAAATGCAGACTGATCAGGAAAGGCTGCCCCGATTTCGCATAACCATTCACCACGTCCACCGCGCGACTGCCGAGCAGATCGGTCAAGTAGCCCATCTGGTCGATTGGAACGTCGTCGTCCCATAGACGATCTGTGCCGGCGGTGTGCAGGTAATAGTCGAGCGCGCCGCCACGGAATCCGTAGAAATGGTCGTAGCCGCTCTTCAAAGGACCGAATCTCGGCAGAACGCCCAGATGCCACTTGCCAATCAGCGTCGTGCTGTATCCGATTTTCTTCAGCAAAGACGGCAAGGTCGGGTGTTCAGGCGGCAACCCGACTTCAGGATTGCCGGCCAGCGGTTCCTCCAATCCAATTCGCAATCGGTATTGGTAGCGGCCTGTGATTAGAGCCGTGCGGGTGGCGCTGCAAACGGCGGAATTCGCATAAGCCTGAAGGAAGCGCACACCGGTCGCGGCAATTCGATCGATATTTGGCGTCTTGAGATCAGGCCGCCCATAGCAGGAGACGTCGGCATAGCCGAGATCATCGGCGAGGATGAAGACGATGTTGGGAGGCTCTGCGCCCTTCTGACCGAGTAAGTTGCTGGCGCCAGATGCGACTGCAAGCGATCCAACGGCCGCATTGCGGAGCAGCGTGCGGCGCGTAATCACGTTACTCGAAGTCCTAACGGCGGTCCTTACGCTCGAGATCTGAGAGGTGCGGCCCCGCAACTCGCGCCATGGGTGCGCCAATCGTGCCTCCAGCGATCGGCCTCTGTGAGGTACCAACCGGCTCCGGCATTTCGCGATGCTTTTTGACAAACACACGCGTCGACCAATTCTTGGCCTGTTCCATGTAGATGTACACCACTGGAGTTAGAAACAGCGTGACGATCTGCGAGAACACCAGCCCGCCGACCACCGATATTCCCAGCGATCGCCGTGATTCGGCTCCAGCCCCGAATCCCAGAGCAATGGGCAGCGTGCCCATCAATGCCGCCATGGTCGTCATCATGATGGGACGGAACCGCACCAAGCAGCCCTGATAAATGGCTTCGGCCGCCGCCAGATTCTCGCTGCGCTGCGCCTCCAGAGCGAAGTCAATCATCATGATGGCGTTTTTCTTCACGATGCCGATCAGCATGATGACACCGACGAAACCGTACAGGTTCAGCTCCATATCCAGGAGCGGCGAGACCCAGCCCCTCTGCGCCGCGAGGTGAAAGAGTTCGAGCGTCAGCAGCGCCCCAAATCCCGCTGAAGGCAATCCGGAAAGGATGGTGATCGGATGGATGAAGCTCTCATACAGAATTCCCAGGACGATATAGATGACCAAAATGGCCATCAGCAGCAACATTCCCAATCCGCTCAATGAGGACTGGAAAGCCTGCGCATTGCCCTGGAAGCTGGTGCCGACCGACGACGGAAGCGAACGCCGCGCCAGATCATTGATTTCGTTCACCGCGTCGCCAATCGAAGTCCCAGGCTTGAGGTTGAATGACATCGTTACAGCAGGAAGCTGGCCCAGGTGATTTACTGAAAGCGGCCCAAAAGTACTGGTGAGTTTCGCGACAGCGCTTAGAGGTACTAGTGGGCCAGCCTTGGACCGCACGTAGAGCGACGACAGTTCATTGGCGTCCCGCTGATACTGTGGCTGCAGTTCCAGGATGACGCGGTACTGATTGTTTGGCGCGAAGATGGTGGATACCTGGCGAAAACCGTACGCCGAGTACAGGGCGTCTTCCACCTGATTCGCAGTCACTCCCAGAGCCGAAGATTTGTCGCGATCAATCACGACATTGATCTGGGGATTCTTGATTTGCAGATCGTTGGTGACGTCCACCAATCCGGGCAGTTGCTGCATCTTGGACAGAAAATCCTGAGAGGCGGCGAACAGTTCGGAAGTGCTCGCTCCCTGCAACGTGAATTGATAGAGGGCCTTGCTGGATATTCCTCCGATGCGGATGGGGGGATCGTTACGCAGATATACGCTTATTCCCGGCACGGCTGCAAGCTTGGGTCGCAGCTCCTGAATCACCTGGTCGACTTGCGGCCGCTCGGAACGGGGCTTCAGGTAAATATTGAGCTGCCCTTGGTTGAGGCTCCGGCCGCCCGATCCGACTTGCGACAGCACGTAAGACACGTAAGGGTCGTCCTGAACAATTTTGGCGACTTGGACCTGGTGTTCGACCATCGCCTCATAGGAGGCGCCTTCGACCGCTTCGGTGGTGCCATTGATCTGAGCGATGTCCTCGCTGGGCAGGAAGCCCTTGGGAATCATGATCGCCAAATACACAGTGCCGACCAGCAGCGCCAGAGCAACGGCTATGGTCGCCAGCTTGTACTGCAACACCATCCTCAGCGTACGGCCATACCAGTTGGTCAAGCCTTGCTGTAAACGCTCGAAGAGGTTGAAGAGGCTGCCGTGCTTCTCGCCTCCCGGCTGGTGCGGGTGCAGGAAGCGGCTGCACATCATGGGGGTCAGCGTCAACGATACGAAACCTGACACCAGAATTGCGGACATGATGGTTACCGAGAATTCGTGCAGCAAGCGGCCGAGCACTCCCCCCATGAACAACACGGGTATGAACACCGCCGCGAGCGACAGGGTCATCGACAGGATCGTGAAGCCGATCTCATTCGACCCGTTCAGAGCCGCTTCCAGAACTCCCTCGCCGTTCTCCAGGTGACGCACGATGTTTTCGAGCATCACGATGGCATCGTCCACCACAAAACCTACCGAGAGCGTCAGCGCCATCATCGAGAAGTTGTCCACGGAAAAGCCGCACAAATACATCACCGCGAAAGTCCCCACAATCGAGAACGGCAGGGCCAAGCTGGGGATGGCGGTCGCGGGGATATTGCGCAGGAAGAGGAAGATCACCATGACCACCAGGATGAGTGCCAACTCCAGAGTGAACTTCACGTCTTGCACGGAATTCCGGATGGTAATCGAGCGGTCAAACATGGTTTCGACGCTGATGGCCGGCGGCAATTGCGCCTGCAAGGTGGGCAACATACGTTTGACGTTATCCACGACCTCGACGGCATTGGTGCCCGGCTGGCGGTAGATAGCCAACTGAATACCGCGCACGCCGTTGTACCAGGCGGCTGTTTTGTCGTTCTCGACGCCGTCAATGACATGACCAATATCGGAGAGGCGCACAGGCGAGCCGTTGCGATAGGCGACGATAAGCGGGGCGTAGTCGGGAGCCGTAAAAAGTTGCCCGGTAGCCTCCACGTTCACTGCCTGGTGAGGTCCCCAAAGTGTGCCCGTGGGCAGGCTGACGTTGCCTTCGGTGAGCGCCTGCTCAACTTCGTCGATACCGATCTGCCGCGTGGCCATCGCCTTTGGATCTATCTGCACGCGCACGGCATATTTCTGGCCGCCCCATACCTGTACCTGCGCGACTCCGTTAATGGTCGAGATGCTCTGCGCCACCAATGTTTCCGCGAACTCATCCACGGTGGAAAGCGGCAGCGTGGGCGAAGTGAGCACCAGGACGAACACAGGGTAATCGGCCGGGTTGAATTTGCTGAATGACGGTGGCGCCGGCATGTTCTGCGGAAGGCCGCGGCTGGCCTGGGTGATGGCAGCCTGAACGTCCTGTGCGGCGCCGTCAATGTTCCGGCTCAGAACGAACTGCATCGTAATATTGGTTCTGCCAAGAAAATTCTGCGAGGACATCGAATCCAGACCGGCGATAGTGGAGAACTGCTTTTCGAGCGGCAGTGCGACTGCCGCCGCCATCGTGTCGGGGTTTGCGCCGGGAAGCGAGGCCTCCACGCGGATCGTCGGATAGTCAACGTTGGGCAAATCGCTCACCGGCAAGGCCCGGTAACCCGCCACGCCCACTAGCAGGATGCCGAACATCACCAGTACGGTTGCGACCGGCCGCCGAATGAAGAGTTCCGGTATGCTCATTTCGCTTGTCCCTGTTTCAATTCCCTAGATTTTTTTGCGCAGCGCGGCACACAAACCGCCGCGTACTCTGACTCCGCCTATTAATCACTTAGGTTCGTCTTGATATGGACCTTGGCGCCGGGCACCAGGCGCACCTGGCCATCAGTCACCACAGTCTCACCAGTTTGCAGTCCCTTGTCGATGACCGCTTCTCCCTGGACGGTGCGGCTCGACACGACGGGACGCGGAGCGACCGTGCCGTCGTCCTTGACCACATAGACAAATGATCCTTGCTGGCCCGCCGTGATCGCCTGTGTGGGAATTACGGTGGCGTTCGATTGTTGCGCAAGTGTCATCAGCGTGTTCACATACAAGCCCGGCCACAGAAGGCCACGGCGATTCTCAAAGGTCGACCGCAAATGAATGGTCCCCGTCGTGGTGTCCACTGCATTGTCGATAAAGGTGAGCGTGCCCACTTCGGGCCTCTCAGAGCTATTGGGCACGGCCGCTGCCACACGCAGAGGACCTGCGGCCAAATATTTCTGGATGGCGGGGAGGTATTCCTGTGGGACAGTAAAATCGACGTGAATTGGGGAGACCTGATTGATCACCACAATCGGCACGTCGGCGACCTTCACCAGATTCCCCGGCTTAACCATCACAGAGCCCGTGCGTCCATCCATGGGCGAGTAAATCTTGCAGTACTCGACGTTCAACTGCGCCGTGTTGACCGCCGCCTCATCGGCAGCGACCGATGCCTCGGCTGCGTCAGCTGTGCTCTTGGACGAGTCCGCATCTGACGGCGACACGACTCCGTCGGCCAACAGCTTCGAAAAGCGCTGGGCTTGAGACCGGCTGTTTACCGCGACAGCTTTGTCCCTCAAGAGCGTCGCTCGCGCCTGTGCGAGCGCGGCTTCGTATGGGCGTGGATCAATCGTAAACAGCAACTGGCCCTTTTGAACGAAGCCGCCCTCTTGGAAATGAACCTCAAGAAGTTCGCCGGCTACCTGGGCTCTGACTGAAACGGAGTAGGACCCGACATTGCCGATGGCCGTTAGTTGCACCGGCATTGCCTTTTGGGTGACCTTCGCCACAACAACGGGAATCGCCGTCGCGCGCGGCGCTGGGGCCGCCTGCTGCTTCGAGCACCCGGAACCAGCCACAACAACCAGAAAAAGTACGGCCATAAATCCGCGTCTAGCTCGGAACACGAATTTCCATGACCCTGCAAGCACAGTAAGATGACGGTGCATATTGACCTGTTTTGGAAAGATCTGTCACCGAAAATTCCGGCCCTTCTCGCCACTGATGGCTGAGTTTAGGACGTGCCCAGACAAGCTTGCGTTTCAGGCCTCGCACAACTCGCCAATGACCTTGCATTTATGCCACCCAACCGAAACTTCTCGGCGTTGGGGGATAGATTTTACAATGGCGGCTATGAAGAAGACAGTAGATTTGCGGGCGCGCTCCCGGAGTTCGGCGCGAAAGGCAAACTGCGGCCCCGAGGCGTGGAGTTCCGGCGCGTTAAGGAGCTTTGAATCCAAGTTCTATTAAAACAGGTGCACCTGCGATCACTGGTTCTGACTGTTCTCGGGGCAAGGAAAATCGGGACGAAGTCTTTGAAGGCGGAAAATGCTGCAACAGGACAGGTTTGATGAGTGATGTCCACAGTGCGTAGCACTTGGCGCTCGGATGCAAGCCATCGGCGACAAAAAGGTCACTGGATAGACGTCCGCGGGTGTCGAGCATGGGCGAAGCCACATCGATAAATGCAGCATGATCCTGAGTGCGCAGAAAACCCTCGATCAACTGATTGGCTTGCTTCATTTCCGGCCAGACATTCCATCGCAAAATCGAAGGCTTAATCGAAAGCACAAAAACCCAAGTTTGCGGCAACTTGGCATGAACGATTTGGACGAACTGCTGCACGTCTTGCGCAACACTCTGAGCAGATTTGCGGCCGGACGAGGCCAGATCGTTGTCTCCGGCGTATACCACCACTGCCGTTGGACGATAGACAATCACAATGCGGTCAGCATAGTGATCGACGTCCGTGTATTCGGACCCTCCGAAGCCGCGGTTGATCACGGTGAGCGGCTTCATGTCGTCCACCAGAGAGCTCCAATACGCAATGCTCGAAGAGCCGGTAAAGACGATCACCCCAGGCGCCACAGGTTGGACCTTGTCCTGGCGTTCGAACGCGCGGATCGAGGGCTCCCATTCCTGCGCGAAAACGGTGGCGCGAAATTCTCGAAAACCAACGATCAGAATGCCCAGGCAGAGAACGGTCCAGAGCAAGGTGGAGCTGCGAAGCGGATGACGATATGTGTGAACCATGCCGGGAAGCGTACGCCTTGCCATGAGCAAAGGCAATCGCCAGGGGCGCGAAGAAGGAGGGCGCGATTCTTTCGAGCTACTGGCCGGTGCGAGGGCACATTCTGCCCCCGCACCCACCAAATGGATTTAGAAGCTGAGTTTCAAGCCAAGTTGCATTACGCGGGGGCCTCCCGAACCGACGAGCGCATTGCCGTTTGCTACGTCGGGTGTGGCGCACCCGCAGCCGAACGTTGTGGGTATCGAAGGATCACTCCCTCCATTGTAGCCAACCACTCCGCCGTACGGATTGGAGATGATGGGGTGATTGAGCACGTTAAACACCTCGAACCGGAACTGGGCGCCGAAGCGCTCCTTGAACGTGAAGTTCTTGAATACGGAGAGATCCCAATTCTTGAAGCCCGAGTCGCGGAAGATGTTCCGGCCCATGTTGCCAAAGTGATGTGAGGCGGGAGGAGTCATGACCGAGTTGCCGGAAACGAAGCAGCCACCCGACGCAAGCGTACCACCGGCGCTCGTATCCGCGGCCTTGGCTGTGCACTGGTTCCACATAGACTGGGATTGCTGGGCGGTAAATGGGCTCGTGATGCCGGAGATGCCGCTGGTTTGAACGCAACCTCCGCCAACTTGGGGCAGTGAGGGGTCAGGGGTTGGCTTACCGTTAGCGTCGAGTATAGCAGGGTTAAGTTGTGCGGTGCAGTAGGGAAGCGAGCTAGAGCCGGAGGTGAAGTCGCCGGGGTTCCCGAAGAAATCCCAGCGATCGGTTTGTTCTCCCCCGTGTGGGAAGCTCTGGGAAAAATTGTTGCCGGTGTCGATCGGGAGCCACGGCAGGCCGCTCTGAAGGCTGACG
>DATMOP010000089.1:0-8093 GCA_035568115.1 Candidatus Acidiferrum sp.
CCGCAGGCCCTTCTCCATGGCGACGGGAGTAATGAGTTCGATCACCAGGCTGACGTTATCTCCCGGCATCACCATCTCGGTGCCCGCCGGAAGTTCCGCCACGCCCGTCACGTCCGTCGTGCGCAGATAAAACTGCGGACGATATCCCTTGAAGAATGGCGTATGCCGTCCACCTTCTTCTTTGGTCAGGATGTACACCTCAGCTTTGAATTTGGTGTGAGGAGTAATGGACCCGCCTTTCGCCAAGACCATGCCGCGCTCCACATCTTCCTTCGCAATGCCGCGCAGCAGCAGTCCGGCGTTGTCTCCGGCCATGCCTTCGTCCAATTGCTTCTTGAACATTTCGACGCCCGTCACAACCGTCTTGCGGGTCTCGCGGAAGCCGACGATTTCCACTTCTTCGCCAACCTTCACCTTGCCGCGCTCGATTCTTCCGGTCACCACCGTGCCGCGGCCCTGAATCGAAAAAATATCTTCAATCGGCATCAGGAACGGCTTGTCCAGTTCACGCGCCGGCTGCGGCACGCTCTTGTCCACCGCCGCCATCAACTCGTCGATCTGGGCTTCGGCTTTGGCATCCCCGTTCAGCGCGTTCAGCGCCGAAACGCGAACCACCGGAACGTCGTCGCCCGGAAACTTGTAGCTCTTCAGCAACTCGCGTACTTCCAACTCCACCAGCTCGAGCAACTCCGGATCGTCGACCGCGTCCACTTTGTTCAGCGCCACCACCAGATACGGCACACCCACCTGCCGCGCCAGCAGCACGTGCTCGCGCGTCTGCGGCATCGGACCATCCGTCGCCGCCACCACCAGAATCCCGCCATCCATCTGCGCCGCGCCCGTAATCATGTTCTTGATGTAGTCCGCGTGGCCCGGGCAATCGACGTGCGCGTAGTGCCGGTTCGCCGTCTCATACTCGACGTGCGCCGTCGCGATCGTGATGCCACGAGCTTTTTCTTCCGGAGCGTTATCGATCGAGTCAAACGACCGGAACGTGTTCTTCGGATTATGTTTCGACAACACCTTGGTGATCGCCGCCGTCAGCGTGGTTTTGCCATGATCGATGTGACCAATCGTCCCGACGTTGCAGTGCGGCTTATTGCGATCAAATTTTTCTTTCGCCATAACTCAGCTCTTAGCTCCTAGCTCTTAGCTTCTAGCTCAAAACCTTCGTCCCCGTCGGCTTCGTAATACGCGCCAACGAATTCCTGTTTCTCGACCAGTTCGTCAACCACTCGTCGATCGAACTCTGCGAAATCTTCCGAGTAGCGCTCGCGGAAAATTTCAAACCCACGATGCCCACTCCAGAAATCCCGCACCCGGTACCGCCCATTGCCAACCGGCTCATACTTCACTTCGGTCGCGATGTACGTTTCAGCCTGCCGCAGAAACCGCGCCCAAATTCCGTCTCGCCCAAACACCCATTCAAACTCAGCCCGCTTAGTTTCCCTGACCCAGAACCTGCGGTCGACGACGAACCGCGGCGCTCGGAGTCACTTCGCCGTCCCCTGCACCTTCGCAATGATTTCCTCCGCGACGGATCGCGGAGCCTCCTCATAGCGGGCAAAGTGCATCGAGTATTCCGCTCGACCCTGCGTCGACGACCGCATGTGGGTCGCATAACCAAACATTTCCGCCAAGGGAACGATCGCCTTGATCACCTGCGATCCGGCGCGGTGCTCCATGCCTTCAATCCGTCCGCGGCGCGAACTCAGGTCGCCCATGATCACGCCCGCATAGTCTTCCGGAGTCACCACTTCGACCGCCATCACCGGCTCCAGCAGCACCGGAGAAGCCTTGCGCGCAGCTTCCTTGAACGCCATCGATCCCGCAATCTTGAAAGCCATTTCGTTCGAATCGACGTCGTGATAGCTGCCGTCATACAGCGTCGCCTTCACATCGACCATCGGGTAACCGGCCAAGATGCCGCCCTCGAGCGCTTCCTGAATGCCCTGATCGATCGGCTTGATGAATTCCTTGGGCACCGAGCCGCCCGTCACATCGTTCACAAACTCGTAGCCCGTCCCGGCCGGTTGCGGGTCGAGATAAATCTTGGCGTGCCCGTACTGGCCGCGCCCGCCGGTCTGCCGGATGTATTTGCCTTCCGCCTCGGCATGCTTGCGAATCGTCTCGCGATACGCCACCTGCGGCTTGCCGACATTGGCCTCGACCTTGTACTCGCGCATCATGCGGTCGACGATGATTTCCAGATGCAGTTCGCCCATGCCGCTGATAATGGTCTGTCCGCTGTCGGGATCGGTGTGAACTTTAAAGGTAGGATCTTCCTGGGCCAGACGCCCCAACGCCATGCCCATCTTTTCCTGGTCGGCTTTGGTCTTCGGTTCGACCGCAACCGAAATCACGGGAACCGCAAACGTAATGTTTTCGAGAGCAATCGGATGGTCTTCGCTGCAGATGGTGTCGCCAGTCGAGACATTCTTCATGCCCACCGCGGCGCAAATATCGCCCGCCAGAATCTCCGAGATCTCTTCCCGCTTGTTGGCGTGCATCTTCAGCAGACGCCCGATGCGCTCGGTCCGGGTCGTGCGCACGTTCAACACCGAGTCACCAGTCTTGAGCTGGCCGGAATATACGCGGATAAACGTCAGTTGCCCGACGAAAGGATCCGCCATGATCTTGAACGCCAGCGCCGAGAACGGTTCTTTGTCGGCAGCTTTGCGGGTAATGGCTTCCCCGTTGTCGGGATTCGTCCCGTGCGTTTCCGGCACATCGAGCGGCGAAGGCAGATAATCGACCACCGCATCCAGCAGCGGCTGCACACCCTTGTTCTTGAACGCCGTACCCACCACGACCGGAAATACTTTCAGCGCGATGGTTGATTTCCGCAGCGAGGCGCGCAGCGCGTCCGCGCTGATCTCTTCGCCTTCCAGAAATTTGTGCAGGATTTCGTCGTCGTTCTCGGCAATGCTTTCGACCAACTGGGCGTGAAACGCTTCCGCTTTCTTTTTCAGGTCAGCGGGAATTTCTTCGGTAATATATTCCGCGCCCATGGTATCGTCCTGCCACACGATGGCCTTCATGTTGATCAGATCAACCACGCCCTTGAACTTGTCTTCCTGGCCGATGGGGAATTGAATGGCGACGGGCTTGGCACTGAGGCGTTTGCGGATGGTATCGACGGCATGCTCGAAATCAGCACCCATCTTGTCAATCTTGTTAATAAAGCAAATTCTCGGGACACCGTATTTATCGGCCTGCCGCCAGACCTTTTCCGACTGCGGCTGCACGCCATGCACCGCGTCAAACACTGCAACAGCGCCATCGAGAACGCGCAGCGACCGCTCGACTTCCGCGGTGAAATCGACGTGGCCGGGGGTATCAATAATATTGATGCGAATGTCGCGCCAGGTGCAGGTCGTCGCCGCGGACGTAATCGTAATGCCGCGCTCCTGCTCCTGCTCCATCCAGTCCATGGTGGCAGTGCCTTCGTGCACCTCTCCGATGCGGTGCGTCTTCCCCGTATAAAACAGGATGCGCTCCGTCGTAGTGGTCTTACCGGCATCGATGTGGGCCATGATGCCGATGTTCCTGCAGCGTTCTAATGGGACTGTTCTGGGCACGACAATTAGCTCTTTCTGGGCTCTCGAAATCAGCTGTCAGCTCTCAGCCTTCAGCTAAAACTCTTTTGTCATCCTGAGCGGCGTTCTTTGCCGCGAAGGACCTATGCAACTGCTTACCACCGGTAATGCGCGAACGCCTTATTAGCTTCCGCCATCCGGTGCACATCTTCCTTCTTCTTGATCGCTGCGCCCTTGCCGGCAGCGGCATCCAACAATTCGTTGGTCAACTTCTCGACCATTCCCTTTTCGCCGCGGGCTCGGGCGTAGGTAATCAGCCAGCGAATCCCCAGCGACGTCCGGCGGTCGGCGTTCACTTCCACCGGCACCTGATAGTTCGCGCCACCGACCCGGCGGGTCTTCACTTCAAGCAGCGGCTTCGCGTTCTCCACCGCCTTCTTGAAGAGTTTCAAGGCTTCGTCGCCGCCTTTTTCCTGCACCTTCGCCAACGCTTCATAGAAGATGCCCTCGGCGGTCGAACGCTTGCCCTGCCACATCATGGAGTTAATAAACTTCGTCACCAGATCCGATTGATAAACGGCATCGGCTGGGACGGTCCGCTTGGCGATATGTCCTTTTCTCGGCATGAATCAGCTTCCTAACCCTTCTTCGGCCGCTTGGCGCCGTACTTCGATCGTCCCTGCATGCGCCCGGCAACACCCACCGCATCCAGGGTGCCGCGAATCACGTGATAACGCACCCCCGGCAGATCCTTCACACGGCCCCCGCGGATCAGCACGATCGAGTGCTCTTGCAGGTTGTGGCCGACGCCGGGAATGTATGTCGTCACTTCAATTCCATTGGTCAGCCGCACGCGCGCTACTTTGCGCAACGCAGAGTTCGGCTTTTTTGGAGTCTGCGTGTACACGCGGGTGCAAACGCCGCGCTTCTGCGGACATCCCTGCAACGCAGGACTCGCCGTCTTGTAACGAGGCCGCTTGCGGCCTTGAGCCACCAATTGATTAAACGTAGGCACGCTTGACCACTCCTCAGCCGCGCAACCTCCTGCCTTAACGCGCAGGTGGCGCAGCTTGAAATCCTGCTGCAATCCTGATCTGCTCAATTCTGAGCGAGACGCGCATCCGTGGGCATGGTCGACTTACTGCCGACCATTACTTCTCACCGCGCAAGGTCGCTTTCGCAAGCCGGCGCCAGAGAGATTCTGGATTCCCTTAGACTTTCGCTGCCGACGGTGGCGCCCGGCCAAACCCCGGGGGCACTCCGTTTCGTCAGCCTTGCCCTGCATATCCTTCCACAAAAGGGCGGAAGGCACCGCAGGAACGCTTCAGCGAGGAAAGTCTCCGGATCAGTACTTCACTTCTCAGTACGTCATCCGGAAACGCATTTCTCTATAGCTTCCACTGCAAGCCCACTGCGCCCAATTTCGCAGCAAACTTCACAGCACACTGCAAGCCTGGATGTACTCGCGGAACCAAACTACTATAGCAAGTTGCTGCAAACATCGTCAACCCGTGTTTTTGCATCCTAACTTCCGAACGTGGTTCGAACTTTCGCCTTTGCATTACAAGCCACAAAAAGGTCGGACGAGGAAGTGGGTTGGCGTACCAATTGGATTGCCTCTCCGCTTGCCGATTCCGCTCCCAGCCTCTACACTACAACCTTTCCAATTCATTCGACGCTCGTCCCCGCGCATTTTCTGGGCGCGGCCGAGGACAAGCCTAAAAGAACTTAAAGAGGGGTGCATGGGTAGGTCGCGTTTTCACAGTTGGCGGTTGGCGGTCACAGTCCTTTCTCTATGGATCATCTGCGGCTGCGGCAAGAGCACCAAGCCGGGCGGACCCATTGCCCCCGGCAGGATCAGCCTGATCCCCGGCACCAACATCTCCCTGGTGCTGGGTGGCACGCTCGGCTTCACCGCGTCGGTTCAGAGCGGATCCGGTTCCACTATCAATACACCAGTCACCTTTTCCTCGAATAACACTTCGATTTTGACGCTCTCGCCCAACGGAGTCGCTTGCGCCGGCCACTGGGATGTCGCTTTCACCACTTGCACTCCGGGCGGAACGGGCCCGGTCCAGGTGACCGCCTCCGCCCTCGGGGTCGCCAGCATTCCCACCTACGTCTTCGTACATGCCCCGATCGACAGCATCACGGTCATCGGAATCCTGATCGACGGCGTCCCCGTGCAGGAGCCCTGTCTCTCGCAAACTCAGTCCATGACCGTCGAGGCCCATGCCTTCAGCCAGGGTACCGACATCACCTCCTCCGTCGGTCCTTTTACCTTCTCGGCAACTGACCCAAGCGTAGTCAACCTGATCCCCATCGTGGATACGGCGTACAACTTCCCTACGAATCAGTCCACCGCCAAGGCCCTGTTCCCCGGGATGACGCAGATCTTCGCCTCGGCCAGCGGGGTTTCCAGTTCGACTTTCCAGCAGCCGCAATATCAGAATTCGCTCGGAATCACCTCTCCGCCCCTCGACTTCTTTGAGACCTGCCCGATCCAGAGCATCCAACTCGAAGTCGGCGCCAATGGATCCCAGCAAACCAATCAAACCTCCTTCGTCGCCTCCAAAGGAACCGCGGAAAATGTTACCGCCGTCCTGACTGACATCATGGGCAACAGTTCTCTGCCCAACACCAACGGCGCCATCGTTCTCAGCAAAATTCCTCTAACCTGGACCGCGTCGCAACCCGCGGTTCTGTCCGCGTCCTCAAGTTGCCTGCAATCTTGCGCGGTATCCACTCCATCGACCGGATCCGGAACCGTGTCTGCCTCCTGCTCCCCGCCCACCTGCAACCTTGGCTTCCCGATGGTTCCGGCATCGCTTGCTTCACCTGCGGCAATCACATCGTGCACCAACTTCTTTCATACCGTATTCCCTCAGCTCATCAGCTGTCAGCAGGCCATCCCGGCTCCCGTCTATGCCGAGACTGCAATCTCAGGCCTAATCACCGGCGCCACTTCTACTGTGTCCGTGCTGGCCGCCACTACCGGCTGTGCGCACGAGCCTCCAGCAACCTGCAGCGCGTCCGCCTATAACCTCAGCACCGCCAAAGCCGCCACCGGCCCCGAGAATCCCCTGCCTGTTCCCCCCAACTCCCTGCTCTTCGACCTCGCCGGCGATAGGGTCTACATGGGTAGCGACTTCGGTGCCCAACTGGTGAACCCATCGAATTTCAGCACAAACAACAATCCCTTTACCCCCCTTGGTACGGTCACCGGAAAAGTGCTGGCCGCTTCCAACAACGGAACCATCGCCGTCTTCTCCGACACCCTCCACACTCCGAATCAGGTTTACATCGTCAACACCGGCAACGCCAACTCGCCGTCGACCACTGCCGAGAATATTTCATCGGCCGGGCTGGCCGCGTTCTCGCCCGACAATTTGAAAACGTTTATCGTCGGCGGAACCTCCGGAACTTCCCTCTACGTCTACTCCTCCCTGCTCGCTCTGCAGGGACCGATTGCTCTCACCGGGCCCGCCAAGGCGATCGCCTTCTCCCCCAACGGCGCCTTCGCCTTCGTGGCGGAGTGTGCTCCCGGGGGAATCAAGCCCTGTGCCTCCACCACCGGCTCCGCCAACCTCACCGCCTTTGCCACCTGCTACAACCCGATCGCCGCCGGGTCCAATCAGATCCCGGCCGGCACTTTGCCTCTGCCCGCCAATCCCCTCTTCATGAGAGTTCTGCCCAATGCTCACATCGATGGCAGCGACTCCTACGGCAATACCATTCCCGACGGCATCCATGTATTCGTGCTGGACGGAACCGGGTTCGACATCATCACCGCCACCATCTCCCCGGCCCAGCCCGGAACCCTTTGCCCGCAGGCTTTGACCTTCATCAGCAACGATCCCCTGCGTGCCGTGCAACGCGTCGAACTCGGCCAGGGCTCGCTCCAGCCCGTGAACTTCTTCGCCTCCGCTGACGGCTCGCAGCTCTACATCGCTGACGCCGGCACCGCCAGCATCCTGGTATACGATTTCACCACCAGAGCGCTCACCGGCATCGAACTCGTGGGAAATGCCACCCCCATCTGCACTCCCGGAGCCTCTCCCGGATCATGCCTCCCCAATACTGCCGACATGTCGGTCGACGCCGGCACCATCGTGGTCGCGGGCAGCGATGGCATGCTGCACCAGATCAGCACCGCTTTCGGCGGCAACGATCAGGTCCAACTTTCCTTCCCCGACCTGCCCAACTACCTGAACCCCTTCTGCACCTTCACCCCAGTCCCAGGCCCCTGCACCTTGAACGTAGCCTTGGTCAAGCCGTAAAGAAGTTCTCAGAAAGAAGTTCTCGGTTCTCAGTTCTCAGTTGCCGCCCGTTGCCGGTCCAGTTCGCCGCGAAGGGTCAGAAGGCGGCTGTCCGTCGAATTTTTAGGAGAACATCCACTGGAGTCTTTTTGAGAATTCAAAACAAATCGCCACGAGGAAGGATGAGAACTGAGAACTGAGAACTGAGAACTGAGAACTGAGAACTGAGAACTGAGAACTGAGAACTGAGAACTGAGAACTGAGAACTGAGAACTGAGAACTGAGAACTGAGAAC
>DATMOP010000090.1:0-3581 GCA_035568115.1 Candidatus Acidiferrum sp.
CCGCTGTGTTCCCTGAGGTTAAACGAGGCCGGTGTCCACTCCCAGGTCAGCGACGGTCCTGCTACGGCAGTTTATCGACTGCCCACTCGTCTTTGCCAGCACGAACCACCACAATCTCCGATTTCTGCGGCCGAGTCGAGTTGGTTTGGTCGGAGTGGAAGGCGAACAGGGTAACGGGAAAGGTGTAACGTCCGGCGGCCAGCTTTTTCCCGTGTGCGATTTCGTAGGCAGCATCGGAACCGGAAGAAAAGAATGCCTCCAGGCCATCCGCGGAGCTATGTTGCTTGGCATCGTCGGTCAGCATGAGCAGCCCGGTTTCGTGGTCCTGATTCTGCCAGGCCTGCAGAAACCGGTTGGCAGCTGCCAGGGCGGACATATATCCCGGGTCGGAAGTGGCGGCAATAGAAGGCGAAGGCTTGGACTTAGCCAGGGCGGACGGAAACAACACTACCGCCACCAGCACGGTGAAGCCCAGACACAGCAGCAGGAGAGCGACATACCTGCCTGACATCTGCCGGGCTCGTCCTGACCACCGCCAGAAAGCGGTCAATAGAAATTCAGACTTCACCAATAAATTATGCGGGAGAACCTCCAGTACTCCAAGACACCAGCAAGGTTCTCTCGCGCATCTTGCTGTCCGATCATGAGATAAGTTTAGCCAGCAGGAAGGCTGCGGCTGCCGCCAGACCGCCGATCACCATCGTTTGTAATGAACTGCGCAGCGGTCCGGTACCGGTGTAGCGCCCTTTCAGATAGCCGAAGATCCCAAGCGCGGCCAGCGTTACTACCGCCGACAATGCGAGTCCTCGCACGGCATTGCCCAGCACGATGTAAGGAGAGAGAGGAATCATACCGCCCGCGATATACGAACCGGCGATGGTGGCGGCGCTGGTCAGGGCGCGTCGCGGATCAGGTTCTTCCAGGCCGAGCTCAAAGCGCATCATGAAATCCACCCAGGCGTCGGGACGCCGGCTGAGCGCCTCCACCACCGGCGTACTTTCCTTCTCGGTCATGCCATAGGACTGAAACACACGGCCCACTTCCGCCATCTCTTCCTCGGGAATTTCTTTTATCTCGCGGTATTCGCGCGCCCTTTCCTGCTCGTAATGTTCGGCATCGCCGCGGGCGGCGAGATAACCGCCAAGCCCCATGGCGATGGAACCAGCGGCGATCTCAGCCAGGCCGCCCACCACGATCAGCCGTGTGTTCTGCACTGCGCCGGAGAGTCCGGCGGCGAGGGCGAAGGGCACGGTGAGCCCGTCCGCCATGCCGATAACAACATCGCGGACGAAATTTGTGGCCATGAAATGGGTTTCGACATGCTCAGCGTGTGCCATGTTCAATCCTCGGAATGCGATTTCAAATATTCCTGCGCGCGCTTCACCATGTCCCGCTCGCCCCGATAAGTCAGCTTGCGGGGAGCTTCGTCGAGCGGAATCCAGGCTGCGCGCTTGACCTCTACTCGCATTTCGGAAGTGACGTCGTCAATCTCGCCCGAAACGTAGCGGAGCAGAAAAAAAGACACGATCTTGAAGACTCGCTCCCCGTCACCCCAGGAACGCACGTAAACGTACTTGACGTCGCCCAGCTTGGTAATTGCGGTCGTCACCAGGCCGGTTTCTTCGCGGACCTCGCGCAAGGCCGTTTGCTCGGGTTTTTCGCCGGGATCAACCAGCCCTTTGGGCAACGCGAGTACCATTTTTTGTGAACTTTTCTTGGCTCGATGCCCCGCAGAAGCCTCGCCGGGAGGCTCAATCACAGCCACCTCCCATCCCTCCCCGGCCCTGTATACTACTACTCCTCCCGCCGATATTTCCCGAGCCATGGCCCCCAAGTTAACAGCATTACGGGAGTTAGTCACCGGGAGCGGGATATACGCGGAGGTAACCGTTACGGGCTATCCGACGTGCCTGGAACTATTGTTCGGCAGCTGGCATCTTAGTTGCTAGGAAGGGTTTTGGACATGTGGGGCAGCCGGAAGGAATGGGGTTCCCGGTGAAGAGTTTCGGCAAATTCATTCGCTCGGTACAGGCCTTCGGACGCGGCCTGACTGCGGTGCCAGGGGCGGGACAAGCTCAGACTCCCACCGGTATAGGACTGGCCCTGGGCGGCGGCTTTGCCCGTGGCATTGCGCACATCGGCGTTCTGAAAGTTCTCGAAGAACAAAATATTCCCATCAGCCTGGTCGCAGGCACCAGCGTAGGGGCGCTGGTCGGCGCGGCTTACTGTAGCGGCGTAACTATTTCCGAGCTGGAGCAGATGTCCACGCGCGTGCGCTTTAAGGATTTCGCCCGCTGGACGCTGTCGCGCTACGGATTCGCCAGCAACGAGCGCATGATCAAGTTTCTCAGCAGCATTCTGAAGGTCAAGACATTCGAGGAGTTGCTGATTCCCCTGGCGGTGACTGCCACAGATTTTTCCACCGGCGCAGGCGTGGTGTTTCACTCCGGCCCGCTAGTGGATCCGGTGCGCGCCAGTTGCGCCTATCCCGGCATGTTTCTTCCGGTAAAAATCCGGGGACGTCTCCTCGTGGATGGCATGCTGGCTCACGCCGTGCCCACAGTTCCATTGCGCGAGATGGGGGCACAGCGGGTTCTGGCAGTGCACCTGCGAGGAAATTGGGCAAATGGCGACGCCGGCCCGCGGCATCTGTTCGATGTGATCGGGCAGTGTTTGGCGATTGCCCAGGAGATGAACTGCGGAGTGTGGAAGGCGGCTGCCGACCTCGTGATCGACCCCGACGTCAACGGATTCAAATACGACGATTTCGAACGCTCGCCCGACCTGATTCGCGCCGGAGAAGCCGCAACTCGAGCAGCCTTGCCCGAGATCAGGAAGTGGCTCGCCCAACCCGAGCCTGAGCGAAAACTGCAGCTAGCTCACATCAACCAGACCGCAACAGTCCCAGCAAAGTAGCAAGAACTGATGAGGTAGCCGGAACTGCTCACGTGGGGACAGCCGCCCTCGGCTGTCCAGCCGAGCGAAGCTCGGCAGCTCCACCAACGGATTTCAGGACGGGACCAAACGAGAACTCTTCCCCGGAATCGGAGAATCCAACCGCCGGGCCTTGCTCGGCCGGACAGCCGAGGGCGGCTGTCCCCACGTAGTCTGTTATTGACGAAAGCTGAAAGGTGAAAGCTGCCCTACTTCATCACCCCCCGCGAGGCAATTCCAATGTTGTCGCGGGAAGTGTTCTTTACCAGATACATCATTTCATCGGCCTGGCGGATGACTTCGCGTGGAGTCTTAGCGTCGTGCGGATAGGTGGCCACGCCGATCGAGGCGCGAACGTTCAGATTGAGGTTCTCTTCCTGACAGAACATGCTGGTGCGGAGGCTGTCGCGTAAGCGCCGCGCAACCACCAGGGCGGCGTCTTTCCCGGTTTGCGGCAGCAGAATTACAAATTCATCTCCACCATAACGGAAGGCGTAATCGATCAGACGCAATTGCGCCTTGATCAGGTAGCCAATCTCCATCAGCAACTTGCTTCCGATTAGATGTCCGTGAGTGTCATTGACCTGTTTGAAGTGGTCGAGATCGATGAACAGGACCGTGAACTCGTAGCCGTAGCGAGCCGAGCG
>DATMOP010000091.1:0-158964 GCA_035568115.1 Candidatus Acidiferrum sp.
CACCACGAACTGCACGCGTTGTTCCTGTACGTCCATCGTCTTCCAGGGCATGTTGACTTACACTCCCGCGCTGGCTGCGCTTGCGCGGGAGTGTAAAGGATGTCCCGAGACGTTTTGTAAAGGATGTCATGAGACTGAACATGCATCTTGCTCCCCTTAGGATGACACGCCTTAGGAGTTCCTTCCCTCAGAACGCACCTTGGTGTAGACTTCCTCCGTTCGATGTCAGGCCCACTCCTGCGGCGCGGCTTCCCAAGTCCGTCCGATTTCTCGCGTGAGGTGTCCTCCGATGAAGACCCAACAATTCCTTCTCGCCTTGAATTCACCGTTAAGAGTCCTGATGGCCGTTTTGGTTTTTGCAGGCTGCTGCTTTGCCGGGGACAGTGCGCAGATCCTTTACCGCTTCCAGGGCAGCAGCGACGGCTACAACCCATACAGCAACCTCATCTGGGACCAGGCGGGCAATCTTTACGGGACTACTGAATACGGCGGGACCAGTTTCTACGGGGAAGTTTTTCAGCTTTCGCCACCGTCCAAGGCTGGCGCTCTGTGGAAGAAGACTACACTCTACAGCTTCACCAACACTGGCGACGGAGCGCGACCGACGGATGGCATGATTTTCGACAACAGCGGGAATCTCTACGGAACCACCAGTGACAGCGCTGCCGGCGGGTATGGGGAGATTTTCCAACTCACCCCGCCACTGACGAAGGGGGGCGCGTGGAGAGAAAAGGTGCTCTACCATTTTCAGGGCGGCACGGACGGCAACTCTCCCAGGGGCGGGCTTATTTCCGACGAGAATGGCAATCTTTACGGGACGACGTTTAACTCGGTTTTCGAGCTGAGTCCACCTGCGCAACAAGGTGGAGCATGGACGTTCACTCTTGTCCATGAGCTTTCTGGCGGGCTTACCGATGGCAAGTCTTCGCAAGCGGGCCTGGTTCGCGACCTGGCGGGGCATCTTTACGGCACAACATTGTGGGGCGGCTACGAGGGCAATGGCTTCTGCGGCTCGATCGGGTGCGGAACAGTCTTCGAGGTGAGTCCGCCGGCTACTTCTGGGGGCGCGTGGACCGAGCAGGTGATCCACTTCTTCGGCATGGGAACCGATGGCTTTGATCCGGAGGGTGGGCTGGTACTGGATGCGAAAGGCAATCTGTATGGCACGACATATTCGGGTGGGGCCGCGAATAGCGGAACGGCGTTCAGACTCAGTCCGCCGAGCCAGGCAGGTGGCACTTGGACGGAAGGCATCATTCACAGCTTTAGCTACACCCTGAAGGATGGAGCGGCGCCGACCGCAACCATGATTATGGACACTGCCGGCAATCTGTACGGGACTGCCATGTTCGGAGGGACCCCATGTTTCTTCAACGGCGCAGACTACGGTTGTGGCGTGGTCTTCGAGTTGTCGCCAGCGGGCGGAGGCAGCGCCGAGTGGAACGAAACTGTGCTTTACTTTTTTCCCCGGCCATATGGTAACGCGAGACATCCCGCAGCCAGCCTGCTTTTCGATGCGGTGGGAAATCTCTATGGCACCAGCGCCTATGGTGGGGTTAACGCTTGCATCAGCCAGGGCGAAGGGTGCGGGACGGTGTTCGAGATCGTTCGATAGCGGCCGGGCGGAGAAAGTGTTCGGAATTCAGGAAAGCTCCATTTTCTTCGGCGGGTATGGGAGTGATGCGGCATAATTTCTTCCATGATCTCCTCGCTGCGCAAGCAGTTTAACGCCAGCTTTACTCCCGACAAATATCAGACATTCCTGCGGCGGATCGACGACGCTTGCGGGACGCATGTGCAGTTCCGGCTGTCGGAGACTCCGTGTTTCTTTCCCAAGTCGCTGCTGGATCGAATGGCGGCGGATGGAAAAGATCTGATCCGGCAACTGGTGGAAAATCCCGAATACCGGGCGCGGTCGAATGCGTCGATTCCGGACCAGTTCCGGGTGCCGAACGAGCCGGAGCACCCGATGTTCGTGCAGGTTGATTTCGGGCTGGTGCGGGATGCCGGCGGAGAGTTACAGCCGAAGCTGGTCGAGTTACAGGCCTTCCCTTCTCTTTATGCGTATCAGGTAACGCTGGCGCAGAGCTACATCGACGTGTACGCACTGAATCGGTTCGAAGGTGGGGAGGGGCTGCGGATTTTTTTAAGCGGGCTGGATGAAAGAACCTATCGTGAACTTTTGCGGCGGGCGATTGTCGGCACGCACGATCCGGAGAACGTGATTCTGATGGAGATTCATCCGCAGGAGCAGAAGACGCTGCCGGATTTTCTGCTGACGGAAAAAATGCTGGGGGTCAGGACAGTTGATATTGAGGCGATCAAGAAGCACGGGCGGCAGCTCTATTACGAACGGAATGGCGGGCGGGTGCCGATCCGGCGGATCTATAACCGGGCGATTGTGGACGAGTTGCAGCGCAAGCAGGTGAAGCTGGGTTTCGATTGGCGCGACGATCTTGATGTGGAGTGGGCGGGGCATCCAAACTGGTATTTCAGGATCAGCAAGTTCTCCATTCCGTATCTGCGGCATGAGTCGGTGCCGAAGACCTGGTTTCTGGACCGGCCGGAGAAAATTCCCGACGACTCGCAAAACTACGTATTGAAGCCGCTGTATTCATTTGCCGGGCTGGGGGTGGTGATTGCGCCGAAGAAAGAAGATATCGAGGCGATTCCGGCGGAGAAGCGGGGGGAATACATTTTGCAGGAGCGGCTGAACTTTGAGCCGGTGATTGAGACTCCGTTCGGGGGGACTAAGGCGGAGGTGCGGGTGATGTATGTGTGGCAGGAGGAGTTAAAGGCGGTGCTGACGATTATCCGGACGGGGCGGGGTTTGATGATGGGCGTGGATCATAACAAGAATATGGAGTGGGTGGGGGCTTCGGCGGGGTTGTGGGTGGAGGGGTAGACGCGGTGGCTTGGATGCGAGTTGCGGCAGAAGTGGCGCTGGACGCATTCGCGGGCAGGAGTGCCCGCGCCACGCCATTAACCGATTCGTTTTACGATGGTGGTTTGGAGTTCGCGGCCGTTGGGGCGACGGAGGTAGAGTTTGTCGCCGGCGAGGCGAACGGGGACTGGATCGCCAGGTTTCCATTCGCCGGGCGTGTAGCCGTCGGCTGAGGTGGATTGATATTCCCCGGTATAGACCACGCCCTGCACGTTGACGACGACGGCGCGGCGAATGGGGTGAGTGGCGGACTCGCGAAGGATCTCGGCTTCAGCCTGATACCAGTTTTCGGTATCGCGGCCTGCGACCGCACCGCCCTTCCGGAAAAGTTCGGTGGCCCGGCGGCGAATGGCCTCTTGCAGTTGAGGAGAATTGTTTCCGGACATTCGCGCCATACGAAAACCGCCTCACGATCAGGATGACTAGCTTCATAGTAGTCGCCGGGAGGCAACTTGGGAGCAGCAGACGGACACAAAAGGATAGGGTGTTTGTCAGTTTGGGAACGAAAACAATCAAAACGGGCCAGTTGACCGGAGTCGCGGGTGGGCCTAACATTACCGCGTCCGGGGGTTGGGTCTTCTCATGATTGGCCAGACGGTCTCCCACTATCGCATCCTGGGGAAGCTCGGGGGCGGCGGTATGGGCGTGGTATACGAGGCGGAAGACCTGAAGCTGGGGCGGCACGTTGCGCTGAAGTTCATTCCGGAAAATCTTGTGGGCGACCCCAAATCGCTGGAACGCTTCGGGCGTGAGGCGAGGGCGGCGTCGCTGCTGAATCACCCCAACATCTGCACCATTCATGGCATTGAGGATAACCACGGGCATCCCTTCATCGTGATGGAGAAGCTGGAGGGCGAGAGCCTGAAACAATGCATCTCGGGCAAGCCGATGGACACGGAGCGGGTGCTCGACATCAGCATGCAGGTGGCGGACGCGCTGGCGGCGTCGCACGCCAAGGGGATCGTGCATCGGGATATCAAGCCAGCGAATATCTTCCTGACTCCGAGCGGGCAGGTGAAGGTGCTGGACTTTGGGCTGGCCAAGCTGCTGCACAACGTTGGAACCGACAGCGACCACGCCCTGGCGGCAGACAACTCGTTGACCGCGGTGGGGGTGATTCCGGGGACGGCGGTTTATATGTCGCCGGAGCAGGCGCGGAGCGAGGAAATCGATTTCCGCAGCGATCTGTTTTCTTTCGGCGTGGTCATGTATGAAATGTCGACCGGGAAGAAACCGTTTTCCGGTAAGAACTCGCTGATGACGCTGGATGCGGTGCTGCATGACAAGCCAGTGCCGCCGGGTGAGCTGAATCCGAAAGTGCCGGTGGAACTGGAAGGGATCATCGGCAAGGCGATGGAGAAGGACCGCAAGGAGCGGTATCAGAGCGCGACGCAGATGAAGGCGGACCTGCAACAACTGAAGCGCGAGCATGAATCCGGGCAGGTGAAGAGTGGAATGCATGCTTCCAAGTTGCGGGTTGCCAGCAAGACTTTCGGCAGGCCGGGAAGCAGCCGGTGGCAGTTCTGGCTGTTGGTGGGGATGGCGGCACTGCTGGTGACGGTGCTCGCGGCAGTGGGAGCGTACTGGCTCAAACACCGGTCCGTGGCGAACCTCGAACAGAAGAATGCGATTGCAGTGTTGCCGCTGCAGAACATGAATGGCGACTTTGCAGTGGACTACCTGCGCTTCGCGCTGGCGGATGAGTTGACCAGCGTGTTGACGTATTCGCGGTCGCTCGAAGTACGGCCTTCGTCGGCAACGCGGAAGTTTGTGGAACAGGACCAGGATCCGCGCAAGCTGGGACAGCTTTTGCACGTAGGCCGGCTGCTGACCGGACACTTCATGCGGCAGGGAGAACAGTTAAGCGTGACGCTGGAAGCGATTGATGTCGCCAGTGACCGGCTGCTGTGGCAGACGACGGTAACGGCTCCGGTGAACGATTTGATTTCCCTGCAGAACCAACTGAGCACGCAGGTGCAGCAGGGGTTGTTGCCTGCGCTGGGTGCGGGCGGAACGTTGAGCACGGCGTCGCGTCCGAAGAGCCAGGAGGCTTATGACCTCTACCTGCACAGCCTCGCTTTGCCGCACGATACGGGGCCGAATAAGGATGCGATCACGGTGTTGGAGCATGTGGTAGGCGAGGACCCGGGCTATGCGCCGGCGTGGGAAGCCCTGGGACTGCGGTATTACTACGATTCTTATTTTGGTGGCGGCGGAGAGCAGATGTTTCAGCGCTCGAACGTAGCGTTCGAGAAGGCGGTGGCGCTCGATCCGAACCGGATGCTGGCTGCAAGCCATTTGATCACGAACCGTGTGGAGCGTGGTGAGCTGGGCCCGGCTTTAGATGCTGCAACGAATTTCGTAAAGCAGCGTCCACAGAGTGGCGACGCGCATTTTGCGCTCAGCTATGTGTTGCGTTACGCGGGCATGCTGGAACGCGCGACCCAGGAGTGCAATACGGCACGATCGCTGGATCCTGGAAACTTCGATTTCCGGTCGTGTGCCTGGGCGTTTTTGGAGATGGGCAAGACGGACCGGGCGATGGACTTTGTTCACTTGGACGCGGGCTCGGAGTGGGCGGCCTGGGTGACGCCGTATGTTTACATCGCCTCGGGGAATATGGCGCAGGCGCGGGAAAGCGCGAAGAACGTGGCGAAGTCCGCATCCTACCATCGGGAGTTGCTGGCGGCCTGCACGCAGGCGCAGCGGCCAGCCGATATGGACCGCATTGTGCGCGAGGCGGAATCGTCGGCCATGATGGAACCAGACCCGGAGGCCTGGTATCACGTGGGCGCGTTAATGGCATATTGCGGGCAGAAGGATGCGGCCTTGCGTTTGCTAAAAGCCGCGGTGCAACAGAATTATTGTGCGTACTCAGCTCTGCTGGAGGATCCGCTGCTGAAGGAGTTGCGGAGAGATACGGCGTTTAATGAAGTGCTGACGGCCGGGAGCAAGTGTCAGGACGCGCTGAAAGAAGGGCGGCAGTAAGGCAGTTCTCAGTTCTCAGTTCTCAGTTCGATGATCTCATTCCCGGCTCAGGGGTTGCTCTTTAGTTCAGGCGGAGGCCAAATTAGCAGCTAAGAAGGGAAAGAATTTGCGTCGGAGCGGGGGTAGGCCCCATCCTTGTAGGGTGAACTCTCTGGAAAGCAAAAACCTCATGAGCCGCCTCCGGCGGCTCGTCCAGTATTTTGTCCAAACTTCATTCGGCCAGACTTCATCCGCACTCTTGTTGCTGGTGATTCCTATTCTGCTGATAGCCTCGCCGCAGACTGGGAAACCGCCACGCGTTGCAGCGGCAGCAGATGCGGCGAAGCAGCAAACCCTTGTCACGAGGTTTCCGCAGCTTCCTTATCAGGGAACTCCGCCTGAACTTCCGCAAGATCAAGGAGCCCTGGGCCTGCGGCAGATGCTGCGGCGGCTGGGAACTACGGAGCGGTTGATGCAGACAGTCGCGCATCCGGATGATGAAGACGGCGGGATGCTGACGCTGGAATCACGGGGACGCGGCGCAAGCGTGCTGTTGATGACACTGAATCGCGGCGAGGGCGGGCAAAACAAGATTGGAAGCAATTTGTCGGACGTGCTGGGCGTGTTGCGGGCGGAAGAACTACTGGCTTCCGACGAGTATTACGGAGTGCAGGAGCGATTCTCGCGCGTGGCCGACTTCGGATTCTCGAAAAGTGCGGACGAGACTTTTGCGAAGTGGGGCGGACACGACGTGGCGCTGGGGGATATGGTGCGGGTGATTCGGACCTTCCGTCCGGATGTCCTGCTAGCGCGGTTTTCGGGGACGGAGCGGGATGGACACGGGCATCACCAGGCTTCGAGCATCTTGACGAAGGAGGCGTTTCGGGCCGCGGCAGACCCGAAACGGTTTCCGGAGCAGATTGCCCAGGGGCTGGAACCGTGGCAGGCGAGGAAGCTATATGTCGGCAACGTGTGCGGGTTTGGGGCGATGAGCTGCCCGGATGCGAACTGGACGATCAAGCTGAATACCGGTGAGCGGAGCGCCGATCTGGGAGAGTCGTATGTGCAATTCGCCATGCGGGGATTGCGGCATCAGCTCTCGCAAGGGTCGGCAAACTGGACCGTGGAGCCGGGAGACCGGTTTACGTTTTACAAGCTGGTGGACTCGATAGAGCCGGCGAAGCTGGACAAAGACGGGCATGAGAAAGACTTCTTTGATGGGATTGATACGACGCTGCCGGGGTTGGCGGCGCGGCTCGGGACGGAGGGGTCGAAGGTTCCGCAGTTGCGTCCAGAATTAATCATCATCGAGAGCCTGGTTGCAATTGCCAGGAAGCTCGATGCGACCGAAGCTCCATCCGCAACTGTTTCCACTCTCAACGGAGTTCTGACGCACATCGAGCATGCGGAAAAAGAGGTTGGAGAAAGCAGCCTCAGCGCCGTTGCCAAGTCTGATCTCACGATGCGTCTAGAGGAGAAACAGCAGCAGGCGGAAACTGCGCTCAATGAAGCCTTGAACGTCACGCTTGAAGCGACAGTGGTTTCTCGCGTCGGACCGAATGGTGAAGCGGTGAAGGGTGCTCCACAAAAAGAAGCGGACGCGCTGACTACCGTTTCTCCCGGGCAGGAGTTTCTGGTTGGGGTGGATTTTCACAATGGATCGAAAGATCGGCTGTTCGTTGACGGGTTGAAGGTGGAAGTGCCGACGGGTTGGGGTACGATTTCCGACAAGACGAAGCGAGTTGCGATCAAGCCCGGAGAGAACGTTCATGTAGTTTTTCGATTGCAGGCGCCGAAAGATGCGGCCTACACGCGGCCGTATTGGCACCGCGACGACCCGGAGACGGAGAGCATAAACCACATTGACGATGAGAAGCATGTGACCCTGCCATTCCCGCCTTCTGTGCTGCGCGCGCGGGTGGAGTATTCGATTACAGGAGCGGGCGGCGTGCAGGGAAAGAACGGCATTGGGGCGACAGTGGTGACGCGGTTTGTGGATGAGGCTGGGGTGGAACGCGCTCGTCCACTGACGGTGGTACCGGCATTTTCGGTGGCCTTGGAACCCGGGACGCAAGTGATCACTACGCACCACGGCGCTAGTTCGACGGTGACAGTAGGTGTGACCAGCAAGATGAATCGGGAAACGCGAGGTATCCTTCGCCTGGAACTGCCAGAGGGCTGGCAGTCCGAGCCGGCGCAGTTTGCAGTAGAGGTCTCGCGGCGGGGAGAGAAAAAGGATTGCCAGTTCAGAGTCCTAGGAGCGGGCTTGCAGGAAGGACGGGCGAAGGTACGGGCCGTGCTGGAAGCGGACGACGAAAAGTTCAGCGAGGGTTACACGCTGGTGACGCGAGAGGATCTGGGCAGCTTTTATTACTATCAACCCGCTTTGCAGCGAGTGAGCATTGTGGACGTGAAGGCGCTGCATGATTTGAAGATTGGCTACATCATGGGCGCGGGCGACGATATCCCCACGGTGTTGAAGCAAGTGGGGATGTATGTGACGTTAATTCCTCCGGAGAAAATTGCGGAGGAAGATCTCAGCAAGTACGGAACGATCGTGCTGGGCATTCGCGCCTATGATACGCAGAAAGATGTTGCAACGAATAACAAGAAGTTGCTCGATTTTGTCGCGGCTGGCGGGACGCTGGTCGTGCAATACAACGCCGGAGTGGGTGATTTTAACAGCGGGCACTTCACTCCGTTCACTGCGGAACTCAGCCGGGCGCGGGTTTCGGTGGAGGAGGCTCCAGTGGAAATTCTGGCGCCGGAGGATGAAATCTTTCATTTTCCAAATGAGATCACGGCTCGCGATTTTGATGGCTGGGTGCAGGAGCGCGGGCTCTATTTCATGGACAAGTGGGATGAGCACTTCAAGCCCCTGCTCAGTTGCCACGATCCGGGCGAAGCGGCGCAAAAAGGCGGCTTGCTGCGGGCGCAGTACGGTAAGGGAACTTATATCTACACGGGATATGCGTTCTTCCGGCAGTTGCCCGCGGGCGTGCCGGGAGCGGTGCGGCTGTATGTGAATCTATTGAGCGCGGGGCATGAAAAGCAGTGATCAGTGGCCAGCAATATCTGTGCGGGCTTTCGTTGTGTGATCCGACCTACCCATGGGTTCTCCAGCAAAACCGGATAGTACACCTCCCGGCCTGATTCGCGGCATGGGCCTTGGCAGCGCTACTGCGCTCAACATGATCGACATGATCGGCGTGGGGCCGTTTATCACCATGCCGCTGGTGTTGAGCGCGATGGGCGGCCCACAAGCCATGCTGGGATGGGTGGTGGGCGCGCTGTTGGCCGTGTGCGACGGACTGGTGTCTGCCGAACTGGGCGCGGCGTTCCCGGGATCGGGCGGATCCTATCGCTATCTGAGCGAGATTTATGGCCCGCGGAAATGGGGGCGACTGATTTCGTTTCTGTTTATCTGGCAACTTTCCTTCAGCGCTCCGCTGTCGATCGCCAGCGGATGCATCGGGCTGGCAGGCTACGCTGCCTATTACTGGCCGAGCCTGGAAACGGTATATGCCGCTCACACTGCGGCGCTGCACATCCCATGGGCAGGCTCGCTTCAGGTGAGCTGGATTGTGACGCCGGGGACCGCTCTGGGGATACTCATTTGCTTCTTCACCGTCTTGCTGCTCTACCGGCACATCACGGTGATCGGGCGCCTTTCGAAAGTATTGTGGCTGGGCGTGATGGGAACGATTGGATGGATCATCTTTGCCGGGCTCACGCATTTCAACCCGGCTCTCGCATTTGATTTTCCTCCCGGCGCGTTCACTCTCTCACCCGCGTTCTTCACCGGGTTGGGCGGAGCCATGCTGGTGGCCACTTACGACTATTGGGGCTACTACAACGTTTGCTACCTGGGCGATGAAATAAAAGATCCGACGCGAAATATTCCGCGGGCTCTGCTGCTTTCCATTTTGCTGGTGGCCTGTCTATATCTAATGATGAACTTGTGCATTCTAGCCGTGATTCCCTGGCGGGAGATGCTACAGGCGGGGCATAACAACAGCGGGTTGTACGTTGTGTCGTTGTTTATGCAGAGAATTTATGGGCCGTGGGCGGCGCGGTTGGTGACGGGACTAGTAATCGTGACCGCTTTTGCATCGGTCTTCTCACTGACTCTGGGATATTCGCGGGTACCTTATGCCGCGGCGCTCGATGGGAACTATTTCCGGGCATTTGCCAAAGTGCATCCCGTGCACCGCTTTCCGCATGTTTCGTTGTTGGCACTGGGAGCAGTGGCAGCAGCGTTCTGCTTTCTGAGGTTGAGGGATGCGATCGCGGCTCTGGTCGTCATTCGCCTTATTCTGCAATTTCTGGTGCAGGCGGTTGGGGTGATCGTGTTTCGGGTGACGCGACCAGACGTGGCACGCCCGTTTCGCATGTGGCTGTATCCGCTGCCGGCTCTGCTGGCGATTGCGGGATTTCTTTTTATTTTGTTCGGTCGCGAAAACTGGCAGAAGGAAATACGGTATGCGGTGGTGATACTGCTGGCGGGGCTGGTGATTTACATGATTCGGGCGTGGCGAGGCCGGGAATGGCCGTTTGGGGTGGCGAACTCTTCCGGGTAGTTTCCAGGGTCAAGTTCAACATCAAAACCTAACCACAGAGGGCACAGGGGAACACAGGGTAGAGCTTCGAGTGGCTGATCAAGTTTCACTTCCGGTGGTGGAGAGCGACAGCGTTCGGCGCGTTGACGCGGCTTGGACGCCGCTGCGAGAGCCGCTGTTTCGGTCGCTGTGGATTGCAGCGGTAATCTCCTACACCGGTACCTGGATGCAAAACGTGGGCGCGGGCTGGCTGATGACACAGCTCTCGACTTCACCGCTCATGGTCAGCCTGGTACAGGCGGCGGCAGCGGTTCCGGTGTTCTTCGTCGTGCTTCCGGCGGGCGCGCTGGCGGACATGGTGGACCGGAGGCGGTTGCTATTGTTTACCCAGAGTTGGATGGTGGCAGCGGCGGCGGCGCTCGGCGTTCTGACATTGCTGCGCTCGGTGACTCCGTGGACGCTGCTGCTGTTCACGCTGGTATTAGGAGTAGGTGCGGTACTGAATGATCCCGCATGGCAGGCGATTACGCCAGAAGTAGTTTCGCCGGGGCGGCATGCCTCCGCGGTGGCGCTGAATTCGGCGGGATTTAACGTGGCACGAGCAGTAGGACCCGCTCTGGGGGGGATGGTAGTAGCGCTTGCGGGATCGGGCTGGTCGTTTATCTTGAACGCGGCGTCGTTCTTTGGCGTGATCATCTTCTTGTGCCGCTGGCAGCGTGCGCCGCATGAACCGCTGGCAAACCGGCGAGTGCGGGATGCGATCCTGGAAGGCTTCCGCTATGTGCGCGGAGCGCCGCAAGTGAGGTCAGTGCTAATCCGGACGGGAGCATTCAGCATAGGCGCGACTTCCCTGCTGGCTCTCTTGCCGGTAATTTGCCAACCGCATGGAGCGCAAGGCTATGGGTTCCTGCTGACCTGCTTTGGACTGGGAGCGCTGGCCGGAGCAGCGCTGCTGCCACGTCTACGGCTGCGGTATTCGGTGGATGGGTTGGTGGCGGCGGCAACGGTGGTATTTGCCACCATGACATTCTCGGCGGGGCAAGTTCACTCCTTTGAGTGGCTTTGTGCGGTGCTGTTCACGGCGGGCGCGGCGTGGATCGGGATTCTGGCGTGTTTTAACGTAGTAGCTCAGACGATGTGTCCTTCGTGGATGCGGGCGCGGGCTCTGTCGATGTACCTGCTGGTGCTGCAAGGAGGAATGGCGTTGGGCAGCGCGATCTGGGGAGAATTGGCCGCACGCAAGGGTGTTCCCGTGGCGCTGGCTTGGTCGGCGCTGGCAATGGTGGTAGGGTTGAGCAGCATCGTGCGGCATCGTTTGACGGCGGTTGAGTTGAAGATGGCTCCGGCGGTGGTGGGCGACTAGGGGATCTGTCACTTGCCGATTTTGGTCGCAGGCTGGCGTGCTAAATCGGCTCGCTTCGCTCGCTGGACAGCCGAGGCGGCTGTCCCCACACGTGCGGAAAAGATCGGCTTATAGCAATGGGGGAATCATCATGAGGAAGAAATTTATTTGTCTTGCGCCTTGCCTTCTGGTTCTGGCCACGCTTGGCGCGGCCCAGGACAAAAAGAGTAAGGACGAACACCGGACCGTCACGCATGTGCTGGACACCACGGTCGCGAATATGGAGCACGAGTTTGTTCCGGCCGCAGAAGCGATGCCGGAAGAAAAATTCGGGTTTGCCCCGACCGGCGGCGAGTTCAAGGGCGTCCGCACGTTTGGCCAGCAGATAAAGCATGTGGCGGCGGTGAACTACGAACTGGGTGCCGCAATATTGGAGGAGAAACCGCCAGTGGACATTGGCGACGAATCCGGTCCGGCATCAATTACCACCAAGGCTGACATTCTGAAATACTTGCATGACTCCTTTGTCTACGTGCACAGAGCAGTGCAGACCATCACCGACAAGAACATGGTGGAGACGGTGAAGAGCCCATTCGGAGAAGGAAAGGTGTCGCGTCTTGGCCTGGCAACTACAGTGGCGTGGCACGGTTTCGACCACTATGGGCAGATGGTGGTGTACCTGCGCATGAACGGGATCGTCCCGCCGGCAAGCCGGTAAACTGGGGCGCTCAGGTTAGTCCCGGCTTGGGCGATTGCCGCGACGATCTTCACCGCCTACAAAGATGCTGCAAAGATGTTGCTGGAAGGTTACGTCGGGTTCTTTGGCGGCGCGGGCTGGATAGGAATCGATGGCCTGGAGAAAATTTTTGATCTCCAGCTGCACCTGAGCGTTGCCTGGCCCAGTCTGGCGTGGTTGGAGCTGATCTTGCACTTTCCGCTTCATTCCCCATCATCCCCAGAGCAAAGTAGCTTGAGCTTCAAGCCACGATCCGTCACTGCTGCGGTAAACACACGGGCGGGGGATAAGTTTCGGTTTGGGGAACAAACAAGGGTATCTCGACCGGCTGGTCCAGTAAATGGCACTTTGGTGGCGGCTGTTGCTTGGACGGACTTTGAGCGATCAGCGGCGGGCACCGCACGTGGTGATGGAAGTCAGCAGCAATTCGGCGCGGAGTCCGTAGCGGGCCACGTGGGCGGCGATGGACTTTCGCGTTTTCTGCGCTGGAGTGTTGGGGTCAAGAAAAACGAGGACAGACGGGCCAGCGCCACTCAGAGCGGAGCCCAGGATGCCGGGCTTGCCCGTCAATTCTTGCAGGCACGGGAGCAAGGGACAGAGCCGGGAGCGGTAGGGCTGGTGGATGCGGTCTTCGAGCGCGGCGGAGAGCAAATCGTGACGGCCCAGGGATAACGCAGCGAGCAGGAGCATGGCGCTCTGGACGTTGGCTACGGCGTCGGCGCGGGAATACGTCGCCGGAAGAACGCTGCGGGCCTCTTCGGTCGAGAGAGCTTCATCAGGAACGGCGAGAAGCAGGGGCCACTTCCCTTTCGGCTTGATGCGGACCACCTGGGCCTCAGCTTCTCCAGACATGCGGGCAACGGTGAGACCGCCCATCCAGCAGGCGGAGGCGTTATCGGGATGGTGCTCACGGCGGGAGGCTTCGCCGATGATCTGGGCGTCCCTCCAGCGCAGACGTCCAAAGTGATTGGCCAGGGCGATGCCGGCGAGGCGGGCGGCAGCGGAAGAGCCGCAGCCTTTGCCAATAGGAATGTCGTTATGAATCCGAAGAGATAAAGGAAGTACATTCGCGCCCTGGCCCTGGAGGACCTCGCGATAAGTGGCGATGATTAAATGATTCTCGATGGCGCGGCAGATTTCTGGGTCGCGTCCGGTAGCTGTTACGGAGAAGCTGGAAGCAAGCCGGGCATCAATGTTGATGAAGAGGTCCAGCGCCAGGGCAGCGGCATCGAAGGCCGGGCCCAGATTCGCCGAAGTGGCCGGGAGGGTGAGATGCAGCAGCGAGGGCGGTCGGGCACTTTTTTTCTTAGACATTCGAGTGCGGCGGATCTGATTTCTCCGCCTGCTCCAAAGTCTTGATCACGGCGTCCAGCGAGGCATCAAGGACCACAGGAGGATGCCGGAATGGATTCAACCTGCCACTTTCGCGTTCGTCCGCAGTCCCTTGAAACAGATCGCCGCGATGGAACCCCATGGTGAAGTCGGGGTCCTTGAGCAAGTTTCCGGTGAGGACCAGGACGACGGTCTGTTCCGGCTTCACAAATCCCTGACGCAGCAATTTCTTCAAGCCGGCGAGAGTGACGGCGGAAGCGGGCTCACAGCCAATACCTTCGGCTCCAATTTCGGCTTTGGCCTGCGCGATCTCGAGTTCACTCACTTGTTCACAGGCGCCCCCCGTGGCTTGAAGGACCTTTACAGCTTTCTCCCATGAAGCGGGGTTGCCGATGCGGATTGCCGTGGCTCGGGTTTCAGCCTGCACGCTGACCAGATTCTTGCCCCCCGCTTCGCGTAGAGTTCGCACCAGTGCATTAGCGCCCTCGGCTTGAATCACGGACAACTTCGGCAGGCGGGGGATCAGGCCCAGGTCCAGCATTTCGAGCAGGGCCTTGCCAATCGCGGAACTGTTGCCCAGGTTGCCGCCGGGCACGATGATGTGGTCGGGCGGCTGCCAGTCGAGTTGTTCGAGCAATTCGAGCGCGAGCGTCTTCTGCCCTTCGAGGCGGAACGGGTTGATGGAATTTAACTGGTAGACCGGAGCGCGCCGCACAAGCTCCTGAAGCAAACGCAGGCATCCGTCGAAATCGGTGCGGAGTTGGCAAGTGAGGGCGCCGTAATCGAGGGCCTGAGAAAGTTTGCTCCACGAGATTTTTCCCTCCGGCACGAGCACCAGGCTGCGCATGCCACCGCGCGCCGCATAGGCGGCCACGGATGCGGACGTGTTGCCCGTGGAAGCGCAGGCTACCCAGCGGTATCCAGCCTGCCGGGCGAAGGTGGCAGCAACTGTCATGCCGGCGTCTTTGAACGAGCCGGTGGGGTTCATGCCTTGATGCTTGGCGTAGAGGCGAGGGATGCCCAGGCGGCGTGAGGATTGCGTGAGTTCGTAGAGCGGAGTGTTGCCTTCGCGCAGAGTGATGACGCTCTGCTCGGACTGTGGCGCGGGGAGAAATTCGCGGAATCGCCACACTCCGCTGAGGTCAAGGGTTGCGTTTAAGGTACGCCGCTCCCGCCAGAGAGATTTCAGAGCGGTGGGGTTGTTGGAATTCCACGAGGAGTCGGTGATCTCCAGCAAGTTCCCGCATTCGGAACAGCGGAAATCCTGTGCGGCGGAGCTGGTGATCGACGCGCAGCCGATGCAGCGGAAACGATAAGTGGCCTGCGGTCGGCCCGGTTCAGTATCTTTTTCAGAAGTAGGCGAAGGCTGCATGGAATGGGAGACTATTTCTCGCCTCGCAGATACTGGTCAGTCTTATTGATCCAATCGGCGCGCGGTGGATTGAACACATCGAGATCCACGGTATCTTCAAGCGCCTCGGCCTTGTGCGGCATGTGCGCGGGGATGCAGAGCACTTCGCCGGAGTGGACGATGATTTCCTTGCCATCGATCCAGAACTTCAATGCCCCATCGAGAATGTAAGTTAGTTGTTCGTTGTGATGGCTGTGCTCGGGCACGATGCAGCCTTTTTTCAGCAGCACCCGCGCCAGCATAATTTCCTGGCCGACGACGAACTGACGCTGCAAGAGGGGGTTCAGATCTTCCAGCGGGATCGTGTGCCACGGGACGAATTGGAGCGGCGCCTTGCTGGCCGCGTGTTTGGTGACGGCGCGTCGAGCCCGTGAATGGGACTTCGCGTTTTTTTTCTTCCCGGCCGCGGAAGTTTTGGTTTTCAGTTTTCTTGGCATGTTCAACCCTTTTTAAAAGCCGCTAGTGCACTCTGCCCTCATACAGCTTTATGGCATTATCGTGCAGGTAAGCATGGGCCAGTTCCAGGCCCCGGGCTTCGGTGATTTCGTTTTCTGAAATCATCTCGGCTAGAGCCGCGGCGAGGGCCATCCTCGATGATTCCGCTCCCAGCCAGTAGCTTTCTTCCGCGCCCAGCACTTCATTGTACGGGAAACAGTCCGTGCCGAAAGTGATCTTGTCGGGGAAAGTTTCGAGCCACATCTTCAGCGTGTCTTTAAAGGCCGAAGGGTACTGAGCCAGTTCCCCGAAGGAAGAATCCATGTATACGTTTTTCATAGCGGCGAGCCAGATGGCCTCCCGTTCGAGGGGATAGCCTCCGTGAATCATGACGAAGGTAGTGCCGCGGTATCGCGGATCACGCAGCACGCTCTCCAGATTCATGATGTTGCTTTGCGACAGGTTGAAGTAGTCGCCGATGCCGACTGCGCTGTGGATGTGCACGGGCAGATGAAGGCGGCCTCCTTCCAGAATGAGATAGCGGAAAATGTAGTCCTGGAAGGTTCGGTATTCTTTTTCGCTGGGAACCGCGCCGGAAACATAGCGCTGGTAAAGATCGGAGGCCTGCTCGCGTGTGGGGTCGCTGAACGTGGTCGGGCGGAAATAGGCCACTTCAAATTTCATCGCTATGCCGTTGTTCTTCTTGTTGTCTTCGAGAACCTGGCTGATGAACTTCAGATAACCGTCGAAATCCGCGGGGAGCTTTGCGACTTTTTCCTGCACCATCCAGCGGTGCAGCATCTTCTCCTGTAGCGGAATGAAGACTCCTTCGTCGGGATTGCGAGCCGTCTCGCGTTCGTTGTTGAAGGGCCACATGAAGGAATCGGCAAAGAAAACCCACGGGAAGCGCTTGGGATCGAGGTAGTCCGGCATCATGGCGCGGTTCGCGACCGAGCTTTCGAGGTTGAGCTCGTCGAGAATCATGTTGAAGTAGCCTGGGCCAGGATATTGTTTCTTTAGATCCGCTTTCTTCGCAACCAGCCACTTGGCATGTTCGGGGGAAAGATCACCGTAGGGATAACCGAATAAAGCTTTGGCTGCTGCGATCAGTTCTGGATTGTCGTCGCGGGTACGGAGGGGCGCGCTGGCGTCCGGTGGCGCCGCCATGGCATCGACGTCGGGATCGTCGGAAAATCCAGGGTGGGCGTGGTGATCGAAGGCGGGGATTTTTTCAATCAAAGGCAGCAGGCGCTGGTAAATCTGCTGAACGTCAGGACCTGGGAACGGGCGAGCTTGGGCGGCAGCGACAACTGGCAGACACAGTGCGACGCAGACTGAAATATGAATGTTTTTCATGATCGTGGTTCCCGGTTCACAATCGAGACCGCCTCAATAGTTCCTATCTTTCTGCAAGAGTTCCCTGCCAGGCCGCGGAAGCTCTCATAATCCGCGTCGTGGCCTCTCTGAGATTTGCCACCGACGAAGCGAAAGAGAAACGCACGAAATCCTCGCCCGAAGGGCCGAACGCGGCGCCGGGAATCGCGGCTACTCCGGCATCTTCCAGCAGAATTCGGCATACTTCATCCGCGCTGACACCCGTGCCACGAATGTCGACCCAGGCATAGAACGCGCCTTCGGGGGCTTCGCAGCGAAATCCGGGGACCTCATTCAGATCATGAACGAACTGTTCGCGGCGGCGTGCGAACTCCGCGACCATGAGCGGCGTTGTGCCCTCGCGATCCCGCAGAGCCTCGATGGCGGCATATTGAATGAATTCGTTGACGCAGGTGTAAGTGTTGACTGCCATCATCAGCAGCGCCGGCACCACTTCAGCGGGCGCGACGGTGTAGCCCAGCCGCCATCCCGTCATGGCGAAGCTCTTCGAGAAGCCGTCAATGATCAGAGTGCGCGCTTCCATCCCGTGGTAGCGGAGCATGGACACATATTCGCCACCGTAGATGATGCGAGCGTAAATTTCGTCGGAGAGAACCCAGAGGTCGTGCTCGACCGCAAGTTCCGCCAAACCCCGCTGAACATCATCGGTGTAGACCGTTCCGGTCGGATTGCCCGGGGAGTTTGTGAGCAGCATGCGGGTGCGACGCGTGATCTTGGCAGCGACTTCAGATAAGTCTGGCTGAAAGTGCTTGCGTGACGAAAGCTCGAAAGGTACGGGAACCGCACCCAGCCCCAAGGTGATCGAAGGATAGCCGGGAAAACCGGGATCGGGATAAAGGACTTCGTCGCCAGGCTCGAGCAGCGCCATCATAGCGAAAAACAAAGCAGCTTTGCAGCCGGGCGCGATCACGATGTTGGCCGCGGAAACGCTGATGTTGCGGGTGCGCTGCAGGTAGACAGCGATTTCCTCCCGCAGCGCGGGAACTCCGGCTACAGCACAGTATCGGTCTTTGCCTTCCGCAAGCGCTTTGGCGACCGACTCCACCACCGACGGGCCAGGATGGAAATCGGGCTCGCCGAGTTCAAGATGAACAATGGAGCGTCCCTGGCTCTCCAGTTCTTTAGCGCGAGCGTAGACTGAGAGCGCGCCTTCGCCGCTCATGACCGACATCCGGGATGCTATGGAACGCATGCAGTCTCCGAATCTCTACAGTCCTTTATACATGCCGCCGTCAACTAGCACGGTCTGGCCGGTGATGTAGGAAGCGCGCTCCGAGGCGAGCCAAACGATGGTCTCGGCCACCTCGCGGGGATCGCCCAGGCGCTGAAGCGGGGCGGCGGCGGCCCAGCCGTTGAAAATCTCCTGCTCGCTGTTTCCCGAAGAGGACGCGCGGGCCTTGGCCAATTCCTTCAAACGGTCGGTGGCGGTGAAGCCGGGGCCGACATTATTTACCAGGATGCCGTCTTTGCCGAACTCGTTGGCGAGACTCTTGACCAGACCGACTACCGCCGCACGCACCGCATTCGAGAGCACCAGATCGGCCACCGGCTGTTTGGTCGTGATTGATGTGATCGTGATGATGCGGCCCCAGTGGTTGTGCTGCATGTGGGGGATGACTTCGCGCGCGAAGTAAACAGTGCTGAGGAAGTTCGCCTCCAGCGCGCGTTGCCAGTCTTCGAGTGTGGCTGCGATGAAACCCTTCGCTGGCGGGCCTCCGGCGTTGGTCACGCAAATGTCGAGGCTGCCGAATTTCCCGGCCACGGCGGCGACGAATCGGCTGACGGCCGCGGCTTCGGTGACGTCGAACGCCTGGGCAAACACCTCAACGTTGTGCTGCTTTCTTATTTTTTCAGCCGAGGCCTGCAACATCTGCTGGTTGCGGGCGCACATGGCGACGCGGCAGCCCTCAGCGGCGAAGGCTTCGGCGGTGGCTAGGCCAATCCCCTGACTGGAGGCGGCGACGAGGGCAACACGATCTTTCAGGCCCAGATTCATGAACGGTGAATTATAAATGGTGGGCGGTACATCCTTGCTTGCAGGCGTTCCCTGACGCAATTAATCTGGAGGAGCGAGGCATCTATGAAACGGAACACCCATCACTCCGAGACCAAGGCGGTCCGCGGCGCGGCGGATCTGGAAAAGAAAAACGGGCCGCTGGCCACACCGATCTATCAGACTTCCACCTTCGAGGTCACCGACAACGACGAGCAGGTCCAGGCCACGGGCAGCGACCACTATTACACGCGCTACGGCAATCCGACCAACACCGTCGCCGAAAAGACGATTGCCGAGTTGGAAGGCGTGGATGCGGCTCTGACTTTTGCTTCCGGCATGGGCGCGATCACGACAACAATCATGGCTCTGCTGAAGAGCGGCGACCACGTAGTGGCGCAGCGCGACATCTATGGTGGCGTGACGAAGTTTCTCTCAAAGTGGCTGCCGAAGATGGGGATCGAAACGACCTTCGTCGACACCACCGAATACGATCAGCACGCGGAAGCGATCCGTCCCAACACGAAGCTGCTGTACCTGGAGTCGCCGACCAACCCGATCTTGCGCGTGGTCGATTTCAAGAAAGTATCCGGCCTTGCCAAACGACACAAACTGCTCAGCATGATTGACTCAACCTTCGGCACGCCGATCAACCAGCATCCGGCGGAATTCGGCATCGACCTGGTGATGCATTCCGGGACGAAGTATTTAGGCGGCCATTCCGATCTGATTTGCGGCGCGGTTGCGGGACGGCGCGAATTGATCGAGAGAATCTGGGACACGCGGACGACACTCGGCAACTGCATGGATCCGCACGCGTCGTGGGTACTGGTGCGCGGACTGAAGACGCTGGCGGTGCGGGTGGCGCGGCAAAATGAGAATGCACAGCGGGTGGCGGAGTTCCTGGCTGAGCACGCCAAGGTGCGGAAGGTACATTATCCGTTTCTAGAGAGTCATCCACAGCATGCCGTGGCGCGCTCACAGATGACCGGTGGCGGAGGCATGGTCACCTTTGAGGTTGAGGGCACCGGCGAAGACGCGCGGCGCGTGAGTGAGGCGATGCGGCTGTTTACTCTGGCGCCGAGCCTGGGCGGAGTGGAGTCGCTGGTATCGATTCCGGTGTTGACTTCGCATTTGACAGTCCCGGCAGAAGAACGCAAGAGAATCGGGATCACCGAACAGATGATACGGCTGTCACTGGGGATTGAGAACGTGGATGACCTGATCGCCGACCTGGAGCACGCGTTGGAAGCCGTCGCTGCTCGACAGCAGGTGCAGGTGGGATGAAGGGATTCGATCGGAACGAAAACCCGGCCTCGATGCGAGACCGGGTTTTCGTTTCTGTCTCCGGTTGACAGCTAGAAAATAATCTTCGCTCCCAACTGTAGGATGCGCGGTAGATGTGTAGACGTAACCTGGAGGAAACCGGGGTTCCCTAGAACATTGTTCCCGTCACCAACAGCCGCTCCGCCACCAGCGGCGATGTTGCCCCACTCAGCGTGGTTGAACACATTGAAGGCTTCTGCGCGGAATTCGAAGGCCAAGCTCTCCCTAATGGCAAAGTGCTTGAATAGAGCCATGTCGAAGGTGGTACGGCGTGGATTGCGCAGGATGTTCCTGCCGACGGTCCCGAAGGTCAGTCCCCGGGGCGGCGCAAAGGCATTCGGGTTGTAGAAAACTCGCGCACCCAAGCCTGTATCGGGGGGCGGGAAAGGCCCGGCATGAGGATCGCCGACCAGGTCCGGCCGTGCACCAGCACCGGCTACTCCGTTTGCCACGCCAGCGTTGTCGACATTGAAAACTGGGCTGAACGGAGTCCCCGACGAAACGCTGACCACTCCCGAGTACTCCCATCCGCCCAAGAGTCTGTTGGCAATCCCTGGTGACTTGAAGAGCGGGATGTCCCAGATGTAGCTGAAGTTAAAAACGTGCCGCTGGTCGAAATTGGAACTTGCCCGGTTGGCAGCAAAGTTATAGGCATTCACGAACGTGGCATCGCCACGGTCCGACGAACTGTCGATCGAGTGGCTGTAACTGTAGGCTCCACTGACGGTGAGTTGCCCGACGTTGCGACGCACGGAGGCCTGCAAAGCATGGTAGGTAGAGCTTGCGGCGTCTTCCAGGTGGGTAATCGTACCGTAGCCGGGAAAGGGCCGAAAAAGATTTGGGTTCGCACCACAGGCGGCTACGCCCAAGTTGACGGCGGGACTAAGCACGCCCACCCCCGCGTACGGAACAGGGTTGCCAGAAGGAGTTATTCCATTGGTCGGGACGCCATTCGCGTCCGCCGGAAATGTGTTGGTGTTGGGATCAACCCCGCAATCCCCTGGCACGGAACTCATCTGCGGAGTACCGTTGATGGGCGGAAAAAGGACTGGGTTCAGTAGGATGGTAGGACCAATCGGCTCACCTTTAGCATAGGGAGTGGCCGATGTGGGAAAGATCTGGTTCAAATTGCTTTCCCGTGTAAGGTGCGTTCCCTTGCTACCCACGTAGGAGACGGTCGCCACGGTATTGTGAGCAACTTCTTGTTGAACATCGAAGTGCCACTGTTGCATGTAGGGCCACTGCACCTTGGTGGGGATGGAGACTACGCCCAACGGCAGTTGCGCGGCAGCGCCACCTCCCGCATTGATGCTTGCATAGCCCTGAATATTGACCTTCTGCACGACATTAGCTAAGGGCGGCGAGTTTTCGAGCGACTCAGTATTCCCTTCATTACCGTTGGTGTGCTCGTAGAAGATTCCATATCCACCACGGATTGCGGTCTTGCCATTGCCCCGAGGATCCCAAGCGAAGCCAATGCGGGGAGCGGGGTTGAACCAGTGTGACTTCATGCAACCGTCCGGAACACCCGCCGTCACGCCGCACTGGACAATTCCATTGGGCAAATTACTGAGCGATATGGGCTGGGTAGGATCGGTGCCCAAGCCAGTTACTGTACCGTCAGGAGCCACCACAGTTTGACCAGCAACGTAGTGAGCAGGATCAAAATTGAAGGCTTGCTTCTGTTTATCACGGTAAGTCTCGAAGAGGCTGAGGCGCAGACCGAGGTTCAGCGTAAGACGGTTGGTTATGCGCCAGTCATCCTGAAAATATGGCTCAAACAACTTGTAACGGTTGTAGTACTTGACCAGGTGATCCTGCTGGCCAAAGCTGGAAATGTTGCCCAACAACAAGTCTGCGAACGGATTGCCGCTGCTGTTCGCCGGGAATTGCGAGGGATCAAAGGTCAAGTAGCCCGGGAATGAGCCATTGGCCAACTCGCCCCCGAACTCGTTCTTCTGGGCGGCGGCGATATATGCCCCCATCTGCAGGATGTGCCTGCCCACGACTTTGTTCACGTTATCGCGGAAAGTATAGGTCGGGTTCGAGTTGTAGATGCCGTTGGGAATGTAACCGGAATCCTCGCCGAAGTTTCCGTAAACGCCCGAGGTGCCCGGCGAGCAATTCGGACAGCTGTCTACCAGATTGATTCCAGGTAAAACGTTCCCGCCATTGCCGGGGAACAGATCGGTCAGCCCAAAGTTGGACGGCCGTTTCCAGTTGCCCGTGTCATTCAGAATGATGTGGTCGACCGTATAGCTGAAAACGAACTCGTTCAAGAGTGTCGGAGACGCAGTGGCCGTAAGACGGAACACGAGGGCCACGCCGGGTCCTTTAAACGCGGTCTGAATGGTTGGGAAACTCCCCTGGTTGGTCCAGAGGGGAACCGCCGTGGTCGTTTGCCAGGAATCGTGGATGAAGCGGAAGGTGGAGCGTATTTTGTCGCTAAAGTTGTGATCAACCCGGATCAGTTCCTCGCGCCAATTGGTCGCCTGAGCCGGGGATTGCGTGAAGAAGCACCCGTTGCTGCTGCTGCCAGGTACGCAAGTCGAAGCGCCTGCGCCAGTTGGCTCGGGAATCATGGCCAGCAAGCCTTGCGCTGTTGCCTGGTTAGCGATGAACGCTGGCACCGCTGTAAGATCGCCGTTGGTACCGACGGTTGGGCACTCCGGTCCGGGGCACAGATCACCGAAATTGCCGCTACGCTCCATCATTGACGGAACCGGAAGGTGAAACGATTGTCCCGGAACTACATCCTTCCGCCACTCCTCCGACCAGAAAAAGAACGTCTTGCTCTTGCTGTTGTTGTAGAGCTTCGGAATGTAGACCGGCCCGCCGATGGTGTAGCCGTAATCGTTCTTCTTGTATTCCGGCGTGATTCCGTTGCCGCCCCAGAATGCATGGTTAAAGTAGTTTTGCGCGTTGAACATGTCATTGCGCACGAATTCGTAGACATCGCCGTGGAATTTGTTGGTTCCCGACTTGGTCTCGACTTCGACCGTGCCAGAACCGTTGCGACCGTACTGGGCACCGTAGTTGGAGGTGAGGACCTTGAATTCGGCGATGGCGTCGATGCTGGGATACACGTTCAGCGTGGAGTTGCTGCCGTTATCCATGTTGTCACCGCCGTCCAGTTCCCAGTTGTTGTACTCGACGCGGCCGCCATTCATGCTGTAGCTGACGTTGCCATAAACGCCAACCGTGCCTTCGTCCTGGCCGGTCTGGTTGCTGACGCCGGGCGTCAGCGTGACCAACTGCGTAAAGTTCCGGCCATTTAGTTCGAGCTGGGAAATTTCTTTTCCTGTTACGGTTCCGGAGAGATCGGAGGATTGAGTCTCCACTTGAGCCACGTTCGTGCCTTCGACCACGATCTCAGTACTGATCGCGCCGACTTGCATGGTTACATCCACGCGCGCCTTCTGCGCCACGTCCAAGACCACGCCCTTGGCCTGGAACTTCTTGAAACCGGTGGCGGTCACGATGACGTTGTATGTCCCGCCTGGCAAGGCGGACGCGCTGTACTCACCGGCGGAGTTCGTCACCGTGTGGCGGTCGATGCCATGGTCCGGACTGGTGACCACAACCGCGGCGACGGCAACCGCTGCCCCCGAGGAATCGGTTACCGTACCGGTGATCGACCCGGTGTCTTGCGCCCAGCTCGCTGCGCAGAATGTCAGAACCAGCAGCACGATCGGCAACGTCACACGTTGAGATTTCATGGTCAGGCTTCTCCCCTTTAGCGCAGTAAGGCGGCGCGTGTTCATCAAGCCGTGCCCTGCATCGCCGGCACGGCGGCAAAGTTGTTGAGCATCCCCAGATGGCGGCGGGGCAATCGAGACCCACGCCCGCTTATTAAATCGTATGAATAGTGCGTTTTTTCGACATCTCCTGTCAAGAAAAAAAGCGCGCACTATATTCGCCGACGATCCGGAATCTCACAAAACCGTTATTGCAGCCCGGTCTGGGCCAGCCTACATGCTGCGGGTGGATTCCCGGATCACCAACTCCGGGGCCACTTTTCGATGGCTGGCGGCGACCTCGCGTTTTTCGAGCACCGACTTGATGCCTTCGAGAACAATTCCCACCGCACCGGCGCCCATCGCTTCCATGGGCTGGCGCACCGTGGTGAGCGGCGGAGTGTAGAGCGCGGAGGCGGCGACATCATCGAAACCGATCACCGAGCAGTGCTCCGGCACACGCAAGCCGGCTTTGGCAAGGGCGCGGATTGCGCCGAAGGCGGTCATGTCGTCGAAGGCAAGAATTGCGGTGAATGAATTTTTTTGCTGGATCAGATCAGCAGTGAGCTCCTGGCCCGCCTCAAAGCTGGAGAGTGGATCGCGCGATTCGGGCAAGTCGACGATAAGGCCAGGATCGAGTTCGAGGCCGCATGCTTTGGCGCAACTCCGGATGCCGCGCCAGCGGGGCGAACTGTCGGACAATGCTTTGGGGCCCCGGATGAATGCTATCCTGCGATGACCCAGCGAGTGCAGGTGCTCGAGCGCGATGTAGCCGCCGACTTCGTTGTCAACAATCACCGAACTCATCGAGTCCCCTTTGAGTTCACAGCCGATGAGGACGGTGGGGATGCTGCTTTTTTCCAGATCGGCGAGCAAGTTGATATCGAGGAAGAGCCAATTGGCGAGAACGACCAGAGCTTCGATGCGGCGGTCGAGCAGCATCTCAAGATAGCGCTCGAAGCGGCTGCGCTCGTTGTGTACGTCGGTGAGAATGGGCAGGTACGACGCCTGATACAACGTGTTCTCGATGCCGCGCAACACCAGCGTGCAGTAGGGATCGGTCATATCGAAGACCATGACGCCGACGGTGTGGCTGCGTTTGCTCCGCAGCGAGCGGGCAAACTGGTTTGGCCGGTAGCCCAGCTTTTCGGCAGCACGCTCAATGCGCTTCTTGGTGACCGGAGGGATATAGCGCGCCAGCGGAGCGTCGTTCAAAACAATCGAGACGGTGGTGGAGGAGAACCCGCTCTCCTTCGCTACATCGCGAATCGTGACCATCGAAGCGTTGACCTTGGCTTGCGAAACTTTGGAATGCCGCACTACGGGAATCCTGAATTACCCATCTCTCACGCTTGAAATCAAAGCGGAGGTTGGCGGACACTACAGCAGAGAGTGAGACGAGTGTCAAGCGAACACATCCGATGGGGAGTTGTGGCCGGGCTGCTGCTGGCTGGCGCGGGGGCAGCTCTACTGCCGCAAAGTTCGCCTCCGGCAGCGTCTGCTCAGCCTCGAAATGAGGCGTCTGTCGCCTCGTCTGGACCGGCGGCGGATGTCGCACAACTCTTTCAGGCGGGGCAGGATGCGTTGAACCGCGGCCACCTGAACGAAGCGGAGCACGACTTTCGCCAGGTGTTGAAGCTGAATCCTCAACTCGGCGGAGCGTACGCGAACCTGGGTGTCGTCTACATGCGGCGCAAGCAATGGGCCCAGGCTCTGGATACTCTGCGGAAAGCCGAACATCTTCTGCCGCAGGTGCCGGGCATCCGGCTGAACATCGGACTTGCCTACTACCGGCAGAATGAGTTTCTTAAAGCTATTCGACCTTTTGAATCCGTCGTGAGCGACCAACCGGACGCGCTGCAACCCCGGCATTTGCTGGGACTCTGCTATTTTTTCACGGAACGATGGGCGGATGCCGCCAACACGCTGGAGCCGCTCTGGGCGCAGGAATCTGCCCAGTTGAGTTATCTGTATGTGCTGTCGATCGCGGCTCACCGGGCGGGCAAGAAAGAACTGGATGAGCGGGCGACGGCACAACTTATCAAGACCGGCGAAGGCTCGCCCGAATTTCATTTGTTCATGGGCAAGGCGCATCTCAATCTCGAGCAGTACGACATGGCGCTGGCCGATTTCCGGGCCGCGACCGAGGCAAATCCCAAACTGACGTTCGTTCATTTCAATCTCGGTCTTACTTATTTGAAAAAGCAGGATTACGAGCACGCGCGTGACGAGTTCCTCAAAGATGCGGCCATCGAGCCCGACGTGGTGAACAACTACGACGAGCTCGGAGACGTCTACTCGCTCATGCAACAAGACAGCGACGCCGAGAAGAGCTACCGCGAAGCGCTGCGGCGCGACCCGCGACTGCTGAACTCGTATGTCGGGCTCACCAAGATTTATCAGCGGGAAGAAAAGTATCCGCAGGCTTTGAACGCGATTGATTCCGCGGCCAAGCTGGAGCCCGGCCGCACCGACGTTCATTACCTGCGAGGGCAGGTGCTCATTCGCCTGGGCCGCAAAGAAGAGGGCAAGAAAGAACTCGAGACCTCGGTCCGTCTTGACAACGAACGCCGGGCGGCGCGCCAGAAACAGGTGGAGAGCGGCACGGTGCCGGCGCCCGAACTTCTACAGGACGACCAGTGATACACTTCGTTTAGCCGCTTCCCGCGTACATCCGCAACGCACCCCCGGCAGGAGGTAACCATCCATGAAACGCAGTTTGAAAATTCTAGGCATCGTTGTTGGCGTTTTGATCGTCATCGTCATTGCGATTCCCTTCTTCATCGACGCGAACGCGTTCCGGCCCAAGCTGGAAGCGGAACTGAGCAACGGCTTGGGACGGCCCGTCAAGGTCGGCAACCTTTCACTCTCACTGCTTTCTGGCGGCGTGACGGCTGACGATATCTCCATCGCCGACGATCCCGCGTTCAGCAAGACTGCTTTCGTGCAGGCCAAATCGCTGAAGGTGGGCGTGGAGCTTATTCCGCTGATTTTTTCCAAGACTCTTAAGGTGACCGAAATAACGCTCAACGAGCCAGCGATCGATCTGGTACATTCGGAAAACGGGGAGAGGTGGAATTTTTCCAGCCTGGGCAATAAGAGTTCGCCGGAAGCAAAGACCGCAGCGCCGAGTTCGAGCAGCAATCCGAATTTCTCGGTGGCCAAGCTGAACGTGAGCAACGGACGGCTTACCGTGAGCCGCGCGGGCAAGTCGGAGAAGCCGCGGGTCTATGACAAGGTGGACATCGAGGTTACAAACTTTTCTTTAACCAACTCTTTCCCGTTCAAGATGACAGCCAGCCTGCCCGCAGGAGGCAGTTTGAAACTCGACGGCAACGCCGGACCCATCGATGCCAACAATGCCGCGCTGACTCCGCTGGAAGCAAAAGTGAAGGTGCAGCAGATGAATCTGGCAGCATCGGGTTTCATCGACCCCGCCTCGGGGATCGCTGGCATCGCGGATTTCGACGGCAGCGTGGCCTCCGACGGTCGTGACGCCAAGACCAGCGGCACGCTCAAAGCTGACAAGCTGCAGGTGGTGCAGAAGGGATCGCCGGCGGGAAAGCCGGTCGAACTGCAATATTCCGTTACGCACAATCTGGCCAAGCAGGAAGGAACTTTGACCGCGGGCGAAGTCGCCATGGGTAAGGCCGTAGCGCATCTCTCGGGAACCTACGACGCCCACGGCACTACTACTTCTGTAAACATGAAGTTGAACGGGCAGGGCATGGCAGTGGACGATCTGGAGGCAGTGCTGCCCGCGGTGGGTGTCGTCTTGCCGCCGAAATCACAGCTCAAAGGCGGCACGCTGGCGATGAACTTTTCCATCACCGGACCGGTGGATAAACTTGTCACCACCGGCACTATCAAGCTGGAGAACTCGGCGCTGGCGGGCTTTAGCCTGGGCTCGAAAATGTCGGCCATCTCCGCTCTGGGTGGAAAAGGCGCGGGAGAAAAAGATACGACAATTCAGAACTTCAGCGCCGACGTGCACGTGGCCCCTGACGGCACGCGCGCCGAGAATATCAACCTGATCGTCCCGTCGCTGGGTACGGTCACGGGAGCGGGAACAGTGAGTCCGAGCAACGCCCTGGCTTTCAAAATGAAGGCGGACAACATTCCGTTCCTGATCGAGGGAACAACTGCCGATCCAAAATTCGTTCCCGACGTAAAAGGAATGGCGGGCAGCCTGCTGAATGACGCTCTTTCGGGCAAGAGCGGCCAGAATAATCCCTTGAGCGGCGTATCGGGGATGTTCAAGAAGAAACCGAAATGAGAGTGATGTCGGCGCATCCGTAGCAATCCCCAAGGTGTACTTGACACTCCTGGACCGGTGCCCGCGAAGGCAGAGGTTTCTCCTTTTTGGCACGTTTTTTGCATGGTTCGTTTCCGGATCATTTTCAGCACCTGCCACCACGGTCAGCCAAGCCGCGGCAGCACATGGTTGTCGAGTTCCCGTTGGCGATTTCGTTCGCTCTAGGGCGTCTTGCGCGGGTGATGACTGAGTTGCACCCTGCCGAGGGGTGGTATCTAAATTGCTATCTAGACTTCATTGACAACCTTGTACGTGAGCGCCATACTCGCGAACAAGCTGCAAAATATTTCACACTTGCTGGCTTTTGGTGGAAGGTGCCAATGATCGCAACGATAAACTGGTCCTCCGCCGAGTGCTTTTTTCCGATTAGGGTTCATCGTGTCATCGTTAGCGTGTCATCATGAGGAGGTTCGTCTTGTTGAAACCAGTTGCGTCTAGAGGATGGGTCAGTGCGTTCTGCATCGTCCCGGTACTAGCGATTATCGCCATATCTTCATTCGTCCTTTCCCCGGCTCATCGCCGCAATACGTCCGGTAGCGCTTCGGCCGCTTTTCTCGCGTCTCAACCGGGAACCGCTACGCCCGCGGCGCGCCTGCGAATTCAGGCCAACTACGCTTCCCTTCCGCTCGCCTTTGAACAGAATCAGGGCCAGACCGACGCCCAAGTCAAGTACATGGCTCGGGGAGACGGATACATCTTGTTCTTGACGGCGAACGATGCCGTGTTTTCGCTGCAATCCCGCTCGGTGGATTCGTCGATGACTCGCTCTGGATCCGGACGAAAGAATCCTGAAAGGAGGGATGCCCAAAAGAAATCTGCCGTCGTGCGCATGCAACTCGCGGGCGGGAATTCGCTGGCGAAGGTCTCGGCCAGCGGCCAGTTGCCGGGAAAGAGCAATTACTTCCTGGGTAATGACCCCAGCAAATGGCATTCTGATGTGCCGCACTACGCGCGCGTCTCTTACCAGGATGTTTATCCCGGCGTGAATCTGGCGTTCCATGGAGCGCAGCGCCAAACCGAGTTCGACTTCGTAGTCGCCCCCGGCGCGAATCCCGCGCCCATCGGTTTTCGCTTCACCGGCGCACAGGGGATCAAGGCAGATGACTCCGGCAACCTCGTAATCTCTTCCGCCGCTGGCGATGTTCAATTGCATAAGCCCGTCGCCTATCAGGAACAGAATGGTGCCCGGCAAGCTGTCGATGCGCGCTTCGTTCTGAAAGCCAACAATCAAATCAGCTTCGAATTAGGCAACTACGATCGTAGCCGTGAGTTGGTGATCGATCCTTCGGTGGCGGTAACCTACGCCAGTTATTTAGGTGGTACAGGAAATGACGCGGCGTTTGCTATCGCTTTCGACAACAGCGGCGCTGCCTACGTGACAGGACAAACATTCTCGCCAAATTTCCCCCACACTGCCGGCAGTTTGCTCGGTACGGCGAACGCCTTTGTCACGAAGGTTAACCCCGCCGGAACAACCCTCGACTATTCCACCTACATTGGCGGCACCGGCAGCATGGGCGACAGCGGCAACGCAATCGCCGTGAACCCGACCTCGGGCGTCGCGTTTGTCGCGGGCGGTACTTCATCCATCAACTTCCCCGTGACTCCTCCAGTGTATCAATCTAGCCTTAAGGGTGTCATCAACGCATTTGTCCTCGAGCTCAGCTCCAGCGGCGGGATCACACACAGCACTTTTCTAGGAGGAACTGGTTCAGATGAGGCGCTCGGGATCGCCCTGGCGTCCGATGGTTCGGGAGACGTCATTGTGGTGGGGAGGACATCTTCGTCGGATTTCCCCCTTTCTGCGGCTCCCCTTCAGGCGCATGTGTCGGGAAGTGCCGAAAGCGGGTTCGTCACGAAGTTGAACTCTACCTTCACCTCGCCACTGGTATATTCCACGTATCTGGGCGGCAGCAGCAACAATGACTTGGTGTCGGCCGTCGCCGTCGATTCATCCGACAATGTTTACGTCACCGGCCAAACCTTTAGCACGTCATTCCCCACCATGAATCCATTTCAAGCGACGTGCCACAGCTGCACGAGCGGAAATTCGAACGCATTCGTGGCGGAGATAAACCCAACCGGGAGTGCCTTTGTTTATTCCACGTATCTGGGTGGTAACAGCGTGGATGGCGGCAACGGCATTGCGGTAGACTCCGCAGGCAACGCGTATGTAACGGGTTCTGCGACATCGTCGGATTTCCCTGTTTCAAGCGGAACCTACCAGGGTACCAACAAGGGTCTATCCGACGTGTTCGTAACCAAATTAAATTCGGGCGGAAGCGCCCTCGGGTATTCCACATTCATTGGTGGCAGCGGGGTGGATGCAGGCGCAGCCATAGCACTTGACAGCAACAATAATGCCTACGTGACGGGCCAAACCGGTTCGTCCGATTTTCCAACGGCAAGCGCCACTCAGCCCACTTACAAGAACGGGAGCTCCGACGCGTTTGTGGCGGAACTAAACAGCTCTGGATCACAGCTCATCTTCTCCACGTTCCTGGGTGGGAGCGGCGAAGAAGATCCTGGCGATCTGGGCGGCATTGCCGTAGATACCGCCGGCGCCAACATCTATGTGACCGGTTCGACCACTTCAACGGATTTCCCGAGCACGAGCGGAGTTTTCCAAGGAAGCGCGGGTGGCGGCGCCACCGGCAACACAGATGCTTTCGTAGTTAAATATTCACAGCCGATTACGCCCTCTTTTACGATTGCGGCTACGACCCCGGCGGCTGTGTCGCCAGGATCCTCCGGGATCTCCACCGTCACGTTGACGGCGAACAATGGCTACAATTCTCCGGTTAACTTGACTTGCAGCGTGAGCGGTGGCGGCTCTCCAGCGCCGGCCTGCGGCGCGACGACGAGCTTCTCTCCCAACCCGCAAACCCCAAGCTCCGGGGGCGCTACAAGCGCGCTTACCATTACTACGACGGGACCCCACGCTGCCATGTTCGTGCGGGGAAAGATCCTGTACGCGATGTGGTTGCCCGTAGCAGGCATGTCGCTGGCCGGTATGGGGTTCGGTTCAGCCCGCACACGCCGCAAGAAGTTGCTAGGCCTCTTGATGATCGGGATGGTCATGGCCGCGCTTTTCGTGATGCCGGCGTGCGGAGGTGGGGGCGGGGGAGGGGGAGGTGGCGGCGGAGGGGGCACTCCCGCCGGCACTTATACCGTGACCATCACGGGGACCGGGACGGACTCAAGCAAGGTAACGCAAACTACTAGCGTAAAGCTGACAGTCAACTAAACTCCTGAAGCAAGAACACGGGCCGCCTCTCACCGGAGGCGGCCTTGATTTTTTCTGGCCGACTCTCCCCCCGTTTGGCACGATGCGGAACTTAGTCTAAGATTCTCTCTGGCGCGTTCTGCGAGAGGCCTGTCGTATTACTTTTATTTCTAGGCTGGTGAATAGGCGGCATTCTTTCGGGCCGGCTCGGGCAGCTTTTGCGCCGTTGGAGGAATCGAAGGTAGTGAGTTTCCAACCATTCATGGTGAATCCCAGGCAGGTCGTGCGCCCTCTCGTCTTCGCTTTGCTGCTGGCGGTGTTTTCCGCAGCGTCCGTATCCGTGGCTCACGGGCAGCAGTTCACTCTTACCGTATCGTCGCAATTGTCTCCGTCGGCGGTCGATCCGGGAGGGTCATCGATCGCGACCCTTGACGTCGAGCCCAACGGATCCAGCAGCCCCGTGTCGTTTAGCACGATTCCCTGCACCGTAACGCCCGTGCTGACGACGGGCACTCCGCAGTGTTTGGTCAGCCCAGACCCTGCGACGCCACCCTCCAAGCCCTCGCTGACCGTCACGACCACAGGCGCAACGCCTCCGGGGTTGTATACCGTTACCGTGACTGGCGACAATGGCTCGACTTCGCAGACCGTCACTCTAAGTTTTAACGTGGTGAACGTTACCCAGGATTACACGCTGTCGGTGTCGCCAACGACCGCGGCTCCGAGTCCGGTAAAAGCCGGCGCCACGGCGACCACGACGGTAACGGTGACGCCGATTGCCAGCTATACCGGAAATGTCACGCTAGCTTGTCTCTCGGTTACACCCGTGGTGGCGCTTGCTCCGGTGTGCTCGTTCAACCCATCAACCGTGATGGTAACGAGCAGTAGCGCTGCGCCAACGTCGGCTCTCACCATCACCACCACCGGACCTGCGCCGGCGGCGAGACTAGGGAGCCAGCCATCGTTTTACGCTCTGTGGCTGACGGTGCCAGGGTTGTTGCTGGCTGGAGTGGGAGCAACGGCCACGCGCAGAAAAACCATACTCGGCGCGATCTCGCTGATGGCGGTGGCCGCGAGTTTAATTCTGCTGCCGGCTTGCGGTTCGTCCAAAAGCAACAGTAGCACCAGCAGTGGCACGGTCACTCCGGCAAATACGTACACGTTCACTCTAACCGGCGCGGACCAAAACGGCGCGGCGCCCAGCAGCACCACCGCGGCCACCGTCACGCTAGCAGTGAACTGAGACAGGCCTCGATTCATGTGGCGGCCCCGGATTAGCGCATGGCGTCGTCCCGCACTGCAATTCGCCTGCACTGCCGCCATCTGTGGCTTGCCGGCTTGGGCATCGCCCGCCGCAGGAGCGGACAAACAGCCTCCCACTGTGCGCTGGAGCGAGCAGCAGCCGGGATGCACCTTCTCCCGGGGAGACGACGGCAAGTATCGCTATGGCCTGTGGTCGGGCGATGTGGGCATCGTGTTGGCAGTGGATGCTCGCGAGGTGCAAATTATCCGCCATCGCATCGAGCCCATCTTCGGAGTCCTGTTGACCATTCACTACCGTGGAACAGACAGCCTGGACACGAGTCCGGACGGAATCACGCTACAGTTCATGAAGCACTTCAAAGTCGTCCAGAGCTCGCTCGATCCCGACGACTACACCCGCAAGATCCAGGCGGACGCGGATGCGCTGGACGATGAGACCCGGCGTGAAGTTGCCAAACATCCGGAAAAAAAACAGGTTCGCGAAGCGCGTCTGCAGGATTACCAGAAATCGGTGAATGAGTTGATCGAATTTCTCAGTCACAACAGCCTGCGCGCGGCACATCTGGATGGCGCGAATCCAGAAGCAACCGGATGGGTCTTCTTCAACACCAAAAACAAGTGGCTGGGAGGATGGAAGGCGCAGGAAGAATTCGTGTTACGCGTGCCCCTGGCGGGCAAGACCTTCGAGTTTCCTTTCAAGCTGCCGCCCGAGAAGGGAGAGCTACTGCTGCGAAAACGGCAGTAAAGGGCTTTACCTCTTATGACGCCGCGCGCCGGCTTTGCCGCTCCAGTTCGGCCGCCTGATGCATGACCACGTCGCGGAGCGAAACCAACCCCTTCAATTCTTTTCCTTCCACAATGGGCAGGTGCCGAAAGCCGAACTCGTGCATGATGAAGAGACACTCTTCAATGCTCTCATCCAGATTGACGGCTCGGGGATTGGCGGTCATCACTTCAGACACAGCTGTGTGTCCCGGTGTGCGGCCCACGGCTACCACGCGGTTCATGATGTCGCGCTCGGAAAAGATGCCGGCCAGTTCTCCGTTGCGGAGCACGGGCAGGGCACCGATGTTGTGCTCCATCATGAAGCGCGCCGCTTCCAGCACGGTGCTGGCAGCGTCGATGGAGTAAACTTTGCGGTCTTTCACAAGGTCGCGGAGGGTGGACATGGCTAGCTCCTTTAGCAACGTGGCGAGGGCCCAATTCGCGGGCGGCACTACTTTACCATACCTCGGTTCCAACCATCCGCCAAAAACCGGGACGCCCGGAAACAACCTGGCGGCCTTCGGAAAGGCCGCCAGCGGGCAATCCAGAGCATTTCTGGCTGAAACTGCGGCGAAAGGGTAAATTACTGCAGGTGGTTCAGCCGGGCCGGGCTCGCATCGGCGGTGCTTTCGCTGCGCGGAGTCATCGACACTACGATGTACTCTCGCTCCTTACTGTCCAGATCTTCCACTCTCAGCAGCATCTTGTCTTTAGCGAGGCGGAATTGCGCCCGCTCCCCCACCGGCAGTAGCACAGGATGCTTCGCATCTTTGGGACGGATTCGATAGATCATTTTGTCGGTCTGGAGCAAATACTCCTGGCAGAGAAGTTCCTGGGTCTTCTTGTGACCGGAATCGGTTCCAATCAATTCTCCAGTGAAACTCTTTGCATCTTTCTCGTCGACACCACACTGCACCGAATCCATTTGCAGCAACTTACCGCTCTGATAAGCCTTCGGTTCTTTCGCATAAGCGGTTGCAGCCAACAACAGCGACGCCACTACGAGTGACTTGTAACGCATGGAATCCCCCAAGTGAGTATGGAACTATTCAGGTGTCCCGCTGGAGCGGTCTAGATCGCCCAGCGCCGACACGCTCTCAACATGAATTGTTTCTAATTTGGTGCGGGCTGGTTAGATCACGTCGGTCACCGAACAGAAGTAACCACAGCATGTGCTGCGGGCTCAATAATTTGCCGTTGTGTAGCCAGAGACAACGAAGTTAAATCAGCGCTCGGCCAGGCCGTCAAGCGTGGAAAAAAATGCCGGGTACGAGATAGCTGCACATTCGCTGCCGCGAATCAAGGTCTCTCCATCCGCTCGCAGAGCCGCGATGCTGAAGGCCATTGCGATACGGTGATCGCCGAAAGATTCAAGTTCGGCGCCACGCAGCGACTGTCCGCCGGGAATCTTCAGGCCGTCTTCCCGTTCTTCCAGTTCTGCGCCCATCGCACGAAGGTTGGTCGCGAGAGCTGCGATTCGGTCCGACTCCTTCACCCGCAACTCCTTTGCGCCGCGGACCTCGATTCCCTGCTCCGTGTAGGGCGCGATCGCGGCCAGCACGGGAATCTCGTCAATCAGCGCAGCCGTATCGACGCCGGCGATGGTCGCGCCCTTAAGCCGTCCGCCCTCGACCTGCAACGTGCCAACTAACTCGCCATGGACTTCCTCCAGTTGGGTCACAGAAATCTGCAACCCTATCTGAATCAGGATGTCGAGCAAACGTGCGCGCGTCGGGTTCATCAGCAAACTTGTGATCGTCAGTCGCGATTGGGGGAACAGAGCGGCAGCACACAGAAAGAACGCGGCACTGGAGAGATCGCCGGGCACTCGCGCTTCGAGGCCGTGCAAGCGTTGGCCGCCACCTATGCGCACCTCGTTGCCTTTACGATCGAGATGCGCGCCAAAGGCGCGAAGCGCCACTTCCCCGTGATCCCGCGTCCGCAAGGACTCCACAATCCGCGTTTCTCCCTCGGCCAACAAGCCCGCAAACAGGAGGCAAGTCTTCACCTGCGCGCTGGCTACGGGCATTTTGTAGTAAATGCTCTTGAGACTCGCGCCCGTGATGCGCAGCGGCGGGCGGCCATTATCCGAGGCGATTTGCGCACCCATGGCCGTGAGCGGAGCAATTACGCGCGCCATGGGACGGCGCGTGAGCGATTCATCGCCAGCCATCTCGCTGGAGAATTTCTGCCCGGCCACTATACCGCTCAGCATACGGATGGTTGAACCTGAATTCCCGCAATCGAGCACCTGGCTGGGGGCGGCCAGCGACCGGCCAGTTCCCTGGACCGTGATGACGTTGTCAGCATCGTCGCTGCGCTCCCACTTTACGCCGAGCGCCCGCAGGCAACCGAGCGTGCTGGCGCAGTCCGCGCCGGTCGAGTAGTTTTCCAGGCGCGACGGCCCATCCGCGAGCGCGGCCAGCATTGCGTAGCGGTGCGAAATGGATTTGTCGCCGGGAAGGCTGACGCTGCCCCGTACGTTGCGCGCGGGACGCAGGATCACCTGAGAGGAGCTTTTCATCTCGAAAACAATATAACGGAAAAGAGAAGCGGCAAGCCTGCGCGGGAATCAGGCTAGAGTCTTGGCCTCGGCGGCAGCCTCGCGCAGCATGTCGGCAGGGATTTCTTTCAAGCGCACGTCGAACTCGAACATCGGAGTCTCGGTGCCGCGCCCCCAGCGTGCGACCTCCCAGTGGGCGCGCACAAACTTCACATCGGGATGCGCAGTGAGATCGAGCAACAGCGGAGATTGTCCGCAATAAAACTTCTGCGGAAACGTAACGATCGGCTTCGCACCCCAAGTCGCGCCATCTGACGAGCCGCTGATGCTGACCTCGAGCGACTCCTGCTCGATGATCTTGGTGATTTCTAGCGTCAGCAAAAACACGCGTCCGGCAGCGCCGCTGACGTCCACGGCGGGGCCGTCTCCCTTGGCGGTAACTACAGTCTTCTCTGCAACCAGGAACGTATCGATCATGGCCGGGATTGTAACAAATCACAGCGGGATTCCGTCAGGTGCGTCACTCCGAGGGATGTGGCCCGGTAAACTCCGCACAGTACGGTTTCTCCACCGGCTTGAATTCCATGAGTTCGATCCGCGACAGATCGGGATCGAACACGTTCAGCTGCCACTTACCATCTCTCCCCATTTGTGCTTTTTCGCCATCATGTGGTTTCCAGCCGCGGGATTCCAGTATAGCCTGCGCTTTCTTCATATCGACGACGCCGAGCGAGATATGATTCATCACGCCCGTCAGCCGCAGATCGGGATGCTCGGACTGGTTCAGCATATACTCCAGCCAATCCGTGCCGTCCGGAACCTGCATCGCGACCCAGTCGGTCTCGCCCGGCTGCATTCCTCCGTGCCAGTACAGGCGGAACCCAAGCAGGTCATGGTAGAAGCGATCTTCCACTTCGCGGCTCTGAACCAGAAATCCAGTATGAATCATGTGACGAGAAGCCGCAGAATCGAGAGGCGGAGCTTGCGTTTCAGTCTTCCCTGCCTCCACAAACTCGATGCGATGCCCTTCCGGATCATTCACGGTGAAGCTCAGGGCATGGTCAGCGCGCCCCTCAATGGCCGGCACTTTCACACCCTTCGCGATCAGATACTTTCGTAGCGCCGCAATGTTGTCAGTGCTGAAGGCGATGTGGTCCATGCGGTCAGTGGCTTTGAGGTCAGGCGCGCTGCTGTAGCCCACCCACTGCCTGCCCACCATGTATCTGACGAGCCCCCCAGACTCCACGGGCGCAGCGGAGGCCAGGCCAAGCGTGCCGCCGTAAAGAGTCTTCACTCCGTCCGGCTGAGTCGTGTAGAAGGAAACGTGATCGATGCCGATAATGCGCGGCCTGGCGACCGTGCTGGTTTGCGAGCGAGCGCAAACTGCAAACACTGCGAAGGCGAGCACAATGATGGATGTTCTCACAAGGCTCCCGATTCTACCGCATGCTGGACGTCGAATTAGACTCGTTCTTAAGAATCCTAAAGGCGCTCCAGGAACTGCCGCAGCAGTTTGCCAACTTCCTCCGGCTGTTCCCACGGCGAGTAGTGGCCTGCCTTCGGAATCACTCGCAATTGGCTGCCTGCAATGTGCTGGCGCATCAGTTCGGCCTCGTTCACGCCAGTGAGAATATCCTCCTCCCCGGTCACAAGCAGTGTAGGCACATTGATGTTCTTCAATGTATCAACCGAGTCAGGACGCTCGGCCATGCCGCGCTGCACTTGCGCCACATCTTCAGGAGACATCCTCCGCATCATGCGCAGAGCGCCCTCGATGAGATCGGGCCGCATCTCGCGCGTGGTTTTGCCCAGCAGGCGCGGAATCATGCTCTGGAAAAACAGTTCGGTGCCGCGCTCAAGAACGTCATCCGCGGCCTGCAGGCGTCCGGCACGGGCTTCGGCGGAATCGGCAGGCGCCTTGGTATTGCAGAGACCGAGCGCAGCCACGCGCCCACGATGGCTTCGCCAGAATTCAAACAGCGCATATCCGCCGATGGAAACGCCAACCAGCGGAGCGCGGCCGATATCGGCATCGTCCATCACGCGCGCAATATCGGAGGCGTGTTTATCCATCGTCGCCGGACCTTCACCGCGTCCTGAATCTCCGTGCCCGCGCAGATCAGGAAGGATCACAAGGTAGCGCGTGGCCAAGGACTGAGCCACAGGCAGCCAAAATTCATGGTTCGCAGGAAAAGGATGCAGCAGAATTACAGGAGGTCCTTCGCCCAGCACGCGGTATACGATCTCTACGTCGCTGCTCTTCACTTGCTGGAGGGTGAGATCCGGCATGCAGGGGATTTAATCACGGATTCAATCTCCAGCATAGCGGGAGCAGCCTGTCCATGGTCCGACAAAAGAGAGGCTACGGATTCGTCACGCGCTGCGCGCCGGCCGGCGCGGCCAACAGCAGCGGCTCATCCGGCATCACGATCCAGGCGATGGGATAAGCGATCAGGCCAATGCCCGTCATGAATGACACGAGCAGCCACATTAGGCGGACCAGGGTCACGTCGAGGTCAAAGTACTCGGCGCATCCGAGGCAGACGCCGGCAATCTTGCGTCCTTGACGAGGCCGCACCAAACGCTTGCGGGCTACCGACGCGCCCACGCGAATGCCGCAATAGGCACAAACCGCCGCGTCATCCTGAATCACTTTGCCGCAATAGTTGCAGTACATAGGTGCGCCCTCCCGGACGCCTCTACAGGTCAATACGCGATTGTAGCCGGAAAGTTCCTTGGCGTCCTTGGCGGTGGAGCCTTTCAGCGACTGCAATTACTCTCGATACGCTTCCCTGATGTGCCTGCGTGCCTGCTCCGCAGGGGGAGTGCTGCCGTTTTCAGCCAGCACAGTCTGATATTTCTTCATAGCCAGATCGCGCTTCTGGAGCAGGTCGTACATCTCGCCAGCAGCCAGGTTGGCCTTCTGCAGCGTCTCCGGATCCGAGTCTTGAGCTTCACTCACCAATTCGTACGCCGCTGCGGCTCCGGCGTAGTCTTTCTGGCTGCGCAGTAACTCACCCAAGCCCCAGGCCGCGGTCTCGTAGTGCAGGTTGCCGTACTTCCCTTCCCGGCCGCTCTGCCACACTTTGCGGTAACCGGCTGCGGCTTCCTGGACGTGCCCGCTAGCGCGCAGCAGGTTGGCTTCCTCCAGCGGAAATAGATGATTCTTTGGATAGCGCCCCGCCAGATCGTGCATAAGAACGCGGGCCTCGTCGTAGCGGTGCTCGCGCCGCAGGAACAAGCTCAGCACAACCCTGGCGTCAACGCTGTTTTCTCCGCTGCTGTCGGCCACCTGCCTCAGATACTCGAGTCCCTTCTCTTTGGTTCCGCTTAACCCCACCATCGCCACAGCGACCTTCACGCCCCAGGGCAAGCTGCCCGTCACGTAGTTATGTGTTCCAACGACCAGCTTCGCATCCACGTAGTTGGGATTCAGTTCCAACACGCGTTCGTGGTCGTGGCGCGCTCCGACCGCGTTGCGCAAGGCGGAAAACCACGCCCGCTCCACCAGCGCCGTGTACAGCGAGAACTGGGCCCGGGTGACGCCCCGGGCATAGAGCGCATCCACGTTGTTGGGATTCGCTTTGAGTGCTTGCTCTTCCAGGCTCTCGGCGCGGTCCACTAATTGTTTGATTCGCTCCTTCACTTTGGAGTCGGCGGCGGAATGTGCCTCGCCGACGAAGCTGTCATTGGCATACTCGCCCGTGTTCATCGCGCCGATGCGATAAAGCTCGCGCATTAGAACCGCACTCATTAGGTGATTTACCGCGGAGGGATCGTTGGCCCGCTGCGCTACAACCTTCTCAAATCCCTGGATCGAGCGGTCATACTCCATGTTGTAAAAATGGTCGAAGGCGGCGTCAACAATCGGATCGTGCTCAGGAGACATTCCGGACGCAGGAAGAGTGTTTCCCGCGCCGCCACGGCTTTGGGCCGGCGTTGGCAGCGGCAGCAGGCAGAAGAGGACAATCACCAGACAGGAAACCGCGCTCCTGCGAACCGTCCGTTTCACCCGTCCCAGACTCGACTGCATCCCCACCATCAACCCTTGTGCCTTGTGAGTTTTTAGTCTAACGCAGTTTGCCGGAGCACGGGATGAACCAAAGGCGTCATGGGGAATTCCGTAACAAAACTCGCAACGATTGAGCTGCGAGGCCCTATAATCGCGCAGTTACAAGCGAAAAATGTACCTCGAAAACCGACGTAACCGGGGCATCTTTACGGGGCTGCGGGTAATAATTGCCCGCAGGCGATTTTGGCGCCGTACGGACAAAGCTTGCAAGTATTTGACTTGAAAACACCTTAGTAGGCCCCGCCCTTTGGATGTCGGCTTGCCTTGCATGGAGCAAGCGTTCCTAATCTATGGCTGAGGTAGCTCAAGATACGCAGCAGGAGTTCTGGCGGTCTCCGACCGTACTCGGTCCGCTCACGGAGACCGCTCTCCCCGCTGCATCCTTTCAAGACTCGTCCCATGAAATGGCTGAGGCCTGCGCCGATTGCGGCACCGAGTTCATGATTGGCGCCCGTTTTTGCCATACCTGCGGCCTGCGACGCCCTGCGCTGGCTGACGACAGCGCGGATGCCGCGGTCATGGCTGGCCTGTGGACTCGCACCGTTACATGGAGTGTGGCCCGGGCACGATCCGGATCAGCTTCCGTCGCCGCTGCCTGGCGCAAAATTTCCTTCCCTGACTGGATGCAGTATCTCCACTTCCATGAGATCAAGCGTTGGATCGGCTTGCCGACTGCCTCATTGATCTCCTTCATGATCGGCCTGGGTTGCGTGGCCGGAGCCGTCGGCGTCAGTCTCTTCTACAAAGCGTCGAACCTGGCGGAGTTTCAAGCAATCCAGATGTGGCGCATCGAATGGCTGCTGGCGGCGACAGCGTCATTCGTAGCGGGAATTCTGTTGAAGAAACCCGACAGCAACGAGTAACGCCAGCATCCTGGCTGGGACCTCGTCCCGAAAGAAGTCGAAGGGGTGCTCGTCCTCGCCCGCCGTTCCGCCGGCACCGACACTCTCGCTCCTCCCAGTGAATGACCCTGAAATTCTTGTTGCTCTTCAGCTTCCCATTCGGTGTGGTCACCACGACCGGCCCGGTAGTCGCGCCACTTGGGATAACAGCCGTCAGGTACGTATTTTTCACGACGGTGAAGCTGGAGGCTGGAACGCCGTTGAAAGTTACACCTGGTCTACGATTCGTTTCCCGACCCTGCCGCTCTTCTCTGCTGATTCATGCGGTAAAGATGGTTCACCGGCCCGGTTCCGCGCCCAAGAGGATGACCCGCGGCAATCGCCGCCGTCACGTAGGTCTTGGCCAGCAAGGCAGCCTCGGCTAGTCCGCGGCCAAGCGCCAGGTGGCAGGCCATGGCTGTGGCAAAGGCGCAGCCCGTGCCATGTGTAGAGTTCGACCGCTGCCGCTCCGCCTTAAATACTTCTTCCTCGACTCCGTGCTTGGTTGTGAAGCTCAACAGGTCTATGGCCTTCTCCAGATGCCCGCCGGTGATGACTACGGCGGTCGAGCCCATCTGAAGGAGCTTCGCGGCCGCTGCACGCATTTCGTCGAGATCCGTCACTCTCAATCCCGTGAGGAAGGCGGCCTCGTCCACGTTCGGCGTAATCACGTCCGCGAAAGGGATGAGTTTCTCGATGAGCGCCTTGGTTCCGGGAGCATCCAGAAGATCCGCCCCGGCGGATGACTTGAGGATCGGATCGAGGACAACATTAGCCAACCCTAGCTTGTCCGTGCGCTGGCCGAGGAACTCCGCCACTGCCTTGACCACCGCCGCCGAACCGAGCATCCCGATATGCACGGCCGCGATGGGGATATCGGATGCAAGTTCTTGCAAGGTCTCGGTCACAAGAGCCGGGTCAACGGCTTCGACCCGGAGAACGCCAGCCGTCGACTGGACGGTCATCGCAGTGATGCAGGCGACCCCATAGCAGCCGTGGGCCGCAATCGTCTTAATATCGGCCGTCACTCCTGCCCCAGACGAGGGGTCAAAACCGGCGATTGTGAGAACAACAGGTGGCTTCTCCGCCATGGTAGCCAGTCCGAAAAGACCTCCAAAGCTGCCTTTCCAGCCGAAGTCTAGGAAAATATTTCTCAAACTCTGTACAACCTTGTACCTAAAATGCTCACGATAAACAACTTACAATGAATTCGCTGTAACTCACTGAATCCATTGAGGATGAAAATTCTTCCCACCCTACGGACTGCTGAGTATTTACCATATTATAAACAGTTAACCTCATTGTAATGAGCGACATGTCGCTTATTACTCATAATTAACAACAAGTTACGTGAGATATTGATAACTACCACGTCACCATAGGTCAATGAACTTTCGGATTGACAAGCCCCCATCACCCCCATACCATTTACAGAACGCGAACGCTACACCAAACAGCCTAGCTAGGACGACTTTTGAGATGCGAGGAGAACTGAATGCGTGGACGTACAGCTCAAGGATTGATGATCGCTTTGTTGATCGTCGGTCTGGGAGCGGCTCAGGGCCCGACCAACTCGGAGGCCAGTTCAGCCCCGTCTAGGGCAGTTCCAGCCAAGCCTGAAAACCGTAACCAGACCGCCAAGCGCCAACCGTATCAAATTGGGACAGCTTCCTGGTATGGCGAGTATTTCGACGGCAAGCAGACCGCCAGCGGCGAAGACTTCGACATGTACGACTTGACTGCCGCTCATCCGACGCTTCCCTTGGGAAGCTATGTGCGGGTCACGAACCTCCGCAACGGACGCGCCGTAGTGGTCAAAGTAAACGACCGCGGACCGATCGTCCAAGGACGCATCATTGACCTGTCTTACGGCGCCGCCCAAGTCCTAAAGTTTGACGCCCACGGCTTGCAAAGAGTAAGACTCGAGTTGGTGAAGAGGGGCACCTCGCACCACCGGCCGATCTATCAAACGATCGCCGTCAACCATCCTGTGGCGGAACTCCCCTAAAAACTCTACACTATTAGGGATGACGGCTGTGCCAAACCTCATCCCTGCCGACCCGCGCGGTGACAATCCGCGCGGTGGCGATTTCCGGAAGAACGACCCGCGCGAGAAGCTTATCGTTGCCTTGGACGTTTCCACGACCGCGGCCGCACAGAAGATCGTGGCAGCCGTCGGCGACTCGGCGCTCACCTACAAAGTGGGCATGCAACTCTATACCGCCGAAGGTCCGCAACTGGTGCGGGATCTCGTCGCCTCTGGCCGCCGTGTCTTTCTCGATCTGAAGTATCACGACATCCCGACCACGGTAGCAGCGGCCGTGCATGAGGCGGCCCGGCTCGGGGTCAGCATGTTGACCGTGCACGCCGCTGGCGGCGGCAAAATGCTCCACGCCGCCGTGGACGCGGCCCGCGCCGTCAACCCAACTCTGCTCGTGCTCAGCGTCACCGTCCTCACTAGCCTCGACCAAAACGAAATGGAAAAAGTCGGATTCCAGGGAACGGTACGCGAGGAAGTCCTGCGCCTCGCCACGCTAGCCCTTGATAACGGATGTAAAGGCATCGTCACCTCCGCCCACGAGACAGCCGCTGTGCGCGCCGAACTGGGCCACAATTTCGCCGTCGTCACCCCCGGCGTCCGGCCCGCCGGCTCCCGCCATGCAGATCAAGCCCGCGTAGCCACCCCCGCGGAAGCCATCGCCGCCGGCGCCAGCCACATCGTCGTAGGACGTCCCATCACCGAGGCAGCAGACCCGGCAGTGGAAGCAAGGGCGATTCTGGAACAGATCAGCTCCTAGACGCATGTGGGGACAGCCGCCCTCGGCTGTCGCTCGAGCGAAGCTCGACTGCCGATTCCTCCACCGCCGCGTTGCTAAATCGCGCCCTCCACGTGCAATCTAATACGCATGCCAGAATTGCCAGATATCGCTGCCTACGTCACTGCGCTCGAACCCCGCATCGTCGGGCAGCCACTCGAGCATGTGCGGCTGGCGAACGCCTTTCTCCTGCGAACCTCCCAACCTCCACTTGCGGACGTGGAAGGTCGCGTCGTCGAATTGCGAAGAGTGGGTAAGCGGATTGCCATTGGCGTAGAGAACGACCTTTGGCTGGTCCTACACCTGATGATTGCCGGTCGGTTGCACTGGCGGGCGGCAGAAGCAAAGCTGGCCGGGCGCCAGACTCTGGCAGCGTTCGACTTCCCCAACGGTTCCCTGGTTCTTACCGAGGCCGGCTCCAAGCGCCGCGCGTCCCTCCACGTTGTGCTCGGCGAGGAGAGTTTGCGCACCTTCGACGCTGGAGGCATCGACGTCTTCTGCAGCGATCTCGCTACGTTTCGTGCCGCGCTCACTGCCGAGAACCACACACTCAAGCGCGCGCTTACCGATCCGCGTCTATTAAGTGGCATTGGCAACGCGTATTCCGATGAAATCCTGCACGCGGCGCAACTCTCCCCGCTCACACTCACGCAAAAACTGGGGCCGCTCGACTGGGAAAAACTTTTCGCGGCCACGCAACAAACGCTCAGTTTCTGGGTAGACCGGCTCCGCGCCGAAGCCAACGCTGCCTTCCCCGAAAAGGTGACCGCGTTTCGCGCAGGGATGGCCGTGCACGGGCGCTACGGGAAACCGTGTCCAAGATGCGGCGACAACGTCTTACGGATTCGCTACGCCGACAAAGAAACGAACTACTGCGCGCGCTGCCAGACCGGTGGCAAAGTTCTAGCCGACCGGAGTTTGTCCCGGCTCCTGGGATCGGACTGGCCAAGGACCATTGAGGAACTCGAGGCTCTCAAGCGCCGTTAATCGCGGTCACGACTAACTCTTCGTCGGTCACTTCAAGAGATTCCGCAGCACCGCCACCTCCGCCGCAATCCCAGTATGCAGCGCTGGATCCACGTCAGGCGCGAACAGAGATGAGTGATTCGACGGCAGCATCGTCCCGGCAGCCTTGGCCTGCGCAAACTTCTGGGGATCCGCTCCGCCAAGACTGAAGTAGAAACCCGGAATCCCCTGTTCCACGAAGTAAGAAAAATCCTCCGATGCAGTGATCGGCTCTTCCATCACCACATGGTCCTTGCCCAGCGCCGACTCCAACGCACCGCGAAGCCGCCGCGCGAGCGCAGGATCGTTATAAACCAGGTCCGTCCCTTCATATCGGTCGACCGAAGGCGCGCGCGGCGCACCCGCCGCCTCGGCTTCCGCCTTGGTGATCCGAGCTATCGCCGCGAGCACTTGCTTGCGCACCTCCGACTTGTTGGTCCGAACCGTCAGCCCCAACTCAGCCTGATCGGGAATGATGTTGTTCTTGGTTCCCGCCTGAATGTAGCCGACGGTGACCACCGCCATCTCGCCCGGCTTCACCTCTCGCGAGGCAATGGTCTGCAAAGCCAGAATGGTACGCGCAGCAATCACAATGGGATCAATCGCCGTATGCGGCGCCGATCCATGCCCGCCCTTGCCATAAATCGTGATCCGCAGCGAGTCCGCGTTCGTGTTGTAGATGCCCGGTACAATCCCAACCGCCCCCGCTGGCAGCAAATTCCCCACATGCATGGCCACAGCAACATCAGGTTTGGGAAACCGCGTCAGCAGCCCGTCGTCAAGCATCCCCTTGGCGCCGCTGATCGTCTCCTCCGCCGGCTGCCCAACCAGCATCAAAGTCCCGTGCCACATGCTCTTGCTATGCGCCATCACCGCGGCCGTCCCCACAATCGCTGCCACGTGCACGTCGTGTCCGCAAGCGTGCATGACTGGAACATCGTGCCCTGCGGCATCCTTGGTGCGGATCTTGCTCGCATAAGCGAGGCCGGTCTTCTCCTCCACAGGCAGCGCGTCAAGTTCAGTGCGAAGCATTACTGTAGGCCCTGCGCCGTTCTTCAGGATGGCAACGATCCCCGTTCCACCAACGTGTTTCGTCACCTCATAGCCGAGCCCTCGCAGCCGCCCAGCCAGCTTCGCCGCAGTTTGCACTTCTTGCGCAGAAAGTTCCGGATTCTGATGCAAATCCGTATAGAGTGCGTGCGCATCAGGATAGACAGCTTCGACCTCTTTGGGTGCAGGAGCTTGAGGCCATGCGGCGGAACTCAGAGAAACGACGAGCAAGAATCGTATCCAAGTCATGGTTCACGGATCATATCTGGCGCTATGGTCACACACAAGACGGATGCGTCAAAGCCGTCGGGATGTTTTTGCCAGAGGTGCGTAGCGCCGTCTGTCCGCTGGGAGATGTTAAAATAGGCAGATTGCATGCTCTCGAAGAACCTCACTGTCTTTCGTTCCTCCGAAGAACCCACTGACACGGTCTCGCAAAACCAGCCCAAGAATGCGCGTCCCCAGAAGGTGGGCTTCGTCAGTCTGGGATGCCCAAAGAACCTGGTCGACAGCGAGGTGATGATGGGCCTGCTGGCGCGGGCCGGAGCCGAACTCTCTCCCCGGGCAGAGGATGCCGATGTGATCGTGGTCAATACCTGTTCGTTCATCGAGAGCGCGCAACAGGAGTCGGTGAATACGATCCTTGAGATGGCGGGACTAAAGAGTTCAGGACGGGCGAAAAAGCTGGTTGTAGCCGGCTGCCTGGTCGAGCGCTATCGCGATGAGATTCTGAAGCGCATTCCTGAAGTGGATAGTGTGGTAGGGACTGGGGAATTGCAAAACATCCTGGCGGCGACAGGTATTGCCCCGGCCCAGGCGCCTGATAATTCTCCCTTTGTTGTGTTGCCTTCGCGGGCCGGGGGCGACGCACGCGCGGCTCAGGGACGATTCTCTCGCGGGCAATGGGACGGAGCGATTGCAGACCTGCCGAATTATTTGTATGACGATGAGACTCCGCGCGTTCTGGCCACGCCGAAATCCACCGCATACATCAAGATCGCGGAGGGCTGCGACCATCCCTGCACCTTTTGCATTATTCCGCAGTTGCGCGGCCAGTTTCGCTCGCGACGGTTCGAGTCGGTCGTAGCCGAGGCCGAGCGACTGGCGCAGAGCGGGGTGCGGGAGATCACGCTGATCGGGCAGGATACGACCTGCTACGGGGAAGATTTCGGTCTGAAAGATGGTCTGGCGCTGCTGCTCGAGAAGCTGTCGAAGATTGAAGACCTGCGCTGGATCCGCTTCCTCTATGCCTACCCCAACAAGATCACAGGCAAATTGCTGGAGACGATCGCCGCTTCGGAAAAGATCTGTTCTTACATGGATGTGCCGTTGCAGCACGCGTCGACGCCGGTGCTGAAGCGTATGAAACGAGGGGGCGGAGCGGACGTTTTTTTGCGGTCAATTGCCAAGATGCGGCGGACGATTCCGGAGCTCACTTTGCGAACGTCGTTCATCGTGGGCTTCCCCGGCGAGACCGAGACGGAATTTGAGGCATTGTGCGAGTTTGTGCGCGAGGCCCAGTTCGATTGGATGGGAACTTTCTCCTACTCCGACCAGGAGGGTGCGGACGCGTATGGATTGGACAAGAAGATTTCGCCTCGTGAGACCGAGCAGCGGCGCAAACATCTGATGGGAGTCCAGCAGCGGATCAGCAAGAAGAAAAAGAATGCGCTGGTGGGGCAGGAATTCGACCTGCTGCTAGAGGGGACGTCGGAAGAAACCGATCTGCTCATGGAAGGGCGAACCTCAATGCACGCCCCCGAAATCGATGGGAAAGTCTTTGTGAACGACTTTCCGGTAGATACGGCGCCCCAGCCGGGCAAATTTTATCGCTGCGAGATCACGGAAGCGCACGACTATGATCTGGTGGCGAGGATCCTTTAGCGCCCTTAGTTCTGTCGTCGAGTCAGCCAGAACCTGGAACATCTCCTGATCATGGCCCGCAAACGCACTCTCAAGCTCCGCTGCCCCATCTGCAAGAAAGTCGTGAAGAGCGGCGACGCGCAATTCCCTTTCTGCAGCGACCGATGCCGCACCATCGACCTGGGCAAGTGGGCGAGCGGAGCCTATGTGATTCCATCGCCCGTTACGGATGCCGACGAGCAGATCCGGGAGAGCACCCCTGAGGATTCGGACGAGGATTCGTGAGAAGTGTCCCGGAACCCGACAGTAGCGCCGGCGTCCCGCCGGCTGTTGCGGGAGAATCCCGCCGAACTCCGCTGTGGGCCACGCTGATCGCCACATTTTTCGGTGTTGGACAGATTCGGCCTGGGCCGGGCACGTGGGGATCGGCGGCAACTGTCGCTTTGTGGGCGGCGTTTGCCCACGCGCTCGCGCCTTCCGTGCGAACGGCAGTCGCAGTCGCGTTAGCCGTGGTGATCACACTGATCGGAATTCCCGCTGCAACGCAGGTGGCGCGCGGCTCGGCGAGAAAAGATCCGCAATTTGTGGTGATCGATGAGGTTGCGGGTCAACTCGTGGCTTTGATCGGCGTGCCGCTGGCGTGGAAATCTTTTCTGGCGACGTTTATACTTTTTCGTGTCTTCGATATCGTCAAGCCGCCGCCGGTGCGACAATTGGAGGCGCTTCCTGAGGGCGCTGGAATCGTACTGGACGACGTGGCCGCCGGTCTGTACGCTCTCGGAGCTGTGCATCTGTTTCTGCATTTTGGTCTTCTAAAGTAGCGCGAGTATTTCCTCATGGGATTTTCCGACCGCATCCTGGGCAAGAAAAACGTGAATGGCGGACCGCATATCGAATCCGTCTCGCCGGCGCTGGCGCTGGCAGGAGGCGAAGTACGCATCGCGGGCTCGGGATTGCGGTCGCAGCAGTGGCAGCGGCCGCGGGTGCAGTTTGGCGAGGTCGAGGGCGGGGTCGTGATCAGCTCGGATTCGTTTCTCGTCGCCCGCGTTCCCGAGGGCGCGACTTCGGGCCCGGTGGTCGTTGCCGCCGACGGACATGTCAGCAATGCGCACACCGTTAAGGTGGCTGTGCCGATTGCCGAGAGTCTGCATCCCGTGAGCAATCCGGCGCTCGATGCTCAGGGCAACATCTACGCCACCTTCTCGGGTTCGCGGGGCCAGAAGGTTCCAGTCGCCATCTTCAAGATTGACACTAACTACACTGTGAAGCCGTTCGTGGCGGAGATGATGAATGCGACCTCGATTGCCTTCGACCGCCAGGGGCAGATGTATGTTTCCTCCCGGCATGACGGCGCGGTCTATCGCGTGGCTCCGAATGGGACCATGACCACATACGCCGAAGGTATGGGAATTGCCACGGGAATCGCTTTTGATCGGAATCAGAATCTCTATGTGGGCGACCGCAGCGGCACCATCTTCAAAATTGGCCGTGACCAGCAAGTTTTCGTGTTCGCCACTTTGGAGCCGAGCGTCTCCGCCTACCACCTCGCCTTCGGACCGCAAGGCGATTTATTTGTGACCGGACCGACCACGTCAAGCTTTGACGCCGTGCATAGGATCGACCCTCAGGGGACGGTGCACACCTTCTTCCGCGGCTTGGGGCGACCGCAGGGGCTGGCTTTCGACTCGCAGGGCAATTTGTACGTGGCGGCTTCGCTCTCCGGCAAGCGCGGCATTGTGAAGATTACGCCAGACAGCAGCGCCATTCTGGAAGTCGCGGGCCACGGGTTGGTGGGGCTGGCCTTTGCGCCCGGACGAAACGTGATTCTGGCTACTACGGACGCGGTGCATCATCTCTCCTGGAACGTTGAAGGATTGCCGCTGCTGCCGGATTAGCTAAGGACGGCTCTCAGTTCCCAGTTCTAAGTTCTCAGAAGAATCGAACTCTTCGTTCCAGAAACCTGTGAAGAACCGAGAACTGGCCGAGACAATGCCTGATCCGCTTTCACGCACTTTTCGTTTACACTTCTAGCCGTGAACGCTGAGATCATTGCGGTTGGCTCCGAGCTCCTGACGCCCTTCCGCATGGATACGAATTCTCTGTATCTCACCGAGCAAATCAATCAACTAGGTGTCGAAGTTGTTTTCAAGTGCGTGGTGGGGGATGATCTCAAGCGGCTGGTGGCGGCCGCGCAACATGCGCTGTTCCGTTCGGAGATTGTAATTTTCAGCGGCGGCCTCGGCCCCACTGAAGATGACCTCACGCGCGAGGCGGTGGCCGAAGCGTTGGGCGTTCCCTTGAACCGCGATGAGGAGGTTCTCGCCGGCATCGAGCGGCGCTTTGCGGCACGCGGCTGGAAAATGTCTCCCAACAACGCCAAGCAGGCGGACGTTCTGGAAGGCGCGGCGGTGTTGCCCAACGCCAATGGCACGGCGCCGGGACAATGGTTAAGTGGCAAGTTCGACGGGCGCGAGCGTCTCGTGATACTTCTGCCCGGACCCCCGCACGAACTGAAAGCCCTGTTCGAGGCGGAGTGCCGCGAACGGTTGCGGATAAAGTTGCCGCGTGCGTGTATTGCAACTCGCGTATTGAAGGTAGCCATGCTGGGCGAATCTGCCGTAGACGCACGCGTGGCGCCCATCTACAAGCAGTTTGGCGAAGTGCAGACCACCATTCTGGCAGGCGCCGGGGAGATCCAACTCCATTTCAAGTCACGCGCCGAGACCGTGGAAGCGGCGCAGGCGCGCGTTGACGAGGCTGCCGACGCGGTCGAAGAAGAGTTGGATGATGCAGTGTACTCGCGGAACGGCGAGTCGCTCGAGCAAATCGTTGGCTACTGGCTACAGATGCGCAACGCCACGCTGGCAGTGGCGGAGTCCTGCACCGGCGGTCTGCTCGGTGAGCGGATTACGTCTGTCGGCGGCAGTTCGCGGTACTTTGCTGGTGGCGCAATGGTATATGCCAACGCCGTTAAGACGGAACTCGCAGGAGTGCCTGCCGACATGATAGAGCGTCACGGGGCGGTAAGCCGCGAGGTGGCGGCAGCTCTGGCCGAGGGCATCCGATATCGTTGCGAGGCCACTCTCGGAGTTGGCATCACAGGTGTGGCCGGGCCCAGCGGAGGAACGCCGGAGAAGCCTGTGGGATTGGTCTTCCACGCCTTGGCCAGCGACAGCGGGACGGAAGTGATCGAGCGCAACTTCCCTGGCGATCGCAAACGCATCCGCTGGTTCGCAACCACCATGGCGCTCGACATGGTGCGAAGGCAGTTGATGTGAAGGGAGGCTGCTAGCTTCTAGCTGCTAGCGAACCGCCGTGGCTAGTAGCTAGAAGCGACTCTATGCGCCTTTTCGTTGCTCTCGACATCGACGAGGTCGTCCGTGGCCGTATTGCCCGCTTCCTCGACGGCGTGCGCGAGTTTGCCCCTGACGCGCGCTGGGTAAGACCCGAATCGCTGCACGTGACGCTGAAATTCATTGGCGAGAAGTCCGGGAATGAGGTCCAACCAATTAAGGAAGCGCTGGCAACGATTACGGCGGACTCGTTTGAATTGACCTTTCGTGGCCATGGATTCTTTCCGAGCGCGCGGGCGCCGCGAGTGTTCTGGGTTGGGAGTGAGGGAGGAGCGAAGCTGACCTCCTTGGCGACAACGGTCGACGAAACGCTGGCGCAAGTCGGCATCCCGAAAGAGGAACATGCTTTCAATGCGCATCTCACCCTGGCGCGGGGTGGAGGACAATCAGGCGTGCCGCGCAAGCAGAAGGGAGACGGGCCAAACCGCAGCTTCCAGCGCTTGCAGGAAAAACTTGCCGCCCTGAGCGCGCCGGAGTTTGGTACGATGACGGCCCGTGAGTTTTTTCTGTACGAGAGCCAGCTTTCACCCGGCGGCTCAAAGTACACCAAGCTGGCGGGATTCGCATTGCACTAACGTCCCAACCTACTCCCATGCGCATGTTGCCGCTCATTGCCGCGCTGAGCTACCTGCTGGGCTCGATTCCCTTTGGATACCTGCTGGTGCGGATCTTTCGCGGGGAGGACGTGCGCCAGAGCGGCAGTGGAAATATTGGGGCCACCAATGTATCGCGAAAATCTCCGGTTCTGGGAGCGGTGACTCTGTTGCTGGATGCCCTAAAAGGAAGCGCGGCAGTGGCCCTGGCAATCGCTTTCAGTCGCTCTGACATCCTAGGATGGAACGAGTCGAATCTCCCTTTGCAGCCCGACCATCCCTGGTCCCCGATGCCCTCGGTGGTGATAATCCGGGCCGCCGTAGCAGCACTATCCGCTGTTGTCGGTCACATGTTTCCTGTATGGCTGAGGTTCCGTGGCGGTAAGGGCGTAGCGACCGCTTTAGGAGCATTCGCTTTGATTGCACCTCAAGCAGTCTTGGTGGCCTCAGGGATCTTCATCGTGACCGTTCTGGCCTTCCGCTACGTCTCGCTCGGATCGATCGTTGCAGTCGCATTTTTTCCATTGCTGGTTTTCGTAATGCGGGCGTACGAAAATGTTTTGCTCGCCCTCGTCTGCATGGCCATCACTTCCCTGCTTATCGTCGTCAAGCACCACGAAAACATCCGCCGCTTGATTGCCGGCACGGAAAACCGTATCGGAGCAAAGCGGGCATGAGCGAGATCGCGATCATCGGCGCGGGAGCCTGGGGCACGGCGCTGTCAATCGTTCTGGGGCGCAAGGAAACTCACCGCGTTCGGCTATGGGCCCATGAAAAAGAGGTCTGCGAATCCATCGAGCGTCAACGCGTGAACGAGAAATTTCTTCCCGGCCAGCTCATTCCCAACTGCGTCGCGCCCTGCAACTTTCTCGCCGAAGCGTTAGAAGACGCGGCCATCGTGGTGAGCGTGATGCCCTCACAACATTGCCGCCGCCTGTTCGAGCAAATGCGCCCGCACCTGCGTTCCGAAACCATGATCGTCAGCGCGACCAAGGGTCTGGAGGAGAACTCCTTGCTGCGCATGACGGAAGTGATCGCTCAGGTACTCGAACGCAACGACTTGCCAGCGCCACGGCTAGGAGCGCTCAGCGGGCCGTCGTTCGCCCTGGAAGCGGCACGTGGAGACCCAACCGCAATCACCATCGCGTCGCTGGATAGAGAACTCAGACGCTCCGTCCAGCAAGAGTTCAGCCATGCCAGCTTTCGGGTTTACACCAATGAAGATCCGACCGGCGTGGAACTGGGCGGTGCTCTGAAGAACACCGTAGCCATCGCCGCCGGTGTCTGTGCGGGCCTCGGCTTGGGACACAATTCGGTGGCGGCCCTCATCACGCGGGGCTTGGCGGAGATGACGCGGCTGGTCGTCGCCTGTGGAGGCAAAGCAGAAACCATGGCTGGTCTCGCAGGCCTCGGTGACCTGGTGTTGACCTGCACCGGCGGCCTATCCCGCAATCGCAGCGTGGGCGTGGAACTCGGACGGGGCCGAAAGTTGCCGGAGATTCTCGCCGGAATGCATGGCATGGTTGCGGAAGGAGTCTTCACGACGACGGCGGCGGTAGGGCTGGCCCGAGCTCGCGGCGTCGAGATGCCCATCACGGAGCAGATGTACGCCATCCTGCACCAGGGGAAAGCTCCTCGGGACGCGATTTCTGATCTGATGGCCCGCAGCAGCAAGAGCGAAGTGTTGAACATCTAGCTTGACTTCGGCAGTCGGTGACTTCCTTGCAAAACCTGTACCCTGCGGTCACTTTGACCGGTACTTTGGTAACGGCAAAGCTCGCGGTTTTCGGCTCCCGGCACTCCTCACCACATTAAAATTCTATAGATACCCGTGAAACCAGCCGCCACTTCGATTGACGGCGCTCCCGAACCTGGGCAGGGGAGCGACTTGTCTACCACACCGAATCCTGCGCGCATTCCAATTTTGTATGTAATCCTCGGGGTGCTGCTGGTAATCAGTATCGTCCCCATGTACTTCTACTCCGCGCAAGTGGAGGCCATCAACCGCGACCGCCTGAAGACCAACGAGATGCTTCTCCAGAACACAGTGACGCGGTCTCTGGCCGATGATCTTTCGCAGCACGAGCGTTCGCTGCGGATGATGTTGTCCAATCTCTCGTCGGCGATTCAGGTTGCAAGCGGCGGGGACATCGGCAGCAAGAACATCGAAGCCCCGGAGTTGCGCGCGCTGTTGGAAAACTTTGTTTCGTCCTCCGATGAAGTCGCTTACGCCACTCTGCTTAATTCCGAAGCAAAGGGAATTTCCGCCGGGCGTATTGCACCCGACGCGTTCCTGCAGCGCGAGTTGCAACATGCTTACGACGCAGCCCGCGATGGCCGCGCCTACAACGGGCAGGCCCTTCAAGTGGAAGACGGCAAGACCAAGCGGACCGTTGTGCTGGTGAGCAGCCCTGTCAGCTACGGCGGGCGCTTTCTGGGCATGGTGGGTGCTGTGGTGGATTTGCAATTCCTGATTCGCCGCTTGCAGGAAGTCACCGGCGGCGGCCTGATTCCTTACGTTGTGGATTCTCAAGGGCGGCTAGTGGCGGCGGGCACTCCGCAATATGTGACTGGCCAGGACATGAAGAACCTGGAAATCGTCCGCAATTTCGTGGACGAGGGCAGCAAAGCGCAATTGGCCGCCACCAAGGAATTCGCTGTCCACGAAGGCCGGGACAACATTGAGATGCTTGGTACATATAGCCCGGTAACGCCGCTCGATTGGGCAGTGGTGGTACAGAAGCCGCAGCTCGAGGCTTACCGTGGAGTTATTGAGATGCAGCGCACAGCCCGTCTGCTGGCGCTGCTGGCCGTGCTGCTGAGCATCGGCGTAAGCATTTTCGCAGCGCGCAGAATTACGAATCCGTTGCAGATCCTGACGCAATCCGGCCGGGCTCTGGCGCGCGGCGATTTCTCACAGCGCGTACGCTTGCGGAGCCGCACTGAAATCGGCGAACTGGCCGAGACTTTTAACACCATGTCCCAGGAACTCGAACAGTTCGTTGAGGACCTGAAACGGGCGGCAGAAGAAAATCGCGCGCTGTTTCTGGGCTCAATCCAGATGCTGGCCGGCGCGGTCGACGAGAAGGATCCCTACACCCGCGGCCACTCCGACCGCGTCACGCGTTACTCAATGATGATCGGCAAAGAACTGAACTTGCCTGCCCCATTTATGGAAACGCTGCAAATTTCGGCGCAGCTCCATGACGTCGGCAAGATAGGCATTGAAGACCGCATCCTCAAGAAGCCGGGTGCGTTAACCGCTGAAGAATTTGAGGTCATGAAGACCCACACCACGAAAGGCGCCAATATTCTGCGCCCCGTAACCCAGCTCGCAGAAATGCTCCCCGGCATTGAACTTCATCACGAAGCTCTCGATGGTCGCGGCTATCCATATGGACTCAAGGGCGATCAGATTCCGCTGCTGGCGCGAGTGATCGCTGTCGCCGATACGTTCGACGCACTGACTACGAACCGTCCTTACCAGCATGCCCACACGCCGGAAGAGGCGTTCAAGATCATTCAGAATCTTGCTGGCAAACGGCTCGATCCCGAAACGGTGGCTGCGTTAATAGCGGTCTACGAACGTGGTGAGATTCGCATTCAGCGGATCTCAATCAAGAGGGCGGTAGCCGCCGCGGATGCTCCCGCGGCCGTGCCCGACGACGTTCCGGCTCCTGCGCCCGTTCCCGCGCTACCTGCTGCAGAAGTTACCAATCTTGAAAGAACCCGCGTCTAACCATCTTTTCACGCTTCACTGCCCACCTGGGGCGCAACTGCGTCCGACCGCTATAATCAGGACTTTAGGATTCCTCATGATTCAAACTTTATTCGGCAGCACAGAAGAAAAGAAAACTGGACTCTTCGAGCGCATGAAGCAGGCAGTCACGCGGACGCGTGAGAACCTTGCCGAGCGCATCGAAGAGGTCGTCGCCTTCGGCAAGGAAATCGACCGCAACACGCTTGACGATCTTGAAGCCACGCTTATCGCCGCCGACCTCGGTAACACGACCACCCAGGAAGTGCTAGGCAAGCTTCGCGACAAGGCTGACCGCAAGCAGATCAAGGATGTGCAAGAACTGAAGCGCCTTCTCAAGGAAGAACTCCTGGCGATTCTGAATGCGGCCAATACCCGGCCTGTCCAACGCGTGGACGGCGTGCCCGAGGTGATTCTCGTTGTCGGTGTAAACGGGACCGGCAAAACCACAACGATCGGCAAGTTGTCGCAAGTTTTTCGGTCGAGTGGCAAGAGCGTCCTGTTGTGCGCGGCGGATACGTTCCGGGCGGCGGCGATCGATCAACTGGAAATCTGGGGTCAGCGTACAGGCACGGAAGTGATCAAGACCAAGCCTGGCGGAGATCCCGCGGCTGTGCTGTTCGATGCGTTGCAGGCCGCAACCGCGCGGAAGACAGATTACGTCATCGTCGACACGGCCGGTCGCTTGCACACCAAGACCAGCTTGATGTCCGAACTGGAAAAAATGCGGCGTACCGCTCAGCGCATCATTCCCGGAGCTCCGCACGAAACGCTGCTGGTGATGGATGCGACCACCGGCCAAAACGGTCTGCAGCAGGCGCGGCTGTTCACCGAGTCCGCGGGCGTCACGGGCATCGTCCTCACCAAACTTGACGGCACTGCCAAAGGCGGCGTGGTAGTAGCCATTACGCGCGAGTTGGGACTGCCTGTGCGATTTGTGGGCGTCGGAGAGAAAGTGGGCGATCTGCTGCCGTTCGACCCAAAAGAGTTTGTCGATTCACTGTTCGAATGAACCTGTTTCAGCACGGAGACACAGAGTCCCCGAGAAGAACTAAGTGTCTTTGCTCCATGACGGAGCTTGCCCTGAGGTAGCCGAAGGGTGTCTTCGTGGTGAATTTGTTTGTCACTGCCCATTGTGAATGCCGGATCACGCCACTGACGAGCAGTTCATACATCGCGCGCTTGACCTGGCGCGCGAAGGCAACGGACTGGCGTCACCGAATCCCTACGTCGGTGCGGTCATCGTCGACCCTCGCGGCAGTATCGTGGGCGAGGGAACCTACACATACGATGGTGTCAAACACGCCGAAATACGCGCCCTCGAACAAGCTGGCGACAGGGCTCGCGGCGGTACGCTCTACATTAATCTCGAACCTCACTCCCATCAGGCACGCACGCCGCCGTGCACTGAGGCGTTGATCGCTGCCGGGATTCGTCGCGTGGTTGCATCCATGGCCGATCCCAATCCCAAAGTGAGCGGCCAAGGATTTGAGAAATTGCGCGGGGGGGGCGTTCAAGTGGAAGTTGGCCAACTGGAAGGGGAAGCCCGGCGTCTAAACGAAGCCTTCGCCCGGTATGTTCGTCACGCCGTTCCGCTAGTGACGTTGAAATCTGCAATGACGCTTGACGGTAAGATCGCTCCGCCGGCGGCGGCGGTTCTGAATACCGGAACTCCAGCGGGTGGATGGATCACCGGCGAAACTGCCAGGGCTCACGTGCAGCAACAACGCCACCAAAGCGATGCGATTCTGGTGGGCGTGGGAACCATCCTCACTGACGATCCTTTGCTCACCGATCGCAGCGGCAATCCGCGCCGTCGCCCGTTGTTGCGCGTAATCCTGGATTCACGCTTAAGAATGCCGCTGGAATCGCGCCTACTGAAGAGCGCCGCGAATGGCAGCGCCTCCGAAGGTGATGTGGTAGTCTTCTGTTCTTCGGCTAACGAACAAAAGAAGCGCGATCTGGAAGCTCGTGGCATCCGGGTTGAGCCACTTCCCCCCGCCGCGGACGGACGTCCGGATATTCATGCGGTTCTGCGCCGCTTGGGACAACTTGAAATCACCAGCTTGATGATCGAAGGTGGGGCAGCTGTGAACGGGAAGGCGCTCGCCTCCGGCGTAGTGGACAAGGTTTTCCTGTACTATGCGCCGAGAATTCTAGGGGCGGGATCGGTGCCATTCGCTTCCGGCTTGAACTTCGACGAACTGAATGGGGTCCCCCGTATAAAGCATCTCCACCTGCATCGTTTCGGGGAGGACTTCGCAGTGGAAGGTTATCTTCGCGATCCTTACCAGGGGTGAGCGTTCGTTTCTCCGTTGCGGAACGCTCCGCTTACTTGCCGCCCATCGTCAGCTTAAGGTTGTCAAAGACGCACTCAAATCCCCCGCCTTCGGGCGCAGCACACATGATGCCGACATCGGCCGCGGCCGAAGGAACCAGGTATCCCAGGCGCACAGAAGTGAAATTCTTGCCATCGGCGGAACAAAGAGTTTCCAGCGAATCGGGCTTGCGAACCACTCTCCACCAAACCGGCCCGCTGGTTACAAGATCGTTCATTGTGGACCCGTCGGAGAATTCGCGGGTAAAAACCACGCTGGCGTGGCGGGCATTGTCAAAAACTTCGGTTCCGCACTTCACCCAGTTCTGGGCGTCGATGCGAACCATCAGTCCAGCCTGGTCGTAAAGCGCGGCGTACTGGCCGTCGACTCGCGCTTCAAAAACAAAGTCGCCACTCACTGGCACATGGAAGAAGTGGCCGTTGTCAGTGACGTATCCGAAAATGTCTTTCGCCAGAAATCCGTCTTCGGCTTGGTTCGCACGACCAGCTTGTTTTCTGAGACAGCCGCCGAGGCTGGTTCGTTCAGCCACTTCATGCGGCGAAGTAGGTCGCCTCCCGACGACGAAGAATCGGCAGCCAATGCCGCGGTCCGAAAGACTTTCTCGCTGAACAATACTGCTCCGGTAAGCGCAAGTATTCGACCAGTGAAATGGCGGCGGCTCGTATCGTGCATGGTCATTCCTCCCTCTGGACGCTTCGTTCTCAAAAAATTAAGATACTCGCTTTTGCTCCCGGTCTTGCCGGAAAATGTGTTCCCCGTGTCTCAGTCACCGGGTTGGTGGGTTTATGATGTGGCATCGTTAAGCGAGGTCCGTCATGTTTACCGGCATTGTTGAAGAAGTAGGGCGCGTCACCCGCATCGAGCAAGATGGCGAAAATCGTCATATCACGATTGCAGCGAAGAATGTACCCAAGGAGTTGAAGACTGGCGACAGCGTATCGGTGAGCGGCGTCTGCCTCACTGCCCTCGACATCACGCCAGGATCGTTCTGTGCCGATCTGGCGCCTGAAACCTGGGAGCGCACTTCTTTCTCTCGCATCCAGGAGTCGGCGCTGGTCAATCTGGAGCTGCCTATGAAAGCTGACGGCCGTTTCGGCGGGCACATCGTGCAGGGACACGTGGACGGTGTCGGCAAAGTCATCGCCATGGATCGCGTTGGGGACTCGGGAAATTTCTGGCTGCGAATCGAATTGCCTCACGACGTGGAGAAGTACACCGTCTTCAAGGGCTCTATCTGCATCGAGGGGATCAGCCTTACCGTGGCGAAACTTGAGGGAAGAGACTGCACGGTGGCCATCATTCCACATACGGTCGAGAGGACGAACCTGAATTCGCTCAAGGCCGGCGATCCAGTCAATCTTGAAGCCGACCTGATCGCGAAATATGTCGAGAAGATGATGACTAGCGATTCGGCAGAGAGTGCGCTCACCGTGGAAGAGTTGGTGCGCCAGGGATTCTAAGAGCAGTGGCCAGTGGCTGGTGGTCAGTGATTCACCGGTGATTCATCAGGACGTGCCTTCGTGTCAAGCAGCAACGTGCCATCACCTCTCCGACAAACCGCCGCAAGTACCCCCGGCCTTTGCGGCGATTGCGCGCATGCTCGACGCCTCCAATCAGACCGCTTATCTGTGTTCTACCAGTGCCAGCTTTCGTTTACCGACTCCCGCTTTGAGAAATATCCGCGTCTGCCCGTTCTCACGTGCAGCGGCTACGAAACCCAGTCAGGCCAGGCAAGTCGAACCTGAGTCTTTACTGGCCACTGACCACTGCTTCTAAACTTCCAGCGTCAGCTCATCCAATTCCAGGAACTCCTGAACGATCGGTTCTTTGCATTTTTCCATCTCCGCGTAGGTGCCGAAGAAAATCGCTTTGCCTTCAAACAAGAAAACCAGCCGGTCGGCCAGTTTTTGTGCCAGGCGCATGTCATGGGTGACGACGATGCTGGTCAGGTTCAGTTGGATCTTCAGGCGCTTGATGAGATCGCCGAGCAGTTGCGCCATTAGCGGATCCACCATAGTCGTGGGTTCGTCGTAGAGAACACATTCTGGCCGCGCCGCCAGCGCCCGCGCGATTGCGACCGAGCGCTTCATGCCGGTTGACAAATCAGAGGGCAGCAGGTCGCGCATTTCTTGCACGCCCACCATCTTCAGCAATCCGTCGACGATCTCGTAGATCTGTTCTTCGTTCAAATCGCGGCCTTCGCGCAGGGGAAACGCAACATTCTCGCCGACTGTGAGGGAGTCAAACAAGGCTCCGTTCTGAAAGACCATGGTGACTTTCTTCCGAACGGCTTCCATTTGCGCCTCAGAAAAGTCAGTGACATCTTCGCCGGCCACGATCACCCGGCCGGAATCAGCCTTGAGAAAGCCCATGAGGAGTTGCAGCGAAACCGACTTGCCTACGCCGCTGCGCCCCAGAATGCAGACCGTCTCGCCCAGCATGACGTCAAAGCTGACGCGATCGAGCACGACCTTCTCGCCGAAAGCCTTGGAAACCTCGCGGAACTCGATGTACGGGTGCTGGACGGTGTCAGGCATCGGTGCGTTCTGGAAAGCAGCTTACATTCTAACCGCCGGCAGCTCTTTCCTGTTCCTTCCATTCCTCAGGAGTGTTCAGGTTGCGGAAGAGGCCTGTCGGAAAGTTGGCGTGCTCCAACTCGCTCTCCTCAACAACTCGGGTTCGAACCATGCCGAATAGCGGATCGATCCTGTTCCGTCCGGCACCCAGAGCGTGCTCAGCTACCTTGGCAAACTCCGGGCGGTAAACGGCGCACAACGGCTGCCAGCCTCCGCCGGCGCGGGCAACGACAACCGCCGCATCGGGGGCTTCACATGCCTGACGAATCAAGTATTGCAAGAACGCCGTTGAGATATGTGGGGTGTCGACAGCGAGCATCACATTGAGTTCCGTCCGCGACGCGAGCAATGCGGCATGAATACCTCCCAGGGGTCCGCAGTCGCGGAACACATCTTCCACCACCGGGGCAAATGCCGCAAACTTCTCCCGACTTCCCACGACGCACACGTCGGAAGCGACCGAGCGGGCCAAATCGAGCGCCCGAGCCAGCAGCGTGCGGCCCTGATATTCCAGGAACGCCTTGTCCGCACCCATGCGCGTGCTATTGCCGCCAGCCAGGATGAAAGCCGAAACGTCCAGCGAGCCTTCCATGCGGCGATGATACACGCACTCGATTGGAGTTAACTCTGCCTCCGCCGCCAACTAGGCTCAAAACATGGTGCTGCCATGCGCTTGGACATGTGCTGAGCCTGTGACGCCGGCAATTCGGTTTTCGCTGTCCAACTATTTGCGCCCATTGACTTTATGTCGCGAACCGCACCAAACCTTGCACGAAAGTAACCTACCCAAAAATCCTGCCTCGCGCGATGATAGCCCTGCGTCCGAGGTTCGATGTGACCCGGAAGTAACCATCATGCCGCAAAAAATCATGGATGTTCTTATGCTTGGGCGCTGCTCCCACGAGTTCTCCTGGCCTCGGCGCGGCGCTGACGGAGACTATTATCAGGTTTGCCTGTTGTGCGCGGCCGAGTACCAATATGACTGGACTACCATGCGCCGCACTCAGCGCCTGGAACATGCCAAGCCGGAAACCGTCGTCCGCCGAAGTCACTCCCGGGAGAAGCGGCCGTCCTGGACACCGCGCGCCCGCCGCCTAAAGCTGGATGTAGCTCTTCGCTACCGCGTCAATAGCACCAGCACGTGGCACGAGGGAAAAATTGAAAACCTCAGCCAGACTGGGCTGCTGTTTCATGGACCGCAGCAGTTGCCCGTGAACGCCTTGATCGAGATGGTGTTTGAGATGCCGGAAGAGATCTCCGGCCAGAAGAATCGCAATGTGCTCTGCCAGGGTCGCGTGATTCGTTGCCGCGACAATGAAGGCAAGGAATCGCGGGATAAAGACGCCGAAGACGGCACCGGACTGCTGGCGGCCTCCATCGTCGACTACAAGTTCATCCACTAGAAGATCGAGCTTACGCGTGTTGCTGGCGCGCCGGCCTGCAAACAGTCTTTGGCATTCAACCCACCGGTTCGAGCATCGAGATGTCCTACTCCTAAAATTACCCGCGCAAGTATGCCCGCAACATCTAAACTGTAGGCGGACGTTGTGACCCTTGTCCCGATGCGCCTCAGGAGTGTGGTCATGAACAGAGTCTCCCTGGTTCTTGTGGTCCTGCTCGCGGCGATCCTGGCCTCGAACGTTGGCTGCGCCAGAAAGCCGGATGATGCGAAGATTTCCAGCGACATCCAAAGCAAGTACAGTCAGGACTCTGGGCTTTCGAGCAAGCAACTCACCGTGCAATCCAGCAACGGAGTGGTAACGCTGTCCGGCTTCGTCGACAACGACGCGCAACGCACAGCCGCGGCCCTGCAGGCTGCATCCGTGACCGGGGTGAAGGAGGTCGTCAACAATTTGCAAGTTGGACGTGCGGACGCCGACTCCGCAAAGCAACCTGGCAAGAACGACAAAACCAAGATCACCGCAGCAACGCCGCCGCAACCAACCGCCAAGCCGCCCGGCGGCAAGAAGTCCCGTCGGGCCAAAAAGTCTGATGGCTCTCCCTGGTACGATAACGCCGCAGCTTCCAAGAGTGCCGACACGACAGCCGAAAATTCCCCGCCTCCGGCGACTTCCCCGCAGGATGCTCCAGCAGAGACCAAGTCCTCCACTCCTCCTCCGCCGGCGCCATCTACGCCACAAAAGGTAACGATCGAACAAGGCACGCCGATATCAATCCGCCTGATCGACAGCATCGACACCGAAAAGAATCAGGCCGGGGATACTTTTCACGCCAGCCTGAACACTCCACTGTCCGCCGAAGGTATCCAGGCAATTCCGGCGGGCACCGATGTGACCGGACACATTGTCGATCTCAGGAGCGCAGGCAAGTTCAAAGGGCAATCGCTGGTAGTGCTGCAACTCGACAGCATCATGGCGAACGGCAAGAGTTACAACTTACAAACCGACCAGTACAGGAAGGAAGGCGCGTCCCGAGGCAAGAATACGGCTGAGAAGGTGGGAGGCGGTGCGATCGTTGGCGGCATCATCGGCGCAATTGCTGGCGGAGGCAAAGGCGCAGCCATCGGGAGCGCGGCCGGCGCCGGAGTAGGCGGCGGTGCGCAGGCCGCCAGCAAGAGCAAGCCACTCAAATTGCCGTCGGAAACTGTGCTGAATTTTACCCTGCAAGCTCCGGTCACGGTGATCAAGCCGCCAGACTCGAACGCCGGACGCCAGAAGCTGGGCGACTCACAGTAAGATTTCGGCCGGAAACATCGGCGTCCTTTCGAGTTCCGGCATTCGGAACAGGAGAGCCAGTTCTTCGCATCCCAACGCGATATCAGAAGTTCTGCAAGGATGAGGTCGTATCTCTAAGAAAAATCTAATGCTCGCTCTTGCAAGTGCGCCGCGGTCTGTTCCAACTTCGTAACAGCCGACGATTATTTGTTGCGTCAGCGCGAATCTGGATTAAAAAGCCCAGCACTGGTTTCGAACACCCCTGCACCCTTCACTGTCCGAAGTCAGTCGTGCATTTTCGCGCCACTGCGGTCCTTGGCACGTAACCCAAATTAATCAGGGAGGAGCTGATGCTCCGCTCAAGGAATTCCCCGCCCTCAGCGGGGAAAATGATAGCCCATTCCCCTCCATTCCTTCCCCGGGATATCGGTCCCCGGTCGTCTCAACTAGGGTCTCGAGTGTGGACCCGTCCCAAGCAGCAGAAAGACAAGTTTAAGAAATAAAAGGAGGAGTCGTGATCAAGACAGCTAAGCTCGCGTCAATTTTGACTTTGGCAGTGCTGTTCTTTTCAGGAATGGCATTTGCCCAAACCGACCCTGGAGTTCAGAGCGGTAACCGCGGCACCGGTGCGGCGCTTTCTTCGGTGCAATCCAACAGCCCCTCGGGAATACTCTCTTTCTTTACCGACGGCCAGACCCGCTTTCAGGATGTAGAGTCCGTTTCCAACAGCCCGACCGGCAACAACGGTCTGGGACCGCGGTTTAACTCAAACAGCTGCGTTTCATGTCACGCGCAACCCGCAGTTGGCGGGACAGGCGCCGCCATGAATCCCGAGTTCAGCTTCACCAGCAACGGCACTGCGCCCAGGGACACCACCCCCTATTTCCTTACAGCGACTGGCCCTACCGTTGAAGCCCGGTTCCCATTCTTCTTTAACAGCGACGGTTCACCGAACTACAACTCTCCCAATGGCGGCGTAGAGACGCTGTTCACGGTGAGTGGCCGCTCCGATGCCGGAACGTGCAGCCTACAGCAGCCCAGCTTCAGTACTGCGGGGGCATATGGCAACATCATTTTCCGCATTCCGACGCCCACCTTTGGCTCAGGCCTCATCGAAAACCTCGATGACTCAACCCTGCTGAGCAATACGAATAACAATAACAATAACTATCTCGGCATCTCCGGCACTCTCAACCACAACGGCAACGACGGCACCGTCACTCGCTTCGGCTGGAAGGCACAAAACAAGTCGCTGCACATCTTTGCCGGTGAGGCCTACAACGTGGAGATGGGCATCAGCAACCTGCTCTTCACCCAGGATCGCCCGTTGCCCGGCGAAGACGGAGGCGGCGGTACCGGCCTTACGGGGCTGCCTTCGAACTGTCTGAACCTGAGTGGAACTGGTTATCCGGAAGACACGTCGAACCCATCGTCAACGCCGAACTCAGCGGTTCTGGACGATGTCTCTGCTTTCGCGAACTTTATGCGTGCGCTCGCTCCGCCGCCCACAGGTAGCGTTGTGCTGAACGGACAGACTGTCAGTTCCAGCCAAATCTCCGCCGGCGCTTCCTTGTTCAGCTCCATTGGCTGCGCGACTTGCCACAATCCAACGGTTGGAACGACGCAGGTATCGAACTTCACTTCGTCGCTAAGCAGGGCCGCTGTGAATGCTTACTCTGATATTGAGATCCATCACATGGGCTCTGGCTTGGCGGATAACGTCTCGCAGGGCGGCGCTGGGGGCGACCAGTTCCGCACGGCTCCCCTGTGGGGCCTGGGGCAGCGCATCTTTCTGCTGCACGACGGCCGCACCACAAACCTGCTCACTGCAATCGAAAATCACTCGAGCAGCGGCAGCGAAGCCAATACCGTGGAGTACAACTTCGACAACCTCTCAACCACACAGCAGCAGCAGCTATTGGACTTCCTGCGCTCGCTGTAGCCACGCTAGGACAACATTCTGGCGGGACACTCCGAGTGTCCCGCCAAGGTTTCCAAGTCAGGAACGGGTTAGGCAGGCGATCCGCAATGGAATCCGCCGGAGCCCGCGAAACTCCTTCGATTCGAGGACTAACATGTACTCGGGATTCTTACGTTATTTAATCGTTCTCGCCATGTCCGTATCCACGCTGGCATGGGCTCAAGGCGCCAAACCGCAAAATGCTCCCAAGAACGGCGGAGACTTTTCCAACACCATCCAGCCCGGAGCGAAGTTGCCGAAAGGAGTCATCCTGGTAAAGGGCGCCTGGTCGAGCGCAAGTGATTCTGTGACGCCCGTACCGGAAGGCGGAAACGTCGCCAACAATGTCTTCAGCGACCAGTATTTCGGATTGACGTACACTCTGCCTCAGAACTGGGCAGAGAAATACAAAGGGCCGCCTCCCTCGGACAGTGGCCGCTACGTGCTGGCGCAGATCACGCCAACGCAAACTTTCAAAGGGCCGGCTCGCGGGACGATCTTAATCACCGCTCAGGATATGTTCTTCACGCCTCTGCCTGCAGCCAACTCGCTCGAGCTCGTGAATTACTCGAAGGACCATCTTCAGGCCGACTACAAAGTGGAAATGCCGCCGACACCTACCAAGATCGCCGACCGCTCTTTCACCTTCTTCGCATACTGGTCTCCGGCAGCGGAGCTGCATTGGTATGTTCTCTCTACCGAGATTCGTTGTCACGCCGTGGACATCGTGCTGACCAGCCGCGACACCAAACTGCTGGAAAACCTGGTTTTGGATTTGAACAAGATGAAGCTGCCAGCGGAAGTTGGTCCTACAGCCGGTACTGGTGGGGGCGACGTACCGGTGTGCATCAAGGATTACGCGCGCGACGAAAACGTGACCGCGCGGGTAGATCCCGTCTTTACCGAACACCGGTTCAATCCGGTTCCGGTCCGGATCATCATCGACAAGGAAGGCAAAGTAAAACACATTCACTTTCTCAGCGCATTTCCCGATCAGGCAAAAGTCATCACCGACGCGCTGCGGCAATGGAAGTTCAAGCCCTATCGCCGGAACGGACAGCTGGTCGAGGTGGAAACAGGCTTCATGTTTGGGCGTGCGCTACATATGACGACAGCTCCGGGGACGAATCCCGCGACCGAATGATCCACTCTGCATTCGCCGCCACGATTCCCTTCGTCGTACACTCTGGAGGCACGGTGATTCCCATCCATGCCTCCGATCACGGCGTTGCTGCACACCGCGAATGACGCGTTACGCCTGGGGCGAACGCTCGAGATGCTTCTTCCCTGCTCCGAAATCGTAATCGTGGACCATCACTCCACTGACGCCACTCGACGCGTCGCTCGCGAATATGGAACGCGCATTGTGGTCGCAGACAGCGATGAAGCTGCAAATCGCTATCTCGATCTGGCGCACTACGATTGGATTCTCTGTATGCAGCCCGGGGAGTCCATCACCGAAAGTCTACAGGCCAGCCTGTTTGAATGGAGCGCCCTTCCGAGCAGCGGCGTTGCCGATGGCGTTGCCTTCTCAGTATTCGTGCGCGAGCAGACCGGCGAACATTGGCTGGAACTACCTGTGCCCGAAACCCGTCTTGTCCCGCGTAGGTGGACGCGTTGGCATGGCCGGCTTCCCTCCCAGGAACCCTCCGCCTTCCCCCTCGAAGGAGAGTTGTTGCGCTTTGCCCTGCCCTGAGAGGAAAGCCTCAGTAGCCCGACGCTACCCGCTCGTGGCACTGGCCTGCTTCCTCATTGTCCCTTTGGACAGTGACTTCAGTACCTTAGTCCTCCCTACCTGCACCGCCTTATAATCGACTCAAGAAGCGGCAATATCTGCGTTCTAAAGAGACGTGCGCGTGGAAGCGCAAGCGCGTTCCCGAATGACGCACAAAACACAGTGGACCCATTTCTCGCATCGGCGATTTTTGTCCTCGGGCTGGCCTTCGGCAGCTTCCTGAACGTGTGTATCTACCGCCTGCCCTTGGATTTATCCGTGGTGAAGCCGCGTTCCGCTTGTCCCCAGTGCAAGCGGCCAATCGCGTTCTATGACAATTTGCCGGTGGTCAGTTGGCTCATTCTTCGCGGCCGTTGCCGCTATTGCAAAACCAAAATCTCCGCGCGCTATTTGTTCGTCGAACTGCTGACAGGCGCTCTCTTCCTCGGCTGTTATGCCTATTTTGGCCTCACGCTCGCAACCCTGAAATATTGCGTCTTCGGATTTCTCATACTCGGCCTTATCTTCACCGACGCCGAAACTAAGCTGCTGCCGGATAAGATGACGCTCCCCGGCCTCGCCTTTGGTGTGTTGTTCAGCTTGCTGGTTCCAGTGCATGACATGGCGTCGCAGTTTCTGCCGGGAGTACTGAACCTGCCCATCAGTGCCGACATCGCGGGTCACTTGTTCTCCTTACTCGATTCCCTGCTGGGCGCGGCCCTTGGCGCTTCCTTCATCTACGGCGCGGGCGCTGCCTACCTGCGCTGGCGCGGCACCGAAGGTATGGGCTTCGGCGACGTAAAGTTGATGGCGATGGTCGGGGCTTTTCTAGGCATCAAGCTCACCGTGTTCACAATCTTTGCGGCGTCACTCGTGGGATCGCTGTTTGGTCTGGCCACGGTGCTCGTGGTCTGGATCAAGCGCACTCACCGCTTCACTCGCCGGTTTGCCAGTCTGCAGGCGGCCCGCCGCCGGGGATGGCAGTCCGCACAAATGGTCTACCGCCACTATCAAATGCCGTTTGGAGTCTTCCTGGGCAGCATGGCCCTGATCGCGCTATTCGTGGGCAACCAGTTTCTGAGTTGGTACGGGAGGCTCTGGTGGTAAGGCTGCTGACCAACCCGCTCCTAATGCGCGCCGCGTTCGTGCTGTTGGCAGCCGGCGCCGCATTTGTCTTCGCCATCTGGCTGATGCGCCGCCTCCGCAGCAACATTGCCGCCGAGGCCGATCTCGACTCAGCGCCGGCACCCAGCCTTGACGCGCTGCCGCTGCATCTCTACAACACCGTCATCCAGCAACTCAAGCAGCAGAAGCACGAGCTACAGGTGCAGACGCAGGCCGAACAACGCCGCGCCCGCACCACAGAAAATTTCAGCCAGGCCGTGCTCTCCAATCTTTCTTCCGGCGTGCTGGTCTTCGGCATCAACGGACTGGTGAAACAAGCCAACCCCGCCGCCAAGCAAATTCTGGGCTTCCATTCTCCCTCCGGCATGAGCGTGCATGATATCTTTCGTGGCGCCGAGGTTTGCTCGCCGGATCCGGCCGCTGTCTACTCCGATGGCCTTGGCGACTCGCCCGGGAGGCTTGCCGAAGAAATCAACGCCGTACTGCGAGAGGGCAGCAAGTGCCGCCAACTTGAGGCCGACTACACCACTCCCGCAGGCGAGAAGCTTCGCGTCGCGGTTACGGTGTCGCCCGTGCCCGCCGCCGAAGGCAGCCTGATCGGAGCCGCATGCCTGATCAGCGACCGCAGTGAATTTGAACGGATCCGCCATCAGCAGCAATTGCATGGCGAGATTTCCGCGGAGATGGCGCTGGAGCTGCGCACTTCTCTAACCACGATTGCCGGATACGCCCAGCAGTTGGCCCGCAACCGCGAGCCGGAACTGGCGCCGCAGTTGGCGGCCGACATCGCCAGCGAGGCTGCGCGCCTCGACCGCCACATCGGAGGCTTTCTGGCAACTAAAGTTGCAGGCACGGCAGCCCGCGCCAACGCAGCCGGGCAGAAGATTTGAAGTTTGACGAACGGAAGAGCAAACGTTAATCAAGTGCAAGTAAAGGATGAATCTATGAAGCGCATCGCACACATTACATTTGGATTGACTGTATTAATAACTCTGCTGATTTCGCTGGCAGCAGCACAGACCTCGACCTCGTCGGTGCCACCGGGCCAAACGTCACTTGGCGACTATGCCCGCAAGATCCGCAAGGACCCCGCCGCCCCCAAAGCCAAGCCCAAGCTCTTCGATAACGACAATCTTCCGACTGACGACAAGCTTTCCGTCGTCGGCCAGAAGCCATCAACAGAAGCCGCAAATACCGCTCCCGCCGACGACAAAGTCAAGGCCGATGCCGCGACCAAGCCCGCCGAAGACGACCAGGCCGCCAAGCAAGCCGCCTTGAAAGACTGGCAGACCAAGTTGAATGCACAGAAGGATGCGATTGACCTGGCCGCGCGCGAACTCGATGTGTTGCAACGCGAATACCAGCTTCGTGCCGCCGCAATGTACGCCGACGCGGGCAACCGCATCCGCAACTCCGCTCAGTGGGACAAGCAGGACGCGGAATACAAACAGAAGATTGCCGACAAGCAAAAAGCAATCGACGACGCCAAACAGAAACTGGATGACATGAAAGAAGAAGCCCGCAAGGCTGGCGTTCCATCCTCCATGCTCGACTAGTGACGATCGATTAGCGACAATTCAAAACTGGACGCTCAATCCGTTCGCTGTGTGCCTTCGCGAAGCCGCAAAAGCTGCTTCTCGTGATGCCGCCCATGCACCAGATGAAACTTTCTCCACTGCGTCGCGGTTAACGGCCCCAGAATCGGATGGTCCAGCAACTTGACATCGTGCCCGAAGCGGGCCTCACACTGCGTGATGATCGCATCCATCGCCGCAATCTTGGCCCCCACTTCAGTCCGCATTGTTTCCGCCGCCAGGCCTTTCGGCCGCGTGTTGGCGGGTGCCGTACGTCCCTCAGGCAGGCGGCCAAGACCCACCACCAAAAAAGTCCGCACCCGATGCGTGAGAGAAGGTCGCGTCGCCAGCGGCCTGCCCGATTCAATCACCTTCTCGAACCCTCTGATCGTTCCCGTGTAAGTCAGGTACAGATGTTCCAGCACCTCCGCCGCGCACCATTTCCCCTCGGGATGCCAGCTCAATTGTTCGCTCGACATGCCTAGCACTGCGGACTCCAGCGTTTTCTTCAACTTTTCCAGACGGGAATCCATGGAACTACTCTCCGCGTACCACGCGCTTAAGGTAGAATGTTGCGCGACCAATAAAACACTTCAGTTATAACAGGAAGGTTCCATGAAGATGCGGGACTTTATTCCGTCGGAGACCGCTGTTGACACCGCTACCCTTGCGGGAGCCGTGCAAAACGGAAACCAGAGAGCACCTCTCCGAGATGGTCGAATCCCGGCCGCGAGAGCTTTTGCGGCCGTTCTCTCCGTGATACTCGCACTTGCCGGGTGTAACTCAAAAACTCCAGCCGCGCCACCGGCCAAGCCGGAACCCAAAGCTCCAGAACTACTCACTGGACGCGCAGCCTTCTATAAGGTCTTTATCGCCGCCCGCAATTACGCCGCGGATGTGAAGCCCTTCCGTATCGAATCAACTCCCTCCAGCGAGAGCAATGGCCAGGATGGCAAGTCGACAATCTGGCGCTCCAGCTTTGCATCGGCAAACCAGCATGGCGCAAAGCCTTTTTTCTGGTCCGGCAGCAATCTACCCGACGCTCCTTCCCGCGGCGTCTCGTTCGGCAACGAAGACGTCTACAATCCCGGCAACGCATCGACCCAGGTTTTTGATCCGGCCTTCCTCAAAATCGACAGCGACCAGGCCTTTGCTGAGGCCCAAAAACATGGCGGCGACAAGGTGCTGGAAAAAGATCCCACCACCCCCGTGCTCTTCATTTGTGACTGGAACCACAACACTAACGAACTCACCTGGCACGTCATCTACGGCGCATCTCGCGAAACCGCGAAGCTGACGGTTGCCATCAACGCCTCGACGGACGCCTTTATCCGGGTGGAGAAATAGGTCTGTGTTGGCTGCTTATTGGAATGGTCGCGCGGGACAAAGCCAAAACCGCGTTGGGATGTTATTCTTGCTGTTCAGTCTGCTTCAGTTGGTCTTCGATGGAGCCAAAGAAGCGGCACAGGGCTCCGGCGGAGGCGATTGCACCTTTCAGCGTCTGGCGTTCCCCAAAGGAAACAATATCTGCGACAGAATACTGCAGACGGAGACGATCGGTGGCACACTGCGCGCTCAACAGTTCTATTTTGGCGGCGCGGAGGTCGGAAATTAAGCGTGCGATTCCTGCCTGCTTCGTCGATCCATCGTTGAACATCTACAACTCCTCCAATGGGATGGTTGACCGGCGTGCGCCCGCCGGAACCACGATTGTTGGGGAGGGCTGTGAATCAACAACCCTGGTGGCTCCGGCAGGTCGCAGCCTGCGGATTAACGCTATTTGCTAGTGTGAATAAATTGTACGATGTTAGTTGTACATAGTCAAAGCAGTTGGGCCCTGCAGTGATCCTGGTGGTACGGAGGCGGGCCGTTGCCCAGACAAGCAGATCCTCAACTCGAACAGCGCATCCTTGACGCTGCCTGCCGGCTTTGGTCTCGTGGCGGTGAAAAAGCCCTCACTATGCGCGGCGTCGCCAACGCGGCCGGCACCACTACTCCCACGCTTTACGAGCGTTACCACGACCGCGACGATATTCTCCGCGCGGTACGCATCCAGACCCGTGTCGAACTCTTCAGCGCTCTCAGCCGCACCCCCTCTCTCACCCAAGCCTGCGAACGCTATCTCGAGTTTGCCATCGAACATCCCCACGCCTACGAGATGCTCTTCGACGGATTCGCCCAGCCTCCATCCCTGCACGAGCCCTGGCCTTCCTTCAATCTCCTGCGCCTGCGTCTGACGGATCGGCTGGGAGGAACTCCCCGCAAACACACTCGCCTGATGCTCTCATTGTGGTCACTGCTGCATGGCACCGCGATGCTGCTGATCCGGGGCGGTGTTGCCGGGCCGCTCCGCGCCCAGATGTTCCACGCCTGTCTGGACGCGGTCGAAGCTATCGTCGCACAGGCGGCACGTTCGAAGGGCAAGGCAGGTTCCGGCCCCAAGTGGCCGTCGAGCCTGGTCTTGGGAGAAGCCGCTCACAGCAAGGTAACCAACGATGGGGCCGATTCCAGAACGAAGCCCCTCACCGCCAGGCAGGGCAATCATTCGAAGACACGGTCCGCTGCCGGACTCCGGGGCGTTCGTCATAAAGCATGATCCTGTGCTCGACGATCTTCCGTGCGAAGATCACGCCAGTCTCGACTACTGCGGTTGCTTGGTCCCCGCCGTCTGAGCTTTCAGCCGGTCAATTGCCTTCTGCGCTTCCATGGCCTCCGGACCGTGCGGCAAAATCTTCAAGTAGCTTTCATACTCGGCGCGCGCGTCGTCCAATATCCGCAGCTTCTCCAGGCACACGGCCAGGCGGAATGTAGCCATCGCATCGTTATCTTTGTAGCGCAACGCTTCGCGGTAGCGGTCCTCGGCGGCGCGATAGTTCTTTCGCTTGAAATAGAAGTCGCCCACCTCTACGCTTTTCGCCGCCTTGTGCGGATCCCAGGTATGGAACTCGCTGACTCCGCCGCCCAAGACTTCGGCCTCGGCGTCCGCTACGGCCACCGAGCTATGCGGATGTGCTTTGGCATCATCCGGCGGAGGGCTTAAATCCACCTGCGTATCTTTACTCGAGCTTTCTCCAACGCTCGTGCCCAAGTCTTCAGCCTGCACGCGATCGGAGCGCGGCGGCGACATGCTCGGAGCGCGCTTCGCAGTATCTGCCTTCGCCGGCAGGGCATTCCCAGGCCGATCCCCCGGGAAAGTCTTATCACGACTCAACCCCGCAGCAGAGTCCGGATTCTCGGAGGAAGACGCGGCCGGCGGCGGCGTTTGTGCTGAACCCTGCTGAGCCCACACGGCTCCGCTCACTCCCAACAACAAACACAAATAGACCCAACGTCGCATAATCCCAATTTTACCGCCTTTGTCACCGTATGCTATCGGTTATCCGTCCCTGCAAGAAAATACAGGCCGCTCAGGTTAATCTGAGCGGCCTGTTTGGCGAAGTCCTCCAGTGAGGAGGGGAAACTTATTCTCTGATCACAGCGACGAAGGATTGTTCTGTCCGGTCGTCGTTGGCGTCGTCGAGGGAGTCGTATCGCCCACCGTGTTCGTCATCAAGCGGACGTCCACGCGGCGGTTGTCGGCGCGGCCTTCTTTGGTCTTGTTGGTCTCCACCGGCTTGTCCTTGCCCAGGCCGATCACATAGATCTTGTGGGCCGGCACGTTGTATTTCGACGCCAGATACTGGATCACGGAGTTTGCCCGGCGCTGGCTCAGCTCGTAGTTGTAATCGGCCGAACCTACCGAGTCCGTGCTGCCTTCGAGCGCGATGATGTAGCCCTTGGTGCTGGCGATGCTCCCTGCCAGCTGGTCAAGCGCTTCCATGGACTTCGGAGTCAGATTGTCTTTGTTGAAACCAAACTTCACCGAAGTCTCCGCCACCGGACGATAGTTGTCGAGGTTCGCCACTGTGTCGGTCAGCACGCCCACGCGGTGGTTGGCGGAATCGGCCATCTGCTGCGCCGATGATGCGGACTGTCCGGCGGCCTGCGCCTTCTGCTCTACATCCGCTGTCTTGGCATTCACGGCCTGGATTCCGGCCTGAGCGCGGGCATCGACGTCCTTGATGTCCTTGCTGTTTTTCGCCGTCATGTCATCCAGTTCGTTGGTCTTGTTGATCAGCGGTGTGGTCTGTTGTTTCACATAGTTCTTGCTGGTGCAGCCCACAGTGGCTGCCATGCTGGCTGCGAGGAAAATCACTAACGAAGTGCGATTCATAATGGGTGAGGCTCCTTAGATTTCTTGTCTCAGCGCGATCGGGTTACCCCACGCGCGAATTCGCTCAAATGCTGGCCCTGGGAACTCGCAACTGCTTTCAAATCCCGTTTCTACTTTTGCACGGCGCGTGCCAGTTCGCCATACAGGAAAATCCCCGAGTTAAGTATATACGTTTTCAATCAGTTGCGGGCGCTCCCGGCGCTGGAGCAAGAAAAACGGTCTGTCCTGGAATGACGAAAACCCCACATAGGTGGTGGAAATTTTATACGGTGGGACTCACATACCTGCTCGCCCGTCAGTTGGTTCGGGGTGGACAAATGAGCTGGATCGCCTCTCGCCTATTTTTCCGATAGACGCGGAAGTCGGTCTCATCGACGGTAATTACGGAGTGGCGCGGATATAGCTCGCTCATGCGCACAAGGCACAGATCGGCCAAGTCGGGCTTGCGATCCCCATAGCGTCGTGCCAATTCCCGAAGCTGTAGAAGGTTTGCGGAACAATCAAATGCCACTTGCAACCACACGTCTTCTACAAGGGAAAGCACGTACGCGCTCGATTCCAGATGGAAAGCCGTTTCCGCCAACACAGCTTCACAAGTAAGCAAAGGTTCGTGGACTTGGGCGGCGACATCAAGGGCCCATGAGTGATACCGGTCTTTCTCTCTGGCGTATGCAACAAGGAAGCCGGTGTCGGCGATGCCTCTCATGAACGGGAAAATCCCTTCCGCGAACTGACGTCTGGGGGACCTCCCTTAATGACCCCGGCGTGGCGAAGATACCGCTTTTCTCCGTTCGATCTTGCGTTTTCAATCTGTTCGCGCACAAGTCGGCCCATGGGTATCCCAGTTCGCCGCGAGGTTTCCTTCAGCCAGGAGAGGAGTTCCTCGGTAAGACGAATTGTCAATGTATGACCCATATGACAAAAGCGTAACACACAAAGCATGGAGTGTCACTTCCAAATATCTGTAATCGGCGCCGCATCGCGATCCCCTTCGTTCAGGGGCTCCAATCCAAAATTGTCTTCAATCGTACGCAGCACGTTGTAATGCGTGTAGTGGCGATCGAGCACTTTAGGGTCTTGCTGGCTCGCTTCCTTCACCATGTCTCCAAGAAAGAGGGTGTAGATGCGATTGTCAGAATTGCGGTCGGACTCGTCGAAGGTCACAATCACCAGCGTGCCTTTGCGCAGCTTTTCGGTAAAGGTCTTGTCCAGAAATCTGGCCACCCAGGCGCCCGCTACGCCTACGTTTGTGTTGTGGCCGTCGTTGTTCATGTTGGGCGTGTAAAACGAATAGGCTACCAGCCCTGCTTTTGCGTCCCTGACGAAGGCATTGTCGTCAAGCCCCAGCAGGCTGTTGCCTTTGGTCGAATCCACCGCCACCACGCGGTCGCACCACTTCTCCTGAACTTCTACAAGGCTCAGGAACGGCACATGCCGGCGCACGTAATCTCCTGTCTTTCTCTGGGCCGCATGCTGATTGTCGATGCGAAATGGACATGGGCCTTGAGGCAATTCTTCAGCATAGTTCTTGAAGTCGAGGCCGGCGGCGATGAGGCGATCGGCAATGGTCTTGTGCGCGGCATCATTGGGAAAATTCACCTGCCGGTCCGCGAGATACCGCCCGCGCCGGTGAATGCCAAAATCCGTGCCCGCTACCATCGCCAGATAATTCGGATACGAGGGATGAAACAGCGCGTGGAAATTCGAGAGGCTGGCGCCCTTGGCGGCCAGCGCGGCAAGACTTTTGTCCTGAACCGCAGCCTCGTAGTCGCCATTCTCCAGCACCACGATGACCACGCGATCGAAGTGGCGGGCGCTCGCCTTCGCCGCCGCCAGAGCGGCGTCTTCTTTTTTTTCCTGAGCCGGCCTCGCCGCCTCGGCTTGATTGGATTGCGCGGGATTACTTACTTGCGCAGGTTGGTTGGCTTGCGCGTTATCGGTCGTCTGTGCCGACGAGACAAGCGACACAGTGCACAACAGCGCTCCAACGGCGAGGCAGGCGGAGAGAAACAGGTTCCGGGAAACTTCCGCCCGGCCGGGCAAGGGTCGGCTCATCTGACTTTCTTGTAACACATTCGCACATCCGCCCATCGAATAGAATACAAAGATCGCCTGATGGACCTTCTACAGAAAATCCGCACCATCCCCACCGAGCCCGGCGTGTATCTCTACAAAAACGCCGAGGGCGAAGTCATTTACGTGGGGAAGGCAAAGAACCTGCGCAGCCGGGTCGCCAGCTATTTTCACGAAGGCCGCTGGGAGGACTCAAAGACCGGCACCCTGGTGCGCGAGGCTGTGGACGTCGACTACATCGTCGTCGCCAACAACAAAGAAGCGCTGGCGCTGGAAAATAATCTCATCAAGCAGCGCAAGCCGCGTTTCAACATCCTGCTGCGCGACGACAAGACTTATCCCTACGTAAAGCTCACGCTGAGCGAGCGCTGGCCTCGCGTATACGTCACCCGCCGCCTGCGCAAGGACGGCAGCGCCTACTACGGCCCGTACTTCCCTGCCAACCTGGCTTACCGCATCGTCGATCTGATCCATCGCAATTTTCTGATTCCCTCGTGCAAGGTGGACCTCACCCGCTTTCATCCGCGCCCTTGCCTGCAGTATTACATCAAGCGCTGCCTGGGCCCGTGCGTGCAGGACTTGACGACACCTGACACGTATCAGGAAGCCGTGCGCGACGTGAAGCTTTTCCTGGAAGGCCGTCCCACAGACTTGAGCAAGTCCTTGAACCAGCGCATGGAGCAAGCCGCCGCGGCCGAGGAGTACGAGCGCGCCGCACGCTATCGCGACCTGATTTCAACCGTCGAGCAGTTGCAGGAACGTCAGCGCATCGCCGCCGCCGAAGGCGATGACGCCGACGTCTTCGGCTATCACTATGAAAACGGCATGCTGGCCGTGAATCTGTTTCACATGCGCGGCGGCCGCGTCGTCGACCGCCGCGAATTCTTCTGGGAAGATTTACCCGCGTTCGCGTTTCCAGAGCCACAAGAGGAGGGTCGTAGAGACGTAGCTTGCTACGTCTCAGGCAGTGCCAGTGCAGATGCGGGAACTACGGCTGACGCCACCGGCAGAGACGTTGCAAGCAACGTCTCTACGGACGCTTTTTCTCCTGACGAATTCTTCTCCGCCCTCCTGAAGCAACTCTACATCGGCCAGCCCTACGTGCCGCGAAATCTCTACGTCCCGGTTGATTTCGAGGATCGTGAAGCTCTGGAAGACTTACTCTCCGAACAAGTCGCGAGCGGGAACTCTCGCGCTGCACTTGTGCATATTCTCGTTCCCCAGCGCGGCGACAGGCGCGCACTCATCGACCTGGCCGGCACCAACGCCAAGCAATCTTACGATCAGCGGTTTCGCGTCCTTAAGCCCAACGCCAGAAAGATTCAAGAAGAACTGCAGGAAGCGGTCAGCCTGCCCGAACTCCCCAAGCGCATCGAGTGCTTCGACATCTCGCACATACAGGGCGCGGAGACTGTGGCGTCGATGGTGGTATGGGAGGACGGCAAGATGAAGAAGTCCGATTACCGCAAGTTCATCATCCGCACCGTCGAGGGCGTCGACGATTTCGCGTCCATGCGCGAGGTAGTCGCGCGCCGCTACAAACGCCTGCAACAGGAAGAAAAGCCTATGCCCAGCCTGGTGCTCATCGATGGCGGCCTTGGCCAACTGCATGCCGCGTCGCAGGCGCTGGAATCGCTGGAGATTATTAATCAGCCGTTATCAGCTATCGCCAAGCGCGAAGAGATTCTCTATGTCTACGGCCAGGAGAAAGATCCCATCGCGCTCGACCATCACTCGCCCGTGCTGCACTTGATCCAACTCATTCGCGACGAAGCCCACCGCTTCGCCGTGAGTTTCCATCGCAAACGCCGCCAGATGCGCGACCGCTCCACCGAACTGTTAGAGATCCCCGGTGTAGGCGAGAGCACGACTCGGCGTCTTCTCGAACACTTCGGCAGCTTGCAGGCGGTGAAGCAGGCAGACCCGGCGGCACTCTCTGCGGTGGTAACCCGCGTGCAGGCAGAGGCGATCAGCAATCACTTTCGCAAGTAAAGTGCTCCCGACAAATCGGTTCACCACCGAGTCACAGTGGCACAGCGCGAAGATTCGTGGAATCCCGCCCTGCAGCAAAAAGCGCGGCAAGGATGGGGTCCCCGGCGAAACTTCCAAGCTACAAAAGGTCCCAGGCCGGAACTATCTGAACGGCGCTCTCCTCGGGAGCGGCTCCTAAGTGCTGTAACACGGCTCCCGCGCGGCGGGTTTGTCAACCATCGCCGCCTGGCCGTGACAATGCCGGGGCCGGGCGCTAGCTTTCGCATGTCGAAATTACGAGGGAAGAAGCTGCGCAGATTCACTCGATGATGTATCATCCCCGGATGTCAGGGCCCTACTTTCCCGCAACTGCCAAAACCAAGCCTTGTTACTGCCTAAAGAACGAAGATGGCTGCCCTGAGTTGTTTCTGGGAGGAATAACTCCAACCGCGACGAAGGGGCGAACGGGGCCTCCTGAACCAGCGTGCGGACTTGACCTCGAAGGAACTCCGCTTGGCAAGGGTCATATCATGGGACTGCATATCGGTGGGCCAGATGACTCTGACAATGTCGTCCCGCAATACCAGCAATGGCAACAGTGCGGTTCGTGGAAAGTATTCGAAAACAACGTCAAGCTAAAGGCGAAAACAGGCCATTGGATATTTGTGGCTGCAATTACGTACGGTAATTCCGGGCGGGAATTTGAGCTAAGGAAGAAGGAATTCAACGAGGAGGGCTCAGATAAGACGAAGTATTGGAATGATAAGCGAATCCCAACGGTCTTCGATATCTGGCTGATTGATGCCACCTCCAAAGAAGGAATGGCTATCAATTCGAAGATACTCTTTGCCGGAGCCAGCCCCGAGCAACGCGAGCAAAAGGCAAAGACGCTGCCAAATGATCTCAAAGCTATTGAGCTATTTAAAAGCCATCGCGATCAGAAAGGAGTAATGCCACCCGAAGACGAATTGTTCTGGATGAAAAATCATCTGGCGCAATTGCATCAAGATTTCTTCTCTCAGTACCAGGAGGATAAGCAGAGCCGCCCACTTGCAGCCTTGAAGGAAATGAAGGAGCGCGGTATAGGCAAAGATGACCGGGAACGAAAGGAAATGGCAAATGTTCTCATGAGCCCTGAGCGCGACGAGGATCAGTTCATCGAAGGCTACGGAAACGAGATACGGGAAGAGCTAAAAGCTGAAGGCTGGCTTCCCGACCAAATCGCCACCATCGCCTCGAACACCGGCATCTTGCAGGCTTCCTTTCACGAGAAGAAGTTACGGACGTCGATCACTAAAAACTACAAAAGACGCGCGGAGGAATACAAGACAGTAGAAAAAGCGGCAACAACTAAGAGGACGAAATTCGAGAAAAAAGACCCAGCTTATAAGGCGATGCAAGAACGATTTGGTCGTAGGATGGCTCAATTCCGCAACCAGCGGAAGGGGAACGCCCAATCAGCCGGACATCGATAAGGCTATGTCACCTTACTTAGACTAGAGTATCGCACTCCGATCAGACGGGGGTCGCCCAGCCTTTCCACTCAACCTCGCGGCTGCCCCGTCCTTGTCGCGCTTTTTGCGACAGAGCCTTGCCCTGAGCTTATCGAAGGGGCGGGGAATTTGATTTCCTATCCATCACACCGAACAAAGTACTGGAAAGCGGAGACAGACGGGACGCCTCTATTCCCTACACGCGCGGGAGCTGGGGCAGCAGGTCGAAATGCGCATCGCGGGCGCACAGAACAAGCGAATATTGCAGGACGAGAGCCGCGATCCACATATCGTTGGTCGGGATGGGAGTGCCTTGCTTCCGCAGTTGCCGGTAAACAGCGCCGTAATGGTGCGTGGTCTGTTCATCGGCATACAGCACACCGACGCAGGACTTCAGCAGGAAGCGGCGCAGGACAGCCTCATTGCGCGGTCCCGGGCTGCCAATAACAAGCCTGCCCACAGCGAATCCGGCGCGCAATTCTCCCAGCACAATGAAGGGCAACCAGACTTCATCGGCGAGTTCGACCGTTTCGACAACCGACACATTGCCCCGGCAAAGGTCGGTATAGCGATTCGTGTCGAGCGCCAGCCTCACCGCCACATCTCTTCATCAATGGCGTCCTGCGCGGCCAGAGTGCTGTCGAAAGCGGGATCTTTGCGCCAGGTGCCTGCGATGTCGGCGAGATCGCGTTGCCGGTCGCGCTCACCGGTAACGCCGGCGCCCCGGGCCAGGGCCTCGATCGCTACCTCATTCAGGCTCTTGCCCCGCTCACGAGCGGCCCCGCGGAGGGCTTCGTCCAAACTACCGGGCACCTTGCGGATGGTGTATTGCATGCATCACTTGTAGGCATTGCAGGCAACAGATGCAAGCATAATTTCCCGACGCGAAGAAAGCCCGTTGGCTTAACGCAGGCCTGAAGCCCTGCTCCACCTTTTGTTACACTAGCGGGCATCCCATGAAGCGAATCCTTGTACTTCTGGTAGCCGGGCTTACCCTCCTGCCAACGCTCTCCGCCCAGACCTCCACCCCGCCCGATCTGGCCACGCCCCAGGAAAAGCATCTGCGCAACGTGCGCCAACTCACATTCGGCGGACAGAATGCCGAAGCCTACTTCTCCGCCGACGGCACGAGGCTGATCTTCCAGTCCTCTCACGGCGACGTGAAGTGCGACCAGATCTTCACCATGAACCTCGACGGCAGCGACCAGCACATGGTCTCAACCGGCAGGGGACGCACCACGTGCAGCTATTTCTATCCCGACGGCAAGAAGATTCTATTTTCGTCCACGCACCTCGCCAGTCCGGAGTGTCCGCCCCGTCCGGATTTTTCCAAAGGCTATGTCTGGGCGGTGTATCCGGGATATGACATCTTCACCGCGAACCCCGACGGCTCCGACCTCAAGCAACTCACGAACACGCCGGGATACGACGCAGAGGCAACGATTTCGATTGACGGAAAAAAGATCGTCTTCACTTCCCTGCGCCATGGCGATCTCGATATCTATTCCATGGACGCCGGCGGCAAGCACGTCAAGCAACTCACTAACGAGCTAGGCTATGACGGCGGCCCGTTCTACTCGCCCGACCGCAAGTGGATCGTCTATCGCGCGTATCATCCTAAGACCGAAAAAGAAATCAGCGACTACAAAGAGTTGCTGAAGCAGAATCTGATCCGGCCAACATCACTAGAACTGTGGATCATGAAGGCCGACGGCAGCGGCAAGCGGCAGATCACGAATCTGGGCGCGGCCAGCTTTGGACCTTCATTTCTCAACGACGGCAAGCGGATCATCTTTTCTTCGAACTACGATCCGGTGACGCATGCCACGGGCGGCATGGGCAACTTCGAGCTGTGGCTGATCAATTCCGACGGCAGCAATCTGGAGCGCGTCACCTACAGCGACGGCTTTGACGGTTTCCCCATGTTCAGCCCTGATGGCAAGAAGCTGGTATGGGCCTCGAACCGCAACGCCAAAGCGCCGCACGAGACCAATATTTTCATTGCGGATTGGGTGCCGTAAGAGATTGTTTATTCTTGAATTGTGAATGTGACCATGAAACTCCGTCATTGGATTACCGGGATCGTCCTGCTCCTGCTGATGGCACTGGCCATCGCGGGATTTCTGCGCACGCGCGAGCATAAACAGCCTGCCGAAAGCGAAGACGTGGGAAAGACGCCAGCCAAGGCGCTTGGGGCTCGAAACGCTCCGGCAGTGCAGCGGACCCGGGTGGACCAGCGACCGCTACAGACGGCGCGGCGGGATGGAACCCTGGCGTATACCCAGGAAGAAAAAGATCTGGCACGCCAGGCCGAGAAGATTGCGGACCACGAAGTTGACCTGGCGTTCTTCGATGCTTTCCGCGCAGCGCAGGAAAATCCGCAAGCACTCACGCCCGCGCTCAAGCAACTGGCCGACAGCAAGAATCGGCTCCAGCAAGCGGTTCAGGAGGATCAGGACAGCGTCGACCAGTTGAAGCGAAGGCTGTCTTCAGCCTCGGAGTCGCAGAAGGCTAATCTCCAGGACCAACTCGGCGTGGCGCAGTCGCAACTGGAACTCGACCAGGACGAACGGGACGATGCCGCCGAAGCGCTTGAGCAAGCGGGGGGCGATCCGCAGGCTGAAGTGCAGCGCCAGAAACAGCAACACGACGACGAGGAAGCCTACCTATCGACGCACGCAAGCGCGGGGCCCGATGCGGTCGAGAGCAACTACCAGGCACATACGCTGCTGGCGGTCTTCCGTGCCTGGAAGGCGCTGCGCGAGAAGAAAGCGAAACTCGAGGAGGCGCTACAGGACTCAGTCGCGGCCCAGGCGAGTCTCAGCCTGCAGCGCAGCAAACTCACTTTCGAGACCCAAAAAGACAGCGAGGGGCGGCAGTCGGCCAAGCAGCAAGCCAAGGGATTCGCGCAAAGCAGTAACGCGTCGAACCGCGAAGACTCGAAGGCGGCGGCGCAGACAGCGCTCGATTCGCTGAAACACCATCGGCTGGACCAGAAGAACCTGACCGACCTGGGCCGGCGCCTCCAGGACGAGCAGGAACTGGGCCAAGTCTATGGCCGCTGGATTGTGCTGGTCGAAAACCGCGAACGAGCTGCCCTGCACAATCTCATTGAAATCCTGCTCTGGATTCTGGCGGTGCTGCTGCTGGTGTATCTGGCGCATCGGCTTATTGACCAACTTTTCGGCGGCGTGCACGCCGAGAACAAGCGCGTCGAAACGCTGCGCTCCGTGATCAAGTTCGCGGCGGAGGCTCTGGGCGTAATCGTGATTCTGTTTATTGTCTTCGGCATGCCGAGCGAAACCACCACCATTCTCGGCCTGGCCGGCGCCGGACTTACTGTAGCCAGCAAAGACGTGATCATGGCGTTCTTCGGATGGTTTCTGCTGATGGGACGCAACGGCATCCGCGTGGGCGATTGGGTGGAGATCAACGGCGTGGGTGGAGAAGTGGTTGAGATCGGCCTGCTGAAGACAGTTTTGCTGGAAACCGGAAACTGGACGGATGCCGGACATCCAACTGGCCGCCGGGTTTCTTTCGTGAACAGCTTCGCGATCGAAGGCCACTACTTCAATTTCTCGACCTCGGGTCAGTGGATGTGGGACGAATTGCAGCTCACCGTTCCTGCGGACCAGGATCCTTACGCCGTGATCGACGGATTGCAGAAGCTGGTGAAGAACGATACGGAAGCGAACGCGAAGAAGGCCGAGCAGGAATGGCAGGGAACGACCACGCGTTATCACGTGCAGGCCTTTTCAGCAGAACCGGCTATCAATGTGCGGCCCAGTGGGTCGGGAGTGGAAGTGCGGGTGCGCTATATTACCCGCGCTTACGAGCGCCACGAGACCCGCAAGCGGCTGTATGAGGCGGTGGTGGCCATGTTGCGCGGTAAGGGAGCGGAAGTAAAACAACTGCCTGATTCGCCGGCCGTTACTCTCAATGCTGGAAAAACCCAATCCTAGTAGTAAGGAACTCGGCACCCTAATCGTGACCGGCGCCAGTCGCGGGATTGGCGCGGCGATCGCAACCATGGCGGGCTCGCGTGGATTTTCTGTCGCGGTCAACTATGCCACCGGCGAGGCTGAAGCCAGCAAGATTGTCGCGCAGATTACTTCGGCGGGAGGAAGAGCGTGTGCGATTCAAGCGGATGTGGCGCGGGAACAAGACGTTGTGCGGCTGTTTGAGCGAGCGGAGCGTGAGTTGGGGTCAATCACCGCGCTGGTCAACAATGCGGCAATTACCGGCGGATTTGCTCGTGTGGATGCCGCGAGCGCAGGAACACTCGCACAAGTCATGGCGGTCAACGTGACTGGACCGTTTCTATGCGCACGCGAGGCCGTTCGCCGCATGTCTACGCGCCACGGCGGAAGGGGCGGTGCAATCGTGAACATTTCTTCGCGAGCTGCGCACATAGGCTCTGCCGGAGAGTGGGTCCACTACGCCGCATCGAAAGGCGCGATTGACAGCTTTACGATTGGGCTGGCGCGCGAGGTGGCGACGGAAGGAATCCGCGTGAACGCGGTGGCTCCGGGACTGATTGAAACGGGGCTGCATGCCGCCAACGGCGCGCCTGATCGCCTGGCACGACTCGCTGCAACCATTCCCATGCAGAGGCCTGGGACGCCCATTGAGGTAGCCGAAGCTGTACTTTGGCTGCTCTCCCCTACCGCGTCTTACACCACCGGCGCTATCTTGGAAGTTGGAGGCGGGCGCTGAGTACCGCCGATCCGTGCTGAGTTCGATACCCCTAAGGCATTCTTACTGCCGTATTGTCGCCTGTCCCTGCCGCGCCATCTGCAATGCGCCGTTAACCGGCTCGATGATCTGCGGATTCACTTGCAGTCGCAAGTCGAGTTGGCGAAGCTCATCGCGAATAACCTGACACACCAGTGGCGAGTACCGAAAGACTCCACCGGCCATGGCCAGCGGGATGTCTGGGGGGCTCGCACTGTCTTCCGCAAAAAGCCGGCGTGTGACGATCCCGGCGAGTTGCGCGACTTCCCTTCCCGCTTGCTTCAGCACTCCCTGGGCGATTGTGTCTCCGCCATCGGCGGCAGCCACAATTGCAGGAAACAAGTCTGCGAAGTTTGGATTGGAGTTCGCAGTGCGCGCGAACTCGTCGAGCGTATGCAGATTCCAGGCTGCCTTCAATTTGCCCCATAGCGGATGATCATTCTTCTCTGGGTCGAAACTTTCTCGACCACTCTCTTGATCGATCGCACGCAACAGGGTCGTGACCGCGCGGCGGCCGGTCCAGTGCGCCGAGCCTTCATCGGAGATGGCAAAGCCCCAGCCTCCGGCGCGAGCGGTTCGCCCCTGCGCGTTGCGGCCGTAGGCGATCGAACCGGTTCCCGCGATGACGATCACACCCGGGCCTGCGCCGAACGCTGCTGCCATTGCGATTTCCATATCACCCACAACCGAAATTTCTCCGGAAAGGGTTTCCACGGCGATTCTGTATATGGTCCCTGCGACCTCCTTGCGTCCCGCGCCGGCGATGCCGATGCAGGCACGATGCACTTGCCGAGGCTCAATTTTCGCGGCGGTGCAAGCCTCACGAATCGCATGGTGCAGCGCTTCGCGCACACGAACTTCGCCCACGCGTGTGATGTTGCTGGGCCCGGCAGTAACCGTGGCGAGGACGGAAGATTCGTCCCCGACAGCGCAAGTTGTCTTGCTGCCGCCGCCGTCAATGCCCAGATAAAAGGCCACGGGTTAGTTCTACCATACGGTGGTTTCCTGATCCTGGAAGAGACGTCCATAAACACTCACTCCCGCCGGGATGGATATAGCCGCCATAATTGAAGGCACACAAAACATGAAACTTCAAATATCGGAACTCGGTAATTTCGGCGACACTCGCGGCTTAAGTTTTACTTTGCCTTTAACCGCTTTGGAGTTCCTGAAACGCGTCGCCGACCTGCACCTGGCTTCGACCGCGCCGGGAGCGATCCGTGGAAATCACTATCACTTGCGCAGGCGAGAAGCGATTGTCGTACTGCCCGGCCCTGCCTGGTCGCTGCACTGGGACGAAGGCGAAGGCCTGCCGGCGCAGCACCGCAGTTTTCCCGGAAGCGGTGCGGTGCTGGTGCTGGTTTCTCCGAACAGTTCCCACGCGGTTCGCAATGATGGGGAAGGTCCGTTGTGGCTCGTAGCCTGTTCGTCCGAGCCCTACGATCCCGCGGAAAGTGTGGCGCGGAAAGTTGTGTAGTGGACAGTGGCTTTGCTTGGCGAACTTCGCGGAATCCTTAGCGATCTTTGCGGTTAAAGGCTTTTCTCTGGAAGCTTGACAGCCTTTAACCGCAACGGACGCGATGATCATCAAAACTTGTTGTCAGATATGGGCCTTAACAAACTCGATCTCGCGATTATCGCGCTGTATCTGATAGGGATCACTCTGTTCGGGCTGCGCTTCCGCAAGCGGCACCGTTCGTTGCGCGATTACTTTCTTGCCGGACGCGATATTCCCTGGTGGGCGATTGCGCTTTCCATCGTCGCGGCTGAGACCAGCACGCTCACCATTATCAGCATCCCCGGACTTGCCTATGACACGAACCTCACCTTCCTTCAGGTGGTGATGGGATACATGGTGGGGCGGGTGGTGATCAGCTTTGTGTTGTTGCCGCATTATTTTCGCGGCGATCTCTACACCGCCTACGAGCTGATTGAGAGACGCTTTGGGCGCGAGTTGCGGTCGCTGACTGCCGGATTGTTTTTGCTGACACGCGCCGCGGCGGAGGGCGTGCGGGTCTACGCTGTGTCGATTGTGGTGGCAATTGCGCTGGGAACGGGCGAGGTGGCGTCGATCGCGATCATCACTGCATTGACGCTCATCTATACGTTCGAAGGCGGGCTGACGGCGGTGATCTGGACTGACGTGGTCCAGACAGCGATTTATGTTGGCGGGACGCTGGTGGGGTTGTTGACGATTCTGCATCTGGTTCCCGGCGGATGGAGCGCGATTCATACAGCCGCTGTAAGCGCGGGCAAGCTGCAAGTGTTCGACTTCTCGCCGAGCATTTGGACTCCCTATACCTTCTGCGCGGGTGTGATCGGCGGCACGTTCTTCTTGACGGCCAGTCACGGCACCGATCAACTCATCGTGCAACGGCTGCTGGCGGCTCGCAGCCAGAAGCAGTCGGTGACGGCTTTGCTTTCAAGCGGCGTGGCGATCTTGTTTCAATTTGCATTGTTCCTGATGGTCGGAGTCATGTTATGGGCATATTACCGTTTGCCGTCGGCAACTTTTGGAAAGCCGGATCGGATCTACCCTACGTTCATCGTGAGCCGGATGCCGCACGGGATCTCCGGACTGCTGATAGCCGCGATCCTGGCCGCAGCCATGTCGAACTTGAGCGCCGCGCTGAATTCCTTGTCTTCCACTTCCATCATGGATTTCTATGTGCGCTTCCGTCCCCAGGCCGATGAACGGATCAAGATGAGGCTGTCGCGACTTTCGACAGTTGCATGGGCCTTATTGCTATTCGGGCTGGCGGTGCTCTCTTTACGCCAAGTGGGCCGGGTCGTCGAAGTGGGACTCCAGATCGCGTCTGTAGCCTACGGTGCACTGCTTGGAGTTTTCTTGTTGGGCGTGTTGACGAAGCGGGCCAATCAGCGCGGCGCGATGGTGGGAATGATGTTTGGATTCAGCACGGAATTGTTCTTGTGGAGGACGCATGTCCCGTGGACCTGGTGGGTGATGATTGGGACCCTGGTGACTTTCGTGGTGGGATATGTGGCAAGCTTCGCGAGTATACTGGCTCACTCCGACCATGCCTGAGATGACCACCACACGCCCCGAACTTGCCCGTGATCTTGGCGTCAGTCACGCGTCCGCGGTGGTGGTGGGCACGATCATCGGCAGCGGGATCTTTCTGGTTCCCGCAGAGATGATGCAGGCCGTGGGCTCGGCCAAGCTGGTATATCTGGCTTGGCTCGTGGGCGGGATGCTGTCTTTCTTTGGCGCCCTTACCTACGCCGAACTCGGCGCAATGAAGCCGCAAGCGGGCGGAGAATACGTTTACGTCCGCGACGCCTACGGGCCGCTGGGCGGTTTTCTCTACGCCTGGACGTGGTTTGTCATCGCCAAACCCGCATCGGTCGCCACGATCGCGACGGGCCTGGTGCGCATTCTGGGGACGTTTCCGATCTTCTCCTTCTTCACCGCCAATGCAACCTCGGTTCCTTTCAGCGTCACGTGGGGCCAGCTTGTAGCCATCGCGGCCGCCATTCTCATTTCTGTTCTGAATTACCTTGGGGTGAAAAAGGCCGGAGAATTCCAGCTGGTGTTCACCGTTCTGAAGGTGGCAATCATTCTCGGCATCGTGGCCATCTGCTTCAGCGGCGCCGGCTCCATACCCGGACGCGGCTGGAGCAACTTTGCCAGCACATTCACTGGAGCGAAAGGCGGCATCGCCGGCTTCATGGCGGCGCTGGTGGCGGCGCTGTGGGCCTATGACGGCTGGAACGACCTCAATATGGTAGCGGGCGAGGTGAAGCGGCCGGAGCGGAATATTCCGATTGCGCTGATCGCGGGCGTGGCCACAGTTGGCGTGCTGTATGTGCTGGTGAATGCGGGAGTGCAGTATGTGCTGCCTGCGAATGTGATTGCCGCATCGCCCCGGCCTGCCTCAGACGCGGTCGCCCTGGTCACGGGACGCTTTGGCGCCAGCATTGTGTCCGCGGGCATGGCGGTCTCCATGCTGGTCACGCTGAACGGCACGATCATGAGTGGGGCTCGCATACCGTACGCCGTGGCCCGCGACGGATATTTTTTTCGCGCGCTGGCCGAAGTGCATCTGCGCTTTCACACGCCCACGGGCGGCATCGTGTTGCAGGCGGTGTTGTCGATCATTCTGCTGCTGCTGGGAGCGAATTTTCGGCAGCTCTTTTCTCTCGCCATCTTCGCCGAATGGCTCTTCTACATGATCGCTGGCAGCACTGTGTTCGTCTTCCGCTGGCGCAATTCGGATGCGGTCAGGCCTTATCGCATGTTCGGTTACCCGTTCGTCCCTGCCGTGTTCATTGTTGTAGCCGCGGCTCTCCTCTACTACACGTTTCGCAACGACTGGCCGAATTCGTTCTATGGATTGTTGGTAATTCTGGCTGGAGTGCCGGTGTTCGAGTGGTTCCGATCAAATAAATTACGGACCGAATCGGCTTAAATCTCTGGAATCAACGACTTACGGCGGGTCGATATGGGCTTGCTTCGCTAAAATATTGATTCTGAACAACTTGTCTGCAAAATATTGCGGATAAAGGAGTTAGATGTACCGGTGTCCCGTAAGTCCTATGGAATCAGTGCGACGATTTCTGTCGAGACTGAAAACGACCGGACTTGGGGCCAAAATCTTGTGCGGAAAGCACTTAGCCGCACGATATTAAGTTTTCAATGAACTGTTCCTTCGAGGAATAGTATGCTCTGGTTGTGAGATGAAGTCAAGGAAAATCGGGGCGTTGGTAGTGTCCTAAATTCCTTAACACGGTCGCACATGGGATGTTCGTCCCACCCGGAAATATGAAGAAATACGGACCGTTCCCATCACGTAAGAGTCAAAAGCCCCGCCCAAGCGAAGCTTGGACGGGGGCACCCGCTTGGTGATTGGCCCGGGCCAACCCGTGGAAGATCCACTCTTCTAATCCTGCCCGACCTTGGTCGCGACGCGAGTGGACTGGTGCAAACCGAGACTTTACACGCACTGGGACTAGACAGCCCCGAAGCGCATATCACAACGTCGAAGACCGAATCGCTCAAGCAGGGCAAGCGCTCCGTCATTGTTCCCCATGCGATGGGATTGCGTGTGACACTGAATTGAATCGCTGACAGGTTCCATTTCATCTGCGGACCGGCTTGAAGTCGAAATAAGCCAGATTCATGTTTCCGTTCGTCAATATGTGCACCGTGAGAACATTTTTTCCTTTGCTGAGACGGACTTTGAAAAGTTGCGAAGCCAGATTCCAATGGTGCCACTGACGCCAGGCGAGCGTGTCTGCAGGATCATTTGTTGTGGCGATCCGCAGCGGTCCGGTCGCGTCCTTTCCATTCACATCGACTGATATTGTGCCGCCGCGGTTCGATGTGTAAAGGAAATCGGCCGCGTATGTTCCCGACTGTGCCACATCTACCGTAACGTTGAACCACTCCCCGGGTTCCGTCCAGCCAACATAGGGCAGGTCTGGAGGAGGAACAATCTTGTCGAAGGGGTTGTCGTCAATCAGATCGGGCTTTCGCTGAAACTTCGTGTATGAAGTATCCACTCCCTCATGGATACGAAATTCATTGAGGTACGTCCCATCAGCCGGATTCAACTCTCCGCTGCCGTGATTCTTGGGATCGGTGTCGTGATAGGCGACTCCCTCGCCGCCGAAGTCGTAGTAAGCGCACAAGACCTTTCCCGGTATTTTTTGTGGACCGCCACGATAGCGGGTATCGTGATACGGCAAACCTTTGTATTGGCTCGAAAACGATTGGGAAAACGCAGTTGTGGGCAGCATCAATGCGGCCACGAAGCAAAAGGAAAACACTCGACGACTCATTCTTCATCTCTCCTGAGAACCGATCGTTACCCTGAATAAAAATCGAATGCTCTCAACGGACGGTGAAACCAACTGCACAACGCGACCAGAAGAAGAAATACAACGACAAAAGATTGACTGGCTCGCAAAGAGAAAAATATACTCGCATTGATCGAACAGTCCCCAAGAAAATCGGTATTCTGTTTCGGATGACCTGGAGGGATGGGACATGAAACGAATGACACACCGCAGGATGCCGCCAACCAGAACCGCCGGGGTTTCCTTAAGACAGGGGCAGCATCGATAGCAGCTGGTCTGTCTGCAGGAGTAATCGCTGCCTCCGCATCTGGCGAAGCGACATCAACGGAAAACAGTCCAGCTGCGGCAAAGGCCATCCAGGACGCGATGCCGACGCGCAATCTGGGTAGGACAGGATTTCGGGTCGGGATTTTTGGCCTCGGCGGACAGGGAGCGCTGGAGAAGGTCAATAACGAAAGCCTGGCGCAGCAGATCATCCAACGCGCGCTCGAGTTAGGTGTGAATTATTTCGACACTTCCGCCATCTACGGCGGGCCTGACAGGTGGAGTGAACGTTATCTTGGAAAGGGTCTTAAGGGCAGCCGGGACCACGTTTTTATCGCAACCAAGACCAAGGAACGGACTCGCGATGCCGCGCTCAAGAACCTCGACGTGTCTCTCAAGCTGCTGGATACCGATCACATCGACGCATGGCAACTGCATGATGTTGGAATTCAGGAGGACATCGACCAGATATTTGGCAAAGGCGGTGCGATGGAAGGCCTGGTTCAAGCGCGCGATCAGAGAATGGTGCGCCATCTGGGCGTCACCGGACGCTTCCGTCCCGAAGCACTCATGGAATGCATACACCGCTTTCCCTTTGACACCGTCCTGATGGGCGTCAACGCGGCCGACAAATACTATTACAGTTTTGAGAAGGAACTCCTCCCGCTGGCCGTCGAGAAACAGATGGGGATTGTCGGGATGAAGGTGATGGCACGCGGCCGCATCCTTTCCAGTTGGACGCCGCCTCCGGTGGAACAACAAAAGCGTTCATGGGAAGGCCGAGGCGCAATCGCAACCACTCCGGGTACGCTGAGCAAGCGGGAGACCTTCTACTACAATCTCTCGTTACCCATCAGTACGGCAATCATCGGATGTGACTCAGTCGAGCAGGTCGAGGAATGCGTGGAACTCGCCCGTTCGTTTACCCCGTTGAGTCAGGCCCAGATGGCTGCCCTGGAAGCAAAAGTAGAACCAGTTGCCAAGCAGGCGCTATTTTTCCGGCTCATGCCCCGCTGATCAGAATACGGTGTGTGAATGCCGATCCGATCGGGAGCCAAAACTCCTTCGTTTCTCTGCGAACGCCAAGCCAGTCCGAAGGGACGCGGGACGCTATTTCATAAGAGTTGCCGCCCATTCGGGTGAGTACTTCGCCATCTGATCTCCGTAGGAGGCCGGTCGATGTGGGTGCGGTCGTCATATTAGAAGCGGATCCGTCTCCAGGCTGCCCAAGCACGAACTTATCTCTTTTTCAATGCCATCTCGACACTCTTCGTTACGTGGAAAATCCAGTCTTCCAATCCTGCCGGATCTCCCGATAACGGAAACAATCGACGAGGTGATCGTTTACCATTCCAACCGCCTGCATGTACGCATAAACGACCGTCGGGCCGACGAAGCTGAATCCCCGGTGCTTGAGGTCCTTGCTGAATGCGTCGGATTCGGGCGAAGTCGCTGGAATCTGGCGCGTAGCCTTCCAGTGATTGAGCTTGGGCCGCCCGCCGACAAAACGCCAGCAGTAGGAGTCAAAGTCCCTGAACTCTTCCTGAATTTTAAGGAATGCGCGTGCGTTGCGCACTGCGGCTTCGATCTTCATCCGGTTGCGAATGATCTCCGGATTAGATATAAGCTTCTGGATTTGTCTCTCAGAGTAGTGCGCGACTTTCTTTGGATCGAATTTGTCGAACGCGCGGCGATAGCCTTCCCGCTTTTTGAGCACGAGCGACCAGCTCAGTCCGGCCTGTGCGCCTGAGAGCACGAGAACCTCGAAATGTTTGCGGTCATTATGAACGGGGACACCCCATTCGCGATCGTGATATTCGACCAGCAGCGGACTATCTGTGCTGGCCCAGGAGCACCGCTTAGTAGTCATGGTTGCAAAGGTGGCCCACTCAAGCCAGGTTTTGACTTGAGTGGGCATGCGTCCGATTTACTTTACGCTGCTGCCGTGGCGTGTGCGGAGGTGGCAGCCTCTTCGATAAGCTTGGCTGTTTCCTTCGGACGAGACATGTAGGCAACATGGCTCGCCTTCACTTCGACCGTCTTGGCCTTGGCGCGCTTCGCCATCATGCGCTCCTGATCCGGATTGATCGACCGGTCCTCGGTGGCCACCATGTACCAGGTGGGCTTGTTCTTCCACGCGGGATTCGTAACCTTATGGGTGAACGAGTCGGTGGAAATCGGCACCTGCGATATAGCCATGAATGCCGCCTTCTCTGGTGGAACGTCCGCTGCGAAGTCGGCGGTGAAATGCGCCTCGTCTATCCACCAGTTGTTGTTGCTGTCCGGTTTGAACGCCTTGGACGCTTGCGGCAGGGCCTGTTCGATCGACGCACAGCTCTCACCTTCATCGAGAGCAAATGCGGCAATATAGACAAGCGCCGCAACGTTTGGATGATTGCCGGCCTCGGTGATGATGGACCCGCCGTAGCTGTGGCCGACCAGGACGACCGGCCCGCCCATGGCGTCGATTGCGGCCTTCGTGTACTTTTGGTCCTCGGCGTAGGAGGTCTCGGGGGGCTGCGCCACCGACACCTTGTACCCATCATTCTTGAGGATGTTAGCGACGGCTTCCCAGCCGGAACCGTCGGCGAAAGCTCCATGCACCAAGACCACGTTTTTGACATGCTGATTCATGACCATTCTCCTTTGCAGTAAATATCCACTCGGATCATTTGATTTCGATATCGAACGCCTTCGCACCAACCCGCTTCTACCTTGGCGCAGAACATGCCTGATCTCTTGCAGAATTTTGCTGGTTTTGTTGTTTATTGCTTAAAAAAGCTTGCAACCGCGTGGTTGACGCTGCGCACCGCTCAAGCTAACTACGTCTCGACCAGCGTGCCGAGCACTTCGGGCCACCGATTCTCAAAATCGACTTCCCGTTGGAGTCCGCGCTTTAACAGAACTTGGATTCGTTGCTGCGCTTCAGGCCACGTTAGAGAGGTCTCAAAGGAGGTCAATGCGTCGAGGAGTTGGTCGGCGGATGGCAACGAGACTTGGTTAATGAGATTCTTCGCTGCCGCGATGGCACGCCGGTCGAAGGATGCGATCCGGCGCGCGAGCCCATCGACGAAGCTGTCCAGCTCCGCGTCCGGAAGTGCCCGGTTGACGTACCCGTATCGTTCGGCAGTGTCGCCGTCGAAATCGTTCGCGCCGAGAATGATTTCGAGCGCCCGCCCGCGGCCGACCAGATGTGGAAGACGTTCCGCACCGCCGCCGCCGGGATGCAGTCCCACTCCGACTTCGGGTTGGCCCAGTCGCGTGTTCTCGCGCGACGCGAAGCGCATGTCGCAGGCGAGGACGAACTCGCTGCTCACACCCCGGACACAGCCTCGGATCTTTGCGATGCTGACCACCGGGGACCTGGTGAGACGCACGAATGTATCCAGCAGGATCGGGAGGCCCGAAGCCCCGACAGCAGTCATGATGTTCCCTATCTTGCCGGTCAAATCAAAGTGGGAAAGGTAAAACTCGGGGTTCGCGCTTTCGAATACGACGACCCGCAGGCTCGGGCTGGCGTTCATTCGCGCGAGCAGATCCTGTAGGGCTTCGAATATGCTGGCGTCTACGATGTTGAAAGGCGGGTAATCGAATACAGCCCTCCAGCACGCAGGCGTTTCCTCGATCACCCGCACGTGCACCGCTGGGTTGGTTTTATCCATGGTTCACTTAGACCCCGAAAGACCATTTTCTATAGAACTGGACCATAACAAACACGTGACCGGTTAACCTTAGGCTCTTGCGCGCGTGCTCTCTTGCAGGATTTTGCTGATTTTGTTGTTTTTTTGCCTAAAATGAGTCGCGGCAGTGGTCAGTGGCCAGTGGTCAGTCGAATCCAGAACAGGTTTAACTGGCCACTGATCACTGGAATCACTGGACACTGACCACTGCTTCAGGCTGAGTGGGAACATTCGACGGGATACCTGCCCCACGGGCAACCGCGACTATCTGAAAGGTTGGGACATGGACCTTAACTTTGGGAAGGCTTTGTCGTGTACTGCCGTCGCCATCTTCCGGGGCTGACCCCGACGAATTGATGGAATGTGCGCGTGAACGCTGCCTGGTCATTAAATCCCGACTGAATCGTGATGTCGATCAGCGACATGCTGGTCTGGCTCATCAGGTGTTTGGCGTGGTCAATGCGATGCTGCATCAACCACTGGTGAGTGGATGTGCCGAACGAGGTTTTGAAGGAGCGGGCAAAGTGGCTGACGGAGAGTCCGCATTCACGTGCAATGTCAGAAAGCCGGATCCGGCCATGCATGTTCTCATGAAGAAGTTCCGACGCTCGCCGCTTCTGCCACGGTGCCAGACCTCCCTTGGAACGCCGTGCAGTTTTCTGGAGTACACCGTACCGCTGGATGAGATGTGCTCCGAGGATGAGGCTGAATTGATCGAGGGCCAGCACGGAGAGACGGTCGCTCCGCCCAAGGAACGGAAGAATGCTTTTGGTGATCTGGGCCACAACCAGATCGTCTTCGAGCACTGCCAGGCGATACTCACTTACCCGGCCAAAACCGAGATCTTCGGCAATGTCATCCAGTCCCTTGCGAGGGACAGAATAGTGAACGTAATCGAAGGCACTACCTGCCCAGCACCTTGGCTGTGAATCGAAATCGATGACATTGGAGCGAAACGGGTGAACGACGGATGTGGCAATAAGCTTGTCTGCGGTCCACACCTGATAACTCGATGACGGCAGAGACTTAAGGGAGATCGATACCAGCAGAGCGGGGACGGGCGATAGCTTTGTGATTCGGTCAGGAAGACCAGTCGACGACTGGAGCCGGGTGATGGTAAAAGTGCCCGGAGTACGAAACTGCGAGGGAACGGGGGACCTCCCGTCCAATTGAATGAAGGTTGTGAAGGGAGCTTCAGGCGACGTCTGCGGACTCTTATCTGCATTCGGCGAAGCGTTCTTGTGCATCGTGACCTCCGCTGCGGTACGACCGCTCGTGCATTTGATGACAGGTTGGAAGAGTTGGCCTCATGAATTAGCTTCAAGGTCAGCACATTCACTCAGGCGGCAACCACGAGACCGCCTGCGACCCGAATGACCTCGCGGTGATCCAGGGGGGCTGGCTCACCTTTGATTCTTACGCGGGAACAACCAGAAGTGAGGCTGCCGCACCTTTCGCGGGTTTTCGAAAGAGCCTGCCCTGAGCTTAGTCGAAGGGCGCGCATTCCGTCAGCCGACAGTTGTGGGAATTCCTTTAGTGCTCACACGTAGTTCTTGATTGAGACTCAACGAGCCTCCGTCCCGGTGCGAATTCCTCAACGACAGCGAAGCCTCAGCGGCTGAAAGCCGCGGTCTCAGATGCCGCTTAATCGGCACGAGTGGAACTCGTGCCCTTCCCGGTTTGGTGGGCCAGACTCCTCTCTGGATCACTTTCCGGGTTCCCAACCCTCTGGCAACAAATCGAATGCCAGCGTGTCGCGGTAGGCGAACTGGCTGCCTTCCATTACCGACACCGGTGTCAACATATGCCAGATGCGGTCATCGTCGAAGACGTAACACTCCCCGCATTCGCGCATGGTGAAGCGATCCATTTCGCGCTTGTCATTGTCGGTGATGATCACCTCGCCGCCGTCGGCCCCGCAGCGGCCCAGCAGATGGGTGGCGATGTACTTTTCGCCGTCTTTGTGCAAGCCCGGTGGGCTCGTGTCGCATGGCCGGCCCGGCGTAGCCGTGAACCTTATTAGATGGACGTTGACCAAATACTTCGTACCCAAGGCTGAGAGCGGCAAGTAGTGAAGGTGGTGAGCAATCATCTTGCGAACGCCTCTGGAAGCAGCTATCTCCGTGGCCAGGGGAACGTATTCTCGTGGCTGGCCGCCGAGAGTCGGGTTGTATTTTTCGAGTTGCACATAGGGCGCGCTCTCGTCGATCGGCCAGACTTTCACGCCACCCTCAACAATCTCAGCCCGCACACGATTTAGGGATCGATACCGGTCGCCTCCGTCATAGTATTTGTCCCGGGGAATCGACCAGGCTGCATGGGCCAATTCATCCAGCGCGCGGGCAATGTCTACATCAACTCTCAGTGGCTGCCGCGTGAAACCGTGCTCGACCACGTCGTTTCGCGACAGGGCATTGTTTGCAACCGGAATAAAGCTATCCGAGCTCTCCCGGCCCGTGCTTGATCCCTGAGAGATGCTTGATGACTGCATGAACGCTCACACTCCCCCTAGGTCTCGATGACAGCGACGTTCCATATCCATTAAACCCATCCATTAAAGCCGTCCATTGAACCTATCTATTAGACCCCATCCATTAAACCGGAATCTGCTTTTTCAGTTCAAGAGTGAAGGGGGCTGGCCTTCGCTCTTGTTGAGGGCCAGCCCACCCCAGAATTATCCTTTCGCACCTTCCGTGCTGGTTAATCTTCTACACTTCGTAGCCCACGGCTTACGCCCCCTTGGCAGGCTCAGGGCAAGCTGTGGGCTGCATTCTTCGCCGCTTGGCGGCTAGTGTCAGGCGGCTGAAGCCGGTTCCCTAAGGCCACCCGGGTCGGCACGAGTGGAACTCTTGCCCTTCCGGGTTGCGAATCGCATGGGAAGAAAACTTGAGGGCTTGAGTGTCCCAATCGGATTCGGCCTTGTTCCCGTTATGGCCCGGTTTCCCGTAACCACCCTCCACTGGTTACTTTCGGTCAAGAGCCGTGGACACGTTTACCCCCTGTACTTTTTCCCCTATCTTCAGAACTCCAGTCCCGGTCCGCTCCCTCGGCCAGGATCCCCTTGGAGTTCATACATGGCTACGTATCAACACGGATTTCAGCTCGGAATTCTCCCGGAGCGCAAGATCGACCGGCGCGCGGTGGCCACCGGCTATTCGCTCATGGTGTTGCTGGCTTTCATCCTGATTAATCTGGGAGTGATCTTTCCCGACCGGATTCAGCTCAAGCAGTATCACCTGACCTCATTGATTCCGATGCCTGCGCTCCGGCCCGAGCCGGCACCGATCAAAGTTGTGAAGCCGGCGGTGAAGCCGAAACTGCTTCCGCCAGCGCCGGTTTTCGATCGCCCGAAATTGATCGTACCGCATGAAGTTCGGCGTACCACTCCAGCTCCTGAGCCGGTGGAAGCGCCAAAGGTAGTCATAAACCAGTTCGCCGCTCCCCAGATCAAGATGACCGCGGGTGGCGCGCGTCCACAACTTTTGCATACTGGAGACTTCGCTGGCAGCTCGGTAGCTCCCACAGTGAATGCAGCGGTGCAGAAGGTGCAGACCGGAGGCTTCGGCGATCCCAATGGCTTGAAGGGCACGGGCAAGGAAGGCGCCAAGCTCTACGCGGCGCAGGCGGGTTCATTTGAAATGCCGGTAGGTCCGGGGCAAGGCAACGGATCAGGCGGGGCGAAAGGCATCAAGGGAACGGTAGCCAGCGCCGACTTCGGCAACGGCATTGCGACCGGAGGCAAGGGAGACGGCCGCAGCAACGGACGTGGCAGCGGTGTTGCGACTGGCGGATTCGGATCGGAGCAGGTGGTCCATGCTGGGCCGAAGATCGCGCAGGCCGATTCTGGACCGGCAACCACTCCGGTCGAGATAACTTTTAAACCGCAGCCGGTTTACACGGACGAAGCTCGCAGTCTGAAGCTGGAAGGGGAAGTTCTGCTGGAGGTGATGTTCGGCGCCAACGGGAATCTGCATGTGAATCGTGTGGTCCGGGGCCTGGGTCACGGACTGGACGAGGCCGCAACCGCGGCTGCTAACAAGATGCGCTTCAAGCCGGCTTTGCGTATGGGACAACCGGTGGATTCGACGGCGATCGTGCACGTGACGTTTCAGATGGCGTACTAGAAGTTTGACGCAGCCGGAAACTTTAGGTCCGAAGTCGATTTCGTGGTCTTGAATGTGCAAGGCGAGATGTGCAAGGCGAATTGAGGCAATCGGTTATTGAAGCGGGTTCGAAGACAAATCGGTTCGAAGAAAACTTAGGTTCAAAGAAACGTGGAGAGAAGAGTCATGCGTACTTGGAAATGGATGTTCACAGCCGCACTGCTGGTCACGGTGAGCGCCGCCGCGCAGCAGCCAGCGGAGTCACAACCTTTGAGCGCTGCCGCGAACGGGCCGCTGCCCACGGACTCGCAACCTTTGAGCGTTGGCACTGTTCCGCAGATAGCAGGCGCCACGCCGTCCCCGAATTCCGCGCAGACGGCGGAGGCTCCGGCAGCGCAGCCGCAAGCGTCTCAGTCCCAGGCCCAGTCGCAGGCTCAGCCGGCAACGGCTCCGGCGCCAACGCCTTCGGCCCTGCCTCAACCCACGACCATGGATCAGGTGGTGGATCGCTTTATCGAGCGCGAACACGGGCTCATGAAGGCGCTCTCCAACCGCACCCCGGTGGTCGAGACCTATCTTCAGAACCTGAGCGCCGATCCGCAACTCGGCCCCGTGCCCAGCGACGACCATTACTTTCTTGGCCGCATGGATATGGGCGAGTCGGTCGACCGCAAGGACTACCTGAAGGAGCAGGACAAGGGCATGCAGACCCGCCTGATGGGCGGGTTCAACAAGCTCTTCAAGGTGCAGTATCAGCCCATGGGCTTTTCCTGGATGGTCTACGCCGACCGCACCGACTTTGACCGCTCGCACTATGAGTTCCATTACATCCGCCGCGAATTTCTTGGCGACGTGCGCTGCCTGGTATTCGACGTCACGCCCAAGAAGGGTTCCGGCAAAGGACGCTTCCTCGGCCGCGTTTGGGTCGAAGATCAGGAATACAACATTGTCCGCCTCAACGGAACCTATGCTCCGGCGCCGCGGAATTCCTACTTCTTCCACATGGATAGCTGGCGCTTGAACCTGATTCCGGGCTACTGGGTGCCCGCCTACATCTACAGCGAAGAAGGCGACTTCAGCGCTGGCGTCAAGAACAAAACGGCTTTCAAGGCGCAGACCCGCATCTGGGGCTACGACCTGAAGAAAGGCGACAAGGACGACGAGCTCACGCAGATTCGGGTGGACAGCGTGAAGGATGAGACTCCGACGCAGCAGGATGCTTCGCCGCTTCAGGCTGAGCGTCAGTGGCAGCAGCAGGCGGAAGACAACGTCATTGAGCGCCTCACCCGCGCCGGATTGCTGGCGCCCGAAGGCGACGTCGACCACATTCTCCAGACCGTGGTCAACAATCTCGAAGTCACCAACAACATCGACCTGCCGCGTCCGGTACGCACGCGCGTACTGCTCACGGCTCCGCTGGAAACTTTCAGCGTGGGCAATACCATCGTGATCAGCCGTGGCTTGATCGACGTGCTTCCCGATGAGGCCAGCCTGGCCGCTGTGCTCTCGCATGAACTGGCGCACATCGTGCTCGGCCACAACCTCGGCAGCAAGTATGCGTTCAACGACCGCATGCTGTTCTCCGATGACTCAACCTACGCCAACCTGGGCTTCAAGCACATTCCCGAAGAAGAGATCGCCGCCGACAAGAAGGCTGTGGACTTGCTTGCCAACTCGCCCTACGCCCAGAAACTCGACAACGTTGGCTTGTTCCTGAAGGCGTTGCAAACCCGCGCTCCTCAGCTCAATGCCCTGTTGACTACGCACCTGGGCAATCCGCTGGCGGAAGGTGGAACGGTCAACCGGCTGCCCGCTCTAGCCACCAAGGGTCCGGCACTCGACAACAACAAACTGGATCAGGTCGCGGCTCTCCCACTGGGTGGACGCGTCAAGATCAATCCCTGGGACGACAAGGCAGAAATGGTGAAGACGGCTCCGGTCGCCATCACCTCGGCGCGTGACAAGATGCCGTTTGAAGTCACGCCCTTCTATCCGCGGTTGGCACGTTGGGGCGCTTCGACAACACCGAGCGCGCCGCCAGCCACCGCCGCCACTAACGCTCCCTCGGGCACTAAGTAAGCTCTACTCCAAGTTGCAATAAGACGCAGGCCGGGATCCGGAATCACCTTCCGGGATACCCGGCCTTCGTTCTTGTTTGCGGCAGTCTTGGCTTCCAGTAGAGGTCTCTCCGTAAACAAGTCTTTGTGGAATATTGCTGTATTGGCACCGATAACTTCTTCTGCACTTGACTTCCTTGTAAGTTGCTCCTAAATTCCGGCTGTCCGCTCAACTGAGCTGGCTTAGGTTTGCACGGGCGCGGTTCGTTCGCCGCTCACACATCGCTGGACAAGTCCGGGCAACCGGACCTGGAATTGCGAGGATGTTATGCACGTTGCCTCTGAAGACCAACCCCGGATTGCAGTGTTCCGCTATGCGAGTGTCGTTCTGATGTCGTCGTTTGTCTTGTGTACGCCACTCCTCGTCAAAGCCCAAAACGACGAGCCGAAACCTAACGAGGGCGGGAGTGCGGCGCTAACTATTGGCCGCAAACAATCGCCGAAAAAAGTCGTGGACGCAAGGGACCTTGCGAGGCAAGCCCGGAAGGGTTCCGAGATTCGCCTTGATGGCGCGGTGATCCGCGGGCCCCTTGATCTGAGTTATGCAGTTATCGCGCAGCAAATTTCCTTGACCCACTGTGATTTTCAGGATGAGCCGAACTTGTCCTACAGCACCTTAAAGCGGCATCTTGTGCTTGACGGCTCGACTTTCAGGAAGGGTCTCAGGCTTGAAGGTACGACCGTTGAGCTCAACGCCAACCTGAAAGGAACAACCTTCCTCGCTGGAGAAGCGGTTTTCAAGGATCTGCAGGTCCACGGCCTGTTAAACGTGAGTGGTTCACAATTTGCGGAAAATGTAAGTGTAAAGGCTCAGCGTATGCATGTTGAGAGGGGTGCGGATTTCTCCAATGCCGACTTTGGCGCAAACGTGGACCTTTCTGACCTTGAAGATCATTCTGACCTATTTTTCCAAAAAGCAAGGTTCCACCGAGTGTTTCACCTCGGGACTGCAAAAATAGGCGGCTCCCTCTTTCTGATGGACGCTCAGTTCGAAGGTCCCGCTCAGCTCCCCGGAATGCAGGTTGCCTACAATGTCAGAGCAGAGCGTGCCGTGTTCAAGAACCAGGCGATCTTCGGCGACTCACAGATTGGCTCATTTCTTGAATTGTCTGGAGCGAAGTTCGAGTCCACAGACAAGCCAGCAAATTTCACAAGAGCCACCGTCGCAAGGGGTGGTTTTTTCGACAAAGTAAAGTTCGCTGGTGGCGGAAAATTCGATGGAGCGCACTTTAATGCCGATGCCAGCTTTGACGAAGCCGTTTTCGAAGGGCCGGCGTCCTTTGATCGTGCCCATTTTGATCAGTCGGCCCACTTCGAACATACCATCTTTAAAAAGCAGGTCAGTTTCCACGAGGCTTCTTTCGGCTCATTGGATCTCTCGCCAAACGGGCAGGTACGCGGACATGATCAGTTCGGGGATCAGGTTGATCTGCAAGGATGCACTTACGATCGTGTCCAGGTTCAGTGGCAGTCCTTGCTCAGAATGTCGGACGGAAAATCAAGTCTCGAGGGCCTTGACAGGCAGCCATACTTTCAGCTGCAGAAGACTTACGAGGCGGCCGGCAATGACAGTGCCGCGAGACAGGTTCTATTGGAGTGGCACCGTGTGAAGCGTCAGGATATTTTTCGCGCCAACAAGTGGGCATGGTTGGGCGATTGCGTGTTGTGGCTCACAACGAACTACGGCACTAATACTTTTCGGCTGTTGGAATTGTCCGCGCTGCTTCTCTTATTCGGGACCTTGATCTTTTCCTGCCCCGGCGCCGTGCGCAGCCGTACTTCGCATAGAGGCAAAGAAACGGCAGCGATCGCAAGTGACCTTCCGCTGCGGCACTGGGACGCTTTTTTCGTAAGCCTCCATCAATTTTTACCGCTCGAAGTACCCATCGGTTCCGAGTGGACTCCGGCGAGGGATCCGGTTACCCTCACATTTACCCATCGAAAGGGGAGCGTGCTTCTTTTCAGAATGCGTCCCTCGACCTGCGCCACACTCCTCAAAGTCTTGGGATATATCGTGGTGCCGTTGGAGATTCTCATACTGAATGGATTACTGAAGCCTGGGACGTAAAGCTGCCGCCACCCAAGAGAACATTTCAACCGTTCACTTCGCTCCCAACCCGTCTTTGTCGTGATAATTGGGATACGCCGGCCGCTGGAACTGCGGCAGCGGATGCTCCTTCAATTGCTGCATCACGACCTCGATTGCCTTATCGAGTTGCGCATCGTGCCCGTTGCGATAGGCGGCAGGATCGAGATCGACGTCATAGTCTGGAGCGACGCCGACATTCTCCACTTCCCATTCGCCTTTCAGGCCGTAGATGGCCGCCCGTGGCGCTGTGACGAAGCCTCCATCCAGCAATTGCGGATATCCGCCAATTCCCACCAGCCCGCCCCAGGTCTTCTTGCCGACCAGCGGACCCAGCCCGGCTTTTCGGAAGTACCACGGAAGCGCGTCGCCACCCGAGCCCGACATCTCATTAATCAGCATCACTTTCGGCCCATAGATCGCCTCCGACGGGCTTGACCAGTCGTGGCCTTCGCGCGTGACCAGCTTGCTCATGATCGGCCGGCGCAAATAATCGATGATGTAGTCGGCAAGCTGGCCGCCTTCGTTAAAGCGCTCGTCGATGATCACCGCTTCTTTCCCCACCTGCGAGAAGAAGTAGCGATTGAAGCTGGTGTAGCCGCCGCCTGCCGTGTTCGGCACATAAACATAAGCGACCCGCCCGCCAGTGGCCTGATCCACCGTGCGGCGATTGTTTTCAATCCAGGCCAGATGGCGCAGATTCTCCTCGCTCTCTACCGGCACGACCGTAACCTCGCGTGCGTCCTTCCCGTCGGGGTTCGCGCCGATCTTCAACACTACTTGCTTCCCTGCTGTTTCCTCAAAGAAGTGGTAGATGTTGTCCTGAGATTGCAGATCGCGTCCGTTGACGGCAAGAATGTAGTCGCCCGCCTTGGCATTGACGCCAGGTTGAGTCAGCGGTGCCTGCAAGCCCGGATTCCAATTCTCTCCGTCATACACTTTCGCGATTCGGTAGCGCCCATTCTCCAGGCTGTAGTCAGCGCCCAACAGCCCGCCTTTTAGTTTCTTCGGCTCCGGCGTTTCACCTCCGCCGACGAACATGTGGCCCACCGTCATTTCGCCCAGGCATTCCTCGAAGAGATAAGTCAACTCGCCGCGGGACGCGATTCCGTCAAGATACGGCTCATACTTCTTCTTCGCTTTGTCGAGATCGAGGCCGTGATAGTGCGGATCGTAGAAAAAGTCCCGTTCAATGCGCCAGGTCTCGTTGTAGATCTGCTTCCACATCGTCCGGGGCTCCACGAACACTTCCCAGCCATCGAGCTTAAGCGGGCCGAGGCCAGGCTTGGGCGGGCCTCCGGGCGCGGGCGCGTCGTCGGCTGACGCCGTCGTCCACGCTTCTCCTTTGCGATACAGGAGTTTCTCTCCGTTGAATGAGACTGTAAAGTCATTGACCTCATCAATCCACTTGTCCACCTTGCGCTTGCTCAAATCAAACTTCTGGATGATTTGCGGCAGGTTCTCTTGGTCCGCCTCGGTCACCACCATGGGACCTTCGGACAGAAACAGGATTCCCGATTTTCCCGAGAGCAGATTGACGTAATTCTTTGCCGGAATTGGCAAAGAGAGAATGCGCTGACCGATTCCCTCAATGTCGATCTTGACGACCACAGGCTCTTCTTTTTTGTCTTTTTCCTTGTCTTTTTCTTTGCCATCCTGGGGCGCATCCTTGCCGGCGGCCGCTTTGTCACCAGTCTTGCCTTTGTCTTTTCCCCTGTCTTTTTCTTTTTCTTTTTCTTTATCTTTATCAGGAGCCTTGTCCTTGTCGCCTCCGCCAGTCTTCTCCTCATCACTCTCGGGCGCAAGTGGTGAGGGCAAGTCCTTGCTCAGCACTGCGACGTAGGCGCTACGCGAAACGCGGTGCTCCTCGCTCGACATGTCGAGTCCCGCCGTGGAAAGCGCCACGTCGGTCGACGCAGTGAAGTAAAGGTACTTCCCGTTCTTGTCGAATGCGGGATACAGTGCATCGCTCATGCCGTCGGTGATCTGGAACGCCTTACCCTGATCGAGCGAATAGACAAATACGGCGTGCAGTCCGCTGGGCAACTGCCTCGTGTATGCGATCCACTTATTGTCCGGAGCCCAGGTCTGGTTGAGCTGTGTCGCGCCAAAGCCTCCAAAATAATCGGTATCGATCAGTTTCGGTTGGGGATTGTCGAGATCGACATACCACAGATTCAACCGCTTATCCGAGTAGGCCACCTTCTTGCTGTCAGGTGACCATGCGGGGCTGTAGAAAAATGACGCCGGAGTGCCCAAGCCGATGTGCCGGACCTCGCCCAAGCCGTTCTGCCCGCGGATGCACAGTTCATATTCGCCCCGCTCGTCGGAAAAGTAGGCGATCGATTTTCCATCAGGCGACCATGCTGGGTCGCGATCAGCCACGGCCGGGCTGTGGGTCAAATTGCGGATATCCCCTTTGTCGGTCGGGACGGTGAAAATCTCTCCCCAGACCTCGAACACCGCCCGCGCTCCCGAGGGTGAAATGCCGAAATTTACAATGCGCTTCGGCTCGACTTTGGCGAAGTGCGGCCGCACCGCTTCGACATCACCTCTCACGCGAATCGAAATATTCCTGGCCTGGTGCGTGTTCAGGTCATAGAGCTTGATCGAGCCGAACTGTTCGATCGCGATGGCATCCGGCCCCGCCGAAGCGGTCTTGAAGTCCAGGCCATCACTGTGCAGAGCTTCCGACACTTGCTTGCTCTTGGTGTCATAGGCGAACAAACTCACCGGACCGTTGCGATCCGAAAGGAAATAGACCGTGTCGCCGACCCACATGGGATAGTGATCATTCGAGTTTTCGCGGGGAACCTTCACCACACTCGAATCTTTCAGATCAGCAATCCAGATGGGCGTGGTCTGGCCTCCGTGGTAGCGTTTCCATGCCGCTTCCCACTGCAGATGCGGCACGTACGCCAAGTGGGTAGCGTCTGGGGAGAACGAGGATTCCTCTCCGATAGGAATGGGCAATTTTGTCGGAAACCCACCCACCACCGGCACGGTATACAACTGATCCTCGAAGTGGCGGAAGCTGCTGCCCCAGGCCGAGAACAGAATATTTTTGCCATCGGGCGTCCAACCAAGCACATATTCATCCGCCGGATGGAAGGTCAGCCGCCGCGGCACGCCTCCGGAGGCCGCAACCACATACACATCGCGGTTCCCGTCATACTCGCCGGTAAAGGCAATCATCGTTCCGTCGGGAGAAAACCTGGGTACGATCTCCACTCCCACTCCGGAAGTCAGCCGCCGCGCATCGCCGCCCTCGCGGCCAACGATCCACAGGTCGCCGCCGTAATTGAAGACGATCTGCGTCTTGCTCACAGTGGGAAACCGCAGTAACAGCGGAGGATCACTCTGAGCCGAGGCGGTGGGCAAGAGCAGTAAAACCAGACACACGGAAGAGACGACCAGGGCAAACATCCCCCGAAGAGCGTTGCGCATGTTGAGCTCCTGAAAATGGCTAAGAGTGACGGGAAATCTTAGTGCGTTGGGCAGACGAGGGTCAACTGGGCTGGCCAGTCATTGCCGGAATTCGGTGTTAACACACAGCCGTTCTACAAATAGTGTCAGCTCCGACAAGCTGGACCAAGTCCTTCCGTAATCTCCCATTCTCCGTGAACCGGCCACATACTTGATGCAATCCCCATGACGTACTTTCCCCTACCGCAGGCCTCACGGCGTGCCCCGCGAACATGCTTCGCAGAAACCACTCCGGCTGTCCTTCGATGCCAGGACGGCCGCAGCGTACCGGGCAAATTGCAGCTGATCTCGCTGACCGGCGGGTTGCTCTGCTTGTCTAGACCTCTTGATCAGGGTTCCCAGGTGAAGTTGATGTTCCTGACCTGGGGCGGATCGGTACTAGGCGCGGCGGAAATGTTAAGCCCCGTATCTTGGAAGCTTCAGCCGTTCAAGTTCGTCAGACTCTATGACGACGACCAGCGCAGGCTGCAAGCTGCTATTCAGTCGTCACTGGATCAGAACCGTCGTGACCTCGGCCAGATGGAACGGTACCGGGCCTGGTGATCGTCCCTTCACGAGCTAGAGAACAACGTGCTGGCGATGCTAACCACCTTCAGTCTGGTTTCTGCTTGCCCTTTCCCGGGAGCCCGGCGGGGTTTTCGTGAGTGCGCTCGCGGAAGCTTCCTCTCATTCCCGCAGCTAGTTTAATACTCGACTCGCCGAACTTGTCGCGCAGCCGATCAGCAGCGGCCAGCGCATCTTTCCACCGCTGCTGCTGGCCGCCTTCGAGCAGGTTCATCTGATCCGCTTGCCCCTCGAATGATGAAGCCTGCACCCCCAGCAGGCGCACTTCACAGCCCGGTTTCCAGTTCTTGCGAAACAGAGTGCGCGCCTGTGCAAAGATTTCGCCATCGAGCTGGGTGGGCGCGGGCAGCGTGTGAGCGCGGGTAATGGTGGTGAAATCTTTGTAGCGCAATTTGAGTTGAATGGTGCGCGTATGTAGGCTGGCTTCGCGCAGGCGCCGCGCTACCATTTCGGAGAGGCGCATTAGCGTGGCTTCGAGCTGGTTCGCGTCTGCGGTGTCTTCGTTGAAGGTATGTTCGTGGCTGATGGATTTGGCTTCAGTATCGGCGCCAACTTCAGTGTCGAACCATCCGCCAGCGTCTTCTCCGCGCGCTTTGCCCGCCAGCGCCAGCCCCCACTTGCCGAAGCGTTCTTCCAGTTCAGATTCTTCCAGCTTCGCCAGATCTCCCACTTTCTTGATGCCCAGCTCGTACAGATGGCTCTCCATCACCTTGCCGACGCCGGGAATCGCCCGCACATCGAGTGGCGCGAGAAACTTCGCCTCTTCTCCGGGGACGATCCACAGTACGCCATTTGGCTTGGCTTGCGCGGACGAGACCTTGGCAATCAGGCGTGACGACCCAATGCCGATGGAGCAATTCAGCTGCGTCTCTTCCTTCATGCGCTGATGCAGTTTGTGCGCAGCCTTCAGCGGCGGGCCGTGCAGCCGCGCCGTCCCGGTCATGTCGAGGTACGCTTCGTCGATGGAAGCCATCTCGACTTGCGGAGAGAATGCCGACAGCACTTTGTAGACTTTTTCGGAGCACTCGCGGTAGCGCTCGGGATGCCCGTCGACAAAGATGGCATGGGGACAGAGCTTGGCCGCGGTGCGCAGCGGCATGGCCGAGTGCACTCCAAACTTCCGTGCCTCGTAGGATGCCGCGGAAACCACTCCGCGCTCGTGGCGCTGCCCGCCAACCACGACCGCCTTGCCTTTCAGCGGGGGATCGTAGAGTTCCTCCACCGAGACGAAGAAGGCGTCCATGTCCACGTGGAAGATGGTTCGGGCGAAAGCCTGGATCTGCGACGGCGCGGCCATGCTATACGAATTCTAGCAGCCACTGTGCTCCGCGAAGCGAGGCCTATTGAACGGCTTATTCCTGCTTCTCTCGCGCCGCCGCGCGTAGATATGTCTCAAGCTCGATGCGGCCTGCATGCCTTGCCCAATCAGCCGGGGTCGCCCGCCAGAGAATATCCTTCATGTCGAGTCTTGCGCCGCGCTCCACAAGAAGCCGCACCAGTTCGTCATGTCCCGCGCCGACGGCCTGGTGTAGCGGGGTTGAATGCGAATGGCCGCCGACCGGGTTGTAGCGGTTGGGATCTTCACCGGCGTCAAGCAATATGCGAACGATCTCGACATGGCCAAACTGCGCCGCCAGGGCGAGCGCCAAATGGCGGTCGTCGCTGCCAGACACCGAAAGCAGCCGGCGTAAGTCCTCGACGCGTCCCAGAGCGGCCGCGACCGGCAAGTCGATGCGAGCGCCGCGCTGGATCAAGGCGGGTACCGCTTCCATCTCGCCGTGCAACGCCGCTGCGCGGATCGCGCTGTTGGGGTCGGCCCCGTGATCGCAGAGAAGATCAATCAATGGGAGCTGCATGCGGCATTCCCGCGGCACACTGCCTGTAGCGACAAGCATGAGCGTCTCGTTAAGCTCAGACTGCGCGGAGCCAGCGTCGAGGATAACTTTGGCTATTTCAACAATGTTTGCTGTCAGCTTGCCGTGGCGAACCGGATTCTCGGCGATGAACTGCAACAGCGTGGGATTGTGAAAGTAGTTCCAGCCCTCGAAAACGATATGCTGATGCACCAGCTTCGGATGCTGTTTCAAATACTGGCGCAGTCCCGCCACATCGCCGGCGTCGATTAGATCTACGGCGCGGCGGAAAACCGGATCTTCGATTCGTTCATGGTGCGTCAAATTCAATTGATCCGTCAGCGTCGGTCTTTCAATGTGCTTTTTTAATCTTGCCCAGCTTTGGAAACCAGCCTCGCGGGCGATGGTGAGCTGCGCGTCACTGAGCTTCAGGTGCGCCGCGAAAATGTCAGCGTCCGTGGCGCGGCTGAACCGGGGATGGAATTCTCGGATGCGCTGGGCCGCTGCTGCGTCGCGGGCTGCATGTTCCTTCAGCAAGTCTTTGGCTTGGTACTTGAGGTGATCGAGATTGGGGTTGGATGGGAGGCGTCTTACCGGCATGGCGAACTTCCTTTCCGTGGCCCGAGGTCCGCATTTACGGGCAGAAAGTAAGTTCGTGAAACGGGATTGTGAAAAGCAGGTGGACTTCTGTCCTTTCCGCGGACCGGATGCGCCCTTTGCGCTGAGGGGATATTAACACAGCAGGACATGGCGTTCCTGTCAACGAGTGTAGAATGTTAACAACAGTTGTCAGATCTGGGGAATCGGCGCTACCTTCTGTTCCATCGGGCCCGCTCAATTAAGGACTGGATCTTCGGACGACGCCTCACGCGTCGAATTCCGGCGGATACGACAGCTTTCGTCCACGAAGTAATAGTCTAGACCAGTGTCGCCCGGCTTGAGCGGGCTGGCGCTAACTCTGAAGCTGACATTATTCCCGCTAGCGCCCGGAACGGCGGTGTATACAAATTTATAGCCTGCTTTTGAGCCACTGGCCGTAGCCTGATCTACTAGGCATGCGGCCGTCGGACTTGGGGTAGCGCATTGCGCGCCACCGAGGCCTGAGAGCGAAGAGCTAAACCTCACGGTGGGGTAAATGGAAGCATAGTTTGCTTCGGCGCGGCAGATGTCACGAAGGGTTAGCACCGCCGAGGTCTGGTTACCACGAATTCGTTCATAAACGTGTTCTGGCCAGCGAATCAGAAAGTAAAGGAGGAGGACCACGACAAACACAACAACGAGCCACCATCCTGCCTTCACGATGCCCTCCGAACGCTAAAGCGCCAAACAGTCTATTCCACTTAGCATATGGCGTCAATCAGCGCCGCCGCTCGGTAGTGGTGCCGTTTCGCGTCCACAGGCCGTACAACTGGCCAGTCACGAACTATTGCGGATTCTCGCCTATCACGACCTCGAAATATCTGGGGCCGTCCTTAATTTCTTGGGCATCTGGGGCTTTCTCGATCTTGGAGAAAAAAGGGAAATCTAGGTTCTCTAGAGCGATCTTCAGTGCTAGAGCCGCTGGCGGAGGCTTGGAAGGGTCAACCACTCCTATCGTGATTCCTGCCGAGAAGAGGCCGCCAGACGGAGTCCATGTGGAGACATTCCAATGCAGTTTGTCAAAGACAGTCGTGAAATTACCTCCAAATTGTTTTCGCTCCTCTTCTCCCTCCTTAAACTCAATCACCACGCGGTTTTTGGAATATTTGCGCAGGGCTTTGACAAGCTCTGCTTGCTCCTGCGGAGAGAGGTATCGCCATCCACTGCTACGGCGAAGCTTGATGAGCGTTATCTTTAGCTCGCTGTTCTCCTTTTGGGCTTGTGCAGCGCCTTCAATCGCAAACGCAGCTTCTCTTTGGTTTTCGGCTAACACGATGGCATCGAAAGCTTCGATGTTGCGATCCGCATCAGAGATCATCACCTCTGTAAACATCTCTCCGGCCACTCCTGCCACGATTAACCCCCAGCCAATAAAGGCTATTATCCTAGCCCATTCGACACGACGCTCTAATATAACTGTCCGATACCTAAAGAAACGGAATTTACTCCGAGAGATTGAACGCATTTCATACCACAACTCGCCGCCCTCAAGGGTAAGGCCGACTACCACAAGCGCGGTGGCTGTTAGTAGCCAACCGAACCAGAGGCGGTGCCATTCGAGCAGATCAGCCTTCATCATGTCGTCGATTTTGTTTACAAGCTCTGGAGGCAACATAAATCCTGAAATGGATGACGCTCACCGACGCGCATCCATGCTCAATAAGTTTTTCGATTTCCTGGCCGCGCTGGGGATTGTGTGTCTGGTCGCCGTCGCTCGGTAGGTCCTAATGGGTGTTAGGACACTACCCGCCGCTCCTACGTCGCACTCCCGTGAGGCGCTCAAGCGAAATCATGGGGCATCCCCAGGGGCGGTAATTGTTGCTAAATCGCCATTGCCCTCATCGACTCATGGGTGTTTCCTCGCAACGGTCAGGAGAAATCTATACCAAGACCTTTTCCGCCGTAGTTTGTGTCGCGCCCCGCGCCTGCTTCACCCGCTCATAAATCTTGCCGTATTCGCGCGCGGAAGCATTCCACGAAAAGTCCTTGTTCATGCCGTTGCGCATGAGCACTTGCCAGGAAGTCTGATCGCGGAAGGCCTGAAGCGCCTGCTTGATCGTCAGCAGCAAAGACTCGCCGTTGTACTCAGTAAATTTGAAGCCCGTACCTTTGCCGGTGCGCGCATCCCAGGGATCGATCGTATCGTCGAGGCCGCCGGTAGCGCGGACGATGGGCACCGTACCATACTTCAAGCTATAGATTTGATTTAGCCCGCAAGGTTCATATTTTGAAGGCATTAGGAACATATCGGACCCTGCCTCTATCTTGTGCGCGACGGCGTTGTCGTAGGCCACCTTCACCGCGATCTTGTTGGGGAACTGCTTGTTGAGCCGGACAAACATTTCTTCATACGGTTTGTCCCCGGTACCGAGTGCGACCACAATCATCTCTTCGCGGGCCAGCCGGTCCATGATCTGCGCAATCAGGTCGAAACCTTTCTGCGCGGCGAAGCGGGAGACAATGCCAATCACCGGAATCTTCGGATCGGCATTCTTCACGCCAAACGCCGTCAGCAGATCCTGCTTGCACTGGGCTTTGCCCGACAAATCCTGAGGCGAATATTTTGCCGCGATGAATTTATCCGCCTGCGGGCTCCACTCGTCGTAGTCCACGCCATTCAGAATGCCGGTGACCGTGGCCGCCCGGTCGCGCAGCACGCCCTCCAGTCCAAAGCCGTATTCGGCAGTCTGAATTTCCTGGCTGTACTTCCGGCTCACCGTGGTCACGTAGTCGGAATATGTGAGCGCGCCCTTCAGAAAATTTACCTGTCCAAAGAACTCCATCTTCGACATGGTGAACAAATCCCAGGGCAGCATGAGCAGGGGCAGAGTCTCCGGCGGGAAAAGTCCCTGATAGCCCATGTTATGGATGGTGAATACGGTGCCCACATCGCGGAACGCGGGATCTTCCGCATACACCGTGCGTAGCAGCACCGGCACTAGCGCCGACTGCCAATCGTGACAATGGAAAACGTTCGGCACACTCAAAATCTTTGTGGCTTCTAATACGGCGCGCGAGAAGAGCGCAAAGCGTTCGGCATTGTCGGGATAGTCTCCCGCGGGGGTGCCATAAAGGGCATCGCGATCGAAGTACTCCGGGCACTCGATAAAATAAAATCGCACCCCGGCCTGAGTTCCGCCAGTCACCACCGAGGCAAAGCGGTACTTGTCGTCAAACGGGATGGTGATGCTGCGCACGACTGTCGTGGGTTCGACCAGCTTGGTCTGCCGGTAACGGGGCAGGTAAATGCTCACCTGATGCCCCAGAGACGCCAAAGCGCGCGGCAATGCTCCGACGACATCCGCCAATCCGCCAGTTTTTGAAAATGGCACGCCTTCCGAAGCCACGAACGCAATATTCATGAAACCTCCCGGGCAAGACCCTCTTTTCGCGGGCGCACGTTATGATGGATATGTATCGCGGGGACCAAAACCTCCCGCGCGCACAGCACACGGGCCGAATAGCCAGTCTATATGCCCGAGGAAAAGAGGGTCAACGTGCCGAAGGTCGTGTCCACGCGACGTCCCCAACATAAGCCCAAGTTGGGACAGCATTTCCTCGCCAGCGACAGTTTTGCCGGGCAGATTGTCGACGCCCTGGGCGACGTATCACAGAGTACCATGCTAGAAATCGGCCCGGGACGCGGCGTCCTCACTTCCCTGCTGGCCAAGCGTGCCCGCCGCCTGATTGCTGTTGAACTCGACCGCGTGCTGGCCGCCCAGCTTCGCCTGCGCTTCGGCATGTTCCCTAATGTCGAAGTCATCGAGGCCGACATTCTCTCCATCGACTTCGATTCGCTCTTTGGACCCAAGCCCGGCCTGCGCCGCCCCGGCATTGAGTTCAAGCCCGAACCCGTCAAGGTCATCGGCAATCTGCCCTACTTCATCACCTCTGACATCCTGCTGCGGCTTTTCGACTACTCCAAGTATTTCGAAACCGTCGTCGTTCTGGTGCAACGCGAAGTGGCTGATCGCATCGCCGCCGAACCCGGCAGCCGCGACTATGGACTGCTCTCTGCCACCGCGCAGCTTCACGCCCGCGTGGAGAAACTCTTTACCTTGCCGCCCGGAGCATTTGCGCCGCCGCCCAAAGTGCATTCCACCGCGCTACGGCTCACCATGTCGCCCCGGCAGAAGGAACTGGGCCTCGACGGCGATGGCAATATCCAAAGCGGCTTCATTGAGTTTCTTAAGCTGTCGTTTGGCCAGAAGCGCAAGACGTTATGGAACAATCTCAAATCCAACTATCCGGAGCCGATCCTGCGCGCCGCTCTGGCCCAGGCCCGAGTTAAGCCCGTCGCCCGCGCGGAGACCTTGAGCCTGGAAGAAAGCGCTGCGCTGTTTCGTGCCTTGCGTGACAGCAACAACGGCTCGTAGCATTGTTTCCACGATAGGAGCCCCCTATGACCGCGACTCCCGTTCGCCCTCCAGCGGTCGCCGGACGATTCTATCCCCGCGATCCGAAAGAGCTGCGCGAGGAGGTCCATACGCACCTCTCTCAGACTCCCGGCCAAAAACCAGTTCGCGCCCTAGGGTGCATCGCACCCCACGCAGGCTACATGTATTCCGGCCACGTGGCGGGCGCGGTCTTCGCTGGATTGGAGATTCCCCAGCTCTGCCTTGTGATGTGCCCCAACCACACCGGCGTTGGCCGTTTCCTCGCGATCGTCAGCGGTGGCGCATGGGAAACGCCCTTGGGCAGTATCCCAATCGACGGCGACTTCGCTGCCGCCCTCAAGCAGCGCTGCCCACCACTGCAGGAAGATTCTTCGGCTCACCGTTCGGAGCATGCCGTCGAAGTCGAGTTACCCTTCCTGCAAACGCGACAGCCGCAACTGAGATTCGTCCCCATCGCACTCGGCACCGGGCAGTTCGAAGCCCTTGAACAACTTGGGAAAGCGATTGCGGATGTGATTGCAGAAAATAAAAATCCCGTCCTGATCGTCGCCTCCAGCGACATGAATCATTACGAGTCCGATGCCATCACGCGCGTGAAGGACCACAGTGCAATTGAGCCCATTCTCGCCCTCAATGCCCGCGCCCTCTACGACACAGTCGCACAGCAGCACATCAGTATGTGTGGTTTCGGGCCCGCCGTCGCCATGCTGACCGCAACAAAAAAGCTCGGCGCAACCTCCGCCGAGCTAGTGAAGTATGCGACGTCGGGTGACGTTTCCGGCGACCTCGACACGGTCGTGGGCTACGCCGGCATCATCGTTCCGGTGCCCCAGGTTCCCGCGCCCTAGTGATGCTCGTGCTCTTCGTGTTCCTGGTGCTCGTGCCGCCACTTCCAATATTCCCGCTGTTCCTTGTGTTTCAGCCGGTTGTAGTCCACGTAAGCCTCGTGCCGCTCTTCGCGCCAGTGGCGGTAAGCGCTGTCTTCGCGGTCATCCCAATCGTGGTAGTCATGGTGGTCACGGTCGTAGACCCTTCGGTGCTCGCGATCCCGATCATGCTCTTCGCGCTCTTGAGTTGCGATTACGGGTTTGGCGCTCGCCAGTGGTGCCGACAGCGCTGCTGTTAGCAGAACAAATCCAAGATACCGACATCCTCGATGCATGAGTTTCTCCCTTTCTCGAACCTCTGACATGGACGAAGGCACAGCAGTCGCTCGCTGCTAGACGCTAGCGGCAGTCTCCGCGGAATGCACCGGCTCTGGTGCCGCGTGGGCGGATGTCTGTGCCGCGGCTTGCAACTGCTCGCGCAATTCCTGCACCCGGGCTTGTCGTTCGTAGCATTCCCTTAAACCGGCATCGGTCAATCCGAGAGGCGAGTCCAGAGCTTCCATCTGCTGGCGGAGCAGATCGATAATCTCCCGCCGGACGGCCGCGATGTCTTCCATTCTTCCCGGCATGGCACCCCTCCTGTACGAATTCGTCTCGCGCACCACACTAGCGGGCATTGGAACAGTCCCGTATCCGGTAGAAACTGTATTTGACGGTGTTTCATCCTCCACGACACCTGTCTAAACATGGAAGGCAACTGCTCCCGCTTCGGGCACCTAATCTGACCCGAAGCTAAAAGCCCGAAGTTAAAAAGAAAGAGGGCGCGCCATAAAGGCCGCCCTCTCCTCTTGACCTCAACTTGCCTCGTCTAGTGGTGTGCAGGATGGCTGGTCCCGCTGGCGGCGTGTCCAGAGGAAGGTGCAGGCGCGTGGCTGCCGGAGGCCGCCGGACGCACAGCGCCATGGCTATACCCGCTCCCATGGCCGGAACTCGCCGCAAACGGCGGCGCCGCACGCAGTTCGACCGAGCCCGTCTTCGCAACCTGCGTGTTCAAGTGGCGGAGGCTTCCATACGATCCCCGCGGAATACCCAAGCCCGCCGATCCGTTGTTCACCACAACGCGCATCGGAGGAGCAGCCGTCACCACGGGCCCACCCTTACCGACCGTGACTGTGCCGACCGAGCCTACGGGCGCCGCGGGAGGATGGAAGCCGGCTGCCGCCGCTCCAACGTAATGAATTCCACCTCGCCACGTGTTCCAGCCCCCAGGCTGCCATCCCCAACCGAAACCGGGGACAAACATCCAATTCCCGTAGTAATAGGGCATCCAGCCCCAGGGATAGGCCGACGCCCACATGTATCCCATGCCCGGATACCATGACCATGCGCCGTCCATGAACGGATTCCATCCCACTCCAGCAAAGTAAGGCTGCCACAGCGTGCCGTAGCCGGGAACGTTGCTATACCCGCCGTAATAGCCAAGATCACTGGAACCGTAGCCATAGGGACTCGAGTTATTTTTCGAATACTGAGCGTGATACTCGATCGATTGTTTGTCCCACTGATCGTAGGGATCTTCTTCAAAATTCTTCGCCACCGTCGCTTGATCGCTGGCGCTCACGTCGAAGGTGACCATCTTCTTTTTCTCCACCTTCACTGGGCCTGACGGACCCACGACTTCCAGATCGTTCTTGAAACTGGCAATCTCGGCCATGCTGGTGGATCGCGCCACCCGGAAGTGCGCGGCCTGTGTGAGTTTCAGTTTCTCCTGCGAAAAATTCAAGGTGAACTCGTCGCCGGTCTTTCCCAGCCAGTTGACGTACGCTTTGCCTTCCAGCAGGTCTACGGTTGAGATGTGCTTGCCGGCATCGCTCAACCCCAGCGTGCCAAACTCAACGGACGTGTTGGGAGCGAGGCGCAGCGTGCTGCCGTCCTCAAACTCAATTTCGGCGCGGCCATTCTCCCGCGTCCGCAGCTTTGTGCCCTGCGTGATGGGAAGATTGGCAAAGGCGCTCTCGAACCCCAATCCCGTGTTCTTGTCGATCTGCACCGTACCCTGCACGTCGCTCAAGCGAACGATCCGTGCCTGCGAATCGGCGGCGGCGGGCACAGCTAAGAGTGCGCATACCAAGGCCGTCTCTACCATCGAGTGAACTCGTGACCTATACATAGCAGCCCCCTGGCTAATTAGAACACGTCTCCTTGCCTGAAGTTGTCTCCAGATCTCGCCGGCACTCCTCAATGCCCAGCCGCGGCAGTACTTCCCATCTGAACCAGCTCTTTCGCCCGCGCCCGGACGACATTGATAACGGAAGTATCCTCAACGATCTCCCGCAAAACCGGCGCCACACTTTGGATCTCGCTCAAGTCGTTACTCCTCGCCTGCGCCTCCATGCGCTTCAACTCCTCGTCCAGCGCCAGCTTCTGATAGCGGTGGAAGTAGGCCAGACGGCGTCCATATTCCAGGGTGCCTGCCATGCTTTGGAACAGAGTGGTCAACTCCCGCACCGGCTCCAGGTGTGAATAGTTGTACCGGGCTGTGTTGGACCGCTGGGCATCTTGATAGCTCAGCACCTTTGCGCCGGTGAAAGCCAGTTTGGCATTGCCCGAGTCAATCTTTCCCGCGAAATACTTCGCCTGTTTCGCCCAATCGAAGATCTTCTCCCGGCTCCCCGCCGAAACCTCAAACTCGGCCCGGTAGGTTTGTTCATCGGAATCTTTCGCCACTGTCCCCGCGCACTCGTAGCGGGCATGTCCAGTTGCGTCGACTGCAATCGAATAGTGCGCCGGATTGGATTGCGGAAAGTCGAGCGTAAAGGTAACCATGGGCGTGGAAGGCGCTCCGCCCCCGTCGGCCTGCGACATCAGCAGACCAGACATTGCGGTCAGCAGGAGAATCCCCAATCCGACCGATCGCCCGCGTTGCATGCTTCGAAACAAAAAAGCTCGAACGAAAACGAAAGAGGTCCGAATCAGAGGCACTCGAATCAGGGAAGCCCGAATCATCACCGAGCCGCGGCCCTCTGCCTTTCCAGCGTGCCCGCCGTGTGCAAATGGCAGATCGCTATGGCCAACGCGTCCGACGCATCCATCGGCTCCGGAGGCTCGGCCAATCCCAGCAACCGCGTCACCATGTGCTGCACCTGCTGCTTCTCAGCCCGCCCATATCCCACCACGGACGACTTGATCGTCAGCGGCGAATACTCGGCTACTTCGAGCCCCGCCGTAGCAGCGGCCAGCATGGCCACTCCACGTACCTGTCCCAGTTTCAATGCTGATTTCACATTGAGCGCGTAAAAGATCCCTTCAATCGCGACTTCATCCGGCCGGTGCTCAATGATAAGTACGCCGAGTTCGTCGTAAATGCGCGACAGCCGACGCGCCAGCGGTTCCCGCGGCGAAAGTTTGATCGCCCCGCAGGTCAGGCATACCAACCGCCCTCCGGAATACATCTCCACCACTCCGTACCCGGTGTACTCCCCGCCGCAGTCGATGCCTAGAACTCGCATGTGAGTGCAGTGTAGCGCGGAAATGGCACGGCTCGTGGTTAACTTTTCGGGGTCAGGAGAAAAGCGTGGTTGGTGTAGTTCCCACTGCTGAGCACTGGCCCTGAACCCGTGATCTGCCCCACTGAGTTGATCGCGCTCGCCTGACTCAAAATCCAGCCCGAATTCTGGGGAATCATGAAATTCAGGTCGCGCATGCCATCGGGTTTAGTCCACATAAAGGCGTAAGAAACGCCAAAAGCATCGTTGAATGACCCCACAACCGCCCCAAAGGAATTGATCCCGACCGCGAAAGTCTGTGTCCCACCTTCAAGAAAACCCAGCGAGTTCAAGTGATGGGCGCTGCTCCAGAGAAAACCGAAGGTATAGGTAAAGGCTTGGGTCAGGCCCACGTATCCCACCACCCGGCTAGAGTCATTGATCCCATACGCCGAACTGTAGTTGTAACCGTTGATTGTGCCAAGGTCCTGCATTCCCTTGCTGCTGGTCCAGAGAAAAGCATGGACACCGCTGTTGTTTGGTAGCTGAGAGGATCCTACGACCTCCCCGTAGCTGTTGATGGCGTATGCCGTGCTGCTGTCGCCACCCAGCGTTCCCAAGTCCTGCATGCCATTTCCCGTGGTCCAAAGAAAGGCATGAGAAAGACCAGTTGCGGTAAACGCATTACCCACAACCTGTCCGTGGTTGTTGATAGCGAAAGCCGCGCTCTCGCTGCCGCCCAGTGTTCCCAAGTCCTGCATGCCTCCGGATCCTGTCCAGGAGAAGGCATGGAACAGACCGCTCGCCAAGTCCGCCTGGCCCACCACCGTCCCAAAATCGTTAATCGCATAGGCAGCACTGCTGCTGCCTCCGAACGTTCCTAAATCGCGGATGCCGTCTTTCTTCGTCCAGACATACGCGTGCAGCACGAGTGCGGCGGTATAGGAGGACCCCACAACCTCGCCGGAACTGTTGATCCCACCGCCGTAGCTGATGTCCAGCACGCCTCCCGGATCGAGCGATCCCACATCGGTCACGCCATAGTGCTGTCCGGCGGCCAGCGGGGTGAGCCAAAGCGGTATGGAGCACCACAACACGAATCTGCTTGCTATATTCATATTCTCTTCTTCCGCGGGTGAGGCACCAGTGCGACTTCTCCACCCGAGCAATAGCGGTGACAGTATGTGGCCGGGGCGTAGCTCAGTCAACCGCAATATTGTTTCACAAAATAGGACCCGGCAAACCGAAACAGAGGTGGCCCAGCCCGGCTCACCGTTAATGACTCTCTTGTTCAACCAGACGGCCTAACAGCACTTCGGGCGGCGCAGCTTAGCCTCTTCGAATTCCCGCTGGAACGCCGCATACGCCTCGTTCGACGATGCCTTCCCGGCTCGACTCAGAAACCGGGCATACGCGGCTTCATCAAAAATCTCTCGCAGCGCCGCGAGCGCGACCACGGCGAAGTCGCGGATCCTTCCCCGTACTCGCTTCATAACTCCTCCTCCACCAGTCGCGTCCTCACGAACGGAGATTCCTTCACCCGCGCTTCTTTCGATCCACTCAGAATTCCCCACCACTGCCGCCCCGATTCCACCAGCACCAGCGTCACCATCACAACCAGCACTCCTGTGACCGCCGCATCCAGCCGGTTGTTAAAGATCAGCCGCGACGTCGCTCCCGTCGCTGGGCCTGCCGCCAGTGCCTGCGCCTGCGCCAGAAATCCGATTCGCGGATTCGGATCGAACATCTTTTGCCACGACGCCGTAAACGTCACCGCCACCAGCCACGCCAGAGGCACCAGCGTCACGGCCGCATACTCTGCTCGATGCATCTTGATGATGATCGTTGTGGCGACGCATAGCGCCACCGTCGCCAGCAGTTGATTCGAAATCCCGAACAGCGGCCACAGCGAATTGATTCCGCCCAGCGGATCCTTCACTCCCTGCCACAGGAAATATCCCCAGGCGGCGACAATCAGCGCGCTGGTCGCGAGAATCGACGGATACCAACTCGTCCGCCCCAAGGGCTTCCACACATGCCCAAGCGCATCCTGCACCATGAAGCGCGCCACCCGCGTGCCGGCATCGAGAATCGTCAGAATAAACAGCGCTTCAAACATGATGGCGAAGTGGTACCAGAGCGCCATCAAAGTCTCGCCGCCGAGGCTGTGTGAGAAGATATGCGCCATGCCCACGGCAAACGCCGGCGCTCCACCGGTCCGGTTGTAGAGCGTCTGTTCGCCGACTGCGTGCGCCAGAGCCTGCATATCCGCAGCAGTCACCGGAAAGCCCCAACTGGAAATAGTTGCGGCCGCGGCGGCAGGCGCCTGCCCGACGATTCCCGCCGGACTGTTGATGGCAAAATAAATTCCCGGCTGCATCACGCATGCCGCGATGATCGCCATCACCGCCACCGCCGACTCGCACATCATCGCGCCGTAGCCCACCATGCGAGTCTCAGTCTCGCGGGCGATCAGCTTTGGAGTAGTGCCGCTGGAAATCAGCGCGTGAAATCCGCTGATCGCCCCGCAAGCAATGGTGATGAAGGCGAAAGGAAATATCTTTCCCGCAAACACTGGGCCCGTGCCGTCAACAAAGCGCGTCAGCGCGGGCATATGGAGCGTGGGGTGCAGAGCGACGATCCCCACCGCCAACAGCGCGATCGTTCCCAGCTTCACGAACGTGCTCAGGTAATCGCGCGGCGCGAGCAGAAGCCACACGGGCAAAGCAGACGCGGCGAACCCGTAAACGATAATCAGAATCGCCAGCGTGGGCGCGCTAAAGGTAAACATCCGCGCCAGCGCCGCGTTCTGCGACACATACTGTCCGCCCCAAATCGCTGCCAGCACCAGAACAAATCCCAGCGCCGACACCTCCAGCACTTTTCCCGGACGAATGCGCCGCAGATAGACGCCCATCAGTAGAGCAATCGGCATGGTCATCGCAATCGTGAACGTTCCCCACGGACTTGCCTTCAGCGCGTTCACGACGATCAGCGCGGCCACGCCCAACAGGATAATCAGAATCGAGATCACCGCCGCGTAGGCGACGAATCCTCCGACGGGCCCGATTTCGTCCTTGGCCATTTCGGTTAACGACTTGCCATCGCGCCGTACCGAGAAAAGAAGAATCACGAAATCCTGCACGCATCCCGCAAACACTGCCCCGGCCAGCACCCACATCGTACCGGGAAGATAGCCGAACTGCGCCGCCAGCACCGGCCCCACCAACGGCCCCGGACCGGCGATGGCCGCAAAGTGGTGCCCGAACACCACCCACTTATTGGTGACGAGGAAGTCGCGGCCATTCTCCAAACGCTCGGCGGGAGTGGCGCGCAGGCCATCCAGAGCGAGAATTTTCGCCGCGATGAACTTGCTGTAGAAGCGGTAGCCCAGCGCGTAGCAACACGTCGCAGCCACGACGAGCCAGAGCGCGTTGATCGGCTCGCCGCGATGCACGGCCACGGTGCCAACGGCCGCCGCGCCGAGCGCCGCAACCGTTCCCCACACCAGAATCGCAAGAGTCTTATCCATACAGTGGAGCATTGTGCCGAAACTTGGTCCGGAGCGCAACGTGCGGCCATGTTCCTTTGTGTGTTCGTTCCTTTATTTATTCATCCGATCCGTGCCTCATAATAGGAAAATGGCGCGTATTTTCCTGGATGACCGTTGGCTTCCGAAGTCTGTGCTCTGTCTGCGCGACTACAACGCCAACAAATTTCTTCACGATCTGATAGCCGGGGTCACCGTAGGCCTGGTCGCCCTGCCCCTGGCCATGGCGTTTTCCATCGCGTCAGGACTCTCCCCGCAGGCGGGCATTTATTGCGCGATCGTAACCGGCTTCCTGATCTCTCTGCTCGGAGGCTCGAAGACGCAAATTGGCGGACCGACCGGCGCCTTCGTCGTCGTCATCTCTGGCATCGTCGCCCTTCACGGCGTTGATGGCCTCTTCATGTGCACGGTGATGGCCGGCATTCTACTGATGATCATGGGCGTCGCCGGCATGGGCACGGCGGTCAAGTTCATTCCTCGCCCCGTCGTCATCGGCTTCACCAACGGCATCGCCATCCTCATCGCCAGTACTCAGATTAAGGATTTCTTCGGCCTGCAACTCGCCAAAGTTCCAGGCGTCTTCTGGCACCGCATGGAGGCCCTGGCCGGCAACTTCTACACAATTTCTTATACGGCAACCGCTCTGGCCGCTGGCACTGTGCTGGTAATGATCCTTTGCCGCACGCTTTCTAATCGCATCCCGGGAGCAATCGTCGTTTTCGTGCTCGGCACCCTCGCCGTCATCCTGTTCAAGCTGTCGGTGGAAACCATAGGGTCCCGTTTCGGAGGAATCCCTGCCGGATTGCCACATTTCGTAATACCCCATTTTCGTGCTGACCTCATCCACGGCCTGCTCGGCCCCGCTCTCACCGTCGCGATGCTCGGCGCGATCGAATCGCTTATGTCCGCCGTGGTTTCCGACCGCATGAGCAACGATCGTCACAATCCCAACGTCGAACTCATCGGCCAGGGCGTGGCTAATATTGTCTCTCCCATGTTTGGCGGACTGCCCGCCACCGGTGCCATCGCCCGCACCGCCACCAACATCCGCGCGGGAGCTCAGTCTCCGGTCGCAGGCATGATTCACGCCCTCACTCTGCTGTGCATCCTGCTCTTCGCCGCGCCCCTGGTTCGCCACGTACCGCTGGCCGTGCTCGCCGGAATTCTCATGGTCGTCGCCTACAACATGGGCGAGTGGCGCGAGATCCCGCAACTGCTGAAGCTCACGAAAACCGACATCAGCGTCTGGCTCGTCACCTTCGCCCTCACCGTCTTCGCCGACCTCACCGTCGCCGTCGAAGCGGGCATGATCCTCGCCGCGCTGCTCTTCATCAGCCGCGTCGCCGCCACCACCACGGTTTCCCAGGTCACCGACGAGTATGTCGAAGATGGCCGCATGCACATCCTGCAGGACAAAGACATCCCGTACTATGCCACCATCTTCCGCATCCACGGGCCATTCCTGTTCGGCGCCACCGACAAGATCAACGCCGTCACTCAGGATCTGCACACGCTGCCCCCTGTCGTGATTCTGCGCCTGCGCAACATGACCGCACTGGATGCCACCGGCCTGTTCGCCATTGAGGAAGTTGCCCGCCAGTTGCACGCCAGCAATCGAACCTTGATTCTCTGTGGCGCCCGCGAGCAGCCCGCCAGCTTGATTCATCAGGCAGAGTTCGAAGAAGTTGTCGGAGCGGAGAATATTTGCGACAACGTGCAATCCGCCCTCCGTCGCGCCGAACAAGTCCACGATCAGATGGAAGCTACCGCCATCGGACTTAAGAGCTAACACGAGGCAGTCGAGGGGGACGATGCAGGACTCTTTCGGACTGCTCCTGCCGTTTGCGAATAAAATACCGATAGCAGGCCAGGCCTGCGTCAAATCTCAAGGGGTCGGGTGGTGAAGATAAACGCCGCAGACGGAAGGCCTAAAACGATCTTGCCAGAAACTCCAACCTCATGGCGCTGGCTGCGCATTGGTTTTTGGGCCTGCACTGTGATTGCAGTAGCCGTTGTGCTTCGGCGCACAGTTGCACTTGCCCATCCCCTACAATCTGCGCCACCGCAGTTGGCCGCTCTCGATGCCGCATTTGCGTCGCATGCAGCCCTCACGCTGGCGCATATTCTTCCGGCATTGGGCTTCGTCCTGCTGACTCCGTTTGTGTACATTCGCCGGTTCGCTGGCGCGGCGTGGCCCAGACGCTTCCTATTCCCTTTGGGGTTCGTGGTGGGCATTACGGCCTATGCGATGAGCAGGTATTCGGTCGGCGGTTGGGTGGAGCGCTCTGCCGTTCTGTTCTTCAACAGTCTCTTTCTGTTCTCGCTATTTCGGGCATGGCTCGTGAGTCGCGAACCGGCGTTGAGCTTGCGATGGATGACACGGGCAATTGCAGTCCTTCTCGGCATCGCAACCACCCGCCCCGTGATGGGAATATTTTTCGCCACCAGTCGTATCACTCATCTTTCACCTGACCAGTTCTTCGGTATCGCATTTTGGATTGGTTTCTCGATCAACACAGTGATCGTCGAGCTATGGCTCAGGTCACACCAAGGGAAATCTCAAATCGAAAGGATGGCAACGCATCCGTTGTCGCTCTAGCCAGGAGTAGGGTTGACTGGCGAAAGCTGAAAGCGCCAGCCATAGGACTGAAGAGCTAGAAACCGTCAGCCAGACGCTTGAATCTTGTATTGAGGTCTATGCAAATTCTTTCATCTTGACGCCCCTGCCGGTGATGCGAGAGACTCCAAGACCTTAACCTTGGGCCCGAAGTTTTTATTGTCAGTTGAGCGCCGACCTCCCTCCGGTGCGAAGAGTTTTTAGGCATTGAACCGCCAGCAGGATCCGGGCGCCGAAGCTGTGCCCCTCTCTTGGCATTACCAAGACCGCACCGCAAGCGCGTCGATTGGAGACACGTCTCATGCGAATCAAGACTCAGTTCCTAATTCAGAGGGTCTTTCGCGTCATCAGCACGATGCTCGCCTTGGCGGTTCTCGCTGCCGCTCCGGCGGCGAACGCCCAGGCCCCAAGCTATAAGGTCATCCACGACTTCACCAACAAAGACGGATCTCAACCCGAGGGAAACCTCGTGTTGGACGCGTCCGGGAACCTCTACGGCATTACTACGGCCGGTGGCAAGATCAGTTCCGCGCTCTGCAATAACAACGGCTCTTCCGGATGCGGGACCGTGTTCGAGCTATCCCCAAACCCTAACGGAAGCTGGACAAGGACCGTGTTGCACAAGTTCCAGGGAGGAATAACCGACGGGTATCGTCCCGAAGCCGGTCTGGTCGTGGATGGAGCTGGGAATCTCTACGGCACGACCCCTTATGGCGGCACTTACGGTGAAGGGACTGTGTTCGAATTGTCGCCGACTTCGGTTGGCGGATGGAAGGAGACGGTGCTTTACAACTTCCTCACTAACGCCGTTGACGGCATCGTTCCCCTGGCTGGTCTCACCTTGGATGCATCCGGCAATCTCTATGGCACAACGTACTTGAGCAGCGGAGGCCAAGGGGCGGTATTCAAGCTTTCCCCGAATTCCAGCGGAGGATGGACTGAGACTTTGATCTTCAATTTTATCGGAGCCACCGGTGGTGAGAATCCACTCGCTGGCATAATTTTAGATTCAGCCGGAAACCTCTATGGCACGACGGTCACCGGTGGCTCTCACGGCGGCGGAGTTGTATATGAACTGTCTCCGACATCAGGCGGGACGTGGATCGAAACAGTGCTCTACAACTTCACAAATAGCAGCGATGGTGGGGAACCATTCGCTGGTCTTGTCTTCGATTCGTCTGGCAACCTGTACGGAACGACAAAAGAAGGCGGCAATCTCACGGGATGCATCTCCGGTTGTGGCGTTGTGTTCGAACTGTCGCTCAATTCTTCTGGTGGATGGACGGAAAACGTCATCCATACCTTCCAGCCCGGCATCAGCAAATGGGGCTACTACGGTGGAGGATTCCCGAGCACCAGCCTGGCCTTCGACGCTGCCGGCAATCTTTACGGGACCACACTGTTTGGTGGCCCTAGTACGGCGTGCAGTGGAGAGGGCTGCGGGGTTGTGTTCAAGCTTTCACCCAACTCGACCGGCGGGTGGACGGAAACGGCGCTTCGTTCTTTCGACGACGGCACCAACGGTGGCGTACTTCTCTCCGGGATAACTGTTGGGCCAACAGGCACCCTGTTCGGTACAGCTTACGATGGAGGGAACAACAGCAACTGCAGTTCCTACGGCTGTGGTGTCGTGTTCGAAATCACACCCTAGATAGACTGAAGATAGACTGAATTGTCTGGCCGCGCCGTCTGCCGAGCGCGACCGGAGCGCGCTCCCATCGCGCCCTACCCCGCTACTCGCTGGTCATGATAAACAGCGGCTTCATCTCGAAGCTCTTGTAGTGAGGCCTGAGCCGGTCGACGTTGTACTGCTCTCTAACGTTCACAATTTTTTTCGAGGAAGTGACGGTGTCGATGGGCATGTTGTCGTAACGGCCATTCCTGAGGACAACCAGCCGCCCGTGGATTCTGCCCAGGAGCAAGTCCAGCGCGAGATTTCCATAGGCCATCGGGACGATCGAATCAATCGCATCGGGATCCCCACAGCGTACCAGGTAACCGAGTTTCTGGTTGATGGTGTCGATGCTCTTGCCGTTGTTGTATTTCGGCGAAAGCTCTTTCAGCTTTTCCGAAACCAGGTCCCCGATGCCGCCGAGTTTCTTATGGCCGAAGGCGTCCGTGGTCTCGGCCTCGAAAATCATTTCTCCGCCTTTGAACATCGCTCCCTCAGAAACCAGGACGACGGAATAATGGCTGGGATTTTTATTGCGGTCAGAGATCAACAATTCGGTGAGGCGCTCGATGTCGAACTGATGCTCCGGGATCACGCACCGGTGCGCCGCTCCGGCCATCGTCGGCAACATGGCAGTGAATCCGGCGTAACGGCCAAACACTTCGAGCACCATGAAGCGCTCGTGCGAGCCCGCGCTGGTGCGCAGGCTATTCGTCATGGCAATCGTACGCGTCACAGCAGTGCTGAAGCCGATACAGTAGTCCGTGCCGGGTACATCATTGTCCATGGTCTTCGGAATGGCGACCACCTTCACGCCCTCCTGATAAAGCCGCACGCCGTAGCTCAGTGTGTCATCCCCGCCAATGGGTATGAGGTAGTCGATGCCAAGCCAGTCCAGGTTCTTCAGGACTTCCGGAGTCAGGTCGTTCTTCTCAGCGTGATAAGTTGACTGCAGGTGAGCCGGAACGCTGGCCTTGCTCACCTTGCTGGGATTTGTGCGCGAGGTGTGCAGGAACGTTCCGCCGGTACGACCCGTGCGGTTGACCAGATCCTCCGAGAGCGTCTGAAAGTTCTCGCTATTGTCGTAATCTTTTTCGCGGACGATATCGACCAGGCCCGCCCACCCCCGGCGGATGCCAATTACCTGGCAGCCCTCGCGCATCGCGCGGATGGTTACGGCGCGGATGGCTGGGTTCAAGCCCGGCACGTCGCCGCCGCCAGTGAGAATTCCGATCACACCCTTCTTAGCTTTCACGTTTGTCATCCTTGTGGATTCGCAGATTTTATCCAATGCAGTTGTGACAGATTTATTGTGACAGATTTGGCTCTGTACAACGACTCCACATGAAAGATTGGCACTCATTTAGTGATAATCTTGTTCCTTCCCGGAGACTGCTGATCCCGCGGTTCGGGCTGCCGCTGAGCCCGCCTATGCGCGGAGTGCATTCAGGGATTGTTGTCTGATTTCACACACCGGAGCAAACCATGAAGATTGGCATGTTGACCGGCGGAGGTGATTGTCCTGGCCTGAATGCCGTGCTCCGCGCCGTCGTGCGCAAGGGCATCTTCACCTATCAGGACAAATTCGTTGGCTTCATGGAAGGCTGGCGTGGCCTGATTGAAAATACCAGCATGCCCCTCGATCTCGACGCGGTCGCCGGCATTCTGCCTCGCGGCGGTACCATTCTGCGCACCTCGCGCACCAATCCGTTAAAACACCACGACGGAATCGACCGGTGCCTGGCCTCTCTCGAGAAAAATCATATCGAGGCTCTCATCACTATTGGGGGTGACGACACTCTTTCCATCGCCCAGAAACTCCACGAACGCGGCGCTAAAGTCGTCGGCGTCCCCAAAACCATCGACAACGATCTCGCTGGCACAGAATACACTTTCGGATTTGACACCGCCTGTAACATCGTCTGCGAGGCCCTCGACCGCGTCCACACCACTGCCGAAGCTCACAACCGCGTAATGGTCGTAGAGGTGATGGGCCGCGACGCCGGCTGGATCGCCCTCTACAGCGGCATCGCAGGCGGAGCCGATGTCATCCTCATCCCCGAGCGCCCCTTTGATGTCGACAAAGTGGCGGACTCCATCCGCCAGCGCCACGAACGAGGCCGCTACTTCTCCATCGTGGTCGTGGCCGAAGGCGCAAAGTTTTCCTCCGAGCCCGGCCAGGGGGCTCCCGTCCTGCAAGACATGGGTAAGGACGAGTTTGGCCACGTTAAACTCGGCGGGATCGCCAACATCCTCGCCCGCGAAATCGAAAAACGCACCGGCTATGACACCCGCCCCGTTGTCCTGGGGCACATCCAGCGCGGCGGCTCGCCCAGCGCCTTCGACCGCGTCCTCGCCACGCGCTATGGCCTGGGCGCCATCGACATGGTGCACCGCGGGGAATTCGGATGCATGGCCGCTCTGCGCTCCAACAAAATCGTCTCCATCCCTCTGGTCGAGGCCATCTCCCGCAACCGCACCGTGGACGATGAAATGATCGAGATGGTTGAAGGCCTGTTCGAGAAAGTATCCGATCGCGAAGCTGCGGGGAGATAGAATAATTTGAAAGTAATCCAGCGAATGGCGGCGTCTCCGTTGATTATTTTCGGAGCGGCATTCATCACGCGCCTGGCAAGTGCGACGTACATCTTGTCTGGATACTTTGGTCCTCAGCTGCTTTTCATACAAAATGAGCCGTCAAATATTGCCGCCGCCTTGGCCCGCGGCATGGGTTTTTCATCGCCCTATGCCAACGTGGCGTCCGCGCCGACCGCACAACAACCTCCTTTATATCCATGTATTCTGGCTGGCATATTCAAGGTATTCGGAATCCGCACTGCGGAATCGGCATGGATGGCAGTCCTAATCAATGCGTTGGCCGGTGCGGTCACCGCCGTATTGCTTTACTACGTGGGAAGACTCCACTTCGGCGAAACCGTCGGCATTTTGGCGGCATGGCTCTGGGTGCTGCCCTGGATGTACCGGACGATCGCATTCTCGGTGAGCTTGTCGAGTCCCTACCTGGCGGCCTTAGGGGTTACCGCTCTACTTTTGTGGGTCCCGAAACGGCTCGAAACGAACCGGGGATGGTTTGTTCTTGGTATCTATTCTGGGCTACTCGTTCTCCTTCAGCCGTCGCTTCTGACCGTTGTCTTGGTTTACCTGGGTTGGCTCGCCTGGTCCAAGGCCCGCTCGCGGCAAATGTTGATCGCCGTTGCTGGACTTCTTCTGACTATGACCCCATGGACCATAAGAAATTACGTGACATTCGGACGCTTCATTCCGCTGCGCGATAATTTTGGCTTGGAACTCTGGCTCGGAAATCGGCCTGGAATGCGCGGAACCGTCGACTTTACTGGCGATTTTCCGGACCACGATCCCAGCACCTATGCACGGCTTGGCGAACTGGGTTTCATGGATGCAAAATTTGAGGAGGCCCGGAAGTTCATTATGAGCGACCCTGCCGGCTTTGTCGGCCGCACGCTCCATCGAATGGTGGAGTTTTGGTATGTTCCCTATCCTTTTCCGTGGATTGTGATCTCCATCCTTGGATGGCTCGGAGCAGCGCTGGCAATACGGAAAGACAGAAGCGGATGGATATGGCTCATCTCGCTGGCGGTGTTCCCGTTGGTGTATTACGTAACCCACACCTTTCCCCTTTACAGGCACCCGATAGAGCCGCTCATAATCTTGCTTACTGCATATTGTGTCGTCGAAGTCGCCGCTCGAGTAAGGGCTCCAGCGAAGAAGAATCTGTCCTTGCCCCTGTGACGACAGAGCCCTTCAGCCGCGGCGCTCGAACTCCCTTGCAAAACTGGATCGGCATCCCCTTGTTCTCCGTCGCGCTCTTGATCCCCTGCTTCTGGCAGTCAAGAATTCAATCCGCAGATTTGTCGAGCCACATCTATAACGCGTGGCTGGCGTCTCAAATTCATCAAGGCAAAGCACCGGGGCTTTGGATTTCCTCCCAATCGAACAACGTCCTGTTCGACCTTATGCTGGAGCAGCTGTTCGCGCGCCTGGGGCCAGATCTGGCGCAACGGTTCGCCGTCTCCATCTCAGTCCTCGTGTTTGGATGGGGAGCGCTCCTCTTCATTTTTCGCATCGGCGGTCGCAACTGGTGGTTTGCCGCACCCTGCGTCACCATGCTCTCCTATGGTTTCGTCTTCCACATGGGATTCTTCAACTTCTATCTATCCCTGGGTCTGTGCCTCTGGTATCTCGCAATCACGTGGGGCTCGACCAGGCGCTGGCAAGTTCAGGTGGCGTTAGCCCCGCTGTTGCTCCTGGCCTGGATCGCCCATCCATTCCCGGTGGTGTGGGCCGTAGGCACAACCGCATACGTCACAGTTGTAAATCGGATTCAACCGGCACGCCGGCCTTTGCTTTTGATTTTTGGACTGGCAGCGCTTGTTGCCGTTCGCTATTGTCTCACTCAGCGATACGTCCACTCTTGGTCTTTCGAGCAGGCGACATTCATAACGGGCGCCAATCAGCTGATGCTGTTCGGCTGGAAGTACCTGCTGCCGTTCGCCGCTCTTCTAATGATCTGGGCGAGCCTGTTCCGCACCCTTCTCAAGCGCCACGGCCTGTTACGTCTAGTCTCAATAGGTCCCTTTCAACTCTGGCTGTTGAACGCAGTAGCCGTGCTACTGATCCCCGACCGCGTGATGTTTCCTCAGTATGCGCTGCCGTTCGGCTACATCGCCACGCGCCTGTCGTTGGGAGCGGCTCTCTTGTTGTGTGCCATTCTTGCGCCGGCGCCCACTCCGCGCCTTGCAAGGGCTCTTCTGATTTCCGTGGCAATATTCTTCTTTGGGCTTCTCTATACTGACAATCGTGAACTCAACCAACTGGAAGACCGGCTGGACGTAGCGCTAGACAGGTTGCCTCCAGGACAACGTGTCATCAACTCCCTTCAGGACCAGTCTTTGCGTTCGCTTTGCTTTCAACATGATCTGGATCGCGCGTGTCTTGGCCGTTGCTTTAGCTACGCGAATTACGAGGCTTCTTCGCGACAGTTCCGCATCCGCGCGCGGCCAGGCAATGGAATCGTCTTAGACGATTATGCCGACATAGATGCGGTAGCCCGCGGGACGTATATTGCCCGGCCTCGCGATCTCCCGGTGTACTTCGTCTATCTGTGCGGCTTGGATTCACGGGACGTCTGTTCAAGTCCTCTCAAAGTAGGGGAAGCCAGCGGAAAACCAAATTGATTCTTCCCGTCTCCGTGGAGGCTTACTATAGCCTGACTCCATGACTGCCCCATCCTTACTGACCGCCAAGCGCCTCCGCGCCCACGGCCTGATCCTCACGCTCAGCCTCTGGTCAGTCTACGTCTGGAACATGGCCACGCCCGGCCTGCTTGATCGTGGCGGCAACCTCAAGGGCACAGACTTCCTGCATTTCTACACGCTCGGCTCTCTCGCGCTCGCACATCGCGGCGTAGATCTGTACAACATGCAGGTACAGGCTGAACTCTCAGCCCAGCGCGTCCCCGCCGCAGCAGGCATTCGCTATCTACCCCTTTATCCCCCGCAGGTTTCAATCTTCTCCGCGCCCTTTGCCCGCCTGTCGTATGCTTGCGCGCTAATCGTCTGGCTCACATTGAGTGCGCTGATCTACGGCCTGTGCTGCTACTCGGTCTGGCGCGCCTGCCCCACCCTGCGCGACCACAAACTCACTGTCTTCATTCTTGTTCTGGCCCTCCCCGCCTTCTGGCACCTCATCGCCTGGGGACAAACATCGGCGCTCGCTCTTGCCTGTTTCACACTGGCCTTCTTCGCCCTGCGCGCCCAGCATGAATTCCTCGCTGGCCTAGCCTTGGGATGCCTCATCTTCAAGCCCCAACTAGCCCTTGCCGCAGCTCTTGTCTTCGTAATCTCATTCAACTGGAGAGTAATCTTCGGAGCGCTTCTCTCCGCCATCGCGCAGTTGACCGCAGCCTGGTTCTACTATGGCCCAGGCCCGCTGCGCGACTGGATGCACATGCTTCTCAAGGTGCGCGGCCTCCTTCCACTGCTCGAGCCCAGACCCTACCAAACCCACTCCCTGCGCACCTTCTGGACCATGCTCGTCCCCTGGCCCTCAGCCTCTCTCGCGCTCTACCTCGTCACTGGGCTCCTCGTCCTGACTTTGACCATCGACTGCTGGCGAAGCTGCCTGCCATTGTCCTTGCGCTATTCGGCACTGCTGCTCGCCACCGTTCTCCTCTGCCCGCACCTCACCGCCTATGACCTCGTCATCCTCGCGCCGGCATTCCTCCTACTCTCCGACTGGATCGTCACTCAGCCTGATCACCCGGCCATGCCCCAACTCAAATTGCTCCTCTATCTCGCATTTGCACTTCCGCTCCTCGGTCCACTCGCGCGCTGGACGCACTTCCAGCTCTCGGTCCCCGTGATGGCCGCGATTCTGTATGGGATACGAAACCTTATCAAGAAATCGATTCCGGTTCCGAAAGCTCTCTGATGTTCCTACCGCCCGAATAAAAACTGTACTGCTTCAGGAAACCGCTCCGCCCATGCCCCCTCATTGTGACCCGCTCCATCCTTGATCACCAACCGCAAGCGCTTCTCACTCAGTACCGCTCGCCGCATGATGGCCGCCAGCTCCCGCACATCGTCAACCACCGTCCGGCTCCGCTCCGGGCTTCCGGCCTCGGCGGTTCCCACCGCCAGAAATATTCGCTCCGGCCAAATTCGCACCGTCCGGCTCTCCTTCACAAGCTGCCGCCCTGATGCCCACAACGACGGGCTTTCCAACAATAACCGCCCAATCACTCCCGGTTGCGCCATCACGGTGTAAAGCGCAATCAGCCCACCTAACGACGATCCCCCCAGCCCGGTATTCTCGGGACCTGTAGCGACGCGGTAATTGCGCCCGACAAACGGCATCACTTCCTTCATGAGGAAATCCGGATAGTACCGCCCTCGCACCCGAAACATCCTCGGATGCATCGACCGGAACGGCATGTACTCGCGAATTCGGTCCTTGCCCGTGTTGTCCATCCCCACAACAATCATCGGGGGTACCGTGCCTTCGCGGATCAACCGGTCCGCCGTTTCATCCACCTGCCACTCGATTCCGGCGAAAGCAGTCACCGGCTCAAACAAGTTCTGGCCGTCATTCAAATAAAGCACCGGATAGTGCCGCCCAGCATTCTCCGCCGCGTCATACCCCGGAGGCAGCCACACGCGCAAGAAACGCGTGTTGCGGAAGATGCGGCTGCGAAACTCATGCAGCCGCAAATCTCCAGTCGCCCCGCTGGCACGAATCATCGCAGGAATCGTAGCAACCTCACTTCTTGTTTTCTGGATTCTTCCCATCAGGAAAGTATTTCGTTGGGATTGTCGCCAGCGTCCCGCATCAAGAAAGGATGGGACTCGGTCGCGGCATTTTACGCCTTCGCCTTAACCACTCCCGCCAGCACCGTAATCGTCGCAATCAACCCCAACGAACTCAAACACAGAATGCACCACGTATCCAGCTTATACGCCTCAATGTAAGTGAGATACAACGCGAACCCCAATCCACCGACCGCCGTCACCAGCAAGCGTAGCGGCGTCACCGACCGCGAACGGTAAACCGTCGCCATCGCCAGCAGCAGGCCGTACCCTGCGACTCCGATTCCCGCCACAGGAATTCCCATCAGCGTGGAGAACTCGCTCCGGTTCACGACGTCGCAATTGAATCGTTCTCCAAAGTCACAGAACGCCGTTGCGGACTTCGCGTAGTGCCGTTGCAGGGAGACCGCCGAAATTGCGATACCCGCCACCGCCAACACTGCGATCGCAAGAAAAATAAAACGACTACGCTCCGCGGAAGTTGCTCCGGACGCTGCTGGATTGGGAGTGACGATCACGGTAAACTGCATCCCGTCTTGTCGCTCAGCTCTTGCATCGGAAAAACGCCTTCTACCGGCGGATTCGTCCCAAACTGCCAACTCGGAAACAACTTGACCCCAGCCGCCGTGCACGCCGGCATCAGATCACGCGACCCCTTAATCGCACATTCCACGTAGGGCACGTACTGAAACGATTTCCCAAACATCTCCTTCTGCTCGGCGCAGTGCGGACACCAGTACAGCCCATACATTTTCGCCTGCTTCGTGGCCAGGCACTTCGCGAATCCATCGTAGCGATGATTCCTATATTCCCAACCTGCGGCCCAGGCCACCACAAACAACACCACAATCCCGCCCCAAATCAGCATCTTCTTACGCGACTGCAAATTCGCCACCGGCGCTCCCACCCGCTCTTGCTGCCTCTTTCGGCGCTCTTCAGACATGATTTCCTTCCGGCATGATTCATTTCTTATACCACGGGCTCAGGCGACCACGTCCAAGGCCCCTGGCATTACATCCAGTTCCTCGCAATGCAGTGTCAGCACTTCCCCATCCACCATCACATCGACAGGCGCATCCAAATCGAACTCCACCCGCCTCACTGCCTTCCTTTCCGCCAGCGGATGCTGAATGTGCGTGCCGTCATAGAGCCTGGGCAAATTCCGCATCAGCCCCAACCGCCCAATTGCACCCCACCGGACATATTCAATGAGGCCGCTATTCACCTCGGCTTTCGGCGCGATCATCATCGTCCCGCCGGTAAACTTGCTGTTGTTGAAAGCGAGAAACAGACAACGTCGCCGGTCATAATTCGTGTCTCTCTCCACTCGAACCGGAAACGGCCGCCTCTGCAATCGCGCCAGCCCCAGAAAAATCGAAATGACGTATCCCAGTTCTCCCTGGCCGCTGAAACGCCGCGCCCGCAAGGTCGCTACATCCGCGGGAAACCCAACGCTCAACAAATTAATGTAGTGGATCACACCCGCCCGGTGCCGCAGCCGCAACACATCGCAGCACTGCGTTCTCCCTGCAATCAGCGACTCAATCGCGTGCTCCACGCCGCGATCGCTGAAATCGCGCAGAAAAGAATTCCCCGTCCCCAGTGGCAAAAATCCCAGCGTCGGACGATCTCCCGCACTCGCCTCCGGAAACAGTCCGTTCACCACTTCATACGAAGTCCCGTCTCCACCCACAGCAATAAACCGCCGTCGTCCGCGCCCGTAGGCCTCGCGCACAATCCGCGTAGCGTCGCCGGGGCCCTGCGTCTCTGCCACATCAACCGCAATTCCGCCCGCTCGCAGCCGCTCCAACGCCGGACCAAGCATCTTGCGGCTGCGCCCGCCACCCGCCGCAGGATTCACGATGGCCAGATAAGATGCCCTCTCATTCACAGCCTCACCACCGCTCCCCGCTCCACCGACTTTCCCAACTCCTCCGCCAACACCTGCCGCTTGATCTTCATCGATGCCGTCCGCGGAAAATCCTTCTCCCAGATCACATACCCGCCCACGCGCTTGAAGTCCGGCAGCCGCCGGTTGCGGTTCACGATCTCGCCCAGAAGTCCGCTTTCGAAACGCTGATTCTGCTCCAGCCGCAGCGCCATCACCAGCATCTCCCGTCCCAGCTCTTTTTGCGGCCACACATAGTTCGCCGCGAACACACAGTACTCCTTCACCGGCAAGCCGTCGAAAACCGTTTCAATATCCTCCGGATAAATATTTTTTCCACCTTCGGTGACGATCATGTTCTTCTTCCGCCCGAAGAGCTGCAAATGCCCGCTATTGTCGAACCGGCCCAAATCCCCCGTCAGAAGCCACCCATCGACGATCGTTTCCAGCGTCAGCTCGGCATCGTCCAGGTAATGCGACATCACCGTCTTGCTCCGCGCCGCAATTTCCCCAATCCCCTCTTCATTCGGACTCAGCACTCGCAACTCAACTCCCGGCAGCGGCTTGCCCACGGTATCCGCGCGAAACGGTTTCAAATCGTTTAACGTCAACGCCGTTCCCGCCTCCGTCAGCCCATAACCGTTCACCACCGGGATTCCCAGGTCATAGAAAAACTGCATGGCCGAAGGCTCCATGAACGCCCCGCCCGTGATCAGCGCCAGCAACTCCCCGCCAAATGCATGATGCACTTGCGGCAACAATGCGCGGCTTAACCTCACCCGCGGCTTCCGGCGCGTCAGCATCTTGTTGAGCCCAATCATTCGATTCAGAATCGTCCGCTTCCACCCCGGCAGTTCGTCGAACTTCGCCCGCAACCCGCGCTCCAGGTTTTTGAGGATCATTGGCACCAGCGCCACATACGTGATCCGGTAGCGAACAAAAGCATCCCGCACAAATTCCGGACGCAGCGTCCGCAGATGCACGACGCAAGCCCCGCACACAAACGGCCCAATGAATCCCACCATGAAGTCAATCGCGTGATTCGTCGGCAGGATGCTCAAATACCGCACTCCCGGCCAGAACGGATACCAAGCCGTCAACGCCCGGCACTGCTCCAGGTAATTCTCGTGCGTGAGAACGCATCCTTTCGGACGGCCTCCCGTGCCCGACGAATACACGACGCACGCCACATCGTCCCGCTGCCGCATCACAAAATCCGGTGAGCCCTTGCGCTTGAAATCCTCCCAGCGGAATCCCCCTGCGAGGTCCGCTCCCAACGGAGCTTCCGTCACCAGCACCAGCTTCGCCTTGATGTTATGAAACTCGGGCGATTGCGTTATCGCCCGCCAAAGGTAATACTCCACCACCAGCCCCTTGGCCTTCGAGTGTTCCAGCAGTTGTAACTGCTCAGCCGCCGTCAGTTTGTAATCCAGCGGAACCAGCACCCCGCCGCTGTAAAAAATCGCATACGCCGAAATCAGCCACTTCGACTGATTCGTCATCAAGATCGCCGCGCGATCTCCCGCATCAAACTCCGCGTCCTCCAGCGCTCGGGCTAAAGGCATGCTGATTTCTTTGAAGTCAGAATAGGTAAGCCGCGTCTTCTCACGATCGCGGTCGGCCTCAATCAGGCAGGTCTCGCCACCAAAGCGATCAAGCGCATCGCGCAATGCCGCGCCCAGACAACTGTATTTTTGGAGATCAAGCATCAAAGGCTTATTTCACCACAGCGGCACGGAGACACGGAGAATACCATGTTTATGAGTTAGTGACCGCAGGGCTGGAGTAGCCGTCAAAACCTGCCTCAGCGTCTCCTTGGTAGACGGGTTTACAGTCGCGCCTGAATCTTCCCCGCCAGCGTGCGAAAGTCTGAAACACCCTGCAACTCATAGTCCGGCAACTCCACACGAAAATGGTTCTCCAGCTTGGTCAGGAGATCAAGCGTTTGCAGGCTGTCAATTCCCAGCGTCTTGAAGAAGTCGTCGTCGGGATCCAGTTTTTCGCGCGGCACCTTGAAGTGCGCCGCGGCAAGCGCCAATATTTCATCGAGAGTCTGATCGGCAGTCTTCATACTGGCTTGTCATCCTCAGCGAAGCGAAGGATCTCCGTCTAGTCAGTCTCCGCCCTCCGGTACTCATTGCCAGCACTATGGCAGATAAGGCTGCGCATCCGTGCTTTCCACAAACTTGCGAAGACCCTCCTGCACCGCCGGGCGCGCAAATAGTTCACAGAAGATATCGATCTCCCGCCGCAACTCATCAAGCGGAATCGGTTTGATAAATTTCTTCGCCGCCGTTGCCGTCGCGCGGTCAAACTTCCGCAACTGCACCGCAGTGGACCGAGCCGCCCGCAATGCCTCGCCTTCGCCCACCACCTGGCTCACCAACCCGATCTGCTGCGCTTTCGTCGCGTTTATGCTGCGTCCAGTCAGCAACAGATCTCTCACCACAGCATTACCCAAATCCCGCTTCAGTCGCGGAATCCCGCCAAACCCAGGAATCAACCCCAGCCTCAGCTCCGGAAAACAAAACCGCGCCATCTTGTCGGCGATGATCAAATCGCAAGCCAGCGCGAGCTCGAATCCTCCCCCAAAAGTCACCCCATGCACCGCCGCAATCGTGGTCAAAGGCGCAGCATCAATCAGATTGAATACCCGGTGAATTCGCTCCAGAAAATCTCGCACACCCCTGGCAGCCTCGGCTTTCTCCATCGCCTGGGACCGCTGATACAGTTCGCGCAAATCCGCCCCCGCGCAAAACCCCGGCTTCATCTCGCTATGAACAATAAGCGCATGGGCCTCACCTTGCACCAACTGCAAAGCAGTTGCAAATTTCTCCAACTCCTCTAGTGACGATGATCCCAGCTCGTTACAAGGGGCGCGATGCAAGGCCAGCTCAATCACGCCATCCGCCAAAGTCCAGGACAAAGCGCTTTCGCCCACCGCGCACTGGTCTTGTGCAGCCGCCTTCCCTTCGTGCACCTTCTTGTCCTTTGTGGTTTCCAGCATCCACTACACCGCCTGCTTCACGCCGTACATCTCCTCGATCTCATCCTTCATCCGCGCAGCAATTACGTCGCGTTTCAACTTGCCATTCACCGTCAACATCCCACTCTCAATTGAGAACGCTTCCCCCCGCACAACAAACGCCCGCACCTGCTTGTAATGAGGCAACTCTGGATTGACCGCATCCAGCGCTGATTGGACGTGCTCCGGTATCACGCTCCCGGTCACAATCGCCGACAAATATCCGCGCCCGTTCCCTACGACCACCACTTGCTGCGCTTCCGGCAGATTCTTCGTAATCGCACTCTCAATCGGTTCCGGAGAGATTTTGTGCCCCGATCCCAGAATAATCAGATTCTTGATTCGCCCCGCAATCCGCCAGTTTCCGGCTGCGCTCACTTCACCCTGATCGCCCGTGTGAAACCATCCTCCACGCAGCGCCTCCTCGGTTTGTTCAGGCCGGTTCCAATACCCCGAAAAAACATTCGGCCCGCGCACCACAATCTCGTCGTTCTCTCCGAGCTTCATCTCCATTCCCGGAATCGCCGGCCCCACGCGCCCCACCTCGACTCGGTTCGGATCATCCATCGTGCAAATCGCCGTCGTCTCCGTCAAGCCGTAAACCTGCAGCACACGAATTTCCAGCATCATGAAATAGAGCTGCGTCTCTGCACTCAGCGGCGCTGACCCGCAAATCAGCGCCTTCACATTTTTCCCGATCATCTTCTTCCGGATCGCCGGAAACACCTGCCAGTTCGCCAGCCCCAGCCACAGCGCGTCGCTCGCTTTCGGCCGCCCATCCTGCCGCCGCGCCCACGCGCCTTTTGCTCGTGCATAAATCGCCTGCGCCACTCCACCCGTCTGCCAGAGTTGTTCGTCCACCGCCCGCCGCATGCGTTCAAGCAACTGCGGCACGTTCAAGAAATAATCTGGAGCCACCGTCCTCATGTCGCTCGCGATCTTTCCCAGATCCATGTTGATCGTTACCAGGCTGCGCCGTTTCAGAAATGTAAGCAACGCAATCCACGAAGCCGCAAACGTGAACGGTAAATAATGAAAGATGCGATCCTGCCCCGCTGCGCCGGAAGACGAACCTGACATCAGCTGCTCCAGCCGTTCCGCTGTTCGGTCAAGCATGAATCCTACGTTCGCCGCCGTCAGTACCACGCCCTTCGCCTCGCCCGAAGTCCCGGACGTATAAATAATGGTTACCGGATCGTCCTTCTCTAACTGCGGCCTCTCCAGCTTCACTCCATCGACGCCCGCAACAATCTCGTCAAACAAATACTGCACCGGAGCCCCCGCCCAACTCTGCGCAATCGCATCCCGCAATGCCGCATCCCCACAGCACACCAGTGAGGGCGTGCAGTCCTTCATCATCGCCACCAGCTCCGCCGGCGCCTGCCGCGAGTAAAGCGGCACAACTATCAGCCCTTCCGCCATGAGCGCCAAATCTATCGCGACCCAGCGAATGCTGTTCGCCGCCAGCAACCCACACCGTTCGCCCTTCTTCAGTCCCTTCGAAGCGACAAAAGTTCTAGCCTTACGGACCAACTCCAGCAGTTCGCCGCCGGTAACGCAAGTGACCACGCCATCGTGGATCTCCGCGAGAATCCTCGTGTCCGCAGCCACCTGCAGCTGCGACAATATTTCTTCGACAAATGGAATGAATGCGCCCACAATATGATTTGCAACGGTTCGGATTTTCTTCGCGACCTTCGCGTAACCTTAGCGCCCTTTGCGGTTAAACCTTTTAAGCCGCGGAACTGATTAGTTGTAAGCCGCGACCAACTCCCGCAGCCCCTCGCTCATGGGCGGCAAGTAATCCTCCCAACCCCACTCGCCCCGCCGCGTCTCAAACTCCGGATACCTTCTCTGCACTTCCTCTTCAAAATAAACACCCATGCGCGCCATCACCTTCAAATTCCTCACCACCGTCCGGGCAATTCCGTCAGCAATTGCCTGCCCTTCACAACTCAGCCTCTCTAAAGCCGCCAGCAGTTTCCCTTCAAGCTCCGGATCGTCTACAGTCATCAGCAAGTCTCCATGTCCGCGTTCCCGCATCAAATTTCGGATGCGCTCATCCATGGTGATTCCCGCCGACGGCACCAGCCCTGGCATCGAAGTCACAATCCCGTGGTAGCGAGACGACGCCATCATGTGACACGCCCGCAGCACGCTCACCAACTCGTAGATGTTGTATTCGTCCGAGGTCAGAACTGGCACGCCGCCCAGCTTCTCCGCGATCCGATTCGCGGGACGCGCATCCAGCCGCTCCGTCGCAGCCAGAATCACAAACACATTCTTTTTCTTCCGGAACGCATCCACTGCATTCGCAATTGCATTCCAATATCTGTGATAAGCCTGCTCCGCCGCCGGCCCCGAGTTGTGAAAGTAAACCGTGCGGTAGTGGCTGTCTTTATATGCGCCAGTCAAACTATGCGCCGCATACTTCGCCACGGAAGCCTTCACCGGCCATTCAAACGGATTAATCGGACACACCACCAGCACCGGCATCCGCCCGTCCCATCCAACTTTTCGCAGCACGCTCTGCCCGTACTCCGGCGGCTGCGGTTCAAACGTCCATGCGGTATCGGTCCCCAACTCCGTCGGCACCCCCAACTCGCGCAACACCGTCCGCGACTCTTCATTCCGCGTGATCACAAATGAATTCTTGCAATAGCGTCCGCACATCTTCGCCACCAGCGGATCCATGTGCCCGGCTTCCGCTCCGTATCCCACCGAAAGCTTGTTCTGCACTGCCGCAATTCCCAGCGACCCAATCATCATCGTGGTCAGCGCGTTGGCGAACTTGCTCTTAAACATCGACCCTTCGCAGGCCACCACTCCATCATGCTTCGGAACTTCATTCGCCAGAAATGGCGGGAATATATCCGGCAGATGCACCTGCTTCGTGCCCTCGAAATATCCCCGCGAGTAGTCGAAATTCTGGCTCATCACGCTGAACTCGACCCGCCCCGCGCCCAGAATGTGCCGGATCTGCCGCAGCATCTCTTCCACGCGCACATCCGATCCCATATTCCTCGTTCCGTTGTAGCCTGCAAACAACAGCTTCAACTTCTCGCCCGGCCGCCAGCGTTTGCCTTCGCCCAGCATCCACCCAGCTTTGGCGCGCTCGATCGAGCTGCTCACCCACGCTTCCAGAATAAAGTCCATCATGCCGCGTGCCCTCCCGCCGCCACTGGCCAGGGCTGGTACTTGTACGAGAAATCATTCTCCCGGCTGAACTTCAACAGTGGATAGCAATATTCCGAGAACGCCACCGGCTTCTTCCCCAATTCCTTCGTCACCCGCGTGTTATCGAACACCGTATTCCAAACCAGATACGGCATGAACACCTTCATCAGCGACGCGCCTTTTCCAATCGCGCTCTTCCGATTTGCAAGAAAATTTACTGACCCTGCAAAGGGACGCTCCGCCACTGGCACAAACACCGGCGCCCGCTTGTTCTGTGCCGCCGCCAGCGCCCGCGTGATCTCCCGGAACGTCTGCGATCCTATTCCCGACGAAAGATGATAAGTATCGTGCTCGGGACGCTCCTTCTGATGCAGCGTCGAAATCGCTTCCGCCACAAAATCCACATTCACGATGTCAATCTTGTCCGTCGGACGAAAAGGCAGCACCGGAAGCCCCGCCAGAAACACAAACGCCTTCACCATGTCGAATTGCGTGGTCTCCGCATACCGGCTGTCGCCGAGCACTATGCTCGGACGGAAAACTGTTTTTGGCGTCTCCGGTAGCAGCACCCGCATCATGTGCTCACAGAATTTCTTTGTCCGCGCATACGGATCGTAATCCGACCGCTCCCAATCGATCGACCGGTCCTCGCTCACCACTTCGTTCTGCCGCTTCCCCGCCACCGCCACCGTGCTCACCTGGCTGAACCGCCTCAACCCGTGATAGTGCTCGGCGTGCCGCGCGAGCGTGAGCACTTCCAAAGTGCCCCGCAGATTCACATTAAGACAGCTCTTCTCCGACTTCCGGTTCAGAGATGCCGCACAGTGAATCACCGAATCCGTTGTGTGAACCAGCCGATCGTATTCATCACGCTCCAGTCCAAAACCGGGCTCCGTCAGGTCTCCCCGAAACACGCGCACCCGCGTCTGCAAATATTCATAAAACTGCGGGAACTCCAGATGCAATTGCAGCGCCTGCCAAAGCCGCCGTTCCGCCTCACTCACATCCCGCGCCCGCACCAGCACGTTCAGCGCCACGCCATGGTCCCGCAGCAAATTCGCCGCCACATGCGCCCCGATGTATCCCGTCGATCCCGTCAGAAATATCGCCATTCACCAATTCCCATTTCTTTCGCGCTGCCCTCGGCGGTCAACACTCAGCCGCTACTGCGGGCTTTTGGATGGCGCAGCGCTTTAAGCGCCGCGATAAATGCCAACCCCTGAGGAAGCATCCTCACCATGCTCCGCCATTCGTCCCAGTCTTCACCGTCTCCCCATTCTGCAAACTCCGCGCCGGACGGGCCTCCAGCGGCCGTCCTTCAATCAATGGATAAGTCCAACGCCGCAACGCCGGTATATGTACATTGATCCAGTAATCCCACCAGTCGAGCATCCGCGCCTTGTATCCAAACTCATCACGTTCGTCCTCTACCAGCGCGTCTGACAACTTCTCCACATTGTCCGCGGCGAAGTCGTGATCGTTAAACAGGATGAAGGGCTCAAACAACTCGATCAGCTTCTCCACCCGTTCCAGGCTTCTCTCCGTCTTCACCAGCGGCGTCTTCTTCAGCGGCAGCGGCGACATGATCCGCTGTATCGACTTCACAATCGCCTTTTGCGCCGGCGCCGACATCCGCTGGTATCGTGTCTTCGATACCGGAATTGCATCGAACCGCAGCCGCAGCCACGATTCCAGCCCCTCCTGCGCCCGGTAATGCTTGCGGTGCCCCAGCGACGTCAACTCAATCGACCGCCCCATGTCGCACGGATTCGTCACCGACGTCGCCAACTGGTAAAGCTGGTCGTGACGCCGCTCCACAATCGCCGCCGCAATCAGCGTCATGCCGTCGCATACCGCGTCCACCGGAATAATGTCCAGCCGTTTGCTTTCATTCGTCGGCAACTGCCGGAAATACGTCCCTAACAAATAAGACAGTGACGCCGATGTATTAATCCCCTCATTCCAGCCCAGAAATGGCTTCCCCACCGACGTCTCCACAATCGCCGGACGCACCACCGCAATCGGCAGCCCCGCTCCATACTTCACGATCAGCGATTCCGCCAGGCTCTTGGTCAGCGTGTAGGTATTCGGCCAGCCCAACTCCTTCGCCCGCCGCGTCCCCTCTTCCGTCAGATATGTCTTCAACCATCGGATCCGGTTCTTGCGGATCTGATTCTCCAGTGCCGCGCCCTGCAATCCTTTCGCAGCATGTTCCTTCGCCAACGATTGCGTCTTCAGCCCGGCGGTCACTTCGGCGCCCTCAGCCTGCGCTTCAGCCCTGTCAATCAGTTCGTAAAGCGACCGCAACTCCTGCTCTGCATCAAAGTTCGGAACGCGATGCGGTGTATAATTTGGGATGATCTTCTCCGTAACCCGCCCGTCCCTCTCCCCCGCGACATAACATGTGGAAAGATGCAGCAGTCCCGCGTGGTCGGTTCCGCGAACAAAATCCAGGATATGCATTGCGGCATCCGTATTGGTAGCCAGGGCATCCCGCAAATCCGGATTGAAATCCGTCAATCCCGAACTGTTCACAATCAGATCAAGATTTCTTTGCAGCCGTCGCGCCGTCTCCACATTCAGTCCCAAACCCGGCTGCGTTACATCTCCCTCAACCACTTCCACTTTCTCCCGCAGATACTCCCCAAAGCCCGACCCATACTTCTCAAACAGCGGATCGAATACCGGCGATTCCTCGACAATCTTTTCAAAACGCCGCTGCGCCGGATTCGATTTCTGCCGCCGGATCAGCAGATAAATCCGCCCGATCTTCGGTAACTCCATCAAAGTATTCGCCAACCAGACCTTGCCGATGAATCCGGTCACCCCGATCAGCATTACGTGCCTGCCTGCCAGCGCCCGCCGCACCGAAAATCCCGCCGCCTGTTGCTGCCCCTCAAAATGCACGATGGGACGCTCCTGCGCCGCGGACTCCCGCCCCGATCCAATCACCGCCGCGCGCAATTCCTCCAGCGTAATATCCAGCTGACGCGCCAGAGTCTTCGGAGCCCGCCTCCCATCCGGACTCTGCTCCCGTATCCTCGCAAACGCTCCTCGCGGCCGGATCACCGGCCCCAGCAGCCTCCCCGTCGCCACGCCATCGCGGAACTCCAACCGGTTCGCCACCACCCGCTTCACTCCAAGATGCAATGCCAGCGGCTTCATTACGTGCTCCAGTCCCTGGCTCACCAACACCACATCCGCCCCCGCGCACACTAATTCCCGCACTCGCTCGGCCCCGTGCGTCTTCAGTTCAGGCTTTAGTTTGTATTGGAAATACTCTTCACCCAGTAGATCCAGCCGGTCGCGGGTCACTCCTCGCAACGTCGTGTGTACCACCCGCGTCGCAAACTTCCGGTTAGTCGAGTAAAGAAACGGACGCAACAGCGCCATCAGAAAGATCAATCCCCGCCGCCTGAACCGCTCGGAGAAGGTCTGCGCGTTCCAGGTAAAGAACGCCACCGGCTGCACCACCGTCAGGTCCAGCAGACTGCCTTCCACCCGCCAGTAGACGGTAGGAGACACGCCAGCCGACACGCTGGGGGACGCGCTAGGTTTGTGGTTTAACTGTTCCAAAATGCCTTCCCCGCCGCAGGGAACCCCCGCGGCGGCGGACGAATCTCCTATTGTAAACAATGCTCGCACTTCCGCGAAGTCTTCGCCTGCCCGGTTATCGTAAGCTCTCCCCAAACCTGCGACGTTCCTCTTTTCGGAACGTAATCAAATCTTTCGGGCCGTCACCCGAAAACTCGTGCACAATGTTCCGCGCGGAGGGAATCCATGTCGAAAATCCTGCCAAAAATACAGAACGTCATTGTGGTGATGTTCGAAAACCGCTCCTTAGACAATCTCTGCGGCTGGCTCTACTCAACTCCCAATCCGCAGCCCAGCCTATATCTGCCCGCAGGCAGTCCCGCGGCTTACGACGGCCTGAACCTAAATCTCTGGAATCCCTCCAACGCCCCTTATTTCACCGGCCAGCCGCCAATAAAAGTTCCGGTCGCTCAGGGCACAACCAGTTACCAGATTCCCGACCCCGACCCGGAGGAAACCTTCGACCACGTCACCTTCCAGATGTATGGCCCCGAGGGCCCTGGCCCCAATCCGAAATGGCCCATGCAGGGTTTCATCGTCGACTACGAGAACATCGATCCAATCCCTTCAAATCCCGACCTAATCATGGAAACATATACGCCGGCACAGGTTCCCGTGCTCTCCGCATTGGCGCAGAATTACGCCATCTCCGATGCCTGGTTCTGTTCCGTGCCGACGCAGACTCTACCCAATCGAGCGTTCGTGCATGCCGGCACCTCGAATGGCAACGTGAACAACGGCCAGTATCCAGATCCATTCGATTTTGATGTGCCGTCGATATTCAATGTTCTGCATTCCAGAGGCGTCGGATGGAAGGTATATAGCGACACCATTCTCACGCCATCCCTCACCCGCACTTTCTTCCCCAAGCTGTGGGATCCTCTCCTCGAGGACCATTTCAAAGGCTTTGGCGAATTCGAAGAGGACTGCGCCCACAATTCACTCCCCGAATATTCCTTCGTCGAGCCCAGCTTCCTCTTTGAGCCCAACGACCAGCATCCGCCCCACGACGTGGCTGCAGGCGAACATTTTCTCTATAAGATTTGGAAAGCCATCAGCGAATCTCCGGGATGGAATAATATCTTGCTCATCATTACTTACGACGAGCACGGCGGCTGCTACGATCACGTGCTGCCTCCGGGCGGGGCAGCCACTCCAGATTCCGTCACCGGCGAGAACGGCTTCAAGTTCGACCGTTTTGGCGTTCGTGTACCCACAGTCGTGGTTTCCCCATATATTCAAGCCGGAACGGTATTCCGTTCGAACACCCCCACACCCTACGACCACACATCGATACTCGCTACCTTGAGGGACTGGCTGGAAATCCCTTCCGGCGCCATGCTGCCCAGCCAACGGATTGCCAGGGCTCCGAATCTCGATCAAGTGCTGACGCTGGCTTCGCCGCGGCCCGTCACACCTCAAATCGCGCCCCCGCGCGCAGGCCTTCCCACTTCTGTCACACTCCGCCCGAACAGCCTGCAGAAGAGCCTGCTGTCCGGTGCTGCGCACCGTTTTGGTTTGCATCCAAAATTGCTGATTGACCAGATTCCTACCCGCCAGCACGCGGTCGACTTTTTCAAGCGGAGATTGTCGATGGCCCACAAATGACTCGGTTGCTCCTACACGCCCAGTCGGCCACCATTCCCAGCTACCTTTTCTGCCCGCTTGTCATCTCACACGGAACCGAGGAGGTTTCCTATGACTCTGATCCGTACTATTCGTGCCGTGCTCTGCCTGCTCGTTCTCTCAAGCTGTCCAGTATTCATCGCTTCCCTGCACGCTGGGAATGACGTTCTGGGCGAAATCGAACTCGTTGGAGCCTCGAAAGTCGAAAACACCTCCGGCGTCTGGATCGATGGACAATATATCGGCTACCTCGGAGAGCTCAAGGGATCGAAAAAGCTCCTGCTTCTTCCCGGCGAACACTACGTCACAGTGCGCCAGGGCGGATATCTGGATTTCTTCCAAAAAGTCTCGGTGCGCGCGGGAGAAAAACAGGCCATCGCCGTGAAAATGGAAAAAGACACAAGAGTTCAACTGCCGCGAGTCACCGCGGAAGTTAAGTTGGATGTAAAACCAAATCGTGCCGCCGTCTTTGTGGATGGAGTCTTTATCGGTCACATCGCCGAATTCACCGGCATCGGCAAGGCGTTGTTGGTTGAGCCAGGCAAACGCAAGATCAAAATCAGCCTGCCCGGTTACCAGCCTTTTGAAACCGATATCGAACTAGTGGCCAATCAGAAGTCAACCATCAAGACTGAATTAGTACAGGGCGGCCCTGCCGAAGGAACTCCTCTCCGTCAGTAAGTTCGCGAACGAGGAAACATTTTCAAAGGTGTGCGTGATCAGGCTGATGCCCCTGAGGCCGCCGCCATCCCACGTTGCTTGCGCAACTCTGCCAGAAACGAATCGGTTGGAAGGGCAGCCTGATTTCGAAAGAGTCCCAGCAGCGCGTCCTCTAGTTCACCAATTGCGCGTTCTGACGAAGTATTCGCCGACTCAGTTTCCAGCCCTTCTGGCTCGACCATCAGCTCTGGCAGCACGTCGCGATGCTCCGTCAGCAGGTTCAGGAACTTCTCCAGCAGCGCGCGGTGTTCCGCAGTCCTCTGGCTGAACTCCACGCCCATGCCCTTATCCGGGTGCATGACGCGCACAATGCCTTCTGCCCTGAGTTCGACTCCAGCGGCCCGCATCGACAGCGTTACCCGCGTCGAGACCGGAAACGGCGAAGCGATATCAAGGTAGCAACCGCCCAGGCTCAAGTCGGTAAGCTGGCAGCGGGCTGGCGGGTCGTCCCTTTCCGCGTCCGGAGAATTCCTCCCCAGCCACTCCCGCAACTGACGCCCAAACTCCGGCGTCTGATCCTGGAAACGCAGCCCTACTTGTGTCCCGGTTCCTTCCCAAGCGAACTCCGCATCAACTTCCAACACTGACGAAGAACCCGGCAGCGTGAACGACAGCGCCCAACGACCGTGGGGCTTACTGCGCTTGGGCAGGCTGATCGCCAAGCCGCCTTCGCCTATATCAGTGGTGTTAACCTTGAACCGGGCGCCCGACTCCCGGCTCGACATCTCCACGGGAAAGCGAACCTCAACCCGCGAGTTCCTCCGCCGCTCTTTCTTCATCAGCGCTCTTGCCGCACGAAAACTTGACTTCGCCCGCTCCACCGAGACTGGCTTATACAGGACGAAGTTGGCCCCGATCTCGAACGCAGAACGCATGCCGCTATCCGGCGCTAGAATCGCCACCGCGACCGTACGCTTGTTACAGGGTGATGTCCGCGCAAAGCGCAGAACATCTGCCGCGCCCGGGCCGGCGCAATCCACAATGATGGCCTCGAACCGCTCCCGCGTCAGCTTCCGCAAAGCCGTCTCCGGACTCGCACACAGCTCGACCTCGATCTCCAGATCGCCCAGCGTCCGGCGCAGCACCCGCACGATCTTTTCGTCCGCACAAAGCAGCAGCGACTTCAGATTCATGGCGCCGTTTTAAGATCCTTCCAGCCCAGGCGTATTCCCTCAGCCCAAGGCCAAGCCGGTAGTGCTTCTCCTCCAGATCTTGCTGCGGGAACGAAACACGGCCTCACCCTGACTCTAATCCCGCCCAAAGCCGTCATCAATAAGGTACTGGCCAGCTAGGTTACGACTGTAACGTTAGTCGGACGGACGCCCCGAATAGGTTTTGGATAGATTTTGGATAGATTTTTGGCGGCCGGTATTAAAATCAGCACCCCACCCTCACCTGCGTGCGAAGGAACAGATTAACTCCCTGTAATGCAATAACTTAGAAGCGATTAGCTCAAGCGCAGCAACGCCGATTCTCATTGACTTTCTCCCCAAAGTGCCATAAGCTACTGTGTCTCCGATTGAGTCTTGGATCGCTGGGATTACCCGGCAAAGCGCAAGCCGCGTTTTTCCCTGCATCCCTATACTCTCCGGAGAATCACATAGATAGCGCAACTAATTGAGTTCATTCCCCTTTTGTACGAAAGGCAAGTTTCATGGCGAAGCGTCGCGGAAATCCCAACTGGGGCAAGCCCGAGCCGATCGGTCCCATTGTCCCCACCATCACCGAATTTGAACAGGTCGTGCGCGAATACAAGCTCTCCCCCGACCAGTATCTGCGCTCCACCCGCCTGCGCGAGTGGGCCCGCCGCAACAAGAACTCAAAGTACATCCCCGAGCCCCTTCTAGAAGCCTGGGGCTTCGAAATCGAATCCACCCTCTAACCACAGCCGTAGCAGCATTTTCAAGGGTCGCGATAGCGGCCCTTTTTGCTTTTGCCCATGCGGAGGAACTTCTTGTCCGCTGCATTTGGCCTCGCTTTTGCTCTTGCCTTTGGACCTCCACTCTCCCTTGCCTGGAATTGGAAGAAGCTTCTACAACTGCCAACACTACCGTGGAACAGCGGCGCTTCAAGCGGCCTGCCCCGTTTTGCCGAAGCCCCGAGCGAAGCCGAGGGAGAAGTCGAATGGGCCGCGTAAAGCGTCTACAATCAATCAGGGCTTTAGGGGAAACCTTCGCCCTTCATTCGGAAATATTTCCGAGCGGCGCTCCATGCTCAACTTCCTCCAAATCCCGCTCCCCGAACTCTTCGCCCTCCTGGCCGCCATCGCCTTCGCTGCCGGCCTCAACGTCTACGCGACGGTTGCAGCCCTCGGTCTTCTAGCTCGCCTCGGTCACGTCCCCCTCCCGCCTTCGCTGCATCTCCTGGAAACCTGGCCCATAATCGCCGCCAGCACACTCCTGTTTGCCATCGAATTCTTCGCCGACAAAATCCCCGCTTTCGACCTCATCTGGAGCGCTCTCCACACCTTCGTCCGCGTCCCCGCCGCCGCACTGCTAGCCTACGGAGCCACCCGCCAACTAACCCCCGCCCAGCAACTTCTCGCAGCCGCCCTCGGAGGCGCCATAGCCCTCGCCGCCCACGGAGGCAAAACCGCCCTCCGCGCCGCCGTCACTCCATCGCCCGAACCCTTCTCCAACATCTCCCTAAGCTTGGCCGAGGACGCCCTGGCCATCGCCCTAACCTGGCTAGCTACGCGCCACCCCTACGCCGCCGCCACCATCGCGCTAGCCCTGGTAGCGGTAATAATCCTTCTAGCCCGCGCAGTAATTCGAGCCCTGGCAGCCCTATTCCGCGGCGCAGAAAAAGAACTAACAGGATAAGTCGTAGCGCCGACCGCCTGCCCTGGCAAAGTCGAAGGGTCCGCACCTGCCAAGCGTAGAGGGGACATTCTGGCAGTTGCGCACAGAAATCCCAGACGTGGACCGCCACCTCCGAACAGCGATCCACGCCTTGGCCTTGCCAGTCGCTATTGCGCCAGATAACGCTCCAGCACCAGGTTGGTGAAATTGCTGCCTGCGGTTCCCAGGGCGAGAATCTTGCCATCGGTCTGAATCAGCACCAGATCCAGTCCGTTCGTGCCCGCCGGAAATTTGTTGGTGACGATCCCGTTGGTCCCGAAAGAAGTATCGAAACTGCCATTGGAGTTAAGCCTCACCAAAGCGTTACTTGCGTTGGCGAATGCGTGAGAGTGCGAGCCCGCCAGCACGACTTTCCCGTCGGCTTGAAGAGCAACCGCATTCAAAAAGTCGCTGTTCGAGCTCCCACCTTCCCCGATGAGATCGAACACCGTAGTCTTAAACGTCGGGTCGAGCTGTCCGGTAGCGGTAAAGCGCGCCACTTGAGTATCGAGATCCTTGTTGCGCGCCGTACCCACGAGTATGCCGTTGGAAACAATAAACGAGCCGTCCCCCTGGAAGACGGGATTCTCCCCCTTGGACGCAGCAACGATCGTCCCACTAGTGACCGTCGACCGCAGGCTGCCGGTGGGGCTGAATTGAGCAATCGCGCCGCCGCCGGCGGCGAAGTTCAGTACTAGGATATCTCCATCCGACAGAATGGCGACCGTGGTCACTCCCTGGACCGAAACCACTTCTACTTCTCCAGGGCCATTCGCGAATCCACCTGAATTGCCGAAGGTCGAGTCCAGGCTGCCATCAGTGTTGTAGCGAACCAGCGCGACCTCATTCGGCAGCGTCTCATCGGTGCCAAGCACTGTGCCGCCCAGCAGAATCTTCCCATCCGGCTGGATCACAACCGCTTCAGTGGTGCCCGGAAAGCCCATGTCCGTGGTGACCGTGCCACCGGTTCCGAAACCCGTGTCAACGCTGCCATTCGCGTTAAGCCGGGCCACAGCGAATACGTTCTCGGTGTTGTTGTTGATGCGCCCCGCCAGAACGATCTTGCCATCCGCCTGGAGCGCCATCGCCACCGGGGAAGTGGCAAAGCTGAGTGTCACGCTTCCACCATTGCCGAAACTAGTATCAAGATTGCCGTTCGAAAGAAATCGCGCGACGACATCGTTGAGGGTTAATACAACAATCTTGCCATCTGGTTGTAGGGCCGCAGCCACGGGAAAGCCGACCTTGGCTTCCGCAACGCCTCCCTTGCCAAATGTAGGATCAAGGCTGCCCGCGGCAGCATTTGCAGGTATGGCCGCCGACACCATGCTAAACGCCAGCAGGCTCGGCAGCACGAACGAACGCACTATCTTCATCGGTGTTTCTCCTCAATAAGCTTTGCGAATTTTACTGCGGAGGACGGCGCCTGAGCGCTCCCCGTGTGGATTCGATTCCTGACTTATGAGGAAGGTGACGGCGCCTTTGTCACATCGATGTAAAAAGTTCTGCCGCTTCTTAGTGACAAGTGAATGACAAGCACGACTCGCGAAGAAGTGCGCAACAAACTCTGTAACCGGGACACAAAACTCTGTCATCCCTGCTGTTAGTTCAAGACCACCACTGCCCCGTTCAAGACTTTGGTAATTAGGTCGCTGGACGCGCTTGAGATTCCGATCAGGAGCGCCACCGCTTGTGTGGAGTGGAAACTCCTGTCCGTTGTCTGTGACGAATGAGCATCAAAAACCCCGCCCAAGCGAAGCTTGAGCGGGGACCCTCTGGAGCATCAACGAAATTATGTCGGGCCACTCGCCTCATCCACACTTTAAGGAGCTGTGTAGGTGTAATCCACGTGCCCGGTTGTCCCACCACCGCCGCAGGTTGACGCAATCGTGTACCCCCATCTGACGTAGACGGTTGACCCGGACGTCGCCGAGATCGTATGAGCGTAAGACAAGGTCGATCCCGAGAGACCAGTCACCGAAAAATACGATGTCCCGCCCACTGCCTGCCCAGCTCGCAACGCGTAACTGACCGACGCCAGGGTGCATGGATAGGCGCCGGGTTTCGGATCCCACGAAAACGTAACCGTTCCTGTGGGTAGCGTAGTTCCTGGCGTCGGACTGTAAACTCCAGGCGTCTCACCCAGGAAGGTTTCAAAAGCTGCTTCGTAGGGTCCTTGGTATCCGGAGTAGTCAGGAGTCCCACAGTGCCCCCCGGTATCAGTACAGTAGTTCGGGCTCACCGCAAGCAGCGTGTCAATCGTGTATATCTCCAGATTGGTTGCGCCGTGCGCCTGGGCAGTCGGAATCAGCCCCGGAAAAGTCCCGTCTACCGACAGCGAACCAGTATTGCCGCTGGTATCGGTGCCTGGAGTTGAAGCTGTTAAGGTTTGCAGGGAGCAGATGGGATATTTTCCACTGGGCATCGCCTTCCCGCAATAAGTGTTGAAGTTCTTGCACCAGTCCCCAAGAGTGGAGCCTTTCGTCGTGCAATTACCGTTTTGAATCTGGGTGACGTCGTTGACTGAGAGTCCGTTTGTGTCTAGTCCAATGCTGTTGTTGTTGGCATACAGAGCCTCCTGATCCGCATAGTCGTAATCCGGTGTCGAGCCCACCGCATGCATGTCGGCCACCTGCGGCACTGTTGTTATCAGCCCACCGAAGTAAGTCGTCATGTCAGAGACGTACGCCAAATACGTGTACTTGGAGTACTTGGGCCAACCGGACGATTGCGTGCCGGCCGAGTTGCACAGCGGGCTGGCTTCTCCTCCATCGCTCATGCCAAAACGAATGTAGCCGACTTTCAAACCTGTCGGAGCATGATTAGCGTAGTGGTCGTAGACGGCTGCAGCAAATTTTTGGTACGCGGTCAGGAACGGAAGATTGTAGGAAACAGGCATGCCTGTATTCGCTGGAATCACCGACCCGGTGTCAAGCCAGGTGCAGTTGTTGTCTGTAAAGGAGTCACCGGTGATGTTCCATGTGGTCGGTGCGGTGGCGGAGCTGGTGCAACTCGACGCGGCGCTCTGCTTGTAGAAGTGCAGGTTGTAAGCCGACGACTCCGGGACAATCACCTTTCCGACCGCGTAGCCCGTGCTGGCAGTCCACGGTGTCGCACCTTGATTGTCCAGCCATGTGCACGTGTTGTCGGTGACAGTTCCTCCGTTGGTTGGCCAGGTTGGTTCGGTGGCGGCGCTAGTGCAGCTCGATCCGGAATTCTGCTGGTAGAAATGCAGGTTGTAGGGCTGGCCGCCCACGGCGTTGGTTGGAACCACGATCTTCCCGTTGGGGAAACCGTTGCTTGCAACCCAACTAATTGCCCCGGCATAACTCGGGCAAGCCGCCATTGCTTGCAGGGGTCCATGGGTACCTATGTCCTGCCAGGCGCACTGTGTCGGTGCAGTTCCATCTGTCACCGTCCCACCGGTCGTCGAAAAAGTAGGTTGCGAGCTTCCGCTGACACAATGCCCGTCGAACCCCGACGTGGGTGTGACCGTGTTAATTTCCTGTTGGTAGTGTCCACTCACAAGAATATACGTGTCGGGCAAGTACTTCGTTGTGGCTGTCCATCCGGGGAGCGCAGACTCCCACGGAACTGTTCCATTCGCCCATTCCTGCGAAAATACGTAAGACGGCGTGTAGCTATTCACGTTGCTTTCGAGCACCGGCAGGACGATCAGGTTAACGACCTTGTTGGTATTTTCAAACTGCGCAAGGTTGTTGGTATCCCACGTTGTGAAGTCATAGTTCGAAGTACTTCCAGTCTTCGTACTCTTGTCCACAGCACTCCATGGCAATCCAACCGTAACCCCATTCACCGTCGGGTTCGGAATCACATAGGAGTTGAAATCGGTATAGTTCGGCTGGGTTGAGACGGTTGGAGGATACACTGCATTGAGCGTGGCCGGCGGCGCTTGCGCGAAAGCTGTGCCTGCCAGCACTACGATGGTGAGAGCGACACTGTAGCACCGATGCGTTTTCATTGTTACCCCTCTTTTCTTTGATTGGCTCACACTGATGTTTCTTCAGCGCGGCCTTGTCTGCGACGAATGGCACATGCCGTTCCAGTACCAGGATCGTCTAAGACTCAGTGGCAGATTCAAGACGAAGTGTCGATTGCCTGACTCTCGACAAATTACGATTGAAGATAGATACTTACGCTTCCGGAGGAGCACAGGCTAGCACAGCAGCCTGTGGTCTTGATGAGGACTTACAACTTGTTACGAAAACGGAACGCGCGCTACCACCTGACCTATTACACCACCTTGTACGCACCTTTGCATTGAATTGAAGGCACTTCCGCCACCGCCCCTCACCACCGCGGAAGAGCGACGCCTCAGTGAGCCTAAAACCTTTGAGTGGCGCCTGACACCTTTCCTCGACTACATTCCCTTCAACACCGCCAGCCAGCGCTGCCAAGCTTCGCTGCGGGCTTTCTTATTCGCCTCAACCGTATTCCCCGGATCCTCGCCCGCTCGCATGAATCCATGGCCCGCGCCCTCGTAAGTCACCGGATCGTACTTCTTCCCAGCCTTCTTCATCGCTTCCCGAGTATCGGGAATGGTGGCGTCGATGCGTTCGTCATTGCCCGCGTAGAATCCGTAAACCGGCACGCTGATGCCGCTGACATCCTTCGGCGGAGGTCCATAAAACACAAACGCCGCACTCAAGTCTTTGTTTCTGTGGTTGGTGGCGAAGCGAAAAGACTCACCACCTCCCCAACAGAAACCGGCCACCGCCAGCTTTCCATTCGCCGCCGGAAGCTTCTTCACATAATCGGCCGCGGCATTCAAGTCCGCAGTCACCTGGTCAGGGTCCAGCTTGGAGACAGCTTCCCGCGCCGCATCAACATCAGGAAAGTCGCCGGTCTTCCCTCCCTTAGGTCCCATCCCCGAAAGCAGGTCAGGCGCAATGGCGATATATCCGTTCGCCGCCAGCTGGTCAGCCACGCTCCGCGCCCAATCGGTCAGCCCAGTAATCTCATGGATGACCACAACCGCAGCCGCCTTATTCTTGACCTCCGGATAAACGACAAAAGCCCACACCGTCCGATCGCCATGCTTAAGCTGCACCCACTCCGCATGCCGCGGAGATTTTTCCAGAACGGCGCGCGCCCACTCCTGCCCCGCAGCCGGCAGCGCACACAGCATGACAGCAATGAGAAGTGATTGAATCCATTTCATAGCCCAAGAGTACGCCGTAAACCATTTTCCGGACAAATATATCCCGAAGCCAAACTTCTTCTTGTCATTCCGAACCGGGCGTCAAGCCCGGTGAGAGTCTGCCCTGAGCTTGCCGACGGGAACCTGCTTCTGCACGTGGGGAGCGGACACTCCTGTCCGCTCCCTTTTGCCTTTTGTCTTCGTCTTCTCCTTAATAGTGTGGCAGTACTGTTCCGTTCAAAGCGGCGCTAATCAGCGTCGCGGAATAGGCGAGGTCGTCCGCCAACGAAGTCGTGAACACGCAGCAGTTCCGCCAGCTTTGAGGCGCTTCCGGATGGACTCCTTGCAGCAACGTCCAACCGTTTCCAGCGAATCCCTGAATAATTGCTGCCGGCTGACCGTAGTTCGGATACTTGGCAACAATCGTTCCCCACGAGCCACCTTGTGTTGCCATACTCGGACCGTCTTCCCAATAGACATCGATCGAAAGCTGGCCCTGCGGCCTGCTAAGTAGTTCCGCGGCGGGTTCTGCTGTCTCAGGATACATATCGAACCAAATGCCATTTAAGAGATCGATGTCGTTGTACGTAGTGCCACCGGCATACGACGCTAAGAAAGCGCCCGCACACACTCCCAGATAATGGAGCCCATTCGTTCTCACGGCAGTCTTGATGTGTGCCGTTGTGTTCGTGGAAATGTTCTTTCCGATGGTGATGGAATCTCCGCCCGGAATGATCAGCAGCTTGTAAGCGGCCAACTGAGCCACTGTCATCCCATCGAGCCCCGCGGAGTTGACCGTATCGTAATCCATGTGCATGTTGTTCGTAATCACATACTCCAGCGCCTGCACATCACCCGAAGTTCCTATGCCGTTAAACAGCAGAATCCCCGACGTGGCGATCGACTGTGGGTGAGTAGTCGCCTGGTGTTCCTCGGCAATGCCTTGCGTGGCACTGTTCTGCTGGGCAACGGCGAAGTTGGGCATGACCAACACGGTCACGGCGATTGCCAGAGCAAACGCCCATACTGCATTTCGTATATTAAGTTTCATTGAACCCTCCCGAAGGGCGCTGTTGCGAACGCTGAAAACGGCATTGGCATAACTTGCCAACAAGGACAATCGGCAGCTAGATCGGCAGATCAATCGGCAGATAGAAGGAATAACACTGTCCTTCATTGTTCAGACGACGCTTACAATCTCAGAAAAAGTGTGATTGTTCGATACGGTACATTGTGTAATTTAATATTTTCATTCCGTAGAGATATAGGTTCAGTACAAAATTGTCTAAGCGGACACTCCTGTCCGCCCCCTTTGATTTTGCTCTTAATTCTTGATTTGATTCTTGATTTGAAGAAGCGCCACTGCTTCTTGATTTGAGGAAGCGCCCGCCGCAAGTAGCACCGTGGAGGAGAGGCGCTTCAGCGGCCTGCCCTGTTTTCGCCGAAGCCCCGAGCGAAGCCGAGGGGGAAGCCGAATGGGCCGCGTAAAGCGCCTACAATGAACCGGGCTTTAGCCCCCGCCGCAGCCTGTGGATTTCGGCTGAAAATATTCTTGGGCCAAAGAACCGCCCGACCGACCGCTCACCGACGCGAAGCGCTCTGGGCTCTCATGAAAAGACTTTCACGAAAACTTTCTCACATCACCACTGCTTTCGTCGGTCTCTCGGATCGCTTCGACTTTTGCCGGTTCCGGTTTCTTCCTGTCGGCGGCAGGCTTGCCCCCGTGAACGTTGACCGCTTGCTCCAATTGCCGCATAAGAGTTTGAAGGTTCTCCTCGCCGGTGTCCAAAACCTTGCGCAGTTCCGCGCTGGCCCTCATCGCCTGCTCATACGCATCCCGAGCCCTGGTAAGAAGCGGGAGCTGTTCAATGAACGCCGTGGCGCTCCTGGCAAACTCGTTCAGCGCTTCTGTGTAAGTCGCCATGGTTGGCGCCGGCAATGGCTGACTATGATCCTGGGCAAGAATCTTCTGAGGACCAGACTGAGGACCAGAGTGAGGACCAGCCGCTAAATTCTCTCTCTTCAACCGGCCGTCTACTAACGACTGAAGGAGCGCGTCCCCAGGTGCTTCCATGTCAGGCGCCTCCAGGTCAGGTGTCTCCTTCGGGGCAAACTCGGGGCGCGCATCCACAACACCATCCTGCTCCGGCTTTTTCCACATTTCGTTTCACTCCTTTAGCATCTGACCTGCCGGGAGCGGCGGCAGGTGTGCATCATGTATTTTGTGATGGCAGGTGTGCATTATGTGCCTGTCGGCCAACCAGAGTCAAACCTCACGAACTGAGTGTTTCCAGTGGGCCGCCTCCCGTCCGCACTACGTGGAAGCCCAATCCCACAACACCCGCCAAAGTCCCTCTCAACTCTTTGTCATTCCGAACCGGGCCCCAAGCCCGGTGAGGAACCTGCTTCTGCTCGTGTGGAGCGGACACTCCTGTCCGCTGCCTTTGACGTTGCTCTTAATTTTTAATTTGAAGAAGCACCGCTGACGCAAGTAGCCCCGTGGAAGAACGGCGCTAAAGCGGCCTGCCCTGTTTTGCCGAAGTCCCGAGCGAAGCCCGCTAAGAGCCGCCTACTGTTTTGGATTATCTTTCCCTTGGAGGTTGCTCGGCATTAGGACCGAAGCTGATGTATTTTCGACTTACATATGTGGTCACGGCGGCCAGCAAGAAACTTGTGATGCAGACCAAGACGCGCACCGCAAAGGTTCGGGTTAGGATGAGCGATCCGCGGCTCGGATCGGTCCAAAGCTCGAATAGGCGATCCAACTTGCTGACTCCATAACCAGTAATGAATGCGGACGCCAGCTTCACGTACTCTCGAAATCTGTCCTGCTCGCTTTGGTATGGCGCAAGCAATATCCCAGCCGCCCAACCAGAAGCCAGTCCCAATGCCGAACTCAGCAAGGCAAGCAAATCCCACGCATGCCATAAAACAACGGACAGCATCAGGCCCACGATCACTGCAAACACGAAGCTCCCAGCGAGCTTGAGGTTCTTTGACGTCATGGCAACGCGGACAATGGTAATCCTCCCTTATCCAGAGAGCAAAGCGGACTCCACCTCATCTTCGCCAAATTGGTCCCCCGCGCTCATCTCCGCCCAGCCTCGAGGTCAGGCCTCCTTGCAGCTTTCTAGCTCTAAGGTAGACTTGACAAGGGAAAACGCATGTCTCGGGCAGGCTACATGGCTCGTTGGAGGCACGATGACGGAAACCACCTCACCACAACCGGAACGTAACCCCCCGCACGCCCAGCAAGCAAGTTCACCAGACCCAAGAGTTATCGTCATTCCCGAAGCCGACGGCAAAGCAGACAAAAGCTGGGTAAAGGTTTTCGAACAGAGTGTCATGCTCATAAAGGCACTAGTGTGGCCTATCTTGATAGCAGCCATCTTATTCATCTACAGAGACCCGCTGCACGAAATCTCTCAGCAGCTTCCCGATTTGATTGCTCACGCGCAAAAGGTTTCAGCAGGCGGACTCGCCATCGAGATACAGGCTCAGGCGCAACAAACAGGCGGCTCCAAGTTGACACGCGTTGTGACGGAATTGAACGCTGACGACGTTCAGGACCTGCTTAGGATTGGCTGCGGACCATGGGGCTTCTTTGGGAGCGGACTGCACGTGAACGAGTACTCGATGCCGGCGGGGCCAGCGCTCGAACGATTCCGAAAGTTTGAATCGCACGGGATTATCCAGTTCAGGCTAGGAAATCGCATTATGTCTCTGAAGGAGATTGAGACACAATTCAAGAAATTGCCACAGGAAAGCAACCCTGGCGCGGACCAGAGCCCGTCTTTAACAATGGTCCAGATCGCCGACGGTGCCACGGAAAGCCAGAAAATGCTGCTGCATGTGGACTATGAATTGACCGCACTCGGACGCGATGCCTTTGGATCAGTGATCGCCGCAGTTACTGAACAATTACCGGGCAAAAAGAAGAATCAAAAAGTTGGCTGCGTTGGAGAAGGAGATCGGCCACCGCACTGATTCCTTTCGGAAATATGAGAGGGGCTGGGCCAGCCCCCATTTAACGAACTCTGCGCCTGCGAGAATCACCTAACGCTAGTACACCACTTCGATTGAATTCCCGGCAAAATTTGAAACACACAATCTCCCACGAGGAATCCATCGCAATTCCGCCTTACGTTCCTAACCGTTGAGGCAAGAACTCTGGGTGCCGGGTGCTCCAGGTCTCGCCGCCTTTGTGTTCAGTCTCATGACATCCTTTACAAAACGTCTCGGGACATCCTTTACACTCCCGCGCAAGCGCAGCCAGCGCGGGAGTGTAAGTCAACATGCCCTGGAAGACGATGGACGTACAGGAACAACGCGTGCAGTTCG